>NZ_JBNMQT010000001.1:0-413312 GCF_050205645.1 Mycobacterium heidelbergense
CCGTAGCTGGGTGGCGGCGGTGGGTAGCCCGGGGGGTTGCCCCCGCCCTGCGGGTCGGATGGGTTGCCTGGGTGCTCTGGGGGCTGGCTCATTGCCGTCCTAGCTGTCGGATTCGCACTACGGGCACGCGCACTGAACTTGGCAACCGGGAACTTAGCAAAGATGCGGCCGTTGGGCGAGGATTGCTTTCGGCGTGCGTCGCGGTCGCCGCCGGCGGGCATGGTTGTCCGCTCTGCGTGGTATGCCTAAAGCCGTGTCCGACGGTCTGTTCGACCTGCCCGGCGCACCGCTGGCGGCCAACCCCGACGTGGGCGTGTCCGCCGGTGCGCCGCTGGCGGTGCGGATGCGCCCGGCATCGCTGGACGAGGTGGTGGGGCAGGACCACCTGCTGGCACCCGGATCGCCCCTGCGCCGCCTGGTCGAGGGTTCGGGGGTGGCCTCGGCCATTCTGTATGGCCCGCCGGGCAGCGGAAAGACGACGCTGGCCGCGCTGATCTCCCAGGCGACCGGGCGCCGGTTCGAGGCGCTGTCGGCATTGTCGGCCGGCGTCAAAGAGGTCCGGGCCGTCATAGATCAGGCGCGCAGGGGCCTCCTTGCCGGCGAGCAAACCGTGTTGTTCATCGACGAGGTGCACCGATTCTCCAAGACGCAGCAGGACGCCCTGCTCTCCGCGGTGGAGAACCGGGTGGTGCTGCTGGTGGCGGCGACCACGGAGAACCCGTCATTCTCGGTGGTGGCGCCGCTGCTGTCCCGGTCGCTGATCCTGCAGCTGCGGCCGCTGAGCGCCGACGACGTCCGCACGGTGGTCCAGCGGGCGATCGATGACCCCCGCGGCCTGGGCGGGCAGGTCGTGGTGCAGCCCGAGGCCGTCGACCTGCTCGTGCAATTGGCGGCCGGCGACGCCCGGCGCGCCCTCACCGCGCTGGAGGTCGCCGCCGAGGCGGTGCAGGGGGAGCCGGTCACCGTCGAGGCCATCGAGCAGTCCCTCGACAAGGCCGCGGTCCGCTACGACCGCGACGGCGATCAGCACTACGACGTCATCAGCGCGTTCATCAAGTCGGTGCGCGGCTCCGACGTCGATGCCGCGCTGCACTATCTGGCCCGCATGCTGCTGGCGGGGGAGGATCCCCGGTTCATCGCGCGCCGGCTGCTGATCCTCGCCAGCGAGGACATCGGCATGGCCGACCCGACGTCGCTGCAGACCGCGGTCGCCGCCGCGCAGACCGTCGCGCTGATCGGCATGCCCGAGGCGCAGCTGACGCTGGCGCACGCCACCATCCACCTGGCCACCGCGCCCAAGTCCAACGCGGTCACCACCGCGCTGGCCGCGGCGATGGGCGACGTCAGGGCGGGCAAGGCCGGCCTGGTGCCGGCACATCTGCGCGACGGGCACTACTCCGGCGCGGCGGCACTGGGCAACGCACAGGGCTACAAATATTCGCATGACGACCCGGACGGCGTTGTCGCACAACAATATCCGCCCGACGAGCTGGTGGATGTCGACTACTATCGGCCCACCGGTCGCGGCGGCGAGCGGGAGATGGCCGGCCGACTGGACCGGCTGCGGGCGATCATCCGTAAGAAGAGGCCATGAGGACGTTCACCGACCAGGAGATGGGCCGGCTGCTGCCCACCGCGAAGGAATACAGCGTCGTCATCCTCAAGCGGGGCCCCAACTTCGGCGACGACACGGCGCCGGGCATCGTCTGGGAGCACGGGCGGCGCAACTTCGCCCTGCGCGACGACGGTGTGCTGCCGGTGGTGCTGCCGGTCACCGACGGGTCCGATGTGTGCGGCGTCGGGGTGTTCGCGGCGACCATCGACGAGACCGCGGCGATCATGGACGGCGACCCGGGCGTGGCGGCCGGCATCTTCACCTACGAGGTGCACGCCTGCCGCGGATTCCCCGGGGACGCGCTGCCCTAGCTACGCCAGCTCGGGCACTCGCAGGCCGGCGATCGCCAGCTCGAACTCGACGACGTCGATCACCTCGGCGCCCAGCTCGCGCACTCGCCTGCTGCGCAGCTCGGTCGCGCGGTCGCGGTTGCGGGCCATCGATTCCAGGCTGTCGAACGTCGAGCACGACACCGCCCGCCGGGAGGCCGGGTGGTCGACCATCAGGCTGGCGCTGCAGAAGCCGTCCAGGTTCTCCATCTCCGGAAGGACGGCCGTGCGGTAGAAGTCCAGCGAACGGGTGAGCTGATCCGGCACCACCTTGAGCCAGGTGGCCCGCACGCATGCTCCTTCGCGGGATGGGTGGTCGCGGTGCACCAGCGCGATGTCCCATTCTTCGACGCGCGCGCTGCCGTCGAACATCAGCGCGGCGCGGTCACGGATGGGCGCCACTGCCTCGGCGCTGGCGCGCATCGCTTCGATGGATTCCCATGCGCTGGTGGCGATGCAGGTGCCGGACTGGCGGTCGACCAACAGCGACACTCCGACGCACCCGTCCATCTCCTGCAGGGCGGGCGTGACGACATCGCGAACGTGCGCAATTCCGATGTCGACCGACAAGGGTTGCGCCTGGATGGTGGTAGAGCGTGCGTACACGATCGACCCCTCACTCTGTCGGGGCGGCGCCCCGGTGGCGCCACCGGTCCCACCAGATACCTTCCTCCTACGGGTTATCGGTCGCAATGGGCGCGCGAGGCGCGCAGGCTGGCGACCGGCCGATGCCCGGTTCGGCCGGTCTACCAATGTGTCTCGATCAGACCAGCTCGGGCACCCGCAGGTGCGCAAGCGCCAACTCGAACTCGCCTTCGTCGAGTTCCTCGCCGCTCACTTCTTGCATCGACGAGTTCTTCAGTTCGGTTGCCTGGTCGCGGTTCCGCTCCATCGCGTCGACGCTGTCGAACGTCGCGGAGGACACGCCGCGTCCGGACTCGCGGTCGATCAGCAGGCTCGCGCTGCAGAACCCGTCGAGGCTCTCGAGCTGTGGTAACACGGACGACTTGTAGTACTCGATGCCCTGGTCCATTTGGTCCGCCGGCACCTTGACCCACGTCGCCCGCACGCCCGCACCCTCGGGCGCGCGGTGGTCGCGATGCAGCACGGCGATCTCCCACTGCTCGACATCTGCCGTGCCCCCGAACATTTCCGCGGCCCGATCGCGGATCGGCGTCACGTGGTCCGCGCTGCCGCGCAAGGCCTCGTCACTCTCCCAGGCGCTGGTGGCGATGCACCGGCCCGAGCGGCGATCGACCAAAAGGGATACGCCAACGCATCCCGGCATACCTTGCAGCGCGGGCATCACCTCATCGCGAACATGCGCAATTCCGGCGTCGATGGACGAGGGTTGCGCCTGGATTGTGGTAGAGCGTGCGTACACGATCCACCCCCTCTTACTCGGGGCAGCGCCCCGGTGGCGCCACCGGTCCACGCACTACCTTCCTCCTGCCGGTGAGCACCCGCAATGGTGTGGCAGCACTCACAATCGATTGGCCGCTCGCAGGCGCCCGCCCGTAGGCTGGACCGGGTGCATACGGATGTGCTGAATGTGGACACCGCGCGTCGCCGCATCGTTGATCTCACCGACGCGGTTCGCAGGTTCTGCTTCAGCTGTGGCGACGGGCTGTGCAACGTGTTCGTCCCGCACGCGACGGCCGGGGTCGCGATCATCGAGACCGGCGCCGGCTCCGACGACGACCTGGTCGACACGCTCGAACGGCTGCTGCCGCGCGACGACCGCTACCGCCACGCGCACGGCTCCGAAGGCCACGGCGCCGACCACGTGCTGCCCGCGCTCGTCACGCCGTCGGTGACGGTGCCGGTCTCCGCCGGTGAACCGCTACTGGGCACGTGGCAAAGCATCGTGCTGGTGGACCTCAACCGGGACAATCCGCGGCGGTCGGTGCGGTTGAGCTTTCTGGAGGGCTAGCCACCAGGCAGCAGCCTTTCAATCCGGGCGAATAGGCTGGGAATCGACGTCAATAAAGTCACCGCAAAATCAACGCGACACGGAAAGAAGCGAACGTAAGTGCAGACACACGAGATCAGGAAGAGGTTCCTCGATCATTTCGTGAAGGCGGGTCACACCGAGGTGCCGAGCGCATCGGTGATCCTCGACGACCCCAACCTGCTGTTCGTCAACGCCGGCATGGTCCAGTTCGTGCCGTTCTTTCTGGGGCAGCGCACCCCGCCGTACGCCACGGCCACCAGCATCCAGAAGTGCATCCGCACTCCGGATATCGACGAGGTGGGCATCACCACCCGGCACAACACCTTCTTCCAGATGGCCGGCAACTTCTCGTTCGGCGATTACTTCAAGCGCGAGGCCATCGAGCTGGCCTGGTCCCTGCTGACAAACCCCGTCGCCCACGGGGGATACGGGCTGGACCCCGAAAGACTCTGGGCCACAGTGTATTTGGACGACGACGAGGCGGCTGGCCTGTGGCGGGAGATCGCCGGCCTTCCCGAGGACCGCATCCAGCGCCGCGGCATGGCCGACAACTACTGGTCGATGGGGATCCCCGGGCCGTGCGGGCCGTCGTCGGAGATCTACTACGACCGCGGGCCGGAGTTCGGTGTCGAGGGCGGCCCGATCGCCAACGAGGACCGTTACGTCGAGCTGTGGAACCTGGTGTTCATGCAGAGCGAACGCGGCGAGGGCACGGGCAAAACCGACTTCGAAATCCTGGGGCCGTTGCCCCGCAAGAACATCGACACCGGCATGGGCGTCGAGCGGGTGGCCTTCGTGCTGCAGGGTGTGCACAACGTCTACGAAACCGACCTGCTGCGGCCGGTCATCGATACCGTCGCGGCGCGCGCCCCGCGCGGGTATGACGTCGGCAACCACGACGACGACGTGCGGTACCGCATCATCGCCGACCACAGCCGCACCGCCGCGATCCTGATCGGCGACGGGGTGAGCCCCGGCAACGACGGACGCGGCTACGTGCTGCGCAGGCTGCTGCGCCGGGTGATCCGCTCGGCCAAGCTGCTGGGCATCGAGGGCCCGATCGTCGGGGAACTGATGGCCACCGTGCGCGACGCGATGGGCCCGTCGTATCCCGAACTGGTCACCGATTTCGACCGGATCAGGCGCATCGCCGTCGCCGAGGAGACCGCGTTCAACCGCACGCTTGCCTCGGGCTCCAAGCTGTTCGAGGAGGTGGCCGGCGCCACCAAAGCGGCGGGCGCGGGCGTGGTGTCCGGTTCGGACGCCTTCACGCTGCACGACACCTACGGCTTCCCGATCGAGCTCACCCTGGAGATGGCCGCCGAGGCTGGTCTGAGCGTCGACGAGACCGGCTTCCGCGAACTGATGGCCGAGCAGCGGCGCCGCGCCAAGGCCGATGCGGCTGCGCGCAAGCATGCGCACGCCGACCTGAGCGCGTACCGCGAGCTGGTCGACGCCGGGCCCACCGAGTTCACCGGGTTCGACGAGTTGACTTCCGAGGCAAGGATTCTGGGCATCTTTTCCGACGGCAAGCGGGTCCCGGTGGTAGCGCACGGTACCGATGGGGCGGATCGCGTCGAGCTGGTGCTGGACCGCACCCCGCTCTACGCCGAGTCGGGCGGCCAGATCGCCGACGAGGGCACCATCAGCGGGACCGGCGCCAACGAGTCCGCCCGCGCGGCGGTCACCGACGTGCAGAAGATCGCGAAAACCCTGTGGGTACACCGGGTTAACGTCGAATCCGGGGAATTCGTCGAGGGCGACACAGTCGTCGCGGCGGTGAACCCCGGGTGGCGCCGCGGTGCCACCCAGGGGCACTCGGGTACCCACATGGTGCACGCCGCGCTGCGACAAGTGCTGGGGCCCAACGCCGTTCAGGCAGGCTCGCTGAACCGTCCGGGCTACCTGCGCTTCGACTTCAATTGGCAGGGACCGCTTTCCGACGAACAGCGCACCCAGATCGAAGAGGTGACCAACGAGGCGGTGCAGGCCGACTTCGAGGTGCACACCTTCACCGAGCAGCTCGACAGGGCCAAGGCGATGGGAGCGATCGCGCTGTTCGGCGAGAGCTATCCCGACGAAGTGCGGGTGGTGGAGATCGGCGGGCCGTTTTCGCTGGAGCTGTGCGGCGGCACCCACGTGCACAACTCCGCGCAGATCGGCCCGGTGACCATCCTGGGCGAAGCCTCGGTCGGTTCCGGGGTCCGCCGGGTAGAGGCCTACGTCGGGCTCGACTCGTTCCGCCACCTGGCCAAGGAACGGGCGCTGATGGCCGGGCTGGCGTCGTCGCTGAAGGTGCCCTCCGAAGAGGTGCCCGCCCGGGTGGCCAACCTCGTGGAGCGGCTCAAGGCCGCGGAGAAGGAACTCGAGCGCGCGAGGATGGCGGGCGCGCGCGCCGCCGCGACCAACGCCGCCGCGGGCGCGGAGCGGATCGGTAACGTTCGTGTGGTGGCGCAGCGGATGTCGGTCGGAATGACGGCGGCCGACCTGCGCTCCCTCGTCGGCGACATCCGCGGCAAGCTGGGCAGCGAGCCCGCCGTGGTCGCCCTGATCGCCGAGGGCGAGGGCGACACGGTGCCGTATGCGGTGGCCGCCAATCCCGCCGCCCAGGATCTGGGGCTTCGGGCCAACGACCTGGTCAAGCAGCTCGCCACCGCAGTGGACGGCCGCGGCGGCGGCAAGGCCGACCTGGCGCAGGGCTCGGGTAAGAATCCGACCGGCATCGACGCGGCGATTGAGGCGGTGCGCTCTCAGATCGCCGCGATAGCGCGGGTCGGTTGAGTGGTTGACCGGCAGCGGGGACGGCGCCTCGGCATCGACGTCGGCAAGGTGCGCATCGGCGTCGCATCCAGCGACCCCGACGGGATCCTGGCCACCCCGGTGGAAACCGTGCGCCGCGAGCGCTCCGGCAAGCACCTGCGCCGGCTGGCCGAGCTGGCCGCCGAGCTGGAGGCCGTCGAGGTGATCGTCGGGCTGCCGCGCACCCTGGCCGACCGCATCGGGCCGTCGGCGCAAGACGCCCTCGACCTGGCTGACGAGTTGGCACAGCGGATCGCCCCGATACCGGTGGTGTTGGCCGACGAGCGGCTCACCACGGTCAGCGCGCAGCGATCGCTGCGCGAGGCGGGGATGCGGGCCAAGGAGCAGCGGTCGGTGATCGACCAGGCCGCGGCCGTGGCGATCCTGCAGGGCTGGCTCGATCAGCGCCGGGCGACGATGGCCGGGGCCGATTCCGCGGCGGGGGATGCCACCGATGGTTGACAGCGTGCGGCGTGAGCGCGCCGAGCCCGAAGCGGTCGGGCCGCCCCGGCGCCGGGCGAGCCGGGTGGCCCGCAACCGGGCCGAGCGGGGGCGTAAGCGGCGACGCTACGCCGGCCGAATCGCCGCCGGCGCGCTGGTCCTCGTCGTGGTGCTGGCCGTGCTCCTGGGCTCGAGGCTCTGGCACGCGGTGTTCGGGGCCGGCGACGACTACACCGGTAATGGCAAGCACGACATCGTGATTCAGATCCAAGACGGCGACTCGACCACCGCGGTCGGTGAGACGCTGCACAACCAGGGCGTGGTCGCCACCGTGCGGGCGTTCGTCAATGCCGCGCACGGCAACTCCAAGATCACTTCCATCCAGCCGGGCTTCTACCGGATGCGCACCGAGATCCCGGCGTCCAATGCCGTGGCACGGCTGGCCGATCCGACCAGCCGGGTCGGAAAGCTGGTGATCCCGGAAGGACGCCAGCTCGACGACACGACCGACATGAAGACCAACGTGGTGACGCCGGGAATCCTGACGCTGATCTCCCGCGCCACCTGTGTGGATCTCGACGGCACCAAGCGCTGCGTGTCGGTCGACGCCCTGCGCGCCGCGGCGGGCAACAGCGCTCCCGGCGTGTTGTCGGTACCGGCCTGGGCGGTCGAGCCGGTCACCGAGCTGGGCAACGACCATCGCCGGCTAGAGGGCCTCATCGCGCCCGGAACGTTCAATGTCGATCCCTCGGCGTCGGCCGAGAACATCCTCGGGGAACTGATCAGCGCCGGGGCCGTGGAGTACACGAAATCCGGGTTGGTGGACACCGCCCAGGCCATGCACCTGTCGCCCTACGACATCCTGGTGGTGGCGTCGCTGGTGCAGCAGGAAGCCAACTCGCAGGACTTCCCGAAGGTGGCCCAGGTCATCTACAACCGGCTGAACGCACACCACACGCTGGAATTCGATTCGACGGTGAACTATCCGCTGGACCGCCGCGAGGTGGCCACCAGCGACGCCGACCGCGCCCAGAAGACGCCGTGGAACACCTACGTGTCCCAGGGCCTGCCCGCCACCGCGATCTGCTCGCCCGGGGTCGACGCGCTGCGCGCCGCCGAACATCCCGAGCCGGGGGACTGGCTGTATTTCGTCACCATCGACGCCCAGGGCACGACCCTGTTCACCAGGGACTACAAGCAGCATTTGGCCAACATCGAGCTGGCTAAGCACAACGGTGTCCTCGACAGCACGCCCCGCTAGCCCGGGCCCGAGAAAGGCGGCCGTCCTCGGCTCGCCGGTCGCGCATTCGAAGTCCCCGCAACTGCACCTGGCCGCGTACCGCGCGCTGGGCCTCGACGGGTGGACCTATGAGCGCATCGAGTGCGGCGCCGAGGAGCTGCCGGGTGTGGTCGGCGGGCTGGGGCCCGAGTGGGTCGGCGTGTCGGTGACCATGCCGGGCAAGTTCGCCGCGCTGCGCTTCGCCGACGAGCACACCGACCGCGCGGCCCTCGTCGGTTCGGCCAACACGCTGGTCCGCACGCCGCGGGGCTGGCGGGCGGACAACACCGACATCGACGGCGTCAGCGGGGCGGTCGGCTCGGCCTCGGGATGGGCTCTGGTCTGTGGATCGGGCGGCACCGCGCCGGCGGCCGTCGTGGGGCTGGCCGAACTCGGCGTGCCCGGCATCACCGTCGTCGCGCGCGATCCGGAAAAGGCGGCGCGGCTGGTGGAGTTGGGCGCCACGGTCGGCGTGGCGACGCGGTTCTGCGGGCTGGACGGCCCGGATGTTCAAGCGCTGGCCGACGAGGTGGCCGCCGCGGAGGTGCTGGTCAGCACGATCCCCGCCGACGTGGCCGCGCGCTACGCCGACACGTTCGCCCCGATCCCGGTGCTGCTGGACGCCGTCTACGACCCGTGGCCCACGCCGCTGGCCGCCGCGGTGGCCGCCGCCGGGGGCCGGGTGATCAGCGGGTTGCCGATGCTGCTGCATCAGGCGTTCGCGCAGGTCGAGCAGTTCACCGGGCTGCCCGCGCCGCGCGAGGCGATGACTTGCGCCGCGGAGGCGCTGGAATAGCCTGCCGCGCATGCGGATCGCGACGGCTGCCCTGGTGCTGGCCTGGCTGGTGGTGTTGAGCTGCTACGACGTCCGCGAGCGCCGGTTACCGAACCTGCTGACCATGCCCGGGGCCGGTGCGATCCTGCTGGCCGCCGCCGTCGCGGGGCGCGGGCTGCCCGCGGCGGCCGGGGCCGCGACGCTGGCCGGGCTGTATCTCCTGGTGCACCTGGTGGCCCCGGCCGGAATGGGGGCCGGCGACGTCAAGCTGGCGATCGGCGTCGGCGGGTTGACCGGGTGCTTCGGCGCGGGGGTGTGGTTTGTCGCGGCGCTGGCCGCGCCGCTGCTCACCGCGCTGTGGGGGTTGCTGCGCGGGACGCGCACGGTTCCGCACGGCCCGGGCATGTGCGTGGCCACCGCCGGCGCGGTATCGCTGGTCCTGCTGTGAGTTTCGACGCGCCGCGCGGATTTAAGTCCGCGCGGTCCCACATGGGAAGATGGACGCGTGTTGCGCTGGATCACCGCCGGGGAATCGCATGGCCGCGCGCTGGTGGCCGTGGTGGAAGGCATGGTCGCCGGCGTCGAAGTGACGTCCACCGAAATCGGCGACCAGCTGGCCCGCCGCCGGCTGGGCTACGGCCGCGGCGCACGGATGAAGTTCGAGCGCGACGAGGTGACCATCCTGTCCGGGATACGCCACGGCGTGACCCTGGGCGGCCCCATCGCCATCGAGATCGGCAACACCGAATGGCCGAAGTGGGAAACCGTGATGGCCACCGACCCCGTCGACCCGGCGGAACTGGAAAACAGCGCCCGCAACGAACCGCTCACCCGGCCGCGGCCCGGCCACGCCGACTACGCCGGCATGCTCAAGTACGGCTTCGACGACGCCCGGCCGGTGCTGGAGCGGGCCAGCGCCCGCGAGACCGCCGCCCGCGTCGCGGCGGGGACGGTCGCCCGGGCGTTCCTGCGTCAGGCGCTGGGTGTCGAGGTGCTCTCGCACGTCATCGCGATCGGCCCGTCGGCGCCCTACGATGGCCCGCCGCCGGGGCCGCAAGACCTGTCCGCGATCGATGCCAGCCCGGTTCGCGCCTTCGACAAGGCCGCCGAGCAGGCGATGATCGCCGAGATCGAGGCTGCCAAGAAGGACGGCGACACCCTCGGCGGCGTGGTGGAGGCCGTGGCACTGGGGCTGCCGGTCGGGCTGGGGTCGTTCACCAGCGGCGACAACAAGCTCGATAGCCAGCTCGCGGCCGCCGTGATGGGCATCCAGGCGATCAAGGGCGTCGAGATCGGCGACGGTTTCGAAACCGCCCGCCGCCGCGGCAGCCGCGCCCACGACGAGATGTACCCGGGCCCCGACGGCGTGGTCCGCTCAACCAACCGGGCCGGCGGCATCGAGGGCGGCATGACCAACGGGCAGCCGCTGCGGGTGCGCGCCGCGATGAAGCCGATCTCCACCGTGCCGCGGGCGCTGGCCACCGTCGACATGGCGACTGGCGACGAGGCCGTCGCGATCCACCAGCGCTCGGACGTGTGCGCGGTCCCGGCCGCCGGCGTCGTCGTCGAGACCATGGTGGCGCTGGTGCTCGCGCGCGCGGCGCTGCAGAAGTTCGGCGGCGATTCGCTCACCGAGACCCGCCGCAACATCGACGCGTACCAGCGCGCCGTCGCCGACCGGGAGGCGCCCGCGGCCCACGCTCGACTGATAGGGGGATAGGCCTGCATGGCACCCAAGGCGGTACTCGTCGGATTGCCGGGCTCCGGCAAGTCCACCATCGGGCGGCGCCTGGCCAAGGCGCTGGGCGTCGGCCTGCTCGATACCGACGCCGCGATCGAGCAGCGGACCGGCCGCACCATCGCCGACATCTTCGCCGCCGACGGGGAGCAGGAGTTCCGCCGCGTCGAGGAAGAGGTGGTGCGTGCGGCGCTCGCCGAGCACGACGGCGTGCTATCGCTCGGTGGGGGAGCCGTCACCAGCCCGGGGGTGTGCGAGGCGCTCGCCGGGCACACCGTCGTCTACCTGGAGATCAGCGCCCGGGAAGGGGTGCGGCGCACCGGCGGTACCACGGTCCGGCCATTGCTGGCCGGACCGGACCGCGCCGAGAAGTTCCGCGCGCTGATGGCCAAGCGGGTGCCGTTGTACCGGCGCGTCGCGACCATCCGGGTCAACACCAACCGCCGCAATCCCGGCGCGGTGGTCCGCCACATCGTCGCGCAGCTGCAGGCCCCTGCCCCCGATTCCTGCGGGGCCGCAACATGACCGACACCCCCGAACCGGTCACCGTGCAGGTGGCCGTCGACCCGCCGTACCCGGTGGTGATCGGCACCGGGCTGCTGGGCGAGTTGGTCGACCTGCTCTCCGACCGGCACCGCGTCGCGATCCTGCACCAACCGGTGCTGGCGCAGACTGCCGAGGTGATGCGAAGTCACTTGGCCGACAAGGGTGTTGACGCGCACCGCATCGAAATCCCCGACGCCGAGGCGGGCAAGGACCTGCCCGTCGTGGGATTCATCTGGGAAGTGTTGGGCCGCATCGGGATCGGCCGCAAAGACGCACTGGTCAGCCTCGGCGGCGGCGCGGCGACCGACGTCGCCGGTTTCGCGGCGGCCACCTGGCTGCGCGGCGTCGACATCGTGCACGTGCCCACCACGCTGTTGGGCATGGTCGACGCGGCCATCGGCGGCAAGACCGGCATCAACACCGACGCGGGCAAGAACCTCGTCGGCGCGTTTCACCAGCCGCTGGCCGTCCTCGTTGACCTGGCGACGCTGGAAACGTTGCCGCACAACGAAATCGCCGCCGGGATGGCCGAAGTGGTCAAGGCGGGATTCATCGCCGACCCGGTGATCCTCGACCTCATCGAAGCCGACCCGCAGGCCGCGCTGGATCCGGCTGGTGGCGTGCTGCCCGAGCTGATCCGTCGCGCCGTCGCGGTGAAGGCGGAGGTCGTCGCCGCGGACGAGAAGGAATCGGAGCTGCGCGAAATCCTCAACTACGGGCACACTTTGGGACATGCGATCGAGCGTCGGGAGCGCTATCAGTGGCGCCACGGCGCCGCGGTGTCGGTGGGCCTGGTGTTCGCCGCGGAGCTGTCGCGGCTGGCCGGCCGGCTGGACGACGCCACCGCGCAGCGGCACCGCACCATCCTGACGTCGCTCGGGTTGCCGGTCAGCTACGACGCCGATGCCCTGCCGCAGCTGCTGGAATACATGGCCGGGGACAAGAAAACCCGGGCCGGCGTGCTGCGGTTCGTGGTCCTCGACGGGCTGGCCAAGCCGGGCCGGTTGGTGGGGCCGGATCCGGGGCTGCTGGTGACCGCCTACTCGGGACTGGATAACTCATGACGGTGACGGTGCATGTCCTCAACGGTCCCAACCTCGGTCGGCTGGGCCGGCGCGAGCCCGACGTCTACGGCGACACCACCCACGAGCAGCTGGCCGAGCTGATCGAGCGCGAAGCCGCCGAATTGGGGCTCAAAGCCGTTGTGCGCCAAAGCGATAACGAAGCCCAGCTGCTGGACTGGAT
The DNA here is from genome assembly GCF_050205645.1 of Mycobacterium heidelbergense. Lineage (GTDB taxonomy): Bacteria > Actinomycetota > Actinomycetes > Mycobacteriales > Mycobacteriaceae > Mycobacterium > Mycobacterium heidelbergense_A. The sequence goes on from NZ_JBNMQT010000001.1 coordinate 12,722, forward strand.
CCATCTGGCCGCCGACGCGGGTGAACCGGTGATCCTCAACGCCGGAGGGCTGACCCACACGTCGGTGGCGTTGCGCGACGCCTGCGCCGAATTGCGCGCACCCCTGATCGAGGTGCACATCTCCAATGTGCATGCGCGCGAAGAGTTCCGGCGCCACTCCTACATCAGCCCGGTCGCGACCGGAGTGATCGTCGGCCTGGGAGTCCAGGGCTACCTGCTCGCCCTGCGCTACCTGGCGAACGACTGAGCGCTATTCCTTTTCCGACCCCGGCTTAGCGTGCCTCGGATCGGTGCGGATCGTCTCGGTCTTCGCGTCATCGCCGGCCGTCGGAATCGTCTCGGTGGGCGCTTCGCGCCCGGCCGTCGGGATCGATTCGGTCGGGGCGTCGCGCTCGGCGGTGGCCACCGCCGCGGTCCGCTCCTCGGTCTGGGCCTGCGCCGGTATCTCGCCCGTCGGCGCCTCGTCGGCGCGGACGGCAGAGAACACGTCGGTGTCGGAGTCCCGTTCCTTGGCGGCGAGGCCGTGGTGTCTCTCCGGCTCTTTCTCGTATTGCCGGTCCACGCGCCAGCGGCCGATCGTCACCCCGACGATGCCGGACAGGAACACGACGAGCGCAGTGAACGCCGCGAACGTCGTCAGCTCGTTGAGCAGGCCCCCGGTGTACAGGCCCTTGTAGAACAGCCCGATGAGCCAGGAGACGGCCCCGCTGACGACCCCGGCGACCAGGCCGGCCAGCAGCCAGGTCATCGCCAGGTCCTGCCGGCGATCCGGATCCCGATTGGCCGTGGCGTCGGCCCGGCCGTCCATAAAGCCCCACACGGCCGTCCCGATAACGAACAGGAGCAGCAGCACCACGCTGATCCAAGCGGCCCATTCTTGCCAAGCGTTGATCATCGCCCCCTGCAGCAAGCGAACGATTACCATTCCCGCGGCTAGCCCCAATCCGCGCAGCATCCAGTTGCTCATGGGGGAAAAGCGTAGCGAGTACCGTCAAGACCTGTGACACATTCCCAGCGTCGAGGAAATCTGAAAGCGCAAATCCGGGCCGGTGGGCTGGACGCGATGCTGGTCACAGACCTGATCAACGTGCGCTACCTGTCGGGGTTCTCCGGTTCGAACGGCGCGTTGCTGGTCTTCGCCGACGACCGGGTGCCCATTTTGGCCACCGACGGCCGCTATCGCACCCAGGCTGCCGAGCAAGCACCCGACCTCGACATCGCGATCGAGCGGGCGCTCGGACGCCACCTGGTCGGTCAGGCCGCCGACGGCGGCGTGCGCAGGCTGGGCTTCGAAAGCAACGTGGTCACCGTCGACGGGTTCGACGCGCTCACCGGTGAGCTGGACACCCGCGGCGGGGAAACCGAGCTGGTGCGGGCCGCCGGCACGGTCGAGGCGCTGCGCGAGGTCAAGGACGACGGCGAGCTGGCGCTGCTGCGGCTGGCCTGCGAGGCGGCCGATGCCGCGCTCGAGGATCTGGTGGCGCGTGGTGGCCTGCGGCCCGGGCGAACGGAGCGCGAGGTGAGCCGCGAGCTGGAGGGCCTGATGCTCGACCACGGCGCCGACGCGATCTCGTTCGAGACGATCGTGGCCGCGGGGCCGAACTCCGCGATTCCGCACCACCGCCCGACCGACGCCGTGCTGGCCGACGGCGATTTCGTCAAGATCGACTTCGGCGCGCTGGTCGCCGGCTATCACTCCGACATGACCCGCACCTTCGTACTGGGCAAGGCCGCCGACTGGCAGGTGGAGATCTATCGGCTGGTCGCCGAGGCGCAGCGGGCCGGCCGGGAGGCGTTGCGGCCGGGCGCCGGCCTGCGCGAGGTGGACGCCGCGGCGCGCCAGCTGATCGCCGATGCCGGCTACGGCGAGAACTTCGGCCATGGCCTGGGGCATGGCGTGGGCCTGCAGATCCACGAGGCGCCGGGAATCGGGGCCACCTCCGCCGGCACGCTGCGGGCGGGCTCCGTCGTGACCGTGGAGCCGGGCGTCTACCTGCCCGGCCGCGGCGGTGTCCGCATCGAGGACACGTTGGTGGTGGCCGATGGACCGTCGGAGGGTGCCGACCACACCCCGGAACTGCTGACCCGCTTCCCCAAGGAATTGGCGGTGCTCACATGACGACGGTGAAGCAAGCGAGACCGTGGGTTCGGCTATCCACCGGCGCGCTGGCCGCGGGGCTGGCCGTGTCCGCCCTCGGCCTGGCCGGCATCGCGGAGGCGGCGCCCGCGCCGGCGCCCACCAACCACTGGTGCCCGGGTCAGCAATGGGACCCGGCCTGGGGCACCAACTACCACTGGGACTGGAATCAGTGCCACGACTGGCAAGGCCCGGCCCCGGCGGGCTGGGGACCCTGGGGACCCCCGCCGCCGTGGGCGCCGCCGCCACCACCGCCACCGGCGTGGGCGCCGCAGGCTCACCTGATGTGGAACCCCACCGTCGGTCAATGGGGCTTCTTCAACAACGGCGTCTGGACGTCGATCTAGGGCGTTCGACAACGCAGCTCAACGCCGGCCCGCGCGGTCGAAATTTCCGCGGCCGTAGGATGTTCCACAGCAACCCGGCCTTTCATGAGGAGATTCACCGACCGTGGCGAGCACTGCCGACTTCAAGAACGGACTTGTCCTGGTAATCGACGGACAGCTGTGGACCATCACCGAGTTCCAGCACGTCAAACCCGGCAAGGGCCCGGCGTTCGTGCGCACCAAGCTGAAGAACGTCCTCTCGGGCAAGGTCGTCGACAAGACCTACAACGCCGGGGTGAAGGTGGAGACCGCCACCGTCGACCGGCGCGACACCACCTATCTCTACCGCGACGGCTCGGACTTCGTGTTCATGGACAGCCAGGACTACGAGCAGCATCACCTGCCCGATTCCCTGGTCGGCGACGATGCGCGGTTCCTGCTGGAGGGCCTGCCGGTGCAGGTGGCGTTCCACGACGGGTCGCCGCTCTACATCGAGCTGCCGGTGTCGGTCGAACTCGAGGTCACCCATACCGAGCCCGGCCTGCAGGGCGACCGCTCCAGCGCCGGAACCAAGCCGGCCACCCTGGAAACCGGCGCGCAGATCCAGGTGCCGCTGTTCATCAACACCGGAGACAAGCTGAAGGTCGACTCGCGCGACGGCAGCTACCTGGGACGCGTCAACGCGTGAGCAGGCCCTCCCGGCCCGTGAAAGGACGCCATCAGGCCCGCAAACGCGCCGTCGACCTGTTGTTCGAGGCCGAAGCCCGCGGCCTGAGCCCGGCGGAGGTCGTCGACGTCCGCACCGCGCTGGCCGAGGCGAAACCGGACGTGGCCCCGCTGCCGGCCTACACCCAGACCGTGGCACGCGGCGTCGGCGACCAGATTGCGCACATCGACGACCTGATCAGCTCGCATCTGCAGGGCTGGACGCTGGACCGGCTGCCCGCGGTGGATCGCGCCATCCTGCGGGTCTCGGTGTGGGAGCTGCTACATGCCGACGACGTGCCGGAGCCGGTCGCCGTCGACGAGGCCGTGCAGCTGGCCAAGGAGCTCTCCACCGACGACTCGCCGGGCTTCATCAACGGCGTGCTGGGCCAGGTCATGCTGGTGACGCCGCAGATCCGGGCGGCCGCCCAGGCCCTTGGTGGTCCCGAGTCGTGACCCGGCTGGAGCTGCGCGTCCTCGTCGCCGCCTGCCTGGCCGCGACGGTGGTGCTTGGCGCGGTGGTGTGCGCCGCCTACGGCTGGACCATCGTCGCGTCGGTGCTCTCGATCTACGCGCTGGGCGTCGGGGCCTGGCTCTATCACTCGATCGAACGCCTGATCGTGGCCCGCCGCATCAGCACGGTCCGCTCGGCGGCCAAGCCGCTGCAGCCGCTGTTGCCTGTGATGGCCGCCCTCATGGGCCTGACGCAGGCCGTGGTGCGCTCGCTCACCGACGTCACCGACCTCCCCGGCCGCCGCTGGGAGCTGCCGGTGCTGCGGTGGGTGGACAACACCCGCGCCAACCGGCGGGTAATAGAGGGTGACGACGAGCCGGACAGCTGACCGCCGCCCCCGAATCCTGGGCGAAAAGATTCCGTGCGCACCGCAGGCGGGTGACAATACTTGCTGGATCACTTGCTGGATCCCGCGGAAGGTGACGACATGACCCGAGACAGTGCCCATCCGCGGCGACTTCGCGTCTCCGCGCTGGCGGCCGTCGCCAACCCGTCGTACACCCGCGTCGACACGTGGAACCTGCTCGACGACGCCTGCCGTCACCTCGCCGAAGTGGACCTCGCCGGGCTGGACATCGCCCACGACATGGCGCGGGTGAAGCGGTTGATGGACCGCATCGGCGCCTACGAGCGGTACTGGCTGTATCCGGGCGCGGAGAACCTCGCGACCTTCCGCGCGCACCTGGAGAGCAAATCCACGGTGCGGCTGTCGGAGGAGGTATCGCTGGCCGCGCGGCTGCTGTGCGAATACGGCGACCGCGCAGGGCTTTTCGACACGTCCGCGCCGCTGGCCGACCAGGAGCTGGTGGCCCGGGCCAAGCAGCAGCAGTTCTACACGGTGCTGCTGGCCGACGACGCCCCGATGACCGCGCCCGACAGCCTGGCGGAATGCCTGCGGGCGCTGCGCTCCGCGTCCGACGACGTCCAGTTCGAGCTGCTGGTGGTGCCCAGCGTCGAGGACGCCATCACCGCCGTCGCGCTCAACGGCGAGATCCAGGCGGCGATCATCCGCCACGACCTGCCGCTGCGGTCGCGCGACCGAGTGCCGTTGATGAACACGCTGCTCGGGCCGAACGATTCGGCGGCCGGTGGCGTCGTGCCCGATTGCCCGGACGACTGGGTTGAATGCGGCGAGTGGATCCGCGAACTGCGGCCCCACATCGACCTTTATCTGCTCACCGACGAGTCGATCGCGGCGGGCAACATCGACGAACCGGACGTCTACGACCGGACGTTCTACCGGCTCAACGACGTCACCGACCTGCACAGCACCGTGCTCGCCGGCCTGCGGAACCGGTTCGCCACACCGTTTTTCGACGCGCTGCGCGCCTATGCGGCGGCACCGGTCGGCCAGTTCCACGCCCTTCCCGTCGCACGGGGCGCCAGCATCTTCAATTCCAAGTCGCTGCAGGATATGGGAGAGTTCTACGGCCGCAACATCTTCATGGCCGAGACGTCGACCACCTCGGGTGGCCTGGACTCGCTGCTGGACCCGCACGGCAACATCAAGAAGGCAATGGACAAGGCCGCGAAAACGTGGAACGCCGACCACACCTACTTCGTCACCAACGGAACCTCGACCGCCAACAAGATCGTCGTGCAGTCGCTGACCCGGCCGGGCGACATCGTCCTTATCGACCGCAACTGCCACAAGTCGCACCACTACGGCCTCGTGCTGGCCGGCGCGTATCCGCTGTACCTCGACGCATATCCGTTGCCGCAGTTCGCCATTTACGGGGCGGTGTCGCTGGAGACGATCAAGAAGACGCTGCTGGACCTGGATGCGGCCGGGCAGCTGCATCGGGTGCGCATGCTGTTGCTCACCAACTGCACCTTCGACGGCGTCGTCTACAACCCGCGCCGGGTCATGGAGGAGGTGCTGGCGATCAAGCCGGACATCTGCTTCCTCTGGGACGAGGCGTGGTACGCGTTCGCCACCGCCGTGCCGTGGGCCCGGCAGCGCACCGCGATGGTGTCCGCCGATCGCCTGTACCAGATGTTGTCGTCGCCGGAATACGTTGCGGAATACCGCAATTGGGCCGCGTCCATGCAGGGCTTAAAGCCAGGCGAAGACCGGTCGGAGTGGGTGCACTGCCGGCTGCTGCCCGACCCGGCGACCGCGCGGGTGCGGGTATACGCGACGCACTCCACGCACAAATCTTTGTCGGCGCTTCGGCAGGCGTCGATGATCCATGTGCGCGACCAGGATTTCAACGCGCGCGCCCGCGACGCGTTCGGGGAGGCGTTCCTGACGCACACGTCGACCTCGCCCAACCAGCAACTCCTCGCGTCGCTGGACCTGGCGCGCCGGCAGGTGGACATCGAGGGATTCCAACTGGTCCGGCTGGTGTACAACATGGCGCTGACGTTCCGGCACCGCGTCCGCAAGGACCGGTTGATCAGCAAGTGGTTCCGCATCCTGGACGAGTCCGACCTGGTGCCCGACGAATTCCGCGCTTCTCACGTCAGCTCGTACCGCCAGGTCAGGCAGGGCGCCCAGGCCGAGTGGAACGAGGCGTGGCGCTCCGACGAGTTCGTGCTGGATCCGACGCGGGTCACGCTATTCGTCGGCCAGACCGGGATGAACGGATACGACTTCCGCGAGAAGGTCTTGATGGAGCGGTTCGGCATCCAGATCAACAAGACGTCGATCAACAGCGTGCTGCTGATCTTCACGATCGGCGTCACGTGGTCCAGCGTGCATTATCTGCTCGACGTGCTGCGCCGGATCGCCACCGATTTCGACCACATCCAGAACGCCGCCAGCGCCGCCGACTGGTCGCTGCACGACCGCCACGTCGAGGAGATCACCCAAGACCTGCCGCACCTGCCGGACTTCAGCGAGTTCGACATCGCCTTCCGTCCGGTCGACGCCTGCGCGTTCGGTGACACGCGGTCGGCGTTCTACGCGGGATACGAGGAGTCCGACCGCGAGTACGTGTTGATCGGCACGGCGGGGCGACGTCTGGCCGAGGGCAAGACCCTGGTGTCCACCACGTTCGTGGTGCCCTACCCGCCCGGTTTCCCGGTGCTGGTCCCCGGGCAGGTGGTCTCCAAGGAGATCGTCTACTTCCTGGCCCAGCTCGACGTGAAGGAGATCCATGGGTACAACCCCGAACTCGGGTTGTCGGTGTTCACCCCGGAGGCGCTGGCCCGCATGGAGGCGCAACGCAACGCGGCGATGGCGGCGGTGGGTTCGGCGTTCCCGGTCTTCGAGCTGCCGTCGGATGCCAAGGCCATCAACGGCGCCACCACCTCACCCAACGGGGGTTCTACTCACGGGGATCGCAAAGGCGGTGTCTCGTCCGAGGTGGCGCAATAGCCGATCGCGCCAGGGTTTTTCCTGGTCGCGGCCGAACGCCGACCGGCGCAATAAACTGATCTACCCTCCTGCGCCCTACTCGGCGACCCCGGATGTGCCCGCGAGCCGCGTTAGCGTGACGGCGTGGCCGACGCCATACCGATCTCGCGTCTCGAGGGCTCCCGGGCCAACCGCGCCCGCCGGGCCGCCGACGTGTTGCGTCAGCAGATTCACGCCGGCGCCTACGCCGACGGGCTGCCCGCCGAAAACGAGTTGGCGGCCGAATTCCTGGTCTCGCGCAACACGATTCGCGAGGCGCTGGGCATCCTGAAGAACGAAGGGCTGATCGACCGCGGACCCAAAGTCGGCACCCATGTGGCCCAGCGCAAATACGACCATCGGCTCGACGCCCTGTTGGGGCTGAAGGAAACCTTCAAGGACCTCGGCGAGGTTCGCAACGAGGTGCGGGCCGCGATGCCGGTGACCGCGCCGCCGTCGGTGGCCCGCCGGCTGCGGCTGCAACCCGGCGACGAGGCGGTGTTCGTCGAGCGGCTGCGCTACCTCGGCGACCTGCCGGTGAGCCTCGACCTGACCTACCTCGCCCCGGACATCGGGAGCCGGATCCTGGGCTATCACCTGGAAACCAACGACCTGTTCGGCCTCATCGAGCAGGTGAGCGGGCAGCGGCTGGGCTCGGCGTCGCTGGCGCTGGAAGCCATCCCCGCCGACGCGCACTCGGCAGCCGCGTTGCAGGTGCCCGACGGGGCCGCGCTGCTCATGCTGGAGCGACTCACCAGCCTCGACGACGGCAGGCCCGTCGACCTGGAGTACATCCGGATGCGGGGCGACCGAATCACCATGCGCGGCAACCTGATAAGGAGCAAGCCATGACCCTGGTCAACCACCGCGCCGACGTGCCCGTCACGATCGACGAATCGCTGTGCATCGACGGCTGCACCCTGTGCGTGGAGGTCTGCCCGTTGGACGCGCTGGCCATCAACCCCGACACCGGGAAGGCCTTCATGCACGTCGACGAGTGCTGGTACTGCGGCCCGTGCGCGGCCCGCTGCCCCACCGGCGCGGTCACGGTCAACATGCCATATCTGCTCCGCTGATGAAACGCCAAGCCACACGGCTGATCTCGATGGCAGCCGTTATCGTCGCCGTCGTCTCCGGCTGCTCGCTGGAATCACTGTCGGAGTCCTCCGGCGTCGTCAACGTCGTGGTGGGCTATCAGTCCAAGACCATCAACACCGTGACCGCGGGCACGCTGCTGCGCGCCCAGGGCTACCTGGAGCGCCGGCTCGCCGACATCACCACCCGCACCGGCACCAAATACGCGGTGCGGTGGCAGGACTACGACACCGGCGCCCCGATCACCGCGCAGATGCTCGCCGAGAAGATCGACATCGGCTCGATGGGTGACTACCCGATGCTGATCAACGGCTCCAAGACGCAGGCCAATCCGCTGGCCCGCACCGAGATGGTGTCCGTCACCGGCTACAACCCCAAGGGCGCGCTGAACATGGTGGTGGTGGCGCCCAATTCGCCGGCCACCGGGCTGGCCGACCTGGTCGGTGCGAAGGTCTCGGCCAGCGTCGGCTCGGCAGGGCACGGCACCCTGGTGCGTGCGCTGGACAGGGCAGGGATCCGCGGTGTCGAGGTGCTCAACCAGCAGCCGCAGATCGGCGCGTCCGCACTGGAATCCGGTCAGGTGCAGGCGCTTTCGCAGTTCGTCGCCTGGCCCGGGCTGCTGGTCTACCAGGGCAAGGCCAAGCTGCTCTACGACGGGGCCGAGCTGAACCTGCCCACCCTGCACGGCGTGGTGGTGCGGCGCTCCTACGCGTCGGCTCATCCGGAGGTGCTCGCGGCCTTCCTGCAGGCGCAACTGGACGCCACCGATTTCCTGAACCAAAAGCCGCTCGAGGCTGCCCGCATTGTGTCCCAAGCGGCCGGGCTCGCGCAGGAAGTGGTCTATCTCTACAACGGCCCTGGCGGCACGTCGTTCGACACCACCCTGAAGCCGTCGCTGGCGGCCGCGCTGAAAAGCGATGTGCCCTACCTGAAGTCGATCGGCGACTTCGCCGACCTCGACATCTCGGGATTCGTCCAGGACGAGCCGCTGCGCGCGGTGTTCGCGGCCCGCGGCCTGAACTATGACGCGGCACGGGCGACGACCGCCAATCCCTCGGCGCTGCGCGGCGATCCCGCCCGGGCGAGCGAATTGTGGCTGGACGGATCCGATGCGACGCAGACGTTCGCCGACCCGACCGACCTGCTGCGCGCGGTGCGCGACGTGACCGCGCGCGGCGCCAAGATCCGGGCCGCCTACGTTCCCGACGCCGAACTGGGCACCCGCTGGTTCGCCGACAAGGCGGCCTGGGTGCGCGACGGCCAGAAATTTTTGCCCTTCGGCACCGCGGCCGGGGCGCGTCGCTACCTCGCCGCGCACCCGGGCAGCGTGACCGTGAATTACCAAGAGGCACTGGGAGGTTCGGTATGACCTTAGAAGCAAGCCCGGAGTTGATCCAACCGGTTGTCGGGACGGGCCCGTTACCGACATTCGCGCGGCCGCGGCGGATCGCCTCGCCGTGGCGGTCGCGGCTGCTGCGGGTGGCGTCGGTGGTCGCCGCCGTCGGGTTGTGGCAGGTGCTCACCGCCGGCAAGGTGCGGCTACTGCTGCGCTTCGACACGTTGCCGACGGTCACCCAGATCGTGACCGCGCTGCACCGCCGGCTTGGCGCCTACGAGTACTGGCTCGACCTGGCACAGTCGTTGATCCGCATCCTCACCGGCTTCGGCCTGGCGGCGGTGGTCGGCGTCGCGACGGGTGTGTTGCTGGGCCGCTCGCGGTTGTTCGCCGATCTGTTCGGCCCGCTGGCGGAGCTGGCCAGACCCATTCCCGCCATCGCGATGGTGCCGGTCGCGATCCTGCTGTTTCCCACCGACGAGGCCGGAATCGTGTTCATCACATTCCTCGCGGCCTACTTTCCGATCATGGTCAGCACCCGGCACGCGGTGCGCGCGCTGCCCACGCTGTGGGAGGACTCGGTGCGGACCCTGGGCGGCGGCCGGTGGGAGGTGCTGAGGCAAGTTGTGCTGCCGGGCATCCTGCCGGGGGTCTTCGGCGGGCTGTCGGTCGGCATGGGCGTGGCGTGGATCTGCGTGATCTCCGCGGAGATGATCTCCGGGCGCCTCGGGGTGGGCTACCGCACCTGGCAGGAGTACACCGTGCTGGCCTACCCCCAGGTGTTCGTCGGCATCATCACCATCGGGATCCTGGGCTTCGCGACGGCCGCGGCCGTCGAACTGGTGGGCCGCCGGGTGACCCGCTGGCTGCCGCGCGCACAGGAGGGCCTGCGATGACAGTGGGGATGAGCCTCGAGCTGGACCGGGTTCGGTTGTCCTACACGGGAACCCCGGTCATCGACGGGTTGAGCCTGGCGGTGCGGCCGGGGGAGATCCTGGTGCTCACCGGGCCGTCGGGCTGCGGCAAGTCGACGGTGCTGCGCGCGCTGGCGGGCCTGCTGTCACCAGACGACGGGCGCGTGCTGGCCGACGGCGCCGAAGTCACGACCACGTCGGGGGATCGCGGCATGGTGTTCCAGGACAACGCGCTGCTGCCGTGGCGCACCGTGCGGTCCAACATCGAACTGGCGCTGCGGCTTCGGGGTGAACCACGCGCTACCCGGCGCGCGGCGGCCGAGCGGTGGATCGACGAGCTCGGGCTCCGCGGCTTCGGTGACTACCTGCCCAAGAGCCTCTCGGGTGGCATGCGCCAGCGTGTGCAGCTGGCCCGCGGTCTGGCCGGTGCCCCGCGCGCGGTGCTGATGGACGAGCCGTTCGGCGCGCTGGACACCCAAACCCGCGCGGCCATGCAGCGATTGCTCATCGACGCCTGGCGCACCCACCCGACCACGATCGTCTTCGTCACGCACGACGTGGACGAGGCGCTGGCGCTGGGGGACCGGATCGTGGTGCTGGGCCGGGCCGGCGAGCCGCGGCGCGCGTCGGTGGATGTGCCCGAACCGCGAAGCGGCCGCTCCGAGCACGAGTTGCGCGCGGAAATCATTGCCGCCCTGAACCATTCGATGGCGGCCTGATGCAGGCTCCGGATCTGGCGCCGGTCCGCCTCGACTGCGACGTGCTGGTGATCGGCGGCGGCACCGCGGGCACGATGGCGGCACTGTCCGCCGCCGAGCACGGCGCGCGGGTACTGCTGCTGGAGAAGGCGCACGTGCGCCACTCCGGCGCGCTGGCCATGGGCATGGACGGGGTCAACAACGCCGTCATCCCGGGCAAGGCCGAACCGGAAGACTACGTCACCGAGATCACCCGCGCCAACGACGGAATCGTCAACCAGCGCACCGTTTATCAGACGGCGTCGCGCGGGTTCGCGATGGTGCAGCGCCTGGAGCGCTATGGGGTGAAGTTCGAGAAGGACGAGCACGGCGAGTACGCGGTGCGCCGGGTGCACCGGTCGGGCTCGTACGTGCTGCCCATGCCCGAGGGCAAGGACGTCAAGAAGGCGCTGTATCGCGTGCTGCGGCAACGGTCGATGCGGGAGAGGATCCGCATCGAAAACCGCCTGATGCCCGTGCGGGTGCTGGTCCGGGGCGGCCGGGCCGTCGGCGCGGCCGCGTTGCACACGCGCACCGGTGAGTTCTATGCGATCGGCGCCAAGGCGGTCATCCTGGCGACCGGGCCGTGCGGCCGGCTCGGTCTGCCCGCGTCGGGTTACCTGTACGGCACCTACGAGAACCCGACCAACGCCGGCGACGGCTACGCGATGGCCTACCACGCGGGCGCCGAGCTGTCGGGAATCGAGTGCTTCCAGGTCAATCCGCTGATCAAGGACTACAACGGCCCGGCGTGCGCCTACGTGGCCAATCCGTTCGGTGGCTACCAGGTCAACGCCCTGGGGGAGCGGTTCGTCGACTCCGACTACTGGTCGGGGCAGATGATGGCCGAAGTCAAGAGCGAGATCGACTCCGCGCGCGGGCCCATCTACCTCAAGGTGTCGCACCTGCCCGACGAGACGCTGACCGCGCTGGAGAACATCCTGCACACCACCGAACGGCCGACCCGCGGCACGTTCCACGCCAACCGCGGCCACGACTACCGTACCCACGACGTGGAGATGCACATCTCCGAAATCGGTTTGTGCAGCGGTCATTCCGCGTCCGGGGTCTGGGTCGACGAACACGCGCGCACCACCGTGCCAGGGCTGTACGCCGCGGGGGACCTGGCCTGCGTGCCGCACAACTACATGATCGGGGCGTTCGTGTTCGGCGACCTCGCCGGCACCCACGCCGCGTCGACGCTCGGCGAAGTCCGTGCGCCGCAACACCTTCCGGACGATCAGCTGCGCGAGGCCCACGAGCTGATCTACCGGCCGCTGCGGCATCCGGACGGGCCGCCGCAGCCGCAGGTGGAATACAAGCTGCGCCGCTTCGTCAACGACTATGTCGCGCCCCCGAAGACGGCTGCCAAGCTGTCCATCGCGGTGCGCACGTTCGACCGGATGCGCGGCGAGATCGCCGAGATGGGCGCCCACAACCCCCACGAGCTGATGCGCGCGGTCGAGGTGTCCTTCATCCGCGACTGCGCCGAGATGGCGGCGCGGTCCTCGCTCACCCGAACCGAATCGCGCTGGGGCCTTTACCACGACCGCGCCGACCTGCCCGGCCGTGACGACGGCCAATGGGGTTATCACCTCAACCTGCGCAAGGGAACCGACGGCGCGATGGTGTTCCTCAAGCGCCCGGTGGCCCCGTATTTCGTGTCGGTGCCCGAGCTGGACGGCCTGCCGCCGGCGGATCAGACAGCCTACGAGGTGGAGCAGCCGCCGCTGGTGGGTGGTCAAGCCCCGGCCAGCGCCGTCTCCCGGATCGTCGCCCCCACAACGGCATTCGAACCGCCGTCGCCGCGCATCGCCGAGGTCCTCGCGCTGGAGGAGCCGACGATCGCCGACCTGCAGCCCTACCTGGCCGACGCGGACCCCGGGGTGCGCCGAACGGCGGTGGTCACGCTCACCGAGCACATGCCCGACGAATACGCACCGGCCCTGTTCGCCGCGCTGGACGACGCCGATCCCAGCGTGCGCCGCACTAGTGCCGAGGGCATCCGCGAGCTGGTCGAGGTGCTGCCCGACCCGCCCGCCGCCCGCGCCTACCTCTCTTCCGGCGACATGCTGGTGCGCGCGGCGTCGGTGTATCTGCTCGCGGCGCGCCGCGCCGGTGACGCCGGCCAATACCGCCGCGTGCTCGAGGATCCCGACCACCGGGTGCGCATCGAGGCGGTGCGGGCGTTGGTGTCTGTCGACGACGTGGCCGGGGTCGTCGCGGCCACCGGCGACGAGAGCCGGGAGGTCCGCATCGCGGCGGCCGCCGGCCTGGCCACGCTGCGCGGCGGCCGGGAGGCGGTTACTGTGCTGGTCGGCGACCCGGATCCACTGGTGCGCGCGGCGGCACTGGCCGCGCTGGGCGAATTGGGCTGCGGCGATGGCGATTTCGCCCCCGTCGAAACTGCGTTGCGGGCACCGGCCTGGCAGGTGCGCGAAGGCGCGGCCCGGGCGCTCAAGGGAGCCTCGGCCGAACTCGCCGTTCCCCGTTTGTCCGAGGCGCTCGCCGACGCGCACCTCGATGTGCGCAAGGCCGCGGTGCTGAGCCTGACCCGGTGGGCCGGTGAACCCGCCGCCCGCGACGCGCTCGGGATCGCGCTCAAGGACGGCGACGCCGACGTGCGGGCCTACGCGCGCCGCGCCTTGCAGACCGACTGAAACTCAGCGATGGCCGAGCGATGTGTTCGGCGCCGCGCCAGCCGCAATCAGTTGGTCGGCAACGATTCTGGCCTCGTCGACGGGGATGGCGAAACCCACGCCGATCCAGCCCGTCGGACCGCCCGGATGGGTGGCGTTCATCGTTGCGATCGCGGAGTTGAGGCCTATCAAGGCGCCCGACGTGTCGACCAATGCGCCCCCGGAGCTGCCGGGACTCATCGTGGCGTCCGTTTGGATCGCGTCAAGCACGGCGTTGCCGCTGCCGGGGCCGACGATGCCCGACACCGGGCGGTGCAGGGCGCTGATGACCCCGGTGGTGACCGTGCCGTCCAGGCCGAGCGGCGCGCCGATGGCGATCACGTTTTGACCCACATGCAGCCCGGCCGACGATCCCATCGTTATCGGGCGGAGGCCCGAAATGCCTTGAACGCGAACGACGGCGATGTCAGTGGAGGTATCGGCGCCGACGATGGCGAACGGCGCGGATCGGCCGTCGGCGAAAGTCGCGGCCGTCTGCACCGCAACACCGGTTTGGCGCGGATCGGGCGCCGCCACGACGTGATTGTTGGTGAGGATGAAGCCGTCGGCGCTCAGGACTACCCCGGAGCCCTCTTCGGTCTGATCGCCGATCGCCGTCTCCAGTTTGACCACGCTGGGAATCGCCTTGGCCGCGGCCTGCTCGACGGTTGCGGCCGCTGGGCCGCCCGGCGCCTGGGTGGGCGCGGTCGGGGCGCTGACGACCGGCGCGGCTGGGCGAAGTTCGACGACGCTGAAGGCGCCGACGGCGCCCGAGAACAGCGCGAGCGCCGCGGCGCCGACGATGAAGCCGAACCGGGATCGCAGCCAGAGCAGGGCACGTGACCGCTGTGGTCGTGGAGTTTCGTGGCGGCCGCCAGTCAGTTCATGGCTGCCCGCGGGCCATTCGTGGCGGCCCACAGTGCGCAGCGGCCGGGCATGAGCGTCGGTGGTCATCGTTAGCACCTGCAACACGTGTCGAATGCCCGTTTTTCGTGCGGGGAAACATCTACCGCAAGGCCTTGGCGTAGAGCAGGGCATCCAGCGGTTCGGGGGCGATGGTGGGGTACACGGCGTAACGAGTCAGCCGGCCCTCCAGCTCGAAACCGGCTCGTAGTAGCACCCGCGCCGACCGCTCGTTGTCGACGTGGCAGGTGGCCCAGACGCGGTACACGCCACGATCGGCCTCCAGCGCGTTCATCAGCAGGCCGAGCACCTCGGTCATGAATCCCTTGCCCCACCACCGCCGGCCGATGCAGTAACCGATCTCGACCGAGTGCGGCACCGGACGCCGGCAGCTGGTCAGCCCGATGACTTCGTCGCTGTGCCGCAACGCGATGGCCCATGTGCGCTCGTCGTCGCTGACGTTGAGCTTCTCGGCGATCACTTGCCGCGTCGCCGCGACGTCCTGATGCGGTGTCCATTTCAGGTATTTGGTGACCTTCGGATCGCGCGCGACCCGTTGGTAGAGCGCGCCGGCGTCGTCGAGCACGGGCAGACGCAGCAGCAGCCGCGGCCCGGCGATGCGGTCAGGCGGATAGTCGACCATGGTGTCAGAGCCCGAGCGCGCGATAGGTGTGGCGGACGAATTTCGGTTGCGCCGTACGCAGTTTCGCCAGCGACGTGTTGCCCGCGACGGCCGTGGCCGCGTCCACGCTCAGATCGGGCAGGTTCTGAATCAGGTACAGCAGGATCAGGTCGGCCGTCGGGTCGGCCTGCCACCAAGTCCCGTACGCGCCGGGCCAGCTGAACGTCCCCAGCCCGCCCGGCCCGAACAGCGGCGCGGACTTCACCGGATCGGTCACCACCGACAGGTTCAGCCCGAATCCGCGGCCGACCCAGTATGGCGCGCCGAGGAAGTTGTGTCGCTTCTGTTCGACGGTGAGCCGGTCGGTCCGCATCAGGCGCACCGATTCCTCGGACAGGACGCGCACCCCGTCGACCGTTCCGTCGCCGAGCAGCATCCGCACGAAGCGGAGGTAGTCGTCGGCGGTCGACCACAACCCGCCGCCGGCATTGCAGAACGACGGCGGCGTGATGTGCGGTGGCCCCATCACGCCGTGCTGCAGCACGTGTTGCTCGGTGAGCCGGTACATGGTCGCGGCGCGTCGGCGCGCTTCCGCCGAGACGAAGAATCCGGTGTCGGGCATGCCCACCGGACCCAGCACCCGCTCGTCGAGCACCTGGTGGAAGGGCTTGTCCTCGATGCGGGAGGCGATGACGCCCAGCAGATCTATCGCGTGGCTGTAGGTCAGCCGGTCGCCGGGTTGATGCACCAGCGGCAGCTTGGCCAGCTCGGTCAGCCAGGCGTCCGGGCCCTGGTTGAACGGCAGCCGCACGTAGGCCTTGGCGATCGGCCCGGACACCGAGAACCCGTAGGCCAGGCCGCTGGTATGGGTGAGCAGGTCTTCGATCAGGATGGCGCGGCGCGCCGGATGCGTGCGGTCCAGCGGACCGTGCGGGTCGTCGAGCACCCGCATGTCGGCGAACTCCGGCGCCCAGCGCGTGATCGGATCTTTCAGCGCCAGCTTGCCGTCGTCGACCAGGCTCATCACCGCAGCCACCGTGACGGGCTTGGTCATCGACGCGATGCGAAACAGGGTGTCGCGCTGCATCGGCAGGCCGGCGTCGACATCGCGGTATCCGATCTCGTTGAGCTGCAGCACTTCTCCGCGCTGCCACACCACGGTCACCGCGCCGGCGAGCAGGCCGGCGTCGCAGACCTCGCGGATTGAGGCCGCATTGCCGTCGAGATGCACCCGGTCAGGGTAGCCCGCGGCCGGTCAGCGCCGTTGCGCGCGCACGACCCAGAACGCCATCTCGATGTCGTTGCCATCCAGTTCCCGGCGCACCGTGGCGGGTTCCAGCGATTCGATATCCCAGCCCGCGCCGCCGAGCACGTCGCGCAGCGTCCGCTCGGACACCGCCGGTCGCGGCCGCTCCTCGTCGGGCGGCTGGGCGTCGGAGAAACAACTGAGCAGCATGGTGGCGCCCGGCCGGGTGGCCCGGTGTGCCGCGGCGCCGTAGCTGCGCTTGCCGTCGTCGTCGAGGCAATGGAACATCCCGCTGTCGACGATGGTGTCGAACGCGTCGGTGTAGCCCTCGAGCTTGGTGGAATCGGCGACACCGAACGTCACGCCGACCCCCGCGTCCGCCGCGCGCCGCTCGGCGGTGATCAGCGCCGTCGGAGAGATGTCCAGCCCGGTGACGGCGTGTCCGTTCTTGGCCAGGTAGATGGCGTTGTCGCCGAGGCCGCAGCCGACGTCGAGGACGTCGCCGCGGACCCAGCCGCCCTCCTGCCACGCGACGACAGTCTCCTTGGGCGCCTTGGTGTCCCACGGCGGCGTGGCCACGGCGGGCAGGCCCTCGCCCGGGCTTTCGCCGCGATACAGGGCATCGAAATCGAGAACGGGAAAACGAGAGGAATTCGAGGGGTTTGAGGGGGAAGTCGCGCCTGTCATTTTCGCCAGGGTAGCGCGGAATGCTACGCTGCCGGGCAGTCGACATCCTTTAACGATCCGTCCAGAGAGGCGGAGAAGGAGGTCAAGATCTCGCATGGGTGCCGCGGGTGATGCCGCCTTAGGCAGCGAATCTCGAGAGTTGATGTCTGCGGCCGACGTCGGTCGCACCATTTCGCGCATCGCGCATCAGATCATCGAAAAGACCGCGCTCGACAGTCCCGACGCGCCACGGGTGGTGCTGCTCGGCATCCCGACCCGCGGTGTGATCCTGGCCCAGCGCCTGGCCACCAACATCGGCGAATACAGCGGTGTCGAGGTCGGCCACGGCGGCCTCGACATCACCCTGTACCGCGACGACCTGATGCAAAAGCCGCCCCGGCCGCTGGAGGCCACGTCGATCCCGGCGGGCGGCGTCGACGACGCGCTGGTGATCCTCGTTGACGACGTGCTGTACTCCGGGCGTTCGGTGCGCTCGGCGCTGGACGCGCTGCGCGACGTGGGCCGGCCGCGCGCCGTGCAGCTCGCGGTGCTCGTCGACCGCGGCCACCGCGAATTACCGTTGCGCGCCGACTATGTCGGCAAGAACGTGCCGACCTCACGAACCGAGAGCGTGCACGTGCAACTCGCCGAGCACGACGGCCGCGACGGGGTGGTGATCTCGCGATGACCCGACACCTGCTGACCGCCGGCGACCTCAGCCGCGACGACGCCACCGCCATCCTCGACGATGCGGACCGGTTCGCGCAGGCCCTGGTGGGCCGCGAGATCAAGAAGCTGCCGACGCTGCGCGGCCGCACCGTGATCACGATGTTCTACGAGAACTCGACCCGCACCCGGGTGTCGTTCGAGGTGGCCGGGAAGTGGATGAGCGCCGACGTGATCAACGTGAGCGCGGCCGGATCGTCGGTGGGCAAGGGCGAGTCGCTGCGCGACACCGCGCTGACGCTGCGGGCGGCCGGCGCCGACGCGCTGATCATCCGGCACCCGGCCTCGGGCGCCGCGCACCTCCTCGCCGACTGGACCAGCGTCGCCGACGGCGCCGAAGATCCTGTGGGCCCGTCGGTCATCAATGCCGGCGACGGTACGCACGAGCACCCGACGCAGGCGCTGCTCGACGCGCTGACCATCCGGCAGCGGCTCGGCGGCATCGAGGGCCGGCGCATCGTGATCGTCGGCGACATCCTGCACAGCCGGGTCGCGCGCTCCAACGTCGTGTTGCTGGACACCCTGGGCGCCGAGGTGGTGCTGGTGGCGCCGCCGACGCTGCTGCCGGTCGGCGTCGACGGGTGGCCGGCGACCGTGTCCTACGACTTCGACGCCGAGTTGCCCGCCGCCGACGCCGTGCTGATGCTGCGGGTGCAGGCCGAGCGGATGAACGGCGGCTTCTTCCCGTCGGTGCGCGAATACTCGGTTCGCTACGGGCTTTCCGATCGGCGTCAGGCGATGCTTCCCGGCCATGCCGTGGTGCTGCACCCGGGGCCGATGGTGCGCGGCATGGAGATCGCGTCCTCGGTGGCCGATTCGTCGCAATCGGCTGTGCTGCAACAGGTTTCCAATGGTGTCCACGTGCGGATGGCCGTGCTGTTCCACGTGCTGGTGGGAGCACAGGAGATCGCGGCATGAGCGTCCTGATTCGCGGTGTGCGTCTGTACGGCGAGGGCGACCGTGTCGACGTCCTGGTCGATGACGGCCAGATCGCCGACATCGGGCCGGGTCTCGCTATTCCGGATACCGCCGACGTCATCGACGCCACCGACCACGTGCTGCTGCCGGGATTCGTCGACCTGCACACCCACCTGCGCGAGCCCGGCCGCGAATACGCTGAGGACATCGAAACCGGTTCGGCGGCCGCGGCTTTGGGCGGCTACACGGCCGTGTTCGCGATGGCCAACACCAACCCCGTCGCCGACAGCCCGGTGGTCACCGACCACGTCTGGCACCGCGGCCAGCAGGTCGGCCTCGTCGACGTGCATCCCGTCGGCGCCGTCACCGTCGGGCTGGCCGGGACCGAGCTCACCGAGATGGGCATGATGGCCGCCGGCGCGGCACAGGTCCGGATGTTCTCCGACGACGGCATCTGCGTGCACGACCCGCTGATCATGCGCCGCGCCCTGGAGTACGCGACCGGCCTGGGGGTGCTGATCGCCCAGCACGCCGAGGAGCCGCGGCTGACCGTCGGCGCGGTCGCCCACGAGGGGCCCACGGCCGCGCTGCTGGGACTGGCGGGATGGCCGCGGGCCGCGGAGGAATCGATCGTGGCCCGCGATGCGCTGCTGGCCCGCGACGCCGGCGCCCGGGTGCACATCTGCCACGCCTCCACCGCGGGAACCGTCGAGATCCTGAAATGGGCCAAGGCACAGGGCATTTCGATCACCGCCGAGGTCACGCCGCATCATCTTCTCCTCGACGACGGCAGGCTGGCCAGCTACGACGGGGTAAACCGGGTCAACCCGCCGCTGCGCGAGGACGCCGACGCGGTCGCGTTGCGTCAGGCGCTCGCCGACGGGGTAATCGACTGTGTGGCCACCGACCATGCCCCGCACGCCGAGCACGAAAAGTGCGTCGAGTTCTGCGCGGCACGCCCCGGCATGCTGGGGCTGCAGACGGCGCTGTCCGTGGTGGCGCAGACGATGGTGGCACCCGGCTTGTTGACCTGGCGCGACGTCGCCCGGGTGATGAGCGAGAACCCGGCGCGCATCGTCGGCCTGCCCGACCACGGCCGGCCGCTCGAGGTGGGGGAGCCGGCCAACCTGACCGTGGTGGACCCGGACGCCACCTGGACGGTCGCGGGGGGCGACCTGGCCAGCCGGTCGGCCAACACGCCATACGAGTCGATGACCTTGCCCGCCACCGTGACCGCGACGCTGCTGCGCGGCAAGATCACCGCCCGCGACGGGAAGAGCCCGGCATGAATTCCGGAACGCTGGTGGGGTCGCTGATCTTCGCGGCCGTGCTGGTGGTGGTCATCGCCGTGGTGATTCAGCTGATGATGCGTTCCTGGCAGCGCCGCTCGCAACGCCAGCAGGAGGTGATCGGCGAGCTGCCCGAGATGCCCGACGAGGTGAGCACCGCCACGCTGACGACTCGCGGCCTCTACTGCGGCTGCGCCGTCGCGCCAGCCTGGAACGAGCGGGTCGCCGCCGGCGATCTCGGTTACCGCAGCAAGGCGGTGCTGACTCGCTACCCCGAGGGAATCCTGTTGGAACGCGTTCGCGCCAAACCGATTTGGATTCCGCGCGAGTCGATCCTGGCCATTCGCATGGAGCGCGCCATCGGAGCCAAGGTCATGGCCCGCATCGGGATACTGGCGATCCGGTGGCGGCTGCCGTCGGGCGGCGAGATCGACACCGGATTCCGCGCGAACCACCGCGCCGACTACGACGACTGGCTGGACGACCAGCAGGAGGGAGCCGCGTGAGCCGCGCCGAGACGATGCAGAGCGAAGCGATGAGAAGGAGCGGCGCTATCAGCAAGGCGCTACTGGTGCTCGAGGACGGTCGCGTCTTCACCGGCACGCCGTTCGGCGCGATCGGCCAAACCCTTGGGGAGGCGGTGTTTTCCACCGGCATGTCCGGCTATCAGGAAACGCTCACCGATCCCAGCTACCACCGGCAGATCGTGGTGGCCACGGCGCCGCAGATCGGCAACACCGGGTGGAACGGCGAGGACGCCGAGAGCCGCGGCGACAAGATCTGGGTCGCCGGCTACGCGGTGCGCGACCCGTCGCCGCGCGCGTCGAACTGGCGCGCCACCGGCACGCTGGACGACGAGCTGGTCCGCCAGAACATCGTCGGGATCGCCGGCATCGATACCCGCGCGGTGGTGCGGCACCTGCGCAGCCGCGGCTCGATGAAGGCCGGGGTGTTCTCCGGTGACGCGCTCGCCGAGCCCGCCGAGCTGCTGGAGCGGGTGCGGGGCCAGCGGTCCATGCTGGGCGCCGATCTGGCCGGCGAGGTCAGCACCGACGGCACCTACATCGTCGAACCCGAAGGGCCGCAGCGCTTTACGGTGGCCGCGCTGGACCTCGGCATCAAGACCAACACCCCGCGCAACTTCGCCCGGCGCGGCATCCGCAGCCACGTGCTGCCCGCGTCGGCCGCCTTCGGGCAGATCGCCGAGCTCAAGCCCGACGGGGTGTTCCTGTCCAACGGGCCCGGCGACCCGGCCACCGCCGATCACGTCGTCGAACTCACCCGAGAGGTGATCGGCGCCGGAATCCCGTTGTTCGGAATCTGTTTCGGCAACCAGATCCTGGGCCGGGCGCTGGGCCTGTCCACCTACAAGATGGTGTTCGGTCACCGCGGCATCAACGTCCCGGTCATTGACCACGCCACCGGGCGGGTCGCGGTGACCGCGCAGAACCACGGGTTCGCGCTGGAAGGCGAGGCGGGCCAGTCCTTCGACACGCCGTTCGGGCCCGCGGTCGTCAGCCACACCTGCGCCAACGACGGGGTGGTCGAGGGCATCAAACTCGCCGACGGAAAGGCGTTTTCGGTGCAGTATCACCCCGAGGCCGCCGCGGGTCCCCACGACGCGAATTATCTGTTCGACCAATTCGTCGAGCTCATGGAAGGAAGCCGCTAGTGCCGCGGCGGACCGACCTCAACCACGTGCTGGTGATCGGCTCGGGGCCGATCGTCATCGGTCAGGCCTGCGAATTCGACTACTCCGGCACCCAGGCCTGCCGGGTGCTGCGCGCCGACGGGCTGCAGGTCAGCCTCGTCAACTCCAACCCGGCCACGATCATGACCGACCCGGAGTACGCCGATCACACCTACGTCGAGCCCATCACCCCGTTGTTCGTCGAGCGGGTGATCGCCCAGCAGGCCGAGCGCGGCAACAAGATCGACGCCCTGCTTGCCACCCTCGGTGGCCAGACCGCGCTGAACACGGCCGTTGCCCTGTACGAGAACGGCGTCCTCGAGCGCTACGGCGTCGAACTCATCGGCGCGGATTTCGACGCGATCCAGCGCGGCGAGGACCGGCAGCGGTTCAAGGACATCGTCGCCAAGGTCGGCGGCGAATCCGCCCGCAGCCGAGTGTGTTTCACGATGGACGAGGTACGCGAGACCGTCGAGGAGGTCGGCCTGCCGGTGGTGGTGCGGCCCAGCTTCACGATGGGCGGCCTGGGCTCGGGCATGGCGCACTCCGCCGAAGAGGTCGACCGGATGGCCGGCGCCGGGCTCGCCGCGAGCCCGAGCGCCAACGTGCTGATCGAGGAATCGATCTACGGCTGGAAGGAATTCGAGCTCGAGCTGATGCGCGACGGCCACGACAACGTGGTGGTGGTGTGCTCCATCGAGAACGTCGACCCGATGGGCGTGCACACCGGCGACTCGGTCACCGTCGCGCCGGCCATGACCCTGACCGACCGCGAATACCAGCGGATGCGGGATCTGGGCATCGCGATCCTGCGTGAGGTCGGCGTGGACACCGGCGGCTGCAACATCCAATTCGCGGTCAACCCGCGCGACGGTCGGCTGATCGTCGTCGAGATGAACCCCCGGGTTTCCCGGTCGAGCGCGCTGGCGTCCAAGGCCACCGGCTTCCCGATCGCCAAGATCGCGGCCAAGCTGGCCATCGGCTACACCCTCGACGAGATCGTCAACGACATCACCAAGGAAACGCCCGCCTGCTTCGAGCCGACGCTGGACTACGTGGTGGTCAAGGCGCCGCGGTTCGCGTTCGAGAAGTTCCCCGGCGCCGATCCCACGCTGACCACGACGATGAAATCCGTCGGGGAGGCAATGTCGCTGGGCCGCAACTTCATCGAGGCGCTGGGCAAGGTGATGCGGTCGCTGGAGACGGGGCGTGCCGGCTTCTGGACGAAGCCCGATCCCAACGGTGACGTCGCCGAGGTGTTGACCCGCCTGCGGACCCCGACCGAAGGCCGGCTGTACGACATCGAACTGGCGCTGCGGCTGGGCGCGTCGGTCGAGCAGGTCGCCGAGGCCAGCGGCGTGGACCCGTGGTTCGTCGCGCAGATCGGCGAGCTGGAAACGCTGCGCGCCGATCTGGTCGCCGCCCCGGTGCTCGACGTGGACCTGCTGCGGCGGGCCAAGCACAGCGGGCTGTCCGACCGCCAGATCGCGGCCCTGAGACCGGAATTGGCCGGCGAGGACGGTGTCCGGTCCCTGCGCGAGCGGCTCGACATTCACCCGGTGTACAAAACGGTCGACACCTGCGCCGCGGAGTTCGAGGCCAAGACGCCATACCACTACAGCAGCTACGAACTCGACCCGGCCGCCGAGACCGAGGTGGCCCCGCAGACCGAGAAGCCCAAGGTGCTGATCCTGGGTTCGGGACCGAACCGGATCGGCCAGGGCATCGAATTCGACTACAGCTGTGTGCACGCGGCAACCACGTTGAGCCAGGCCGGTTTTGAAACGGTGATGGTCAACTGCAACCCGGAGACGGTGTCCACCGACTACGACACGGCCGACCGCCTGTACTTCGAGCCGCTGACCTTCGAGGACGTGCTGGAAGTATTCCGCGCGGAATCCCGGTCCGCGGCCGGCGGCCCCGGCGTGGTCGGGGTCATCGTCCAACTCGGCGGGCAGACGCCCCTGGGACTCGCGCAGCGGCTCTTCGACGCCGGGGTTCCCATCGTGGGCACGCCGCCGGAGGCCATCGACCTGGCCGAGGACCGCGGCGCCTTCGGCGACGTGCTCCGCACCGCCGGGCTGCCCGCCCCGAAGTACGGCACCGCAACGACTTTCAACCAGGCCCGCCGGATCGCCGCGGACATCGGCTACCCGGTGCTGGTGCGGCCGTCGTACGTGCTGGGCGGTCGCGGCATGGAGATCGTCTACGACGAGGAAACCCTCAAGGGCTACATCACCCGCGCCACCGAGCTGTCCCCCGAACACCCGGTGCTCGTCGACCGTTTCCTGGAGGACGCGGTGGAGATCGACGTCGACGCGCTGTGCGACGGCGCCGAGGTCTACATCGGCGGCATCATGGAGCACATCGAGGAGGCCGGCATCCACTCCGGGGACTCGGCCTGCGCGCTGCCGCCGGTGACGTTGGGCCGCAGCGACATCGAGAAGGTCCGCCGCGCCACCGAGGCCATCGCGCACGGCATCGGCGTGGTCGGTCTGCTCAACGTGCAGTACGCCCTTAAGGACGACGTGCTCTACGTCCTGGAGGCCAACCCGCGTGCCAGCCGCACCGTTCCGTTCGTCTCCAAGGCCACCGCGATCCCGCTCGCCAAGGCGTGCGCCCGGATCATGTTGGGCGCCACCATTTCCCAGCTGCGCGACGAGGGAATGCTGGTGCGGGACGGGGACGGCGCCCACGCCGCGCTGAACGCGCCGATCGCGGTCAAGGAAGCGGTGTTGCCGTTCCACCGGTTCCGCCGCGCGGACGGGGCGGCCATCGATTCGCTGCTCGGCCCGGAGATGAAGTCGACGGGCGAGGTGATGGGGATCGACCGCGACTTCGGCAGCGCCTTCGCCAAGAGCCAGACCGCCGCCTACGGATCGCTACCGGCCGAGGGCACCGTGTTCGTCTCGGTCGCCAACCGCGACAAGCGCTCGCTGGTGTTTCCCGTCAAGCGGCTGGCCGATCTGGGCTTCCGCGTTCTCGCCACCGAGGGCACCGCGGAGATGTTGCGCCGCAACGGGATTCCCTGCGACGAGGTTCGCAAGCATTTCGAGCCGCCGCAGCCGGACCGCCCCGCGGCATCCGCCGTCGACGCGATCAAGGCCGGCGAGGTCGACATGGTGATCAACACCCCCTACGGCAACTCCGGTCCACGTATCGACGGTTACGAAATCCGGTCGGCGGCGGTGGCCGTCAACATCCCGTGCGTCACGACGGTGCAGGGCGCGTCGGCCGCCGTGCAGGGCATCGAAGCGGGGATCCGCGGCGACATCGGCGTGCGGTCGCTGCAGGAACTGCACAGCGTCATCGGTCCGGGCGGCGCAAAGTGACGGGGTTCGGCGCCCGGCTGGCCGCGGCCAAGCTGGCCCGCGGGCCGCTGTGCCTGGGCATAGACCCCCATCCCGAGCTGCTGCGGGCCTGGGACCTGCCGACCTCCGCCGACGGCCTGGCCGCTTTCTGCGACATCTGCATCGAGGCCTTCGCCGGCTTCGCCGTCGTCAAACCGCAGGTGGCGTTCTTCGAGGCCTACGGCGCCGCGGGATTCGCGGTCCTCGAGCGCACCGTCAAAGCGCTGCGCTCCGAGGGTGTGCTGGTGCTGGCCGACGCCAAGCGCGGCGATATCGGGACGACGATGGCCGCCTACGCCGAGGCGTGGGCGGGCGAGTCGCCGCTGGCCGCCGACGCCGTGACGGCCTCGCCGTATCTGGGCTTCGGCTCGCTGCGGCCCCTGCTGGAAGCCGCCGCGGCGCACGACCGCGGCGTGTTCGTGCTGGCGGCGACCTCCAACCCGGAGGGCGGCACGGTGCAGCGCGCCACCTTCGACGGCCGGACGGTGGCGCAGCTGATCGTCGACCAGGCGGCGGTGGTCAACCGCTCCGCCACGGTGCCCGAGCCCGGATACGTCGGCGTGGTGCTCGGCGCGACGGTGTTCGAGGCGCCCGACGTCAGCGAACTGGGCGGACCCGTGCTGGTGCCCGGGCTCGGGGCGCAGGGCGGGCGGCCCGAGGCGCTCGCCGGCCTGGGCGGGGCGGCGCCGGGCCAGCTGCTGCCGGCGGTCGCGCGCGAGGTGCTGCGGGCCGGACCGAGCGTGTCGGATCTGCGGGCGGCGGGCGAACGGATGCTGGACGCCGTCGCGTACCTGTCGGCGGTGTAGACCTGCCTCAGTCCGACGCCAGCGCCGTGCCGGGTCTCGCGGTTTCGACGATGACGGTCGTGGCCTTGACCACGGCCACCGCGACGCTGCCTGGCTGCAGCTTCAACTCGTCGGCGGCCGCGGTGCTCATCAGCGACACGACGGTGAAGGGACCGCACTGCATTTCGACCTGGGTCATCACCTTGTCGCGGGTGACCTTGGTGACCAGGCCGACGAACCGGTTGCGGGCGGAGCTGCCGATGCTCAGCGGATCCGGCGGGGGCGCGGGGGCGTTGTTCCGCGCAAACTCGGCGAGGTCCTCGCTGGCGATCACCTTGCGCCCGGCCGCGTCCAGACCCACCGCCAGCGTGCCGTTGTTGATCCATCGCCGGACGGTGTCGTCGCTGACTCCCAGCAGCTCGGCCGCCTGACGGATGCGCAGACTCGGCACGGCCCGATCGTATCAACCGGCCCCAAGTTTGTTTGCTGGGTCCGTGGCGCAAAGCCGCGGCCCGGCCCGGTCGCCCGGCGACGACTTCGGCGGCCACCGCGACCGCCCCTCGGGCCGGGCGCGTCGCATCATGACCGCGCGGCCGGGCGGGTCGGGGTGCGCCCGGCGGGCCCGGGAAGGCGGGCAACGGCGCGCGAAATCTGCGATTCCCGGCCGCGGCGCGGGCCCTACGGCGGGCGAACACGCGGCCGAAATCGCCGTCGCGGGGTCGCCGACCTGCCGCTGACCATGGCGCGACACGCGCGACACGCCACGCGAAATTGCGAGATCCGCCGCACGACTTCTCGCGCCGGTCCGCGCCGCCGACCGCGAGACCCGACGGCTCGGCGCCCGGCCGCCGCGAGGCGACATAAAACCCCAGGTAGAACGCCGAAAAAGGAGCGAAGTCGGCGCTCCGGCGCCCCCGAAATGGCACCCCTTCCAGCCGCTTTCGGGGCCGCCGCGGGGGCCGCCGGCTGAACCCGCACGGCGGGTCGACCTGCCTATTTACCCCCGTAACCAGGGGGGTCGGGTTAGATTTCGTCAGGAAGCGTGAGTACGGTCGTCTCCGCTGGCTGAAGTACCCGGCAGAGACACAAGATCGAGAGATTGATCAGATACGGAGGAATCGTGGCCCTTCCCCAGTTGACCGACGAGCAGCGCGCGGCCGCGTTGGAGAAGGCGGCTGCCGCACGTCGAGCGCGAGCAGAGCTCAAGGACCGGCTGAAGCGCGGTGGCACCAGCCTGACCCAAGTGCTCAAGGACGCCGAGACCAACGAAGTCCTGGGCAAGATGAAGGTTTCCGCGCTGTTGGAGGCTTTGCCGAAGGTGGGCAAGGTCAAGGCGCAGGAGATCATGACCGAGCTGGAGATCGCGCCGACTCGCCGTCTGCGTGGTCTCGGCGACCGTCAGCGCAAAGCCCTGCTGGAAAAGTTCGGCTCCTAACCCGGCCGCGCGATGCAGGCCGAACGGCCTGTGCGGGCACCGACCCAGGAGCGCCGATGAGCGCGAGCGGGGGACCGGACGTCGAGTGCGGAGCGCGTCCCGAGCCGATCGGCAACGGACGTGTGGTCGTGCTGTCCGGTCCCTCCGCGGTCGGCAAGTCCACGGTGGTCCGCTGCCTGCGTGAGCGAATCCCGAACCTGCATTTCAGCGTTTCCGCCACGACGCGGGCGCCGCGGCCCGGGGAGGTCGACGGCGTCGACTACCACTTCGTGAGCCCCGCCCGCTTTCAAGAACTCATCGACGAGGGCGCCCTGCTGGAGTGGGCGGAGATCCACGGCGGACTGCACCGATCGGGCACCCTCGCCGAGCCGGTGCGCGCCGCCGCGGCGTCCGGGCGCCCGGTCCTCATCGAGGTAGATCTGGCCGGAGCCAGGGCCGTCAAGCGGGCGATGCCCGAAGCCATCGCCGTGTTCCTGGCGCCGCCCAGCTGGGAGGACCTGGAGGCCAGGCTCGTGGGCCGCGGCACCGAGACGCCCGAGGTGATCCAGCGCCGGCTGGACACCGCCCGCGTCGAGCTGGCGGCGCAGGACGACTTCGACGAGGTCGTGGTCAACAGTCGATTGGAGTCTGCGTGCGCGGAATTGGTATCCTTGCTGGTGGCAACCGCGCCTGGCCCGGATTGAGTCGCCTGGTCAGCGCCGGACCCAGACCGATCAAGCATCGAGTTTCCCACCGCTCTACGCCGCCAGGAGATTTTCTTAAGTGAGCAATCCGCAGTCCGACGCGTCGCTAGCCGCCGTCCCCGCCCTGGATCAGTTCGATCCGTCGTCAGCCGGGCAGGGTGCCTACGACACCCCGCTGGGCATCACCAACCCGCCCATCGACGAATTGCTGGACCGCGTCTCGAGCAAGTACGCGCTGGTGATCTACGCGGCCAAGCGGGCCCGCCAGATCAACGATTACTACAACCAGCTCGGTGAGGGCATCCTCGAGTACGTGGGACCGCTGGTCGAGCCTGGGCTGCAGGAAAAGCCGCTGTCCATCGCGATGCGCGAGATCCACGCCGACCTGCTCGAACACACCGAGGGCGAGTAACAGGCCGGGCGCGCTGTGGACCGCAAGCGGATCGTCGTCGGCGTCTCCGGTGGCATCGCCGCCTACAAGGCGTGCACCGTCGTTCGTCAGCTCGCCGAGGCCGGCCACGAGGTCCGCGTCATCCCCACCGAATCCGCGTTGCGCTTCGTCGGGGCCGCCACTTTCGAGGCGCTTTCCGGACAGCCGGTCCACACCGGCGTCTTCTCCGACGTTCCCGAGGTGCCGCATGTGCGGCTGGGTCAGCAGGCCGACCTGGTCGTCGTGGCGCCCGCCACCGCCGACCTGCTGGCCCGCGCCGTGCACGGCCGCGCCGACGACCTGCTGACCGCGACGCTGCTCACGGCGCGATGTCCGGTGCTGTTCGCGCCGGCGATGCACACCGAGATGTGGTTGCACCCGGCCACCGTCGACAACGTGGCGACTTTGCGCCGCCGCGGGGCCGTTGTGCTGGAACCCGCGTCCGGGCGCCTCACCGGCGCCGACAGCGGTGCCGGACGGCTGCCCGAGGCCGAGGAGATCACCACGCTCGCCCACCTGCTGCTGGAGCGCCACGACGCGCTGCCCTACGACCTCGCCGGCTGCAAGCTGCTGGTGACCGCCGGTGGCACCCGCGAACCGATCGATCCCGTCCGCTTCGTCGGCAACCGCAGCTCCGGCAAGCAGGGCTACGCCGTCGCGCGGGTCGCCGCCCAGCGCGGCGCCGAGGTCACCCTGATCGCCGGGCACACCGCCGGCCTCATCGACCCCGCCGGCGTCCACGTCGTCCACGTCAGCTCGGCGCAGCAGCTCGGGGAGGCGGTGTCCAAGCACGCCCCCGACGCCGACGTGCTGGTGATGGCGGCTGCGGTGGCCGACTTCCGGCCGGCGCAGGTTGCCGCCGCCAAGATCAAAAAGGGTGGCGAGGACCCGCCCACGATCGAGCTGGTGCGCAACGACGACGTGCTGGCCGGCGCGGTGCGGGCGCGCGCCCACGGCGACCTGCCCAACATGCGGGCCATCGTGGGGTTCGCCGCCGAGACCGGCGACGCCAACGGCGACGTGCTCTTCCACGCCCGAGAGAAGTTGCGGCGCAAGGGCTGTGACCTGTTGGTCGTCAACGCCGTCGGCGACGGCAGGGCGTTCGAGGTGGACAGCAATGACGGTTGGCTGCTGGCCTCCGACGGCGCGGAGTCCGCGCTGCAGCACGGTTCCAAGACGCTGATGGCCAGTCGTATCGTTGATGCGATCGTGGCGTTTCTGCACCACACGGGCTAGCGATACGGTTGCATGCGCCCGGCTGGGCCGGTTGGGCCTAGGGCGTTAAAATAATTTGTCTAACTAAGTTTTAGGATGCGGGTGACTGGAAGGATGACACAGTGAGCGAGAAGGGTCGGCTGTTTACCAGTGAGTCGGTGACCGAGGGGCATCCCGACAAGATCTGTGACGCCATCAGCGACTCGGTCCTCGACGCGCTGTTGGCGGAGGACCCCCGCTCACGTGTCGCGGTCGAGACCCTGGTGACCACCGGGCAGGTGCACGTCGTGGGCGAGGTGACGACGACGGCGAAAGAGGCGTTCGCGGACATCACCAACACCGTGCGGGCGCGCATCCTCGAGATCGGCTACGACTCGTCGGACAAGGGCTTCGACGGCGCGTCGTGCGGGGTGAACATCGGCATCGGCGCGCAGTCGCCCGACATCGCCCAAGGCGTCGACACCGCCTACGAGGCCCGCGTCGAGGGTGAGCAGGACCCGCTGGACCTCCAGGGGGCCGGCGACCAGGGCCTGATGTTCGGCTACGCGATCAAC
Source organism: Mycobacterium heidelbergense (assembly GCF_050205645.1). GTDB lineage: Bacteria > Actinomycetota > Actinomycetes > Mycobacteriales > Mycobacteriaceae > Mycobacterium > Mycobacterium heidelbergense_A. Next base: position 43,016 of record NZ_JBNMQT010000001.1, read on the forward strand.
GACACCCCGGAGCTGATGCCGCTGCCCATCGCGCTGGCGCACCGCCTGTCGCGGCGGCTGACCGAGGTCCGCAAGAACGGCACGCTGCCCTACTTGCGGCCGGACGGCAAGACCCAGGTCACCATCGAGTACGAGGACGACGTGCCAGTCCGGCTGGACACCGTGGTCGTGTCCACCCAGCACGCCGACGGCATCGACCTGGAGAAGAAGCTGGACCCCGACATCCGGGAGCACGTGCTGAAGACCGTGCTGGCGGACCTCGCCCACGAGACGCTGGATTCATCGGGGACCCGGGTGCTGGTCAACCCGACGGGGAAGTTCGTCCTCGGCGGCCCGATGGGGGACGCGGGCCTGACCGGCCGCAAGATCATCGTCGACACCTACGGCGGCTGGGCCCGCCACGGCGGTGGCGCCTTCTCCGGCAAGGATCCGTCCAAGGTGGACCGTTCGGCGGCGTACGCGATGCGCTGGGTGGCAAAGAACATCGTCGCCGCCGGCCTGGCGGAGCGGGTCGAGGTGCAGGTGGCCTACGCCATCGGCAAGGCTGCACCGGTCGGGTTGTTCATCGAGACGTTCGGCACCGCGATCGTCGACCCGGTCAAGATCGAGAAGATCGTGCCCGAGGTGTTCGACCTGCGGCCCGGCGCGATCATCCGCGACCTGGACCTGCTGCGCCCCATCTACGCGCAGACGGCCGCCTACGGGCACTTCGGCCGCACCGACGTCGAGCTGCCGTGGGAGCAGCTGAACATGGTCGACGAGCTCAAGCGCGCTATCTAGGCAGCGGGTGGTCGGGCTCTAACGCGGGCAGGCCGTCGATGCTGCGCCGATTGCGTTCGACCAGGCGAACATAGGACTCCGCGGGCGCCTTGGCGTGATGGGCGTCGAGCACCGGCCGTTCGTCGACGAGGTCGTAGTAGGGCACCGCAAACCCGCACGCGTCGGCGATGCGCTCGACGTCGATCACGATGACGGCACGCACCCCCGGATGTTCGTCACCGAAACACGTTCGCAGGCCTGCGAATTCGCCGTCATCGGGTCGAACCGCGCGTCCGGTGCCGAACAATCGCAGGATCCGCGAGTTGCGGGTGAACGAGCAGAACATGACGGTGATGCGGCCGTTGTCGCGCAAGTGCGCGATGGTTTCCACGCCGCTGCCGAACATGTCGAGGTAGGCGACGGTATGATCGTCGAGCACCGCGAACGTGTCCCGATACCCCTTGGGGGAGAGGTTGATTCGGCCGCCTTCGGACGGTGCGGTGGCTACGAAGAACACGGCCTGGTCGCCGATGAACTCGCGCAGTGACTCGTCGATACGCGAAAACTCTTTCGCCACGCGTCGAGCCTAATGCAAGCCCGCAACCGAATTTGCGGCCTAGCCGGTGAATCGGTAGTCGCCGAGGTCGAAGCGTCGGCTGCGCCAGTAGGCCTCCACCGTGGTGGCCGGGCGCAGCGGCACGTCGCCGTTCTTGTCGAAGTAGTAGCTGTTGGCCAGCCGGCAGCTGTCCTGCCAGAAGACCTGACGATGCCGCTTGCGCATCATCTCGGCGAAGTACCGGTCGTTGGCTTCCTCGGTGACCTCGACCCGCGCCGCGCCCTTGCGCCGGGCGTGCTTCAGGCACCGCACGATGTGGTGGGTCTGGGTCTCGATCAGCGCGAAATACGATGAGCCGACGTAGCCGTATGGGCCGAACACGGTGAACATGTTGGGGAAACCGGGAATGCTGACGCCCTCGTAGGCCTGTAGCCGGTGTTCGTCCCAGAAGCGGCTCAGCGACCGGCCGCCGCTTCCGGTGACCGCGAAGGTCGGGACGTTGTCGGTGTCCATCACCTTGAAGCCGGTCGCCAGGATCAGCACGTCGACCTCGTGGTTTTCGCCGTCGGTGGTGGCCACCGCCGCGGGCGTGATCTTGTCGATCGGTTCGGTGACCAGCCGCACGTTGTCGCGGTTGAAGGTGGCCAGGTACGTGTTGTGGAAGCCCGGCCGCTTACAGCCGACCGCGTAGCGCGGGGTGAGTTGGTCGCGCACCGTCGGGTCGTGGACCTGCTGACGCAGATAGGAAAGCCCGGCCGACTGCATCCTCTTGGCCATCGGAAAGACGGTGAAGTATTGCGCCGCGATCGGGAAGGTCAGCTCGACGAAAGCCTGGCTGAGCAGCCGCTGGATGGCTTTGCCGCCCGGGATGCGCATCGCCCAGCGCGCCGGCGCGGGCAGCGGGACGTCGAACTTCGGGAAGCACCAGATCGGGGTGCGCTGAAACACCGTGAGCTGCTTGACGATTGGGGCGATCTCCGGGATCACTTGGACCGCCGACGCGCCGGTGCCGATGATCGCGACGCGCTTGCCCGTGAGGTCCTGGGTGTGGTCCCAGCGCGCGGTGTGCATGGTGACGCCGGCGAACGAGTCCACGCCGTCGATGTCGGGCAGCTTCGGCACGGTCAGCACGCCGCTGGCGCTGATCAAGAACCTCGCCGTGATTTCTCCGCCAGGGTCGATCTGCACCCGCCACAACGACCGCTCGTCGTCGAACTCGGCGGAAAGCACCTTGGTGTTGAACCGGATCCGCGACCGGATGCCGTACTTGTCCACGCAGTGTTCGGCGTAGGCCTTCAGCTCGTGTCCCGGCGCGTAGGTTCGCGACCAGCGCGGGCTCTGCTCGAAGGAGTACTGATAGGAAAACGACGGAATGTCCACGGCGATACCGGGATAGGTGTTCCAGTGCCAGGTGCCGCCTACCCCGTCGCCGGCCTCGACCACCAGGTAGTTGGGCAGCCGTGCCTTGTCGAGCTTGATCGCGGCGCCGATCCCGGAGAATCCGGCGCCGACGATCAGGGTGTGGTAGTCGGGGTTCATGTGCGCGGCTTTCCGATCACGTGCACTCCGTCCTTCGGTCGTAGCGTCAGCGTCGCCTCGAGTTCGACGGGCGGGCCGGGCGCGAGGTCAAAGGTGAAGCGCTGACTCATGATTGCCGCCATCAGCACCATCTCCATCAGGGCGAAGCTCTGCCCGATGCAGATGCGCCGGCCGCCGCCGAACGGCAGATACGCCGAGCGGGGCCGGTCTTTATCCGGTGTGCAAAAACGGTTGGGGTCGAACGTCTCCGGGTCGGGCCACCAGCGCGGATCGTGGTGAATGTGGTGGATCGGAATGAGCACGGTGGTGCCGCGGCGGATGTGGTGAGCCGCCGATGGACCCCCGATGACATCGTCCTCGATGGCCCGCCGCGAGATCGTCCACACGGCCGAGTAGTAGCGCTGCGATTCCTGCAGGCACGCGGTGGTCCACGGCAGCCTGCCGAGGTCGTCGGCGCATGGGCGGCGAGCGCCCAGCGCGTCGTCGATTTCGGCGAGCATCCGGTCGCGGGCGTCGGGGTGCTGCGCCATCAGATACCAGAACCAGGACATGGCGTTCGCCGTGGTTTCGTGGCCGGCGAGCATGAATGTCAGGGCCTCGTCGCGGATCCGTTGACGTGGCCACCGCCCGCCGTCGGCGCGCAGCAACACGTTGAGCAGGTCTTCGGAGTCGGTGGGGTGCAGCAATCGCTCATCGATCACCGCATTGACCGCGCGGTCGAGAGTCAGGGTGATGTCCTGCATGTCGCGCAACGGCGGCGGCAGGCGGACACCGGAGAAGGCCAGCCAGTGCAGCGCGTCGTAGACAGGAGGAGGCATCAGGCCCCACAGCCCGAGCCGTTGCAGCCGCTCGGCATGCCGCAGCCCGCGCGTCGCCAGGTCGTTCATGCTTTCGACCAACGGCCCGAAGTCCTGGCTGAACAGGGAATTGGCGACCACGCGCAGCGTCGCCTCGACCATCGTCTCGTGGATGTCGAAGCGCGTGCCCGTCGGCAGCTTGTCGGTGATGGCCGTGATCGGGTCGATCATCAGGTCGACGATGCCGTTGAGGTGGCGGCGGGCGAAGGTCGGGTTCAGCAGGCCGCGATGCGCGGCCCAGGAATCGCCCTCGTCGGTGAGTAGGTTGATGCCGGCGGTGGCCCGGATGGGCTCGTACTCGTATGACTTGACGTATTTCAGCCGGGCTTCGTGCAGGACGTGATCGACGTAATCCGGGTGGCTGATCGAGACGAAACGCCTACTGGCGCAGCGGAATCGGACGATATCACTGCCGGATATCCGGCTCATGAATCCGTCGCCCACGTCGAATCCGACGGTGAGGGCCTCGCGGGTCATCGTCCAAAAGCTCAGGCGTCTGGAGGGCCCCGCCAGCGGCGGCTCAACGGTGAGGGTCGCCATGACTCAACTGTAGGGGTGACGCCCGTGGCCAGTAATGAGATTATCGGACACAGAGTTGGGAATTTAGGACAACTGATGCCACATCCCGCGGCAACTGTGAGTCACCCGGTGCATGCGACCCGGGTGTTGTGCGAGGTCGCCAACGAGCGCGGGGTGCCGACGAGCGAGGTGCTTGCGGGCACCGCGATCGAGCTGGCAGACCTCGACAACCCGGATGCCATGGTCAGCGCGCTCGACGAGATCACGGCGGTGCGTCGGGTGCTGACCCGGCTTCCGGGCCAAAGCGGCATCGGCGTGGATGTGGGTAGCCGGTCCACGCTCACCCACCTGGGATTGTTCGGGTTCGCGGTGATGTCGTGCGGCACCCTGCGGGAATTGTTTTCCATCGCGATGCGCTATTTCGCGCTGACCACGATGCACATCCGCCTCACCCTGTTCGAGACCGCCGAGGACTGTGTCATCGAGCTCGACGCCGACCATCTGCCCGCCGATGTGCGCGGTTTCTTCATCGAGCGCGACATCGCCGGAATCATCGCGACCACAACGGCTTTCGCGCTGCCGGTGGCCGAAAAGTATGCCGATCAGGTGTCGACGGAACTGGCGGTCGACGAGGAACTGCTGCGGCCGCTGCTCGACCTCGTGCCGGTGCACGACGTCAAGTTCGGCCGGGCGCACAACAGGCTGCACTTCCCGCGCGCGATGTTCGACGAGCCGCTGCCGCAGGCCGACCGGCACACGCTGGAAATGTGCATGGCGCAATGCGACGTGCTGATGCAGAGCAGCGAGCGCCGGCTCGGCATCACCGCGTTGGTGCGCAGCAAGCTGTTCCGCGATTCCGGTGTGTTCCCAACGCTTCCCGACATCGCCGAGGAACTCGACGTCCATCCGCGAACGCTGCGCCGGCGGCTCGCCGAGGAAGGCGCGTCGTTCCGGGCGCTGCTGAACGAGGCGAGATCCACCGTGGCCGTGGACTTGTTGCGCAATGTCGGGCTGACGGTTGAGGAGGTGTCCACGCGGCTGGGTTACACCGAAGTCTCGACGTTTTCGCACGCGTTCAAACGCTGGTATGGCGTTGCGCCCAGCGCGTATTCACGCCAAGGCTAGGGGTGCAGCGCCTTCCTCAGCGCCGCCAGCCCGCGGTTGGTGGCCTCGGCCGCCGCGGGTATCACGAGGGCAAAGCTGGCATAACCGTGCACCAGGGTCGGCTCATTGCTCAGTTCGGCGGGCACACCCGCGGCATTGAGCAGCTGGGCGTAGCGGGCCCCGTCGTCGCGCAGCGGATCGTGTTCCGCGGTCCCGATGTAGGCGGGCGGCAGACCGGACAGGTCGGGAGCGTTGGCCGGGGCGAGGGTGACCGGCAGCGTCGTGGCGTCGCTGATGTCGATGCCGGGCAGGTACCAGGTCAGGAAGGCGTCGATGACATCGCGGTCCAGGATCGGCGCGTTGGCGTTCTCGGTATACGACGGCAGTGACAGGTCGGCGGTGACGACGGGGTACCACAGCAGCTGGAACGCCAGCTTGGGCCCGCCGTTCTCGCGCGCCAGGTGCGCCATGACCGCGGCCAGGTTGCCGCCCGCCGAGTCGCCGGCGACGGCGATCCGGTCCGGGTCGCCGCCCAGCTCGGCGGCATGCTCGGCGACCCACTGCAGCGCGGCCCAGGAGTCGTTGACGCCGGCGGGGAACGGATGTTCCGGCGCGAGCCGGTAGTCGACGGACACCACGATGGCCTGCGCGCCGACGGCGTGCGCGCGGGCGACGGGCTCGTGGGTGTCCAGGTCGCCCAGCGCGAATCCGCCGCCGTGATAGAAGACGACGACGGGCAACGGCGAATCCACCTCGGCCGGCCAGTAGATCCGAACGGGAATGTCGCTGAGCTCGCCGTACCCGATCGTCCGCTCTTCGACCCGCAGCTGTGGAAGCATTTCCACGGGCACCTGGAGCTGCTTGAGCCGCGCGCGGGCGACCTCGACGCCGTCGCTTGCCTTGAACGTCATCGGGTAGGCGTCGAGCAGCGTCTTGAATGTCGGATCGATGCCTGGTCGGGCGATGGTGGGCTCAATCATTGGTACAACATACGTCAGCGATTTACCTGTACAGCGCATTGCGCAGCGCCGCGAGGCCGCGCTCCAGCGCGGCGGTGGCGGCGGGCACCACGCCGGCGTAGCCGAGGTAGCCGTGCACCATCGTCTCGGCGTTGTGCACCTCCACGGGCACACCGGCGACGGCCAGCAGCTCGCCGTACCGGATGCCGTCGTCCCGCAGCGGATCGTGGCCCGCGACGCCGATGTAGGCCGGCGCCACGCCGGCCAGGTCTTTCGCCCGGCCCGGCGCGATCCCCGGAGGGGGATCGGACAGGTCGATTTCGCCGGCGTACCACCGGGAGAACGCGGCGACGGCGCGGGTGTCGAGGATTGGCGCCGAGGCGTTCTCGGTGAACGACGGCAGCGACGGGTCCCACATCGCCGACGGATACCACAGCAGCTGAAACACCAACTCGGGTCCGCCGTTGCCGGCGCGGGCGCGCTGGGCCATCACCGCCGAGATGGTGCCGCCCGCCGAATCCCCGGCCACGGCCATCCGGGCGCTGTCGGCGCCGATCTCGGCGGCGTGCTCGGCGACCCAAAGCGTTGCGGCCCAAGCGTCTTCGACCGCCGCCGGGTACGGGTGCTCGGGCGCCAACCGGTAGTCGACGGACACCACGATCGCGTCCGCGCCCACCGCGTGCTGCCGGCACTCTCCGTCGTGGGTGTCGAGGTCGCCCACGACGAAGCCGCCGCCATGGAAAAACACGACGACAGGCCAACCGGCGCTCGGCGCGCGGGAATCGGAATCGATTGGCGGCCAATAGATCCGGATGCCGATAGGGCCGGCCGGCCCGTCGATGGTCCGGTCCTCGACCCGCAATTCGGGATGAAAGGAGCGGCGCGGCAGGTCGCGGAACCGCTGGCGCGCAGCCTCGATGCCGTCGTCGGCCGATAGCCGGAACGGAACCGCATCCAGTACCTTCAGCAGGATGGGGTCGATCTCGTCGGCTTTTTTCTCCAAGGCGGGCATGGAGGTACCGTACGCATCCCGCCTGGTTGCCGGGTGTTGGGTGGTGGCCGGCTGGGCGGGACTGGCCTACGGCATCTACCTGACGGTGATCGCATTGCGCTCGCCCCCGGGCATCGAGCTGACCGGTCAGTGGGTGCTGCAGCCGCCGTTCAAGGCATCGATGGCGCTGTTGCTGACGGTCGCCGCGGTAGCGCACGCCGTCGTGCGCGAGCGGCGCTGGCTGATGCCGGCGCTGCTGCTGTCGGCCATCGGCGACTGGCTGCTGGCGATCCCGTGGTGGGCGCCGTCGTTCGTCGGCGGTCTCGCCGCGTTCCTGTTGGCGCACCTGTGTTTTCTGGGCGCGCTGCTTCCCCTGGCACGCGCGCGGTCGCGGCCGCGGCTGGCCGCCGTCGCCCTGATGTGCGTGGCGACGACGTCGTTGCTGGCATGGCTGTGGCCGCATCTCGGCAAGGACAAGCTTCCGGTAACGGCCTACATCGTGGTGCTGACCGCCATGGTGTGCGCGGCATTGTTGGCGGAGCTGCCGACGATCTGGACGGCGGTGGGCGCCGTGTGTTTCGCCGTGTCGGACGCGATGATCGGCATCGGGCGGTTCATCCTGGGCAACGAGGCGCTCGCGGTGCCGATCTGGTGGACGTACGCCGCGGCCCAGATCCTGATCACCGCCGGTTTCTTTTTCGGTCGAGAACAACCCGCCGACGACGCCGCCGAGAATATTGAAAGCCAAGGGTAGCAACACATCTCGCGAGGCAGCGTGACTCCCAAACCGCGCACACCCGTCGAGGTGGAGCCCATCGCCCGGGTGCTGCCGATGCTGTCGGTCCCGCACCTGGATCGCGAATTCGACTACCTGGTCTCGGCCGAGCAGTCCGACGATGCCCAGCCGGGGGTTCGGGTTCGGGTGCGCTTTCACGGCCGGCTGGTCGACGCGTTCGTGCTTGAGCGCCGTAACGACACCGATCACGCCGGCAAGCTGGGTTGGCTCGATCGCGTCGTGTCGCCCGAACCGGTACTGACCGCGGAGATTCGCCGCTTGGTCGACGCGGTGGCCGCGCGGTACGCCGGTACCCGGCCGGACGTGCTGCGCCTGGCGGTCCCGGCCAGGCACGCCAGGGTGGAGCGGGAAACCGCGGCGGCCCCGCCGGACCCGGCGCCGCCGGCACCCGTCGATCCCTCGGGTTGGGAGCTCTACGCGCGCGGCGGGCAGTTCCTGGCCGCCCTGGCCGAGTCGCGTGCCGCGCGCGCGGTGTGGCAGGCGCTGCCGGGCGAGTCGTGGGCGGATCGCTTCGCCGAGGCCGCCGCGCACACCATCCGCGCCGGGCGCGCGGTGCTGGCGATCGTGCCCGATCAGCGCGATCTGGACGCGCTGTGGCGATCCGCGACGGCCCGGATCGACGAACGCGGCGTGGTCGCGCTGTCGGCGGGCCTGGGGCCGGCCGCACGCTACCGGCGCTGGCTCGCCGCGCTGCGGGGCAGCGCCCGGCTGGTGATCGGCACCCGCAGCGCGGTCTTCGCGCCTATGTCCGACCTGGGCCTGGTCATGGTCTGGGCCGACGCCGACGACAGCCTGGCCGAGCCGCGGGCGCCGTACCCGCATGCCCGGGAGGTGGCGATGCTGCGCGCGCATCAGGCGCGGTGTGCGGCGCTGATCGGGGGCTATGCCCGCACCGCCGAGGCGCAGGCGCTGGTGCGCAGCGGATGGGCGCACGACATCGTGGCGGCCCGGCCGGTGGTGCGCGCCCGTACTCCGCGGGTGGTGGCGCTGGACGACACCGGTTACGCCGACGAACGCGACCCGGCGGCCCGCACCGCCCGGATACCGTCCATCGCGCTGCGCGCGGCCCGCGCGTCGCTGGAGGCCGGCGCGCCGGTGCTCGTTCAGGTGCCGCGGCGGGGTTATGTGCCCTCGCTGGCCTGCGGGCGCTGCCGCGCCATCGCCCGTTGCCGGCACTGCACCGGTCCGCTGTCGCTACAGGAACACGGGCTGGGTGCCGTCTGCCGCTGGTGTGGCCGCGCCGAACCGGCGCTGCGGTGCGCGCGTTGCGGATCCGACGCGGTGCGTGCGGTGGTCGTGGGGGCCCGGCGCACCGCGGAGGAGCTCGGCCGCGCGTTCCCCGGCACGGCGGTCGTCACCTCGGCGGGCGACGCCGTCGTGGCGGAGGTCGCCGACCACCCGGCCCTGGTGGTTGCCACCCCGGGCGCCGAGCCCCGCGCCCCGGGCGGGTACGGCGCGGCGTTGCTGCTGGATACCTGGGCGCTGTTGGGCCGGCAAGATCTGCGCGCGGCAGAGGACGCCCTGTGGCGCTGGATGAGCGCCGCCGCGCTGGTGCGTCCCCGCGGCGACGGGGGCGTGGTCACGGTGGTAGCCGAATCGTCAATTCCCACAGTGCAATCGCTGATCCGCTGGGATCCGGTGGGTCACGCCGACGCCGAACTGACCGCGCGAACCGAAGTCGGCCTGCCGCCGAGCGTGCACATGGCCGCCATCGATGGGACGGCGGGCGCGGTCGCGGCGTTGCTGGACGAGGCCGGGTTGCCCGACGGGGCCGATCTGCTCGGACCGGTCGACCTGCCGTCGGGTGTACGCCGTCCGGCAGGGAGCGCTGCCGGCGCGGCGGTGACTCGGATGTTGGTCCGGGTGCGCCGTGAGCAGGGGCTGGCCCTGGCGGCCGGCTTGCGGAGCGCCGTCGGTGTGCTCAGCGCGCGGCAAACCCATGAGCCGCTGCGGGTGCAGATGGACCCGCTGCACATCGGGTAATGGCGAACGTCCCGGGCAGCGGGATCGATGCGCGCCCGATGGCGATAGTGTGCGTCGGAAATAATCCGTGCTTACGATATTGACGCTGTTACACTTTCTGTTCTTTGGCCCGCAATGGCCCGCGTAAAGGTTCGGGAGAGGGGGCACGATGGCACCGGACACGACGGCCGCTGACGAGTCGCTGGATGTGATCACCGATGCGTTGCTGACCGCGTCCCGGCTACTGGTGGCCGTATCGGCCCGCTCCATCGGACAGGTCGACGAGTCCATCACCATTCCGCAGTTCCGGACGCTGGTCATCCTTTCCAACCGCGGCCCGGTCAACCTGGCCACGCTGGCCGGCCTGCTGGGTGTGCAGCCGTCGGCCACCGGGCGGATGGTCGACAGGCTCGTCTCCGCCGGGCTGATCGATCGCCTGCCGCACCCGACGTCGCGGCGCGAACTGCTCGCCGCGCTGACCCCGCGCGGGCGCGAGGTCGTCCGCCGGGTCACCGCGTACCGACGTTCCGAAATCGCGGCCATCGTGGAGAAAATGCCGCCGCCGGAGCGGCACGGGCTGGTGCGGGCCCTGACGGCATTCACCGCCGCCGGCGGCGAGCCCGACGTTCACCTCGACGTCGACGCCGTGTAGGCGCCGCAACCGGACTCAGCGCTTGTCCGCGATCAGCAGCAGGTACTCCCATTCCATGGTTCCGTCGGCGAGGTATTCCTGTGCGAGTTCGAGGAGTTGGGCGTCGAGCTCGGCCGTCAGCACCCGATTGTGGGCGATGTTCGCGTAGGCCTCGATCGTCGGGCCGTAGTGATTCTTGAAGTAGTCGTGCACGGCCGCGGCGGTGTCGAACCGCTGCACGGCCAACATGCCGCGCCTGGTTTCGACGCCGCGGATTCGATCTCCCAGCAGCCCGGCGATGTAGTCCTCGCGTCCCCATAACGCCGCCGGGGGTACGGCGGGCGACAGGCTGGGCCGATAGGGCCTGATGGTGGCCAGCATCCGGCCGAAGAATCCTTCCGCGGTCCAGCTGATCAGACCGATCGTCCCGCCCGGCCGGCAGACCCGGACCAGCTCGCCGGCCGCGCGCCGGTGGTCGGGGGCGAACATCACGCCGATCGCCGAGAGCACGGTGTCGAATTCGCCGTCGCCGAACGGCAGCGCGTGCGCGTTGGCCTCCCGGTAGTCGAGCGTCAATCCCTCGGCCGCGGCCCGCGCCCGGGACCGCTCCAGCAGCTCCGGCGTCAGGTCGGTGGACACGACGGCGGCCCCCGCGCGGGCGGCCGGCAGCGAGATATTGCCCGACCCGGCGGCGACGTCGAGCACCCGATCGCCGGGCCCAATGCCGGTGGCGGCCACCAGGATTGGGCCGAGCGGGGCCATCACTTCCTCGGCCATCAGGGCATAGTCGCCCAGCGCCCACATGGTGCGATGCGTGGACGCCAGGTCGTCGGTCGTCGTGTCGAGGGTCATCGGACCTCCAAAGATAGGAACCACTAGAAATAGTAACTTAAAGAAACAATATACAGATGCAACTGTGTAAAACCTGGGCATGTCCTGCGGAGATCCCGTCATTCCTAGACTTGTGCGCGTGCGTCTCGTCTTCGCCGGTACCCCCGAGCCCGCGCTGCCCGCGCTGCGTGGCCTGATCAATTCACCCCGCCACGAGGTGGTCGCCGTGCTGACCCGGCCCGACGCCGCCTCCGGCCGGCGAGGCACGCCGCAGCCGTCACCGGTGGCCCGCGAGGCGCTCGACCGAGGCATCCCCTTGCTGCGGCCGGCGCGGCCGAACTCACCGGAATTCGTCGCGGAGCTCACGGAGTTCGGGCCCGAGTGCTGCGCGGTGGTGGCCTACGGCGCGCTGCTGCGCGACGCCCTGCTCGCGGTGCCCCCGCGCGGCTGGATCAACTTGCACTTCTCGCTGCTGCCCGCCTGGCGCGGTGCGGCGCCGGTGCAGGCCGCGATCGCCGCGGGGGACGCCATCACCGGGGCGACGACGTTTCAGATCGAGCCGAGCCTGGACTCCGGACCGGTCTACGGCGTCGTGACCGAGACGATCCGGCCGACCGACACCGCGGGCGATCTGCTTGAGCGCCTTGCCCTTTCCGGGGCGGCGCTGCTGTCGACCACGCTGGACGGCATCGCCGACGACACACTGACGCCGCGGCCCCAGCCCGCCGACGGGGTCAGCGTCGCGCCGAAGGTCACCGTGGAGGGGGCCCGGGTGCGTTGGGACCTGCCGGCGCCGGTCGTCGAACGCCGCATCCGCGCCGTCACACCCAACCCGGGCGCCTGGACGCTCATCGGTGACCTGCGGGTCAAACTCGGTCCGGTCCACCTCGACGAGGCTCCAGAACCTTTGCCGCCCGGCGATATTCGCGTCGACCGCAAGAGCGTGTGGATCGGCACCGGCTCGGAGCCGGTGCGGCTGGGCCAAATTCAGCCGCCCGGAAAGAAACTCATGAACGCCGTCGACTGGGCGCGGGGCGCCAGGCTCGACCCCGCCGCGCGGGCGTCGTGAGCCCCCAACCGCGGCGGCGGCGCCGGCCGCTCGACCCCGCCCGTGCCGCCGCGTTCGAGGTGCTGCGCGCCGTCAGCGAGCGCGACGCGTACGCGAACCTCGCGCTGCCCGCGCGGCTGCGCGAACGCGGAATCAGCAGTCGCGACGCGGCTTTCGCCACCGAACTGACCTACGGCACGTGTCGCACCCGGGGCCTGCTCGACGCGATCATCGGTGCGGCGGCCGGAAGGTCGCCGGACGCGATCAACCCGGTGCTGCTCGACCTGCTGCGGCTGGGCACCTACCAATTGCTGCGCACCCGGGTCGACGCCCACGCCGCGGTATCCACCACGGTCGAACAGGCGGGCATCGAATTCGACTCGGCGCGAGCGGGTTTCGTCAACGGCGTGCTGCGAACCATCGCGGCACGGGACGAGAAGTCCTGGGTCGAGGAGTTGGCCCCGGATCCCGCACGAGATCCGATCGGGCACGCAGCGTTCGTGCGGGCACACCCGAGGTGGATAGCCCAGGCCTTCGCCGACGCGCTGGGTGCGGCGGCGACGGAACTCGACGCGCTGCTGGTCAGCGACGACGAACGGCCCCAGGTGCATTTGGCGGCGCGCCCCGGGGTTCTCACCGCCGGCGAGCTCGCCGACGCGGTGGGCGGCAGCGTCGGCCGCTATTCGCCGTACGCGGTCTACCTGCCCGGCGGCGACCCCGGGCGGCTGGCGCCGGTGCGCGACGGTGACGCGCTGGTTCAGGACGAGGGGAGCCAGTTGGTGGCCCTCGCGCTGACGCTGGCCCCGGTCGACGACGACGCGGGGCGGTGGCTGGACCTGTGCGCGGGGCCGGGCGGCAAGACCGCGCTGCTGGCGGGGCTGGGCGCCCAGTCCGGGGCCCGGGTCACGGCGGTCGAGCCGGCGCCGCGCCGCGCGGAGATGGTCGAGCAGAACACCCGCGGGCTCGGGGTTGACGTGCTGCGGGTCGACGGGCGGCAGACCGGCCTCGAGCCCGGATTCGACCGCGTCCTCGTCGACGTGCCGTGTACCGGGCTGGGCGCGTTGCGCCGGCGTCCGGAGGCCCGCTGGCGGCGTCAGCCGGCCGACGTGCCGGCGCTGGCCAAGCTGCAACGCGAGCTGCTGGCCGCGGCGATCGCGCTGACCCGGCCCGGCGGCGTGGTGCTGTATGCGACCTGTTCACCGCACCTGGCCGAAACCGTCGGCGTCGTCGCCGACGCGCTGCGCCGTCAGCCGGTGTGCGCGCTGGATACCCGGCCGCTGCTCGAACCCGCGCAGCTGGAGGAGGGCCCCTACGCACAGCTTTGGCCGCACCGGCACGGCACCGACGCGATGTTCGCCGCCGCGCTGCGCCGCCTTGCGTGAGCTTCCGACCACCGCTCAGTAGTCTGGCGCTCATGTCACACAGCACGGGACCTGTGACGGGCCCCCTGATCGCGCCGTCCATCCTGGCCGCCGACTTCGCCCGGCTCGCCGACGAAGCGGCCGCGGTGGAGGGCGCCGACTGGCTGCACGTCGACGTGATGGACGGCCACTTCGTGCCGAACCTGACGATCGGGCTGCCGGTGGTCGAGAGCCTGCTGACCCATACGGACATCCCGATGGATTGCCATCTGATGATCGACAATCCGGACCGGTGGGCACCGCCGTACGCGGAGGCGGGCGCGTACAACGTCACCTTCCACGCCGAGGCCACCGACAATCCCGTCGGGGTAGCCCGCGATATCCGCGCGGCCGGCGCCAAGGCCGGGCTCAGCATCAAGCCGAAGACTCCGCTGGATCCCTACCTCGAAATCCTGCCCCACTTCGACACCTTCCTCGTGATGTCGGTGGAGCCCGGCTTCGGCGGCCAGAGCTTCATCCCCGAGGTGCTCGCCAAGGTCCGGACGGTGCGCAAGATGGTCGACGCCGGCGAGCTCACGATCCTTGTCGAAATCGACGGCGGCATCAACGAGGAGACGATCGAGCAGGCCGCCGAGGCCGGCGTCGACTGCTTTGTCGCCGGTTCGGCGGTGTACGGCGCCCAGGATCCGGAGGCCGCGGTGCGGGCGTTGCGGCGTCAGGCCGGTGCCGCCTCACCGCACCTGGGCTTATGAGCCCCGAGCGGGTCGACGGCATCGAGTCGGCCATGCGCCTCGCCATCGAGCAGTCCTACCAGGTCAAGGGAACCACCTATCCGAATCCGCCGGTGGGGGCCGTCATCCTCGATCCCGAGGGCCGGGTCGTCGGCGTCGGCGGGACCGCGCCGGCCGGCGGCGACCACGCCGAGGTGGTCGCGCTGCGCCGGGCCGGGAGCCTGGCGGCCGGCGGCGTCGCGGTGGTCACCCTGGAGCCGTGCAACCACTACGGCAAGACGCCGCCGTGCGTGAACGCGCTGATCGACGCCGAGGTGGCGACGGTGGTCTACGCCGTCGCGGATCCGAACGCGATCGCGGGCGGCGGGGCGGACCGGCTCTCGGCGGGGGGCGTCCAGGTGCGCTCCGGAGTGCTGGCCGATGAGGTGGCGGGCGGGCCGCTGCGCGAGTGGCTGCACCGGCAACGCACGGGGCTGCCGCACCTGACGTGGAAGTACGCCAGCAGCATCGACGGGCGCAGCGCCGCCTCGGACGGTTCGAGTAAGTGGATCTCCAGTGAGGCCTCACGGTTGGATCTGCATCGGCGCCGCGCCATGGCCGACGCGATCGTCGTCGGCACCGGCACCGTGCTGGCCGACGACCCGGCACTGACGGCCCGGCTGCCCGACGGTTCGCTGGCGGACAAACAACCGCTGCGCGTGGTGGTCGGGATGCGCGAAATACCTTCCGAGGCAAAGGTTCTCAACGACGATTCGCGCACCATGGTGATTCGCACCCACGATCCCGCCGAGGTGCTCAAGGCGCTTTCCGACCGCACCGACGTCCTGCTGGAGGGGGGGCCCACGCTCGCCGGCGCGTTCCTGCGTGCCGGCGCGATCAACCGCATCCTGGCCTACGTCGCGCCGATCCTGGTCGGTGGCCCTATCACCGCCGTCGACGACGTGGGGGTGTCCAGCATTTCCAAGGCGTTGCGTTGGCAGTTCGACGGCGTCGACCGGGCCGGCCCGGACCTAGTGATCAGCCTGGTGCCGCACGGCGGCTAGCGCTCGCCCAGCGCGACGGCCTCTTGCTCGGGGACTTCCGTGTCCTCGGCGTGTTCCTTGCGGCCGCCTATCAGCAGGCCTAGCAGCGCCCCCGCTATGCAGATGCCCACGGTGATCAGGAAGATGTCGCCGAACATCTCGGCGAACGCCTTCAGGAACAGGGTTGCCTGGGCGGCCACTCGTTCCATGAGGGTGGCGTTGGGCGGGATCTCGGCCGTCAGGTGCGCCAGCTTCCGGTTGAACGAGTAGAAGCCGAAGGCGCTCAGCGCGGCCATCCCGATCAGCATGCCGGTCATCCGGGCCACCACCACCGCGGCCGAGGCGATGCCGTGTTGGGCGGGCGGGACGACGCGCAGGGCGGCCGACGTCAGCGGCCCGATCACCAGGCCGAGTCCGAAGCCGGCCACCAGCAGGTCGGCGTGCATCGCCGGCAACGTGATGAGGCCAAAGATGTTGTGGCGCTGTTCCAACAGATCCTCGCGCCAATAATGGATCAGCCAATACCCGTAGGCCGCGATCAACAGGCCGATGAAGGTCATCGCCCGATCGCCGATCCGGGTCGCGATCCAGCCGCCCAGCACCGCCCCGATCGGCAGCGCGATGAGGAACCACAGCAGCAGGCCGGCCGCTTGGTTCTGGTCCATCTGCAGCACGCCCTGGCCGAACAGCTCGACGTCGACCAGGGTCACCATCAGCGCCGCACCCGCCGTCACCGACGCGCCCAGCGCGGCCAGGAACGGCCGGAAATGCACGCCCGCCGGTTCGATCAGCCGGGTGCGCGAGAAGCGCTCCCAGATCACGAAGACCACCCCGACGGCAATCGCCCCGATCACCAAGGGCAACCCGTAGCTCGGCAGCAGCTGCTTGCCATCGGGTTGGGGGTTGTACAGCCCGATGACCGCCAGGCCCAACGCAACGGCCAGCAGTAGACCACCCACCAGGTCGATCTTCTCCGGCTCGTCGGCTCGGTCGTGCGACGGCAGGCTGAACTGGATCATCGCCATGGCGATCAAGGTCAGCGGGACGTTGATCCAGAACACGTAGCGCCAGTCGTGGGACAACCAGACGATGAAAATGCCGTACAGCGGGCCCAGCACGCTGCCGAGTTCCTGCGCGGCGCCGATGCCGCCGAGCACGCCGGCGCGGTTGCGTTGGGCCCACAGGTCGGCACCCAGGGCGAGGGTGACCGGCAACAGGGCACCGCTGGCGATGCCCTGAACGGTGCGGCCGGCGACCAGCATGTGGAAATCGCCGAAATGCCCGGCCAGTGCGGTCACCACCGAGCCGACAATGAACAGCGCCAGGCTGGTCTGCAGCAGCAGTTTGCGACCGAACCGGTCGGACGCCCGGCCCAGCAGCGGCATGGCGGCGATGTAGCCCAGCAGGTACAGCGTGACGATCCAGGTGATCCGCTGCAGCTGGTTGAGCGGGATATGAACGTCCCGCATGATGTCGCGCATGATCGTGACCACGACATAGGTGTCCAGGGCGCCCAGCAGTACCGCCAGGCTGCCCGCACTGATCGCGACGCCGCGTCCCGCCCGCATGCCCATCAGCTGACCGGGGGCTTCGTGACGGTGACCGGCTGGTTCCAGTTGGACAGCGTCATCTGGACGGAATTGCCCTGGCTCTTCTGCAGGTTGACCTGGACCAGCTGGTGATCGCCGCTCTCCTGGATCCAGACGGTGCTCGGCAGCGCCTGCGTCGCATTGAACGGCGGCGCGATTTTGTTCACCGCGTCGGCCGGGACGTTGCCGCTGATGCGAATGGTGTTCTGGCCGTTGATCGTTTCGCGGCCCTCGGCCTTGGCGTCGCGGAAGTTCGCCAGCACGTTGGCCAGGCCGTTGTCGGGACTCAGGATCGCGGAGACGTCGTAGATGTCGGAGGCCTTGCCGAAATCGCTCCACTTGTTCGGGGTGAGCGTGGCATACAGCACCGAGTCGTAGACGACGAAGTTCGCGTCGATGTCGGAGCCCGCCAACGTCAGCTGGACATTGCCCGACGCGGCGGTGGCGGGGGCGGTGGTGAGGTCACCGTTGAGCACCTTGATGGGCAGCCCCTGGACCTTGCCCTGGACCGACAGCACCAGGTGCACGCTCTTGACGTTCTTGGTGGTGTCGGCGGATTGCTTGACCAGTGTCGAGGCATCGGGCAGCGGTGCGCCGCTGGGTTTCGAGCCCGACGAACAGCCGGCGATTAGGGCGGTGGTGAGGCTTAGGGAAGCGAGGACGGCCAATACACGGTGGCGGGTCTGCATACTCTGCATCGTAGAGGGTGCCGCGGACCGGGTTCGAGAACGCCAGGGCCCGTGGCCAATTAGCCTGGTGCAATGTTCACCGGAATTGTCGAGGAACTCGGAGAGGTGACCAGCCGAGACGTCCTCGCCGATGCGGCGCGCCTGACCATTCGCGGGCCCCTCGTCACCGCCGATGCCGGCCACGGCGATTCCATCGCTGTCAACGGCGTCTGCCTGACGGTCGCCGAGTTGCTGGGCGATGGGCAATTCACCGCCGACGTGATGGCCGAGACCCTGAACCGGTCCAATCTGGGCGCAGTGGAGGTTGGCAGCCGGGTGAACCTGGAGCGCGCCGCGGCGGTGAACAGCCGGCTTGGCGGTCACATCGTCCAGGGCCACGTCGATGGCACCGGTCAGGTGGTCTCCCGATCGCCCTCGGAGAACTGGGAGGTGGTCCGGATCGAGGTCCCCGAGGCGGTGGCTCGCTACGTCGTCGAGAAGGGGTCGATCACCGTCGACGGCATTTCGCTGACGGTGTCCGGGCTCGGCGCGGAGCCGCGGGACTGGTTCGAGGTTTCGCTGATCCCGACGACCCGCGAGCTGACCACGCTTGGTCACGCCCCGGTCGGCACGCGGGTGAACCTCGAAGCGGACGTCATCGCCAAATACGTCGAGCGGTTGATGAGCCGCCAAGCCTGAGCGTCACGGCGCGAGCGCGATGATGCCCGGTCCGGCCGTGGGTGGGGCTCCGCCACCGCCGGTACCGCCACCGTGGCCGCCCCCTCCGCCACTGGCGCCCGGCGGCGGACCAACCTCTGGGGGTGCCTGCTTCGGCGCGGCGGGTGCCGCCGCCTGTGGCGGCTGCAGCATTTGGGCGTCCGGTGCGGGTGGTCGTGGTGGAACCGTCGGGTTAGCGCCTTCGACGAAGGCGGCCAACTTCACCCGGTGTCGTGACCCATTCCGGTTGGTGAAGCCCACCTGATGGTTCGGGCAGTAAGCGCCGGCCGACGCAATGAGGAATCGGGTCTCGGTGCGACGGAGTCGGCCGGGGTCGGCGCCGGGGGTGGCGGTGTTGGCGAAGTTCACCAGCTCGTCCACCACGGTATTGACCGGAACGCCGCTGTCTAGTTGGCCGCATACCTCATGGGCGGTTTTGATGAGCTGCGGTATGCCGGAAATGGCGGGGACGCCTTCTTGATTGAGTAGTGCGAGGAACTGGTCGTCCTGGTTTGGGGCGGCCGCTGCCGCGCCGCCGCGCGAAATCGCAGCGCCAGTGAGCGCCACTATCGCGATAACCAGGGGGCCGGCGTGGGTGCTGATGCCGGTAAACATGGCAGGGGTTTCCGTTCTGCTAGGGCCCCCGACGGGTCGTGACTAGTGATCTATGCCACAGGTGTGGCTGCGGATCGGATTCCACCCGTGCACTGGAAATTAACTGCCAATTTGCCGTGAGTTCACCAAAGCACTTGACCGCAGCGCCTGGTGCGGCTGCGGTCAAGGCTTTATCGGTTGTTTATAGCTGGTTAGAGCCGGACGAAGGCGGGGCCGTTCCAGAATCCCCAGTCGCCCACGTCGGGGTTCCACACGACCTGGGCCCACGGCGCCCACGGCGGGGGCGGCGGCATCGGCCGCGCCCACGGCGGAGGTGCCCCGTAACCGGCCGGACCGTAGTTGTCGTCCCAGTCGCGGCAGTTATTCCAGTTCTGATACGGGCCCCAGCCGTTGTTCCACTGGTCGCCAGGGCACCAGTGATGGTGATACATCGGAGCGGACGGAGGCACCGCCTGGGCAACGCCCGAGGTCACTCCGAGAGTGGACAACGCCACGCCACCGGCTGCGAGGGCGCCAATACACAGGCGACGCCACGATTTGGTTTGCGTGTTGATAGTCATGACACTGCAATTCCCGACCGGAATGGGCGCGAAACCGATTCCGGTGTCTCGGCTCGATCTCACATCTGGCACTTAACTGCGACTTACGCCGGACTTACGTTGCGCGCCCTCCGGTGGCCGTCCCGCGACCACGTCTTCCCTGGTCAGCTGGCGCACCAGCGAGCCTGGCGGGCACGCCGTTTTTGACGGAGGCGTCACTGCAAGGAGTTGCTCGGGGCTACCGGGCGAGTCCCCGCATCCCGCCGAAAAGCCGTGGCAATAACTGTGGGGCGGCGGTGGTTCATACTGAATGCAACGCCGGGCTCCTCATGCGGGCCCTTACGACAGCAAGGTAGCCAAGATGACGAGGTTGGACTCCGTCGAGAGGGCGGTTGCCGACATCGCGGCCGGTAAGGCCGTCATCGTCATCGATGACGAGGAGCGCGAGAACGAGGGCGACCTGATCTTCGCCGCCGAAAAGGCGACACCGGAGATGGTGGCCTTCATGGTCCGCTACACCTCGGGCTATCTGTGTGTGCCGCTGGATGGCGCGATCTGTGATCGGCTCGGCCTGCTGCCGATGTACGCGGTGAACCAGGACAAGCACGGCACCGCCTACACCGTCACCGTCGACGCAAGAAAGGGTGTGGGCACCGGAATTTCGGCGTCCGACCGGGCCACCACGATGCGGCTACTGGCCGATCCCACCAGCCTGGCCGAAGATTTCACCCGTCCCGGCCACGTAGTTCCGTTGCGCGCCAAGGACGGTGGTGTGCTGCGCCGTCCCGGCCACACCGAGGCCGCGGTCGATCTGGCCCGGATGGCCGGCCTGCAACCCGCGGGCGCCATCTGCGAGATCGTCAGCCAGAAGGACGAAGGCGCGATGGCCCAGACCGACGAACTGCGGGTCTTCGCCGACGAGCACGACCTCGCGTTGATCACCATCGCCGACTTGATCGAGTGGCGGCGCAAGCACGAGAAGCACATCGAGCGGATCGCCGAAGCGCGAATCCCGACCCGCCACGGCGAGTTTCGCGCGATCGGCTATGCCAGCATCTACGAGGACGTCGAACACGTGGCGCTGGTCCGTGGCGATATCGCCGGGCCGAGCGGCGAGGGCGACGACGTGTTGGTGCGCGTGCACTCCGAGTGCCTGACCGGTGACGTTTTCGGGTCACGCCGCTGCGACTGCGGGCCGCAGCTCGACGCCGCCATGGCGATGGTCGCGCGCGAGGGTCGCGGCGTCGTGCTCTACATGCGCGGCCACGAGGGCCGCGGAATCGGCCTGATGCACAAGCTGCAGGCCTACCAGCTGCAGGACGCCGGCGAAGACACCGTCGACGCCAACCTGAAGCTTGGATTACCGGCCGACGCAAGGGATTACGGCATCGGCGCGCAGATTCTCGTCGACCTCGGAGTCCGCTCGATGCGGTTGCTGACCAACAACCCGGCCAAGCGAGTCGGCCTGGACGGCTACGGCTTGCACATCATCGAGCGCGTGCCGCTTCCGGTGCGGGCCAACGCGGAGAACATCCGCTACCTGCTGACCAAGCGCGACAAGATGGGCCACGACCTGGCGGGCCTGGACGATTTCCACGAATCCGTCCATTTGCCGGGTGAATTCGGCGGTGCTTTGTGAGCGGTGGCGCCGGTGTGCCGGAGATTCCGGCGCTCGACGCGGCAGGCGTGCGCCTGGGCATCGTCGCCAGCACCTGGCACCGGGAAATCTGCGACGCGCTGTTGGCCGGCGCGCTGAAAGTGGCGGCCGATTCGGGTGTCGGCAACCCGACGGTGGTCCGCGTGCTCGGCGCGATCGAGATTCCCGTCGTTGCCCAGGAACTTGCTCGTAGCCATGACGCGGTCGTCGCTCTCGGTGTCGTGATACGGGGCCAGACACCGCATTTCGACTACGTCTGCGACGCGGTGACACAGGGCCTGACCCGGGTCTCGCTGGACGCTTCCACGCCGGTCGGCAATGGGGTGCTCACGACCAACAACGAGGAGCAGGCGCGCGACCGGGCCGGGCTTCCGGAATCGGCCGAGGACAAAGGGGCCCAGGCGACCGGCGCGGCCCTGGCCGCCGCGCTCACCCTGCGCGACCTGCGCGCTGGGTCGTGACTCCGCCGAACCGCGACGCCTGGGATGTCGAGCTGCGCCCCTACCGGACACCGTTATTTGCTTACATCGCAGCGTTTCTGATCGCGGCCGTGCATATCGCGGTCGGCGTGCTGCTCAAAATGAAGTCCAGCGGGGTGATCTTCCAGACCTCCGATCAGGTGGCGATCGCCGTACTGGGCCTGATCATCGCGGGCGGCGTCCTGTTGTTCGCGCGGCCGCGACTGCGGGTGGGACCGCCTGGCATTTCGGTGCGAAACCTGTTCGGCTACAGGCTGATTCCGTGGTCCGATGTGGTTGGCGTGTCGTTTCCCGCCGGTCACCGATGGGCGCGAGTCGATCTGCCCGACGACGAGTACATCCCGGTGATGGCGATCCAGGCCGTCGACAAGGACCGTGCTGTGGAGGCTATGGACACCGTCCGGTCGCTGCTGGCGCGATACCGCCCGCACGCCGGCTGAGCGCTGTACCATCGCCCGATGGCACGTCACGTGCGGGCGGCTGTCGCGCTGGTCATCGCGGCGGTGATGGTGAGCGGTTGCGCAACCTCGGTGACGGGCAGAGCGGTGCGGGCTCCCGGCCAGCCGGAGGTCCCCGCGAATGCGCACCGGGCGATATCGGCGCACGAGTTCCTTCTGCCGGACGGGGATGCCACCCCGCTCGGTCCGGCGACCGCGACCTCGGTGGGTGACAACTACTTCACCAGCGCTCGGCCGCCGGAATGCTCGGCGGCACTGCTGTTCAAGGGTTCGCCGCTGCGGCCCGGCGGATCATCCGACCGCGCCGAATCCGCGTACCGACTCAGCGGCCAGGCACTGTACGCCGAATCGGTCGACACCTATGACCGCACCTTGAAGATCCACGACGTCATCTCGAAAGGCTTTGGGGCCGTGTCGAATTGTCACGGCGACGCAATCGGCGTGTCCCCAAGCGGAGCGTTTCGGCCGATGCGACTCAGCTTCTTCGGCGCTACCGACGATGGCGTCCTGGTCTGGACCATGACCCGTCCGGACTGGACTTGTGACTATGGGCTGGCCGCGTTGTCGAGGGTGGTTTTGATGCTGTCGGCCTGCGACGTCAAGCCGGGATTCCCGATGACGGACTGGGCTTCGAAGCGTCGTGCGCAGATCGACCGCCGGACCACCTGAGGTTGTCGTCCGGGGCTACTACACCCGATAGCCGACAGCCGGGCCTGCCCGCGGACGATTTCGATGGCTGCTTGATCTGTGGATTGTCGGTCCGTGTACCCCTGCGGCGAACGTGCGGGCTTGTTGTCGTCCGGGCCTGTTACGCTCGAACACATGTTCGAATACGTGGAGGCTTCGCGGCCGACGCCGGAGTCAACGGTGCTGCTGGATCGGGTCCGCGAGGCGGGGCGTGCGGAGGCGCGGGCGGCCGCGGAGCGGTTGGTTGCCGTGGGTGAGTTGTTGATGCTGCGCTGCCGCGCGACCGGGGAACGCGCCGACTGGGCCACCGATACCTGGGACGCGGTGGCCGCGCAGGTGGCCGCCGCGCTGGGGTGCAGCGTGGTGATGGGCCATAGCTACCTGCGTTATGCGATGGCGCTGCGCGAGCGGCTGCCGCGGGTGGGCGAGCTGTTCGCGGCCGGGGAGATTGACTATCGGGCGTTTCAGGCGATCGTGTTTCGCACCGATCTGATCACGGATGCCGCGGTGCTGGCGATCGTGGATGCGCGGGTGGCGGCGCTGCTGGTGCGCCGCCCGTCGCTGACCCGCGGCGGGTTGGCCGCCGCGGTGGATCAGATCGTGGCCGGGGTTGATCGCGATGCGCAGCGCCGGGCGACCACAGCCGCCGAGGAGCGTCATGTCGATGTGCGGGCCAACGAGTCGGGGATGGCCTGGCTGGAAGCCAGCGTGTTCGCCACCACCGGCCAGGCGCTGGATCGCCGCCTGGATGAGTTGGCGGGCACGGTGTGTGAGGGTGATCCGCGCACCAAGGCGCAGCGGCGTGCCGATGCGCTCGGAGCGCTGGCCGCCGGCGCCGAGACGCTGGTGTGCGGCTGCGGGAGCCCCGACTGCCACCCGGCGGCGGCGAAGAGCACGGTGGTGATCCACCTGATCGCCGAGCAGGCCACCGTCGAGGGCCGCGGGACGGCGCCCGGCGTGCTGCTCGGGGGTGAGGGGCTTATCCCCGCCGAGCTGATCACCGAGCTGGCCGCCTCCGCGCGCCTGCAGCCCCTGATCCCTCCGACGGGCGCCGAGCCGCAGTACACGCCGTCGGCCAAGCTGGCCGAGTTCATCCGGTGCCGGGATCTGACGTGTCGGGCCCCGGGCTGTGATCGCCCGGCCACTCGTTGCGATATCGACCACACCGTGCCCTACGCCGAGGGTGGGGCGACGCATCCGTCGAACCTGAAATGCTTGTGCCGGCTTCATCATTTGCTCAAAACGTTCTGGGGCTGGCGTGACCAACAACTGCCCGACGGCACGCTGATCTGGACGCTGCCCGACGGGCACACCTACGTCACCACCCCCGCCAGCGCCCTGCTATTCCCATCGCTGTGCGCACCCACCGGCGAGCCACCCGCGCCAGGGGCGCCACCGGAAATCCGCTGCGGTGAGCGCAGCGCGATGATGCCGAGGCGCCGCACCACCCGCACCCAGAACCGGGCCCGCCGCATCAACACCGAGCGCCGCCACAACCGGGCGGCGCGGCTGGCCACCCAAACGGTGCCCACCGGCCCCGCCCCACCCGCCGATCCCGACGAGCCGCCGCCCTTCTAGCGGCTACTAGCCTGGATACGTGCCAGATCCCGCGACGTATCGCCCCGCGCCCGGGTCCATCCCGGTCGAGCCCGGCGTCTACCGATTCCGGGACCCGCACGGGCGAGTCATCTACGTCGGCAAGGCCAAGAGCCTGCGTAGCCGGCTGACGTCATACTTCGCCGACGTCGCCGGCCTACACCCGCGCACCCGGCAGATGGTGACCACCGCGGCCAAGGTCGAGTGGACGGTGGTCAACACCGAAGTCGAGGCGCTGCAGCTGGAATACAACTGGATCAAGGAATTCGATCCGCGGTTCAACGTTCGCTACCGCGACGACAAGTCCTATCCGGTCCTGGCCGTCACCCTCAACGAGGAGTTTCCCAGGCTGATGGTCTATCGCGGCCCGCGGCGCAAGGGCGTCCGCTATTTCGGGCCGTACTCCCACGCATGGGCGATCCGGGAAACGCTGGACCTGCTCACCCGGGTGTTCCCGGCGCGAACCTGCTCGGCCGGAGTGTTCAAGCGGCACAAGCAGATCGACCGCCCGTGCCTGCTCGGCTACATCGACAAATGCTCGGCGCCGTGCATCGGCAGGGTCAGCGCCGAACAACATCGCCAAATCGTCGTGGACTTCTGCGATTTCTTGTCCGGCAAGACCGACCGTTTTGCCCGCGAGCTAGAACAGCAGATGAACGCCGCGGCAGACCAACTCGATTTCGAACGGGCCGCGCGGCTTCGCGACGACCTGTCCGCACTGAAGCGGGCCATGGAGAAGCAGGCCGTGGTGCTCGGCGACGGCACCGACGCCGACGTGGTGGCCTTCGCCGACGACGAACTCGAAGCGGCCGTGCAGGTGTTCCACGTCCGTGGCGGGCGGGTTCGCGGCCAGCGCGGCTGGATCGTCGAAAAGTCCGGGGACCCAGGCGAATCCGGCGAGGAGCGGTTGGTCGAACAATTTCTCACCCAGTTCTACGGCGAACAGGCCGAGCTGGACGGCGCCGCCGACGAATCCACCAACCCGGTGCCCCGCGAGGTGCTGGTGCCCTGCCTGCCGTCGAACGCCGACGAGTTGGCCAGCTGGCTGTCCGGCCTGCGCGGTTCGCGCGTCACCTTAAGGGTGCCGCGCCGGGGGGATAAGCGCGCCCTGGCCGAAACCGTGCAGCGCAACGCGAAAGAGGCGCTGCAGCAACACAAGCTGAAGCGGGCCGGTGACTTCAACGCCAGATCCGCTGCGCTGCAGAATATTCAGGACGCCCTGGGCTTGGCCGACGCGCCGCTGCGGATCGAATGTGTCGACATCAGCCACGTGCAGGGCACCGACGTGGTGGGCTCGTTGGTGGTGTTCGAGGACGGCATGCCGCGCAAATCGGACTATCGCCACTTCGGGATCCGGGAAGCCGCGGGGCAGGGACGCTCCGACGACGTCGCCTCCATCGCCGAGGTGACGCGGCGGCGGTTCGCGCGCCATCTGAGCGAGCAGAACGATCCGAATATGCTTTCGCCGGAAGGAAAATCGCGCCGGTTCGCCTACCCGCCCAACCTCTACGTCGTCGACGGTGGCGCGCCCCAGGTCAACGCGGCCAGCGCGGTGCTCGACGAGCTCGGCATCACCGACGTGGCGGTGATAGGCCTGGCCAAGCGGCTGGAAGAGGTGTGGGTGCCGTCCGAGCCGGATCCCGTCATTATGCCGCGCAACAGCGAGGGACTCTATTTGCTGCAGCGCGTGCGCGACGAGGCACACCGGTTCGCCATCGCCTACCATCGCAGCAAGCGATCCAAGCGAATGACCGCCTCGGCGCTGGATTCGGTGCCAGGATTGGGAGAACATCGCCGTAAGGCGCTGGTAACGCATTTCGGCTCGCTAGCCCGCCTCAAGGAGGCCACCGTCGACCAGATCACCGCCGTCCCGGGTATCGGCGTGGCAACCGCCACGGCCGTCCTCGAAGCGCTGCGACCCCAGGATTGACCTATGACGAGTCACGGTGACTTGGCGCAGGGCCGCCCGGGCGATGCCGCGGCCGGCATCGACGTCGTCCTGGTGACCGGATTGTCCGGGGCCGGACGCGGTACCGCGGCGAAGGTGCTCGAGGACCTCGGCTGGTACGTCGCCGACAACCTGCCGCCCGAGCTGATCACCCGGATGGTGGACTTCGGACTGGCCGCCGGGTCGCGGATCACCCAGCTCGCGGTGGTGATGGACGTTCGATCACGGGGATTCACCGGCGATTTGGACTCGGTGCGCACCGAACTGGCCACCCGCAACATCACCCCGCGCGTGGTGTTCATGGAGGCGTCCGACGACATGTTGGTCCGCCGCTACGAACAGAACCGCCGCAGCCATCCCTTGCAGGGCGAGCAGACCCTGGCCGAGGGTATCGCCGCCGAGCGCGCGATGCTGGCCCCGGTTCGCGCCACCGCGGACCTGATCATCGACACGTCGACCTTGTCGGTGCGGGGCCTGAGGGAAAACATCGAGCGAGCCTTCGGCGGCGACGGCGCCGGGACCACCAGCGTCACCGTCGAGTCGTTCGGCTTCAAGTACGGCCTGCCGATGGACGCCGACATGGTCATGGACGTGCGATTCCTGCCCAACCCGCACTGGGTCGACGAGCTGCGCCCGCTCACCGGCCAACACCCGGCGGTGCGCGATTACGTGTTGGGTCAACCCGGCGCTACCGAGTTTCTCGACGCCTACCATCGATTGCTATCTCTGGTCGTCGGCGGCTACCGCCGGGAGGGCAAGCGATACATGACGGTCGCCATTGGCTGCACCGGCGGCAAGCATCGCAGCGTCGCGATCGCCGAGGCCTTGATGCAGCTGCTGGGGGGCAATGCGCAACTGTCGGTGCGGGTGCTGCACCGGGATCTGGGCCGCGAATGAGTTCACCGAATAGCGAGGGCATCGTTGCCCTCGGGGGCGGACACGGATTGCACGCGACGCTGTCCGCCGCCCGCCGGCTGACCCCCTACGTCACCGCCGTGGTCACCGTCGCCGACGATGGTGGCTCGTCCGGCCGGTTGCGCAGCGAACTGGATGTCATCCCGCCGGGCGATTTGCGAATGGCGTTGGCGGCGTTGGCATCCGACAGTCCGTACGGACGACTGTGGGCGACCATCCTGCAGCACCGATTCGGCGGCAGCGGCGCGCTGGCCGGGCATCCGATCGGCAACCTGATGCTTGCCGGGCTCAACGAGGTATTGGCCGATCCGGTCGCCGCGCTGGACGAGCTCGGCCGCATCCTCGGGGTCAAGGGCAGGGTGTTGCCGATGTGCCCGATAGCGCTGGAGATCGAGGCCGACGTCTCCGGCCTGGAGTCCGACCCGCGGATGTTCCGGCTGATCCGCGGCCAGGTGGCGATCGCCACCACGCCAGGCAAGGTGCGGCGGGTCCGGCTGCTTCCCGCCGACCCGCCGGCGACCCGGCAGGCGGTGGACGCCATCATGGCCGCCGACCTGGTGGTGCTGGGTCCCGGTTCCTGGTTCACCAGCGTGATCCCGCACGTGTTGGTGCCGGATCTGGCCGCGGCGCTGCGCAGGACCAGCGCGCGGCGTGCCCTGGTGCTCAACCTGGTCGCCGAGCCGGGGGAGACGGCCGGATTCTCGGTGGAACGGCATCTGCACGTGCTCGCCCAGCATGCGCCCGGGTTCACCGTCCACGACATCATCATCGACGCCGAACGGGTGCCGAGTGAGCGGGAGCGCGAGCAGCTGCGCCGCACCGCGACGCTGCTGCAGGCCGAGGTCCACTTCGCCGACGTGGCTACACCTGGTAGACCTTTACATGACCCGGGCAAGCTCGCGGCGGCCCTGGACGGGGTCCGAGGGGGCCCCAAGGCCCCGGGACTGCCTTCGTCTAGGACCACCGCGGAGATTCGGGTCGACAGCGATACGAGGAGTGACGACGCGTGGCGATGACGACCGAAGTCAAGGACGAGCTGAGCCGCCTGGTCGTGAAATCGGTCAGCGCGCGTCGGGCGGAAGTCACTTCCCTGTTGCGCTTCGCCGGTGGGTTGCACATCGTGGGCGGGCGTGTCCTGGTCGAGGCCGAGGTGGATCTGGGCAACATCGCGCGGCGGCTGCGCAAGGACATCTTCGACCTGTACGGCTACAACGCGGTCGTGCATGTGTTGTCTGCCAGCGGAATTCGCAAGAGCACGCGGTACGTGCTGCGGGTGGCCAACGACGGTGAGGCGCTGGCACGCCAGACGGGCCTGCTCGACATGCGGGGCCGTCCGGTGCGGGGTCTGCCCGCACAGGTGGTGGGCGGCAGCATCACCGACGCCGAAGCGGCGTGGCGGGGAGCCTTCCTGGCGCACGGCTCGTTGACCGAGCCCGGCCGCTCGTCGGCATTGGAGGTCAGCTGCCCCGGCCCGGAGGCCGCGCTGGCCTTGGTGGGCGCCGCCCGCCGGCTGGGCGTCAGCGCGAAGGCCCGCGAGGTCCGTGGCGCCGACCGGGTGGTGGTGCGCGACGGCGAGGCGATCGGCGCGCTGCTGACGCGGATGGGCGCCCAGGACACCCGGGTGATCTGGGAGGAGCGCCGGATGCGTCGCGAGGTGCGCGCGACGGCCAACCGCCTCGCCAATTTCGACGACGCCAACCTGCGCCGCTCGGCGCGGGCCGCGGTCGCGGCGGCGGCCCGGGTGGAGCGGGCATTGGAGATACTGGGCGACAGCGTCCCCGACCATCTGGCGTCGGCCGGCAAGTTGCGCGTCGAGCACCGGCAGGCTTCCCTCGAGGAGCTCGGCCGCCTGGCGGACCCTCCGATGACGAAAGACGCTGTGGCGGGCCGTATTCGGCGATTGCTCTCGATGGCCGACCGTAAGGCGAAGGTCGAAGGCATCCCCGACACCGAGTCGGCGGTAACGCCAGACCTTTTGGAAGATGCCTAGCTAACCAGCGGATTGCTGGGCGCAAGGGGTGGGGGAGGGCTACGGTCATCGCATGAAGCGGCTATCGAGTGTTGATGCGGCGTTCTGGTCGGCCGAAACGTCGGGCTGGCATATGCATGTGGGTGCGTTGGCGATCTGCGATCCCAGCGACGCGCCCGACTACAGCTTTCAGCGCCTGCGCGAACTGCTCATCGAGCGGCTGCCCGAGATACCGCAGTTGCGCTGGCGGGTCACCGGCGCGCCCCTCGGGCTGGACCGGCCGTGGTTCGTCGAGGACGAGGAACTCGACATCGACTTCCACGTCCGCCGCATAGGCGTCCCCGCTCCGGGTAGTCGCCGCGAACTCGAGGAGCTGGTGGGCCGGCTGATGTCCTACAAGCTGGATCGCTCCCGGCCGCTGTGGGAACTGTGGGTCATCGAGGGCGTCGAGGGTGGCCGGATCGCTACGCTGACCAAGATGCACCACGCCATCGTCGACGGGGTATCGGGGGCCGGGCTGGGTGAAATCCTGCTGGACGTGACGCCGGAACCCCGTCCGCCGCAACAGGAAACGGTCGGATCGCTGGTGGGCTTCCAGCTTCCCGGCCTGGAGCGGCGCGCGGTGGGCGCGCTCATCAACGTCGGCGTCAAGACGCCCTTCCGCATCGCCCGGCTGGTCGAACAGACGGTGCGCCAGCAGGTCGCGGCGTTGGGCATCGCCAGCCGGCCGCCGCGCTACTTCGAGGCGCCCAAGACCCGGTTCAACGCGCCGGTGTCCCCGCACCGGCGGGTCACCGGCTGCCGCGTCGAGCTGGCCCGCGCCAAGGCCGTCAAGGACGCCTACGACGTCAAGCTCAACGACGTCGTGCTCGCACTGGTCGCCGGTGCCGCGCGCGAATACTTGCAGAAACGTGGTGAGCTGCCCACCAAACCGCTGATCGCGCAGATCCCCGTCTCGACTCGAACCGACGAGAACAAGGACGAGATCGGCAACAAGATCAGCTCGATGACCGCGTCCCTGGCCACCGATATCGACGACCCCGCCGAGCGGCTGCGCGCCATCCACGAAAGCACGCAAAGCGCCAAGGGAATGGCCAAGGCGCTGTCGGCGCATCAGATCATGGGGCTGACCGAGACCACCCCGCCCGGGCTGCTGCACCTGGCCGCGCGTGCCTACACGGCCACCGGCCTATCGCGAAACCTGGCTCCGCTCAACCTGGTTATATCCAATGTCCCCGGTCCGCCGTTCCCGTTGTACATGGCGGGGGCCAAGCTCGACTCGCTGGTTCCGCTCGGGCCGCCGGTGATGGACATCGCCCTGAACGTCACCTGCTTCTCCTACACCGACTACCTGGACTTCGGCTTCGTCACCACGCCCGAGGTGGCCAACGACATCGACGACATGGCCGACGCGATCGAACCGGCGCTGACCGAACTCGAGAAAGCGGCGGCGCTGGCCTAGTCGCGGCCCGGATAGCCGGTCGCGTACACCCAGGACAGAAACCGCGCCACGGCCTCGGCGGCTTGGTGCGCCCGCGGCGAACCGAAAATGTCGAAACCGTGTTGGGCGCCGGGCAATTCGGCGTAGGCCACCGGCGACTTCGACACGCCGCGCAGTTCCTCGGCGAATTCGCGGGCTTCGCCGACCGGAATGAGGGAATCGTCGGCGCCGTGCAAGACGAAGAACGGCGGCGCGTCCGCCCGCAGCCGCCGGATCGGCGACGCGTCGACGTAGATATCGCGGTGGTCCGCGAATTTCCGCTTCACCACAAACTTTTCGAGCAACCGGACGAATTCCGGGCGACCCTCGCCCTCGGTGGAGAACCAGTCGTAGCGCCCGTACACCGGGACCGCGGCGACCACCGATGTGTCGGCATCTTCGAAGCCCGGCTGGAATTTGGGGTCATTGGGCGTCAGCGCCGCCAGCGCGGCCAGGTGACCGCCGGCGGAGCCGCCGGTGATGGCGACGAAATCGGGATCCCCGCCGTAACGCGCGATGTTCTCCTTGACCCAGGCCAGCGCCCGCTTGACGTCGACGATGTGGTCGGGCCAGGTGTGCATCGGGGAAACCCGATAGCCGACCGACACGCATACCCAGCCGCGGGCGGCCAGGTGGCTCATCAGGGGATAGGCCTGGGGACGGCGCATTCCGATCACCCAGGCGCCGCCGGGCACCTGAACCAGCACCGGCGCCTTGCCGTCGCGCGGCAGGTCGCGGCGGCGCCAGATGTCGGCCAGGTTCGCCCGGCCGTGCGGCCCATAGGACACGACGTTCGTCTTCTCGACATAGCGCCGCCGGGCCACGGTGTTGCCCAGCGGTAGGTTGCGCCGCCCGCGGCGCTTGGGCTCGGTCTGCGGCAGTTCGGCCAGCGCCTCGGCGTAGTCGGCTCCCAGCTGCTCGCGCAGCCCGGCCTCCAGCACCGGGCCCGGGGTGGTGACGCCGCGCCAGCGGATCACCCCCAGGATCGCCCAGGACGCGGCGGTCAGGGCCAGCGCCGCCTTTCCCCGCCGCCCGGCGAAGTCGCCGCGCCGGCCGCGGCGCAGCGCGTCGAGTAGCGACGCCGTGAAGTACACGCCAGGCACCTCCGACGTGGGCCAGCCGAACCAGAACACCGCGACGGTGGGATAGCCTTTGCGGGCCAGCGGGCGTAATCCGTTGGCGGCGTTGATGAATTCGACTACCGCGCGGGCCAGCGGCCGCGGCTTCCTGAGCATCGGTCGCATCAGCCGTTGACCCGCGATTGCAATTCGGCCCGCAGGATCTTGCCGGTGCTGCCGCGGGGGAGCTCGTCGAGGACCGATATTTCGCGGGGCACCTTATAGTTGGCCAGGTTCTCCCGCACGTGTTGCTTGAGCTCATCGGGCGTGGCGGACGCGCCGGGTTCGAGCACCACAAACGCCGCCAGCCGCTGGCCGTACTGCTCGTCGTCGACGCCGATCACGGCGGCCTCCGCCACGTCGGAGTGCGCCGCCAGCGTCTTCTCGACCTCGATCGGGTAGACGTTCTCGCCGCCGGAGACGATCATCTCGTCGTCGCGGCCGACGACGAACAGCCGTCCGGCCTCGTCGAGGTAGCCGACGTCTCCCGACGACATGAACCCGGCGTGGAAATCCTTGGTGGTGCCCGAGGTGTAGCCCTCGAACTGGGTGTCGTTGTGGACGTAGATGCTGCCCACCTCGCCGGTGGGCACCTCGTTGAAATCCGGGTCCAGGATCCGGATTTCGGTCCCGCCCGCGGGCCGTCCCGCCGTGTCCGGCGCGGCGCGCAGGTCTTCCGGCGTGGCGGTGGCGATCATGCCTGCCTCGGTCGCGTTGTAGTTGTTGTAAATCACGTCGCCGAACTGGTCCATGAACGCGATCACCACATCCGGACGCATCCGCGAACCGGAAGCCGCGGCGAACCGTAATGACTTGCAGCTGTACCGGTTTCGTACCTCGTCGGGCAGATCCATGATGCGGTCGAACATCACCGGGACCACCGCCAGGCCGGTCGCCCGGTGCCGGTCGATGAGATCCAGTGTGGCCTCCGGGTCGAATTTGCGCCGGGTGATCACCGTGCAGGCCATCGATGCGGCGAACACCAGCTGCGAAAATCCCCACGCGTGAAACATCGGCGCGACGATCACGATGGGCTCCTCCGCCCGCCACGGCGTGCGGTCCAGGATCGCCTTGAGCGTGCCGATCCCGGCGTTGCCGCCAGTCTGGTTGGCGCCCTTGGGTGTTCCGGTGGTTCCGGAGGTGAGCAGGATCATCCTGCCCTTGCGGCCGGTGCGCTCGGGCCGCTGCCCGGCGTGATCGGCGACGAGTTCCTCTAGCCTTTTCAAGGCCGACTCGTGCTCGCGGTCAGTCCAGGCCAGGATGCGGGTGGCGTCGGGATTGTCGGCGAGCGCGCGGTCGACCGTCGCGGTGAACTCCTCGTCGTAGATGACGGTGTCGACGCCTTCGCGGTTGACGACGCCAGCCAGCGCCGGCCCGGCGAACGACGTGTTGAGGAGCAGAATGTCGGAGCCGATCCGGTTGCCGGCCACCAGCGATTCCACGAAGCCCCGGTGATTGCGGCACATGATCCCGATGACCCGGCCGCCGGGCAGCTTCTGTAGCGCCGCGGCCAGCGCGTCGATGTTTTCGTCGAGCTGGCGCCACGTCAGCGTGCCCAGCTCGTCGACCAGCCCGGGGCGGTCCGGGCAGCGCTGCGCGGCGCCGGCGAAACCGACCGTGATGCCCATGCCCTCGCGACGCATCGCGGCGGCGATCTTCAGGTAGCGGTCGGGCCGCATCGGCGCGATCATTCCGGCGCGCCTCAGGGTGGTGATGATGCCGAGGGCCTGGTTGAGACGAGATGCCATGGCTCAGCCCAGAATCGGGAAGCGGCGGCCGGACGCGAGCGTGGTCAGGCCGTCCTGCATCACCGACCGGACATGCTCGTCGACCTCGTCGACGTCCGGGTCCTCGCCGAATTGCGCGGCGATGTCGATCGGTTCCAGCAGTTGCATCACGAGCTTGCTGGGCAGCGGCAGGTTGGGCGGGATCACGGCGCTGAACCCGAAGGGGAAGCCGAACGAAACCGGCATGATGGCGCTGCGCAGCAGGCGCTTGATGCCCAGCCGTTCGGCCAGCCAGGTGCCGCGGGACAGATAGAGCTGGGTCTCTTGGCCGCCGATGGACACGGCCGGGACGATCGGCACACCGGCCTCGATCGCCGTGCTGACGTAGCCCTTGCGGCCGTTGAAGTCGATGACGTTCTCCGACAGCGTGGGCCGGTATGCGTCGTAGTCGCCGCCGGGGAAGACCACGACCACGCCGCCGGCCCGCAGCGCCCTCGCCGCGTTCTCGCGGTTGGCCCGGATGTAGCCTGCGCGCCGGAACAGCGGCGCCGTCGGACCCATGAACAGGATGTCGTGGCTCAGCGTGTAGACCGGCCGGTCGTAGCCGAACTTCTCGTAGAAGTCGACGCTGAAGATCGGGACGTCCATCGGGAACATGCCGCCGGAGTGGTTTGCGACGACCAGCGCCCCGCCGGGCGGGAACGCGTCCAGCCCGTGCACCTCAGAGCGGAAGTATGTCTTCAGGAACGGACGCATCGCGCTCATCAACCGCTGGGTGGTGCCAGGGTCGAATTTGCCGATGTCTCCGATATCTGGGCTGTCGGTGTCGCTCACGGTTCTCCTTGAGGCTTCCTTGCCGCGCTGAGGTTCCTCGATGGTAGCGAGCCCGGTGTGAGCGGCCGGAATCCGCGTGTGGACCGGGCGGCGTCGGGCGGGGTATGGTTACGGCCCGTCCCTTCGCCAAACGTCCAGTTGAGAGAACAGATGGACTTCGCCGGTTCGCCCGACGAGCGCGCGTCGCGCTCGGTCGCTCCCCACAGGTCGGGCACCGCTCTGGACCGACGGACACGTCCATCCCGGCGCGGCGTGGCTCGCTCCGAGCCGGTCGACGGCAATCACGATGCCGATTTTTCCGCCGCCGCGGCCGCGATGGCCGATCGCCGGCAGGCCGACTACTTCCTGCGCCTGCTCGCCCAGAGCCGGCGGCTCAGTGAGCACCGGATCGACCGGTATCAGCAGGCGATCGCCGTCTGCGAGTCCAATCGCGACGCCGAAGGCGCCGCCAACTTCCGGCGCATGCTGCGCGGCGAAGAACAGGAACTGCAATCACTCGATGGAATGATCGAAGGGCTGCGCCAGCGGTTCGGCTGAAATAGCGCTTGCCGCAGCCGTTTTCGGCGACAGAGAGGCCAGCCATGGGATTCATGTCACCGGAGCTTCCGGACGTCGATCACGACACCTGGCCGACCCTGCCACGGGCAACGCGGCTGCAGGTCGTGACCCGTCATTGGGCCGAACACGGCTTCGGAACACCCTATGCGGTGTATCTGCTCTACCTGATCAAGATCGCGGTGTACGTCGCCGCCCCGGCCGCCATCATCTCGCTGACCCCGGGACTCGGCGGCCTGGGCCGCATCGGCGATTGGTGGACACAGCCGATCGTGTATCAGAAGGTCGTCATCTTCACGCTGCTGTTCGAGGTCCTGGGCCTCGGCTGCGGATCGGGCCCGCTGACCGGGCGGTTCATGCCTCCCATCGGTGGAGTCCTGTATTGGTTGCGGCCCAACACGATTCGACTGCCCGCGTGGCCGGATAAGGTTCCGCGCACCCGCGGTGATTCCCGCACGCTCGCCGACGTCGCGCTCTATGCCATCGTGTTGGCCGGCGCGGTGTGGGCGCTGCTGTCACCCGGGTACGGGGGGCCGGTCACCGGCGCAGGGGATGTCGGGCTGATCGACCCCGTCGTGGTGATCCCGACGATCGTCGCCCTGGCGCTGCTGGGCCTGCGCGACAAGACCATCTTCCTGGCCGCGCGCGGGGAACACTACTGGCTGAAGCTGTTCGTCTTCTTTTTCCCGTTCACCGATCAGATCGCGGCGTTCAAGATCATCATGCTGCTGCTCTGGTGGGGGGCGGCGACCTCCAAGCTCAACCACCACTTCCCCTACGTCGTGTCGGTGATGACAAGCAACAACGCGCTGTTGCGGCCCAAGCTGTTCCTGCCGATCAAGCACCTGCTCTACCGCGACCACGTCAACGACCTACGACCCAGCTTGCTTCCGAAACTCATGGCCCACGTCGGCGGCACCACAGCGGAGTTCATCGTCCCCACGGTCCTGGTGTTCGTCGCCGGCGATCAGCCGTGGCGGTGGTTTCTCATCGGGTTCATGGTGATCTTCCACCTCAACATCATTTCCAACCTCCCGATGGGAGTCCCGTTGGAGTGGAACGTGTTCTTCATCTTCTCGCTGTTCTACCTGTTCGGGCACTACGGCGCGATCCGCGCCACCGACCTTTCCTCGCCGCTGCTGCTGGCGCTCATGGTCGTCGTGGTAGCCGTCGTGATCGTGGGAAACATGTTCCCCGAGAAGGTTTCGTTCCTCCCCGCGATGCGCTACTACGCCGGCAACTGGGCCTGCAGCGTGTGGTGCTTCCGCGCGGGCATCGAGGAGAAGGTCGACGCCGAAGTCGTCAAGAGCTCTGCGCTCGTCGTCAATCAGCTGGCCAAGCTCTACGGCCCCGCGACGGCCGAAATCATGGCCGACAAGGTCGCGGCCTTCCGCGCGATGCACCTACACGGCCGAGTGCTCAACGCGTTGTTAGCCCGCGCGATCGACAACGAAGCCGACTACAAGATTCGTGAGGGCGAGGTGGTCGCCGGGCCATTGGTCGGGTGGAACTTCGGTGAGGGTCATCTGCACAACGAGCAGCTACTGGAAGCCGTACAGCGGCGCTGCCACCTCGAGGACGGCGATCTTCGCGTAATCGTCCTGGAGGGCCAACCGATCCACATCCAGAAACAGTGGTACCGCATCCTCGACGCCAAGACCGGACTGATCGAGGCGGGCTACGTCACCATCGAGGACATGCTGTCGCGGCAGCCGTGGGCCGAGCCGGGCGACGAGTTCCCGGTCCACGTCACCACGCAAAACGTGATTCATCCCGAGTCATGACAAAGGCGGTCGTCGTCGGGGCCGGCCCCAACGGTCTGGCCGCCGCGATCCAGCTCGCCCGCCACGGTGTCGACGTCCAGGTGCTGGAGGCCCGCGACACGATCGGCGGGGGAGCGCGCTCCGGTGAGCTGACGCTGCCCGGAGTGATTCACGACCATTGCTCGGCGTTTCATCCCTTGGCCGTGGGTTCGCCGTTCTGGAAGGAGATCGACCTTCCACGCTACGGATTGGTGTGGAAGTGGCCGGAGATCGACTGCGCGCACCCGCTCGACGACGGCAGCGCCGGTGTGCTGTACCGCTCGATCGAAGAGACCACCGCCCGCCTGGGGCCCGACGGCGCCCGGTGGCGGCGGGCCGTCGGCGATCTCGCGGCCGGGTTCGACCAACTGGCCCAGGATCTGCTCCGCCCGGTGATCAACATCCCGCATCACCCCGTCCGCCTCGCGGCGTTCGGTCCACGCGCGGCGCTGCCGGCCACGGTCCTGGCGCGCTGGTTTCGCACGGAGCCGGCGCGCGCGTTGTTCGGCGGTGCTGCCGCGCACGTCTACACCCGGCTGGATCGCCCGCTCACCGCGTCGCTCGGGCTGATGATCCTGGCCAGCGGCCACCGCTATGGCTGGCCCGTCGCCGAGGGCGGATCCGGATCGATCACCCGGGCCCTGGCCGCGGCCCTGGCCGCGCACGGCGGCGGCGTGGCTACCGGGGTGATGGTGTCGAGCCGCAGGGACATCCCCGACGCCGACATCGTGATGCTGGACCTGAGCCCCGCGGCGGTGCTGTCGATATACGGCGACGTGATGCCGGGCCGGATCAAGCGGTCCTACCGGCGCTACCGCCAGGGGGCGTCGGCGTTCAAGGTCGACTTCGCGATCGAGGGCGATATCCCGTGGACGAACCCCGACTGCACCCGCGCCGGCACCGTCCACCTCGGGGGCACCTTCGCCGAGATCGCGGACACCGAACGTCAACGCGCGCAAGGCAAGATGGCGGCGCGGCCGTTCGTGCTCGTCGGGCAGCAGTACCTGGCCGACCCGTCCCGGTCGGCCGGCAACGTCAACCCGATCTGGGCATACGCGCACGTGCCGTTCGGCTACACCGGCGACGCCACCGCCGCCGTCGTCGACCAGATCGAGCGCTTCGCCCCGGGATTCCGCGACCGCATCCTGGCGTCCGTCAGCAAGAGCGCCGCCGACCTGCAGGCCTACAACCCGAACTTCATCGGCGGCGACATCATCGGTGGCGCCAACGACGGCCTGCAGGTGGTGCTGCGCCCGCGCGTCGCCGTCAACCCGTACGCGACCGGTGTTCCGGGTGTCTACCTGTGCTCGCAGTCCGCGCCGCCGGGAGCCGGTATCCACGGGCTGTGCGGCTACCACGCCGCCACCGCGGCGCTGCGGCGCCTGCGCGGGTAACGCAGGTCACCTCCGAGGGGGAGGCCCAGCAACCGTTGTCGCTACTGATCTAGGCTGACGGCGAGCAGTTTCATCAGCGATCAGACAGGGAGAGACAAGTGACGGTCCGAGTAGGCATCAACGGCTTCGGTCGAATCGGACGCAACTTCTACCGGGCCCTACTGGCCCAACAGGAGCAGGGCCTTTTTGCGCCCGGGGCCGACGTGGAGGTGATCGCCGTCAACGACATCACTGACAACAGCACGCTGGCGCACCTGCTCAAATTCGACTCGATCCTCGGCCGGCTGCCCCACGACGTCAGCCTCGAAGGCGACGACACCATCGTCGTGGGCCCCGCGAAAATCAAGGCGCTCGAGGTCCGGGAGGGCCCGGCGGCGCTGCCCTGGGGCGACCTCGGCGTCGACGTCGTCGTGGAATCCACCGGACTGTTCACCAACGCGGCCAAGGCCAAAGGCCACCTGGACGCCGGCGCGAAGAAAGTGATCATCTCCGCGCCCGCGACCGACGAGGACATCACGATCGTGCTCGGGGTCAACGACGACAAGTACGACGGCAGCCAGAACATCATCTCCAACGCGTCGTGCACCACGAACTGCCTTGCGCCGCTTGCCAAAGTGCTCGACGACGAATTCGGCATCGACCGGGGCCTGATGACCACCATCCACGCCTACACGCAGGATCAGAACCTGCAGGACGGCCCGCACAAGGACCTGCGTCGGGCCCGCGCCGCCGCGCTGAACATCGTGCCGACCTCTACCGGCGCGGCCAAGGCCATCGGCCTGGTGATGCCCAACCTGAAGGGCAAGCTCGACGGGTATGCGCTGCGCGTGCCGATTCCCACCGGCTCGGTGACCGACCTGACCGCCGACCTGTCCAAGTCCGCCAGCGTCGAGGAGATCAACGCGGCGTTCAAGGCCGCCGCCGAGGGCCGGCTCAAGGGCATCCTGAAGTACTACGACGCGCCGATCGTCTCCAGCGACATCGTCACCGACCCGCACAGCTCCATCTTCGACTCCGGCCTGACCAAGGTGATCGCCAACCATGCCAAGGTGGTGTCGTGGTACGACAACGAGTGGGGTTACTCCAACCGCCTCGTCGACCTGGTCGCACTGGTTGGCAAGTCGCTGTAGACCGTGTCCGTTCCCAGCCTCGAAGACCTTCTGGCGGAAGGTGTTTCAGGTCGCGCCGTGCTGGTGCGCTCCGACCTGAACGTTCCTCTCGATGCGGGCGTCATCACCGACCCGGGCCGCATCACCGCGTCCGTCCCGACGTTGAGGGCGCTGGCCGAAGCCGGCGCCAAGGTGGTCATCGCCGCGCACCTGGGCCGCCCCAAGGGCGCACCCGACCCCGCGCTGTCGCTGGCGCCGGTGGCCGCCGCGCTCGGTGAACAGCTGGGCCGGCACGTGCAATTGGCCGGCGACGTGGTGGGCGGCGACGCGCTGGCCCGCGCCGAGGGGTTGACCGACGGCGACGTCCTGTTGCTGGAGAACGTGCGATTCGACCCGCGGGAGACCAGCAAGGACGACGGCGAGCGACTCGCCCTGGCCAAGCTGCTGGCCGAACTGGTTTCGCCGGGAGGAGCTTTCGTCTCCGACGGCTTCGGGGTGGTGCACCGCAAGCAAGCCTCCGTGTACGACGTCGCCACCCTGCTGCCGCACTACGCCGGCACGCTGGTCGCCGAGGAGATCCGGGTGCTCGAGCAGCTGACGGCCTCGACCAAGCGCCCGTACGCGGTGGTGCTCGGCGGGTCGAAGGTGTCCGACAAGCTCGGCGTCATCGAGTCGCTGGCGACCAAGGCCGACAGCATTGTGATCGGCGGCGGCATGTGCTTCACTTTCCTTGCCGCGCAGGGCCTTTCGGTGGGCACATCCCTGCTTGAGACCGACATGATCGACACGTGCCGCAGGTTGAGCGAGACCTACGCCGACGTGCTGCGGCTCCCGGTGGACATCGTGGTGGCGGAGAAGTTCGCCGCCGACTCGCCGCCGGAGACCGTGGCCGCGGACCGGATCCCGGACGACAAGATGGGCCTGGACGTCGGACCCGAGTCGGTGCGACGGTTCGCCGCGCTGCTGTCCAACGCCGAGACCGTCTTCTGGAACGGCCCGATGGGTGTGTTCGAGTTCTCCGCCTTCGCGGCGGGCACCAAGGGCGTGGCCGAGGCGATCGTCGCCGCGACCGGCAAGGGCGCCTTCAGCGTGGTCGGCGGCGGCGACTCCGCGGCGGCGGTGCGCGCGCTCGGCATCCCCGAGGACGCCTTTTCGCACATCTCCACCGGTGGGGGCGCATCGCTGGAATACCTGGAGGGCAAGACGCTGCCCGGCATCGAGGTACTGGGCCGGCCGCAGCCAAGTGGAGGAGTCTCGTGAGCCGCAAGCCCCTGATCGCCGGCAACTGGAAGATGAACCTCAATCACTTCGAGGCGATCGCGCTGGTGCAGAAGATCGCCTTCGCGCTGCCCGACAAGTACTACGACAAGGTCGACGTCACGGTGATCCCGCCGTTCACCAACCTGCGCAGCGTGCAGACCCTGGTCGACGGCGACAAGCTGCGGCTGACCTACGGCGCGCAGGACCTGTCCCAGCACGAGTCGGGCGCCTACACCGGCGACATCAGCGGCGCCTTCCTGGCCAAGCTGGGCTGCTCCTTCGTCATCGTCGGGCACTCCGAGCGGCGCACCTACCACAACGAGGACGACGACCTGGTGGCCGCTAAGGCGACGGCCGCCCTGAAGAACGAGCTGACGCCGATCGTCTGCATCGGCGAACACCTGGAGGTCCGGGAGGCCGGCGAGCACGTCGGCCACTGCGAGAAGCAGCTGCGCGGCTCGCTGGCGGGCCTTTCGGCCGAGCAGATCGGCCAGGTCGTCATCGCCTACGAGCCGGTCTGGGCGATCGGAACCGGCCGGGTGGCCAGCGCGGGCGACGCCCAGGAGGTGTGCGCGGCGATTCGCAAAGAGTTGGCGTCCCTCGCCTCCTCAAAGATCGCCGAGGGCGTCCGGGTGCTCTACGGCGGCTCGGTGAACGCGAAGAACATCGGCGAAATCGTCGCCCAGAACGACGTCGACGGCGGCCTCGTCGGGGGCGCGTCGCTGGACGGCGAGCAGTTCGCGACGCTGGCGGCCATCGCCGCCGGCGGGCCGCTGCCGTGATGCCCCCGCGAAGCCGGTAGGCTGCACGTCATGCAATTGGCCCTGCAGATCACCCTAGTGGTCACCAGCATCCTGGTGGTGTTGCTGGTGCTGCTGCACCGCGCCAAGGGCGGCGGCCTGTCGACGCTGTTCGGCGGCGGCGTGCAGTCCAGCCTGTCCGGGTCGACCGTGGTCGAGAAGAACCTGGACCGGTTGACGCTGTTCATCACCGGCATCTGGCTGGTGTGCATCATCGGCATGGCCCTGCAGATCAAGTACCGCTGACAGCGGTCACGTGCACAGGCTGGGGGCATCGCACACGTTGCCGGGGCAATAGATCGAGTGTGCGGCGTTGACCATCGTCCCGATGTCCAACAACGTCACGCCTCTCTTGTCCAGGTGGGTGTGGATGTCGTCGGCGATCTCTTGTGGCGTCCAACCCCAAGTGAGGTCGTAGCAGATGAGGTGCGCCTCTCCGATGAGCGCCTCTTCGGTCTGGGGTGGCCAGGTGAGGCCGACGGCGCGCAGCTTCGCGAGGTATGCGTCATCGGCGGGAGTGGTGGCGATCGCGGTCGCCGCGCTACCCAGCAGGACAGCGCTAGCAATCATCGGAATGGCCAACGCGGCCAAGCAGCGAGGTGAGGGCATGTCGGCAGACTAGCCATTCGTCACAACGCCGGGCGGGAAATCCACGGCGCGACACACCGGGGATCCGCACCGATACTGGGACGCATGGCTGAGGCTCCCGACACCGCGCTGGAGCCGATCGGTGCGGTCCAGCGGACCGCGACCGGTCGCGAGGCAACCGAGCCGATGCGCGCCGACATCAGGCTGCTCGGCGCGATCCTCGGCGACACCGTGCGTGAACAGAACGGTGACGAGGTGTTCGACCTCGTGGAACGCGCCCGGGTGGAATCCTTCCGGGTGCGGCGCTCCGAGATCGACCGGGCCGATATGGCGGCGATGTTCTCCGGTCTCGACATCCACCTCGCGATCCCGATCATCCGGGCGTTCAGCCATTTTGCGTTGCTGGCCAACGTCGCCGAAGACATCCACCGCGAACGCCGCCGCGCCATCCACGTCGACGCCGGCGAACCGCCCCAAGACAGCAGCCTCGCCGCCACCTA
Organism: Mycobacterium heidelbergense; assembly: GCF_050205645.1. GTDB lineage: Bacteria > Actinomycetota > Actinomycetes > Mycobacteriales > Mycobacteriaceae > Mycobacterium > Mycobacterium heidelbergense_A. The sequence goes on from NZ_JBNMQT010000001.1 coordinate 85,686, forward strand.
CGCGAAACTCGATCTCGCGGAACTGAATTCGGCCACGGTGGCCGATGCCCTGAAGGGTGCCCTGGTCTCCCCGGTCATCACCGCCCATCCCACCGAGACCCGCCGGCGCACCGTCTTCGTCACCCAGCACCGGATCACCGGCCTGATGCGACTGCACGCCGAGGGCCACACCCAGACCGACGACGGCCGCGACATCGAACTCGAGCTGCGGCGCCAGGTCCTCACCCTGTGGCAGACCGCGCTGATCCGGCTCTCGAGGCTGCAGATCACCGACGAGATCGACGTCGGGCTGCGCTACTACCCGGCCGCATTGTTCGAGGTGATCCCGCAAGTGAACAGCGAGGTTCGCGACGCGCTGCGCGCCCGTTGGCCGGACGCCGAGCTGCTCGCCGGGCCGATCCTGCAACCCGGCTCCTGGATCGGTGGTGACCGCGACGGAAACCCGAACGTCACCGCCGAGGTGGTCCGCCGGGCCACCGGCAGCGCCGCGTTCACCGCGGTGGCGCACTACCTGGCCGAGCTCACCGACCTCGAGCAGGAACTGTCGCTGTCGGCGCGACTGGTCAGCGTCACTCCAGAGCTGGCCGAGCTGGCCGACGCCTGCCCGGAGAACGCCCGGGCCGACGAGCCGTACCGGCGTGCCGTGCGGGTGATCCGTGGCCGGCTCACCGCGACCGCCGCCGAGATCCTGGACCGGCAACCGCAGCACGAGCTCGACCTGGGCCTGACGCGGTATGTCACGCCGGCCGAGTTGCGCGCCGACCTCGACACCGTCGATGCTTCGCTGCGTGCCCACGGCAGCGCGCTGCTGGCCGACGACCGGCTGGCGCTATTGCGGGAAGGCGTGGGCGTCTTCGGTTTTCACCTGTGCGGCCTCGACATGCGGCAAAACTCCGACGTGCACCAAGAGGTGATCGGCGAGCTGCTGGCGTGGGCGGGTGTGCACCCGGACTACGGCTCGTTGGGCGAAGACGAGCGGGTCGAGCTGCTGGCGGCCGAACTGAGCACCCGCCGCCCGCTGCTCGGCGAGCGCGCGGAATTGTCCGACCTGGCGCGCGGCGAGCTTGGTGTGATGGCCGCCGCCGCCCACGCCGTCCGGCGGTACGGACCCGCCGCGGTGCCCAACTACGTGATCTCGATGTGCCAGTCGGTGTCGGACGTGCTGGAGGCCGCGATCCTGCTGAAGGAGGCCGGCCTGCTGGACGCCTCCGGGCCGGAACCCTACTGCCCGGTGGGCATTTCGCCGCTGTTCGAGACGATCGACGATCTGCACAACGGCGCCGCGATTCTGCACGCGATGCTGGAATTGCCGGTATATCGGGCGCTCGTCTCCGCGCGTGGCGACTCGCAGGAGGTGATGCTGGGCTATTCCGACTCCAACAAGGACGGCGGTTACCTTGCCTCCAGCTGGGCGGTGTACCGGGCGGAGCTCTCCCTGGTCGAGGTGGCCCGCAAGACCGGAATTCGGTTGCGGCTCTTCCACGGTCGCGGTGGCACCGTCGGACGCGGTGGCGGGCCCAGCTATCAAGCGATCCTGGCGCAACCGCCGGGAGCGGTGAACGGATCGCTGCGCCTCACCGAGCAGGGTGAGGTGATCGCCGCCAAGTACGCCGAACCCCAGTTGGCGCGGCGCAATCTGGAGAGCCTGGTGGCCGCGACGCTGGAGTCCACGCTGCTCGACGTCGAGGGTCTCGGCGAGGCAGCCGAGCCGGCGTATGCGGTGCTCGACGAGGTGGCGACCCTCGCGCGGCGCGCCTACGCCGAACTGGTGCACGACACACCGGGTTTCGTCGAATACTTCAAGGCATCGACACCGGTCAGCGAGATCGGGTCGCTGAACATCGGCAGCCGGCCCGCCTCGCGCAAGCCCACCGAGTCGATCGCGGACCTGCGCGCCATCCCGTGGGTGCTGGCGTGGAGCCAGTCGCGAGTCATGCTGCCCGGTTGGTACGGCACCGGATCGGCGTTCGAACAGTGGATCGCGGCGGGTCCGGAAAGCGAAGCCGACCGGGTGGCGACGCTGCACGAGCTGTACGAGCGGTGGCCGTTCTTCGCGAGCGTGCTATCGAACATGGCGCAGGTGCTGGCCAAGAGCGACCTGGGCCTGGCCGCCCGCTACGCCGAGCTGGTGGCCGACGAATCCTTGCGCCGCAGGGTATTCGACAAGATCGTCGACGAACATCGGCGCACCATCGCCATGCACAAACTCATCACCGGTCACGACGACCTCCTTGCCGACAACCCGGCGCTGGCGCGTTCGGTGTTCAACCGGTTCCCGTACCTGGAGCCGCTGAACCACCTTCAGGTGGAACTGCTGCGCCGCTACCGCTCGGGCGACGAGGACGAATTGGTCCAGCGCGGGATTCTGCTGACCATGAACGGCCTCTCCAGCGCGCTGCGCAACAGCGGGTAATTACCGACATGCGCGCGCGGATGGCCGTCACCGCCGCGACTGCGCAGTAAGGTCTCGGGCGATGGGTGCGCCGTCTCTTTGGTTGATTCTTGTCAGCGTCGTCGCCATCGCGATTGTGCTCGCGGTGGTCAGCGTATGGTTCGGCAATCGTGTCCTGTCCGGCGAAGGAAAACTACACGATTCGGCCATGTCGCCGTTCGTCGCGATCGTCGGTCTTGTCTACGGCGCGCTGCTCGGGTTCACCGTGGTCGTCACCTGGCAACAGTTTTCCGCCACCCAGGTCATCGTCGCCAACGAGGCGTCGGCACTGACGACGCTGTACCGGCAGACCGTCGCCATGCCGGAAGCGGAGCGACCCCAGATTCAGCAACTGTTGCGCCAGTACGCGACCGCCGTGGCCGGTTCCGATTCGACAAAGCAGGCCGGTGACGGCGCCCGCGACAGCGCACGCGCCGCCATAACGCAGATGTACCGCATCGCCGGCAATCCGGCGCCGGGTGCCGCGTCGAGCGCGATCAATTCCCAGTTCCTCAGCGAGTTGAGCGTGCTGTCGTCCCATCGCACCCAGCGCATGATCGCGACCAAGCCGCGGATACCGGCGCTGCTGTGGTTGGGACTGATCTTCGGCGGGGTTGTCCTGGTAGGCCTTACGGGTTTTCTGCGCCTGGGCAGCACCCTCGGCCAGGCACTCCTATCCAGCGCGGTCGCCGTCCTGCTTGGCCTGCTGCTGTGCATCGACTTCTCACTCGACCACCCGTCCGAGACCGACCATGCGATCACCTCGGAGCCGTTTGGGCACGCGGTGGAGGTTTTCGACGCGGTCGACCGCGGAACCTAGTGCACCGTCCGGTTGCGCAGCCGATCCAGCACGCCGCGCACCGCGTGCTCGGTGACCGACAAGGGGGACATCACCGTCTCGCCCACCCCGACCATGTAGTCGATCCGCTGGACGATCGCCTCCACCGGCTCGACGAGCGCGATCAGCCGCTGGGCGAGATTGTCCAGGCTGTGCAGCACGCCCTCCAGATGATCCAGGCCGCTCTCCAGGCGTTCCACCGTCGCGTTCAGGGCCGACAGCGAGCTGTTCAGCTCGACCATCGTCCTGCCCAGGCCGTCGAGCACGTCTTCGACCTGTTCCACCGTCTTGTCGGCGTTGAGCGCCGCCTGGGTGAGGGTCTTGATCCGGCTTCGCTCGGGCCCGTTGCGCACCGTTTTGTCTGCCATGAACGTCATTATGCGCCCAGCATCAGCGGGGAAGCTTGGCCGCGGCCTCCTCGTCGAGCAGCCAGAGCGTGGTCTCCAGCCCGACCGCCCCGGCTGCCGGCACCGCGACCGGTTGCGCGCCACCGATGGCAGCGGCCGCCGCGTCGGCCTTGCCCGCCCCCGAAACCATCAGCCAGACCTCACGGGAGCGCTGAATCGCGGGAATTGTCAACGTGATTCGTTGCGGCGGCGGTTTGGGGGAGTCGTCGACCGCGACGACCATGCGGGTGGTCTCGAGGACGGCGGGGGTATCGGGGAACAGGGAGTTGATGTGGCCCTCGGGGCCCATGCCCAGCAGGTGGACGTCGAAGGTCGGAGCCGGCTCGCCGGGGGCGGCGTTGGCGGCCAGCAGCTGCTCGTAGGCCAGCGCCGCCGCCGTGAGATCGTCGCCGAATTCGCCGTCACTGGCGGCCATCGGATGCACCTGGCTGGACGGAATGTCGACGTGATCGAGCAACGCCTCGCGCGCCTGCTTCTCGTTGCGCTCATCGTCGTCCTCGGGAACGTAGCGCTCGTCGCCCCAGAACAGGTGCACTGTCGACCAGTCCACCTGCTGCGTGCGGAGATACTTCAGCAGTCCGATGCCGTTGCCGCCGCCGGTCAGCACGATCAGGGCGCGCCCCCGGGCCGCCACGGCGGCCTCGATTGTGGCGACCATCCGGGCGCCGGCGGCCCGGACTAGGGCGTCGCCGTCGGGGACGATGTCGATGACGCGGCTCATGCGTACTGCACCTTGTCGATGCCCCCGAGCGCGGCGAAGTAGATCTCGTCGGGGTCCAGCCGCCGCATGTCTTCGGCGAGGCACTCACGGGTTTCCCTGCGCGCCAAGGGAACCAGGGCATCGGGTCGGCCCGTTCGGCTCAGGGTGGCCGTCGCGCCCTCCTGGGGTCGGCTCAGCGTGATGGTTTCGGTTTTGCGCTCCAGCTCGACTTTGAGTTCCCCGACCACCCTCCGCACCGGCCCGTCGATCCTGCTGGCCAGCCAGCCCGCCAGCACGTCGAGCGCGGGTTCGGCTCGCAAACCGGAAACCAGCGCCGATTCGATTTCCTCGTGCGGTTTCTGGTCCACCGCGGAGGTGAGCAACGCCCGCCAGTAGGTGATGCGCGCCCAGGCCAGGTCCGTGTCGCCGGCGGTGTAACCATGCAGCCGGCCCCGGATCGCCGACAGCGGATCGTCGCTGTTGGTCGCGTCGGTGATGCGCCGAATCGCCAACTGGCCCAACGGGTCCTGGGCGGGCACCGCCGGAGCGATGTCGGGCCACCACGCCACCACTGGGATGTCGGGGAGCAGGAACGGGATGACGACGCTCTCGGCATGATCGGCCAACGGTCCCGACAGCGTGAGCACCACGACCTCCCCGGCGCCGGCGTCACCCCCGACCCGGACCTGGGCGTCCAACCGAGCCTCGGCGGCGTCCGCATTGCCGGTTGTCACCACCAGGACCCGGCTCGGGTGTTCGTGGCTGGCGGCGTTGGCGGCCTCGATCGATTCCTCGAGCATGGTGTCGTTGTCGGACTTGATGATCAGCGTTCCCACGCGGCCCATCGTGACGACCCCGGCCTGTTCGCGTAGCTCGTCGAGCTTCTTGTTGACCGCGGTGGTGCTGGTGTCCAGCAGGTCGATAATCATTTGCGCCGCCTCTGCTTCCTGCTGCGTCCCCCGCAGGCGGGCGGTGCCCCCACTGCATCGTCGCCGGCGCGGATCACGGCCGCCGCCATTCCCGCCCGGTGCGGCGCAACATCTCGAACGCCGACGCGGGCCCCCAGGTGCCGGACTCATAGGAGTCGGGCTTGCCGTTTGTCGCCCAGTAGTCGAGAACGGGATCGAGTATCTCCCAAGCCAATTCGACCTCCTCGTTCACCGGGAACAGCGACGGCTCACCGAGCAGCACGTCCAGGATCAGCCGTTCGTACGCCTCGGGCGAATCCTCCACGAACGCCGAGCCGTAGGAGAAATCCATGTTGACGTCGCGGACTTCCATCGTGCTGCCCGGGACCTTGGAACCGAACCGCAAGGTGATGCCTTCGTCGGGCTGGACCCGGATGACGATGGCGTTGGTGCCGAGTTCGTCGGTCATGGTGGCGTCGAACGGCAGATGTGGCGCACGTTTGAATACCAGGGCGATCTCGGTCACCCTGCGGCCCAAGCGTTTTCCGGTTCGCAGGTAGAACGGGACGCCGGCCCAGCGGCGGGTGTCGACCTCGAGCGTGATGGCGGCGAAGGTCTCGGTGGTGGAATCCTTCGCGAAGCCCTCCTCGTCGAGCAGGCCGACCACCTTCTCACCGCCCTGCCAGCCCGCGGCGTATTGGCCCCGGCTGCTGGTCTCGTCGAGCGGCTGCGCGAGCTGGGTGGCCGAGAGCACCTTGATCTTCTCGGCCTGCAGCGCAGACGGTTTGAAGCTGACGGGCTCTTCCATCGCGGTCAGGGCCAGTAGCTGCATCAGGTGGTTCTGGATGACGTCGCGGGCGGCGCCGATGCCGTCGTAGTAGCCGGCCCGCCCACCCAGCCCGATGTCTTCGGCCATGGTGATCTGCACGTGGTCGACGTAGTGCGCGTTCCAGATCGGGTCCCACAGTTGATTGGCGAAGCGCAACGCCAGGATGTTCTGAACCGTCTCCTTGCCCAGGTAATGGTCAATGCGGAACACCGACTCCTCGGGAAACACCGAGTTGACGACGTGGTTGAGTTCGCGGGCGCTCTCCAGATCATGGCCGAACGGCTTCTCGATGACGACCCGGCTCCACCGGTCGTCCTGCGGACGGGCCAGGCCGGAGGCGTGCAGCTGTTCGCACACCACCGGAAACGATTTGGGCGGGATCGCCAGGTAGAAGGCGTGATTGCCGCCGATGCCGCGTTCGGCGTCGAGTTTCTCCAGCGTCTCGGCCAGCCGTCCGAACGCGGCCTCGTCGTCGAACTCGCCGCGCACGAACCGCAATCCGTCCGCCAGCCGCTCCCAGATGGCCTGGCGGAACGGCGTACGGCAGTGTTGTTTGACGTCGTCGAGGATCACCTGAGCGAAGGCGTCGTGATCCCAGTCGCGGCGGCCGAAGCCCACCAGCGAGAAGGTGGGCGGCAGCAGACCGCGGTTGGCCAGGTCATAGATGGCCGGCACCACCTTCTTGTGGGCCAGATCGCCGGTGACGCCGAAGAGCACCATGGCACACGGGCCGGCGATCCTGGGCAGGCGCTTGTCTTCCTTGTCGCGCAGCGGATTACGCCACTGCGTGGCAGCCGCGGCCCGGCTCATTGAGCGGTGGAACCCAGTTGCTTCTGCGTTTCTTCCAGCAGCTCGGTCCAGGAATCCACGAACTTCTCCACACCCTCGTTCTCCAGGACCACGAACACGTCGGTCAGGTCGACCCCGACCGCCGACAGCTTGTCGAACACTCCCTGGGCGGCCTGCGCGGTGCCCGTTACGGTGTTGCCGTTGATGACGCCATGGTCGGCGACCGCGTCAATCGTCTTCTCCGGCATGGTGTTTACCGTGTGCGGTGCGACCAGCTCGGTCACGTAGAGGGTATCCGAGTAGTCGGGGTTTTTGACCCCGGTCGAGGCCCACAGCGGACGCTGCACCCGGGCGCCGTCGGCCTTGAGCGCTTGGTAGCGTTCGCCGTCGTCGAAAACCTCCTGATAGGCCGCGTAGGCGAGCCGCGCGTTGGCCACACCGGCCTGGCCGCGCAGCGCGAGCGCGTCCGCGGAGCCGATCTTCTCCAGGCGCTTGTCCACCTCGGTGTCCACCCGGGACACGAAAAACGATGCCACCGAATGGATTTTGGACAGATCGTGTCCGGCTTCGCGGGCCTTCTCCATCCCGGCCAGGTAGGCGTCCATCACCTCGCGGTGTCGCTCGACGGAGAAGATGAGGGTGACGTTGACCGAAATCCCTTCCGCGAGAACCGCGGTGATGGCCGGCAGGCCGGCCTTGGTGGCCGGGATCTTGATGAACAGGTTCGGCCGGTCGACGATCTTCCACAGCTCGACGGCCTGCGCGATGGTCTTGTCCGTGTCGTTGGCCAGGCGCGGGTCGACCTCGATCGAGACCCGGCCGTCGGCACCGTCGGAGGCTTCCCATTCGCGCGTCAGGACGTCGCACGCGTTGCGCACGTCGTCGGTGGTGACGGTGCGGATGGTGGCATCGACATCGGCGCCGCGCTCGGCCAGCTCGGAGATCTGTTTGTCGTAGGCGTGGCCTTCGGCGAATGCCTTTTGGAAGATGGATGGATTGGTGGTCACGCCGACGACACTCTTGGTGTCGATCAGCTCCTGCAGGTTGCCCGACTGCAGTCGGTCCCGCGACAAGTCATCCAGCCAAACGGACACGCCCGCGGCGCTCAGCGCCGCAAGGTTAGGGTTCTGACTGGTCATGTGAATCACCCTTCCTCAGTTATCCACTACCTGTTCCGCTGCGGCCGCAACGGCTTCGGCGGTGAAGCCATATTCACGGAACAAAGTCTTGTAGTCGGCGGATTCGCCGTAGTGCTCGATCGAGACGATCTTCCCAGTGTCGCCGACCAGCTTGTGCCAGGACTGCGCGACGCCTGCCTCGACGGCGACCCGGGCCGACACCGACGGCGGCAGCACGCTGTCGCGGTATTCCTCGGGCTGGGATTCGAACCACTCCACGCACGGCATCGAGACCACCCGCGCCACAATGTCGCGGTCCGCCAACAGTTTCTGAGCCTCGACGGCGAGCTGGACCTCCGAGCCGGTGCCGATCAGGACGACGTCGGGCTCGTCACCGCCATCGTCACCGAGGATGTAGCCCCCCCGCCCGACGCCCTCGAAGTTGGTGCCCTCCAGCACCGGCACGCCCTGCCGGGTCAGGATCAGGCCGACCGGGCCGCTGCCGTTGCCGCGGGCCAGGATCGTGCGCCAGGCATAGGCGGTCTCGTTGGCATCGGCGGGTCGCACCACCGACAGGTGGGGGATGGCGCGCAGCGCCGACAGGTGTTCGATCGGTTGGTGGGTGGGGCCGTCCTCGCCCAGCCCGATCGAGTCGTGCGTCCACACGTAGATGGTGTCGATGTTCATCAGCGACGCGAGCCGCACCGCCGGGCGCATGTAGTCGGAGAACTGCAGGAAGGTTCCGCCGTAGGCGCGGGTCGGTCCGTGCAGCACGATGCCCGACAGGATGGCGCCCATCGCGTGTTCGCGAACGCCGAAGTGCAGCGTGCGACCGTACCAGTCGGCGGTGTAGTCCTTCGTCGAAATAGAGGGGGGCCCAAACGATTTAACGTTGTCCATGGTGGTGTTGTTACTGCCCGCCAGGTCGGCGGAACCGCCCCACAGCTCCGGCAGTTTCGGGCCGACCGCGTTCAGCACCTTGCCGGACGCCGCGCGGGTGGCCAGCGGCTTGTCTTCCGGTGTCCAAGTCGGGATGTCCGCGTCCCAGCCATCGGGCAGCTTCTCTGCGGTCAGCCGGTCCAGCAGCGCCTTGCGTTCGGGTTCGCGCTGTGCCCACGCCTCGAACTCGGGTTGCAATTTTTCGTGCGCCTCTTTGCCGCGGTCGACCAGCTTGCGGGTGTGGGCGATGACGTCCTCGCGCACCTCGAACGTCTTGTCCGGATCGAAGCCGAGGATCTTCTTGACGGCCGCGACCTCGTCGTCGCCCAGCGCTGCGCCGTGCGCCTTGCCGGTGTTCATCAGGTTCGGCGCGGGGTAGCCGATGATGGTGCGCAGCGAGATGAACGACGGCCGGTCGGTCACGGCCTTCGCGTTGGCGATGGCCTCTTCGATGGCCACGACGTTCTCGCCGCCCTCCACCTCCTGCACGTGCCAGCCGTAGGCGCGGTAGCGGGCGGCGGTGTCCTCGCACAGCGCGATGTCGGTGTCGTCCTCGATGGAGATCTGGTTGTGGTCGTAGAACACGATGAGGTTGCCCAGCTGCTGCACCGCGGCCAGCGACGACGCCTCGGAGGTGACGCCCTCTTCGATGTCCCCGTCGGAGGCGATTACGTAGATGTGGTGGTCGAACGGGCTTTCCCCGGGGGCGGCGTCCGGGTCGAACAAACCACGCTCGTAGCGTGACGCCATCGCCATCCCGACCGCCGATGCGAGGCCCTGCCCGAGCGGGCCGGTGGTGATCTCGACGCCCTTGGTGTGCCGGAACTCCGGGTGTCCCGGGGTCTTCGATCCCCAGGTGCGCAGCGATTCGATATCGGACAGTTCCAGGCCGAAGCCGCCGAGGTAGAGCTGCAGGTACAGCGTCAGGCTGCTGTGCCCGGCCGACAGCACGAACCGGTCGCGGCCCAACCAGTGCGGATCGCTGGGGTCGTGCCGCATCGTGCGCTGAAACAGCGTGTACGCGAGCGGGGCCAGGCTCATCGCGGTCCCGGGATGCCCGTTGCCGACTTTTTGGACCGCGTCGGCGGCCAGCACCCGGATGGTGTCGACCGCGGCGGAGTCGATGTCGGTCCAGTCGTCGGGAAGGTGCTGTTGGGTCAGCGTGGAGATCTCTTCGAGTGTGGTCACAGACTCAATCCTTGGGTCATCAAGCTGATCAGTTTCACCCTAGTGCGGGAGCGCCGGCGTTTGCAGTGCAGGATTTGGGGTATGCGGGCCGGCCGGTGTGAAAATTACGCGCAGGCCGATCACGCTTTGCATTCAGACCCGCAAACGGGAAAATCTCGGAGTGAACGGACCCTGCGGGCGGGACGCCGCAGGCAGGCCGTCTACCATCGTGCGTAGTAGATGCTGCGCGCTGCTGCGACCCCGAGGAGTTATTGCGTGAGCGTTCGCGGGCGCGTCGCGCCGAGCCGAATACGCCCCACCGTGCTGGCGTACCTGGCGCTGACCAAGCCGCGGGTCATCGAGCTGCTCTTGGTCACCGCGATACCCGCGATGCTGCTTGCCGACCGCGGCCACGTGAACCCGCTGCTAATTCTCGACACCTTGATCGGCGGAATGCTGGCCGCCGGGGGTGCCAACACGCTCAACTGCGTGGCCGACGCCGACATCGACAAGATGATGAAGCGGACCGCCCGCCGGCCGTTGGCGCGCGCCGCCGTGCCGACGCGCAACGCACTGGTGCTCGGGCTGGTGCTGAGCGTCGGGTCGTTTTTCTGGCTCTGGTGGACGACCAACCTGCTCTCGGGGCTGCTGGCCATCGCCACCATCGCGTTCTACGTGTTCGTCTACACGCTGCTGCTCAAGCGCCGTACGTCGCAGAACGTCGTGTGGGGCGGCGCGGCCGGGTGCATGCCGGTGATGATCGGATGGTCGGCCGTCACGGGCACCATCGGCTGGCCGGCGCTGGTGATGTTCGCGATCATCTTCTTCTGGACGCCGCCCCACACCTGGGCGCTGGCGATGCGGTACAAGGACGACTACCGAACGGCGGGCGTCCCGATGCTGCCGGCCGTGGCGACCGAGCGTCAGGTCACCAAGCAGATCCTGATCTACACCTGGCTGACGGTGCTGGCGACGCTGGTGCTGGCGCTGGCCACCGGCTGGCTCTACGCGGCGGTCGCGCTGCTGGCCGGGGTGTGGTTCCTGGCGATGGCCCACCAGCTTTACGCCGGAGTCCGCGCCGGCGAGCCGATCAAACCGCTGCGGCTGTTCCTGCAGTCGAACAACTACCTCGCCGTGGTGTTCTGCGCGTTGGCGCTCGACTCGGTGATCGCGCTGCCGACGCTGCTCTAGCGGTCTACGGCAGCAGCACCACCGAGCCCGCCGTCTTGCGGCCCTGCAGGTCTTCGTGGGCGCGGGCCGCTTCGGCCAGCGGATAGCGGCCGCCCACCCCGATCCTGATGGTTCCGCCGGCGACCGCGTCGAACAATTCCTCTGCGCGCCAGCTGAATTCCTGCGGGGTGCGCATGAAATGGACCAGCGAGGGCCGGGTCAAAAACACCGACCCGGCGGCGTTGAGGCGCTGCGGGTCGAACGGCGGAACGGGCCCGCTGGCGCCGCCGAACAGCGCCAGCGTTCCGCGGACCGCCAGGCTGGCCAGGCTGGCGTCGAAGGTGCTGGCGCCCACGCCGTCGTACACGGCCGCCACACCCGCGCCGCCGGTGAGCGCGCGAATCCGCTCGCCGAACTGCGCGGGGTCGTCGGGGTAGGAGAGGACCTCGTCGGCTCCGGCGTCCTTGGACATCCGCGCCTTCTCCGGCGTCGATACGGTGGTGATCACTCGCGCGCCGAGCAGATGCGCCCACTGGGTGAGGATCAGCCCGACGCCGCCGGCGCCGGCGTGCACCAGCACCGCGTCGCCGCTTTGCACGGGATACACCGACTTGAGCAGGTAGTGCGCGGTGAGGCCCTTCAGCAGCACCGACGCCGCCACATCGGAGCTCACATCGTCGGGCACCGTTGCCGTCAAAACCGCTGGGGCGGTTGCGAATTCGGCGTAGGCACCGGAGGCCGCCGCGGACACCACCCGGTCCCCGACGCCGAACCCGTCGACCCCGTCGCCCGTGGCGACGACGGTGCCGCATGTCTCCTGGCCGACGATGAAGGGCAGCTCACGCGGGTAATGGCCCGAGCGGAAGTAGGTGTCGATGAAGTTGACGCCGATGGCCTCCGCCTCGATCAACACCTCGCCGGGCCCGGGCGTGGGCTGAGCCGTCTCCACGTAGCGCAGGACTTCGGGGCCACCGGTTTCGCTGATTTCGATTGCGTGCATGCGGATATCATGCCCGGGCATGAAGCTCGCCCGGCCGGACGTCTTCCATCCCCGGATCGTGCTCGCGGGCGGCCCGCGCCACTCCGACGACGCCGGGCTGGTGCCCGCGCTACGGGCTCGCGGCCTGCACGCTCGCTGGCTGTCCTGGGACGATCCGGAGACGCTGCGCGCTGACGTGGTGATCCTGCGCGCCGCCCCCGACGCCCTTCGGCGCGACGAATTCCTCGCCTGGATCCGCCGCGTGCGCCACCTGCTCAACCCGCCCGACGCCGTCGCCTGGAATCTCGACGAGCGGTACCTGCGCAACCTGGAGAGCGACGGGGTGCCGACGCTGCCGGGCGGGACGGCACAGTCGGCGTTGGTCTTTCTCGCGGGAAAGCAGTCGCACGCCTGGCCGGGCGAGCCGGAGTTCGAGGTCTGGGATCTCGGTTACGCCGCCCTCGCGTCGGCCGCCGGGCGCGCGGGGGTCGGCATCGGCGAGCTGCTCCATGCGCGCGTCGACGTGGCGGGCGACCGGCTGGTGCGGCTGGACGTCATCGCGCCCTCGCTGGGTTGGTCGCATATCGATGTCGGCACCCGCGACCGGGCCCAGCGCCGGTTCGCGCTGGCCGTGGAATCAGCGTGCGAGCGGCTCGGGCTCGGCCCGCTCTCGCATCGAGGCCCATAGCGCCGCGGTGGCCGCCGTGCATGCCGCGGCACCCGCCACGTGCACGGCGACCAGGGCGGCGGGCACCCCGGCGAAGTACTGCGTGGTGCCGACGGCGGCTTGCGAGCACACCAGCGCGAGCAGCACGCCGAGCCGCAGCACGACGGCACGGGCGGCGCCGACCGCCAGCAGACCGAAGCCGAGCCCGACCAACAGCGCGAGGTAAGCGATCAGCAGCGACGAATGCGCGTGCACCAGGGTGGTGATCTCGACCTTGAGCCGCGGCACGGTCCGGCTGGGACTGCGGTCACCGGCGTGCGGTCCGGCGGCGGTCACCAGGGTGCCCGTCACCAGTACCGCGGCCAGATTCACCGCGGTGAGCGCGGTAAGCACGCGCAGCGGCCTGGCCACCCGCTCGGAGACCACCCCGTCGTCGGGCTCGCCGACCTTGACGTAGAGCAGCACCGACAGCCACACCATGGTCATCGACACGAGCAAATGGATGGCGACCGTCCACCAGAGCAGCCCGGTGCGCACGGTGATGCCGCCGATTACCGCCTGCACCACCGTCGACACCGGCATAAGCCACGCGTAGGTCAGCACCTCGGTGCGCCGCCGCGCCCGGGTCACGGCCAGCACGGCCAGCGCCGCGGTGATCACCACCCCGATGCTGAACAGCCGGTTGCCGAATTCAATGGCCTGGTGCACCCGTGGCACCTCGGTCACCATGACCGGGACGAAGCTGCCCGGGAAACACCGCGGCCAGGTTGGACAACCCAGGCCCGACGCGGTCACGCGGACGATCGCGCCCGTGACGGCGATGCCGCCCTGGGTGAGGATCACCGTCGCGGCGATGACCCGCTGGACACGCAGACTGAGGTGGGGGAGCAGATCCACCAACCGCAACAACACTCGTCCAACGGGCACCGACCGATCGTAAGGCAATGAAAACTACGGTCTGTAGTACGGCGGTCCGCGTCGAGATATAAACGTCGCACACCCGCACCGGCGTGTCGTCGCAAACGTTTATGTGTCGCGAGCCGCGAGCCCTCAGGTGAAGCGGAACCAGCGCAGCGCGGCCAGCGCCGCGGCCGCGCCCCACGCCGCCAGCACGGCGACGCCGAACCAATCCGCCGACAACGACATCGCCCGCGACAGCGCCTCGGTCAGCGCGCCGGACGGGGTGAGCCGGGCGGCCCACTTGAACCCCGCCGGGATCAGGTTGGTCTCCACGGTCAGCGCGCCAAGGCCGGCGAAGACGAACCACATCAGGTTGGCCACCGCCAGCACGATCTCGGCGCGCAGCGTCCCGCCCAGCAACAGCCCCAGGGCCGCGAAACAGGCGGTGCCCAGGGCGATCACCGCCGCGCCCACCAGCAGCGCCGCCGGGGCCGGCCGCCAGCCGAGCCCAAAACCGATGGCCCCCAACAGGATTGCCTGTAGAAACACCACCGTGACCACCGCCAGCGACTTGCCGGCGATGATGCCCCAGACCGGCAGCGGGGTGGCCCCCAGCCGTTTGAGCGCGCCGTAGCGGCGATCGAACGCGACCGCGATCGCCTGCCCGGTGAACGCGGTCGAGATCACCGCCAGGGCCATGATCACCGGGACGAACGTGGCGGCGCGGTTGTGGCCGAACGACCCGAGCGGCAGCAGCGTGAGCCCGACGAGCAGCGTGATCGGGATGAACATGGTCAGCAACAGCTGTTCGCCGTTGCGCAGCAACAGCTTCAACTCCAGACCGAACTGCGCGGCGAGCATCCGCGGCACCGCGTTGGGCCGGGGGTCGGGGGTAAACGTGCCCGCGGGGAAGACGTCCGATTGAGTCTTGTTGTGTGTCAAGGCCGCAACTTCCTGCCGGTGAGGTCGAGGAACACGTCCTCGAGGCTGCGTTGCTCGACGCGCATGTCGGTGGCCAGCACGTCGATCTGCGCGCACCACGCCGTGACGGTGGCCAGCACCTGCGGGTCGACCGGACCCTCGACGAGGTACTCGCCCGGCGTCACCTCGGTGGCCTTGTAGTCCTCGGGCAGGGCCGCGGCCAGCAGGGACAGATTCAGCCGCGGCGGCGCGGTGAATCGCAACTGGTCCTTGGCGCCGGCGCGCATCAGTTCGGTCGGAGTGCCCGACGCCACCGTCACCCCGTGGTCGATGATCACCAGCCGATCGGCGAGCTCCTCGGCCTCCTTGAGCTGGTGGGTGGTCAGCAGCACCGTCACACCGTCGCGGCGCAGCGCGTCGATGAGTTCCCAGACCAGCAGCCGGGCGTGGGCGTCCATGCCCGCGGTGGGTTCGTCGAGGAACACCAGTTCGGGACGCCCGACCAGCGCGCAGGCTAGCGCGAGCCGCTGCTGCTGCCCGCCGGACAGCCGTCGATAGGTGGTCCGGGCAGCATCGGTGAGCCCGAGGGTGTCCAGCAGCCACGCCGGGTCCAGCGGGTCGGCGGCGTAGGACGCGACCAGGTTGAGCATTTCCCCGGCCCGCGCTGCGGGATAGCCACCCCCGCCCTGCAGCATCACTCCGATACGGGCACGCAGGCGGGCGTTGTCGGTGATCGGGTCGAGCCCGAGTACCTCGATGCTGCCGGCATCCGGGCGCACGAAGCCTTCGCACATCTCGACGGTCGTGGTCTTGCCGGCGCCGTTGGGCCCGAGCAGAGCCAGCACCTCCGCGGCGTGCACGTCCAGATCGAGGTCGCGCACCGCCTTGGTCGAGCCGTAGTGCTTGCTTACCCCGCGCAGTCGGACGACCGGGGTTTGGGGGGCCGTGCTCACGAGCGGCGCTCCTCTCCCCCGCAAGCGGGAGGTGCCCCCACATCGCTTCGCTCTGCATCGTCGCCGGCGCGGCTCACGTGGAATCAGCGTAGGCGTCGGGCGCCGCCTCGGAACTAGGCGAGGCGCTCGGGGTCTTCGACGTCGCGGGCTCCGACAGCTCAATGGCCGTCTCGCCGTTGGCTTCTGGGCTCTTCTGCTGCAGCGGTCGCCACGGCAAGCGGGTGTACGTCAGCGCGATGAGCATTGCCACGATGACGGTGCTGGCCACTGTGGCGTCCACGATCTGGAAGAGCGCGAAGCGGTCGCCGTTGGCCGTCGGCCCGAAGATCCCGACGACAAGAGTGATGACGATGACGGCCACCCGGAAGCCGGTGCGGGTGGCCCACGCGGCGAGCGGAATGATCGCCCACAACAGATACCAGGGCTGCACGACGGGAAACAGCAGCACCGTGATGCCCAGGGCGACGCCGAGGCCGCCGATCGGGTGCAGCCGCCCGCGGAAAACGGCGAGCAACAGCCACAGCACCATCACCATGATGATCAGCACGCCGATGCCACGGGTCAGCGCCAGCACCGCGGTGGTGTGATCGCCGAGGCCCAGCAGAATGCCCACCTGGCCGGTGCCGAGCGCCAGCAGCGTCGGCGGCGACATCCAGCTGCGCACCACGTTCGCGGTGCCCAGCGTGTAGATCCAGCCGAATCCGAGCCCGCTGGCCCAGCCGACCAGCGCCATCACCGACAGCGACAGCGCCGCCATCCCGCCGCCGGTGAGCAGCAGCGCGCGCAGGTTGCCCCCGCAGCGATACGCCAACGCCATCGTGACGAATCCCAGCGCCAGCAGCGACGGCAGCTTCACCTGCGACGACAGCGTGATCAGGACCGCGCCGGCCAGCAGCATGCCCAACGGTTCCCAATCCGGGCCGAACCGCCACGAGCGGGGCAGCAGCCGCGGGGAATCGATACCGCGCAGCGCGAATTCGGCGCCGGCCAGCATCAGCCCGAGCATCAGCGCCTCGTTGTGGATGCCGGCGACCAGATGCATGATCAGCAGCGGATTCGCCGCGCCCAGCCACAGCGCGCTGACCTCGGCGACGCCGCACCGCCGCGCCAGCCGCGGCGTCGCCCACACGATCAGGCCCACGCCGAGCAGCACCACCAGCCGGTGACAGAGCACCGCGGCGACGATGTTTTCGCCGGTCAGAGCCGAGATTCCGCGCCCGATCCACAGGAACAGGGGACCGTAGGGCGCCGGCGTCTCGCGCCACAGGCTGGGCACGGACAGGGTGAACACGTGGGACAGGCCGAGCCCGGACGCCGGGCCCACCCGGTACGGATCGAGGCCGTCCAGCGAGATCTGGCTCTGGGCCAGGTAGGAGTAGACGTCCTTGCTGTACATCGGCGGCGCGATCAGCAGCGGCAGCGTCCACAGCAGCAGGGTCCGGTCCAGGTCGCCCCGCGACATCCGCCGGCTGCCCAGCGCGAACCGGCCCAGCATCAGCCAGGCCAGCGCCATCATCACCGCCCCGGTCGTCGTCATCGTCAGCGACACCGTCTGGATCCGCGAGGGCAGATTGAGCAGCCGGACCCCGAACGTGGGGTCCTGGACGACCGGCCGCGCCCCGGCGCCCAGGGCGCCGATCGCCATCAGGACGGTGCCGGTGGCCCCGAACAGGCGGGTGCGCTGCAGCGCGGTGAGCTCGGTATCGTTCAGCGGCGTGCCCACGGCCTGCTCATCGCCGTGCAAACTGGCGATCGAGGAGCTCAGCGTGTGGTGGCGGGCTGCCATCAGAGCAGCGTAGCCGGTGTGACCAGCGCAACCGTCCACGCAGGGCACCCTTGCTGGACCGATTTCCGGAATTGCGTCACACTGGTGTTGTGAAAATCCGCACCAGCTACCCGGACGCCGCCGTGCCCGCGGCGGGGCCGGCGGCGCCGGATGGCCAGACGCAGACCCGCCGGGCCATCGTGCGCTTACTGCTGGAATCCGGATCGATCACCGCCGGCGAGATCGGCGACCGGTTGGGCCTGGCCGCCGCCGGTGTGCGGCGTCATCTCGACGCGCTGATCGACGCGGGCGATGCCGAGTCCGCACCCGCCGCGCCGTGGCAGCAGGCCGGGCGCGGCAGGCCGGCGAAGCGGTTTCGGCTGACTGCCGCGGGCCGGGCCAAGCTCGAGCACTCCTACGACGACCTGGCGGCCGCGGCCATGCGGCAGCTACGCGAGATCGGCGGGGAGGACGCGGTGCAGACGTTCGCCCGCCAGCGCATCGACGCGATCCTGGCCGGCGTGCCGGCCGCCGAGAGCGCCGAGGACGACGACGTCGAGGCGGCCGCCGAGCGAGTCGCCGGCGCGCTGACCAACGCCGGCTACGTCGCCACGACGACACGGGTCGGCGGGCCGATCCACGGCGTGCAGATCTGCCAGCATCACTGCCCGGTATCGCACGTCGCCGAGGAATTCCCGGAGCTGTGCGAGGCCGAGCAGCAGGCGATGGCCGAGGTGCTGGGAACTCACGTGCAGCGGTTGGCGACCATCGTCAACGGCGACTGCGCCTGCACCACGCACGTACCTCTTACTGTTCCCGTCCCTAAGGCGCCCAGCCCGCGCCGCGACACCACGAGCATCAAAGGAGCGTCCGCATGACACTCACCCCGGAGGCCAGCAAGGCCCCCACCCAGCCGCTGACCCAGGCGGAGGCCATCGCGTCGCTGAGCCGGTACGGCTACGGCTGGGTGGATTCCGACACGGCGGGTGCCAGCGCCCAGCGCGGGCTCTCCGAGGCGGTCGTTCGCGACATCTCGGCGAAGAAGAACGAGCCGGAGTGGATGCTGCAATCCCGGCTGAAGGCGTTGCGCATCTTCGAGCGCAAGCCGATGCCGAACTGGGGTTCGAACCTGGGCGGCATCGACTTCGACAACATCAAGTACTTCGTGCGCTCCACCGAGAAGCAGGCCGCCACGTGGGACGACCTGCCCGAAGACATCCGCAACACCTACGACCGGCTGGGCATCCCGGAGGCCGAGAAGCAGCGCCTGGTCGCCGGCGTCGCGGCCCAGTACGAGTCCGAGGTGGTCTACCACCAGATCCGGGAAGACCTTGAGGCTCAAGGCGTTATCTTCCTCGACACCGACACGGGTCTGCGCGAACACCCCGAGATCTTCCAGCAGTACTTCGGCACCGTGATCCCGGCGGGGGACAACAAGTTCTCCGCCCTGAACACCGCGGTGTGGAGCGGTGGATCGTTCATCTACGTGCCGCCGGGCGTGCACGTCGACATCCCGCTGCAGGCCTACTTCCGGATCAACACCGAGAACATGGGCCAGTTCGAGCGGACGCTGATCATCGCCGACGAGGGTTCGTACGTGCACTACGTCGAGGGCTGCACCGCGCCGATCTACAAGTCGGATTCGCTGCACTCGGCGGTCGTCGAGATCATCGTGAAACCGCATGCGCGCGTTCGCTACACGACCATTCAGAACTGGTCGGGCAACGTCTACAACCTGGTCACCAAGCGGGCCCGCGCCGAGGCCGGTGCCACCATGGAGTGGATCGACGGCAACATCGGGTCGAAGGTGACCATGAAGTACCCGGCGGTGTGGATGACCGGCGAGCACGCGAAGGGCGAGGTGCTGTCGGTGGCGTTCGCCGGCGAGGACCAGCACCAGGACACCGGCGCCAAGATGCTGCACCTGGCGCCCAACACGTCGAGCAACATCGTGTCCAAGTCGGTGGCGCGGGGCGGGGGCCGCACCTCGTATCGCGGCCTGGTGCAGGTGAACAAGGGTGCGCACGGATCGCGCTCGAGCGTGAAATGTGATGCGCTGCTGGTCGATACGATCAGCCGCAGCGACACCTACCCGTACGTCGACATCCGCGAGGACGACGTCACAATGGGTCACGAGGCCACCGTGTCGAAGGTCAGCGAGAACCAGTTGTTCTACCTGATGAGCCGCGGGCTGACCGAGGACGAGGCGATGGCCATGGTGGTGCGCGGCTTCGTGGAGCCGATCGCCAAGGAGCTTCCGATGGAGTACGCGCTGGAGCTCAACCGGCTGATCGAGCTGCAGATGGAGGGCGCGGTCGGATGACCGCCGCTCTGAATAAAGGAGAGCTGTTCGCCTCCTTTGACGTTGACGCGTTCGAGGTTCCGCACGGTCGCGACGAGCTGTGGCGGTTCACCCCGCTACGCCGCCTCCGCGGCCTGCACGACGGCTCGGCGCGCGCGACCGGCAAGGCGCAGATCAGTGTCGGCGAACGGCCGGGCGTGCACGTCGAGACCGTGCACCGGGGCGACGAGCGGCTCGGTCAGGGCGGCATCCCCGCCGACCGCGTTGCGGCCCAGGCTTTCTCGTCGTTCAACTCGGCGACCCTGGTCACCGTCGCGCGGGACACCCAGATCCCCGACCCGGTGAACATCACCGTCTCAGGCCCCGGCGAAGGTGCCGTGGCCTACGGGCATCTGCAGATCAGGGTCGAAGAGCTGGGCGAGGCGGTCGTGGTGATCGACCACCGCGGCGGTGGGACGTACGCCGACAACGTCGAGTTCGTCGTCGACGACGCCGCGCGGCTCACCGTCGTGTGGATCGCCGACTGGGCCGACGACACGGTGCACGTGAGCGCGCACCACGCGCGGCTGGGCAAGGACGCGGTGCTGCGTCACGTCACCGTCACGCTGGGCGGCGAGGTGGTGCGGATGTCGGCCAACGTGCGCTACACGGGGCCCGGCGGGGATGCGGAGCTGCTCGGCCTGTACTTCGCCGACGACGGCCAGCACCTCGAGTCGCGGCTGCTGGTCGACCACGCCCATCCCGACTGCAAGTCGAACGTGCTGTACAAGGGTGCGCTGCAAGGGGATCCGGACTCGGTACTGCCCGACGCCCACACCGTCTGGGTGGGCGACGTGTTGATCCGCGCCGAAGCAACCGGGACCGACACCTTCGAAGTCAACCGCAACCTGGTGCTCACCGACGCGGCGCGCGCCGACTCGGTGCCCAACCTGGAGATCGAGACCGGCGAGATCGTAGGCGCCGGACACGCCAGCGCCACCGGGCGTTTCGACGACGAGCAGCTCTTCTACCTACGCTCCCGCGGCATCCCGGAGGACCAGGCCCGCCGGCTGGTGATCCGCGGCTTCTTCGCCGAGATCATCTCCAAGATCGCCGTTCCCGACGTACGGGAACGCTTGACCGCGGCCATCGAACACGAACTGGCCCTTACCGAATCGAGAGCGACAGCTTCATGACGACCCTGGAAATCAAAGACCTGCACGTCAGCGTCGACGACCCCAACGCCCCGGAGGGAGAACGGGAGATCCCCATCCTCAAGGGCGTGGACCTGACTGTGAAATCCGGTGAGACGCATGCGTTGATGGGCCCGAACGGCTCCGGCAAGTCGACGCTGTCCTACGCGATCGCCGGTCACCCGAAGTACCGGGTGACCTCCGGATCCATCACGCTCGACGGCGAGGACGTCCTGGCGATGAGCGTCGACGAGCGGGCGCGCGCCGGGATATTTCTGGCTATGCAATATCCGGTCGAGGTGCCCGGCGTCTCGGTGTCGAACTTCCTGCGCTCGGCGGCCACCGCCGTGCGCGGCGAGGCCCCCAAGCTGCGGCACTGGGTCAAGGAGGTCAAGGGGGCGATGACGTCGCTGGAAATCGACCCCGCCTTCGCCGAGCGCAGCGTCAACGAGGGGTTCTCCGGCGGCGAGAAGAAGCGCCACGAGATCCTGCAGCTCGAGTTGCTGAAGCCCAAGATCGCCATCCTGGACGAGACCGACTCGGGGCTGGACGTCGACGCGCTGCGGGTGGTCAGCGAGGGCGTGAACCGCTACGCGGAAACCGAGCACGGCGGCATCCTGTTGATCACGCACTACACCCGCATCCTGCGCTACATCCACCCGGAATACGTGCACGTCTTCGTCGGCGGGCGCATCGCCGAATCCGGTGGCTCGGAGCTGGCGGACGAACTCGAGCAAAACGGCTACGTGCGCTTCCAGCAAGCGGCGGCTGAGAAGGTCTAGGGGAGCGTAACCATGTCGGCATCGGTGACCCCGCTGGACGTCGCGGCGATCCGTGCGGACTTTCCCATCCTGAAGCGGGTGATGCGTGGTGGAAACCAGTTGGCGTACCTGGATTCCGGCGCCACGTCGCAACGCCCGCTGCAGGTACTCGACGCCGAGCGCGAATTTTTAGTCACCTCCAACGGCGCCGTGCATCGCGGCGCGCACCAGCTGATGGAAGAGGCTACCGACGCCTACGAACAGGGCCGCGCCGACATCGCGGCGTTCGTCGGCGCCGACACCGGCGAGCTGGTCTTCACCAAGAACGCCACCGAAGCGCTCAACCTGGTGTCCTATGTGCTGGGCGACAATCGGTTCGAGCACGCGGTGTCCGAGGGCGACGTCATCGTCACCACCGAGCTCGAGCACCACGCCAACCTGGTGCCGTGGCAAGAGCTGGCACGGCGCACCGGGGCCACGTTGCGCTGGTACGGCGTGACCGACGACGGGCGCATCGACCTGGACTCGCTGCGCCTCGACGAGCGGGTCAAGGTCGTCGCGTTCAGCCACCATTCCAACGTCACCGGCGCGCTTGGGCCGGTGGCCGAGCTGGTCGCCCGCGCCAAGAATGTGGGCGCGCTGACCGTGCTGGACGCGTGCCAATCGGTGCCGCACGAGCCGGTCGACTTCCACGCGCTCGGCGTAGACTTCGGCGCGTTCTCAGGGCATAAAATGCTGGGCCCCAACGGGATCGGCGTGCTGTACGGTCGCCGCGAGTTGCTGGAGGCGATGCCGCCGTTCCTCACCGGCGGTTCGATGATCGAGACCGTGGCGATGGAATCCTCCACCTACGACGCGCCGCCGCAGCGCTTCGAGGCCGGCACCCCGATGACGTCGCAGGTGGTCGGGCTGGCTGCCGCCACCCGCTATCTCCGCGACGTGGGCATGGAGGCCGTCGAAGCCCACGAACGCGAGCTGGTCGCCGCGACCATCGAGGGCCTCTCGGCGATCGACGCCGTGCGCATCGTCGGACCGACGTCGATGGAAAACCGTGGCTCGCCGGTGTCTTTCGTCGTCGACGGGGTGCACGCGCACGACGTCGGCCAGGTGCTCGACGACGCGGGTGTCGCGGTGCGCGTCGGACACCACTGCGCGTTGCCGCTGCACCGCAGGTTCGGCCTGGCCGCCACCGCACGGGCGTCGTTCGCGCTGTACAACACCGCCGACGAGGTCGACCGGTTGGTGGCCGGCGTGCGCCGGGCCGTGGACTTCTTCGGGAGAGACTGACCGTGCGTCTCGAGCAGATCTATCAGGACGTGATCCTCGATCACTACAAGCACCCGCAACACCGCGGACTGCGGGAGCCGTTCGGCGCGCAGGTCTTTCACGTCAACCCGGTGTGCGGTGACGAGGTCACGCTGCGGGTGACGTTGTCCGACGACGGCGAGACCGTCGCGGACGTCTCCTACGACGGGCAGGGCTGTTCGATCAGCCAGGCGGCCACCTCGGTGCTCACCCAGCAGGTGATCGGTCAGAGCGTCGGCGAGGCACTCAAGACCGTCACCGCGTTCACCGAGATGGTCGCCTCGAGGGGAACCGTCGAGGGTGACGAGGACGTCCTGGGCGACGGCATCGCGTTCGCCGGAGTGGCCAAATACCCGGCGCGGGTGAAATGCGCGCTGCTGGGCTGGATGGCTTTCAAAGACGCACTGGCGCAAGCTGTTACAGGCCTCAAGGAGGGTAGGGATGAGCGAAACCACCGCGCAGGATGACGAACTGCTCGCCGACGTCGAGGAGGCGATGCGCGATGTCGTCGACCCCGAACTGGGGATCAACGTGGTCGATCTCGGGCTGGTCTACGGCCTGAACGTCGAGGAGGGGGACGAAGGAACCGTCGCCCTGATCGACATGACGTTGACGTCGGCGGCCTGTCCGCTGACCGACGTCATCGAGGATCAGTCACGCAGCGCCCTGGTCGGCGCGGGCTTGGTCGACGACCTGCGGATCAACTGGGTGTGGAACCCGCCGTGGGGCCCGGACAAGATCACCGACGACGGGCGTGAACAACTGCGTGCCCTCGGCTTCACCGTCTGAGGCCCACCCCCGCCGCTAGATGTGGAACGGCAGGTGGGGGAGGTGCAGGTGGTGGTGCGGGCGGCCCATCGGCGGGCAGGCCTCCAAGCTGATCATGGTCGCATGCAGCACGCCGCCGTCCTGGGTTCCCTGCGCGCCCAAGCACTTTCCGTTCGTTATCGCCTGAGTGTCGGAAGGCGTTTGCCTCTTGTAAGAGGTCGAGTCGGTCACCGTCACATTGGTGGGCGTCGGTTGGGGACCCAAGCCGCTGACGGCGATGGTGTTACCCGCGACCGAGCTGACCGTGCCGAAAAAGCCGGTGGGCGGCGGGCACTTGCCGTCGACGGCCCCGGTGATCGTCACGGCTTGGGCGGTGATCCCGGCGCCGGTGGAAGCGCTCTGCGGGGTGGCACGCACGTTGACGCAACTGCCGGCGGTCACGTCGGTCAGCTTGGCCGGGGTCACGTCGACGACCCGGGTTGACGGCGTGAAGTCCACCGTCGCGGACCCGGTGCGGGTCCGCAGGGCGATCGTGCCGCCCGACACCGACTCGACGAGACCTTCGACGTAGTCCTTGGCCGCCGGGGGCGGTGGCGGTGCCGGGGTGGGCGCGGCGCTCGGGGCTGAGCTCGGCGGGAGCGCGGTGACGGTCGGCTTTCCGGGGCTGCTCGTGTTCGATGTGTTGTTCGAGGGGCCGCACATGGCGACGCCCACCACGATGGCGACAAGCACCGCGACGATCCCGAATTGCGCCAGCCGGGGTTTGCTCGAGATGGTAGGCATCGACGTTTTCTCCGATCCCCCGTTCAGCCTGCGCAACCGGATACCCACCGGAGCGCGGTTTCAGCTGTGCCCGCGCCCGATGTGAGCGCAATCACCCGTGCGGGGGCTTGCCCGGGCCCCCGCATTTACCGTCGTTGGCGCCCCGCAGCTTAATCGTCGTGGCCTGCAGCGTGCCGCCGTTGTCCAGGGTGCCGCGCGCGTTGACGCACTTGCCAGCTGCGATCGCGTCCGGTGTGGCGGTCGTCAGCTTGGAGTACTTGGTCTTGTCGTCGGTGGTGACGGTCGTCTGCGTGGTGTTGCCGCTGGCGTCGACGCCCGCGACGGTGATGCTGCCACCCGTCACCGAGGCGACCGAGCCGCGCAGCGGCTTGGGCTTGGCCGGCGCCGGCGTACCGGACGGTGGCGTGGTGGTGGAGCCCTGCGGCGACTCCTTGGGCGGCGGGCAGGTGCCGTTGACGGACGGGCTGACGCGCACGGACGCCGCGGTGACCGGCTGGTTGCCCTGGACTTCCTGGGTGGGCCGCACGCTGATGCAGCTGCCCGAGGTGACATCGCTGAGCGTGGCCGGGACGACCTCGGTGACCTTGGTCGTCGAGGTGAAGTTGACGGCGGCGTTGGTGTTGTCGTCCTTGGTGACCTGGATGGAATTGCCGGCCACCGACGCGATCAGGCCGTAGACCGAAGCCTCGCCCTGGGCGGGTGCCAGCGACGTGCTCGTCGACGTCACCGTCGACGTCGAGGTGGACGTCGAGGCCGGAGTCGAGTTGTTCGACGAGCCGCACGCCGCGGCGGACAGCGCGGCGGCGCCCGTGGCGGCGAGGATGGCGAACCGGGTAAGCGTGACAGGCATCAAGGTTTCTCCCCTCGTGAGTGGACCACGAAAGGGTGTACCCGTTTAAGCTGTGCCCGACCTGTGCGCGTTGCGCCGCTAGAACGCGTCCTCGGGGAGGCGCATGATCTCGTCGTCGATGGACTCGATGACGTGGCGCAGCGAGGTCAGCCGCGGAAGCATGTTCCTGGCGAAGAACGTCGCGGTCGCGACCTTGCCCTGATAGAACGCCTCGTCCTCCTTCGCGGGCCCGTTGGTCAGCGCGGCGTGGGCGATATCGGCCTGAGCCAGCAGGCGCCAGCCGATGAGCAGGTCGCCGATGGCCAACAGATATCGCACCGATCCCAGCCCGACCTTGTAGATGTCGGTGGGGTTCTGCGTGGCGGACATCAGGTATCCGGTGAGGGCTCCCGTCATCGCCGTGGCATCGTCCAGCGCGGTTTGCAGCAACTCGGCCAGCGGTTTGAGCGCCTCGTTACAGGTATCGATGGTGCGGCTGATCTGAGCCGTCACGAACTGCAGGGCCTCGCCGCGGTCACGGACGATCTTGCGGAAGAACAGGTCCAGCGCCTGGATGGCGGTGGTGCCCTCGTAGAGCGAATCGATTTTGGAATCGCGAATGTATTGCTCCAGCGGATAGTCGACCAGGAAGCCCGAGCCGCCCAGCGTTTGCAGCGACTCCGTCAGGAGCTCGTAAGCCCGTTCGGAACTCACCCCCTTGACGATGGGCAGCAGCAGGTCGTCCACCCGGTGCGCCATGTCGTGATCCGCGCCCGAAACCCGTTGCGCGACAGCATCGTCCTGATGCGCGGCCGCGTACAGGTACAGCGCCCGCAGGCCCTCGGCATACGCCTTCTGGGTCATCAGGCTGCGGCGCACATCGGGGTGGTGCATGATCGTGACCCGCGGCGCGGTCTTGTCGGCCATCTGGGTGAGATCCGCGCCCTGCACCCGTTCCTTGGCGAAAGCCAGCGCGTTGAGGTAGCCGGTCGACAAGGTGCCGGCGGCCTTGACGCCGATCGTCATGCGGGCGTGCTCGATCACGGTGAACATCTGCGCTATCCCGTTGTGCACGCCGCCCACCAGATAGCCGACGGCGGGCACATCCGTTGCGCCGAAAGTCATTTCGCACGTCGGAGAGGACTTGATGCCCATCTTGTGTTCCAGCCCGGTGGCGAAAACCCCGTTGCGGGGACCGAGTTCGAACGTGTCGGGATCGAAGAGGTAGTTGGGAACGTAGAACAGGCTCAACCCCTTGGTGCCCGGGCCGGCGCCTTCGGGCCGGGCCAGCACGAGGTGGAAGATGTTCTCGGCGGTGTTGCCCACGTCGCCGCCCGAGATGAACCGCTTGACCCCGTCGATATGCCAGGTGCCGTCCGGCTGTTCGACGGCCTTGGTGCGGCCGGCCCCGACGTCGGAGCCCGCGTCGGGTTCGGTGAGCACCATGGTGGATTGCCAGCCGCGCTCCACGCCGGCCGCCGCCCATCGCCGCTGCTGCTCGTCGCCCTCGATGTAGAGCGCCTGAGCCAGCACGGGACCCAGGTTGTAGAAGTTCGCGGAGGGATTGGCGCAGATGATCATCTCGTTGACGGCCCACGTCAGGGGCGTGGGCGCGGCCATGCCGCCGATCTCCTCGGCCAGCCCGAGGCGCCACCAGCCCGCCTCCTTGATGGCTTGCACCGTCTTGGCCAACTCGGGCGCCACGCTGATGGTGTGGCCCTGCGGATCGAATTCCGGCGGGTTGCGGTCGGCAAAGGCGAAGGATTCGGCGACCGGGCCCTCGGCGAGGCGAGCGGCCTCGGCCAATATCGTGCGGACCGTGTCGGCGTCGAGGTCGGCGTAGCTGCCGGTGCCGAGTACGGCGCCGACGTCGAGGACCTCGAACAGGTTGAACTCCAGGTCGCGCACGTTAGCGATGTAGTGGCCCAAGGCAATTCCCTCGCTGGTCGGATGGCGGGCGGATGGTCCGCCGTAAGTGTGTCCGACGTGGGAAAACGTACGCAACCGTAACCTTGCGGCGCGGGAACGGTGTGGGAACATCGGGGCCGCTCCGGGCGTTAGGCGAATTGTGACAACACGCGATCTCACCGCCGAGGTGTTCAACGAGACCATCGAGGGCAACGACATCGTCCTCGTCGACTTCTGGGCTTCGTGGTGCGGGCCATGCCGCCAGTTCGGGCCGACGTTCCAGGCATCGTCGGAGAAACACCCCGACATCGTGCACGCCAAGGTGGACACCGAAGCCGAACAACAGCTGGCCGCGGCCGCCCAGATCCGCTCCATCCCGACGCTGATGGCGTTCAAGAAGGGCAAGCTGCTCTTCAACCAGGCCGGGGCGCTGCCTCCCGCGGCGCTGGAGGACCTGGTGCAGCAAATCAAGGCCTTCGACGTCGACGCGGCCGAAGCCGAGCAAGGCTGACACCGCGGTTTTTCCGGGTCCGCGCTACCGTTCACGGGTGAGTTTGGTACTCGTTGAACAGCCGCGGCCCGGCGTCGCCCTGATAACCCTCAATCGCCCCGAGCGCATGAATTCCATGGCGTTCGACGTCATGGTGCCGCTCAAGGAGGCCCTGGAGAACGTCACCTACGACAACTCGGTGCGCGTGGTGGTGCTGACCGGCGCGGGCCGCGGGTTTTCCTCGGGAGCCGACCACAAATCCGCCGGCACGGTGCCGAACGTCGACGGCTTGACCCGCCCGACCTACGCGCTGCGCTCCATGGAAGTGCTCGACGACGTCATCCTGTCGCTGCGGCGGTTACACCAACCCGTGATCGCGGCGGTCAACGGCCCGGCGATCGGCGGTGGCCTGTGCCTGGCGCTGGCCGCCGACATCCGGGTGGCGTCGACCAACGCCTACTTCCGCGCCGCCGGCATCAACAACGGGCTGACCGCCAGCGAACTCGGGCTGAGCTACCTACTGCCCAGGGCCATCGGATCGTCGCGCGCGTTCGAGATCATGCTGACCGGCCGCGACGTCTCGGCCGAGGAAGCCGAACGCATCGGGCTGGTGTCGTGCCAGGTGCCGGAAGACCAGTTGCTGGACACCTGCTACGCGATCGCGGCCCGGATCGCGGCGTTCTCGCGGCCCGGAACCGAGTTGACCAAGCGCACACTCTGGAGTGGACTGGACGCCGGTAGCCTGGAAGGGCACATGCAAGCCGAGGGCTTGGGACAGCTTTTCGTCCGTCTGCTCACCGCCAACTTCGAAGAAGCGGTTGCCGCACGCGCAGAACGCCGCCCGCCGGTCTTCACCGACGACAAATAATCTTTCATGTCAGGAGAGCGATCGTGATCACCGCCACGGACCTCGAGGTCCGCGCCGGCGCGCGCATCTTGCTCTCACCCGACGGCCCGGATCTGCGGGTGCAGCCCGGCGACCGTATCGGGCTGGTCGGACGCAACGGCGCGGGCAAAACCACCACCTTGCGCATCCTGGCGGGCGAGAGCGAACCGTACGCCGGATCGGTCAGCCGGATCGGCGAAATCGGTTACCTGCCACAGGATCCCAAAGAGGGCGATCTCGACGTGCTGGCGCGCGACCGGGTGCTGTCGGCCCGCGGGTTGGACGTGTTGCTCACCGACCTGGAAAAGCAGCAAGCGTTGATGGCCGAGGTCGCCGACGACGACGCGCGCGATCGTGCGATCCGCCGCTACGGACAGCTCGAGGAGCGGTTCGTGGCGCTGGGCGGCTACGGCGCCGAAAGCGAAGCCGGCCGCATCTGCGCGAGTCTCGGCCTGCCGGAACGGGTGTTGACCCAGCAACTGCGCACCCTGTCCGGCGGGCAGCGCCGCCGCGTCGAACTGGCGCGCATCCTGTTCGCGGCGTCGGAAGGAGGAGCGGGTGCTTCAGGTTCACAGACCACGCTGCTGCTGGACGAGCCGACCAACCACCTCGACGCGGATTCGCTTGGCTGGCTGCGGGATTTCCTGCGGGCACACACCGGCGGGCTGGTGGTCATCAGCCACAACGTCGAATTGATTGCCGACGTCGTCAACCGGGTGTGGTTTCTGGATGCCGTGCGCGGCGAGGTCGACGTCTACAACATGGGCTGGCAGAAATATCTCGACGCCCGCGCCACCGACGAACAACGTCGCCGCCGCGAACGCGCCAACGCGGAACGCAAGGCCGCCGCGCTGCGTACGCAGGCCGCCAAACTGGGCGCCAAGGCCACCAAAGCCGTTGCCGCCCAAAACATGTTGCGCCGCGCCGACCGGATGATGGCCGCACTCGACGAGGAGCGGGTCGCCGAGAAGGTGGCCCGCATCAAATTTCCCACCCCGGCCGCGTGCGGCCGCACGCCGCTGGTGGCCACCGGGCTGGGCAAGTCCTACGGATCGCTGGAAGTGTTCACCGGTGTCGATCTGGCGATCGACCGCGGCTCGCGGGTTGTCGTGCTGGGGCTCAACGGCGCCGGCAAGACGACGCTGCTGCGGTTGCTGGCGGGCGTCGAGGACCCCGACACCGGCGGCCTCGAGCCGGGACACGGTTTGCGGATCGGGTATTTCGCGCAGGAGCACGACACCCTCGACGATGACGCGACGGTTTGGGAGAACATCCGGCATGCCGCACCGGATTCCGGTGAGCAGGACCTGCGCGGCCTGCTGGGGGCTTTCATGTTCAGCGGTGCGCAGCTCGACCAGGCGGCCGGCACCCTGTCCGGCGGGGAGAAGACCCGCCTCGCGCTGGCCGGGCTGGTGGCGTCCACGGCGAACGTGCTGTTGCTCGACGAGCCGACCAACAATCTCGACCCCGCGTCGCGCGAGCAGGTGCTCGACGCGCTGCGCAGCTATCGCGGCGCCGTGGTGCTGGTGACGCACGACCCCGGGGCGGCCGAGGCGCTCGATCCGCAACGTGTCGTGTTGTTGCCCGACGGCACCGAGGACTACTGGTCGGACGAGTATCGGGATCTGATCGAGCTGGCTTGATCTTGATGTGGCCGCGGCGGATTCGGCGAAACCGCCCACGCGGTCGACGATGGGTTCTTACCCTATGTGCTTGGGATCGTGTTCAAGCCTGGAGGGGCCCCAGTGAGAAAGTCGAAAAAGACGCGCGACCAGATGCTGCACGAGCTACGCAACGCCTATGAAGGCGGGGCGAGTATCCGCAACCTGGTTGCCACTACCGGCAGGTCGTACGGTTCGATTCACAGCATGCTGCTGGAGTCGGGCACCACGATGCGCAGCCGGGGCGGACCCAACCACACCTCGCGTTCCCGATAGACCCGCTGGGCGGGCCGAAGCGACGTAACGTCACTGCGATATTTCCTCCCCTCAGTCGCAGTGCCGTTACGCTCGCGGCCCAGAATCGTTGCGGCGCACCGAGTTCTCGACGAGGTCGAGGACCGCGGCCAGCCGCCGGGGATCCTCGCCGGACGCCAACCGCGCGACCAGTCCGTCGAGAACCAGTTCCAGGTAGCACTGCAAAACGTCGCCGGGCACGTCGTCGCGCACCCGGTGCGCTTCCTTCTGCCGGCGCAGCCGATCGGTCGTCGCCGCCGCCAGTTCGGCGGAGCGCTCCGCCCAGCCGCGGCTGAACGCCGGGTCGTTGCGCAGCTTGCGCGCGATCTCCAGTCGGGTGGCCAGCCAGTCGTACTGGTCGGGCGCGGCGAGCATGTCGCGCATCACCTGGATCAGGCCCTCGCGGGAGGCGACGTCGGCCATCCGCTCGGCATCCTCGTGCGCCAGCGCGAAAAACAGCGCGTCCTTGTCCCGGAAGTGGTGGAAGATCGCTCCGCGCGACATCCCGATCGCCTGTTCCAGCCGCCGCACGGTGGCTCGGTCGTAGCCGTGTTCGGCAAAGCAACGGCGAGCGCCGTCGAGGATCTGACGGCGGCGAGCCGCCAGATGGTCCTCGCTGACTTTTGGCACGGACAGGTCCGGGCTAGCCGGACTTGAGCATGTTGCGCAGCACGTACTGCAGGATGCCGCCGTTGCGGTAGTAGTCGGCCTCTCCGGGCGTGTCGATGCGCACCACCGCGTCGAACTCGATTGGATCGCCGCCGTCCTTGCTGGCCTTGACGTGCACCGTCTTTGGCGTCTTGCCGTCGTTGAGCGCCTCGATGCCGCTGATGTCGAAGACCTCGGTGCCGTCCAGCCCCAAGTCCTCGGCCGACTTCCCTTCGGGGAACTGCAGCGGGATGACTCCCATGCCGATCAGGTTGGAGCGGTGGATGCGCTCGAAGGATTCGGCGATCACCGCCCGCACGCCGAGCAGCAGCGTGCCCTTGGCCGCCCAGTCGCGTGAGGAACCCGACCCGTACTCCTTGCCGCCCAGCACGACCAGCGGAATGTCTTGGGCCGCATAGTTTTGCGCGGCGTCGTAGATGAACGCCTGCGGACCGTCGTCCTGGGTGAAGTCGCGGGTGTATCCGCCGGAAACATCATCCAGCAAGAGGTTGCGCAGCCTGATGTTGGCGAACGTGCCGCGAATCATCACCTCGTGGTTACCGCGCCGCGAGCCGAAGGAGTTGTAGTCCTTGCGGTCCACACCGTGCTCGTCGAGGTACTGCGCGGCCGGGGTGCCCGGCTTGATGCTGCCGGCGGGGGAGATGTGGTCGGTGGTCACCGAGTCACCCAGCAGCGCCAGCACCCGCGCGCCGCTGATGTCCTTCACCGGCTCGGGGTCCGCCGACATGCCCTCGAAGTAGGGCGGCTTGCGCACGTAAGTCGAATCTTGGTCCCACTCAAAGGTATTGCCGCTCGGCGTGGGCAGGTTGCGCCACCGCTCGTCACCCTTGAAGACGTCGGCGTAGTTCTTGGTGAACATCTCCTGGTTGATCGCGGAGGCGATGGTGTCCGAGACGTCCTTCTGCGACGGCCAGATGTCCTTGAGAAAGACGTCGTTGCCGTCCTCGTCCTGGCCGAGGGGCTCGGATTCGAAATCGAAGTCCATGGTCCCGGCCAGCGCGTAGGCGACGACCAGCGGCGGCGACGCGAGGTAGTTCATCTTCACGTCGGGGTTGATGCGGCCCTCGAAGTTGCGGTTGCCCGAGAGCACGGCCGCCACCGAGAGGTCGTTGTCGTTGATCGCCTTCGAGATCTCGTCGGGCAGCGGACCCGAGTTGCCGATGCAGGTGGTGCAGCCGTAGCCGACCAGATAGAAGCCGAGCTTCTCCAAATACGGCCACAGGCCGGCCTTCTCGTAGTAGTCGCTGACCACCTGCGAGCCCGGAGCCATCGAGGTCTTCACCCACGGCTTGGAGGCCAGCCCTTTCTCGACGGCGTTGCGGGCCAGCAGCGCCGCGCCCAGCATCACCTCAGGATTGGAGGTGTTGGTGCACGACGTGACCGCGGCGATCACCACCGCGCCGTGGTCGATCACGAACTCGCCGAATTCGTCGGACTTCACCGTCACCGGGGTGCTCACCCGTCCCTTGGCGTGCTTGGCGGCCGACTCCACCGGTTTGTGGTCGTCGGCGTGGCCGTTGTTCAGGGCGCCCGGGTCGCTGGCCGGGAACGTCTCGTCGACCATTTCGTCCAGCTTCGAGTAGTCCTTCTTGTCGGGATCGTCGCCGACATAGTCGCAAATCTGCTCGCGGAACGTGGATTTGGCGTCGGACAGCGCGATTCGGTCCTGCGGGCGCTTGGGCCCGGCGATTGACGGCACCACGTCGCCCAGGTCTAGCTCCAGGTATTCCGAGAACTCGGGCTCGTGCTTGGGGTCGTGCCACATGCCCTGCTCTTTGGCGTAGGCCTCGACCAGTGCGAGCTGCTCGGGCTTGCGGCCGGTGAACTTCAGGTAGTCGATGGTTTCCTGGTCGATCGGGAAAATCGCTGCGGTGGAGCCGAATTCGGGACTCATGTTGCCCAGGGTGGCGCGGTTGGCCAGCGGCACCTCGGCCACGCCTTCGCCGTAGAACTCGACGAACTTGCCGACGACGCCGTGCTTGCGCAGCATCTCGGTGACCGTCAGCACCACGTCGGTGGCCGTGACGCCGGCCTGAATCTCACCGGTCAGCTTGAAGCCGACGACGCGGGGAATCAGCATCGAGACCGGCTGGCCGAGCATCGCGGCCTCGGCCTCGATGCCACCCACGCCCCAGCCGAGGACGCCGAGGCCGTTGACCATCGTGGTGTGCGAGTCGGTGCCCACGACCGTATCGGGGTAGGCCACCCCGTCGCGTTCCATCACCACACTCGCCAGGTATTCGATGTTGACCTGGTGCACGATGCCGGTGCCCGGCGGCACCACCTTGAAGTCGTCGAATGCGCCCTGGCCCCAGCGCAGGAACTGGTAGCGCTCGCCGTTGCGCTCGTACTCGATCTCGACGTTGCGCTCGAACGCGTCGGCCCGGCCGAACAGGTCGGCGATCACCGAGTGGTCGATCACCAAATCGGCCGGTGCCAGCGGGTTGACCTTGTCCGCGTCGCCGCCCAGATCGCCGATCGCCTCGCGCATGGTGGCCAGGTCGACGATGCAGGGCACACCGGTGAAGTCCTGCATCACGACGCGCGCCGGCGTGTACTGGATCTCAATGCTGGGGTCCGCCTTGGGATCCCAGTTCGCGATGGCCTCGATGTGGTCCTTGGTGATGTTGCTGCCGTCCTCGTTGCGCAGCAGGTTCTCGGCGAGGACTTTGAGGCTGTAGGGGAGCTTTTCCGTGTTGGGGACGGCGTCGAGGCGATAGATCTGGTAACTCTTGTCGCCGACCTCGAGGTTGTCGCGGGCTTCGAATGAGTTCACAGAATCAGTCACTTCAACTCCCAAGATTTAGTTCTTTCCGCCGACGGGCCGTGTCGGCGTGCGGTGCTACTTTAACAGTACGCTTGTCCTGTATTAGAGCGGGTCCCGTACTTCCAGTCTTGTCGCGAGCGGCGCGCGTTTAAACCCCCTGCGGCTGCTTCAGTTGTAGGGCCGCGCGCCGAGACATAATCCACTGCGACTGGCGTCGGCGTGTCGTGTGCCTGGTTTATGTGTCGCGTACGGTGCGTGTAGCACTGGGCGAGCGGCGGCAGGAGGGACACGATGGGCGGACACGATTCCTTTGTTCTGCCGCTCTATATCCCGCAGGACGTCGACATGGCGGCGGTCAAGGCTCAGGTCGCGGCGACGGGGGTCAGCGCACCACCGGATGCGATACCCGGACTGCTGGGCATCGTCAATCAGGCGCACGCCGATGGCATCAACCTCAAGATCGTCCTGCTCGACCACAATCCCCCGAACGACACGCCCCTGCGCGACATCTCCACCGTGGTCGGCGCCGACTACCACGACGTCACGGTCCTCACGCTCAGCCCGAGCTACGTCGGCAGCTACAGCACGCACTTCCCGCGGGTGACGCTGGAGGCCGGCGAGGACATCGCGAAGACCGGCAATCCCACGGTCTCGGCGCAGCATTTTTTGAATGAGCTGAACGGCCCCGAATTCCCCTGGACCGGCCTGACGATCGCCTTGCTGATCGGGGTGCTCGCCGCGGCCGTCGGCACCCGGTTGCTGCAGCTGCGCGCGAAGCGATCAGCAACGTCGGCCCACGCCGCCGATCCTCAACCGGAAGAGCCGAGTCAGGGCGCTTAACCCGCCTTTCCGGCTCGACCGGTCTTCATGAGCGGGGTCTGCGCGTCTCCGCGGCAAACACCGCAGGTCACCGTTCGGTCACAGTAAACGCACTTCCCGAGTGCAGTTTGTTGCTTGCGTTTCCATAGCGTGTGGTGTGACGTACGGTGCAAATGATGCTCTTGTTGTCTTTGGCGCTTTCCGAGAAGTCTGTGATTTGCGTCGCCTGTCCGCGCTGAGCCATAGGAGACCGAGTCGAATGACACGTACCCCCCGTGGCTTCTCCGTGCGATCACTCGCCAGGCTGCTCCGGCCGGTCATTCCGTCGGTCGTGAGTGCCGCCCTGTTGGTCTGCACCCCGGGTCTGGCAAACGGCGATCCCAACGCGGACAAATTGGCCGCGCTGATCGCGAACGTCGCCAAGGCCAACCAGCGCATGGAAGACCTCAGCGCCGAAATCCAGACCGCGCAGGAAAGCGTCAACAAGGCTCTGGTCGACGTGGAGACGGCGCGGGACAACGAGACCGCCGCCCAACACGACCTCGACGCCAGTCAGCAGGGGGTCAAAGACGCCAACGCGGCGATCGCCGCGGCCCAGCGCCGCTTCAATACCTTTGCGGCGGCCACCTATATGAATGGGCCGTCGGGCGCCTACCTGACCGCGACCAGCCCCGACGACATCATCTCCACCGAAACCGCGGCGAGGACGCTGACCGCGAGCTCGCAAGCGGTGATGGACAACCTGCAGCGGGCGCGGACCGATCAGGTGAACAAGGAGTCGGCGGCGCGGCTGGCCAAACAGAAGGCGGACAAGGCCGCGGCCGATGCGAAGGCCAGCCAGGACGCCGCGGTGGCCGCGCTCACCGACTCGAAGCGCAAGTTCGACGAACAGCGTGCGGAGGCCAGTCGCCTGGCGGCCGAGCGTGATGAGGCGCAGGCCAAACTCCAGGAGGCCAGGCTCGCGGCCGCTCATTGGTCGGCAGGGACGGGCGCGCCGGGTGTCCCGGTGTCCGGCGACCGGTGGGACCCCGGTGCACCGGGCGGTGCGCCGCCGGCCGGCGGGCGCCGGTGGGACGGCTGGGATCCGACACTGCCGATGATCCCCAGCGCCAACGTCCCCGGTGACCCGATCGCGGTCATCAACCAGGTGCTGGGCATCTCGGCGACCTCGACGCAGGTCACCGCCGGCATGGGGCGCAGCTTCCTGCAGCAGCTGGGCATCCTCAAGCCCGACGACACCGGCATCACCAACGCCACCCCGAACGGCACCAGCCGCATCCCGCGGGTTTACGGCCGGCAGGCCAGCGAGTACGTGATCCGCCGCGGCATGTCGCAGATCGGCGTGCCCTACTCGTGGGGTGGCGGCAACGCCGCCGGGCCCAGCAAAGGAATCGACTCGGGGGCCGGGATCACCGGCTTCGACTGTTCGGGTCTGGTCTTGTACTCGTTCGCCGGGGTGGGCATCAAGCTGCCGCACTACTCGGGTTCGCAGTACAACCTGGGCCGCAAAATCCCGTCGTCACAGATGCGCCGCGGCGACGTCATCTTCTACGGCCCCAACGGCAGCCAGCACGTGACGATCTACCTCGGCGACGGCCAGATGCTCGAGGCCCCCGACATCGGGCTGAAGGTGCGCGTCGCGCCGGTGCGCACCAGCGGCATGACGCCCTACGTGGTGCGCTACATCGACTATTAACGAGGAGCTATGCGGCATAAGCGTTTTCGCGCAATCAACTTGGCTTCCAGGCTGTGGGTGCTCCCCGCCGTGGTGACCGGGCTGATGTTGTCTGTCGCCGCACCTGCTCCCATAGCTGGCGCCGATCCCGGCCCGTGGGACCCCACCCTGCCCGCCACCATCAGTGCCGGCGCGCCGGGAGATCCGCTCGCCGTCGCCAACCAGTCGCTGGCGGCCACCGCCCAGGCCACCCAGACCACGCTGGATCTGGGCAAGCAGTTTCTCGGCACCCTGGGGATCAACCTCGGCGGCGATCCCGCTCCGTCCGCCGCGCCCCCCACCAACCCCGGCGGCAAGATCCCGCGGGTCTACGGCCGGCAGGCCATCGAGTACGTGATCAAGCGCATGGGCTCGCAGATGGGCGTGCCCTACTCGTGGGGCGGCGGCTCGCTGGACGGCCCCAGCAAGGGCGTGGGCGACGGCGCCAACATCAACGGCTTCGATTGCTCGGGCCTGATGCGTTACGGCTTCGCCGGCGTCGGCGTGCTGATCCCGCGGTTCTCCGGCGACCAGTACAACGCCGGGCGTCACATTCCTCCCGGCGAGGCCAGGCGCGGCGACCTGATCTTCTACGGCCCCGGCGGCGGCCAGCACGTCACGATGTACCTGGGCAACGGCCAGATGTTGGAGGCATCCAGCCTCGCCGGCAAGGTTACGGTCAGCCCGGTTCGTACGCCCGGCATGACGCCGTTCCTGACTAGGATCA
Organism: Mycobacterium heidelbergense; assembly: GCF_050205645.1. Taxonomy (GTDB): domain Bacteria; phylum Actinomycetota; class Actinomycetes; order Mycobacteriales; family Mycobacteriaceae; genus Mycobacterium; species Mycobacterium heidelbergense_A. Next base: position 123,022 of record NZ_JBNMQT010000001.1, read on the forward strand.
TCGAGTACTGATCGCTGGCCAGCGAACGGCGGCGTCGACGGGAACCGGCAGGCCTGGAATAGTTGGACGAGGGCACGTCGCTGCCCGGCAGTCGTGTCCGATTGAACGTGGAGGGTTCTTGATGACATCAGCAGGTGGGCCGCCCCCGGGCGCCAGCGGTTACTCGGGCCAGGGCGGGCAATCCGGCTCGCCGGCCCATCAGGCGCCCTCGGGCGGCGGCGCCGACGGATTGGCCGCCGAGGTACACACGCTCGAACGCGCCATCTTCGAGGTCAAGCGGATCATCGTCGGCCAGGACCAACTGGTGGAGCGGATGCTGGTCGGCCTGCTGTCCAAGGGGCATGTGCTGCTCGAGGGTGTTCCCGGCGTGGCCAAGACGCTGGCCGTGGAGACGTTCGCGCGCGTGGTCGGCGGGACGTTCGCCCGCATCCAGTTCACGCCCGACCTGGTGCCCACCGACATCATCGGTACCCGCATCTACCGGCAGGGCAAGGAGGAGTTCGACACCGAACTCGGTCCGGTGGTGGTCAACTTCCTGCTCGCCGACGAGATCAACCGTGCGCCGGCGAAGGTGCAGTCGGCGCTGCTGGAGGTCATGCAGGAACGGCACGTGTCGATCGGCGGCAAGACCTTCCCGCTGCCCAACCCGTTCCTGGTGATGGCCACGCAGAACCCGATCGAGCACGAGGGTGTCTACCCGTTGCCCGAGGCGCAGCGGGACCGCTTCCTGTTCAAGATCAACGTCGGCTATCCGTCGCCGGAAGAGGAGCGGGAGATCATCTACCGGATGGGGGTGACCCCGCCGCAGCCCAAGCAGATCCTGGCCACCGGCGACCTAGTGCGCCTTCAGGACATCGCGGCCAACGTCTTCGTCCACCACGCGCTCGTCGACTACGTGGTGCGCGTGGTCACCGCCACCCGTCACCCCGAGCAGCTCGGCATGAACGACGTCAAGGCCTGGGTCTCTTTCGGGGCGTCGCCGCGTGCGTCGCTGGGCATCATCGCCGGCGCGCGCTCGCTGGCGCTGGTGCGGGGCCGCGACTACGTGATCCCGCAGGACGTCGTCGAGGTCATTCCCGACGTGCTGCGCCACCGGTTGGTGCTGACCTACGATGCGCTCGCCGACGAGATCTCGCCGGAGATCGTGATCAACCGCGTCCTGCAGACCGTCGCCCTGCCGCAGGTGAATGCCGTTCCCCAGCAAGGTCATTCGGTACCCCCGGTGATGCAGACCGTGGCGGCTAGCGGTCGGTGACCGATCCCAAACCGACGCGCGCGGTCGTCCATCCGCCGTCATTCGAGCGCGGGCAGATCGACGACCCGAAGCTGGCGGCGGCGCTGCGCAACCTCGAGCTGACCGTCAAGCGCAAGCTCGACGGTGTCCTGCACGGCGACCACCTCGGCCTGATTCCGGGACCGGGATCGGAGCCGGGGGAGTCGCGGGAGTACCAGCCCGGCGACGACGTCCGGCGGATGGACTGGGCCGTCACGGCGCGCACCACGCATCCGCACGTCCGGCAGATGATCGCCGACCGCGAACTGGAGACCTGGCTGGTGATCGACATGTCGGCCAGCCTGGACTTCGGCACCACGGTCTGCGAGAAACGCGACCTGGCGGTCGCGGCCGCGGCGGCGATCACGTTCCTCAACAGCGGCGGCGGCAACCGGATCGGCGCGATCGTCGCCACCGGCGCGACCATCACCCGAGTGCCGGCCCGCTCGGGACGCCAGCACGAGCAGACGCTGTTGCGGACCATCGCGACGACCCCCAAGGCGCCCGTCGGGGTGCGGGGGGACCTGGCGACCGCGATCGACGCGCTGCGCCGGCCCGAACGCCGTCGTGGAATGGCCGTGATCATCAGCGATTTCCTCGGGCCGATCAACTGGATGCGCCCGCTGCGGGCGATCGCGGCGCGCCACGAGGTGTTGGCCGTCGAGGTGCTCGATCCCCGCGATGTCGAACTGCCCGACGTCGGTGATGTCGTGCTGCAGGACGCCGAAACCGGGGTCACCCGCGAATTCACCATCGACGCTCAGCTGCGTGACGACTTCGCCAAGGCGGCGGCGGCGCATCGCACCGAGGTGTCTCGCACGATCCGTGGTTGCGGCGCACCGGTTTTGACGCTGCGCACCGACCGGGACTGGATCGCCGACATCGTTCGCTTCGTCGAGTCCCGCCGCCGCGGGGCGATGGCGGGCCGCCAGTGACGCTGCCGCTGTTCGGCCCGATGTCGTTGTCCGGCTTCGAACACGCGTGGTTTTTTCTGTTCTTTTTCGTGGTGTTCGGCTTGGCCGCGCTGTATGTCCTGATGCAGTTGGCGCGCCAGCGCCGGATGCTGCGGTTCGCCAACATGGAGCTGCTGGAAAGCGTCGCCCCGAAGCGGCCCGCCAACTGGCGGCATGTGCCGGCGATCCTGCTGGTGGCCTCGCTGGTGCTGTTCACCATCGCGATGGCGGGGCCGACGAACGACGTCCGGATCCCGCGCAACCGCGCGGTGGTGATGCTGGTGATCGACGTGTCGCAGTCCATGCGGGCCAACGACGTGCAGCCCAACCGGATGGCGGCCGCGCAAGAGGCGGCCAAGCAGTTCGCCGACGAGCTGACCCCGGGAATCAACCTCGGGCTGATCGAATATGCCGGGACCGCCACGGTGTTGGTACAACCGACGACCAACCGGGAGGCGACCAAGAACGGGCTGGACAAGCTGCAGTTCGCCGACCGCACCGCCACGGGAGAGGGCATCTTCACCGCGCTGCAGGCCATCGCGACGGTCGGCGCGGTGATCGGCGGTGGGGACAAACCGCCACCGGCGCGCATCGTGTTGTTCTCCGACGGCAAGGAGACGATGCCGACCAACCCGGACAATCCGAAGGGCGCCTTCACCGCCGCGCGCACCGCCAAGGACCAGGGCGTGCCGATCTCGACGATTTCTTTCGGCACCCCGTACGGCTTCGTCGAGATCAACGACCAGCGCCAGCCGGTGCCCGTTGACGACTCCACGATGAAAAAGGTCGCCGAGCTATCCGGTGGAAGTTGGTACAACGCAGGCAGCTTGGAGGAACTGAAGTCCGTGTACGCGACGCTGCAGCAGCAGATCGGCTACGAGACGATCCGGGGCGACGCGAGTGTGGGCTGGCTGCGGCTGGGTGCGTTGGTGCTGGCGCTGGCGGGTTTGGCGGCGCTGCTGATCAACCGCCGCCTGCCGACTTAGGTTTCGCGCCGAGCGTCCACCACGGGAGGTGCCGAACCGGGGGAGATTTCAGCCTCGCCGCAGCGAGACGCTAAGTTGGCCGGGTGACTGACACAGCCACTGAGAAGGCCGCCGAGATCGCCGCCGAGGGCGGCAAACCCGCGTTCGTATCCCGTTCCGTCCTGGTGACGGGCGGAAACCGGGGGATCGGTCTGGCCATCGCGCAGCGGCTGGCCGCCGACGGCCACAAGGTGGCCATCACGCATCGCGGATCCGGGGCGCCCGAGGGGTTGTTCGGCGTGGAGTGCGACGTCACCGACAACGACGCCGTCGATCGCGCCTTCAAAGAGGTCGAAGAGCACCAGGGCCCGGTCGAGGTGCTGGTGTCCAACGCAGGCATCTCGGCTGACGCGTTCCTCATCCGGATGACCGAGGAGAGGTTCCAGAAGGTCATCGACGCCAACCTCACCGGGGCGTTCCGGGTGACCCAGCGGGCCTCGCGCAGCATGCAGAAAAAGCGGTTCGGCCGGATCATCTACGTGGGCTCGGTCTCCGGCAGCTGGGGCATCGGCAACCAGGCCAACTACGCGGCCTCCAAGGCCGGCCTGGTCGGCATGGCCCGCTCGATCTCCCGGGAATTGTCCAAGGCCGGGGTGACCGCGAATGTGGTTGCCCCCGGCTACATCGACACCGAGATGACCCGCGCACTGGACGAGCGGATTCAGGCGGGCGCACTGGAATTCATTCCGGCGAAGCGGGTTGGCACCGCCGCCGAGGTCGCCGGGGTGGTCAGCTTCCTGGCGTCCGAGGACGCGAGCTACATCGCTGGTGCGGTGATCCCGGTCGACGGCGGCATGGGCATGGGCCACTGAAGGCCCCGAGACATTAAGGACGGACATGACAGGACTGCTCGAAGGCAAACGGGTTCTCGTCTCCGGGATCATCACCGACTCGTCGATCGCGTTCCACATCGCAAAGGCGGCGCAGGAGGCCGGAGCGCAGTTGGTGCTCACCGGATTCGACCGGTTGCGCCTGATCCAGCGCATCGCCGACCGGCTTCCGGAGAAGGCCCCGCTGATCGAACTCGACGTGCAGAACCAGGAGCACCTGGACAGCCTGGCCGAGCGGGTGACGGCCGAAATCGGCGAGGGCAACAAGCTCGACGGAGTCGTGCACTCGATCGGGTTCATGCCGCAGACCGGGATGGGCATCAACCCGTTCTTCGACGCGCCCTACGAGGATGTCTCCAAGGGCATCCACATCTCCGCGTACTCGTACGCTTCGTTGGCCAAGGCGCTGCTGCCGATCATGAACCCCGGTGGCTCCATCGTCGGTATGGACTTCGACCCGACCCGGGCGATGCCGGCCTATAACTGGATGACGGTCGCCAAGAGCGCGCTGGAATCGGTCAACCGGTTCGTGGCGCGCGAGGCCGGCAAGTTCGGCGTGCGGTCCAATCTCGTTGCCGCGGGCCCGATCCGGACGCTCGCGATGAGCGCGATCGTGGGCGGAGCGCTTGGCGAGGAGGCCGGCGCCCAGATGCAGCTGCTGGAGGAGGGCTGGGACCAGCGCGCACCGATCGGCTGGAACATGAAGGATCCGACGCCGGTCGCCAAGACGGTCTGCGCGGTGCTGTCCGAGTGGCTGCCGGCGACCACCGGAACCATCATCTACGCCGACGGCGGCGCCAGCACCCAATTGCTCTAGACGGCAATGGAATTCGATGCGGTCCTGCTGCTGTCGTTCGGCGGACCGGAGGGGCCGGAGCAGGTCCGTCCATTTCTGGAGAATGTCACCCGCGGCCGGAATGTGCCGCCCGAGCGGCTGGACGACGTCGCCGAGCACTACCTGCATTTCGGTGGGGTATCGCCGATCAACGGCATCAACCGGGAGCTGATCACGCAGCTTCAGGCCGAGCAGGACCTGCCGGTCTATTTCGGCAACCGCAACTGGGAACCCTACGTCGAAGAGTCCGTTGCGACGATGCGGGACAACGGTATTCGTCGTGCTGCGGTGTTCACCACGTCGGCGTGGAGCGGTTACTCCGGTTGCACGCAGTATGTGGAGGACATTGCCCGGGCCCGGCGGGTCACCGGCCCGGGGGCGCCCGAGTTGGTGAAACTGCGGCCGTACTTCGACCATCCGCTTTTCGTCGAGATGTTCGCCGACGCCATCGCGGCGGCCGCCGGCACCCTGCCCGCCGGGCTACGCGGCGACGCGCGGCTGGTGTTCACCGCACATTCGGTCCCGGTGGCCGCCGACCAGCGCTGCGGCCCGCAGCTCTATAGCCGCCAAGTCGCCTACGCCGCAAGGCTGGTCGCGGCGGCCGCCGGATACAGCGACTACGACCTGGCGTGGCAGTCCCGATCGGGCCCGCCCCAGGTACCGTGGCTGCAACCCGACGTCGCCGACCATCTCACGATGCTGGCCACCGGGGGCACCGGGGCCGTCATCGTCTGCCCAATCGGGTTCGTCTCCGACCACATCGAGGTGGTCTGGGATCTCGACCACGAATTGCGATCACAAGCCGAGGCGACGGGGATGGCGTTCGCCCGCGCCACGACCCCGAACGCCGATCGCCGATTCGCCCGGCTGGCCGCGGGGTTGATCGACGAACTCCGGTTCGACCGTGCGCCGGCCCGGGTGAGTGGGCCCGATCCGGTGCCCGGCTGCCTCGCCAGCATGAACGGCGAGCCGTGCCGTCCGCCGCATTGCGTTGCGGCGGAATACGGTTAGTCGTCCCAGGCCGAGTGCAGGATCGCGTTGACCGCGGCGATCCGCGCCGAACGCACCACCGCGGTCAGCGGACGCAGCGCATCGCTGGCGATCCGAGCCTCCGACGACGACCGCGGGCCGGCGGCTCCGGGCGATCGGCTGAGCCCGGCACTGACGGCGATGATCGCGTCGACGTGCGCGGCGTTCTCCAGCACCCGCAACGCGCGGGACGGCGCATGCTCCGGAATCCGGTGGTGCCTGGTGGATTCCAGTAGCTGCTCGACAAGCCCGCGCGGATCGTCGACATCGGCCGCGGCGGATCCCAGGCCGATGGCGCCCAGTGCATCGGCGGCCGAGCGCACGGCCGACCGCAACGCGTATTCGGCGTCGCCCAGCTCGTGGTGGTCGAACACGGGCGCGCCCGGCAGCGAGTACACCGTCCACGACAATGCGGACAGTTCGGGCAAGGCCGGCTCATTGTCGACGGTGTCGTCCTCGGCATCGACGTAGCGGAATTCGGGCACGAGGCCGACGGCCGTGGCGGGATCGTCGGGGTTGCTGACGATCACCGCCTCGCCAGCGGCCAGGGCATCGTGCTCGAACTGGGTGCCCGCGGCCAGCCCGCGCACGTCGCCGGGCACCGGCAAAACCATGTTGATCGTGCCGCGCAACCCGCGCGGGGCAGCCACCGGCGTCGTCGGCCGCCCGACCGCGGCGCGCAGCGTCTGCAACAACGAGACCGTTCCGGCGTCGTGGACCTCGGGCCAAGGCAGCCCGGTGTGGCCCGCGGCCACGGCATCATACGCGGTTACCGATTGCTTTGGTGCCCAAAGGGATAACGCGTCCAAAACGTCGTCGGGCGCGGCCCTGCCCGCGAGCCAGGCGTTGGCCCACAGGGACAGGGAAACACTCGGACACCACATGATCTCGCAGTGTAGTTGTTTGGCCCGGCAAAGGCCGATCACGCGTATTCTGGCCGCATGGCGGTCGCTGTGATCTGGCTAATATTCGCGCTGGTGCTGGCCGGCGCGGAGGCGCTCAGCGGCCATATGTTCTTGCTGATGCTCGGCGGCGGTGCGCTGGCCGCGTCGGCAACCAGCTGGCTGACGGATGCGCCGCTCTGGGTCGACGGGGCCGTGTTCTTGATCGTGTCGGTGCTACTGCTCGCGCTGGTGCGGCCGGCGTTGCGGCGGCGGCTGACACCCCCGGAGACGTTGCCGACGGGCATCAAGGCGCTGGAGGGCAAAAGCGCGCTGGTGCTCGATCGGATCGCCCGCGACCAGGGCCGGGTGAAACTCGACGGCCAGGTTTGGACGGCTCGCCCTCTCAACGACAGTGATGTCTACGAACCCGGTGAGTCGGTGACCGTCACGCACATCGACGGCGCTACGGCGGTGGTTTTCAGACACGTGTAGCCCGTCGACATAGACGCTGCGAGAAACGCTGCGAGAGAAAGGAACTCCGGTGCAAGGTGGTGCGGTAGCTGGTTTGGTGTTGCTGGCCGTCCTGGTGATCTTTGCGATCATCGTGGTGGCCAAGTCGGTCGCGTTGATACCGCAGGCCGAAGCCGCGGTGATCGAACGGCTGGGTCGGTACAGCCGCACCGTCAGCGGACAGCTGACGTTGTTGGTGCCGTTCATCGATCGCGTCCGGGCGCGCGTGGACCTGCGCGAGCGGGTGGTGTCGTTCCCGCCACAGCCGGTGATCACCGAGGACAACCTGACGCTGAACATCGACACCGTGGTCTACTTCCAGGTCACCGTTCCGCAGGCCGCGGTGTACGAGATCAGCAACTACATCGTCGGGGTCGAACAGCTCACCACGACCACGCTGCGCAACGTCGTCGGTGGCATGACGCTGGAGCAAACGCTGACCTCGCGCGACCAGATCAACGGCCAGTTGCGCGGTGTGCTCGACGAGGCGACCGGCCGCTGGGGCTTGCGGGTGGCCCGGGTCGAGCTGCGCAGTATCGACCCACCGCCGTCGATCCAGGCCTCGATGGAGAAGCAGATGAAGGCCGACCGGGAGAAGCGGGCGATGATCCTGACGGCCGAAGGTATGCGGGAGTCGTCGATCAAGGAAGCCGAGGGCGCCAAGCAGGCCCAGATCCTGGCGGCCGAGGGCGCCAAGCAGGCCGCGATCCTGGCGGCCGAGGCGGATCGGCAGTCCCGGATGCTGCGCGCCCAGGGTGAGCGCGCCGCGGCGTACCTGCAGGCGCAGGGCCAGGCCAAGGCCATCGAGAAGACGTTCGCCGCGATCAAGGCCGGCAGGCCGACCCCGGAGATGCTGGCCTACCAGTACCTGCAGACGCTGCCGAAAATGGCGCAGGGCAGCGCCAACAAGGTGTGGGTGGTGCCCAGCGACTTCAGCGCGGCGTTGCAGGGGTTCACCAAACTGCTGGGCACGCCGGGTCAGGACGGGGTGTTCAGGTTCGAGCCGTCGCCGGTCGACGACACACCCAAGCATTCGGCCGACGACGACGCCGATGTCGCCGACTGGTTCTCGACCGAAACCGATCCGGCGATCGCGCAGGCGGTGGCCAAGGCCGAGGCGATAGCCCGCCAGCCTATCGACGGCCAGCCCGGGACGCCACCGCCGGAGTTGACTCAATAGGATTGCCGGACGGGCGCTTTGGCGTCGCCCAAGACCTACTCCAGTCGCAACTCGACGATCGGCAGCGGTGTGTCGGTGTCGCTGATCCGCTCGCCCAGCGTGTCTTCGAGCACGGGCCGGAATCGCTCCCACGAACGCGGATGTCGGCCGCGGTAGGCGGCCAGCGTTCGGTCGGCCTCGGCTTGGTCGAGGACGTGCGCGGTGGCGCGCCTCGGGGCATGGCTGCCGACGTACACCCGGACCCGCGGGTTGGCCGCAATGTTGCGGAACCACTGTGCTTTTCGGCCGAATCCGGAGGCGACGACGTAGACGTCGGGACAGGGGTGGTCGACCACCTCCAAGACGGCGTAGCGCGGCGCGCCGGACTTGCGGCCGATGTGTTCGAGCATCAGGATGCGGGAGCCGAACAGCGCGCCCGCGCGGGCCCGATAGATCCAGACCGGCGCGCGCATGAGCCGCCGCGATCGCAGCAGCCGGCCGCCGGTGCGGGCGAACAGGGATCGGGAGGGCGGTTCGGGCATCTCTCCATCCTTCCAGCCCGGGCCGACGGCGTAGGCGCCGCGAGTTTCGGGTATGGACACCCACGATGAACCGGAAAGAGGGTCAGCGCCCGACCTGGACGCGCGACGACATCCGCGTGGCCGATAGGCGCGCGACGCATCGGTCGATCCAGGGCACGGCGATCGGCAACTTCATGGAGGCGTACGACTTCACCCTCTTCAGCCTGGTTGCCACCCTGCTCGCCGAGACGTTCTATCCCGGGGAAAATTCCGGCGCGGGCAACTTGATCGCCACCTTCGGCACGATGACGGCGGGATTCGTCGTGCGGCCCCTCGGCGGGTTCATCTTCGGCCCGCTCGGCGACCGCATCGGGCGCAAGCCGGTCTTGGTGATGACGATCTCGCTGATGGCCGTGTGCGGGGCCGCCACCGGTGTACTGCCCGGTTACCACACGATCGGGATCTGGGCGCCCATCCTGCTCACCGTCATTCGCATCGGTCAGGGGCTGTCGTCGGGCGGGGAGTACGCCGGCGCCATGACCTTCATCGCCGAACACGCGCCGGATCACAAACGGGGGATGCTGGCCGGATTCCTGCCGGTCGGCACGCTTGCCGGCTTTGTCGTCGGCGCCACGCTCGTCACCGGGCTACAGACCGTGCTGCCGAGCGCGGACATGCTGGCCTGGGGCTGGCGCGTACCGTTTCTCCTGGCAGCGCCGCTCGGCCTGGTCGCGGTGTACCTGCGCTCGCGGATCGACGAGTCGCCCGGATACGAGAAGGTGCACAAGGTCGCATTGCCCATCTCGGTTCGCACCCAATTCGTGCTGACGGTCGTGCGGCAGTGGAAAGGGCTGCTTATCTGCCTTGGGGTGGAGTTCGCGGTGACCGACACCAGCTACATGGTCAGCGGGTACGTGCCGACCTACCTGAAGAAGACCGCCGGCGTGGGGGACACCGCCGCCCTGGTGATGGTCCTGGTGGTGCTGGCCGTCCTGACGATCGGGGTGCTGCTCGTCGCGATGCTGTCCGACCGAATCGGCGTCAAACCGCTGATGTGGACGGGATGTGGCCTCCTCATCGCGGTTTCGTTACCGGCCTTTACGCTGATGCGGTTCGGCGGGGATTACCCGGCGAAGTTCGCCGGCGTCGCGCTCGTCGGGCTGCCCATGTTGTTCCTGAGCAGCCTCGAGCCGGCGATCCTGCCCGCGTTGTTTCCCACCCATGTGCGCTACGGCGCGGTGTCGATCGGATTCAACATCGCGGTGTCCGCCTTCGGCGGCACCACCCCGCTGATCGCCGAGACGCTGGTCGCGGGGACCGGCAACCCGATGATGCCGGCGTACATGCTCATGTTCGCCGGTCTCGTCGGCGCCGTCACCCTGATCTTCACACCGGAAGTGGCCGGCAAGCCGTTGCTGGGCTCCGGGCCGTCGGTGGACCCGGACGAGTTTCGCGACCTCGTCGGATCTCCGCGTCCGGAATAGCGGCGCTATGCGTGCGGGAGCGGCGGCACGGGCGGCGCGGGGACGACCGCCGGCGCGGTGGTCGACACCGAGGGTGCCGGGTACACGCAACCGGGTCCGTTCGAAGACAGCGGCGGCGGATACGGCGGCGGAGGCAGCTGCACCCGGACCGTCCAGACCAGGCCGGTCACCGCGAAGACGGCGATCGCACCGATCACCAATCCGACCAGACCGGCGGCGATTACCGCCGCGGAGGAAAACCGCCGTGGCGGGGCGTTATTCGTGTTCTCGGAGGTCATCTGGCTCCTCGCATCGTTGGTTGGCCGATCGTCAGCGTGCCGCGGGCGGTGGGGTGGTCACCGCGGTGAGGTTCCATGCGTCGAGCCACGGCTGCACGAGCTCGGCGATGGAAAATTTTGCCGGGGCAGAGCACCCGGCGTCGGGTTTGGCGGGATTGAAACCGCGGATGTCGATGCCGACCGCGGTGGCGGTGCCGTCGCTTTGCATGAGATAGACGGGACCGCCGGAATCGCCGCATTGGCCGGGCGCCGCAAACGTGACCTTGCTGTCGGTGACATCCAGGACCTGCCCGCAGATGGCTTCGCTGGTGCTCATGCCGAACTTGCACACCTGCTGGCCGAATTGCAGTTCGCGCGCGACGCCGGAAACCGGCAGCGAGCCGGCGATGGCCGACGCCTGCGGCACGATGTCGCCGTCGAGCACGATCAGCCCGATGTCGTGTTGTTCGCTGCGAACTCCCTCGCTGACCGTCCGCGCGAACACGCCAAACGTCGTGTAGGGCAGGATGCCCGCGAGGTTCAACGCCACCTTGCTTGGTTGGCCGGGCCTGTTGCAGTGACCGGCGGTGAGCACGCCGGTCTGGCCCGCTCCGGTGCGCACCAAAAACCCTGCGGTGCAGCCCATTCCGCCCGAACCGTCGGCGTACTCGACGTAGATGCCCACACCCGGACCGATCGCACTGGCGGCGGGCAAAGCGATAGGCGATAGGGCGGGCGACGGGGGCGCTTGTGCCGGGTCGCCGGTCCCGGGCAGTAGGCACACGGCCGCAACCAGTGCGGCGGTGCTGAACAGGACCGCCAGCGTCAGCAGCGTGGTGTGCATTCTCGGACGCCGCGGCTTGATCCGATTGAGGACGGGCAGGGCTGCGACCGTCACGGCACCACGGCCCCCGGGCTCGCGAGCTCGCGCGCGCAAACCCTCACCATCCAGTAGATCTTTCAGGCAACGGGCGGCGCGTTCAATAGTGCCGGTGAGTCAGCTGACGACGGCCGGCTCGGCGGCGGGCTCGCCGTGCGGCGCGCGCCGCACAGCGCGGCGGTGGTGTTGGCGAAAGTGGCGTATCTCGACGACCAGCCCGGTCAGCCCCAAAGCACCCGTGCATACCGAAACCAGGTACAGCAGCGAACTGGGGTGACCGGCGAGCGCGTCGCCGAGGGTCACCACGGCGGTGGTACCGGGCAGCAGGCCGCCGAGTGTGGCCAGCGTGTAAGGCAGCGCCCGTACGGCGGATGCGCCCGCGGCGTAGTTGATCGCCGAAAACGGCACGGCCGGAATCAAACGCAGCGACAGGACGGCCAGCCAGCCCCGCTGCCGTAGGCGCTCGTCCACCGTGTCGATCGAACGGTGGCGCACCAGGCGGTTCAGCCGCCAGCCGGCCGCGCGCACCAGATACAGCGCGATCACCGCGCTGCAGGTGCTGGCCGCGACCGCGATCAGCACCCCCAGCACTGGGCCGAACAGCAGCCCCGCGGCCAGGGTGAAGGCCGTCCGGGGGACCGGCACGACGGTGGCCACGATGTGCGCGAGCAGGAACGCCAACGGGAACCACGGGCCCACCGATTCCGCCCAATCACGCATCTGCACCGGCGAAGGCAGCGGAAGCCAGGTGGCCGCCGCGACTAAGACTGTGATACCGACCACTGTCGCCACCACCCGCGGCCGGGACAGCTGGCGGGCGGTGGCGCCGATCGCGCAGCCGAGATCTCGCAGCGTATCGGTGATTTTGCCGGTGGCGGGGGCCGTCACGCGTCCTAAGGTTACGGGCCCGAGGTGAATAACTCGTTTCCCGTGGCTGGCGTTTCGCCCCCAACGGCCCGCGCCGCACCGTTTCTTCGCGGCGGGGGCAATCAATTAGCCTCATTAGTAAGTGGCGTTTCTTCAGGCAAACCGAAGCAATGTTGCCAATTGCTGCGAAAACAGGAGCAGTCGGTGTCCATTGATGTACCCGAGCTCGCGGAGCTGGAACAGGTTCGCGGGCGCTGGCGCGGCGCGGTTGCCGGCGTGCTGTCCAAGAGCACCCGCCGTGACCCCACCGAGTTGGGCGACCAACCCGAGCACCTGCTGGATGCCGCGACCTATGACGGGTTTGCCATTCGGCCCCTCTACACCGCGTTCGACGAGTTGCCCGAGCCGCCGCTGCCGGGCGAGTGGCCCTACGTGCGTGGCGCGGATGCTTTGCGTGACGTCACGTCCGGCTGGAAGGTCGCCGAGGTCTTTCCCGCCGCCGTCGGTGATGCGAACGCGGCGGTGCTCGCCGCGCTCACCGATGGCGCCAGCGCGCTGCTGATCCGGGTCGGGGAGTCGGGTGTGGCGGCGAACCAGCTCGAGGGCCTGCTCGCCGGCGTGTACCTGAACCTAGCCCCGGTGATCCTCGATGCGGGGGCCGACTTCTCGGCGGCCAGCGACGTTCTGCTGGCCATGATCGCCGCCCTGAAACCCGAGAACCGGGTGACCCTGTCGATCGACCTGGGCGGCGACCCGCTGACCGCGACGCTGAGTGATCGTCCCGCGCCCGCGACCGCCGACGTCGTCGCCGTCGCCTCGCGAGCGGCCCGCGAGCCGGGAGTGCGCGCGATCACCGTCGACGGGCCGGCGTTCCACAATCTCGGCGCCAACGCGACGTGGGAGCTTGCCGGCAGCGTCGCGGCCGGCGTGGCCTACCTTCGGGTGCTCACCGAATCCGGCATGCCGGTCGAGGAGGCGTTGGGGCAGATCAGCTTCCGACTGGCCGCCGACGACGACCAGTTCATGACGCTCGCCAAAATGCGGGCCTTCCGTCAGCTGTGGGCGCGGGTCGCCGAGGTCGTCGGCAGTCCCGACGGCGGCGCGACCGTGGTGCACGCGGAGACGTCGCTGCCGATGATGACGCAGCGCGACCCGTGGGTGAACATGCTGCGCTGCACGCTGGCCGCCTTCGGGGCGGGGGTCGGCGGCGCCGACACGGTGCTGGTCTTCCCGTTCGACGTGTCGGTCCCGGGTGGCTTTCCCGGTACGGCGGCGAGCTTTTCGCGCCGGATCGCCCGCAACACGCAGCTGCTGCTCCTGGAGGAGTCACACGTCGGGCGGGTGCTGGACCCTGCCGGCGGTTCGTGGTTCGTCGAAGACCTCACCGAGCAGTTGGCCCGGCAGGCCTGGGAGCACTTCCAGGCCATCGAGGCGCGCGGGGGATTCGGCCCAGACATGAAGGCCCGCGGGTACGTCGCCGACCAGATCGCCGACATCGCCGCACGACGGGCCGACGACATCGCGCACCGTCGCACAGCGATCACCGGGGTCAATGAATTCCCCAACCTCGCGGAACCGCCTCTGAAACAAGGTGAGCCGCAAGGCGATTCGCCGGGCCCGCTGCGCGCCGCCGGCAACGTCCACCGTTATGCCGCCGCGTTCGAGGCGCTGCGCGACCGATCGGACAGCTATCTCACCCGCACCGGTGCGCGGCCGCGGGCCTTGTTGCTACCGCTGGGCCCCCTGGCCGAGCACAACATCCGGGCCACGTTCGCGGCGAACCTGTTGGCATCGGGTGGTATCGAGGCGCTCAACCCGGGAACGGTCGACGCCGCCGGTGTCGCCGCCGCGGTTGCCGACGCGGGGTCGCCCAGTGTGGCGGTGCTCTGCGGCACCGACAAGCGTTACGGCGAAGAGGCGGCCGCCGTTGTCGAGGCGGCCCGGAGCGCCGGCGTGTCACGTGTTTACCTGGCGGGACCCTCAAAAGCGGTGGGGGACGTCAACGACGCCGGGCATCGGCCCGATGAGTTCCTGACCGCGAAAATCGATGCGGTCGAAGCCCTTTCGAATCTGCTGACCCGATTGGGAGCCTAGCCGCAATGACCACGAGCACCGCTGCGATCGGCAGCTTCTCCGACATCCCGCTGCATGGCGACCGTGATGTGCGGCCGCCCACCGAAGCCGCGGTGGAATCGCACGTCGCCGCGACCGCGTCGGCGCAGGGCTGCACACCCGACCAGCTGGACTGGCATACGCCGGAAGGCATTGAGGTCAAACCGGTCTACATCGCCGCCGACCGCGCAGCGGCAGTGGCCGAGGGCTACCCCCTGAACAGTTTCCCGGGTGAGCCTCCGTTTGTGCGGGGTCCCTATCCGACGATGTATGTCAACCAGCCCTGGACGATCCGCCAGTACGCGGGATTTTCCACCGCCGCGGATTCCAACGCGTTCTACCGTCGCAACCTCGCCGCCGGCCAGAAGGGCCTATCGGTGGCCTTCGACCTGGCCACCCACCGCGGCTACGACTCCGACCATCCCCGCGTCCAGGGTGACGTCGGAATGGCCGGGGTGGCAATCGATTCCATTCTCGACATGCGACAGCTGTTCGACGGCATCGACCTGTCGACGGTGTCGGTGTCGATGACGATGAACGGTGCGGTGCTGCCGATCCTGGCGCTGTACGTGGTGGCCGCCGAGGAGCAGGGGGTGCCGCCGGAGAAACTGGCCGGCACGATCCAGAACGACATCCTCAAAGAGTTCATGGTGCGCAACACCTACATTTATCCGCCGAAGCCGTCGATGCGCATCATCTCCGACATCTTCGCCTACACCAGCGCCAAGATGCCGAAGTTCAACTCGATCTCGATCTCCGGCTATCACATCCAAGAAGCCGGAGCCACAGCGGATTTGGAGCTGGCCTACACCCTGGCCGACGGCGTGGACTACATCAAGGCGGGCCTGGACGCCGGGCTCGACATCGACAAGTTCGCCCCCCGGCTGTCCTTCTTCTGGGGCATCGGGATGAACTTCTTCATGGAGGTCGCCAAGCTGCGGGCCGGCCGGCTGCTGTGGAGCGAGCTGGTCGCCGGATTCGGCGCGAAAGACCCGAAATCGCTGTCGCTGCGCACACATTCGCAGACCTCGGGCTGGTCGCTGACCGCGCAGGACGCCTTCAACAACGTCGCCCGCACCTGCATCGAGGCGATGGCCGCGACCCAGGGCCACACCCAGTCGCTACACACCAACGCCCTCGACGAGGCCCTGGCGCTGCCCACCGACTTCTCGGCCCGCATCGCCCGCAACACCCAGCTGGTATTGCAGCAGGAGTCGGGCACCACGCGGCCGATCGACCCGTGGGGCGGCTCGTATTACGTGGAGTGGCTGACCCATCAACTCGCGCAGCGGGCCCGCGCGCACATCGCCGAAGTGGGCGAGCACGGCGGCATGGCCCAGGCGATCAGCGACGGCATCCCCAAGCTGCGCATCGAGGAGGCCGCCGCGCGCACCCAGGCCCGCATCGACTCGGGCATCCAGCCGGTGGTCGGGGTCAACAAGTACCAGGTCGACGAGGACCAGGACATCGAGGTCCTCAAGGTCGAAAACAGCCGGGTTCGGGCCGAGCAGCTGGCCAAACTGCGAGAGCTGCGCGCGAGCCGGGATCAGTCCGCGGTCGACGCGGCCCTTGCCGAGCTGTCCCGCGCCGCCGCGGCCCATGGTCGCGCCGGTGACGACGGCCTGGGCAATAATCTGCTGGCACTGGCCATCGACGCGGCCCGGGCCAAGGCCACCGTGGGCGAGATCTCCGACGCGCTCGAGCGGGTCTACGGGCGCCACCAGGCGGAGATCCGTACGATCGCCGGGGTCTACCGCGACGAGGCCGGAGGAGGTGACAACATCACCCCGCTTTCCAAGGCGACCGAGCTCGTCGAGAAGTTCGCCGAGGCCGACGGTCGCCGGCCCCGAATCCTGGTGGCCAAGATGGGCCAGGACGGCCACGACCGCGGCCAGAAGGTGATCGCGACGGCGTTCGCCGACATCGGATTCGACGTGGACGTCGGATCGCTGTTCTCCACCCCCGAGGAGGTGGCCCGCCAGGCCGCCGACAACGACGTGCATGTGATCGGGGTGTCCTCGCTGGCCGCCGGGCATTCGACGTTGGTGCCGGCGCTGCGCGACGCGCTGGCCGAGGTGGGCCGGCCCGACATCATGATCGTGGTCGGTGGCGTCATTCCGCCGGGCGACTTCGACGAGCTGTACGCCGCCGGAGCCGCCGCCATCTTCCCCCCGGGGACGGTGATCTCCGAGGCGGCGATCGGCTTGCTGAACAAGCTCGCCGAGCGGTTGGGGTACACGCTCACCTAGATGGCACCCGACCCGGACAACAACGCCGACGACACCGTCGACGGGTTGGCGGCCGCCGTCCGCAGCGGCGATCGCGCCGCGCTGCCTCGGGCCATCACGCTGCTGGAATCCACCCGTCCAGATCACCGCGACCAGGCGCAGCAGCTGTTGCTGACGTTGCTGCCGGACTCCGGAAACGCCCACCGGGTCGGGATCACCGGGGTTCCGGGCGTGGGCAAGTCCACCACCATCGAGTCGCTGGGTATGCATCTGATCGAGCACGGACACCGGGTGGCGGTGCTGGCCGTGGACCCCTCGTCCACCCGCACCGGCGGATCGATCCTCGGCGACAAGACGCGGATGGCGCGCCTGGCTCAGCACGCCGACGCCTACATCCGGCCCTCGCCGACGTCGGGCACGCTGGGCGGCGTGGCAAAGGCCACCCGGGAAACCGTTGTGCTGCTGGAAGCCGCGGGATTCGACGTGATCCTGATCGAAACGGTCGGAGTCGGGCAGTCCGAGGTGGCCGTGGCGAACATGGTCGACACATTCGTCCTGCTGACGTTGGCGCGCACCGGCGATCAGCTGCAGGGCATCAAGAAGGGCGTACTCGAGCTGGCCGACATCGTGGTGGTGAACAAGGCCGACGGCGAGCACTTGGCCGACGCGCGGCTCGCCGCCCGGGAGCTCGCCGCGGCCATACGACTGATCTATCCGCGTGAAACGCTTTGGCGGCCACCGGTTCTCACCATGAGCGCGATGCAGGGCACCGGTCTGACGGAAATGTGGGACACCGTCGAGCGCCATCGCCAGGTGCTCGCTGACGCCGGCGAGTTCGAAGCCCGTCGCCGAGACCAACAGGTCGACTGGACCTGGCAGATGGTCCGCGACACGGTGCTCGACAGGGTGCTGTCCAATCCCGCGGTGCGCAAGATCCGCGCCGACGTCGAGCGCCAGGTCAAGGCGGGGGAGTTGACGCCGGCCATGGCTGCGCAGCGCATACTTGACGTTGCGTCCGGCTAACGGAAAGGCAACTAAGTCGCTGTTTGCCGTACGTAAAGTATGAAATCCAAGTAAATTTGACAGTGTGACAGTGGAGTCCCGGGTCGATCTCCGTGCGGTCCCTTCCCACGATTCCCACGGCGCGGGGCATCGTGTGTCCGGCACGGCGGACCCAAATTTTTCTTGCGCCGTACGCGGCTTCGCGAGCACCTTCCCGGGACGCCGATTCGGCGGCGGGGCGCTGGCGGTCTATCTGGACGGCCAGCCCGTCGTCGACGTGTGGACAGGCTGGTCGGACCGGCGCGGCCAGCAGCCGTGGCAGGCCGATACCGCACCGATGGTCTTTTCCGCGACCAAGGGCATGGCGTCCACCGTCATCCACCGGCTCGCCGATCGCGGCCTGATCGATTACGACGCTCCGGTCGCCGAGTACTGGCCGGAGTTCGGCGCCAACGGCAAGTCGTTCCTGACGGTGCGCGACGTGATGGGGCACCGGGCCGGGTTGTCCGGGTTGCGCGGCGCGACCCGAGAAGACTTGCTGGATCACCTCGTGATGGAGGAGCGTCTGGCGGCGGCGGCCCCCGGACGCTTTCTTGGCAAACCGGCATACCACGCGCTGACCTACGGCTGGCTGATGTCGGGGCTCGCGCGAGCGGTGACCGGCAAGGGCATGCGCGCGCTGATCCGCGAGGAGCTCGCCCAGCCGCTGGACACCGACGGCCTGCACCTGGGCCGGCCGCCCGCCGACGCGCCGACACGGGTCGCCGAGATCATCACGCCGCAGAACATGCCCGGCATTCCGGCCGTCAACTATGCGGTGGTCAAGCTCGGCACCCGGCTATCCGGGGGATTCCGCTCGATGTACTTCGACGGCCTCACGGCCGCGGTGAAAGGCGAGATTCCGCTGCTGGACGCCGAGATGCCGGCCGCCAACGGGGTGGCCACGGCCCGCGGCCTGGCGCGGATGTACGGCGCGATCGCCAACGGCGGCGAGATCGACGGCACCCGATTCCTCTCCCGCGAGTTGGTAGCCGGGCTGACCGGCCGCCGAAGCCTGCGGCGCGACCGAAACATTATGGTGCCGTTGTCATTTCACCTCGGCTACCACAGCGTGCCGTTCGGGAACGTGATGCCCGGCTTCGGCCACGTCGGGATGGGCGGTTCGCTGGGTTGGGCCGACCCGCAGAGCGGGGTGGCGTTCTCCTTCGTGCACAACCGGCTGCTGTCGCCCTTCCTGGTGCTGGACCACACCGGATTGGCCACGCTCGGGAATCTGATCCGGCGCGGCGTCGCGCTGGCGCGCAGAAACGGCTTCCGGCCGGTGACCGAATTCGGTTCCCCGTTCGGCGAGCCGGAGCCCGTCGCCGGCTGACGCCGCGGGACTGACTGACTAGAGGGACGGCCGGCGGAACGGCGTCGTGTCGGCGTCGTCCCCGTGGAACTTCGGCCCAGGCCCAAGCAGTGCCCGCACCACCGGGCGCGGCGGGCGAGACCGAAGCATCTGGCTGGCCGGGCGCGGGCGCACCCGCTGCGGCCACCAGAACCACCGCCCGAGCAGCGCGGCGATGGACGGCGTCATGAACGACCGCACCACCAGGGTGTCGAACATCAAGCCCAGGCCGATGGTCGTACCGACCTGCCCGATGATGCGCAGATCGCTGACCGCCATCGAGGCCATGGTGAAGGCGAAAACCAGGCCGGCGTTTGTCACGACCTTGCCGGTGCCGCCCATCGCGCGGACGATGCCCGTGTTGATGCCGCCGAGTATTTCCTCTTTCATGCGGGATACCAGCAGCAGGTTGTAGTCAGACCCGACCGCGAGCAGGACGATCACCGACATCGGAAGCACCATCCAGTGCAATTTGAAGCCCAGAACGTACTGCCAGATCAGGACCGAAAGCCCGAAAGATGCGCCCAGCGAAACCGCGACCGTGCCCACGATCACCAATGCGGCGATGAAACTTCGGGTGATGATGAGCATGATGATGAATATCAGGCAGAGCGCACCGATCCCGGCGATATAGAGGTCGTACTTGGCACCGTCATGGAAGTCCTTGAAGGTTGACGCGGTGCCGGCGATGTAGATCTTGGAGTCCTCGAGGGGAGTGGTCTTGAGCGCCTCCTGGGCGGCCGTTCTGATCTGATCGATGCGCGCGATGCCCTCCGGCGTCGCCGGATCGCCCTTGTGCGAAATGATGAATCGCGCCGCTTTCCCGTCCGGAGACAGGAAGGACGTCATCGCGCGCTGGAAGTCCGCGTTCTGGAAGACCTCCGGAGGCAGATAGAAGGTGTCGTCGTTCTTCGACGCGTCGAACGCCTGGCCCATCGCGGTGGCATTTTCGCCCGTTTCGTCTATCCCGTTGAGGGTGCCGGCCATGGTGCTGTGCATCTTCAGGATCATCGCCCGCGCATCCTCCGCCATCGCGATGAGCGGGGGGAATTGCTCCAGCAGCTGGGGCAGTAGCGCGTCCAGCTGGTCAAGGTCTTTTACAACATCATCCATTTTGTCGCTGACCTCGTCGATACCGTCGAGCGTGTCGAATATCGACCGCAGCGACCAGCAAATGGGGATGTCGTAGCAGTGCTTTTCCCAGTAGAAGTAGCTTCGGAGCGGTCTAAAGAAATCCTCGAAATCCGCCGCATGGTCCCGCAACTCGTGCACGATTCCGGTCGTCTCTTTTGTCACGACGATCGAGTGGTGCGTGATGTCGGTGAGTTGCGACTGCAACTCGTACAAGCGCTTCATCGTTGCGATTTGTTGCGTCATCAGGTCGGCCTGCTTGAGCATGTCATCGGTGCGCAGCTGCATGTAATGCATGTTTTGCAGCTGACTCGCATTCTGCATGCTGAGCAGGAACGGTATCGAGGTGTGTTCGATCGGCGTTCCTTCGGGCCGCGTTATCGCCTGCACCCGAGAAATGCCCGGAACGTGGAAAATCGCCTTGGCGAGCCTGTGCAACACGAGGAAGTCCGCCGGATTGCGCATGTCGTGATTCGATTCGACCATCAGAATTTCGGGCATCATCCGGGACTGCGAAAAATGCCGATCCGCGGCCGCATACCCGATATTCGCCGGAATGTCCTTGGGTATGTAGAGCCGGTCGTTGTAACTCGTCTTGTAGCCAGGCAGGGTCACCAGGCCGACCAGCGCGACCGCTAGGGTCGCGATGAGAATCGGCCCCGGCCAGCGGACGATCGCCGTCCCGACGCGGCGCCATCGACCGAACCCGATCCTGCGCTTGGGGTCGAACAGCCCGAACCCGCTGCCGACGGTCAGAACCGCCGGGACCAGGGTGAGCGCGACGGCGACCGCCACGACCATGCCCACCGCGCACGGCACGCCGATGGTCTGGAAGATGGGCATCCGGGTGAAGCTCAGGCACAGGACCGCCCCGGCGATCGTCAAACCGGAGGCCAGCACGACGGGAGCCACCCCGCGGTAGGTCGTGTAGTAGGCCATTTCCGGATCCTCGCCGGCCTGGCGTGCCTCGTGATATCGGCCGAAGAAGAAGATGCCGTAGTCGGTTCCGACGGCGATCCCGAGGGACACCAGCAGGTTGATGGCAAACGTCGAGAGCGAAAGAAAATCGTAATGGCCCAGAAACGCGACGATTCCGCGCGCCGCCCCCAGCTCGACACCGACCATTACCAGCAACAGGACCACCGTGATGACCGAGCGGTAGACGAGGAACAGCATCGCAAAAATCATCGCGATGGTTATCGCCGTGATTTTCAGAATGGATTTATTGCCGCTGTGCTGCATGTCCGTGACGAGCGCTCCTGGGCCCGTCACATATACGCCCACACCGGGCGGCGGGGCAGTGCGCCCGACGATATTGCGGACCGCCGCGACGGATTCCTGTCCGAGGGTCGTGCCCTGATTGCCGGCCAGATTCAGCTGCGCGTATGCGGCCTTGGCGTCGGCGCTCTGCGCGCCCGCAGCTGTGAGTCGATCCCCCCACAAGTCCTGCACGTGCTCGACATGCTTTGTGTCGCTGCGTAAGTCGCGAATCAGTTTGGCGTAGTAGGCGTGTGCGTCCTCACCGAGTGGCTTCTGCCCCTCCAGCACGACCATCGCGAAGCTGTCCGAATCGGATTCCTTGAAGTCCTTGCCCATGCGCTTCATCGCCAGCACCGACGGCGCATCCTGCGGGCTCAGCGGGACCGAGTGCTCCTCTCCGACGTGCTCCAACGACGGAATCGCCAGCGTCACAAGGAGAACCAGGCCAACCCAGGCCAGGATGATGGGTATCGAAAACCGGCGGATCATCCGCGCTAAGAACGGAGCCTGGTGGCGTTCGGTGTTCATGCGTTCAACCGGGCAGTCCGCCACTTACCGCGGCTGTCTCAGCAGGGCGCGCACCAGCGGGCGCGACCCTTCCGGACGGAGCAGTGCGCTGGCGGGGCGGGGCCGTACTCGTTGAGGCCACCAGAACCAGCGCCCCAGCAGCGCGGCGGTGGACGGCGTCATGAACGCGCGCACGATCAGCGTGTCGAATAGCAGGCCCAGGCCGATCGTCGTACCGATCTGACCGATGATGACCAGGTCGCTGACAATCATCGACGCCATAGTGAATGCGAACACCAGGCCGGCGTTCGTCACGACCTTTCCGGTGCCCCCCATGGCTCGAATGATGCCGGTCTTTATGCCGGCGCCCAATTCCTCTTGCATACGGGCCACCAGCAGCAGGTTGTAGTCAGACCCCACCGCCAAAAGGACCAGCACCGCCATGATCAGCACGAGCCAATGGATCTGTATGCCGATCAAGTACTGCCAGACCAGCACCGACAGCCCGAAGGATGCGCCCAGCGACAGCAACACCGTGCCCACGATGATCAGCGCGGCGATGAAGCTTCGCGTCATGATCAGCATGATGATGAAAATCAGGCATACCGCTGCGACACCCGCGATCATGAGGTCGTACTTGGAGCCGAGCACGATGTCTTTCGTCATCGCGGCGGAGCCGGTCAGATATATCTTGGCGTCTTCCAGGGGAGTGCCCTTGAGCGCCTCCTCAGCCGCAGTCTTTATCGCCTCGACCCGTTCGACGCCCTCGGGTGACGCGGGGTCGGACCGTTGCGTAATGAGCATGCGGGCGGCCTTCCCGTCTGGCGACAGGAATATCTTCATGACCCGTTTGAAGTCTTCGTTCTTGAAAGTTTCGGGCGCAATGTAGAAGGAATCGTCGTTCTTGGAGGTGTCGAAAGCCTTCCCCATGGCCGTCGAGTTATTGTTCGCCTCGTCCATCGCGGTGAACATCCCGGACATGGTGCTGTGCATGGTCAACATCATGGTCCGCATGCTCTGCATGGTTTCGATCATCGGCGGGAACTGCGTGAGGATTTGGGGCATGATCACGTCTATCTGATCAAGATCCGCGACCAGATCCTTAAGCTTGTCGCTAAGCTCGTCGACACCGTCAATGGTGTCAAACACCGATCGCAGAGAAAAGCAGATCGGAATGTCATAGCAGTGCTTTTCCCAGTAGAAATAACTGCGGATCGGCCTCCAGAAGTCTTCGAAATCCGAAACGTGGTCGCGCAACTCGTCGGTGATTGCCTGTATGTCGTGCGTTTCACCGACCATATGATGGGTGGTCGCGACCAACTGTTGCATAAGACCGTACATGTGCTGCATGATGCCGATCATTTTCGTCAACTCGTCGGCCTGCACGAGCAAGTCATTCATGCGTTCTTTTTGGTATGGCAAAAGTTGTTGTTGCGCGGCGCCTTGCATGCTGATCATGAACGGTATCGACGTGTGCGCGATCGGGGTGCCCTCGGGCCGGGTCAGGCTCTGCACCCTGGAGATGCCGGGAACCGCGAGCACACCCTTGGCTAACTTGTTCAATACCAACGCATCTGCCGAGTTTCGCAGGTCGTGGTCGGCCTCGATCATGAGGATCTCGGGCGACATCATTCGCGACTGAGGAAAATGTCGCTGCGCCGCCTGAAGTCCCAGCGCCGCCGGGATATCCTGCGGCATATAGTTCATGTCGTTATAGCTGGGCTTGTACCCCGGCAACGTCAACAGGCCGATGAGTGCGACCGCCAGTGTCGCGATCAGGATGGGCGCGGGCCACCGGACGATCGCCGTGCCTATTCGCCGCCATCGGTGTTCCGAGATCCTTCGCTTGGGGTCGAACAAACCGAACCGGCCACCGACGTGAATTACCGCGGGAACAAGCGTGAGTGCGACCGCGACCGCGACAAGTACACCCAGCGCACAGGGAACGGCCAGAGCCTGGAAGGCTGGCAGCCGGGTGAACTTGAGGCAGAACATCGCCCCGGCGATGGTCAGACCCGAGGCTAGGACGATCTTGGCGACGCCGCGGTAGGTGGTGTAGTAAGCCGACACACGGTCCTCGCCGGCCTGGCGTGCCTCGTGATATCGACCGAAGAAAAAGATGCCGTAGTCGGTACCCGCCGCGATTCCGAGGGATACCAGCAGGTTGACGGCGAAGGTAGTGAGACCAATCAGCCCCTGGTCACCGAGGAACGCCACAATTCCTCGCGCCACCTGCAGTTCTATCCCGACCATCACCAACAGCAGAACGACGGTGATGATCGAGCGGTAGACGAGGAGCAGAGTGGTGAAGATGACGGCCAGGCTCACCACCGTGATGAGGATGACCGTTCGGTTACCACTGCTGCCCATGTCCGCGACGATCGCGGCGGGTCCGGTGACATAGGCCTTGACTCCCGGCGGCGTCGGCGTCCGTGCCACGACGTCCTTGACGACTTGGAGCGAATCGTTCGCCAAGGTGGAGCCGGGAGTGCCGCTGAGGTCCAGTTGCACATATGTGGCCTTGCCGTCGGCGCTTTGGGCGGCGCCGGCGGTTAGGGGATCGCCCCAGAAATTCTGGATGTGCTGGATGTGTTTCGGATCGCTTTGCAGCTGACGAATTAGGCGGTCGTAGTAGGCATGAACATCGTCGCCGAGGGGTTGCTGGCCCTCCAGCACAATCATTGCCACACTGTTCGAATTGGTTTCCTTGAAGTCCTCACCCACGCGGATCATCGCCTTGAATGACGGTGCATCGGTGGGATTCAGCGATACTGAATGCTCTTTCTCGACCTTCTCCAATGAGGGGACCGCGACGCTGAGGACTACGGCGATTCCCACCCAAATGAGAATGACAGGCACTGAAAATCGGTGGATCATCCGCGCTGCGCGGGACTGCGCGGACCGCTCGTTGCGCGTGTCTTGGTCGATCATGCGGCCTTCAGCAGGCAGAAGGTGAACGCGCTTGTTTCGTTTGTGATCTTCTCGGCCTTCATCACATTGTCGACAAAGATGCGGCAGCCGATGCTGTCACTATCGCCCTGCGCCATGACATTTCCGACGGCCGTTGCCGAGCTGATCGGGAACTCCAGCGACCACGGCAAGGGCGCGGCCTTGATGTGCTGGGGTTCACCGTTGACATCGAAATAGCTGATGTCAGCCAGAGTCCCAGGCGCTCCGAAGACCTCGTACCTGACGTGCTTGGGGTTGAAGGGCTTGGCGTTGTCGACCCGGGTGTCGGAATAAGAGAGTCGTTTTTCATTCCCGAAGATGCCGTGTAACCGCGAGACGGTGAAGCCTCCGGCAAGAACCACCGCGAGGATGACCAGCGGAACCCACAGACGCCTCATGACACTGAAAATCGAAAACCCCCGATCGCGACGACTCCCTTGAGATGCACCTAGCGCTGGAGGCCGGTGCGCGCCTCCCCAGTTAGCGGATGAGCGGCCGAATGGGTCGCTAGCGTCCGGGGGCCCGGGGTCAGCGAGATCGGACCGCGCTGGCGCAATGCCCTGCACACCGCGTTCCACCGCATCAACCTCCCACCAGTTTTCATGCTCGGCGCTCTAATCCGCCGAGCATGCAACTCAAGACCGACCGCGACACCTCGTTGACCGTACATCGAATGTGGTTGTCGTCGCAGGCTAACCGTGCGGCGGTCACCTCAAACGTGCAGCAACTCGGGAAGCGCAACCCGATCCTGACGAGTAAACCATGCGGGCAGGCCCCCATCTCGGCTCGTTCTCAACGCGATATTGGATCGTAATGCACACCATATTCGCGACGGCACTCGACCGACCCTGCACGTCGCCCGCAAATCACGTCATGTGTATCGGTGGCGTTGACCTGGTTGCTCGCAGGTAACAGCAACCGACGTCGGCGGCATGTTGAGGTCATGACAGGAACTTTGTCCGAAACCGGGGACAGGCCCGGTCGACCACCAGGTATGGTTTTCCAAGCGTGTATCGATGTCGGCTAGAGGGGTGGAGAACCACGCGATGAGCGTCAATCCGTTCGACGACGAGAGTGGCACTTTCTTCGTCTTGGTCAACGACGAGGAGCAACACAGCCTGTGGCCGGCGTTCGCCGATGTTCCAGCCGGCTGGCGAGTGGTCTATGGCGAGGCCGATCGCAGTGCGTGTCTGGACTACATCGAGCAGAACTGGCCGGATATCCGGCCCAAGAGCCTGCGCGACAGGCTGGCGGCGAGCGGGCCTGACGAGTAAGGGCCGCAGGAGGATTCGCCGTCGCACGAGAACTTGGCGAGCCAAAGGTGCCCGGCGTATCTGGGTGGTGTTGGGTTGAGGATCGGCTACGGTTGTTCGGCGTCGATGGCTTTCTTGGCTTCCTGCGCCTGCGCCACCTGCTGGGCGGTGTAGCCGATGAACAGCGCCACGGCGCCGACGAGGACACTGACTCCGGCCAGCCATAGCAGGCCATACGTGTAGCCCTGATCCAACGCATGCAGCTGGGCGGGGTTCATCAGCTTGACCGGCCCGGTCGTGCCGCCTAGCGCCAGTGTGCGTGACGTGACAGCGGCCTGGATGACGGCCAGCAGCACCGGGCCGCCAAGGACCATCAGCATGAGCGAGATCGCGGACGTGGGCCCGATCCGGTCTGACCCGACGCCGGCGATTACGGACAGGCCCAGCGGGACGTTGGCCAGGCCAATGCCGATGCCGCCCACGATGAGCGGGATCACCAGATTCGGGAAGTACGGGATGCCGCGGTGCAGCGTCGTGCTGTACAGCATCGCCCCCACTAGCAGGACCCCGCCGGCGACCACCAGTACCCGCGGCGGGAACCGCGTCACCAGTTTTGACGACACGCCGACACCCACGCCGACGGCGAGGGCGAAGGGGATAAAGCCGATGCCGGCGCGCAGTGCGCTGTAGCCCATGATGTTCAGCGCATACAGGGTGACCAGCACGCTCACGCTGAACAGCACCCCGCCGGCGAGGAAGATGGTGGCGAAGGTGGCCAGCCGATTGCGGTCGAAGAACAAGTCAAATGGCACGATGGGGTTCGCGGCGCCGCGCTCCACCACGATGAACGCCACGAAAGCACCCAGTGCCAGCACACCCGCACCGATCGTCGGGGCCGACAGCCAGCCCTTCTCCGGGCCCATTGAAAAGGCGACCACGGCGGCGATACAGGTCAGCGTGGCCAGGCCCGCCCCGGTGACGTCGAGCTTCATCCGCTCCAACTGGGTTTCTCGCAGCGCGGTACGAGCCAGATAAATCACCAGCACCCCGATCGCCACGTTCAACACAAACACGAGTCGCCACGCGAAATCGGCGAGTGCGCCGCCCACTACCAGGCTGAGCACTGAGCTGACACTGCCCACCGCGCCCAGCACCGCCATCGCGGTGTTGCGTGTCGGCCCTTTGGGGAACGTGGTCGCAACCAGCGCCATAATGGTCGGCGCGATGGTCGCGCCGGCCACACCCTGCACCAGCCGGGCCGCGATGAGAGTGTCCCCGTTGCGAGCGATGCCGCACACCGCGGAGGTGACCGTGAACAGCGCGACCCCAGCGATGAAGGCCCGCTTGCGTCCGATGGTGTCACCGATGCGACCGCCCACCAGCATCAAGCCGCCAAAGGACAGGACATAGGCGGTGAGCACCCAGCTTCGCTCAGCATCGGACAGGTTGAGCTCATTCTGGATCTTCGGAAGCGCCGCAATCATGATGGTGCCGTTCATCATCGACATCAGCTGCATGCCGCCCAGGGCGACGATTGCGGCGATAAACCGGCGCGACGGCATGGTCTCCGACTCGCTGCTCGCACGGCCTTGCGTGGTCGATTCGATGGGCATGGGGTCGCTCATTCCACCCGTTCTGTCATCTCGCGGATTCTCAGCGCTGCACTGTTGGAGCCGTCATAGCGGACGCTACAGCACTCACGAATCGTTAACCGTAGAACGACCAGATAGGCAGCTCCTCCATCAGGTGAGCCCCAGTCTTAAACGCCTACATGCGCGTTCGCGATCAGCGCGTTCCAGTCCGACGCGCGGAGACGACTCGTTAGTCGATGTCGGCGGTCAGGTCGAACTCCGCCAGTGCGCGGGCAACGAGCTCACGCACAGCTGGCTTGGTGTTATCGCCGCCCGGTTGATAGGCCTCGATGGTGATGCCAACCTTGTCGCCGATGCGCCAGGACTGCACGGTCAATTGGCCGCCCGCGCGGTCAAGCCACTGCCGCGTCACGCCTTGTGCAATCACACGGATGAGGTGCAGCGGATAGAGGTGAGCGCAGAGGGTTGCGTACTCGCCCTCGGTGCGGGCGAGGACAAACACTACGACGCCCAAGTCGCGCAGGTTGGAACAAAACACAGGGAGGTCCGGGTCATTGAGCGCCGCGTCGGCGAGCCGTTTCAATGCTCGCTTCGGCGTGAACGGGGCCAGCCAAGCGAGCTGCCGCTCGTCCTCGTCCGGCGCGTCTCGCAGGGTCGCCAGCGCCTGCTTGATGCCGGCGCGAGCGTCACGCAGGTCGGTCGTTACCGGTGTCGGGTCGACGCTAACGCGCGCATACGACACGGCGAGCGCGCGCGTATCGCTCTCGGTGCGTTCGCTCATAGGTAGTAATAAGGTGACCGCGCCGTCAGTGGCACGTTGGCGCCCAAGCAGCTGTCCGAGTTTCGCGGCAAACCCGGCGAGCAGCGTCTCGCTGGTTCCGCCAAGAGCTTTCGCGCGGGCGTCCCATTCATCCACGTCGATGTGGGCCGTGATGACCGGGACGACGACAGTCTCGTCGTCGATGCCTCCGGGGAGGGCGACCGGTCGCGGCGCTGGTGACTCCGCAGCCTTGCGCCGCTGGCGCCGGGCCAGTCTCGTCGCCGAGGCAAGTGCTCGCGCAGCCTCGGGCATGTCGCGCGCTATCTGGCGGATGTCCTGCGCCATCGCGCGCGGTCGGGTGCGTGAGCGTGGGGGCGGGTAGCCAAGATCGCGCGATCGCTCCAGGACCGCTTCGGCGATCGTAAGCGCGAGCCCGAAGCCGTCGATCAGGTAGTGCGAGGTCACCAGGCTGACGGCGGTGGACCCGTCCGTGAGTGGAAGGACACCGATATGCCAGCCGGGTCCCCGTTCCAAATCGATCGGCAGCTGTGAGCGTTCGTCGGCCCAATCGCTGAGTTCCTCGCGCGGGAGCGCGCCCGGGGCGATGTCGATGTCCGCGGGTCCCCGATCTGAGACCCACCGATGACGGGCGAAGAGCGGGGAACGCTCGATATGCCGGCCCAACAGCCCGTCGGCGAGAACGCGGTTGAAGTGCCTGACCCCATCGAGGTCGATCGCGTGCTCATAAACCCACACGACCTGTACGACCACCTGCCGGCCAATAGCGCGATGTTGCGCAAACAAGGCGTGGTCCATGATCGCGAGCCGATTGTCCAGTCGCGCACCGCCTTTGGATGTGCGCCCCCCGGAGGATGCTCGTCCACGGCGCCGTATCCGTGTCGGCACTACTGAGCCTTTGCCGACACGGTGGGCGACACTGCGCCGTAAGGAAGGGCTCTGGTGGGGCCGAACCAATTCATCAGCTGAGAATAGCCGACGGTTGTGATCGCATCGACGACACCACTTTGCTGTGTGGAGCAGCCGACGAATGGTAGCTACTAACACATAGCTGAGGGCATTGACCAAGCACCGGCATCGATTTCAGCGCCAAAGCGTCCGTCGGGTCCTTACATGTCCCGATAAGGCCGGAGGGGCCAACAAAATGCTGTATAGGAGGTATCGACACGAACGCGATACTGCCCGGAAACGGCCCTGACGCGAAACTTGCGACACGCTTGCGTTTCGCCCTTGCTAGCCAAATTGCCTTGAAGACAACGGCATCCGGACGCTTGCCCAAAAACTTCGCAATTTCAGCGAGAGAGCGCGGGCATCGGGGTTATACTGCCGAGCGGCTGACGTATCGGAGGGAAGGCCGCCGCCTTAATTTCGCAGAACGCGCACGGGGGAAGGCGAAGATCACGCGATGAAATTTGTGCTGGCAAGCTACGGAACTCGCGGCGATGTCGAGCCGGCCATCGCGGTCGGCCGCGAACTGGTGCATCGCGGGCACGAAGTACGCATGGCCGTCGCGCCCGACGCCGTCGGCTTCGTCGAGTCGGCTGAGCTTGCGGCAGTCGCCTACGGGCCGGACACTCGGGGCACAGTTCTGGAAGCGCAGCGCAACGCAGCGACGTTTTTGCCACTCAAATTCTGGAGGATCCGGAGCCACATCAGGTTGTGGCGCGAAGTGCTGGAACTCGGTGCACAGCACTGGGTGGAAATGGGCAAGACGCTAGTGTCGCTGGCGGACGGCGCCGACCTATTGATAACTGGCCCGGGATTCGAGGACGTCGCTGCCAACGTCGCGGAGTACTACAGCATTCCGCTGGCCACGCTGCATTACTTCCCGGTGCGGGCCAACGGCCAGCTCCTGTCCTTCCTGCCCGCGCCACTGATCCGCTCTGCAATGACCGTGTTCGAGTGGCTGGGTTGGCGCTGGGGCAAAAAGCTCGTAGACGCACAGCGTCGCGAACTCGGATTATCCAAAGCGCGAGTCCCCTTGCCGCGACGGATCGCCGAACGCGGATCCCTGGAAATACAGGCTTACGACGAGTTTTGGTTCCCCGGGCTGGCGTCCGAATGGGCGAAACACAATGGCCAGCGACCCTTCGTCGGCGCGTTGACCATGGACTTGACAACGGACACCGACGACGAGGTCGCGTCGTGGATTGCCGCGGGGACACCGCCGATTTTCTTCGGGTTCGGCAGCACACATGTCGAATCTCCCGCAGAAACGCTCGCCATGATCAGCGCAGCGTGTGCGGAGTTAGGCGAGCGGGCCTTGGTTTGTGCCGGCTGGACCGACTTCAGCCACGTTCCCCATTTCGAGCACGTGAAGGTTGTGGCCGCGACTAATTACGCCGCGGCCTTCCCGGCATGCCGCGCAGTCGTGCACCACGGCGGCACTGGCACCACAGCCGCCACCCTGCGCGCCGGGGTCCCGCTGCTGGCCCTCTGGACGGGGCCTGATCAGGCGATCTGGGGAGCTCGGGTCAAACGATTGAAGGTGGGCACCGCGCGGCGCTTCTCGCGCACTACCCGAGAAACGCTGGTCGCGGACTTGCGGACCATCCTCGCCCCGCAATACCTCACTCGGGCCCGCGAGATCGCCAGCCGGATGAGCAAGCCCGCCGAAAGCGTCACAGTCACCGCCGATCTCATGGAGAATTTCGCGCGCTTGCGGCGCGTTGGCTGATCGGACACCGATTTGAGTTAGCGAAAGTTCCTATATTGCAACGGATTATAAAATCAGCCGCGAGGCCCACTGGGGTCTGCCGCTGCCCCAACCCGAATTCAGTTGTGGCATAACGATGCACGGTCCGGCGTGACACCGCCATGCCCGGGTCTACGCACGTTGAGCGGCCATCATCTCACACCCCCGGCCTTGTCGGCTGACACACATCGCGGCATGGTCGGGCCCACCTGCGCCTGGCGACGCACCGTCTGCGGCCAATGCCGCGGTCGAGGAACCGGAAACCCCTACAATGCAATTGGTATGAGTGATTCATTAGGGCCGCGAATCCGCAACCGTCTCCCCGCCAACGTGTCAGTCATCGGAGTCAGAGATGTCATGCGGCTGTGGCTGATGGGTCCCAGATTGCGGGAGCTGGTCCGGGTGCTGGTTTCCCATATCGCTCGGCGGTATCCCCGCCATCCCTATAGGGGCCGGCGCAGAATGTTAAGAGCGCTGGGGCCAGAGCTCGCTGCAATGACTACCTGGTCGGCTGTGGACACCGAGCTTCACGGTGAGATGGCTGAGGCATTCAACCGCGCTCCGCGGGTCCATAAGTTGGTGCACTACTTGCCGATCTACGAGTCTGTAATCGACCGAACGCGTCCGATCCGGATGCTCGAGATTGGCGACTTCTATCGGGACTCGTTACAGATGTGGCAGCAGTACCTCCACCCCGACTCGGTCATCGTTGGCGTTGACATCAACTCAAACTTGTTGAAAATCGCTGATTCAGGAG
Organism: Mycobacterium heidelbergense; assembly: GCF_050205645.1. Taxonomy (GTDB): domain Bacteria; phylum Actinomycetota; class Actinomycetes; order Mycobacteriales; family Mycobacteriaceae; genus Mycobacterium; species Mycobacterium heidelbergense_A. Next base: position 155,183 of record NZ_JBNMQT010000001.1, read on the forward strand.
GCATTCACGTCCGCTTCGCTGGTGAGCAGGGCGTTTCTTTTCTGAGTGCGGTGGCAGAGGAGTTCGGCCCGTTCGACGTCATTCGTGATGCTGGGAGTCATACGAGCTCTCATATGATTGATTCCTTCCGCCGCCTGTTCGCGAATGCGTTGAGCGACAGTGGCGTTTACATGGTTGAAGACGTTGATTGCGACTATTGGAAGTTCTATCGTGACAGCCGCGTTTCGTTCATCGATTTCGTCAGGTCGTTGATCGACGCTATGCATGGCCATTACCAGGTCACCAACGGTGAAACCAACTTCCGGGTTGGTCACCCAGACCGACTAGGGGAAGTTTCGGTGCCGGCAATCACGCCGATGTTGGGCAGTATCGAGGTCTACGATTCTGTTGTCGTCGTGCGCCGTGCCACCCGGGAGCTGGCGCGAAGCATCTATCGATCCTGAGTACTTGCCTCAGCGCACGCGGCGCAGATATCCATCGGGCGCCACGGTGATCTGCAACTTGTGCGGGATCGTGCGGTCAATCTCGAACTCGGAGTGTGACTTTAGAAACTCCCAGACCGCCGTCTTCGGATTGTTGCCTCGACCCCACGGCCGGTCGGGGAACCTGTCGCCGCCCATATCCTCGATGAGGGTGTCGAACACCACGCAATAGCTGTTCGGCGTCACTAGAGATGCATAGGCCGATAATTCGGCGAGAACATGCTCATGCGTGTGGTTGCTGTCGAGGCAGACGAGCGTAGCGTCGCTGCCGCACGCCAGATTGTGAACCTGCTGAATCGTTTTCGGCTCAATGCTCGACCCTTCAATCATCGTTATGTAACGAGACAGTGGATGGGCCTCGATCGCCGCACGATTGTGGGAGCGTATCTCGATGTCGACGCCGATGACGCGCCGGCTCGGAGCGTGAGCATCAAGGGGAGTGCCGTTGGTGACGGCGTCACACAAGTCCAGCAGCGCAAGCATGGAAGCGCTAAAGATCAATGAACCCCCATGCGCGATTCCTGTCTCGACGATCACGCTGGGCTTGATCGTCCAAATCAACTCCTGCAGACAGACGATGTCTTGCGGATATTGGATGATTGGCCGACCGAGCCACTCGAAGTTGTACGAGTAGCGACTGATCGAGCTTCGATCGATCCATTCGAAGGACAGGTGAGCGAGCTCGCGATCTTTGGCGAGAGCTTCCACGTTCTCGATCACGCTCTGCTGATGGTCTGTCTGCGGTCGTTCGGCCACGTACATTCCTCCTAGTGTGATGCGATCTGGTGGCTGCTCGAGGTTCGATATTGCTCCGCTGCGCATCGATCAGCGGGCAAGCGATCTGCTCGGCGACACAGCCGAGATCCGTTGCAGGACGAGCATTCACGTCAGTCCAGCACCGCGTAGGAGATTTGTGGCGTAAACGGAAATCGCCGGATACGAAGATTCCGTATTCCGACCGATTCCAGCACGGCGAGGGTCTCGCCGGGCCAGTATTTCTGGTTGAGCTCGTCGAAGGCGAGAACGGACCCTTTCGGCATTCTTGGCAGAAATGTCTTGAGCGCCGCCAGGGTCGGTTCGAATAGGTCGAAGTCGAGGTAGAGAAGCGCCACCACGGTGTGCTTGTTGTCTTCGAGATAGGCGGGGATCGTTTCTTGGGCGTCACCCTTCACGAGTTGCACCCGCTCGATGTGCCCGAGCGGACGGTTCAGATCGTAGATCGACACAGCATGGCGAATGTCGTCTTCGATGCCCTGAACCGCCAAGCCGCCGACCTTGGCGAAGGACAGACTTGCGTCCGCGGCCGTCGCGTCTTGGTCCGCGACGCTGGGAAAACCGGCGAAGGTGTCGAACCCCACGATTCGTCGGGTGTGATTGTAGGGCTCGTAGATCGCCGAGAGCTGCGCCCAGGTCATCAAGCCGCCCCCCATGAACACACCACACTCGACGATGTGGCCATGGACGTCCACGATTTGCTGGAAGATTTCGTTCTTGGCCAGGAACGTCGCCAGCGTCTGCCGTGGAACGAACTTCGTGAAGTTCTTCAGCTTGGCGAGTGTGTCGCCTTCGCCCGCGGCGAAGAATTCCTGGACACTGTTGGCGTATTGCTCGTCCGCCGAAGTTTGCGTGCGCGCGTCGAGCATCGAAAAGCGGTTATCCATCACTCACCTTTGCCTGTCTGAATTTTCGGGACAGGCCGCGTCCACAAGTGTGCGGCGCAGCCCATCGCTTAGGGTGGTCGTCGGCCGCCAGCCCAGTTCCGCCTCCGTTGATGACCAGTCAAGGAAGACGTTGGCGATGTCGTCAATGATTTCGGTCTCTTCGATCACCGCACGGCACCCGACTATCTCGCCGATTTTGCCGATGATTTCGCGCGGTTCATACGATGAATCGCCACCCAGGTGGTAGATGGGAGCGGTCCCTCCCTTTTCGATGATGCTGGCAAGCCCGGCGACAGCATCATCGACGTAGAGCAATTGCAGGCTGGGCAACCCGTTGCGATAGCGATGGGTCACGATCGGTCGTCCTTCCGTCAGGCGCCGATGCGCGAACCCTATCAAGCGTGGCCGCAAGCTCTGAGGGCCGAAAGTGGGAGAGATTCGGACGATAGTGGAGTCGACCTCACCATTGGCGCGCGCATTCTGAACGAGGGCTTCCTCGAGGAATTTTGTCTCGCCGTATATGCCCCGAGGGCGCGTCGTCGTATTGACGTCCGCAACCATCGAGCTCGACCTGTAGGCCGAGAACACCACCGCGCCGGAGGGCAAGTAGAGGTGGATTCCGAGCGATTTGCAGACGTCGAGAACGCCCCGCAGCATCGTTAGGCTTTGGCCCATGGCGTCGTTGTTCGTGTAGATGCGCGGGTAGGCGAGGTGAACGATCTTTTGGATTCCGTTGTCGCGGCAATAGCGGTCGAGGGTTACGACGGGGCCCAGCAGGTCGACCGCGGTGCGGTCGGGCGCGACAACACGGTGTGACTTCGCGAGGCGATCGCGCAGGGCGGCGCCCAGAAAGCCTCCGCCGCCGGTGACGAGGATGCCGTCGTGACGGCCCGACGCAGAAGGCTTGTGCAAAGCCGCACGCAGCGAGTTGACCATCTCGAGCTTGATGGCCTTCTCGCCGGTTGCTGAAATGACTTGGGCCACAGCCGTATCCAGATCGATACCGTGCCACTCGGCGAGAATCCCGGCTGCGATCGTATTGCTGCGCGACACCCCGAAATCGCAGACGACCACCACCGAGCCGCCGCGCCTGAGCTCCTCCACCCCCTCCCGGACCTTGCCGATCAGGTCATCGGCCGAGTTGCCCCGCTTGTCGACCATGGCCCTCGTATCAACGACGTGAAACGGTCGGTCGCCCGCCACATTGTCACCCGGGGCGGTCCCCAGCCGGTCCGCGACGATCCATCGGATCATTCGACCACCTTCGACAGCGGGACGGCGACCTCGCTTAAGCTTCGCAGGTACCAGCCTGGCGTGATGCCGAGCATGGACCTCGGCTCAAGTCCGAGCAGGTGTCGGATGTACCAATCCACCTCGTTGAAACCCGCGAGTGTCCTCAAGTAAGTGCTGGCGGAGAACCGGGCGTTGATTTCGAACGGGACGAAGGCACCGTCGGCGGCGATGCGCCCCTGAATGTTCAAGGGACCGGTGCTGCCGAGGCGCCGGGCGATCAATTCGGCGGTCTGGCAGATGGCTGGATAGTTTTCGATCAGACCCTGGCTGTAGCCGCTGGAGATGAGGAAGTCCGGGCCACGCATTGAGACGGATAGTTTGCTGTGAAATGCCCGCTTGAGGGCTATCGCGCCCGCGCAGCTGCCGTCGGGTAACGAGAGAACGCCAACCGTGAACTCGCCTCCGTCCTCCGGCAGGTACTCCTGAATCAGCGGGGTCAGGCCGTTGTTGTGGAGGTACGTGCAGTAGAGGCGTGCTTCTTCGCGGCTCCTAGCGAAGAACACGAACACGCTGCCGCCGCTCGCGACCGCTGGCTTTACGATGCACGGCATCGGGAAGTCGGCGATATCGTTCCCCGGATCGACGGTTCGCGTCCGGGGCGTTCTGACGCCGACACTGGCAAGGATCTCGAAGCAGTTGCCCTTGTGGGCAAGTCGCTCGGTAAGCTGCGGATTGTTCTGGCCCAGTTGTATTCCGGCGCGCGCGAACAGCTCATGGTCTCTGCCGATGAGGATCGCGGGCTCGTCGCCGCCCGGGACGATGCAATCGACCTGCTCGCGGAGGCAAAGGTCTAGCAGATTTCGGGCATAGCCCTCGCGATGGACGAGGAAAGTCGCAGCGAAGCGCAAATCGTAGTGACCGAACGCGAGTGGCGAAATGTCGCATCCCAGAACGTCATAGCCACCAGCGTGGTGTAGCGCCTTGGCGATCTCCGTCCCAAGGGAAGCACCTGCGATACCCGCAATCAGTACTCGCGGGCTCTTGTCATGCAATGGAAAGCTCCCGGACAACTTGCAGGATCCGGCACTGCTCAACCCCGGTGATGTCGTTGAAACTGGGAATGTTGATCGCGCGGTTGGCGATATCGTGCGCCCAGCTACCTCCTGACGATCCGGCAAACGGTGGGGTTGCAGACAGCGGATGAAAGAAGACCCGGGCATCGATATTCTCAGCCGCGAAGGCCCCCGTAATGCGCTCAGATGTAAGCCTCGTCGACTCGTCGAACAAGACCGTCGGCATCCAGAATCCGTTTCGCGTGCCTGGCGGCTCAGGGTTCATAGATACCCCCGCCACGCCGGCCACCCCATCGTTGTATGCGCGAAATATCTCTCGCTTTCGCGAGACTAGTGCATCGATCCGCTCCATCTGTGCACAACCGATGGCTGCCTGAATGTTCGACATTTTGTACTTGAAACCCACTACATCCGGCCAGAATTGCTTCGTCTGACTGCGTGCGCGGCCGTGGTTGCTCAGAGTGAGCACTCTCTCATAGAGGTCGTCGTCATTGGTAACGAACATGCCGCCCTCACCGGTGGTGATCGTCTTTGAGCCATGGAAAGAGAAGGTCCCGAAGCGCCCCATGCAGCCGGCGCGGTTTCCGCGGTATATCGAACCGATGGCCTCCGCAGCGTCCTCGATTACTGGGATACCGTGCCTTTGCCCTACTGCCAAGAGCTGGTCCATGTCGCAAACGTTGCCATACAAGTGCACCGCGACAATGGCTTTGGTGCGTGGGGTGATGGCGGCTTCGGCCAGTTCCGGGTCGATACACCAACTGTCGGGCAGGATATCGACAAATACAGGCCTAGCTCCGAGGTGAACGACGGGCGCCGCCGTGGCGATCCAGTTGGTATCGGCCATGATGACTTCGTCGCCCGGACCGATTCCGAGTGCGGCCATGCCCATGTGCAGCGCGCCGGTGCAGCTCGACGTGGCGATTGCGTGCCTGACCCCCAGGTGTGCCTTGAAGGAATTCTCGAAGCGCTCGATGTATTCGTAGCAACGCTCGCCCCAGCCGTTTGCCGCGGCGTCGGTGGCGTAGCGCACCTCGAGGTCGGTGATTGATGGCTTGGTGTAAGGGATGCGGGGCTTCATAGGACGCTCAATTCCGGAACCGCCGTCACGAAACGTGTGCCGCTGTGGACGAGATCGGCCAATTGGGCCCGCACTTCGTGGGCGATGTTCCACGGCAGTATGACGACATAGTCCGGCGGACTCTCGCGCAGTGCCTCAGGTGAGCGGATGGGAATGTGGCTTCCTGGCATGAACTTTCCCTGTTTGGACACCGCGGCGTCACAGACGTATGGCAGCAAGTCGCGCCTCACGCCCGCGTAGTTCAAGAACGTATTACCTTTCGCCGCGGCACCGTAGCCAGCCACGCGCCGGCCGGCACGCTTTTGTTCGATCAGGAAGGCCAAGAGATCATCCTTCATACGGTCGGCACGCTTCTGGAACTCGGCGTAGGTCTCACGCCGGGTCACCCCAAACCGCTCCTCACGTGTTAGGAGCGCTTCGACGCGGTTGGCAGAGGCGATCGCAGCCCCAGTGTGGCAGCCGTACACACGCAGGCTGCCGCCGTGAGTGGGCAACTCCTCCACATCCCACACACGCAATCCAGCCTCGGCAAAGATGCGTGCCACAGTCGTGAGCGACAGGTACGAGAAGTGCTCATGATAGATGGTGTCGAACTGGGTCAGCTTGATCAACGGCATTAGATGTGGAAACTCCAACGTGACGGTGCCTTCGGGCTTGAGCGTGCTGGCCAATCCAAGGGTGAAGTCGTTGATATCGGGCACGTGGGCGTACACGTTGTTGCCCACAATCAGATCCGCCCGACAGTTTTCATCGGCCAGCCTGCGCCCTAAGGCTTCGCCGAAGAATTCCCGTCTGACCGGGATGCCGAGCGCTTCGGCGGCCGCGGAGGTGCTCGCTGTCGGCTCGATACCTAGACAGGGAATGCCCGCTGCCACAAAGTTTTTCAATAGGTAGCCATCGTTGGAAGCCACTTCAATGACAAGGTTGTCGGGCCCGAGTCGCAGCCGCTCGGTAATCATGCGCACGTAGTCGGCCGCATGGTCGAGCCAACTTCTCGAGGTGCTGGAGAAGTAGGCATAGTCGGCGCTGAACAGTTCCTCGGCGCGGGCATAGTCTTCCGTCTGCACCAACCAACACCGGTCACACACTTTTACCCGCAGCGGGTAATACACCTCCGGGTTGGACAGATCCTCGGCGTGCAGATACGCGTTGGAGGGGGGAGCGAAGCCCAGGTCCACGAAATTCTGCTGCAGTGGCGTGCCGCAGTGCCGGCACCTCATAATTCGACGCCGGTGAATTCGGCACCCAGTAGCGGATGCGAAAGGTCACGAGGCGAAAGGTCCTGTGGAGGCAACGGCCAGGCGATGCCGAGCCGCGGGTCGTCGTAACGTAGCCCGCTCTCGGCGGGTGGGTGGTAGAACGCAGTGTGCAGGTAGAGCAACTCGCTGTTGGGTTCCAAGGCCTGGAAGCCGTGGGCGAAACCTTCCGGGATGACCAGCATCTGCGTTTCGTCTTGTGTCAGTTCCTGCGCGTGCCACTGCAGAAATGTGGGGGATCCCGCCCGCAGGTCGACCGCGACGTCCCAGACCCGGCCGCGAAGGCAGCGGACCATCTTCATTTCCGCGTGCGGCGGTTGTTGAAAATGCATGCCGCGCACGGCCCCGGCGTGGCTGGTGCTGGATTGGTTCATCTGCACGATCTGGCGGTCGCCCAGGATGGATCCCAGCTCTTTGGCGCAGAAGAGGCGAATGAACGCGCCGCGGGCGTCGCGCTGCGGCACGGACCGCACGAGCTTGAGGTCGGGTATTGGCGTATCGAGGATCTTCATGCCGTTGCCCAAGCCAGGTCTGATGCCGCTGCATCGCTTATGTAAGCGCCCAGCTGGTCGGCACTCGGCACTTCGCCCAGTTCCAGCCACTGGCGATACCAGTCGGCCGTGTGGTGGACTGCCTTTTCGAGATTCCACACAGGACGCCAGCCCAGATGCATCTTCGCCTTCGCAGTGTCGAGCTGCAGCAAGCCCGCCTCGTGTGGCTGAGGAGTGGATGTTACCTGCCACCGAACCTGTGGCCACGTCCGGGCAAGGCCGCCGAGTACCTGCTCAACTGAGCGGTTTCCTTCGCCATCCGGGCCGAAGTTCCAAGCATCGGCAGAAGTGGCATCACCCGCGAGGAGCCGCTGGCCTAATAGCAGATACCCACTGAGGCAATCGAGCACATGTTGCCAGGGGCGTGTTGCGTGCGGCGAGCGAATGACTAGCGGATCGCCCGCGACCAGAGAACGCACCACGTCGGGGATCAATCGGTCCTCGGACCAGTCGCCACCACCGATTACATTGCCGCCCCGGCCCGTTGCGAGCAGCGGGGCCGACGGCTGTTGCAGGAATGCAGAGCGGTAGCTCGCGGCCACCAACTCGGCGCTCGCCTTCGATGCGCTGTAGGGATCGTGGCCCCCGAGCCGGTCCCGTTCTCGGTAGGGCCAAGGCCATTCACGATTCTCATAACACTTGTCAGTTGTGACTACCAACACGGCACGCACGCTTGGCGTCTGACGAGCGGCTTCGAGTAGATGCACCGTGCCCATCACATTGGTGGCCCATGTCGTGACTGGTTCGCGGTAGGACCGACGGACCAACGGCTGGGCAGCCAAGTGGAAAACTATCTCCGGTCGTTCCGCGGTGAAGACCCTGCGTACTGCCGCTTCGTCGCGAATGTCGATGCGAAGATCGTTGATTGGTAGCTTCAACAGGTCCCAATGGCTGGGCTCGGAAGACGGATCCAATGCAAGGCCGGTGAGATCGGAACCTAGTCGGTGCAGCCAGAGGCACAACCAGCTGCCTTTGAAGCCCGTATGGCCGGTGACGAGGACCCGGCGCCCCCGATATGCGGTGCCGAAAGCGTTCAGTGCCAGCATTTCCACGGTGCTTTGCCGCTACTCCACAGTTCTTCGAGCAGGTTCTTGTCTCGCAGCGTGTCCATAGGTTGCCAGAAGCCGGAGTGCTGGAATGCCATCATTTCGCCGTCGGCGGCAAGACGGGTCAAGGGCGAACCTTCCCAGGAGGTCCCGTCGCCGTCGATGTAATCGAGTACCGCGGGCGACAAGACGAAAAATCCGCCGTTGATGAAACCGCCGTCGCCGCGTGGCTTCTCTACAAAGTCTGTAACCCGGTCGCCCGTGCACTCGATGGCTCCATAGCGCCCCGGGGGTAGCACCGCGGTAACGGTGGCGTGGCGGCCGTGTCGATGGTGGAATTCGATGCTCGCGCCTATGTTCACGTCGCTGAGCCCGTCACCGTAGGTGAAGCAAAAAGCCCCTTCATCGTCGAGGTAGGTTGCCACTCGCTTGAGACGCCCGCCCGTCAGGGTGTCGTCACCGGTGTCCACCAGCGTTACTCGCCAAGGTTCTGCGTGGCGCTCGTGCACTTCCATCCGGTTAACGGACATGTCGAAAGTTACGTCCGACATGTGCAGGAAATAGTTTGCGAAGTATTCCTTGATCACGTAGCCCTTATAGCCACAGCAAACGATAAAATCGTTAATACCGTGATGGGAGTAAAGCTTCATGATATGCCACAAAATGGGCCGCCCGCCGATTTCCACCATAGGTTTTGGGCGGATGACGGTTTCCTCCCGGATGCGAGTACCCGCGCCACCGGCCAGTAATACGGCTTTCATGAGGCCCGGTTATGTTGGGGATGGTCCCAGCTCGACTTTTTTCTCGGCCGATCTGCTAACCCCTCTGAGTAGCTCGAGTTAGCCTCCGCTAGCACCGTTATATGCCCAAATATATCGGCCGGAATCTTGTTTGAATACTTTTCCATAAGGTGGCGAATGAGAAGATAGGACCCGAGTCTCTCGGAGAGGAATCCGATAGCTCGTATCTGATATATGTCATATGTTTTCAGGCGATTGCCATGACGGGATACGAATTCTTTGCTGACGCGCTCGATTCGTGACAACGCATGTGTTAACCATGACTTCGGGTAGATCCCAAATTCTATGCCTCCAGGAATGAAGTGCTTTGCGGCCAACAATTCCGCTGCAGAATCGGAATCCAGCACGCCCAGCTCAATAGCTAGCGACGTGTAGTCCAGAATATCCCTACGGTGATGGCACAACGTATAGTGCCCGAGAATCGAGTTTTCAAAGTATAGAGGCTGTGCAACCAGAAATTCAAGGCCGGCTCTAGGCGTGAATACCGATAACTCGGCCTCCCTTCCGGAGTTCCCAAGGCTCAAATCCCTTTGGTACAGTACGGTCGGTGTCCCCTCCGCGGAAGGAAGTATTCTCTTCCTGTAGGACGAAATTTCAATGAGCTTCGGAGAGGTGGAGAGTTTCTCGATTGCGATCGGCAAGACGGCGGTTCCTGCGGCGCCATATGCAATTGGTCTAGCATCGTGCCAAAATTGATCGAGCTGTCTTACGTGAAGTGCAGAGTCGGATTGGAAATCTCCAAGTGAGATGCAATCGTCGTACCAACTCTCTGGCAACAACGGCTTCTTATGACTAATGCAGAACCTGTGGATCATTGGTGTGGCTCAGCCCTCGGATGGTTGTCTATTGGAGACTTCGCACTGTGGCTTCTTAGGGTGCGCGCCCGGAAATCCAGCAGTCCTCGGCCAACGATACGGTGAGCGTCTACGGCTGACACTGGGCGACGTTCTTTCGGTCGTCTAGGAGTTCGTCCACCGTTCAGCACCATAGCGCACCAAGGGCAATTCGAGGACCAAATCGTCCGGCCCGCCGGCAACTCCAGCTCAAGCTTGGTCGGGGAGATCGAGGCGCGACTCGTCGTAGTGCGGAAGGTCGCGGCCGCGCGGCCAGCGCGGGGCCCCATGGGTGCGGACCTGCGCACCATCCTTGCCTGCAATGGGTCGCGCGGCTCGCGAGATCGCCGTCTGGATGGGCAAACCCGCCGAGAGGTGGCGGCCGCCGCCGATCTTATGGAAAACGCCGTCCGCTTCCGGCGTGTTGGCTGACCGGACACCCACCTTTGCGTTAGCGAAAGTGCCTGTTTCGCAAGGGATTGTCGTGGATCTATCGACCTGCAGTTGCGGCGCGACGCGATGTCTTGCGCGGGCTTAGGACACGGGGGAGTGCCGGTGTTGCCCGAGTTCAGTATTGGCTACGGTTGTCCGGCGTCGATGGAGTTCTTGAGTTGCTGCGCCTGAGCTACCTGCTCGGCGGTATAGCCGATGAACAGCGCCACGGCGCCGACTAGGACACTTACCCCGGCGAGCCATAGCAGGCCATAGGTGTAGCCCTGATCCAGCGCATGCAGCTGGGCAGGGTTCATCAACTTCGCGGGCCCGTTGGTGCCGCCTAGGGACAGCGTGTGCGACGTGACGACGGCCTGGATGACGGTCATAACCACCGGGCCGCCAAGGACCATCAGCATGAGCGAGATCGCGGAGGTGGGTCCGATCCGGTCTGACCCAACGTTGGCGATCACCGACAGCCCGAGCGGGAGGTTGGCCAGGCCCATGCCGATTCCGCCCACGACAAGCGGGATCACCAGGTGCGGGAAGTAGGAGATGCCGCGGTGAAAGGTCGAGCTGTAGAGCATCACGGCTACCAGGAGACTGCCACCGGCGATGACCAGGACCCGCGGTGGAAACCGCGTCACCAGTTTTGACGACGCGATGGCGCCGACACCCGCCGCAAGGACGCACGGAATGAAGCCGATGCCGGCGCGCAGTGCGCTGTAGCCCATGATGTTCAGCGCATACAGGGTGACCAGCACGGTCAGGCTGAATAGCACCCCGCCGGCGAGGAAGATGGTGGCGAAGGTGGCCAGCCGATTGCGGTCGAAGAACAAGTCAAGCGGCACGATGGGGTTCGCGGCGCTGCGCTCCACTGCGACGAAGGCTACGAAAGCACCCAGTGCCAGCACACCCGCACCGATCGTCGGGGCCGACAGCCAGCCCTTCTCGGGGCCCATCGAGATGGCGACGACGGCGGCGATACAGGTCAGCGTGGCCAGGCCCGCCCCGGTGACGTCGAGCTTCATCCGCTCCAACTGGGTTTCTCGCAGCGCGGTACGGGCAAGGTAAATCACCAGCAGTCCGATCGGCACGTTCACGATGAAGACGAGTCGCCACGCCACGTCGGCGAGTGCGCCGCCCACTACCAGGCTGAGCACTGAGCTAACACTGGCCATCGCGCCCAGCACCGCCATCGCGGTGTTGCGTGTCGGCCCTTTGGGGAACGTGGTCGCAACCAGCGCGATAGTGGTCGGTGCGATGATCGCGCCCGCAACGCCTTCCAGCAGCCGGGCCGCGATGAGAGTGCCTCCGTTGCGGGCGATGCCGCATACCGCGGAGGTGAAGGTGAACAGCGCGACCCCCACGATGAAGGCCCGCTTGCGTCCGATGGTGTCACCGATGCGACCGCCCACCAGCATCAAGCCGCCGTAGGCCAGTACGTAGGCGGTGAGCACCCAGCTTCGCCCGGCATCGGACAGGTTGAGCTCGTTCTGGATCTTCGGGAGCGCCGCAATCGTGATGGTGCCGTTCATCAGCGACATCAGCTGCATGCCGCCCAGGGTGACAATTGCGGTGATAAACCGGCGAGACGGCAGGCCGGTCGGCAAGTCACTGGTCGGATGGCCTAGCGTGGTCGATTCGATGGGCATGGGGTCGCTCATTCCACCCGTTCTGTCGTCTCGTGGATTCTGTCAGCCCTGCATCGTTAGAGCCGTCATCGCGGGACGCTACCGCATTTTATGAATCGTTAACCGGAGAACGACCAGATAGGCATGCTCGTGCGGTTCGAGCTCCTCACGCAACGACCACGGTACTTGGCCTGCCTGCGAATCGGTCATCACGCGATCATGTCTTTATGTTTGCGTAGCGGGCTTCGCTTGGTGATACATCCGATACGACTAGTCCCCGGATTCCAGAGGCCTGTGGGTCATCGCCTCCATTGTCGCCGACTTCGGTGTTGATGATCTGTCTGCAGTGCGTGCGGTTCCACTCGTAATCACCCGGCACCGGGCGTTTCCCGGGGCACCGCACCCACGGGACCGCCCATAGCGGGTGCTGCCAGATGCTGCCCGCGCGCGCGTGTTCGTCGTTGGAGTGGTGGATCCTTTCAGGCTTCTCTCATAACTAGCACCCCGTTTAAGTGTTTACTTATGGATAATCAGTATGTAACCCGCGCATTTCAATATATGTCGGTATGTCGGTCTAGGGGTGCGACCTACTCCAGGCCGAATGTCACCAAGCATGGAGGGCGTAGAAGCAGATGTCGTTTCCCTGCGGTGTTCATTCCGGCGGCTATCGGATCGGCCGCAAACTGTTCGCCAGCGCCAGCTCGCGCGGACCCGTGCTAGATGTCCGAAACCACCGGCGGTTGCGTGCGAGACCCAACAGCTGCGGGGACGATACCGGCAGGCTGACACGCCAATGTAAGGACCGCAGTTGACAGCCGTTCCCGCGCAGAATGGGACGGTGGCCCGCCCGGTCGTTCTGTTCGTGTTGGGCATGAACCGCTCGGGGACGACTGCGCTCACCCGACTTCTCTCGCTTTGCGGTGGCACGCTCCCGCCTGGGTTGGTGGGCGCCATGGCCGACAATCCACTTGGCTACTTCGAACCGCGCAAAGCCAACTACCTCAACGAAGCAATCCTGTGTCGGCACGACAGCACCATGTTCGACCCCCTCCTGCACCTGCAGGAGGAAGCTGCGTTGGATGGCAAAGCGAGGGCAGCCTGTGTTGCCAAAATCGCGGCGTATCTCAATACCTTGCCCGCGTCGCCGCTCGTGGTCATCAAGGACCCGAGGATAACCCTGCTGTCTGGTATGTGGTTCGACGCGGCGCGTCTCACCGGATTTGACATCATGACCGTGATTGCGGTGCGCCATCCGCAGGAGGTCATCGCGTCGGTGGCGGCGCAGATTTCAGCCTCGCCGGATCTCTCGAGTGCGTTGTGGCTGAAATTCAACTTGCTGGCCGAACGGCGCACGCGCGGCATGCCGCGCGTGTTCGTCGAGTACGCCAACGTTCTCGATGACTGGCGCCGGGAAGTAAAGCGGATTTCCGCGGCGCTCGGCATCGATCTCAGCACGCGGGATGAGGGCGCAGTCGACGAGTTTCTCAATCCAGGTCTGCGTCGCCAGCGCCACTGCGGCCCAGTAACAGAACCCTTCGGCACAGACTGGGTTTCCGCTGTCTATGAAACCCTGGGCGCGGCCGCGCGCGACGAACCATGGGATCCTTCTGCGTTGGATCTCGCTTTCGAGGCGTACCGGGCGAGCGCACATGGCTTCCGAACGGTGTTCGAGGATTTCCGCCGGCTACAGAAGCTCAACCGACTCATCCGGCCATCCATCTTTAAGCTGATCATGGAGGTCAGCGCGCTGGCTCACGGGCGCCGCGGTACTTGGGCGTAGCCGCCCGACTAACGTCGACACGATGATCGGTATGACTCATCGGTCTGCCGTGCTGCGTTGACAAAAAGTCTCGCGCTCGATTCCGAATTTCAGTTGGTCGCGCGGGTATTCGAGTTATGCTGCCGGGCGGCTGGGCTCAGTTACGGGATGCTGCGGCTTTCATTTCGCAGAACGCGCACAATGACCGAAAGGCTAAGGTCCGCGATGAAATTCGTGCTTTCAGGCTATGGGGTGCGTGGCGATGTCGAGCCCTGCGCCGCCATCGGCCGTGAGCTGGTGCGCCGAGGGCATGAAGTTCAGCTGGCTGTCCCGCCCGACCTGGTTGGCTTCGCCGAGTCCAGTGGGCTTGCGGCGGTCGCTTGTGGGCCGGATGCGCGGAAGTGGCAGGACCTGCACCGCGACTTTGTGACGCGAGCAGTCCACAACTTCTGGAAGGTCGAGGATCTGATCAGGTTGGGACGCGAAGATTGGAAGCTGTTTGCCCAGTGCTGGGAGGAGACGAGCGCGACGCTGACATCGCTGGCGGACGGGGCTGACTTGCTACTCAGCGCCCTGATCGGCGAGCAGCCCGCCGCCAATGTCGCCGAGTATTACGACATTCCGTTCGCCACGCTGCATTACCTTCCGGTGCGGCCCAACGGCCGGCTCGTTCCAATGCTGCCGGCGCCGTTGGGCCGCTCCGCGATGGTACTGAACGAGTGGCTGGATCGGCCGATGACGAAGAAGCTCGAGGACGGGCAACGCCGCGCGCTTGGGTTGCCCAAGGTCACAGGACCCGCGGGTCGACGGATCGCCGAGCGTGGATCGCTGGAAATCCAGGCCTACGACGAGGTGTGTTTTCCCGGGCTGGCGGCCGAATGGGAGAAATGGGATGGCATGCGGCCTTTTGTCGGCGCGCTCACGATGGGGTTGTCGGCGGACGCCGATGACGAAGCCGCATCGTGGATTGCCGCGGGAACACCGCCGATTTTCTTCGGCTTCGGCAGCACGCTCGTCAAATCTCCCGCCGACACGTTGGCCATGATCAGTGCGGCCTGCGCGCAGTTAGGCGAGCGTGCGTTGGTTTGTGCGGGCTCAACTGATTTCAGCCACGCACCCCATTTCCAGCATGTCAAGGTGGTGGGCACAATGAATTATGCAGCCGCCTTTCCGGCCTGCCGCGCGGTCGTTCACCATGGTGGCGCGGGCACAACGGCCATAGGTCTGCGCGCCGGAGTCCCGACGCTGATCCTATCGACGTGGGGTGACCAGACCCTCTGCGGAGCCGCGGTCAAACGATTGAAAGTGGGCGCCACCCGGCGTTTTTCGAGAACTACACGCGAGTCGCTGGTCGCGGACCTGCGGACCATCCTCGCCCCGGACTATGTTGCGCGGGCCCGCGAAATCGCCACCCGGATGAGCCAACCCGGCGAAAGCGTTGTTGCCGCTGCCGATCTTGTGGAAGATTTTGCCCGCTTGCGCCGCGTTGCCTGATCGATGACAGTGGGCCGGCGTCGGCCGGGATAACACGCCTTGGGCACACGACATGGTTGGGCGGCGGGACATTTTGGGCCATGGGTTAGTGAAAGTGCCTGTCCTGCAAGGGATAATTACCACATTACCTTTGCGTTGTTTGGCCAGGTCAACCGCCGGCGAGCGCGCGGTCAGCCAACGCGCCGAGTACCGGTGCCAATGCCGTGGAGTACTCGACCGTCAGGTGATTTTGGTCAAAGTACACCAGGCTGTTGCCGATGATGACCGGACAGCGGTTGGTAGTGCAGAACAGATCGGTGAGGTCGGCATAGTATCCGCTGCCGGCCTTGGTGGCCGCGGACTCAGCCGCGATGCCGGATTGGTTGACCGCGGTCGATCTCGGCGGTGAGCAGGCCGTCGCGTCGTCGAGGTGCCCGGACAGGCAGATCGGCACCACCGACTGGGGATCCGGGACCGGCCCGAGTACCAGCACCCGTGCACCCGTGATGCGCAGCTGCTGCACAAGGCGCGTCAAGCTTTCGATCCACGCCCGGTCGTACGAGGTGAAACCCGGCAGCCAACCGAAGTCGGCGCCGGAGCCGACACCGTACCCCCGCCACATGCTCACCACGACAAGTCGCGGGTGCTCCGTGCGTAACCGGTCGACGATCTGACCGCGCCACTGCTCGCAATCGGTGGACACCAGGCGTCGAAGCGGATCGGGGTTGGTGGGCAGATTCATCAAGGGGCACCCGCCCTTGGCCAGAATTTCCATCCGCCATTGCCGCTGCGCGGCGATCTGCTGGAACGCCGGCGCCCACATCGCGGCATGCGAATCGCCGACCAGAGCCACCGTCGTCGCCGAGGCGGTGTCACCCGTCGCGCACTCAGGCTGTCCAATTTGAAGAAAATTGCGCAGGCAGCCGCCGAGAAACAGGACCTTGAGTTCGCCCGACGCGTCGGCAAGCGGCGGGTCGAGATTTGACGGTATGGCCCTAAGCTCCGCCGATGCCTCAACCGCCGCCTGCGCTTGGGCGACGGCGTGCCGCACCGCGGCGTCGTAAGCATCGATGTCGGAGCCGGCGGGGGTAGGTGGCGCGGTGATTGCCAGTGCCGCGGCCGGCACCCCGCGGCCGACCGGCAAGGGCATCACACCCAGCAGCACCACGCCGACACCGACGGCTGCCGCGGTGGCCATACCGCCCAGCGCAAGGCTGGCCAGGGCGGAGCGGCGCACCGGCGCGGCGAACCGCAACGGGTTTTCGATGAGATGCAATGTGAGCACGGCCAGCCCACCGGAGACGACGACCGTTGCGAGCCTGCCGGCCAGCCCCAGTGGATGGCCCAGTAGGGGCGGGGCGAGCAGCAAGACCGGCCAGTGCCACAGATACCACGAGTAGGACACCCGGCCGATCGCGCCCATCGGCGGCATGGCCAGGACGCGACCGCATCCCTTCGACGGTGCGGCGCAGCCGGCGCCGATTACCAGCGCGGTGCCCAGTACGGGTACCGCCGCGGCGGTACCCGGGTAGGGAGTGCTCGTGCTAAATAAGGTGCAGGCCAATAGAATCAGGCCCAACCCAGCCCATCCCACAATCGCTGCCGGCAGTGCCGGAAGTCGGCGCCACTGGGTGGCCGTCAGGGCCACCAGCCCGCCGGCGGCTAACTGCCAGGCCCGGGTCGGCAGTGAAAAGAACGCCACTGCGGACACCCAGTAAGTGACCGCCAGCGACAGCGTGAACGACACCGCTCCGACGAACGCAAGGACCACCAGATACGGGCGTTGCGATGAGGTGGCTTGGGCGCGGGTGCGGCGGCGAACCAGCCGGATCAGCCACGCCGTACCCAGGATCAAGGGCGGCCACATCAGATAGAACTGTTCCTCGACGCCCAACGACCAGTAATGCTGAAACGTCGAGGGCGGCAGTACGGGAGCGAGATAGTCGACGCCTTGGAGGATGAACCGGTAGTTGCCGACGTACAACGCGCTTGCGATGCCATCACCAAGGACGCTGCGCGCCTGCAGTGGTGGTAACAAGACAGCCGAACCCACCGCTGTGACGATGCCCACCGCGGCCGATGCCGGCAGCAGTCGGCGGGCCCGCGCCCCGTAGAAGCGGCGCAGCCGGATGGTGCCGGCGCCGCTCGCCTCGCGCCACAGCAGCCCGGTGATGAGGAAGCCCGAGATCACGAAGAACACGTCCACACCGATGTATCCGCCGCCGAGGCCGGGAACGTCGGCGTGAAAGAGGACAACCGCCAAAACCGCGACGGCGCGCAAGCCCTCGATGTCGGGGCGAAATCCCGTCCGTGCGGGGCGCCGACACTGCACCCCTTCGCTAGGGGAGACGCGGTCGGCTTGGGCCAAGGTCACCACCTTGTATGAAGACGTATCGAATAGAGGGCATTCTTTCATCCGGGCCGCAGCGGCGGGCCGACTTCGGCCACGTCCCTGGTTCGGTCACGACGCGTGCACGCGTGGCCGTAACAGCAGCCCTCATGTTTCTGGAGCACGGCGTGGTGCATGTGTGATCGCTTCGCTCCCAAAGTAATTCGGGCTGATCATCCTTCCGCGCAAGCAGCGTATGCAACGCCCTCCACGGGCGCCTCCATCGGACGTCAGCGAGCATGTCCTTCGCTGGCTCGAGGGTGCAGCTTGCGCCCGTACGTCACCATCGCGGAAACTCGGCACCACGATGGGTTCAGCGGGCTTGCGGGCACGCCGGCTTCATCGACCAGGAATTCAACGCGACCGAAGGTCACGTATTATGTGCGCGATCCCCGGCTGGTGCCGATATAACCACGACCGAGGTCTGCGCGTGAATAGAGGGGAATAAAGTGAGCGAGGTTACCAAAGAGTGCCGACTATGCGGATCTGCCGGGCCCCATCAAACTATTGTCGTCCGCGAGATGATGTTCCAAACGCGAGACCTGTTCGAATATTTTAGTTGCGAAAAGTGCGATACGTTACAGATCGTGAATGCGCTCGAGGGCGACGAACTCATGCGGTATTACCCGCAAAATTACTATTCTCATAGTGCTGCAACTGAACCGAAGCTTTTCAGATGGCTGATTACGCAGCAAGACCGCTTTAAATTGCGTACCGGCGGCCGGCTCGTCGGTGCATTCATGGCAGCGTCTTTACCCGAAGGTATCGTCCGCGCTGTCACCGGAGGTGACGCCGTCAGAATGATTGCACAGCTCGGGGTCGATCGTGACGCGCGGATTTTAGATGTGGGGTGTGCTGGGGGTGTGCTGCTTGACCGGCTTGCTCGGGTCGGATTCAACAACTTGTCCGGTGCCGATCCGTTCCTCGCAACCGATGACGAGACGCCCAGAGGCGTGCCGCTAATGAAGCGGTATTTGAGTGAAGTGACGGGCGAATTTGATCTCATCATGTTCAATCATTCGCTTGAACACGTGCCCGACCTGGTCGCAACGCTTAAGGCGGCGTCCGAGAAGCTCGCTGTCGGAGGTATTTGCTTGGTTCGCCTGCCGACGACTTCATCCGAGGCATGGACTAGCTATGGGGCGGACTGGGTACAGGTCGATGCGCCTCGGCATATTGTTATACCCTCGCGGCAGGGGATGGCACTAGCAGCCGATAAAGCCGGGATGGCTGTGGAGAAGACGTTCGATGATTCGACGTTCGGTCAGTTTATGGGCAGCGAAGCCTATCGACGGGATGTTGCGGTAACCGACCCCAAAATCTTTCGGATGTTTGGACCCAGGCGAATCTGGGAGTGGGAAAAACGCGCGAAATTGCTCAATCGGCAGGGCCGTGGAGACCAGACTGGCTTTGTCTTGCGCGCCAAGTGATTGGTGGGTACGCGGGCTGCCCGAGCTCTACAGCAAGATGCTCGGGAGTCGTGGGGCCCGTCGAGTCACGATGACTGCAGCCGGATGGTGCTGGCGGCATCTCCTCGCGCGAGAGCAGCCCTGTGATGAGGAAACCCGAGATCACCAACAGGCGGCGCGCAAACCCGATGTCGGGACGAACTCGCGTTTGCGCGGATCGTTAATTTCGCACATGTCTATGATCGTTTGGCCCAAGACAATTCGGACAAAGACATCGCAGAAGTCCTCTTGCGATTGCTGATGGTGCCGCCGCCTGCCCCAATCTTCTGGTTTTCGGGTCAACACATGCGAGGGGTTATACTGCTGCACGGTCGATTCGGGCACGCGAGGCTTCCGCTTTCGCTTCGTAGATCACGCACGGGAAGTGAGGCGAGGATCCGCAGTGAAATTTGTGTTGGCGTGCCATGGGACCCGTGGCGATGTCGAGCCTTGTGCCGCCGTCGGTCGTGAGCTGATGCACCGCGGGCACGAAGTCCGCATGGCCGTCCCGCCTGACATGGTTGGCTTCGCCGAGTCGGCTGGCCTTGAGGCGGTCGCTTACGGGCTCGACACAAAGGTCACGCTGGACGCGCATCGCACATTCTGGCGGGATCTCTTCAGCAACTTCTGGAAGACCCGGGATCTGGTCACCGTGTGGCGCGAATCGTGGGAGCCCAATTTCCAAAGTTGGGGGGAGATGAGCGCGACGCTGACATCGCTGGCAGAGGGTGCCGACCTGATATTCACCGGGATGATTTTCGACGCCGTCGCAGGCAACGTCGCAGAGTACTACGACCTTCCGTTGGCCACGCTCGATCACCTGCCGTTGCGGGCCAACGGGCAGCTGGTGCCGTTCCTGCCGGCACCGTTCGGCCGCTCGGCGATGAGGGCGGTCGAGTGGCTGGTCTGGCGCGTTTGGAAAAAGGCCGAGGACGCGCAGCGCCGTGAACTAGGACTGCCGAAGGCCATAGGGCCTGCGTCGCGACGGATTGCCGAACGCGGATCGCTTGAAATTCAAGCCTACGATGAGATTTGCTTTCCCGGCCTGGCAGCCGAATGGGCGAAATGGAATGGCCAGCGTCCCTTTATCGGCGCGCTGACCATGGAGTTGCCGACGGACGCCGATGAGGAGGTCGCGTCCTGGATAGCGGCGGGAACACCGCCGATTTACTTCGGCTTTGGCAGCATGCCGGCGGAATCTCCGGCCACCGCGCTCGCAATGATCAGCGCGGCCTGCGCGGAGTTGGGCGAGCGGGCGCTGGTTTGCTCGGGCTGGACTGACTTCGGCCACGTCCCCCATGTCGAGCATGTCAAGGTGGTGGCCGCGGTGAACCATGCGGCCATCTTTCCGGCTTGCCGGGCCGTCGTCCATCATGGTGGTGCGGGAACCACCGCGGCGGGCCTGCGCGCAGGAGTTCCCACATTGATCCTCTGGATGCTGGGCGATCAGCCCATCTTTGGAAATGTGATTAAACGGCTGAAAGTTGGTGCTGCCCGGCGTTTTTCGAGCACAACACGCGAGTCACTTGTCGCGGATCTGCGCACCATCCTCGCCCCAGAGCGCATCG
Source organism: Mycobacterium heidelbergense (assembly GCF_050205645.1). Lineage (GTDB taxonomy): Bacteria > Actinomycetota > Actinomycetes > Mycobacteriales > Mycobacteriaceae > Mycobacterium > Mycobacterium heidelbergense_A. The sequence continues at coordinate 175,902 of NZ_JBNMQT010000001.1, forward strand.
CCCGGGCGCGCGAGATCGCCGGCCGGATGACCAAACCCGCCGAAAGCGTCGCGGCCGCGGCTGATCTTTTGGAAGATTTCGCCCGCTGTGGGCGGGTTGGCTGATCCTGCAGGCGCCGCCGGGATGATCGGCGCGGCGTAAAGTCTGAACCTTAATCCCTTCGCACAGTTAGCAGTTCGGGCAACATGTTCCGCCCCGAGCTGGTTAAGGCATGCTACGACAACATTTCTGGGAGTTGTCAGTTGGCGAAATGCAGCTGGTTCACGTGCGCGGCGACCCGCAACGCGTTGGCCGCAATGGTCAAGCTGGGGTTGATGCCGGTGCTGGAAGGGAAGAAGGAGGCGTCCACCACATACAGGTTGTCCACTTCGTGCGCCCGGTTGTTTGGGTCCAGCACGCTGGTTTTGGGGTCGGTACCGAACCGACACGTACCGCAGACGTGGGCCAGGAACGCGTTGTTCTTGGCGGTCCGCAGGGTGATTTTGCGAAACGGCTCAAATATCTGCTTCACCTGCCGTAGAAACACCGCGCGGCGCTCGACTTCACTGGCGTGCCAGCGATACTGGATCCGTAGCCGCTGGCGGCCATCCGAGCTTGGGCGATCGCATGGCAGCACCCGGTTGTCCAGATACGGCAGGTCTTCCATGATTGTTGCCAGCACCAGTCCGCCCGAGAAGTACCGCTCGTAGATGGGACGCAGCGCCGGGCTCATGACGCGCAGCATCTTCGCCGGCAAATCGGGGCGGTTGGTCAGCGCCTCGATGGGCGCCATCGCGCCGGCCGACTGCACGGCGCCGTATTTCTGTCCCTCCCAAAAGTAAAAATCATTCAGGCCGATCTGCTTGTTTTCGGCTGTGATCTTGGAGTCGCGTTGCGGCCAGACCTCAATATGGTCGACCGCATGGCGCATCAAATTGCGTCCGACCCAGTCTGAGCCGTTCGCCAATCCATGCGGCCAATCGCCGGACCGGGAATTGAGCAACAGCATCGGGGTGACTAGCGCGCCGGCGGCCAGCACCACCACCTTCGCCTCGAGGGACAGCATGCCGGACCGATGCTCGCAGATGACGTGCCTGACCTGGGTGTCGTCCGCGTCCAACCGCACCACCCGACATTCGGTCAAAATGTGGGCTCCGTGCTCGGCAATGGCTGGCAGCAAGGCATTGCGAGCGGCGTCGTTCTTGCACGACTGGTCGCAGAGATAGGCGTCACAAGTGGTACACCCGTCGGTGTAGTCGCAGGCCATCGGCAGGTGGTACGGATGCAACCCCTGACTTGTCAGATGGTCAATCAACGGCTGGTTCTCCGCCGAAAACGGCGGCGCCGCGGGGAGGCCGACCTCCGTGGCCTCCGGCCGGAGGGGATCGGGCTGGCCCCGCACCCCCAGCAGCTTTTCGGCCGCTGAATACCAGGGCCGCATCTGGTCGTAGGTGACCGGCCAAGCCTCCGGCACGGTGGAATCGCCGGGGTCGCGAAAGTCCTGCCGGGGCGTGAAATCGCGAACAAAAAACCGCTCGCAAACCATGCCGTAGAGGCCTGTCGACCCCCCGGTCCCGCTGCCGACCCCCGGCAGGTACCGCCGCGGGGAGCGCCCGCTTATGTCTTCGACCTCGTCGGTTGAGCGGCCGGCCCTAGCCAAGGCGTCGTAGTAGGTCTCTGTGGAGCGGCGCGCCCATGGCTCGGCCACTTCCGGTATCGCAGAGCGGATCGTCCCCGGCGCGCCGGGCAGTGTCGAGCGGCCCTTTTCGACGAACAATACTTTGCGACCTGACCGGGCCAGGGAATAGCCCAGCATCCCGCCGCCCATGCCGGTGCCCACCACGATGACGTCCCATGCGACGTGCTCCGCCTCGCGCGGATCCAGTTCGCCGACAGCCAAAATCGAGTTCCTCCCCAGATGATGGCCCAATGCATTCGCCGGGTTCGGGCGGATCACGACCATATCATCGGCCGCCGCACGCAGGTCGACGTTTTGCCTCGTGGCCAAGCGCTGAGCGCTGTCCGGACCGTCGGATGTGTGGCGCATCGCAACGCATCCCTGGGCTGCTACTCTCTGCGTGGCTCACCGCCCGCGGCGGCCCAACGACTCTCTGGAAGCAGTTATGCCCACTCTCGAACCGGCCAAGCGACGCGCGCGCCATGCGCTGGTCGGGTCCATGCGCGCGTGCGTTGGGAACGACCGCATTCCCTTGCTCGTCAAGGCAGCCTTCGTGGTCCCGTGCGCTTGGCTGCTCAAACGGCTCGGCGTCGATCCCGACGAGCCACCGGTTGAGTCCCAGTACGGCCCCAAGTTCTTAACCGGCCGAAACAGCTCGGTTATTACCCGCTGGCTGCGCTTTCGCGGCGCCTTTGAACCGGTGCTATCGGAATTCATTCTGCGGCATGTGCAGGAAGGCGATTTCTGCGTCGACGCCGGCGCCAACATCGGCTACTTCTCGCTGCTATTTGCCCAACGCGTCGCGCCGTCCGGCAAAGTCCTCGCGATCGAGGCCGCACCCGACACCGCACGTCGGCTGCGCGCCAACATCAAGCTCAACGAGGCGACCGATATTGTCGATGTCGTTGAGGCGGCGTGTGCCCCTCAGAAGGGCGAGACTACCTTCTACCTGCATCCCCGCCGGGACGGGATGTCTCGGCTTAAGCCACCCCCCAAGGGAATTCGCCGCCGGATATTTGGGACCTGGAAACCGGTGACCGTGGCCATGGACACGCTCACCTCCATCGTGGGTGCCGACGCCGAGCGGGTCTCATTCATCAAGATGGACATCGAGGGCGCGGAAACGGCGATAGCACCACAAATCGCTGCCGGATTCTCCCATCCCAGACTTGTCGTGGCCCTTGAGGTTTGGGCGCCGATCGAAGCCACCTTGAAGCCTTTCGAGGAGCGGGGGTTTTACGTTTACGACCTGCACAATGACTACCACTGGATATTCGAGCGCAAGGTGCCCGCTATCACGGAGGCTACATACCGCGACCTCTATCGCCGTAGGGTCGCCGACGTGCTCGTCAGCCGCCAGCCCCTCGCCCTTTCTTAGATTGGTGCGGGGCCTGCGCCCGGTCCGGAGAAATGGGACCCGGTGCTCTCGGTGGACAGATCTGCAGCGAGCCCAACGATTTTCATCGTGCTCCCCGGCAGATCATTCTTCCTCGGGCCGGACGCGCAGCGTGTACCGTCGGAGCCGCAGCGTGATGCTGACAGTGCCGATGAATGTGTAGCTCGACGATGGGTTTGGGACGTGATGCAAGGCCGTACGCTCCAAGAAGTGCTTGTCCAAGAAGGGATTGCCGACCTCACGGGTCTGTGGCCGACCGAACAGGTCGAGGCATGGAATGACCGCTTGAACCCATTGTTCGCCGCGATCGATGACCAGCCGCGCTCATACGTTAGTGCCGACCAACTGGTCGAAACGGGCATTTTTCAACAAGTGCTGAGCGAACCAGCGCGCCGGCTCATCGCCAGTATCCAACCTTCCGCCCTGCTCTACCATTTCCACTGTTACGAAATCGCGGCGGCTCAGACAAAGCCGCATATCCAGCGAAACCGTTTTCAAGGCTGGCACAGGGACCTGGAAACACTGAGAGATTTCACAAGGGATTTCCCCACCTTCGTCAGCATATTTATCTTGTTGTCGCCTGTCGGTTATTCCGATGGTCCGTTTGAATTCGCCCCAAGATCGGCGGAAGCGGGACTGCGAGCCGGCGGTGAGATCGTACGCTTGGAAGGGCCTGTTGGCACTGCGGCGATTTGGAATCGTTCCTATTATCACCGGGCCGCACCCAATCGCGGACCGCGGCGCCGAAGGATTCTGAAAATTTCGTTCCAGCCGGCTGGGTTGTCGAACCCCCGGATTGGGTTGGACGAATTCAAGGCGGCGCTGTCGAACCTGGATGATCCGCGTCTCCGGGCGTTCGTGGATCCGGGGCGTCTAGGAACGACTGAGCCACTTGCAGAGGTAGGAGACCCCGTCGAGGCTCGGCTATTGCTCCCGACGGAGCGGAACGAGCTAACACGGATGTCTACTGCCTTCGAACGCCTCTATTCGTCTGGCGCTAAACTGCTGAGCTCCGCGGTGGCAGGACCATAGACTCGGTCGGTTCAAAACTAAGGAGAGCGCCCGAGTTGTCGGCTACGGATCCCGTAAAGAATCGACTGCGAGCGTTGGTCATCGGTTCGGGATACCGAGCCAAAAACGCGTTCTTACCTGCGCTGGCATGCTTGGACTCGAATGTCGAAGTTGTGGGCGTCCACTCACGAAACTTTGCGCATGCCCGTGAAGCGGGACGGCAGTTTGGTGTCGACCCCATCGAGGATTTGCGCTCGTTGCGGCCGGGTGACGTCGACGTGGTTCTTGTGTCCGTCACTCCCACCAGCATCCTGGCGGTGCTGCGCGCCACGGCCCATATTGCCCCCGGAGCTGCGCTGCTTATGGACACACCCGCCATGGGCGGCTTGGCCGACCTTCGGCACCTCGCGCTTTATCGGCGCTGGCGGACGGTCCGCGTGGGCGAGGATTTCATGAACATGCCCCAGTTTCGGTTGGTCGGAAAAGTGATCGACTCGGGAGCTTTGGGCGACGTTGTGCGCCTTCGCCTTACGAACATGGGGTTTGCGTATCACGCTTTGGCGTTGTTGAGGTCGTGGCTCGGCTATCCCCTCGTACGTTCGGCACGCAGTCGTCGATCGGGCGGGACCGCTGTCGATATCGTTTATCGCTTTCCCGGTGGAGTCACCGCTGAAGTAATCGAGCCGTATACGCGTGGCGAAGGGTTTATCGAGGTTGTTGGGACGCGGGCTTCCCTTGCCGGCCACATGATGGGGTACGCGACGGGGGATCGGGCGGGACGCGTGGGCGGCGTGGCACGCGGCGCGCGCGGTCAGTTGGAGCGGCTCGAAGACGGCGACGGACTGTCGGGATTTCAAGTGGTGGGGTTGGGTCCCGAGATCACGGCGCGCATCCCGTCTCTGGTGCGGCTGCGCGCCATGGGACTTGAAGACGACAGCGAGTTCAATCTGATCCGCATTGACGGGCTGTGCCGCGTGATCTCGTCGCTGTGGTCCCCAGATCCGGTGAACACTGAATATCGGCTACAAGAAGCATTGATCGACGTCTTGGTGAGCTTCGCCGCACGGCCGCTCCCGTGGTTGCCGGTACCGCGGATCGCAGGACGCAATCTGGTGGATTTGGTCGAGGCCGCGTTCAGCCCGTTCAGGCAATTGAGGCGATCGACTGGCACGACTGACGGACATGCCTGAACTGGTTTACGTCTGACTGCACCCGAATCTGGGCCGGGTACAGGGCGTCATGCGGTTGCATCGTTGATTTGATGTAGCGATTCTTCCAATGGGACGCAGTTCGGGGGCGCTCCGAGATGAATGCCGGTGAGCGAGAAGTCGTCCATGGCGCCCAAAAGCTCTTGCCGCAAGCCGTCATTCGAGTCGAGACGACCCGGCTGATACGCCGTCGCCGCGACAAAGATATGGCCGTGCGCGCTTCCCGAGACGAACCACTGCACTCCGCCAAACCGGTGCACTATCCCCCTGGTCATGCCCGGATATTGAATTCTCATCGCGAAGTAGTCGGCGTCGGTGCCATCTGGGCGGTTGGCGGCCGGGTTGACCACGCCGAGGCTGGATGAGTTGATCGCGATCCCCGCGCCACCACCCCTCGAGAGCAGCCGCTTGGGCAGTAGGCCCATCAGAGGAGCAACAGACATCGCCGCACGCCAATCGGCGCGCTTCTCCTGATCGCAAGTCAGCGCTTGTTTGATGGCGCCCCGGATCGGGCGCAGATCCGTGCTCGCCGGGACTGGATCGACCGTGATAGCGCAAACGCTGTACGCGTTAGCGCGGGTATCCTCGGCGACGCGCTCATTGACCGGTATGCCCACCAAGGCCGAGCCATCTGCGGCGACCCGACCCAGTCGCTGGGCAAGGCGGGCCGCCAATCCCACAAGCAGCGAATTGGTGGTCCCCCCAAGCGATTGTGCGCGCGCTTCCCACTCACTGGCGTCGACGAACACAGTTGCCGACGGAAGCATGATTGGTTCGTCGGCGCCAGAGGGTAGGGCAGGCAACGGAGTCGCAGCACCGGGACGACTGCGGCTACGCCGGGCCATCCGTACGGCCGCGGCGACCCCACGACCGATAGCGGGAATGTCGCGTGCGGTTTGCCGGATGTCCTCGCGCAAGGCCTGCCACCGGCGGCGCGATGCGGCGGTAGGCCAGCTCATCGGATCCTCGCCGCCACACGTCGCATCCGCCAGCGCCTCGCACAACCCGACGCCGTCGGTGAGGCAATGCGGGATGACGAAGCTCACCCCGGCGCCGCCATCGGTGAACGGGACCACCGCAAGGTGCCAGCCGGGTCCGTGCTCGGAATTTAGCGGCGCGTTAGCCTGCTCGTTGAGCCACGCGTCGAATTCTTCACGCGGCCGGGCCGACGTGACGATCTCCATGTCGGACAAACCGTCGCATGAAATCCAGCGGTGGCGGCCGAACCGCAGTGGCGACCGTTCGATGCAGCGGGATAACCGGCCCCGCAGAAGATGGTGATGAAACTGCCGGAGCGCGTCGATGTCAACTGGGCGGTCATACACCCAAAAGCACTGCAGCACGGTGGTAAAGCCGGTTACTCGATCAAGGTCAAACGTGGTCTGGTCGAGCAGGTCGAGCAGGTTGCCCGTTGGCACCTTGCGTCTCGCCCTATCTCTCAGAACGCCCATTTCACCCTCCAGTGGTACCGCAACCGCGCGCCACTCGGAATATATCGGTCCAACTCCGCGACTAAGTATCAGATGACGAAAGCCGCCCGATGCCCTTAGAGGGCATGTGACTCATACGCCATCGAGGCCCAGTTGGTGTCGAAGAGTAGCGAACTCGCTCTCGAGCCGCTGCCGGAGATGCACGACGGCAGCACTCGTCCTGGTCCTGATATTCGGTGAGTCCGCAATCGCGCCGCCCACCCTGTCGACTACCTCGGCAGCACTCAGCTTGTCGGTGCGGATGAGCAAGTCTGCGCTATCAATGGACAGCGCGAAGTCCCTGCACTTCGGTTGATACTCCAGCGAGATTGTTGGGGTGTCGGAGAGGGATGCCAAGATCCCCGCGTGGAGCCGGCTGACAATGGCTACCGAACAGCGAGCAAACTCGCGCGCCGCGGCGCCCGTGTCGACCGGAAGCACAATGTCTGCGGCAACATGCTGCAACGCCATCTCGGTCCATCGCTTGTCTTTCGGGTTCATGAGTATCCCAACAAACCGATAGCCTTGTGACGACAATTGGTTCACGGCGATCGACATCTCCTCAGCCACCTTCGCCCGATGTCCCCAAATCACGCCGTCGCCGAAGCCGACGTTCACCCCAATCAAGCCGTCTTCTGGAACTACGTCGGGCAGCGGGAGCAGAAGTGCCGGGTCGCCGGATACCTCGACATTCAGCCCGACGTCGGATAGGAGTTCAGCGCTACGGGGTCCTCGCACGGACACACTGTGGAACTGCGAAAGTATTGGTGCCCATCGCTTTAGCTCGTCCTTACCCGAGCCGAACGGTGTCCAGACGGGTTCCTCAACGCCGACACCAATCGCGTAACTTCCCTTATTTGTGAGCGCAATCCCACGATTGACCCACCGCCTCCACACGCGCCGTCCAACGAGGGTTCCGCCACCCACAACTTGTGCGGCATATGGGCTGCGCCGCAGCGACCGAGTCAAACCTGTTGCGGCCGCATATACCGCCTCGTGTCGAAAAAGCGGCAGATCGACGAACGTCGCTCCGGGAAGCCGCGATCGGACAGCGTCGTAGATTGCGTCATCGCCGAGGTTGCCCCTCCGGTGCCAGCCGAGGTAAGCGACCAGCGGATCCGCGATGTCCGTCACCTCATGTTCCCGCCCATGGCAGCACCATACGCGGGATAGCGGGTTAAACTGCCGGGCGGCCGCGCCAGGGGCGGAGTCTCCCGTTCCCATTTCGCAGAACGAGCAGGCTAGTGGAAGGCTAGGACTCGCGATGAAATTTGTGCTGGCCTGCTATGGAACTCGCGGCGATGTCGAGCCTTCCGTCGCCGCCGGCCGCGAGTTGCTCCGCAGGGGCCACGAGGTGCGCATGGCGGTCCCGCCCGAACTGGTTGGCTTCGCGGAATCGGCCGGGCTTTCGGCGGTCGCCTATGGGCCAGAGACGCAGGCGATGCTGGACGCGCACCGCGACTTCTGGACGCAGTTCTACCGCAATTTTTGGAGGATCGGCGAGCTGCGCCGGTTGTGGCGCGAGGTTTGGGGGCACCGGAGCGAATGCATGGGGGAGATGAGCAAGACGCTGACGTCGCTGGCGGACGGCGCCGACCTCCTATTCACCGGTCTGGTTTACGAGGAAGTCGCCGCCAATGTCGCGGAGTATCACGGCATTCCGCTTGCCACGCTGCATTACTTCCCGCTGCGGACCAACGGCCAGATCGCGTTTCCGACACGTTTGCCGCCACCGCTGGTCCGCTTAGCGATGACCGTATACGAGTGGCTGGGCTGGCGCATTTGGAAGAAAGCCGAGGACGCACAGCGCCGTGAACTCGGCCTACCGAAGGCCAAGGGCCCCGCGACGCGGCGGATCGCCGAACGCGGCTCGTTGGAAATCCAGGCCTACGACGAGGTGTGCTTTCCCGGGCTGGCGGTCGAATGGGCGAAATGGCACGGCCTACGGCCCTTTGTCGGCACCCTGACGATGGAGCTGCCGACCGATGCCGACGAGGAGATCGCGTCGTGGATGGCCGAAGGAACACCGCCTATTTACTTCGGGTTCGGCAGCATGCCGGTGGAGTCCCCGGCCGACACGCTGGCCATGATCGCCGACGCGTGCGCGCAACTGGGCGAGCGTGCGCTGGTTGGTGCCGGCTGGAGTGACTTCAGCGACGTCCCCCATTTCGACCACGTCAAGCTCGTGGGTGCGATGAATTTCGCGGCCATTTTTCCCGCCTGTCGTGCGCTCGTCCACCACGGCGGCTCGAGCACCACGCCGATTGGCCTGCGCGCCGGGGTCCCTCAGCTGATCCTGTACTGGGACCTCGTTCACGCGATCTATGGAGATCAGCTCAAACGACTGAAAGTGGGTACCGCGCGCCGCTTTTCGAGCACCACCCGGGAGTCGCTCGTCGCGGACCTGCGCACCATCCTCGACCCCCAATATGCCGCGCGGGCCCGAGAGATCGCCACGAGGATGACCCGCCCCGCACAAAGCGCGGCGGCCACCGCAGATCTTGTAGAGAATTTCGCCCTCCGCGAGGGTGTTGGCTGATCGAAGCTTTTCGATTCCCGGTTTGTAGCGTGGGTCGTGGATTAGACTGCCGGACGGGTGAGCCGGGACCTGAAGCCCCGGCTTTCATTTCGCAGAACACGCGCTTGGAGGCGAAGAATTAGGATCCGCGATGCCTGAACGCGTGTTTGGCCGTAGCGACGCCGAGATCGACCTCCTGGTCCGCGGCATGCGCTCGGGGATCGCCATTGTGGGCTTCGGCTACATCGGCACGGTGATCGGCGCCGTGCTGGCCGACCGCGGCTGGCCGGTAACCGGGATCGACGTGCGGCAGAGCGTCGTCGACGAGATCAACCTCGGCAAGACCACGGTGCCCGAGCCGGGGCTCAACGAGCTCGTCTCCAACAACGTACGAGTCGGCCGGCTTCGCGCCACGACCGATTTCGGCGCGCTCGCGGACAACGACTTCATCATCGTGACCGTCGGGACGCCGCTTGGTCCGGACTTCGAGCCCATCGTGGATGACATCAAGGCAGCGGCGCGCGCCGTGGCGGAGCACCTGCGTCCCGGCCACGTCGTCATCCTCAAGAGCACGGTGCCGCCGGACACCACCGAAAAGCTGTTTCAGCCGATCCTCGAAGAAACCTCAGGCCTTCGCGCCGGAGTCGACTTCGGGTTGGCGTTTTGCCCCGAACGGCTCGCCGAGGGCCAAGCCATCCGCGAACTGACGTCGATCCCGATCGTCGTCGGTGCCGTCGATGAGCGCAGTGCGCGCGCCTGCTCCACGCTGTGGCGACACACCCTCGGAATGGACTCCATCGTCGTCGACGACCCGCGAACCGCCGAGATGGTCAAGCTCGCCGACAACGTCTGGATCGACCTCAACGTCGCGCTCGCGAACGAACTGGCCAAGGTATGCGACCGGCTCGGCATGGACGTACTGCAGGTCATTGACGCGGCCAACTCCATGCCGAAGGTCAACCACAACGTCAACATCCTGATGCCGAGCATGGGCGTCGGCGGCTATTGCTTGACGAAGGACCCCTGGTTCGTCAGCCATCTGGGCCAATCGCTCGGGCTGGAGCTGGCGATTCCGCGCACGTCGAGGACCGTCAACGACACGATGCCCGGCTACACCTACGGGCTGCTCACGCAACTGCTCTCCGACCAGGGCAAGTCGATCGAGACCAGCAAGATCGCGGTGCTGGGCATCGCTTTCAAGAACAACACCGGCGACTGCCGGCTGACGCCTACCAAGTACGTCGTCGCCCTGCTCGAGGAGTCCGGCTGCCAGCTTTCGGTCCATGATCCGTGGGTGCCGGAAGAGGAGGCCCGCTCGGTGACGAAAGTCCCCCTGACCGCAGACATCGAATCGGCGGTCGAGAATGCCGACGCCTTGGTGGTGCTGGCGGGCCATCGACAGTTCCACCAGATCCCGCTGGCCCGGCTCGCGGAGCTGGCGGCACCCGGTTGCGTGTTCCTCGACGGACGGAACAGCTTCGACCCCGCGGCGGTGCGCGCCGCCGGCCTGGTCTACAAGGGGATCGGCCGATAATGCCCAACGTCGTCGTGACGGGCGGCTACGGCTTCATCGGATCGCACCTGGTCTCCGCGCTGCTGGAGCGCGGGGACTCGGTCACGGTTTTCGATTTCGCGAAGAACACCCGCGACAGCAGCATCGACTTCGACGGGCACCCCAACTTCCGCTTCGTTCAGGGCGACGTCACCGATATCGATGCGCTGGAAAGCGCCCTGACGCCCGGCGTCGACACGGTCTTTCACCTGGCCGCGGTCGTCGGCGTCCAGAACTACGTCAAGGATCCGCTGCGGGTTCTCGACGTCAACGTGACCGGCACCCGCAACGTCCTCGAGTTGAGCCATCGGCACGGGACGCACGTGCTGTTCGCCAGCACGTCGGAGGTGTTCGGGAAGAACCCGAACCCACCGTTCGCCGAGGACGACGATCGCGTCCTCGGTTCGACAAAAACCGCGCGGTGGAGCTACAGCACCAGCAAGGCCATGGCCGAACATCTCGTTTTCGCGATGCATGCGGCCCACGGATTGCCGGTGACGGTAGTTCGCTACTTCAACGTCTACGGCCCGCGCCAGAACCCAATCTTCGTGATTTCCCAGAGCATTCACCGGATCCTCAACGGCCATCCGCCGTTGCTGTACGACTCGGGCGACCAGACACGCTGCTTCACCTACGTCGACGACGCCATCGCCGGCACCTTGCTCGCGGCCGACAGCGACGCGGCAATCGGTGAGGCCTTCAACATCGGCAGCATGACCGAGACGACCATGCGTGACGTTGTCGGGCTGGCGATCAAGATCGCGAACGTCGACTCGGTGTCCGCGGCCGAAGCTGTTGACACCGCGGCGCGCTACGGGGGTCGCTATGAGGACATCCCCCGCCGCATTCCGGACTCGACCAAGGCGCAGCGGGAGCTCGGCTGGCGGCTGCAGGTCGACGTCGAGGAGGGGATCCGTCGCACCATCGATTGGGCGCGGGCCAACCCGTGGTATCTCGAAGGACCCGCAGGGGATCAGCCGCGATGAGGTTCGTGCTGGCGAGCTGGGGAAGTCGCGGCGACATCGAACCCAGCGCCGCCATCGGCCGTGAGTTGCTGCGCAGGGGGCACGAGGTGCGCCTGGCGGTTCCGCCGGACCTGGTCGGCTTCATCGAGTCGGTTGGGCTTTCGGCGGTCGCCTACGGGCTGGACAGGCAGGCGTGGCTGGACGCGCACCGCAAGTTCTGGACGCATTTCTTCGGCAACTTCTGGCGGATCGGGGAGCTGCGCCGGTTGTGGCGGGAAGTTTGGGAGCCCAGGACCCAGGCCCTGGGGGAGATGAACGCGACGCTGACGTCGCTGGCGGACGGCGCCGACCTGCTCTTCACCGGCCTCGTTTACCAGGAGCTCGCCGCCAATGTCGCGGAGTATCAGCGCATTCCGTTGGCCACGTTGCATTACTTCCCGGTGCGACCCAACGGCCAGCTGCTGTCGTTCCTCCCGGCGCCATTGGGGCGCTTGGCGATGCGGGTCTTCGACTGGGTCGGCTGGCGCGCGGAGAAGAAGTTCGACGACGCGCAGCGCCGCGAACTGGGGCTGCCCAAGGCCACGGGTCCGTCGCCGCGGCGGATCGCCGAACGCGGATCGCTGGAAATCCAGGCCTACGACGAGGTGTGCTTTCCCGGCTTGGCGGCCGAATGGGCGAAATGGGACGGGCTGCGGCCGTTTGTCGGCGCGGTGACGATGGAGCTGCCGACGGATGCCGACGAGGAGGTCGCGTCGTGGATTGCCGCGGGGAAGCCGCCGATTTTCTTCGGATTCGGCAGCATGCCGGTCGATTCTCCGGCCGACACGGTTGCCATGATCGGCGCGGCGTGCGCGGAACTGGGCGAGCGGGCGCTGGTTTGTGCAGGCTGGAGCGACTTCCGCGACGTCCCGGGTTTCGAGCATGTCAAGGTGGTGGGCGCGGTGAATGTCGCGGCGATCTTCCCTGCCTGCCGCGCGCTCGTGCACCATGGGGGCGCGGGAACCACGGCCGTCGGCCTGCGCGCCGGGGTCCCCACGCTGATCCTCTCGACGGACCTCGATCAGACGCTGTGGGGCCTACGGGTCAAGCGGCTGAAAGTGGGCACCGCCCGGCGCTTCTCGGGCACGACGCGGGAGTCGCTGGTCGCGGACCTGCGCACCATCCTCGAGCCCGCCTACGCCGTGCGGGCCCGCGAGATCGCGACGCAAATGAGCAAACCCGCCGAGAGCGTGACCGCCGCCGCCGATCTGCTCGAAAATTTCGCCCGCGCGCGGCGTGTCGGCTGATCGACACAGGCAAGAGCTTGGGCCGCGCGATGGCCCCTGAGCTGTGGCGGAAGTAACAGCAGGTCACTTCAGGGACTTTTCCGAAAGCGCGTACAGGCCCTATGGGCCTCCACTACCGTTTGTGAGGGGTTTCCTTCATTTCGACTGGAGGGTTTGGAGCAGCGGTGAGCGTCAATCCGTTCGACGACGACGGTGGCAGCTTTCTCGTCTTGATCAATGACGAGGAGCAGCACAGTCTGTGGCCGGCGTTCGCCGATGTTCCTGCTGGCTGGCGGGTCGTTTACGGCGAGGCCGAGCGCGCTGCGTGTCTGGACTACATCGAGCAGAACTGGACCGATATCCGGCCGAGGAGTCTGCGCGAGAGGCTGGCAGCGGTTCAGGCCAACAAGTAAACCGTGGGGCTTGGGGGATCTATGGAACTTCATGAGCGGGCACTTCCGCTGACACGGGGACAGTTGGATATCTGGCTGGCCGAGGAGACGGGTGTTTTCGGCGCCAGGTGGCAATTGGGCGTGTTCGTGCGCATCGCGGGCCCGATCGACCCTGATTTGTTCGAGTCGGCGATCCGGCAGGCGGTCAGCGAGGCCGAACCGCTGCGGGCGTCGTTTTTCCAGGTGGATGGCCAGGTTTTCCAGAAGATCGTGGATGACCCGCACGTTGAGCTTGCTCGCTATGACCTGATGGGCTCGCAGGATCCCGAGCGCGACGCCTATCGGCTGGCGTCGTCGATTCAGCGCACCGCGATGCCGCTGAGCGGTCCGCTGTTCAAATTCGCGTTGATGCAGACACGCATCGACGAGTTCTATTTCTTCGTCTGCTGCCACCACATCGTGACCGACGGTGTCGGCCTGGCTCTCGTTCTGCATCGCGTCGCGACGGTCTACAGCGCTATCGCGTCTGGCGCGTCGGCTCCACCGGCCTTTTTCGGATCGCTGACCGATCTGATCGACAACGAGCTCGAGTACGAAGCGTCCCGCGATTACGTCAACGATCAGGCCTATTGGAGCAGGAGCCTGCGGCCGGAAAACGAACCACGCTATCGGCTGGCGGCGGCCGCGAACGGGCGTGACTGGGATGCGTTTTCCGTTCCCGTTCAACTGGACCCGGCCGCGGTGGCCCGGATGGACGAGCTGGCGCAGGCGTTGGGGATGCGCCGGTCGTCGGTGATGACCGCGGCGTGCGCGCTGTTGGTGCGGGGCTGCGACATCGAGGGTTCGGAGGTCGTGTTCGACTTTCCGGTCAGCAGGCGGGTGGATCCGGAGGTCAAGTTGGTGCCCGGGATGGCGTCCGGCGTCGTCCCATTGGTGTTGACGGCATCGCCGGGGGCGACGGTCGCCGAGTTCTGTGAGCATGTCGACACGAGGATCCGCGAAACGGTTCGGCACCAACGGTTCCCGGTTCACGCGATCGAGAACACCGCGCGTTATCGCGCCTCCGGGCAGGCATCGAACCGGATCGCCGTCAATTTCATTCCGACGACACATCTGACGGATCTCGCCGGTTCCGCCGTGACGGCGACGCTGACCCACGACGGTTTGGGAGATCAGTTCCGGCTGGTCTTTTTCCGGGACGAGGAAAAGCTTTATCTCAGCACGCCCGGTGCCGGCCAGTTGTTTGCGAACTGCGATGTGCACGACTTGGCACGGCGGTTGGAGCGCGTGTTTGCCGCGATGACCGCCGACCCCGGTCGGTGGCTGTCGTCGATGGATCTGCTGGGTGAGCCTGAGCAGGCCCGCATCGATGATTGGGGCAACCGGTCGGTGCTGACCGAGCCGACGGCGTCGGTGTCGATTCCGGGCTTGTTTGCCGCGCAGGTGGCGCGCGCCGCCGAGGCGGTGGCGGTGACCTATGAGGGCCGCGGCATGACGTATCGCGAGCTCGATGAGGCGTCGAACAGGTTGGCGCACTTGCTGGCCGGCCAGGGCGTGGGGCCCGGCGAACGGGTGGCGTTGCTGCTGTCGCGGTCCGCCGAGGCGATCGTGTCGATTTTGGCGGTGTTGAAGACCGGGGCGGCGTATGTGCCGATCGACCCGGCGGTCCCGGCGGCCCGCACCGAATTCATGGTCGATGACGCCGCGCCGATCGCCGCGCTCACCACCGCGGCACTGGCCGACCGGCTGCAGAACTGCGATGTACCGATCATCTACCTCGACGACCCCAGGATCGGCACCCAGCCCAGCACGGGGTTGCCGGCCCCGGACGCCGAGGACGTCGCCTACCTGATCTACACCTCGGGCACCACCGGTGTCCCCAAAGGCGTTGCCATCACTCACCACAACGTGACGCAGCTGATGGCGTCCCTCGACGACAACCTGGCGCTGGTGGGCCAAGTGTGGTCGCAGTGGC
Source organism: Mycobacterium heidelbergense (assembly GCF_050205645.1). GTDB lineage: Bacteria > Actinomycetota > Actinomycetes > Mycobacteriales > Mycobacteriaceae > Mycobacterium > Mycobacterium heidelbergense_A. The sequence continues at coordinate 191,310 of NZ_JBNMQT010000001.1, forward strand.
ATTCCCTGGCCTTCGACGTCTCGGTGTGTGAGATCTGGGGTGCCCTGCTGCACGGCGGCCGGCTAGTGGTGGTGCCCGAGTCGGTGGCGCGATCGCCGGAGGATTTCCACGCCTTGCTGGTTGCCGAACAGGTCAGCGTGCTAAGCCAGACCCCGTCGGCGTTTTACGCGCTGCAAACCGCCGACGCGCTGGCACCCGAGCTGGGAGATCAGCTGAAGCTGCAGACCGTGGTGTTCGCCGGCGAAGCGCTTGAACCACAACGACTTCGGACCTGGCTGGACAACCACCAGGGTTTGCCGCGGCTGATCAACATGTACGGCACCACCGAGACCACGGTGCATGCCTCGTTCCGCGAGATCGTTCGCAGCGACGTCGGCAGCACCGCCAGTCCCGTCGGGGGGCCCCTGGAGCACCTGGGCTTCTTCGTGCTGGACGGGTGGTTGCGGCCGGTGCCCGCAGGCGTGGTCGGAGAGCTATATGTCGCCGGCCGCGGAACGGGGCACGGTTACCTGCGCCGGGCGGGTCTGACGGCGTCGCGGTTTGTGGCCTGCCCCTTCGGCGGGCCAGGGGCACGCATGTATCGCACCGGGGACCTCGTCTGCTGGGGCGCCGACGGGCAGCTGCAGTATCTCGGGCGCGCCGACGAGCAGGTCAAGATCCGCGGATTCCGCATCGAACTCGCCGAGGTCGAGGCGGCGCTGGCCGGCGTGGAAGGGGTGCAGCAGGCGGTGGTGGTCGCCCCCGAGGATCACTCCGGGCACAAGCGCCTGGTGGGGTATGTGACCGGGAGCGCCGACCCGGCCGCCGCGCGCGCGACGCTGGCCGAACGGCTCCCCGACTACATGGTGCCGGCGGCGGTGGTCGCGTTGCAGGCGCTACCGCTGACGGTCAACGGCAAGCTCGACAAACGCGCCCTGCCGGCACCCGAGTATCACGACGCCGACGGTTATCGCGCCCCGGACAGCGCGGTCGAGGAGCTCCTGGCCGGCATCTACGCCCAGGTTCTCGGGCTAGAGCGGGTCGGCGTCGACGACTCGTTCTTCGAGCTCGGAGGCGACAGCATCCTGTCGATGCAGGTGGTGGCCCGGGCACGGGCGGCCGGTGTGGTGTGCCGGCCGCGCGACATCTTCGTCGAGCAGACCGTGGCCCGGCTGGCCCGGGTGGCCGATATGGCCAACGATGCGGGCGGCCCGGTCGATGAGGGTCTCGGAGCGGTGGTGTCCACCCCGATCATGCGTTGGCTGGAAAGCGTCGACGGTCCCGTCGACCAGTTCAACCAGACGGTGGTGGTGCACGCGCCCGCCGGCGTGATCGAGGCCGACGTGGTGGTCGTGCTGCAGGCCTTGCTGGATCGGCATGCCATGTTGCGCCTGCGCGTCGACGACGGCGGCGCCCGGGGCTGGTCCTTGACGGTGCCCGAGGTGGGATCGGTGGATGCGCGTCAGTGCGTGCGCACAGTCGACGTGCTGTCCGAGGAGGCGCTGGCGCAGGCGCGCTTGCGGTTGAACCCGGCGGCCGGGGTGATGCTGAGCGCCGTGTGGGCGGCTTCCACCGGCCAGTTGGCATTGATTTGTCACCACCTGGCCGTCGACGGGGTATCCTGGCGAATCCTGTTGGAGGACATCAACATTGCGTGGGCCCAGCATCACAGCGGGCAATCGGTGGCGTTGCCGGCCGGCGGGACGTCGTTTGCCCGATGGGCGAAGCTGCTGGCCGGACAGGCGCACGCCGCCGATGTGATGGACCAGGCCGAGACGTGGCGCCAGTTGGCCGCGACGCATAGCGCGTTGCCGGCGGTGCAACCGGCGGTGGACACGTATGCCAATGCGGGAGTGTTGTCGGCGGAGCTGGATGTCGAGACGACCCGGATGCTCCTCGGTGAGGTACCGGCTGCCTTCCATGCCGGCGTGCAGGACGTTTTGTTGATTGCGTTCGGGCTTGCGCTCGCGGAGTTCTTGGGCACCGGCAGCGCCCCGATCGGCGTCGACGTCGAGGGACACGGGCGCCACGAGGAGCTGGCCGCCGATGTGGACCTGTCGCGCACGGTCGGATGGTTTACCAGCAAATACCCGGTCTCCCTGGCCGTCGGTGGGCTGTCCTGGGAGCAGGTAGGCACCGGCGAAGCCGCCTTGGGGGCGGTGCTCAAGGACGCGAAAGAACAGCTCCGGGCCGTCCCGGACGGCGTGACCTACGGGCTGCTGCGCTACCTGAACAGCGATGTCGACCTGGCCGAGTCGGACCCGCCGGTCGGGTTCAACTATCTCGGTCGGCTGGGCGCCCCCGCGTCCCAGGCATCCGGCGATCTGTGGCACATCAGCCAGGAAGACTGGTCCCTGACCGCCGCGGCGGCCGCGGTGCCGACGCCGCTGATGCACACGCTGGACCTCAATGCCGGCACCGTCGACACGGAGGCCGGCCCGCGCCTGCACGCCAACTGGACCTGGGCACCGTCGGCGCTGAACCACGCGCAGGTCAGCCGGCTGAGCCGGTTGTGGTTCGAGGCCCTGGCCGGTATCTGCGCGCACGTGCGCGGCGGCGGGGGTGGGCTGACGCCGTCTGACATCGCACTTGCCGGTCTTAGCCAGCAGCAGATCGACGAGCTCCAGCGACAATATGCGGATTGCTGACGTCCTGCCGCTGACCCCGCTGCAACAGGGGCTGCTATTTCACGCCAGCACCGCGCTAGGTAGCGACGATCTGTATGCGGTGCAGCTCGATATCACGGTAACGGGCCCGCTTGACCCGCGCCGCCTGCGCGATGCGGTGCAGACTATGGCCAACCGGCATCCCAACCTGGCTGCCCGATTCAGCGAACAATTCGACCAGCCGGTGCAGATCATCCCGGCTGACCCCGAGGTGCCGTGGCGCTATGTCGAGCTCGACGGCGGTGACGAGATCGAGCGGTTGTGCGCCGTCGAACGCGCCTCGGTGTGCGAGCTCGGCACCGAACTGCCCTTTCGGGCCGCCTTAATCCGCACCGCGGCCGACCGGCACCGCTTTGTGCTGACCTTTCACCACATCGTGGTCGACGGCTGGTCGCTGCCGATCGTGCTGCAGGAAATCTTCGCCAGCTATCACCGACAGCGGCTGCCCGCGGCCGCGCCGTATCGCCGGTTTGTCACCTGGCTGGCCGATCAAGACTTTGCTTCCGCCCACGCGGCGTGGCGCGAGGCCTTCGCCGGGTTCGACACCCCGACACTCGTGGGCGGACCTAACCCGTTGCGGCTCGGGCGGCGAAGCGTCGCATCGTTTCGGGTCTCCGAGGAAACCACCAAGGCCATCGGTGAGCTGGCGCGTTCCTGCCACACCACGGCCAACGTCGTGCTGCAGGCCGCGTGGGCGCAGCTGCTGACGCTGCTGACGGGCCGGCACGATGTCGCCTTCGGTATCACGGTTTCGGGTCGGCCGCCCGAGGTGCTGGGCGCGGACTCGATGGTGGGGCTGCTGATCAATACCGTGCCGATGCGCGCGCGCATCACGGTGGAAACCACCACCGCGGACCTACTGGAGCAGCTGCGAACCACGCACGGCAATACGCTTGAGCACCAGCATTTGGCGCTGCGCGAGATCCACCGCGCCACGGGTCACGACCAACTGTTCGACACCCTTTTCGCGTTCGAGAACTATCCGCTCGACACCGATGGACTGCTGGGCGTCGACGGGTTGGCGGTCACCGAGTTCACCAACCACGAATACAACCACTACCCGCTGGCGGTGCAAGTGTCGCCCGGCAGCGAGTTGCGCCTACGCGTGGAATTCGACACCGACGTGTTCGACACGTCCACCATCGACACACTGATCGAGCGGCTGCAGCGGATCATGGCGGCGATGACGACCGACCCGACGCGGCGGTTGTCGTCGACGGATCTGCTCGACGAGCCCGAGCGGGCCCGCCTCGATGCGTGGGCCAACCGCGGGGTGCTGACCGGGCCGGCGAAGTCCACGGAGTCGATCCCGGCGCTGTTTGCCGCGCAGGCGGCGCGCGCCCCGGAGGCGCTGGCGCTGACCTTCGATGGCCGCGGTATGACGTACCGCGAGCTGGACGAGGCGTCGAATCGGTTGGCGCACTTGCTGATCGGCCAGGGCGCCGGTCGGGGCGAGCGGGTCGCGTTGCTGTCGTCGCGGTCGGCCGAGGCGATCGTGGCGATCTTGGCCGTGCTGAAAACCGGTGCGGCGTATGTGCCGATCGACCCGGCGGTGCCGGCGGCGCGGATGGAGTTCGTGCTCGGTGACGCCGCACCCGCCGTCGCAATCACCACCGGCGAGCTGGCCGAGCGGCTGGCCGGGTCCGGCCTACCGGTCGTCGATCTCGGCGATCCGCGGATACGCGCCCAGCCCGGCACGCCATTGCCGGCGCCGGACGCTGAGGACGTCGCCTACCTGATCTACACGTCGGGAACGACCGGCGTCCCCAAGGGGGTCGCGATATCGCACCGCAACGTCACCGAATTGCTGGACGCCGCGGGCGATCGCCTCGAGCTGGCGGAACGGGTTTGGTCGCAGTGGCATTCGTTGGCGTTCGACGTCTCGGTGTGGGAGATGTGGGGTGCGCTGCTGCACGGCGGTCGGCTGGTGGTGGTGCCCGAGTCGGTGGCGCGCTCACCCGAAGACTTCCTCGCCCTGCTGGTAGCCGAACGGGTCAGCGTGTTGAGCCAGACCCCGTCGGCGTTTTACGCGTTGCAATCCGCCGACGCGCTGGCGCCCGAGCTCGGCCGACGGCTGAGCCTCGAGGCGGTGGTGTTCGCCGGCGAAGCCCTTGAACCACAACGTCTTCGGGCATGGCGGGACAACCACCAAGGGTCGCCGCGGCTGATCAACATGTACGGCACCACCGAGACGACCGTGCACGCCTCGTTCCGCGAGATCGTCGGCGACGATATCGACGGCAACGTCAGCCCGATTGGCGTGCCCCTGGCCAATCTCGGCTTTTTCGTGCTCGACGGCTGGTTGCGTGCGGCGCCCGCGGGTGTGGTCGGGGAGTTGTATGTCGCGGGTTCGGGGGCCGGCTACGGGTATGTGCGCCGGGCCGGTTTGACCGCGTCGCGGTTCGTGGCGTGCCCCTTTGGCGGACCCGGGGCACGGATGTACCGCACCGGGGACCTGGTCTGCTGGGACGCCGATGGGCAGCTGCGGTATCTGGGCCGCGCCGACGAGCAGGTCAAGATCCGCGGGTTCCGGATCGAGCTGGGCGAGGTCCGCGCGGCCTTGGCCGGTGTGGGCGGGGTGGAGCAGGCGGTGGTGATCGCCCGCGAGGACCGCCCCGGCGACAAGCGCCTAGTCGGCTATGTGACGGGGAGCGTCGAGCCGGCCACGGCGCGCGCGAGGCTGGCCGACCGGCTGCCCGAGTACATGGTCCCGGCCGCGGTGGTGGTGTTGGACGCACTGCCGTTGACGGTCAACGGCAAGCTCGACAAACGGGCCCTCCCGGCGCCGGAATACTCGGATGCCGATCGCTATCGCGCTCCGGCCACAGTCGCCGAGGAGACCCTGGCCGGGATCTATGCCCAGGTGTTGGGGCTGGACCGGGTCGGGGTCGACGAGTCGTTCTTCGACTTGGGCGGGGATTCGCTGTTGGCGATGCGGGTGATCGCCGCGGCCAACAAGTCTTTGAACGCCGGCCTTTCGGTGCGGGACCTGTTCGAGGCGCCCACGGTGGCGCAGTTGGCACCCCGCGTCGGCGCCGAGGGGAGCGGGCTGGAGCCGTTGGTGGCCGCCCCGCGGCCGGCGGTGATTCCGCTGTCGTTTGCCCAGAGCCGGCTGTGGTTCCTGGACCAGTTGGAGGGGCCGTCCCCGGTCTACAACATGGCGGTGGCGTTGCGGCTGGGTGGGCGCCTCGACGCCGAGGCGTTGGGTGCGGCGCTGGCCGACGTGGTGGGCCGCCACGAGTCGCTGCGCACGCTGTTCGCGGCGCCCGACGGAGTACCTCGGCAGCTGATCGCCCCCGTCGAACGGGCCGATTTCGGTTGGCAGATCATTGACGCCACCGACTGGCCGGAAAGCCGCCTCAACGGGGCCGTCGACGAGGCGGTCCGCTGTGGTTTCGACCTGGGAGCCGAAATTCCTTTGCGGGCAAGGCTTTTCCGCGTCGCCGACGACGAGCACGTGCTGGTGGCCGCCGTGCACCACATCGCCGCCGACGGGTTGTCGGTGCGGCCGCTGGTGCGTGACCTGGGCCAGGCGTATGCCAGCCGATCCATGGGGCAACCCCCCGACTGGGCGCCCTTGCCGGTGCAGTATGTCGACTACACGCTGTGGCAGCGCCAGCAGCTGGGCGATTTCGACGACAGGCAGAGTCGCATCGCCGCGCAGCTGACCTACTGGGAGGACGCGCTGGCCGGGCTACCCGAGCGGCTGCAGCTTCCCACCGATCGGCCCTATCCGCCCGTCGCCGATTACCGCGGCGCCAAAGTCGCGGTGAATTGGCCGGCGGAGCTGCAGCAGCAGATCGCGCGTGTGGCGCGCGAGCACGACGCGACCGGTTTCATGGTTGTCCAGGCCGCCTTGGCGGCGTTGCTGTCCAAGCTGAGCGCCAGCAGCGATGTGGCGGTGGGGTTCCCGATCGCCGGGCGGCGTGACCCCGCACTCGACGACTTGGTGGGTTTCTTCGTCAACACGTTGGTGCTGCGGGTCGATGTGGCCGGTGATCCCACGGCCGCCGACTTGTTGGAGCAGGTGCGCCAGCGCAGCCTCGCCGCCTACGAGCACCAAGACGTGCCCTTCGAGGTCCTGGTGGAGCGGCTCAACCCCAGCCGAAGCCTGACCCATTCCCCGTTGATTCAGGTCGTGTTGGCCTGGCAGAACGACGACCCCGCGACGCTGAACCTCGGCGATCTGCGAATCACCCCGCTGCCGGTGGACACCCACACCGCCCGCATGGACTTGACGTTTTCGTTGGGCGAACACTGGACCGAGAGTGGCGAGCCCGCCGGGATCGGCGGGGACGTGGAGTTTCGCACCGACGTGTTCGACGCGGCCACCATCGAGGGGCTAGTCGAGCGGTTGCGACGGGTTTTGGTGGCCATGACCGCCGACCCGAAGCGCCGGCTGTCGTCGGTGAATCTCCTCGACGCCGGAGAGCGCGCCCGGCTCGACGCGATCGGCAACCGGTCCGTCTTGAGCGCGGGCGAATCGTCGTCGGTGTCGATCCCGGAGTTGTTTGCCGCGCAGGTGGCGCGCGCTCCCGAGGCGGCGGCGCTTAGTTGCGGCGAACACTCGTGGACGTATCGCGAGCTGGATGAGGCGTCGAATCGGTTGGCGCACTTGCTTTCTGGGCACGGTGCGGGCCCGGGGCAGTCGGTGGCGCTGCTGTTTTCCCGGTCGGCCGAGGCGATCGTGGCAATTTTGGCGGTGCTCAAGACCGGGGCGGCCTATGTGCCGATCGACCCGGCGCTGCCGGTGGCCCGGATCGGGTTCATGGTGGCCGATGCCGCGCCCGCCGCCGCGATCACCACTGCCGAGTTCGCCGATCGGCTGCACGGCCATGAGGTGCCCGTCATCGATATCGGCGACCCGCGGATTCGCGCCCAGCCCGACACGGCGTTGCCGGCGCCGGCGGCTGACGATATCGCGTACCTGATCTACACGTCGGGCACGACTGGTATCCCCAAGGGCGTGGCGGTTACCCACCGCAACGTCACCCAGCTGGTGGAAAAGCTGCACGCCAACCTACCGCCGGGACCGGGACAGGTGTGGTCGCAGTGGCACTCCTACAGCTTCGACGTCTCGGTCTGGGAGATCTTCGGTGCGCTGTTGCACGGCGGACGCCTGACGGTCGTGCCCGAGGCGGTGGCGCGCTCGCCGGAGGACTTCCCCGCCTTGCTGGTCGCCGAAAACGTCAGCGTCCTTTGTCAAACCCCGTCCGCCGTGGGGATGTTGTCGCCGGAGGGTCTGGATTCGACGGCGTTGATCGTCGCCGGTGAGGCCTGCCCGACCGAGTTGGTGGATCGGTGGGCACCGGGGCGGGTGATGATCAACGCCTACGGGCCCACCGAGGCCACGGTCTATGCGGCGATGAGTGCGCCGCTGGCCGCGGGGTCGGGGGTCGCGCCGATCGGCTCGCCGGTGCCGGGCGCGGCGTCGTTCGTCCTCGACGAGTGGTTGCGGCCGGTGCCCGCTGGGGTGGTCGGGGAGTTGTATGTGGCCGGTCGCGGTGTGGCGTGTGGGTATGTGCGGCGCGCGGGGTTGACGGCGTCGCGGTTCGTGGCGTGCCCGTTCGCCGGCGCGGGAGCGCCAGGAGCACGCATGTATCGCACCGGGGATCTGGTGCGCTGGGGCGCCGACGGGCAGCTGCAGTACTTGGGCCGCGTCGACGATCAGGTCAAGATCCGCGGCTACCGGATCGAACTCGGTGAAGTTCAGGCGGCGCTGGCCGGCGCGGACGGAGTGGAGCAGGCGGCGGTGATCGCCCGCGAGGACCGCCCGGGCGACAAGCGGCTGGTGGGTTACGTGACCGGGGCGGTCGAGCCGATCCGCCTGCGCGCCAAGCTGGCCGATCAGCTGCCGCCGTATATGGTGCCGGCCGCGATCGTCGTCGTCGACGCGCTGCCCTTGACGGTGAACGGCAAACTCGACAAGCGGGCCTTGCCCGCACCGGAATACCGGGACGGCGATCACTATCGCGCTCCTTCGGGTGCGGTGGAGGAGATCCTGGCGGGCATCTACGCCCAGGTGTTGGGGCTCGAGCGGGTGGGGGTTGACGACTCGTTCTTCGAGCTGGGTGGGGATTCGCTTTCGGCGATGCGGGTGATCGCCGCGGCGAACAAGTCGTTGGATGCCGGGCTTGCGGTGCGTGTCTTGTTCGAGGCGCCGACGGTGGCGCAGTTGTCCCTTCGTGTCGGCGCCGAAGGGGATCGGCTGGAGCCGTTGGTGGCCGGTGAGCGGCCGGCGGTGGTGCCGTTGTCGTTCACCCAGAACCGGTTGTGGTTCTTGGACCAATTGCACGGGCCCTCACCGGTTTACAACATGGCGGTGGCCCTGCGGCTGCGCGGCCAGCTCGATGCCGACGCGCTGAATTCGGCGTTGGCCGATGTGGTAGCCCGCCACGAGAGCCTGCGTACCGTGTTCGTCGCACCGCAGGGCGCACCGCAGCAGGTGGTGATGCCGGCTGAGTGGGCCGATTTCGGCTGGGATGTCGTCGACGCCGCGGGCTGGCCGGAAAGCCGGCTGCGGGACGCCGTCGAGGAGATGGCCGCCCACGCGTTCGATCTTTCCTCCGCGATTCCGTTGCGGGCGCGGCTTTTCCGCGTCGGCGAGGACGAGCACGTGCTGGCCGCGGTGGTGCATCACATCGCCGCCGACGGACTGTCGATAGGGCCGCTGGTGCGCGATCTGGGCGCGGCCTACGCGAGTCGCTTTGTGGGGCAGGCGCCGGGGTGGATGCCGTTGCCGGTGCAGTACGTCGACTACACGCTCTGGCAGCGCGCGCAATTCGGCGAACTCGACGACAGCGAGAGCCGCATCGGCGCGCAATTGGCTTACTGGGAAGGCGCTTTGGCGGGAATGCCCGAGCGCCTTGCGTTGCCCACCGATCGGCCTTATCCGCCGGTGGCCGATTACCGCGGGGCCACCGTGGCGGTGGAGTGGCCGGTCGAGGTGCAGCAGCAGCTGCGCCGGCTGGCCGCGGACCACAACGCGACCAGCTTCATGGTGATGCAGGCCGCGCTGGCGGTGTTGCTGGCCAAGATCGGCGCCACAAGCGATGTGGCCGTGGGATTCCCGATCGCCGGACGACGCGATGCGGCTTTGGATGACTTGGTCGGCTTTTTCGTCAACACCCTGGTGTTGCGCCTCGATGTGGCCGGGGACCCGACCGTAGCCGAGGTCTTGGCGCAGGTGCGTGCGCGCAGCCTGGCCGCCTACGAGCATCAGGACGTCCCCTTCGAGGTGTTGGTGGAGCGGCTCAACCCGGCCCGCTCGCTTGCGCATCACCCGTTGGTTCAGGTGATGCTGGCCTGGCAGAACTGGCAGCAAGGCGATCCCACCGCCGGGATGGCCTTGGGTGATGTAGAGGTCAGCCCGTTGCGGGCGGATACCCATAGCGCCCGCGTGGATTTGACGTTTTCATTGGCCGAGCGCTGGACGGACAGTGGCGAGCCCGCCGGGATCGGCGGTGAGGTGGAGTTTCGCACCGACGTGTTCGACGCGTCCAGCATCGAAACCCTCGTCGAGCGGCTGCGGCGGGTGTTGGTGGCGATCACCGCCGACCCGGCACGGCGGCTCTCCTCGGTCGATGTGCTCGACGCCGGTGAGCAGGCCCGGCTGGATGGCTGGGCCAACCGCGCGGCGCTGACCCAACCCGCGACCACCACGGTGTCGATTCCGGCGGTGTTCGCCGCGCAGGTGGCCCGCGCCCCCGAGGCGGTGGCCATCAGCTTCGAGGGACGTCCCATGACGTACCGGGAGGTTGACGAGGCGTCGAATCGGTTGGCGCACTTGCTGGTTGGCCAGCGGGTGGGCCCGGGGCAGCGGGTGGCGCTGCTGTTTTCCCGGTCGGCCGAGGCGGTCGTGTCGATCCTGGCGGTGCTCAAAACCGGTGCGGCGTATGTGCCGATCGACCCGGCGGTGCCGGACGCGCGGATGCAGTTCGTGCTCGGCGACGCCGCGCCTGTCGCCGCGATCACCACCACCGCACACGCCGACCGCCTCAACGGGCAGCAGCTGCTTGTGATCGACGTCGACGACCCGCGGGTCGCCGCCCAGCCGAACACCGCGCTGCCGTCCCCGGCCCCCGACGAGATCGCCTACCTGATCTACACCTCGGGCACCACCGGAGTCCCCAAGGGGGTGGCCGTCGCCCATCGCAACGTGACGCAGCTATTGGAGGCTTTGGACGCCGACCTGGGGCTCTCGCCCGGGCAGGTGTGGACGCAATGCCACTCCCTGGCGTTCGACTTCTCGGTGTGGGAGATCTTCGGCGCGCTGTTGCACGGTGGGCGCCTGGTGGTGGTGCCCGAATCGGTGGTCCGCTCGCCGGGGCACTTGCACGCCTTGCTGATTCGCGAACAGGTCAGCGTGTTGAGCCAGACCCCGTCGGCGTTCTATGCGCTGCAAACCATCGACGCGCAATCTCCCGAGCTGGGAGACCAGCTCAAGCTGGAGACGGTGGTGTTCGGCGGGGAAGCGCTGGAACCGCAGCGCGTTGGGACATGGTTGGACAATCATCAGGGTCTGCCGCGACTGATCAACATGTACGGCATTACCGAGACGACGGTGCACGCGTCGTTCCGCGAGGTCGTTCACAGCGATGTCGATAGCGCGGCAAGCCCCATCGGGGTGCCGTTGGCCCATCTGGGCTTTTTCGTGCTCGACGGCTGGTTGCGACCGGTGCCCGCCGGGGTGGTCGGGGAGTTGTATGTGGCCGGTTCCGGGTTGGCGTATGGCTATGTGGGCCGCGCGGGCTTGACCGGATCTCGGTTTGTGGCTTGCCCATTCGGGGCGCCCGGCGCACGCATGTATCGCACCGGCGATGTGGTGTGTTGGGGTTCCGACGGGCAGCTACGGTATCTGGGGCGCGCCGACGAGCAGGTCAAGATCCGCGGCTACCGCATCGAACTCGGTGAGGTCCAGGCCGCGCTGGCGGGTGTGGACGGGGTGCAGCAGGCGGTGGTGATCGCCCGCGAGGACCGACCCGGCGACAAGCGGCTGGTCGGTTACGTGACCGGAACCGCGGATCCCGGTACGGCGCGCGCGAAGCTGGGCGAGCGGTTGCCCGAATATATGGTGCCGGCCGCGGTGGTGGTGATCGATGCCCTGCCGATGACGGTCAACGGCAAGCTCGACAAGCGAGCCCTCCCGGCGCCGGAGTATCAGGACGCCGGCGGTTACCGGGCACCGGCCACCCTCGCCGAGGAGATCGTCGCCGGTATCTATGCCCGGGTGCTCGGGCTGGAGCGGGTCGGGGTCGACGAATCGTTCTTCGAGCTGGGTGGCGACTCGCTGTCGGCGATGCGGGTGATCGGCGCGATCAATGCCGCACTCGATGCCGGTCTTTCGGTGCGTGCCCTATTCGAGGGGCCCACGGTCGCGCAGCTGACGCCCCGCATCGGTGCGGGCGGGGACGGGCTGGAGCCGTTGGTGGCCGTCGAGCGCCCGGCGATGATCCCGCTGTCGTTCGCCCAAAACCGGTTGTGGTTCCTCGACCAGATGCAGGGGCCGTCCCCGCTCTACAACATGGCGGTGGCGTTGCGGCTGTGCGGGCGCCTCGACGCCGACGCATTGGGTGCGGCCCTCGCCGACGTGATCGGCCGCCACGAGAGCCTGCGCACGCTGTTCCCGGCGGTTGACGGGACCCCGCAGCAGTTGGTTATTCCCGTGGAGCGGGCCGATTTTGGCTGGGACGTCGTCGAGGCGACGGACTGGGCGGAAAGCCGGCTGCGGGAGGCCGCCGGCGCCGCGGCGCGGTACACATTCGACCTCGCCGCCGAAATCCCTTTGCGGGCAAGGCTTTTCCGAGTAGCGGATGACGAATACCTGCTGGTGGCCGTGGTACACCACATCGCCTCCGACGGGTTGTCGATTGGCCCGCTGATGCGTGACCTGGGTGTGGCGTATGCCAGCCGCTGCGCGGGAGAAGCCCCCGGCTGGGCGCCGTTGCCGGTGCAATACGTCGACTACACGCTGTGGCAGCGCGAGCAGCTCGGCGAGCTCAACGACCCGCACAGCCGCATCGCCGCGCAGGTGGCCTATTGGCAAGACGCCCTGGCCGGGATCCCCGAGCAGTTGGCGCTTCCCACCGACCGGCCGTATCCGGCGGTCGCCGATCAGCGCGGCGCCCGCGTCGCGGTGGACTGGCCGGCCGACTTGCAGCAGCGGGTGCGTGAGGTGGCGCGCGAGCACGGCGCGACGAGTTTCATGGTCGTGCAAGCCGCGCTGGCGGTACTGCTGTCCAAGCTCAGCGGAAGCAGCGACGTCGCAATCGGTTTCCCGATAGCCGGACGTCGCGATCCGGCGCTGACCGACTTGGTCGGTTTCTTCGTCAACACCTTGGTGCTGCGCGTCGACCTGGCTGGGGACCCCACCGTCGAGGAGTTGTTGGACCAGGTGCGCGAGCGCAGCCTGGCCGCCTACGAACACCAGGACGTGCCCTTCGAAGTGCTCGTCGAGCGGCTCAACCCCACGCGAAGCCTGAGCCATCACCCGCTGATCCAGGTGGCGTTGGCGTGGCAGAACCTTGCCGGGCAGGACAACGATCCCGCCGCGTGGACGCTGGGTGATCTACGGGTTACGCAGGTTCCCGCCGAGGCCGACACCGCTCGCATGGATCTGGTGTTCGGCTTGGCCGAGCGGTGGACCGAGTCCGGTGAGCCCGCCGGGATCGGCGGGGAAGTGGAGTTTCGCACCGACGTGTTCGACGCGACCAGCATCGAGATGCTGGTCGAACGGTTGCGGCGGGTGATCGTGGCCATGACCGCCGATCTCGAAGGGCAGTCATGAGCGCCCGTTCGGGGCAGCGATTATCGGCGATCGATCTGCTCGATGAGGACGAGTTCGCCCAGCTGGATGTGTGGGGTAACCGCGCGACCTTGACCCGGCCGGTGACCGCGGCGGTGTCGATTCCGGCGTTGTTCGCCGAGCATGTGGCGCGCACGCCGGATGCGGCGGCGGTGACTTTCGACGGCCGCACCATGACGTATCGCGAGTTGGACGAGGCGTCGAACCGGTTGGCGCACTTGGTTTCTGGCTACGGTGCACGGCTCGGGGAGTGCGTGGTGCTGCTATTGCCGCGGTCGGAGCGGGCGATCGTGGCGATTCTGGCGGTATTGAAGACGGGCGCGGCCTACGTGCCGATCGACCCGGTGGTGCCGGACGCCCGGGTGGAATTCGTGGTCGGCGATGCCGGGCCCGTCGTCGCGATCACCACCGGCGGGCTGATCGGCCGGCTGGACGGGCATGACGTCCCGGTCGTCGACGTCAACGACCCGCGCATTGCCGACCAGCCCAGCACGGCGCTGCCGACGCCGGCGCCGACAGCCCAGGATTTCGCGTACCTGATCTACACCTCGGGCACCACCGGTGTGCCCAAGGGGGTGGCGACGACCCACAGCAACGTGACCGAGCTGTTGTCGACGCTGGATGGCGGTCTGCCCGCGCCCGGCGTGTGGGCGCTGTGTCATTCCTTGGCCTTTGACGTGTCGGTGTGGGAGATCTTCGGCGCGCTGCTGCGTGGCGGACGAGTGGTGGTGGCGTCCGAAGAGGTGACCGCCTCACCGGACGACTTCCACGCGTTGCTGGTTGCCGAGCGGGTCAGCGTGTTGACCCAAACCCCAACCGCCGTGGCGGCGTTGTCACCGGAGGGCGTGGACTCGGCGTTGGTGATGGGCGGCGAGGCCTGCCCGGCCGAGGTGGTCGATCGCTGGGCGCCGGGGCGGGTGATGGTCAACGGCTACGGCCCCACCGAGACCACGATGTGCGTGTCGATCAGCGCACCGCTCAGGGCGGGTTCGGGTACGCCGCCGATCGGGTCGCCGGTCGATGGGGCGGCGTTGTTCGTCCTCGACGGAAAGTTGCGGCCGGTGCCCACCGGGGTGGTCGGGGAGCTGTACGTGGCCGGCACGGGCGTGGCCGCCGGCTATGTCGGTCGCGCCGGGTTGACGGCGACCCGGTTCGTGGCCTGCCCATTCGCCGGCGCGGGAGCGCCAGGAGTACGCATGTATCGCAGCGGCGATCGCGTGCGTTGGGGAGCCGACGGGCAGCTGCAGTATGTGGGCCGCGCCGATGAGCAGGTCAAAATCCGCGGCTACCGGATCGAACTCGGCGAAGTGCAGGCCGCCCTCGCCGCCGTGGACGGGGTGGAGCAGGCGGTGGTGATCGCCCGCGAGGACCGCCCCGGCGACAAGCGCCTGGTGGGTTATGTCATCGGGACGGCGAACCCGGTCGAGATCCGCGCGCTGCTGGCCGAGCGGCTCCCCGTCTACATGGTCCCCGCCGCGGTGATCGCGATCGACGCGCTGCCGCTGACGTCCAACGGCAAGCTGGACACCCGCGCGCTTCCGGCGCCGGAATACCAGGACGGCGATCACTTCCGCGCCCCGAGCGGACCCGTCGAGGAGACGCTGGCCGGTGTCTTTGCTCAGGTGCTTGGTCTGTCACGGGTCGGGGCCGATGAGTCGTTCTTCGATTTGGGTGGGGACAGCATTTCGGCGATGCGCCTGATCGCCGCGATCAACACCGCCCTCGATGCTGGCCTCGCGGTGCGCACCGTGTTCGAGGCGCCGACGGTCGCCCAATTGGCGCCCCGTATCGGTGCCGACGGCGAAGGACCCGAGCCGTTGGTGGCCGGCCCGCGGCCCGCCGTCCTGCCGCTGTCGTTCGCCCAGTCCAGGCTATGGTTCCTGGACCAGTTGGAAGGACCGTCACCGACCTACAACATCGGGGTGGCGCTGCGGCTGCGCGGCGAGTTTGACGTCGATGCGTTGGGCGTGGCGCTCGGCGATGTGGTGGGCCGCCATGAAAGCCTGCGCACGCTGTTCGCGGCCCCCGACGGCATGCCCGAGCAAGTGGTCGTTCCCGTCGAGCGGGCCGACTTCGGCTGGCAGGTCGTCGACGCCGCCGACTGGCCCGCTAGCCGATTGGATGAGGCCATCGGCGCGGCGGCACGTCACCCCTTCGATCTGGCCTCCGAAATCCCTTTGCGGGCAAGGCTTTTCCGCGTCGCCGCGGACGAACACGTTTTGGTGGCCGCGATGCACCACATCGCCGCCGACGGGTTGTCGGTGACCCCGCTGGTGCGGGATCTCGGTGTGGCCTATGCCAGCCGGAGTGTGGGGCAGGCCCCGGAGTGGGCGCCGTTGCCGGTGCAGTACGCCGATTACACGTTGTGGCAGCGCGACCAGCTCGGCGAGCTGACCGACCCGGACAGCCGCATCGCCGCCCAGCTGGAATTCTGGCTGGACGCCCTGGCTGGCATGCCCGAACACCTGGCGCTGCCCACCGACCGGCCCTACCCGCCGGTGGCCGACCACCGCGGTGCCAGTGTGAAGGTCGACTGGCCGGTCGAGTTACAGCAGCAGGTCACCCGGCTGGCCCGCGAGCACAGCGCGACCAGCTTCATGGTGATGCAGGCCGCCCTGGCGGTGTTGCTGTCCAAACTCAGCGCCAGCCCCGACGTGGCGGTGGGATTCCCCATCGCCGGGCGCCGAGACACCGCGCTCGACGAATTGGTCGGCTTCTTCGTCAACACCCTGGTGCTGCGGGTCGACCTGGCCGGCGATCCCACCGTCGCCGAGGTGTTGGCCCAGGTGCGCCAGCGCAGCCTGGCCGCCTACGAGCATCAGGACGTGCCCTTCGAGGTGCTGGTGGAGCGGCTCAACCCCACCCGATCGCTGACCCATCACCCACTGGTTCAGGTGCTGCTGGCGTGGCAGAACAACGAGCCCGCGAAGCTGAGTCTGGGTGACCTGCAGGCCACCCCGTTGCCGGTGGACACCCAGAGCGCCCGCACGGACCTGACGTTCTCGTTGGCCGAACGCTGGACCGAGGACAGCCAGCCCGCCGGGATCGGCGGTGAGGTGGAGTTTCGCACCGACGTGTTCGACGCGTCGAGCATCGAGGCGATGATCGAGCGGCTGCGGCGGGTGCTGGTGGCGATCACCGCCGACCCCGCCCGGCGGCTGTCGTCGGTGGATGTGCTCGATGCCGGTGAGTACGCCCGCCTGGATGCGTGGGGCAACCGTGCCGTGCTGACCGAGGCGGCCCCGCCCGCGGCGTCGATCCCGGTGTTGTTCGCCGCGCAGGCGGCGCGGGCCCCGGAGGCGGTGGCGATCAGCTGCGGGGATCGCAGCATGTCCTATCGAGAGGTCGATGACGCGTCGAATCGGTTGGCGCACTTGATGATCGAACGGGGCGCCGGACCGGGCCAGCGTGTGGCGTTGCTGTTCGCCCGTTCCGCCGAGGCGGTCGTGTCGATCCTGGCCGTGCTGAAAACCGGGGCGGCGTATCTGGCCGTCGACCCGTCGGCGCCGGCGGCGCGGATGCAGTTCATGCTCGACGATGCCGCCCCGATCGCCGCGATCACCACCACCGACCTGGCCGCGCGGCTGCACGGGTGCGGCCTGCCGGTCGTCAACATCGACGACCTCCCCGCCGACATCGAAACCAGCGCCGCGTTGCCGGGACCGACCCCCGCCGACATCGCCTACCTGATCTACACCTCGGGCACCACCGGCGTCCCCAAGGGGGTGGCCGTCGCCCACCGCAACGTGACCCAGCTGCTGGAGTCTTTGGACCGCGACCTGTCGCCGGGTCAGGTGTGGACCCAATGCCACTCCCTGGCGTTCGACTTCTCGGTGTGGGAGATCTTCGGTGCCCTGTTGCACGGCGGGCGCCTGGTGGTGGTGCCCGATTCGGTGGTGCGCTCGCCCGAAGACCTCCATGCCTTGCTCGTCAAAGAACAAGCCAATGTGTTGAGCCAAACCCCCTCGGCGTTTTATGCGCTGCAAACCGCCGACGCGTTGCAGCCCGAGCTGGGGGACCAGCTCAAGCTCGAGACGGTGGTCTTCGGTGGCGAGGCGCTGGAACCCCAGCGTCTGGCGACGTGGCTGCACCACCATTCGGGATCGCCGCGGCTGATCAACATGTATGGCATCACCGAGACGACGGTGCATGCCTCGTTCCGGGAGGTCGTCGACGCCGATGTCGACAGCAACGCCAGCCCGATCGGGGTGCCGTTGGCCCATCTGGGCTTTTTCGTGCTCGACGGCTGGTTGCGGCCGGTGCCCGCCGGGGTGGTCGGGGAGCTGTATGTGGCCGGTGGCGGGCTGGCGTACGGGTACGTCGGCCGGGCCGGGTTGACGGCGACGCGGTTTGTGGCCTGCCCGTTCGGCGGGCCCAGCGCACGGATGTATCGCACCGGCGACCTGGTGTGCTGGGGTGCCGACGGACAGCTGCGGTATCTCGGGCGTGCCGACGAGCAGGTCAAGATCCGCGGGTATCGCATCGAACTCGGTGAGGTGCAGGCGGCGCTGGCCGCGCAACCCGGCGTGCAGCAGGCGGTGGTAATCGCCCGCGAGGACCGCCCCGGCGACAAGCGCCTCGTCGGGTATGTCACCGGGACCGCCGATCCGGCCGCGGCGCGCGCCGCACTGGCCGACCGGCTGCCTGCCTACATGGTGCCGACCGCGGTGATGGTGATCGAAGCCCTGCCGCTGACCGTCAACGGCAAGCTCGACACGCGCGCCCTGCCCGCGCCGGAATACCAAGAGGTCGATCACTACCGCGCCCCGGACGGCCCGGTCGAGGAGACGCTGGCCGGCATCTACGCCCAGGTGCTCGGGCTGGAGCGGGTCGGCGCCGACGAGTCGTTCTTCGAGCTGGGCGGCGACAGCATTCTGTCGATGCAAGTGGTGGCGCGGGCGCACACCGCCGGTCTGGTGTGTCGGCCGCGCGACATCTTCGTCGAGCAGACCGTGGCCAGGCTGGCCCGGGTGGCTCGCAAGGCCCCGTTGCTGTCCGTGACCATCGGTCCGGATCGCACGGCCGACGAGGGTGTCAAGCATGTGGTCGCAACCCCGATCATGCGGTGGCTGAAGGGCCTGGGTGGCCCCGTCGAGCAGTTCAACCAGACGGCGGTGTTGCAGGCTCCAGCGGGCGTGACCGAGGCGGACGTGGTCGTCGTGCTGCAGGCGTTGCTGGACCGGCACCCCATGCTGCGGCTGCGCGTCGCCGACGACGGGGCCCGAGGCTGGTCGTTGACGGTGCTCGAGGCGGGGTTGGTCCACGCGAGCGCGCACCTGCAATCCGTCGAGGCGCTCTCCGACGAGGCGGTGCTGCAGGCCCGGGCGAGGTTGAACCCGGCCGTCGGCGCGATGCTCAGCGCGTTGTGGGTGCCCTCGACCGGCCAGCTGGCGTTGCTGATCCACCACCTGGCCGTCGACGGGGTGTCGTGGCGGGTCCTGCTGACCGACTTGAACATCGCCTGGGTTCAGCATCGCGGTGGACAGCCGGTGGCCTTGTCGGCCGAGGGGACGTCGTTTGCCCGGTGGGCATCGCTCCTGGCCGAGCATGCGCACCGCCCGGAGGTCGTGGACCAGGCTGACGCGTGGCGGCGGGTGGCGGCGGTTCCGGCCGCGCTGCCCGCGGTGCGACCCGCGGTGGACACATTCGCCAGCGCCGGACGGTTGTCGGCGTCGCTCGATGTCGAGACCACCCGCATGCTGCTGGGTGAGGTGCCCGCGGCTTTTCACGCCGGAGTGCACGAGATCCTCTTGATCGCGTTCGGCCTGGCGTGGGCCCAGTTCTTGGGTAGCGACGGCGCGCCGATCGGCATCGATGTGGAGGGCCACGGGCGTCACGAGGAGCTGGCCCCCGATCTTGACCTGTCGCGCACCGTCGGGTGGTTCACGACCATCTACCCGGTGTCGCTGGCGGTCGGCGGGGTGCCCTGGGCGCGGGTGGTGGCGGGCGACGCCGCGTTGGCGGCCGCCATCAAGGAGGCCAAGGAGCAGCTTCGCGCTCTGCCGGAGCCGTTGACGTACGGCTTGCTCCGCTATCTGAACAACGACGTGGAGCTGGCCGGACGGGATCCGCGGATCGGTTTCAACTACCTGGGGCGGCTGGGCGCGGCGGCGAGCGAGATCTCCGACGATTTCTGGCGCGTCAGCTCAGACGGCGAGGAGATCGCAGGAGTCAGCGCGGCCATAGCGATGCCGCTGCCGCACACCGTCGACCTCAACGCGGCCACCGTCGACACCGACGCGGGCCCACACCTGCAGGCCAACTGGACGTGGGCGCAGTCGGCGCTCGACGATGAGCAGGTCGGCCGGCTGAGCCGGCTGTGGTTCGAGGTTCTCGGCGGCATCTGCGCGCACGTGCGCCGCGGCGGGGGCGGGTTGACGCCGTCGGACATCGTGCCGGCCCAGTTGAGCCAGCAGCAGATCGACGACCTGGAGCGGCAACACCGCATCGCCGACATCTTGCCGCTGACCCCCCTGCAGCAGGGGCTGCTGTTCCACGCCAACGCGGCGCACGGATCGGGCGACGACGCGTATGCGGTCCAGCTGGACATCACCATCACGGGCCCGCTCGACCAGCACCGGTTGCGCGATGCGGCGTCCGCGGTGGTCAAACGGTATCCCAACCTGGCGGCCCACTTCTGCGCGCAATTCGACGAGCCGGTGCAGCTCATCCCGGCCGATCCGGCGCCGCCGTGGCGGTACGTCGAGCTGGACGCAAGCGGTGTCGATGTCGACGAGCAGATCCGGCGGCTCTGCGCCGACGAACGCGCCGCGGTCTGCGATTTCGACAACCCACCGGCCTTTCGGGTGGCGTTGATCCGGACCCGAGCGGATCGGCACCGGTTTGTGCTGACCAATCACCACATATTGATGGACGGCTGGTCCCTGCAGATCCTGCTGCGGGAAATCTTCGCCGGCTACTGCGGGCATCGCCTGCCCGCCGCGGTGCCCTATCGCCGATTCGTCGACTGGCTGGCCGATCGGGACCGCAGGGCCGCCCAAGCGGCCTGGCGCGACGTATTGGCCGGCTTCGACACCCCCACCCTGGTGGGCCCGCCGGATCGGTTAGGGCTCGGGCAGCGCGGCGATCAATCGTTGCGGGTGCCCGAGGAGACCACCCGCGCCATCGGCGAGCTGGCCCGCTCGCAGCGCACCACCGTCAGCACCGTGTTGCAGGGCGCTTGGGCGCTCCTGCTGATGTCGCTGACAGGTCAGCGTGACGTGGCCTTCGGCGCCGTCGTCTCGGGGCGGCCGGCCGAGGTGGCCGGCGCGGAATCGATGGTGGGCCTGTTGATCAACACGGTGCCGGTACGGGCCACCGTCACGGCGGAAACCACCACAGCAGATCTGCTGGAGCAGTTGCAAAGCGCCCACACTCACACGCTCGAACACCAGCATCTGGCGCTCAGCGATGTTCATCGCATCGCCGGTCGGGAAAGGTTGTTCGACACCGTCTTCGTGTACGAAAACTATCCAACCGAAACCGCGGCGTTGTCGGGCATCGACGGGTTGGCCATCACCGACGTCACCAACCGCGACTACTACCACTACCCGCTCACGATCCAAGCGGCGCCGGGCCGCGAGCTGGAGCTTCGCGTCCAATACCGCACAGCGCTTTTCGACTCGGCCGCCATCGAAGCATTGATCGGACGGTTGCGCGGGCTGCTGGTGGCGATGACCGCGGAGCCGACGCGGCGGGTGTCGTCGATGGATGCGCTGGACGCGGGTGAGGACGCCCGGACAGGCGGCCGTCGCGACCCCACGTCGCTCCCGGCCCCGCAACACCCGGATGCCGAGGGTTACCGCGCGCCGGCCAATGCGGTCGAGGAGATCGTGGCCGATATCTATGCCCGGGTGCTGGGGATCGAGCGGGTAGGCGTCGATGACTCGTTTTTCGATATGGGCGGGGATTCGCTGGCGGCGATGCGGGTTATCGCGGCGATCAACACCGCTTTGAACGTCCGCATTGCGGTGCGCACCCTATTCGACGCGGCCTCCGTTCGGAGCTTGAGTCAGCACTTGGGCAGCACACCGACGGCCTTCATCACCACGAAGTGACGCGGCGCCGCCGGGAACCCAAACCACGCCAAGGGATTTGGTGGCAGGCCGGTCCCGGGTAACCGAAAAGCATTGCGCACCAGGACGGAATCAAGCCGCATCGAGTCTACGCGATTGACGAATAACCCTCGGCGGTGAATTCTTCGTTACTGCTAGCGAAGGCGCCGCCGGACGGGAAGCGACATCGAAGTTACGTTCGCGGTGGCACTAACGAGCACCGAAAATTCCTTGTCCCGCAGGGGCCGGGGCCCAGCGCCGAGGCGCGCCGAAGCCGAACCCATCGCCGCAGCTCAGAGCGCCGGAAATGGCGGCGGCGGACGCGGGTACCGGGCACTGATCGGTGAGTTGTGTCGAGAGTCACTCGGATCGCACCAGGGACTTTTTCGAAAGCGCATACAGGCCCTGCTGGGCTCCATTACCGTTTGTGAGGGGTTTCCTTCATTTCGACTAGCGGGTACGGAGAATCGGTGAGCGTCAATCCGTTCGACGACGACGGTGGCAGCTTTCTCGTCTTGATCAACGACGAGGAGCAGCACAGCTTGTGGCCGGTCTTCGCCGATGTTCCTGCCGGCTGGCGGGTGGTTTACGGCGAAGCCGAGCGCGCTGCATGTCTGGACTACATCGAACAGAACTGGACCGATATCCGGCCGAGGAGTCTGCGCGAGAGGCTGGCAGCGGTTCAGGCAGAGAAGTAGACCATCGGGCTTGGGGGATCGTATGGAACTTGAGGACCGGGCACTTCCGCTGACGAGAGCTCAGCAGGACATCTGGCTGGCCGAGGAAACGGGGCTCTTCGGCGCCAGGTGGCAGCTGGGCGTGTTCGTGCGCATCGCGGGCCCGATCGACACAGATTTGTTCGAGTCGGCGATCCGGCAGGCGGTCAGCGAGGCCGAACCGCTGCGGGCGTCGTTTTTCCAGGTGGATGGCCAGGTTTTCCAGAAGATCGTGGATGACCCGCACGTCGAGCTGGCCCGCTATGACCTGATGGGCTCGCAGGATCCCGAGCGCGACGCCTATCGGCTGGCGTCGTCGATTCAGCGCACGGTGATGCCGCTGAGCGGTCCGCTGTTCAAATTCGCGTTGATGCAGACGCAGATCGACGAGTTCTATTTCTTCGTCTGCTGCCACCACATCGTCACCGACGGCGTCGGCCTCGCCTTCGTTCTGCACCGGCTGGCGACCGTCTACAACGCGATGAGCGCGGGCGTCTCGGCCCCACCCGCCTTTTTCGGGTCGCTGACCGATCTGGTCGATTGCGAGCTGGCGTACGAAGCCTCCACCGACTACGACGAGGACCGGGCGTACTGGGCCGGTCACCTGCCGCCGGACAGCGAACGTCAGGCCGGATCGGTGGTCGAGGCCGGTGGGCGTGACCCGCACGACTTTGGTGCCCCCGTGGAGTTGGACCCGGCCGCGGTGGCCGGGATGGACGAGTTGGCGCGGGCGTTGGGGATGCGCCGGTCGTCGGTGATGACCGCGGCGTGCGCGCTGCTGGTGGGCGGCTGCGACGGTGAGGGCTCGCAGGTCGTGTTCGACTTCCCGGTCAGCAGGCGGGTGGATCCGCAGCTGAAGTTGGTGCCCGGGATGATTTCCGGGGTCGTCCCGCTGGTCTTGACGGCGTCACCGGGGGCGTCGATCGCCGAGTTCTGTGAGCATGTCGACACGCGGATCCGCGAGACGTTGCAGCACCAGCGTTTCCCGGTGCACGCCATGGAGAACGCGGCGCACTTCCACGCCTTCGGGCAGGCGTCGAATCGGGTCGGGCTTAACTTCATTCCGACGACACACCTGACGGATCTCGCCGGTTCCGCCGTGACGGCGACGCTGACCCACGACGGTTTGGGAGATCAGTTCCGGCTGGTCTTTTTCCGGGACGAGGAAAAGCTCTTCCTGAACACGCCGGGTACTGGCCAATTGTTCGCCAACTGCGATATCGGCGAGCTGGCCAAGCGCCTGGAGCGGGTGTTCACGGCGATGACCGCCGACCCGACACGGCGGCTGTCGTCGATCGATCTGCTCGACGAGGCCGAGCAGGCCCGCATCGACGAGATCGGCAACCGACCCGTGCTGACCGAGCGGCCGGCTCCCGCCGTGTCGATCCCGGCGCTGTTTGCGGGGCAGGTGGCGCGCGTGCCGGAGGCCGTGGCGGTGAGCTTCGCGGGCCGCTGCACGACCTACCGCGAGCTCGATGAGGCGTCGAACCGGTTGGCGCACTTGCTGGCCGGCGAGGGAGTGGGGCCGGGCCAGCGGGTGGCGTTGCTGTTCTCCCGGTCGGCCGAGGCCATCGTGTCGATCTTGGCCGTGCTGAAGACCGGGGCGGCGTACGTGCCGATCGATCCGGCGGTGCCGGCGGCCCGCATCGAGTTCATGCTCGAGGACGCCGCCCCGCTCGTGGCGCTCACCACCACCGAGCTGGCCGCCCGGCTGGACGGGCACGAGCTGCTGGTCGTCGATGTCGACGACCCGCGGATCGCCACCCACCCCAGCACCGCGCTGCCGGCGCCGGCGGCCGACGAGACGGCCTACCTGATCTACACCTCGGGCACCACCGGGGTGCCCAAGGGCGTGGCGATCACCCACCACAACGTGATCCAGCTGATGAAGACGCTGGACGACAGCCTGGAATTGACCGGCCAGGTGTGGTCGCAGTGGCATTCCCTGGCCTTCGACGTCTCGGTCTGCGAGATCTGGGGTGCGCTGCTGCACGGCGGCCGGTTGGTGGTAGTGCCCGAATCGGTCGCACGCTCACCGGAAGACTTCCACGCCCTGCTGGTCAGGGAACAGGTCAGCGTGTTGAGCCAGACGCCGTCGGCCTTTTACGCGCTGCAAACCGCCGACGCGCTGTCGCCCGAGCTGGGCCGCCAGCTGAAGCTCCAAACGGTGATATTCGCCGGCGAGGCGCTGGAACCGCAACGTCTCAAGAAATGGCTGCACAACCACCCCGGGCTGCCGCGACTGATCAACATGTACGGCACCACCGAGACCACCGTGCACGCCTCGTTCCGGGAGATCGGCGACGCCGACATCGACAGCACCGCCAGTCCCATCGGGGTGCCGCTCGAGCACCTGGGCTTCTTCGTGCTGGACGGCTGGATGCGGCCGGTCCCGGCCGGCGTGGTCGGCGAGCTGTATGTGGCCGGTTCCGGCCTGGGATACGGCTACGTCGGGCGGGGCGGGTTGACCGCGACGCGGTTCGTGGCCTGCCCGTTCAGCGAGCCCGAGGCGCCGGGAACACGGATGTATCGCACCGGCGACCTCGTGTCTTGGCGTGGCGACGGGCAGCTGGACTACCTGGGCCGCGCCGACGAGCAGGTCAAGATCCGCGGCTACCGGATCGAGCTGGGTGAAGTCCGGGCGGCTTTGGCCCGCGTGGGCGGGGTCCAGCAGGCGGTGGTGATCGTCCGCGAGGACCGCCCCGGCGACAAGCGATTGGTGGGGTACACGACCGGAACCGCCGAGCCGGCCGCCGCGCGCGCCGCGCTGGCCGAGCGGCTCCCGTCCTACATGGTGCCGACCGCGGTGGTGAGGCTGGAGGCGCTGCCGCTGACCGTCAACGGCAAGCTCGACAAACGCGCCCTGCCCGCACCGGAATACTCCGATGCCGATCGTTACCGCGCCCCCGTCAGCGCCGTCGAGGAGATCCTGGCCGGCATCTACGCCCAGGTCCTCGGTGTCGAGCGGGTCGGCGTCGACGAGTCGTTCTTCGAGCTGGGCGGCGACAGCATCCTGTCGATGCAGGTGGTGGCCCGGGCGCGGGCGGCCGGCGTGGTGTGCCGGCCGCGCGACATCTTCGTCGAGCAGACCGTGGCCCGGCTGGCCCGGGTGGCCGGTGTCGCCGACGGTTCGGGCGACGTGGTCGACGAGGGGCTTGGCGCGGTGGTGGCCACCCCAATCATGCGGTGGCTCAACGAGATCGACGGCCCAGTCGATCAGTTCAATCAGACCGTGGTCGTCGCGGCTCCGGCCGGCGTCGGCGAGGCCGACGTGCGGGTCGTGCTGCAGGCGTTGCTGGATCGGCACGCGATGCTTCGGCTGCGCGTCGACGACGACGGCGCCGGGGGTTGGTCGCTGCAGGTTCCCGAGGTCGGATCGGTGGACGCCGCCGCATGCCTGCAATCGATCGACGTGCTCTCCGACGAGGTCCTGGTCGATGCGCGGTCACGGTTGAACCCGGCCGCCGGGATGATGCTCAGCGCCGTGTGGGCAGCCTCCACCGGGCAGTTGGCATTGATCGTTCACCATCTGGCCGTCGACGGGGTGTCGTGGCGAATCCTGTTGGAAGACCTCAACATTGCGTGGGCCCAGCACCACAGCGGGCAGCCGGTGGCGTTGCCGGCCGGCGGCACCTCGTTTGCCCGCTGGGCGAAGCTGCTGGCCGAGTACGCACGCGATCCGGCGGTGGTCGATCAGACCGAGGCGTGGCGGCAGGTGGCGGCGGTCCCGGCGGTGCTGCCCGACGTCCAACCGGAGATCGACAGCTACGTCAGCGCCGGGCAGTTGTCGGCGGAGCTGGACGTCGAGACGACCCGCATGCTGCTCGGTGAGGTGCCGGCCGCGTTTCGGGCTGGGGTACAAGACATTTTGTTGATTGCATTCGGGTTGGCGCTGTCGGAGTTCCTGGGCACCGGTGGCGCGCCGATCGGCATCGACGTCGAGGGCCACGGGCGCCACGAGGAGCTGGGCGCCGACGTCGATCTGTCGCGCACGGTGGGTTGGTTCACCACCAAATACCCGGTGTCCCTGGCCCTCGGTGGGCTGCGCTGGGCGCAGGTGGGAGCCGGCGATGCCGCCCTCGGAGCGGTGCTCAAGGACGCGAAAGAACAGCTTCGCGCGCTCCCGGACCCGCTGAGTTACGGGGTGCTGCGCTACCTGAACCCCGACGTGGACCTGGCCGAAGCCGACCCGCCGATCGGGTTCAACTACCTGGGGCGTGTGGGTGCGGCGGCAGCCGAGATGTCCGACGATCTGTGGCGACTCTGCCAGGATGGCTTGGCGGCCGGCGGTGCCAGCGCGGCTATACCCATGCCATTGATGCACACCGTGGAGCTCAATGCCGGTACCGTCGACACCGGCTCGGGCCCGCGCCTGCAGGCCAACTGGACCTGGGCGCCCTCGGCGCTGACTCAGGCGCACGTCAACCGGCTGAGCCAATTGTGGTTCGAGGCCCTGGCCGGTATCTGCGCGCATGTGCGCGGCGGTGGAGGCGGGTTGACGCCGTCCGATATCGCGCTCGCCGGTCTCAGCCAGCAGCAGATCGACGAGCTCCAGCGCCACTATGCGGATCGCTGACGTACTGCCCCTGACCCCACTGCAACAGGGGCTGCTCTTCCACGCCAGCACCGTGCAAGGTGGCGACGATCTGTACGCGGTGCAGCTCGACATCACCGCGACCGGACCGCTTGACCCGCATCGCCTGCGCGATGCCGTGCAAACGATGGTCAACCGGCATCCCAACCTGGCGGCGTTGTTCTCCGAACAATTCGACCAGCCGGTGCAGATCATCCCGGCCGATCCCGAGACCGGTTGGCAGTACGTCGATTTGGACGGCGGCACCGACGCCGACGTCGAGGAGCAGATGCAGCGGCTCTGTGCCGCTGAGCGCGCGGCGGTTCGCGATCTCGCCGAGGAGTCGGCTTTTCGGGCGGCGCTGATCCGGACCGCACCGCATCAGCACCGGTTCGTCCTGACCTTTCACCACATCGTGGTCGACGGCTGGTCGCTGCCGATCGTGCTGCAGGAAATCTTCGCCAGCTATTACGGCCAGCGCCTGCCCGCGGCCGCGCCGTATCGCCGCTTTGTCACTTGGCTGGCCGATCGAGACGTCGGCGCTGCCCGCGCGGCGTGGCAGGCGGCGCTCGCCGGTTTCGAGGCGCCGACCCTGGTCGGCCCGCCCGATCGGCTCAAGCTGGGGCGTCGCGCGGTTGCGTCGTTCCGGGTTCCGGAAGAGATCACACGCGCCGTCGGTGAGCTGGCGCGGTCCTGCCGGACCACGGTCAACATCGTGCTGCAGGGCGCCTGGGCGCAGCTGCTGACCATGCTGACCGGCCAGCACGACGTCGCCTTCGGCGTCACGGTCTCGGGTCGGCCGGCCGAGGTGTTGGGCGCGGACTCGATGGTGGGGCTGCTGATCAACACGGTGCCGGTGCGGGCGCGCATGGCGGCGGGGACCACGGTGGCGGACCTGCTCGATCGGCTGCAACAGGTCCACAACGACACCGTCGACCACCAGCACTTGGCGCTGCGCGACATCCACCGCGTCACCGGTCACAACCAGTTGTTCGACACCCTCTTGGCGTTCGAGAACTACCCGATCGACATCGAGGTGTTGTCCGGCGTCGACGGGCTGACCGTCACCGAGTTCACCAACCGCGAATACAACCACTACCCGCTCGCCGTGCAGGTGCTGCCGGGCGGCGAATTGGGCCTGCGCGTCGAATTCGACACCGACGTGTTCGACGCGTCAACCATTGACACGCTGATCGGGCGGCTGCAGCAGATCTTGGCGGCGATGGCCGCCGATCCCGTCCAGGCGTTGTCGGCGATGGATGTGCTGGGCGCCGAAGAACGCGCCCGCCTGGACGGATGGGCTAACCGGGCGGCGCTCACCCGGCCGGTCAGCGCGTCGGCGTCGATTCCGGCGTTGTTCGCCGCGCAGGTCGCGCGCTCACCCGAGGCGGTGGCGCTGACTTTCGAAGGCCGCGGCACGACGTACCGCGAGCTGGACGAGGCGTCGAATCGGTTGGCGCACTTGCTGATCGGCGAGGGCGTCGGTCCGGGTGAGCGGGTGGCGCTGCTGTTTCCCCGGTCCGCCGAGGCGATCGTGGCGATCCTGGCGGTGCTGAAAACCGGTGCGGCGTATGTGCCGATCGACCCGGTGGTGCCGGACGCGCGGATGCAGTTCGTGCTCGGTGACGCCGCGCCGGCCGCCGCGATCACCACCGCCGAGCTGGCCGAGCGGCTGGCCGGGTCCGGCCTTCCGGTCGTCGATGTCGAGGACCCGCGGATCGGCGCCCAGCCCAGCTCGGCGTTGCCGGCGCCGGGTGCGGATGAGATCGCCTACCTGATCTACACCTCGGGCACGACCGGCGTCCCCAAGGGGGTGGCCGTCGCCCACCGCAACGTGATTCAGCTGCTCGAGGTGCTCGACGCCAACCTGGAGCTGTCGCCGGGGCAGGCGTGGACCCAATGCCATTCGCTGGCCTTCGACTTCTCGGTGTGGGAGGTCTTCGGCGCGCTGTTGCACGGCGGGCGCCTGGTAGTGGCGCCCGAGGCGGTGGTGCGCTCACCGGAAGACTTGCGTGCCTTGCTGATTCGCGAGCGGGTCAGCGTGCTGAGCCAGACCCCGTCGGCGTTCTATGCGCTGCAAGCCGTCGACGCGCAATCGACCGGAGATCAGCTCACACTTGAGACGGTGGTGTTCGGCGGCGAAGCGCTTGAACCACAACGGCTTCGGGCCTGGCTGGACAACCACCCCGGATCGCCCCGGCTGATCAACATGTACGGCATCACCGAGACGACGGTGCACGCCTCGTTCCGCGAGATCGCCGGCGACGACGTCGACGTCAACGTCAGCCCGATCGGGGTGCCGCTGGGACACCTTGGCTTCTTTGTGCTCGACGGCTGGTTGCGACCGGTGCCCGCCGGCGTCGTCGGGGAGTTGTATGTGGCGGGCTCCGGGCAGGGGTATGGGTATGTCGGCCGGGCGGCGTTGACGGCGACGCGGTTCGTGGCCTGCCCGTTCGGCGGACCCGGGGCACGCATGTATCGCACCGGGGATCTCGTTTCCTGGGGCGCCGACGGGCAGCTGCACTACCTCGGACGTGCCGACGCGCAGGTCAAGATCCGCGGCTACCGCATCGAGCTCGGTGAAATCCAGGCCGCGCTGGCCGGCGTGGACGGGGTGGAGCAGGCGGTGGTGATCGCCCGCGAGGACCGCCCCGGCGACAAGCGCCTGGTCGGCTACGTGACCGGGACCGTCGAGGCGGCCACGGCGCGCGCGAGCCTGGCCGAGCGGCTGCCCGAGTACATGGTCCCGGCCGCGGTGGTGGTGCTGGACGCACTGCCGTTGACGGTCAACGGCAAGCTCGACACCCGCGCCCTGCCCGCACCGGAATACTCGGACGCCGGTGGTTACCGCGCCCCGGCGACCCTGACCGAGGAGATCGTGTCCGGGATCTACGCCCAGGTGTTGGGGCTGGACCGGGTCGGCGTGGACGAGTCGTTCTTCGACTTGGGCGGGGATTCGCTGTTGGCGATGCGGGTGATCGCCTCGATCAACAAGTCTTTGAACGCCGGCGTTTCGGTGCGGGACCTCTTCGAGGCGCCCACGGTGGCGCAGCTGGCGCCCCGCATCGGTACCGGCGGGGAGGGCCTCGAGCCTTTGGTGGCGGGGGAGCGACCGGCGGTGGTGCCGTTGTCGTTTGCCCAGAACCGGTTGTGGTTCCTGGACCAGCTGCAAGGACCGTCCCCGATCTACAACATGGCGGTGGCGTTGCGGCTGCGCGGGCGCCTCGACGCCGACGCATTGGGTGCCGCCCTGGCCGACGTGGTGGCCCGCCACGAAAGTCTGCGGACGGTGTTTGCCGCGCACGACGGGATTCCCCAGCAGGTGGTGCTGCCGGTCGAGCGGATCGACTTCGGTTGGGAAGTCGTCGACGCCACCGGCTGGCCGGAAAGCCGGCTGCAGGAGGCCATCGGCACCTCGGTGCAGTACACATTTGACCTTGCCGCCGAGATCCCTTTGCGGGCAAGGCTTTTCCACGTCGCCGAGCACGAGCACGTGCTGGTGGCGGCCGTGCACCACATCGCCGCCGACGGCTGGTCGGTGAAGCCGCTGGTGCGTGACCTTGGTGTGGCGTATGCCAGCCGGTCCATCGGACAAGCGCCCGACTGGACGCCGCTGCCGGTGCAGTACGTCGACTACACGCTGTGGCAGCGCACGCAGTTCGGTGAGCTCGACGACAGCGACAGCCGCATGGCCGCGCAGCTGGCCTACTGGCAGGACGCCCTCGCCGGAATGCCCGAGCGGCTCGAGCTTCCCACCGACCGGCCCTACCCGGCGGTCGGCGATTACCACGGTGCCCGGCTTTCGGTCGACTGGCCGGCAGACCTGCAGCAGCGGGTGCGCGACGTGGCCCGCAAGCACGATGCGACCAGCTTCATGGTGATGCAGGCAGCGCTGGCGGTATTGCTCTCCACGCTCGGCGCCACCGACGACGTGGCGGTGGGGTTCCCGATCGCCGGGCGGCGCGACCCCGCGCTCGACGAGCTGGTGGGGTCCTTCATCAACACGCTGGTGCTGCGGGTCGATCTGACCGGTGATCCCACGGCCACCGAATTGCTGGACCAAGTGCGCCAGCGCAGCCTCGCCGCCTACGAACACCAGGACGTACCCTTCGAGGTCCTGGTCGAGCGGCTCAACCCCACCCGAAGCCAGGCCCACCATCCGCTGGTACAGGTGTTGTTGGCCTGGCAGAACAACGAGCCCGCCACGCTGAGTCTGGGGGAGCTGCGGGTCACGCCGCTGCCGGTGGACACCCACACCGCCCGCATGGACCTCGCGTTTTCCCTCGCCGAACGCTGGACCGACGCCGGCGAGCCCGCCGGGATCGGCGGGGAGGTGGAGTTTCGCACCGACGTTTTCGACGCGGCCAGCATCGAAGGGCTGATCGAGCGGTTGCGACGGGTGTTGGTGGCCCTGACCACCGACCCGGCGCGGCGCCTGTCGTCGATCGATCTCCTCGATGACGATCAGCAAGCCCAGCTGGACCGGTGGGGCAACCGGGCGGTGCTGGCCCAGACCCCGGCCCCCGCGGCGTCCATTCCTGCGTTGTTCGCCGCGCAGGTCGCACGCGCTTCGGAGGCCGTGGCAATCAGGTATGGAGAGCGGTCATGGACGTACCGCGAGGTGGACGAGGCGTCGAATCGGTTGGCGCACTTGCTTTCTGGCCACGGCGCTGGGCCGGGGCAGTCGGTGGCGGTGCTGTTTCCCCGGTCGGCCGAGGCGATCGTGGCGATTGCGGCGGTGCTCAAGACCGGGGCCGCCTACCTGCCGATCGACCCCGCGCACCCCGACGCGCGGATCGAGTTCATGCTGGCCGATGCCGCGCCCATCGCCGCGATCACCACCGCCGAGCACGCCGACCGGCTACACGGGCACGGGGTGGCGGTCATCGATGTCGACGATCCGCGGATTCGCGCCCAGCCCAGCACCGCGCTGCCCGGACCCGCACCGGACGACATCGCCCACATCATCTACACCTCGGGCACGACCGGCGTCCCCAAAGGGGTCGCCGTAACCCACCGCAACGTCACCCAGTTCCTGGCGGTCGCGGATTCATATGTGCCGCCGGGGGTTTGGACGCAGTGCAATTCCTATGGCTTCGACACGTCGGTGTGGGAGATCTGGGGCCCGCTGTTGCACGGCGGGCGCGTGGTGGTGGTGCCGGAATCGGTCGCCGCCGCGTCCGAAGACTTCCACGCCCTGCTCGTCAGGGAACGGGTCAGCCTCCTCACCTGGACCCCCTCCGCGGTGGCGACGTTGTCGCCGCAGGAGTTGGGGCAGATGGCGTTGATCGTCGCCGGCGAGGCCTGCCCGACCGACGTGGTGGATCGGTGGGCGCCGGGGCGGCTGATGCTCAACGCCTGCGGCCCGACCGAGACGACGATGGTGGTGACACTGAGCGCGCCGTTGGCGCCGGGGTCGGGTGTGGTGCCGATCGGGTCGCCGGTGCCCGGGTCGGCGTTGTTTGTGTTGGACAAATGGTTGCGGCCGGTGCCGGCCGGGGTGGTCGGGGAGCTGTACGCGGCCGGTCGCGGCGTCAGCTGCGGCTATGTCCGCCGGGCGGGTTTGACCGCGTCGCGGTTTGTGGCGTGCCCGTTCGGCGGGGCCGGCACTCGGATGTATCGCACCGGGGATCTGGTGCGCTGGCGGGCCGACGGGCAGCTGCAGTACCTCGGCCGCGCCGACGAGCAGGTCAAAGTCCGTGGCTACCGCATCGAACTCGGTGACGTGCGCTCGGCGCTCGCCGGACTGGACGGCGTCGACGACGCGGCGGTGATCGCCCGCGAGGACCGGCCGGGCGACAAGCGGCTGGTGGGTTACGTGACCGGCGCGGTCGAGCCGGCCCGCCTGCGCGCGAAGCTGGCCGATCAGCTGCCGCCGTATATGGTGCCGGCCGCGATCGTCGTCGTCGACGCGCTGCCCCTGACACCCAACGGCAAACTCGACGTCCGCGCGCTACCGGCACCGGAATACCAGGACGGCGCCGTTTATCGCGCCCCGTCGGGTGCGGTCGAGGAGATCCTGGCCGGCATCTACGCCCAGGTCCTCGGTCTGGATCGGGTGGGGGTTGACGACTCGTTCTTCGAGCTGGGTGGGGATTCGCTTTCGGCGATGCGGGTGATCGCCGCGGCCAACAAGTCGTTGGATGCCGGGCTTGCGGTGCGTGTCTTGTTCGAGGCGCCGACGGTGGCGCAGTTGGCCCTGCGTGTGGGTGCCGAGGGGGACGGGCTCGAGCCGCTGACCGCCGGCGAGCGGCCGGCGGTGGTGCCGCTGTCGTTCACCCAGAACCGGTTGTGGTTCTTGGACCAACTGCACGGGCCCTCACCGGTTTACAACATGGCGGTGGCCCTGCGGCTGCGCGGGCCTTTGGACGCCGAGGCATTGGGCGCCGCGCTGGGCGACGTGGTGAGCCGGCACGAAAGCCTGCGCACCGTATTCGTCGCCCCGCAGGGCGCACCGCAGCAGGTGGTGATGCCGGCTGAGCGGGCCGACTTCGGCTGGGATGTCGTCGACGCCGCGGGCTGGCCGGAAAGCCAGCTGGCGGCGGAGATCGAGGAAATGGCGGGCTACGCGTTCGATCTTTCCTCCGCGATTCCGTTGCGGGCGCGGCTTTTCCGCGTCGGCGAGGACGAGCACGTGCTGGCCGCGGTGGTGCATCACATCGCCGCCGACGGACTCTCGGTCGGTCCGCTGGTGCGCGATCTGGGCGTGGCCTACACCAGCCGCTCGGTCGGGCAACCCCCCGGGTGGATGCCGTTGCCGGTGCAGTACGTCGACTACACGCTGTGGCAGCGCTCCCAATTCGGCGAGCTCGACGACAGCGAGAGCCGCATCGGCGCGCAATTGGCTTACTGGCAAGGCGCTTTGGCGGGGATGCCCGAGCGGGTGGCGCTTCCGACAGATCGGCCTTATCCGCCGGTGGCCGATTACCGCGGGGCCACCGTGGCGGTGGAGTGGCCGGTCGAGGTGCAGCAGCAGCTGCGCCGGGTCGCCGGGGAACACAACGCGACCAGCTTCATGGTGATGCAGGCCGCGCTGGCGGTGTTGCTGGCCAAGATCAGCGCCAGTGTCGATGTGGCCGTGGGCTTCCCGATCGCCGGACGGCGCGACGCCGCTTTGGATGACTTGGTCGGTTTCTTCGTCAACACCCTGGTGTTGCGCCTGGACGTCGCCGGCGATCCCACGATCGCGGAAGTACTGGCGCAGGTGCGTGCGCGCAGCCTGGCCGCCTACGAGCATCAGGACGTCCCCTTCGAGGTGCTGGTCGAGCGGCTCAACCCGGCCCGCTCGCTTGCGCACCACCCGTTGGTTCAGGTGATGCTGGCCTGGCAGAACTGGCAGCAAGGCGATCCCGGCGCGATAGCGCTGGGTGACCTCGAGGTCAGCCCGCTGCCGGCCGATACCCATAGCGCCCGAATGGATTTGACGTTCTCCTTGGCCGAGCGCTGGACCGAGGACGGCCAGCCCGCTGGCATCGGCGGCAGCGTGGAGTTTCGCACCGACGTGTTCGACGCGGCCAGCATCCAAACCCTCATCGAGCGGCTGCGGCGGGTCTTGGTGGCCATCACCGCCGACCCGACACGGCGGCTCTCCACCGTCGATGTCCTCGACGCCGGTGAGCAGGCCCGCCTGGATGGCTGGGCCAACCGCGCGGCGCTGACCCAACCCGCGAGCACCACAGTGTCGATTCCGGCGGTGTTCGCCGCGCAGGTGAACCGTTCACCTCAGACCGTGGCGCTGACCGTCGACGGCCGCAGCATGACCTACCGCGAGCTGGACGAGGCGTCGAATCGCTTGGCGCACTTGTTGATTGGCCACGGTGCCGGGCCGGGGCAGCGTGTGGCGCTACTGCTGTCGCGCTCGGCCGAGGCGATCGTGTCGATCCTGGGGGTGCTGAAAACCGGTGCGGCCTATGTGCCGATCGACCCCGCGGTGCCGAACGCGCGGATGCAGTTCGTGCTCGGCGACGCCGCCCCAATCGCCGCGATCACCACCACCGCACACGCCGACCGGCTGGCCGGACAGGACCTGCTGGCCATCGACATTCACGACCCGCGGATTGCCACCCAGCCCGGCACCGCATTGCCGGCGCCGGCCCCCGATGAGATCGCCTACCTGATCTACACCTCGGGCACCACCGGAGTCCCCAAGGGTGTGGCGATTACCCACCACAACGTCATACAGCTGCTGGACTCGATGGGCGATGGCCTGGAGCTGACCGGCCAGGTGTGGTCGCAGTGGCATTCGCTGGCGTTCGACGTCTCGGTGTGCGAGATATGGGGTGCGCTCCTGCACGGTGGGCGCCTGGTGGTGGTGCCCGAGTCGGTGGCGCGTTCACCCGAAGAGTTCCACTCCCTTCTGGTCGCCGAACAAGTCGGTGTCTTGAGCCAGACGCCGTCGGCGTTTTATGCGCTGCAAGCCGCCGACGCGCAATCACCGGAGCTGGGCCAACGGCTGAACCTGCGGACCGTGATCTTCGCGGGCGAAGCGCTGGAACCGCAACGCCTCAAGCGGTGGATGCACGACCATCCCGGATTGCCCCGGCTGATCAATATGTACGGCACCACCGAGACGACGGTGCACGCCTCGCTGCGGCAGATCGTCGACAGCGACGCCATCACGAATGTCAGCCCCGTCGGGGTGCCGCTGGCCCATCTCGCCTTCTTTGTGCTGGACGGGTGGTTGCGGCCGACGCCGCCCGGCGTGATCGGCGAGCTGTATGTGGCCGGCTCCGGCGCGGGGTACGGGTATGTGGGTCGCGCGGGCTTGACCGGATCTCGGTTCGTGGCGTGTCCCTTCGGGGCGCCCGGGACACGGATGTATCGCACGGGCGACCTGGTGTGCTGGGGCGCCGACGGGCAGCTGCAATACCTCGGGCGCTCCGACGACCAGGTCAAGATTCGCGGCTATCGCATCGAGCTCGGTGAAGTCCAGGCCGCGCTGGCCGGCGTGGACGGCGTGCGGCAGGCGGTGGTGATCGCGCGCGAGGACCAACCCGGCGACAAGCGGCTGGTCGGCTATGTCACGGGGAGCACCGACGCGGCCCGGGTCCGCGCCCAGCTGGCCGAGCGGCTCCCGGCCTATATGGTCCCGGCCGCGGTCATGGTGATCGATGCCCTCCCGCTGACGGTCAACGGCAAGCTCGACAAACGCGCCCTGCCGGCGCCGGAATACCAGGATGCCGGCGGTTACCGCGCCCCGGCCACCCCCACCGAGGACATCGTGGCCGGCATCTACGGCCAGGTCCTCGGCCTGGAGCGAGTCGGGGTCGACGAGTCGTTCTTCGAGCTCGGTGGGGACTCGCTGTCCGCGATGCGCGTGATTGCGGCGGTGAATGCCGCTCTGGACGCCGGACTTTCGGTGCGCGCCTTGTTCGAGGCGCCCACGGTGGCCGAATTGGCGCCCCGCGTCGGTGCGGCGGGCGCGGCCGGACTGGAGCCGTTGGTCGCCGGCGACCGGCCGGCGATGATCCCGCTGTCGTTCGCCCAAAACCGGTTGTGGTTCCTCGACCAGCTACAGGGGCCGTCGCCGGCCTACAACATGGCGGTGGCCCTGCGGCTGTGCGGGCCTCTCGATGCCAACGCCTTGGGGGCGGCCGTCGCCGACGTGCTGGGCCGCCACGAGAGCCTGCGGACTCTGTTCGCGGCATCCGGGGGGATACCGCGGCAGCTGGTGATGCCCGCCGAGCGGGCGGACTTCGGTTGGCAGATCGTCGACGCATCCGGTTGGCCGGCGGCCCGGCTGGAAGAGGCCGTCGGCGCCGCGGCCCGTCACACGTTTGATCTGGCGACGGAGATCCCTTTGCGGGCAAGGCTTTTCCGGGTCGCGGACGACGAGCACGTGCTGGTGGCCGTGGTGCACCACATCGCCTCCGACGGCTGGTCGGTGAACCTGCTGGTGCGCGACCTGGGTGTGGCGTATGCCAGCCGCTGCGCCGGACAAGCCCCCGACTGGGCCGCGCTGCCCGTGCAATACGTCGACTACACGCTGTGGCAGCGCAGGCAGCTCGGCGAACTCGACGACCGTCACAGCCGCATCGCGGGCCAGCTCGCCTACTGGGAAGACACCCTGGCCGGCATGCCCGAGCAGTTGCAGCTTCCCACCGACCGGCCTTACCCGCCGGCAGCCGATCAGCGAGGCGCCACGGTCCCTGTCGACTGGCCCGCCGAGCTACAGCAGCGAGTCGCCCGGGTGGCCCGCGAGCACAACGCGACCAGCTTCATGGTGTTGCAGGCCGCCCTCGCGGTGCTGCTGTCCAAGCTCAGCGCCAGCAGCGATGTCGCCATCGGGTTCCCGATCGCCGGGCGTCCCGACCCCGCGCTGACCGAGCTGGTCGGCTTCTTCGTCAACACCCTGGTGCTGCGCGTCGATCTGACCGGGGACCCCACCGTCCCCGAGCTGCTCGACCGGGTGCGCGGACGCAGCCTCGCCGCCTACGAACACCAAGACGTGCCCTTCGAGGTGCTGATCGAGCGGCTCAACCCCGCCCGGAACTTGGCCCGCCACCCCCTCGTCCAGGTGGCGCTGGCCTGGCAGAACAACGAGCCCGCACAGCTGAGTCTGGGCGAACTGCGCGTCACGCGGATGCCGGTAGATGCCCACACCGCTCGCATGGATCTGGTGTTCGCCCTGGCCGAACGCTGGACCGACGCCGGCGAACCCGCCGGGATCGGCGGGGAGGTGGAGTTCCGCACCGACGTGTTCGACGCGGCCAGCATCGAGGCGTTGATCGAGCGGCTGCGCAGCGTGGTGGCGGCGCTGACCGCCGACCCGACGCGGCGGGTGTCGTCGGTCGACGTGCTCGGTGCCGGCGAGCTGGCCCGGCTCGACGAGTGGGGCAATCGGGCGGCGCTGACCCGGCCCATGCCCGTGGCGGCGTCGATTCCGGCGTTGTTCGCCGACCATGTGGCGCGCATACCCGACGCTGTCGCGATCAGCGGCGGCCGGCGGTCGTGGACGTATCGCGAGTTGGACGAGGCGTCAAACCGGTTGGCGCACTTGCTTTCCGGCCACGGCGCGGGCCCGGGGCAATGCGTGGCGCTGCTGATGCCGCGGTCGGAGCAGGCGGTCGTGGGGATTGTGGCCGTGGCGAAAACGGGCGCGGCCTATGTGCCGATCGACCCGGTGGTGCCCGACGCCCGCGTG
Organism: Mycobacterium heidelbergense; assembly: GCF_050205645.1. GTDB lineage: Bacteria > Actinomycetota > Actinomycetes > Mycobacteriales > Mycobacteriaceae > Mycobacterium > Mycobacterium heidelbergense_A. The sequence continues at coordinate 229,245 of NZ_JBNMQT010000001.1, forward strand.
GAGTTCGTGCTCGGCGACGCCGCGCCGGTCGCGGCGATCACCACCGCCGAGCTGGCCGGCCGGCTGAATGGGCATGACGTCCAAGTCGTCGACGTCGACGACCCGCGCATCCAGACCTATCCGTCCACGTCGTTGCCGACGCCGTCGCCGGCGGACTTCGCCTACCTGATCTACACCTCGGGCACCACCGGTGTGCCCAAGGGGGTCGCGGTCACCCACGGCAACGTGACGCGGCTGCTGGAGTCGTTGGATGCGGGACTGCCCGCGGCGGGGGTATGGCCGCTGTGTCACTCCCTGGCCTTTGACGTGTCGGTGTGGGAGATCTTCGGTGCGTTGCTGCGCGGCGGGCGAGTGGTGGTGGTGCCCGAGGAAGTGACCGCCTCACCAAAAGACTTCCACGACATGCTGATTGGTGAGCGGGTCAGCGTGTTGACCCAGACCCCGTCGGCCGTGGCGGCCTTGTCACCCGAGGGGCTCGACTCGGTCGCGTTGGTGATGGCCGGCGAGGCGTGCCCGGCCGAGGTGGTGGATCGCTGGGCGCCGGGGCGGGTGATGATCAACGCCTACGGACCCACCGAGACGACGATGTGCGTGGCGATCAGCGCCCCGCTCACCGCGGGTTCGGGTGGTCCGCCGATCGGGTCGCCGGTCGACGGGGCGGCGTTGTTCGTCCTCGACGGCTGGTTGCGGCCGGTCCCCGCGGGGGTAGTCGGCGAGCTCTACGTGGCCGGCACCGGTGTGGCCACCGGGTATGTCGGCCGGCCCGCGCTGACGGCGACGCGGTTTGTGGCCTGCGCCTTCGGGGAGCCGGGAACACGCATGTATCGCACCGGAGACCTGGCGTATTGGCGCGCCGACGGGCAGCTGCAGTACCTCGGGCGCGCCGACGAGCAGGTCAAGATCCGCGGCTATCGCATCGAATTGGGCGAAGTCCAAACGGCGCTGGCCAACCTGGAGGGGGTGCAGCAGGCGGCGGTGCTCGCCCGCGAGGACCGCCCCGGCGACAAGCGGCTGGTGGGTTATGTCACCGGCAGTGCCGATCCGGCCGAAGCGCGCGCCACGCTGGCCGAGCGGCTGCCGGCCTACATGGTGCCCGCCGCTGTCGTCGTGCTCGACGCGCTGCCGCTGACGTCCAACGGCAAGCTGGACACCCGCGCCCTGCCGGCACCGGACTACCAGGATGGCGATCACTTCCACGCCCCGGCCGGGCCCATCGAGGAGATCCTCGCCGGCATCTACGCCCAAGTGCTCGGGCTCGACAGGGTCGGGGTCGACGACTCGTTCTTCGACCTGGGTGGGGACTCGCTGTCGGCGATGCGCCTTATCGCCGCGATCAACACCGCCCTGGATGCCGGCCTCGCGGTGCGCAGCGTGTTCGACGCGCCCACGGTCGCCGAGCTGGCGCCGCGGATCGACGCCGAAGAGGGTGGGCTGGAGCCGTTGGTGGCCGGCCCGCGGCCCGCGGTGGTGCCACTGTCGTTCGCCCAGTCCCGGTTGTGGTTCTTGGACCAGTTGCTGGGGCCGTCGCCGATCTACAACATCGCGGTGGCGCTGCGGCTCCGCGGCCAACTCGACGCGAACGCGTTGGGCGCGGCGCTGGGCGATGTCGTCGCCCGCCACGAAAGCCTGCGCACCCTGTTCCCGGCGCCCGAGGGGATCCCCCAGCAGCAGGTGATCTCGGCCGAGCGGGCCGACTACGGGTGGCAGGTCGTCGACGCGAGCGCGTGGACGCGAGACCGGCTGGCCAAGGCCATCGAGGAGTCCGCCCGTTACACGTTCGACCTGACGGCCGAGATTCCGTTGCGTGCAAGGCTTTTCGGCATCAGCCCGGACGAACACGTGCTGGTGGCCACGATGCACCACATCGCCGCCGACGGTGTGTCGCTGATGCCGCTGGTGAGCGATCTGGGGGTGGCCTACTCCGCCCGGTGCGCGGCGCAAGCCCCCGGCTGGCCGGATTTGGCGGTGCAGTATGTCGACTACACGCTGTGGCAGCGCGACCAGCTCGGTGAGCTGACCGACCCGCACAGCCGCATCGCCGCGCAGCTGGAGTTCTGGCAGGACGCCCTGGCCGGCATGCCCGAACGCCTGGCGCTGCCCACCGACCGGCCCTACCCGCCGGTGGCCGACTACCGCGGCGCCAATGTCGCCGTGGACTGGCCCGCCGAGCTGCAACAGCGCGTCGCCCGGCTGGCCCGCGAGCACAGCGCGACCAGCTTCATGGTGATGCAGGCCGCGCTGGCGGTGTTGTTGTCCAAACTCAGCGCCAGCCCCGATGTCGCGGTGGGATTCCCGATCGCCGGCCGGCGCGACCCCGCGCTCGACGAGCTGGTCGGATTTTTCGTCAACACCCTGGCGTTGCGGGTTGACCTGGCCGGCGATCCCACCGTCGCCGAGGTGTTGGCCCAGGTGCGCCAGCGCAGCCTGGCCGCCTACGAACACCAGGACGTGCCCTTCGAGTTATTGGTGGAGCGGCTCAACCCGACCCGGTCGCTGACCCATCACCCCCTGGTTCAGGTGATGTTGGCCTGGCAGAACCTTGCCGGACAGGACAACGGCCCCGAAGCCGCGCTGGCGCTGGGTGATCTGCAGGTCGCCCCGCTGCCTGTCGACACCCACACCGCACGCATGGACCTGACATTTTCCCTCGGTGAACGCTGGAGCGATGCGGGTGAGCCCGCCGGGATCGGCGGGCAGGTGGAATTTCGCACCGACGTCTTCGATGCCGCCAGCGTCGAGGTGTTCGTCGAGCGGTTGCAGCGGGTGCTGGACGCGATGGCCGCCGATCCCGCCCAGCGGTTGTCGTCGATGGAGCTGCTCGACGAGGCCGAGTACGCCCGCCTGGATGCGTGGGGCAACCAGGCGGTGCTGACCCGCCCGGCCGCGCCCGAGCCGTCGATTCCGGCGTTGTTCGGCACCCAAGTGGCGAGCAACCCCACGGCGACGGCGTTGGTGTGCGGGCAGCAGTCGTGGACGTATCGCGAGCTGGACGAGGCGTCTAACCGGTTGGCGCACTTGCTTTCTGGCCACGGCGCGGGGCCCGGCGAGTGCGTGGCGTTGCTGTTCAGCCGCTGCGCCGAGGCGATCATCGCGATGTTGGCGGTGCTGAAGACCGGGGCGGCGTATCTGCCGATCGACCCGGCGCACCCGCGGTCGCGGGTGGAGTTCATGCTCGCCGACGCCGCGCCGATCGCCGCGGTCACCACAGGGGGGCTGGTCGACCGGCTGGCCGGGTGCGACCTGGCGGTCATCGACGTCAACGACGCTGCGATAGCAGCTCAGCCCAGCAGCGCGTTACCCGCGCCGGCGGCCGATGACCTCGCCTACATCATCTTCACCTCCGGAACGACGGGTGTGCCCAAGGGCGTGGCCATCACGCATCGCAACGTCACGCTGTTGGCCGACTCGCTCGACGACACCGGCCTGCCACCGGGTCCCGAGCGGGTGTGGTCGCAGTGGCATTCCTACAGCTTCGACATTTCGGGCTGGGAGATCTTCGGCGCCCTGCTGCGTGGCGGGCGCTTGGTCGTGGTGCCCGAATCGGTGGCCAGCTCGCCGGAAGACTTCCACGCCTTGCTCGTCGACGAACGGGTCAACGTGTTGAGCCAAACCCCGTCGGCTGTCGGGGCGTTGTCACCGGAGGGTTTGGACTCGGTGGCCTTGCTGGTCGGTGGCGAGGCCTGCCCGGCCGAAGTGGTGGACCGCTGGGCGCCCGGGCGAGTGATGATCAACGAATACGGCCCCACCGAGACCACGATGTGGGTGGCGGTCAGCGCCGCTCTGACACCCGGGTCGGGTGTGGTGCCGATCGGGTCGCCCCTGCCGACGGCGGCGTTGTTTGTGCTCGACGCGTGGTTGCGTCCGGTGCCCCCCGGAGTGGTCGGCGAGTTGTATGTGGCCGGCGGCCAGGTCGGCTGTGGGTATTGGCGCCGCGGCGGATTGACCGCGTCGCGGTTTGTGGCGTGTCCCTTCGGCGGGCCCGGGTCTCGGATGTATCGCACCGGCGATCTCGTGTGCTGGGGACCCGACGGGCAGCTGCAATATCTCGGGCGCACCGACGAGCAGGTGAAGATCCGCGGGTATCGCATCGAACTCGGTGAGGTGCAGGCGGCGCTGGCCGCCGTGGACGGCGTGCGGCAGGCGGCGGTGATCGCCCGCGAGGACCGTCCCGGCGATAAGCGCCTGGTCGGCTATGTCACCGGGAGCGCCGATCCGGCCGCGGCGCGCGCCGCGCTGGCCGAGCGGCTCCCGGCGTACATGGTTCCCGCGGCCGTGGTGGCGGTGCAGGCCCTGCCGTTGACGGTCAACGGCAAACTCGACAAGCGCGCCCTGCCGGCACCGGAGTACCAGGAGGGCGATCGTTACCGAGCGCCGTCCAGCCCCACCGAGGAGATCGTCGCCGGCATCTACGCCGAGGTGCTCGGCGTCGACCGTGTCGGCGTCGACGAGTCGTTCTTCCACCTCGGTGGCGATTCGCTTTCCGCGATGCGGGTGATCGCCAAGATCAACACCGCCCTGGATGCCCACCTGTCGGTGCGCCTCTTGTTCGATGCGCCGTCGGTGAGCGGCTTGAGCCAGCAGGTCGGCCGGCATTCCGGCGTGGACGGCTTCACGTCCGTGCACGGCCGCGACGCCACCGAGATACGCGCCGCCGACCTCACGCTGGACAAGTTCCTCGACGCCGCGACACTTTCCGCCGCCCCGTCGCTGCCCGGCCCCAGCGCCGAGGTGCGGACGGTATTGCTAACCGGCGCAACCGGTTTCGTGGGACGGTACCTGCTCCTGGAATGGCTGGAGCGGATGGAGCTGGTCGACGGCACGCTGATCTGTCTGGTGCGGGCCGACTCCGACGAGGATGCGCGGCGCCGGCTCGTCAAGGTCTTCGACCGCGGCGATGCGGATCTGCTGTGGCGATTCCAGGACCTGGCCCGGGACCATCTGCGGGTGATCGCGGCCGACAAGGCCGAGGCCAACTTGGGCCTGGACCGGCATGCCTGGCAGGGGCTGGCAGACACGGTTGACCTGATCGTCGATTCCGCGGCCATGGTCAGCGCCGTCTTGCCCTACAGCGAGCTGTTCGGGCCCAACGTCGCGGGCACCGCCGAGCTGATCCGCTTGGCGCTGGCCACCAAACTCAAGTCCTACATCTACGTGTCCACCGTCAACGTGGGTGACCAGATCGAGCCGTCGGCGTTCACCGAGGACGCCGATATCCGGGTCATCAGCCCCACCCGCACCATGGACGGCAGCTACGCCAACGGCTACGGCATCAGCAAATGGGCCGGCGAGGTATTACTGCGTGAGGCCAACGATCTGTGTGGGCTGCCGGTGGCGGTGTTTCGCTGCGACATGGTCATGGCCGACACCACCTATGTGGGTCAGCTCAACGAGTCGGACCTGTTCTCCCGCTTGGTGTTGAGTGTGGTGGCCACCGGTATCGCGCCGCGTTCGGTGTACCGGCTCGACGCCGACGGCAACCGGCAGCGCGCGCACTTCGACGGGCTGCCCGTCGGATTCGTCGCCGAGTCGATCGCCACGCTGGGCGCCCAGGTGGTCGACGGGTTCGAGACCTACCACGTGATGAACCCGCACGACGACGGCATCGGATTCGATCAGTTCGTCGACTGGCTGATCGACGCCGGCTACCCGATCCAGCGCATCGACGACTTCGGGGAGTGGCTGCGGCGATTCGAGGCCGCCCTGCGCGCCCTGCCTGAACGGCAGCGCCAGCACTCGGTGCTGGAGGTGCTGCAATTGCTGCTGCGCAATACGCCGGATGTGCACGCGATAGAGCCGGTTCGGGGTTCTCTCGCCCCGACCGACCGATTCCGGGCTGCGGTGCAGGAAGCCAAGATTGGACCGGACAACGACATCCCGCACATCTCGCCGCCGATCATCGTCAAATACGTCACCGAGTTGAAGCGGCTGGGGCTGCTCTAGCCGGCCGCTACCACATGCACGGCACCAGGCGATAGCGGACCTTGTGTGTGTACTCGCGGTATCCGTCCAACTCTTCGGAAAGCAGCTTCTCCTCATCGCGGATGCGCCAGGCGAGCACGCCGAGGCCCGGCACGACGAACAGCAGCCCCCAATAGGAGCCGAGGGCGAGCGGGAATCCGACCATCATGATCACGTTGCCGGTGTACATGGGGTGCCGCACCAGCCCGTAGAGCCCGGTGGAGATCACCTTCTGATCGGCCTCCACCCGGATCGTTGCCGCCGCATGGCTGTTCTGGACGACCACCAGCATCATCACGCCCAGCCCGACGGCCACCAGAACATCACCGACCAGGCACAGCCCTGTCGGAACCCGCGACCAGCCGAAGCGATGGTCGAGGGCGCTCAAGGCGAGCATCGCCGCCAGCGACGACCACGAGGCCGCCATGACCACCTTCTGCGTCGTTCGCGTCTCCGCCGCCGGTCCGCCACGCAGTCGCCGTTGTAGCGCAACAGGATTCGTGCGCAGCAAGTAAAGGCTGGGGATCCACCCGGACAAGGCGAACACCACCAGGAAAACCCATGCCTGCCAATAGTCGAACGTGGACGCCGCCGTGAACAGGATCACCCCGAACACTACGGGCTCAACAAGCCCCAATGCCAACATTTTTGGAATGGTTGTCACGCATCCTCCTGACCGTCAGGGGCTTCCGCGGGCGCCAGTTTTCGCACGGTGTTCGTACAATAGGCGATCGGTCCGGGGTTCGATACAGGTGAAGAGATACCGCGACTTCGCGGGTTTTGACCTCGGCGGTGGCCGCGACGACGGTAATCTGATGACCGTGGAGGGGACTTCCGTTCCGGCTGTGCTGCGCGAACGCGCCAGCCTGCAGCCCGATGACACGGCGTTCACGTTTGTCGATTACGACCATGACTGGAACGGCGTGGAGGAAAGCCTGACCTGGTCGCAGCTGTATCGGCGAACACTGAACGTTGCACGGGCGCTCGAAGATTGCGCATCGCCGGGTGACCGCGCCGTCATATTGGCACCCCAGGGGCTCGACTACATCGTTGCGTTTCTCGGCGCATTGCAAGCGGGCCAGCTCGCGGTTCCGCTTTCGGTTCCGCTCGGTGGCGTCAGCGATGAGCGCGTCAGCTCGGTACTGCGCGACACGTCGCCGAGTGTCGTCCTCACCACGTCCCCTGTCGCGGGCAGGGTTGCCTACTATGCGACGCGGTCCGCCGAATCCGTTCCATCGCTCGTTGAGGTCGACCGGCTGGATCTTGACGCTCCGGCAGGATCGGGCGCCCGGCGCCAGAACTATCCGGATGTGGCGTATCTGCAATACACGTCAGGGTCGACCCGTGAGCCGGCCGGAGTCATGATCTCGCACAACAACTTGCTGGCCAATTTCGAACAGCTGATGTCCGACTTCTTTGTGGATTACGGACGGGTCCCGCCGGCAGACGGCTGTATTGTGTCGTGGCTGCCGTTGTATCACGACATGGGTTTGGTCCTGGGGGTATGCGCGCCGATTCTGGCGGGGGTCGGCACCGTGCTGACGAGCCCGGTGGCGTTCCTGCAACGACCGGCCCGCTGGATGCAATTGCTGGCCAACAACCACCATCCATTTTCGGCCGCGCCGAACTTCGCTTTCGAGTTGGCGACACGAAAAACCTCCGACGAGGACATGGCCGGATTGGACCTGGGGGAGGTGCTGGTCATCCTCAGTGGTAGCGAACGGGTGCACCCCGCCACGCTGCGGCGTTTCACCAGTCGGTTCGCGCGCTTTAACTTGCCCGACAACGCGATACGGCCGTCATACGGGCTCGCCGAAGCGACGGTGTATGCGGCAACCCGCACTCCTGCCCGGCCACCCGAAATCGTCCACTTCGAACCCGAGAAGCTGTCCGCTGGCCATGCGGAGCGTTGCGATAGCGGGACAGCTACACCGCTAGTCAGCTATGGGGTGCCGCGGTCACCGACGATTCGCATCGTCGATCCCGACACCTGCGTCGAGTGCCCGGAGGGTGTGGCGGGTGAAATTTGGATGCACGGTGCAAACATCGCTATGGGCTACTGGCAGAAGCCTGACGAGACTGAGCGCACGTTCGGCGGGCGGCTCGTCGCTCCGTCGGCGGGGACGCCCGAAGGGCCATGGCTGAGAACGGGAGACCGGGGATTCTTCTCCGACGGGGAGCTGTTCATCGTCGGCCGCATCAAGGATCTTTTGATCGTTTACGGGCGTAACCACTCACCCGACGACATCGAGGCGACCATCCAGGAGATCACGCGGGGCAGGTGCGCGGCGATAGCGGTTTCGCGCCATCACACGGAGGAGCTCGTGGCCATCATCGAGGTCAAGCACCGCGGCGACTCAGATGAGGAAGCCGCGGACCAGCTCGTCGCCGTCAAGCGTGAGGTCACCTCGGCCATATCCAATTCGCATGGGCTGGCCGTAGCGGATCTGGTTGTGGTGCCACCGGGTTCGATTCCCATCACCACAAGCGGCAAGGTCAGGCGAGCGGCGTGTGTCGAGCAGTATCGACACGGTCAGTTCACCCGTTTGGACGCTTAGGCAATCACCGGGACCGCGGTCCCGGACTTCGGGTCATTTGATCTGCTACTTCGTTCGGCGGTGGCCCCACTAGGAACCGGTGCGCTGACCGCGGCCGCAAACCGAAGGTCACGACATAGGTAAGAGATCGTCCAAATGTGTTGTTTTACATGTGCTTTACAGGACGATCGGTCCATCCGTTCGGATGCTCACGCAAGACCCGGGACCGCGTCCAGCCGCGAATTTGTTAGGCAGGCTTGGGGTTCCGGGCTTCAGGTCATTGATCTGCGACTTCGTCCGGTGCTAGCCGACTAAGCCTGGGCTCGCAGGGTCCGGCCGCAAACCGGAGTCCGCGTGGTGGGTAAGAGATCGTCGAAAAGTGTTGTTTTACATGTGTTTTACAGCGAGAAACTTTCTCGAAATCCCAACGGACGCGGTAGGCCTCCGTTATGGTTTGGGCCGGGCTTCACTCATTTCGACTAGACGGCCTAGGGGAAATTTGCCGGTGTTCCAGTCGGCTGGCGGATGGTCTCGGGTGAAGAGGATCGCGTCGCGTATCCGGACTACTTCGAAGAGAAAAGGACCGATAGACGGCCGAAAAGTCTGCGCGAGAGGCTGGCAGTGGGCAGGGCTTTTGATAACTAAACCATGCGGGGTGGGGGATTCGGATGGCACTCGATGACCGCGCACTGACGCTGACGCGCGAACCTGATGACCGGGCACTACCGGTGACGCGCGGACAGCTAGACATTTGGCTTGCGCAGGAAACGGGGCACTCGGGCACGGAGTGGCAACTCGGTCTGTTCGTGAAAATCGAGGGCACGGTAGAACCCGATGCCCTTCAGTGGGCGATCCGTCGAGTAGTGACCGAGGCCGAACCTGTCAGGGCTGCCATCTTTGAGGTGAATGGCCAGGTTTTCCAAAAGCCGATCGATTACCCGGATGTGGAGCTGGCCTTCTATGACCTGACTGGTTCGCACAATCCGGTACAAGAAGCGCATCAGATAACCTCATCGATCCAGCGCACCCCGATGCCACTCAGTGGCCCGCTGTTCAAATTTGCATTGCTTCGGACGGCGCCCGAGGAATTCTATTTTTTCGGGTGCGGCCACCACATAGTCGTGGACGGAACCGGGATCGCGCTCGTTGGTCAGCGGATTGCGGCCGTCTACTCCGCGATCGTTTCGGGCGCACCGATTCCTGATGCGTTCTTCGGCTCGCTGCAGGACTTGGTCGAATGCGAGTTGGAATACGAAGCGTCCGACGACTATCTCGAAGATCAGGCCTATTGGACGAGGAACCTTCCAACCGAAAGCGGCCCGCACGATCGGCTGCCCGATGCCACGGGCGAGCGGGAACGGTATTGGCTTTCCGCGCCGGTTCAGTTGGATCCTTTGGTCCTTCGCCGCGTCGAAGAGTTATCCGAAGTGTGGAACGTGCCTCGGTCGTCGGTCATCACCGCGGCGTGCGCACTCTTGGTGCGTGGGTGGTGCGCCGAGGGCCCAGAGGTGGTGTTCGATTTCCCGGTCGCCAGGCGAGTACGTCCGGAATCACGGACGCTTCCCGCAATGGTTGCCGGAATTGTGCCGCTGGTGTTGACGGTTTCGCCGGGATGTACGGTCGCCGGTTTTTGCGAATATGTTGACAAGCGGATACGGGAAGCGCTGCAGCATCAGAGGTTTCCGGTGCAAGCCCTTGAGCGCAAAGCTCGCCCGGGTCAGCCGATCGGCAGGGTGAGCGTTAATTTCATCCCGTCCATATTCACTTTGGCCTTCGGTGGCGCCGCCGCATCGGCTTCGTTGACCACTGCGGGCCCCGTGGACGGCTTTGGGCTGTTCTTCTCCGGCGCCGGCGATCGGCTCTTTCTCAGCACGGCTGGTGCTGGGCAGCCATTTTCGAATTTCGATGTCACCGATGTGGCGCAGCGGTTAGAGCGGGTGCTGGCGGCGATGACCGCGGACCCAGCGAGGCCCTTGTCGTCGGTGGACTTGCTGGATCCGCTCGAGCAGACCCGGCTGGAGGGGTGGGGCAACCGGGCGGTATTGAGCGAGCCGGCGAGCACGCCGACGTCGATCCCGGCGTTGTTCGCCGCGCAGGTGGCGCGCACGCCCGAGGCGGTGGCGCTGGTGTGCGGGGGGTGTTCTTGGACGTATCGCGAGCTTGACGCCGCGGCCAACCGGTTGGCGCACCTGCTGGCCGGCCAGGGCGCGGGCCCGGGTGAGTCTGTGGCGCTGCTGTTTTCGCGTTCGGCCGAGGCAATCGTGTCGATTTTGGCGGTGCTCAAAACCGGGGCGGCCTATCTCCCGATCGATCCGATGGTGCCCGCGACGCGGGTGCGGTTCATGCTCGACGACGGCGCGCCGATCGCCGCGATCACCACCCCCGGGCTGGCCGACCGGCTGGACGGCCAGCAGTTGCTGGTTATCGACGTCGACGACCCCCGCATTGATATGCAGCCCAGTACGGCGCCGCCGGCGCCGGCTCCCGATGACATCGCCTACATCCTGTACACATCGGGCACCACCGGGGTGCCCAAGGGGGTGGCGATTACCCACCGCAACGTGACCGAGTTGCTGGAGTCGTTGGAGGCGGGCCTTCCGGCGCCAGGCCAGGTGTGGACGCAGTGGCATTCTTTGGCCTTTGACGTCTCGGTGTGGGAGATCTTTGGCGCGCTGTTCTACGGCGGGCGGCTGGTGGTGGTGCCCGAAGAGGTGGCCCGCTCGCCGGAAGGCTTCCACGCCTTACTAGCCGCGGAACACGTCAGCGTGCTAAGCCAAACCCCCTCTGCGGTGGGGGTTTTATCGCCTGAGGGCTTGGAAGCGGCGCTGGTGGTGGCCGGTGAGGCCTGCCCGGCCGAGCTGGTGGAGCGGTGGGCGCCCGGGCGCGTGATGATCAACGCCTACGGCCCGACCGAGACCACGGTGTACGCGGCGATCAGTGCGCCGTTGACGGCGGGTTCTGGGGCGCCGATCGGTTCGCCGGTTCCGAGGGCGGCATTGCTTGTGCTGGATGCGTGGTTGCGGCCGGTGCCGGCGGGTGTGGTCGGCGAGTTGTATGTGGCCGGTGCCGGTGTGGGAGTTGGATATTGGCGGCGGCCGGGGTTGACCGGTTCGCGGTTTGTGGCGTGCCCGTTCACAGCGGGAACTCGGATGTATCGCACCGGCGATGAGGTGTGTTGGGGCACCGATGGGCAGCTGCGGTATCTGGGGCGTGTCGATGAGCAGGTCAAGATCCGCGGGTATCGCATCGAACTCGGCGAGGTGCGCGCGGCGCTGGCCGGACTGGACGGGGTCGAGCAGGCGGTGGTCGTTGCCCGCGAGGACCGCCCCGGCGACAAGCGTCTGGTGGGTTACGTCACTGGCGCGGTTGACCCGGACGAGCTACGCAGCCGGCTGGCTGAGCGGTTGCCGGCCTACATGATCCCGGCGGCCGTGGTGGCGCTGGGCAGTTTGCCGTTGACGGTCAACGGCAAGCTGGACAAGCGGGCCTTGCCGGCACCGGGGTACACCGATGTCGATCGTTATCGTGCCCCGTCGGGCCCCACCGAGGAGATCCTGGCCGGTATTTATGCGCGGGTGTTAGGGCTGGAGCGGGTCGGGGTCGACGAGTCGTTTTTCGATTTGGGTGGGGATTCGCTGTCGGCGATGCGCGTGATCGCGGCGATCAATACCGCCCTGGATGCCGGTCTTGCGGTGCGCACTTTGTTCGACGCGCCCACCGTGGCCCAGTTGGCACCCCGGATCGGTGAGGACGGCGACCGGCGCAAGCCATTGGTCGCCGGCCCGCGGCCTGTGCGGGTCCCGTTGTCGTTCGCCCAGAGCCGGTTGTGGTTTTTGGACCGGTTCGAGGGCGGGGTGGCGACCTACAACATGCCGATCGCCTTTCGGGTCAACGGTCCGCTGGATGTCGAGGCCCTCGGGGCGGCGCTGGACGATGTGATCGCGCGCCATGAAGCGCTGCGCACCATCTTTGTTGATCTCGACGGCGTGCCGTGCCAGCGGGTGTTGGCGGCGCGGCCGGGGATGTGGCAACACAAGGGCGCGGTGGTGGCGCCGCTGCCAGAGCGGGCCGTCGCCGGCGAGTTGGCGGCGTTGGCCGGGTATCGGTTCGATCTGTCGACCGAGATCCCGATCCGTGCCCAGATCTACGCGACGGGCCCCGAGCAGCATGTGGTGGGAATTGTGGTGCACCACATCGCTTTTGACGGATGGTCGATGGCCCCGATGGTCCGGGATGTGGGCATGGCGTATGCCAGCCGGTGCGCGGGGCAAGCCCCGTACTGGGCGCCGTTGGCGGTGCAATACGCCGATTACACGCTGTGGCAACAGGATTGGTTGGGGCTCGAGTCCGATCCCGACAGCGTAATCGCTTCGCAGTTGGCCTATTGGCGCCAGGAGTTGGCCGAGCTGCCCGAGGTTGTGTCGCTGCCCACGGATCGGGCGCGTCCGCCGGTGCCCAGCTACCGCGGCGATCAGGTGCCGCTGCGCATCGACCCGCAGCTGTGGGCGGGGGTCAAGGACGTGGCGGCGGTGCACAACGCGACGGCCTCGATGGTGTTGCAGGCGGTGTTGGCGGTGGTGTTGCACCGGGCGGGTGTCGGTGAGGACGTGGTGATGGGTTCGCCGATCGCCGGGCGGTTGGACGAGGCGCTCGATGATCTGGTCGGGTTTTTCGTCAACACCTGGGTATTGCGCGTGGGTGTGACTCCTGCGCAGCGGTTTTGCGATGTGCTGGCGCGGGTGCGGCACAAGGCGCTCAATGCCTACAGCAATCAGGATGTCCCGTTTGAGTTGTTGGTCGAACAACTCAACCCGGTGCGCTCCACCGCGCATCACCCGCTGTTCCAGGTGGGCATGGTCTTCCAAAACAACGTGCGTCCCGAGGTGGCGCTGGAGGGCGTCGACGTCGAGCCCCTGGCGATGTCCACCGGCACCGCCAAATTCGACCTGGATTTCGATCTAAGGGAGGTGCCCGGCGACGGGGCCGCGGCGCCGATGGCGACCGGGACGGTGACCTTCGCCACGGACTTGTTCGACCGGGCCAGCATCGAGCGGTTGGTCGGCTGGTTTGGCCGGGTGATCGAGGCGGTGGTCACCGATGCCGCGGTGATGGTGGGTGAGGTGTCGCTGCTGGATCGCGGTGAGCGTGATCTGGTGCTGCAGCGGTGGTCTGGCGTCGAGGTGGAGGCGCCGGTAGGGGTGGCGCCGCAGATATTGGCCGCGGCGGTGGCCGCGGAACCGGGGGCGGCGGCCGTCATCGACGGTAGCCGCACTGTGTCGTATCGCGAGCTTGATGAATGGTCGTCGCGGTTGGCGCGCGTGCTGATCGAGGCGGGGGTGGGTCCCGAGCGCGCGGTTGGTGTGGCGATCGAGCGATGTGCGGAGTTGGTGGTGGCCTGGTGGGCGGTGCTCAAGGCCGGTGGGGTGTATGTGCCGGTAGATCGAACCCACCCGGCCGAGCGCATCGCCGCGGTATTGGATGCCGCGGGGGCGGTGTGTGTGCTGGCCCGCGGCGCCGACCCGGTGGCCGGGACGGGGGCGCGCCCGGTATTGCGCCTCGACGATCTGGACGTGTCCGGGTACTCCGCGGATCCGATCACCGACGCCGATCGGCTGGCGCGCCTGACGGCCGAAAACACCGCGCATGTGTTTTTTACGTCAGGGTCTACCGGGGCGCCCAAGGGGGTGGCGGTCAGCCACGTCGGTCTGCCGGGGATTGCGGCGGCCCACCGCGAACTGCTCGGATTGGGCGCGGATGCGCGGGTGTTGATGGTGGCCGCGCCTACCTTCGATGCGTGGGTGTTCGAAACGCTGTGGGCCACAGGGTCGGCCGCGGCATTGGTGGTGGCGCCACCGGATGTGTATGCCGGACAGGCGTTGACCGATCTGCTGCAAGCCCACCGGGTCACCGCGGCCCTAATGACTCCGACGGTGGCGTCGTCGCTGGATCGGGACCGCCTCGACGACCTGTCGACGTTGGCCACCATGGGCGAGGCCTGCCCGCCGGAAGTGGTGGCCGGCTGGGCGCCGGGCCGGCGGATGTTCAACGCCTATGGACCGACCGAGATCACCGTTTGGGCTACCTGTGCGCCGCTGGTGGCGGGGCAGCCGGTGGCCATCGGCGCACCGATCGCGGGGGTGTGCGCGTGGGTGCTCGACGCGCGGCTGAATCCCGCGCCGATCGGGACGGTGGGCGAACTGTATCTGGGTGGGCCGGCAGTGGCGCGCGGTTATGTGGGCCGGGCGGCCTTGACCGCGGAGCGATTCGTGCCCAACCCCTTTGGGGCCCCGGGGGCGCGGATGTATCGCACCGGAGACCTGGCGCGCTGGACCCCCGCCGGCGCCCTGGAGTATCTGGGCCGCGCCGACACCCAGGTCAAATTGCGCGGCCAGCGCATCGAGCTGGGCGAAATCGAAAACACCCTACTGGCCTGCCCACAAGTCATCCAGGCCGCCGCCACGGTCCACCACCGTGACACTGGCACCCACCTCGTTGCCTACGTCACCCTCGAGCACGCAGCCACCGCAGAGGTCGATGCCGAGGTCGTCGACCAGTGGCAACATCTTTACGACGAGCTCTATGGCGCCGAGGGCGAGGCGCCGGAGTTCGGCATGGACTTTCGCGGCTGGAACAGCAGCTACACCGACGAGCCCATTCCGCTGCGGGAGATGGTGCAGTGGCGTGCGGCCACGGTGGATCGGATCATGGCGCTGCGGCCGTGGCGGGTGTTGGAAATCGGCGTCGGTTCGGGCCTGGTGTTGTCCCAGATCGCCCCCCACTGTGAGCATTACGTCGGCACCGACATGTCGGCGGTGGCTATCGACAAGCTGACCCGCTCGCTCGAGCGGTTGCGGATCGAGTGGCGTGATCGCGTCGAGCTGCTGACCCAGCCCGCCCACCTCACCGAAACTCTGCGGCAGCGTTATTTCGACACCATCATTCTCAACTCAGTGGTGCAGTACTTCCCCAACGCGGCGTACCTGGCCGAGGTCATCGACAACGCCATGGAGTTGTTGGCGCCGGGTGGGTCGCTGTTTCTCGGCGACGTGCGCAACCACAGCTTGCAGGGTGCGTTTCAAACCGGGGTCGCGCTGGCGCGCAGCGACAGCGCCGATGCCGCCGAGATCCGCCAACGCATTCAGCGCGCGATGCTCGGCGAGACCGAATTGTTGTTGGCACCAGAGTTTTTCACCACCTTGGCCGCCGAGCATCCGGACGTGGCCGGAGTCGACATTCAAGTCAAACGCGGAACGGCCGACAACGAACTGACCCGGTATCGCTACGACGTCGTCGTCCACAAAACCCCGGCACCCGTACGTTCGCTGGCCGACGCACCCAGCTGGACGTGGACGGATTGCGCAGCGCTGCGCGACCGGTTGATATCGCAGCGCCCCAGCATGATTCGCGTCACCGGTATCCCCCATGCCGGAGTGATCGCCGACGTCCACGTTGAAGGCGTCCTCGAGGCCGGACTACCCCTAGCGGCAGCGCTCACCGAAGCCACAGCCGATGCCGTCGTCCCCGAAGAGTTACACCGACTCGGTGAAACCGCCGGATACCACGTCGCGGTCACCCTGGGCGCCCAACCGGGCACCCTGGACGCGGTCTTCACCGCCCCGACCGACGCCGATGGCCAGCACACGCCGCTGACCGATCTTTACCTGCCCCCCGCCGGAGCTCGGCAACACGCCACTCACGCCAACGATCCCGACACCAACACCAAACTCGGCGCGGTGCGTCAGCGCCTCAGTGCGTGGTTGCCCGACTACATGGTGCCCTCACACATCGTCGTGCTCGACGAGTTCCCGTTGACCTCCTCGGGAAAGATCGACCGTAAAGCGTTGCCGGCGCCGGTGTTTGCCGCCACCGTCTTCCGGGCGCCGCAGACCCAGACGCAAAAGATCATTGCCGAGGCGTTCGCCGAGGTATTGGGCCTGGCCCAGGTCGGGCTCGACGACGACTTCTTCGCCCTGGGCGGCGATTCGTTGACCGCCACCCGGGTCAGTGCGCGCCTGCAGCTGGCATTGGGCAGGGAAGTCCCGGTGCGGTATCTCTTCGAAGCCGCCAAAGTAGCGGACCTCGCCGAGCATCTGCAACGGCATCGAGGCGGTTCTCCCCGCCCGCCCCTGGTACCGATGGAACGCCCGCAGCGGATCCCGTTGTCGTATGCCCAGCAACGGTTGTGGTTCATCGACCAGCTGCAAGGGCCGTCCCCGATCTACAACATGGCGGTTGCCTTGCGGCTGTGTGGGCGGCTCGACGTCGACGCGCTGGGGGCGGCGGTGACCGATGTGGTTGCCCGCCATGAGAGTCTGCGCACCCTGTTCGCCGCGCCCGATGGTGTACCGCAGCAGGTGATCATCCCCTCGGAGCGGGCCGACTTCGGGTGGCATGTCATCGATGCCACCGGCTGGCCGGGAGACCAGCTGTATGAGGCCATCAGCGCCGAGGCCCGTCACACGTTCGATCTGGCCGGCGAGATCCCCTTGCGAGCAAGGCTTTTCCGCGTCGGCGACGACGAGCATGTGCTGATGGCGGTGGCCCACCACATCGCCGCCGACGGCTGGTCCATCGCCCCGCTGGTCCGTGATCTGGGTGTGGCCTATGCCAGTCGCTCAGCGGGACACGCTCCCGACACGGCGCCGTTGACGGTGCAGTACGTCGATTACACGCTGTGGCAGCGCGAGCACCTCGGGGATCTCGACGATCCCGAGAGCCCCATCGCCGCGCAGCTGGCCTACTGGCAGGACGCCCTGGCCGGGATGCCCGAGCGCCTGCAGCTGCCCACCGATCGGCCCTACCCGCCGGTCGCCGACTACCGCGGCGCCACTCTGGCGGTCAATTGGCCGGCGCATGTACAGCAGCGGGTCGCCCGGATAGCCGCCGAGCACAACACGACCAGCTTCATGGTGATCCAGGCCGCCCTGACGGCGCTGCTCTCCAAACTCAGCGCCAGCCCCGATGTGGCGGTGGGGATTTCGATCGCGGGGCGCCGCGACCCGGCGCTTGATGAGCTGGTGGGGTTCTTCGTCAACACCTTGGTGCTGCGTGTCGATCTGGCCGGCGATCCCAGCGTCGGTGAACTGCTGGCCCAGGTGCGGGCGCGCAGTTTGGAGGCTTTCGAGCATCAAGATGTGCCCTTCGAGGTGCTCGTCGAGCGGCTCAATCCTTCTCGCTCGCTGACCCATCACCCCTTGATCCAGGTGATATTTGCGTGGCAGAACTTCACCGGCCAAGACAGCGACCCCGCCGTCGAGCCGGCTCTGGGCGATGTCCAGGTCACGCCACTACCCGTCGGTATCCAGGCCGCTCGCATGGATTTGGTGTTTTATCTAGGGGAACGCTGGAACGAGGCCGGTGAGCCCGCCGGGATAGGCGGGGCGGTGGAATTCCGCACCGACGTGTTCGACGCGGCCAGCATCCAAACACTGATCGGGCGGTTGGAGCGGGTGTTGGTGGCAATGACCGCCGAGCCCACCCGGCGGCTGTCGTCGGTGGATCTGCTCGATGAGCCTGAACATGCCCGCCTGGAGGGGTGGGGTAACGGGGCGGTGTTGATGCGGCCCGCACCCGCCGCGGCGTCGATCCCGGCGTTGTTTGCCGCGCAGGTGGCTCGCACCCCGGATGCGGTGGCGCTGGTGTGCGGGGAGCAGTCGTGGACCTACCGCGAGCTGGATGAGACCGCCAACCGGCTGGCGCACCTGTTGGCCGGCTCTGGTGTGGGCGCGGGACAGCGTGTGGCGCTGCTGTTTTCGCGGTCGGCCGAGGCGATCGTGTCGATTTTGGCGGTGCTGAAAACCGGGGCGGCGTATCTGCCGATCGACCCGGTGGTGCCGGATGCCCGGATCGCCTTCATGCTCGCCGACGCCGCCCCGATCGCCGCGATCACCACCGGCGAGCTGGCCGATCGACTCGACGGACGCGACCTGCTGGTCATCGATGTCGACGATCCCCGCATCGAGGCCCAACCCAGCACCGCGCTGCCGGCGCCGGCTCCCGACGACATTGCCTACCTGATCTACACCTCGGGCACCACCGGGGTGCCCAAGGGGGTGGCGACCACCCACCACAATGTGACCCGGCTGTTCGACGGCATGGACGTCGGCGTGGAGCTAGCGCCGGGACAGGTGTGGACGCAATGTCATTCCCCGGCCTTCGACTACTCGGTATGGGAGATCTGGGGTGCGCTACTGCACGGTGGGCGGCTGGTGGTGGTGCCCGAGTCGATCGCCCGCTCACCGCATGACTTCCACGAGTTACTGGTCACTGAAAAGGTCAGCGTCCTAAGCCAGACCCCCTCGGCGGTGGGGGTGCTCTCGCCGCAGGGGCTCGACTCGGCGGCGTTGATGGTGGCCGCCGAGCCCTGTCCGGCCGAGGTGGTCGATCGGTGGGCGCCGGGTCGGGTGATGGTCAACGCCTACGGCCCGACCGAAACCACGGTGTACGCGACGATCAGTGCGCCGCTGACGGCTGGGTCGGGCGTGGTGCCGATCGGCTCGCCCGTGCCCGGGGCGGCGCTGTTCGTGCTCGACGGCTCACTGCGGCCGGTGCCGCCCGGTGTTGTCGGTGAGTTGTATGTCGCGGGTACCGGTGTGGGAGTTGGGTATTGGCGGCGGGGCCCCTTGACGGCGTCGCGGTTTGTGGCGTGCCCGTTCACCGCGGGAGCGCGGATGTATCGCACCGGGGATCTGGTGTGTTGGCGTGCTGATGGGCAGCTGCAGTATCTGGGGCGCGCGGACGAGCAAGTCAAGATCCGCGGCTATCGCATCGAACTCGGCGAAGTCCAAGCGGCGCTGAATGCACTGGACGGCGTCGAGCAGGCGGTGGTGATCGCCCGCGAGGACCACCCCGGCGACAAACGCCTCGTCGGCTATATCACCGGACCGGCAGACCCAGCCCACGCACGGACCGCGCTGGCCGAGCGGCTCCCGACCTACATGATCCCCGCGGCGGTCGTGGCACTCGACACGCTGCCGCTGACCCCCAACGGCAAGCTCGACACCCGCGCCCTGCCGGCGCCCATCTATGCCGACATCGAACGGTTCCTCGCCCCGGCCACCCCCACCGAGGAAATCTTGGCCGGCATCTATGCCCAGGTACTCGGGCTCGAGCGGGTCGGGGCCGACGACTCGTTCTTCGACCTGGGCGGGGATTCGCTGTCGGCGATGCGGGTGATCGCCGCGATCAACACCGTCCTGGATGCCGGCCTTTCGGTGCGCACCTTGTTCGAGGCGCCCACGGTCGCCCAGTTGGCGCCGTGTATCGGCGAGGAAGGGGGCCGGCGCAAGCCATTGGTGCCGGTCGAGCGGCCCGCGAGCATCCCATTGTCGTTCGCGCAGAGCCGATTGTGGTTCCTCGACCAATTGCAGGGTCCCTCACCGATCTACAACATCGCGGCGGCGTTGCGGCTGAGCGGGGCCCTTGATGTCGAAGCGCTGGGTGCGGCGCTCGCCGACTTGGTGAGCCGGCACGAAAGCCTGCGCACCCTGTTCCCCGCGGTCGAGGGGACACCCCAGCAGCTGGTGGTGCCCGTCGAGCGCGCCGAGTTTGGTTGGGACGTCGTCGATTCCACCGGCTGGCCGGCGAACCGGCTCGATGAGGCGATCAGCGACGCGGTGCGTTACAGCTTCGACCTTTCCACCGAGATCCCGTTGCGGGCAAGACTTTTCCGCGTCGGTGATGACGAGCATGTGCTGGTGGCCGTGGTGCACCATATCGCCGCCGATGGCTCGTCGATCACCCCGCTCGTGCGCGATCTGGGCGTGGCCTATGCCAACCGGTGCGCCGGGCACGCTCCGGACTGGACGCCGTTGGCGGTGCAGTACGTCGACTACACGCTGTGGCAGCGCGAGCACCTCGGGGATCTCGCCGACAACGAGAGCCCCATCGCCGCACAACTGGCCTACTGGGAAGACGCGCTGGCCGGAATGCCCGAGCGCCTGCCACTACCCACCGATCGCCCCTACCCACCGGTTCCCGATCCGCGCGGCGCCAGCGTCCCCGTGGAGTGGCCGGCCGAGCTGCAGCAGCGGGTGCGCGATCTGGCCCGCGAACACAACGCGACCACCTTCATGGTCGTGCAGGCCGCCCTGGCCGTGCTCTTGTCCAAACTCAGCGCCAGCCCCGACGTGGCCGTGGGAATCGCGGTCGCCGGGCGTGGCGATCCGGCGCTCGATGAGCTGGTGGGGTTCTTCGTCAACACCTTGGTGCTGCGGGTCGACCTGGCCGGTGATCCCACCATCGGCGAACTGCTGGCCCAGGTGCGACAACGCAGCCTGGCCGCCTACGAGCACCAAGACGTGCCCTTCGAGGTGCTGGTGGAACGGCTCAACCCCACCCGATCGCGCAAGCACCACCCACTGATCCAGGTGATGGTGGCCTGGCAGAATTTCGCCGGGCACAACGATCCCGTGGCCGGGTTGAGTTTGGGTGATGTCCAGGTCGCGCCGCTGCCCGTGCGGCTTCAGACCGCCCGCATGGATTTGACCATTTCGCTCGCTGAACGCTGGAGCGAGTCCGGTGAGCCCGCCGGGATCAGCGGGGAAGTGGAATTTCGAACAGACATTTTCGACGCGGCCAGAATCCAGGCGCTGATCGAGCGGTGGCGGCGAGTGTTGGTGGCGATCACCGCCGAGACCGGGCGGCGCGCATGACGGCCGATGCGGGGCCGCGGCTTTCGTCGATCGACCTGCACGACGAGGGTGAGCATGACCGGGTAGAGGAATGGGGTAATCGAGCGGCGTTGACCGCGCCGGCCGCCACCCCGGCGTCGCTTCCGGTGTTGTTCGCCGCGCAGGCGGCGCGTGACCCGGGCGCGGTAGCGCTGACCTTTGCGGGCGGCGCCATGACGTACCGGGAGCTCGATGAGGCCGCCAACCGGTTGGCGCACCTCTTGGCCGGCCAGGGAATTGGCCCGGGAAAGTGTGTGGCGCTGCTGTTTTCGCGGTCGGCCGACGCGGTCGTAGCGATTTTGGCGGTGCTGAAAACCGGGGCGGCGTATCTGCCGATCGACCCGGTGGTGCCGGATGCCCGTATCGCCTTCATGCTCGCCGATGGCGCGCCGGTCGCCGCGATCACCACCGCCGGGTTAGCCGATCGGCTGGACGGGCATGGGCTGCTGGTCATCGATGTCGACGACCCCCGCATTGACACCCAGCCCGACACGGCATTGCCGGCGCCCGCCCCTGATGACATGGCCTACCTGATCTACACCTCGGGCACCACAGGCACCCCCAAAGGCGTTGCGGTAACACACCATAACGTCGCCCGGCTATTCGACTCGCTGGACGCCGGCTTCGAGCTGGGGCCGGAAAGCGTGTGGACGCTGTCTCACTCCTTGGCCTTCGACTACTCGGTGTTGGAGATCTGGGGCGCGCTGTTGCACGGGGGCCGGCTGGTGGTGGTGCCCGAAGAGGTGACGCGTTCTCCTGAGGACTTCCACGCCTTGTTGGTCGGCGAGAAGGTCAACGTTTTAGGCCAGACCCCGTCATCGGTGGGGACGCTGTCGCAGCGGGGTTTGGAGTCGGCGGCCTTGCTGATCGCCGCCGAGGCCTGCCCGGCCGACGTGGTGGATCGGTGGGCGCCGGGGCGGGTGATGGTCAACGCTTACGGCCCGACCGAGACGACGATATTGGCGACGATCAGTGCGCCGCTGACGGCCGGCTCGGGTGCGGTGCCGATCGGCTCGCCGGTGCCAGGGGCTGCGTTGTTTGTGCTCGACGGCTCATTGCGCCCGGTGCCGGAAGGTGTGGTCGGTGAGCTGTATGTCGCCGGTACCGGTGTGGGAGTTGGGTATTGGCGACGGCCGGGCCTGACCGGTTCGCGGTTTGTGGCGTGCCCGTTCGGCGGCGCGGATGCGCCGGGAGCACGCATGTATCGCACCGGGGATCTGGTGTGTTGGCGTCCCGACGGGCAGCTGGACTATCTGGGGCGAGTCGACGAGCAAGTCAAGATCCGCGGCTATCGCATCGAGCTCGGCGAAATCCAAGCGGCGCTGAGCGCACTGGACGGGGTGGGGCAGGCGGCCGCGATCGTCCGCGAGGACCGCCCCGGCGACAAACAGATCGTCGGTTACGTCACCGGAACCGTCGAGGTGACCGACGTACGCGCGCGCCTGGCCGAGCGGCTCCCGGCTTACATGATCCCCTCGGCGGTCGTGGCGCTGGATCGAATGCCGTTGACCCCCAACGGCAAACTCGACAAGCGGGCCCTCCCGGCGCCCGACTACCAGAACGCGTCCCGGTACCGTGCCCCCTCCAACCCGGTCGAGCAGGCCTTGGCCGATATCTACGCCCGGGTCCTCGGGCTGGAACGGGTCGGGGTCGACGACTCCTTCTTCGATCTGGGCGGGGATTCACTGTCGGCGATGCGGCTGATTGCCGCCGTCAACACCGCCCTGGATGCCGGTCTGGCGGTGGGCACCTTGTTCGACGCGCCGACGGTGGCCGAGCTGGCGCCGCGGATCGGTGAGGACGGGGCCCGCCGTAAACCGTTGGTGGCGGCCGATCGGCCGGCGAGGATTCCGTTGTCGTTCGCCCAGAGCCGGTTGTGGTTTTTGGACCGCTTCGAGGGCGGGGTGGCGACCTACAACATGCCGACCGCGTTCCGGATCGACGGACCGCTGGATGCCGAAGCACTCGGGGCGGCGCTGGACGATGTGATCGCCCGCCACGAAGCGCTGCGCACCATATTCCCCGACGTCGACGGGGTGCCGTGCCAGCAGGTGTTGCCGGCGCAGCCGGGAATGTGGCGGCACAAGGGCGCGGTGGTGCTGTCGCTGCCCGAGCGCGAGGTGGCCGGCGAGTTGGTGGCGCTGGCCGGGTACCGGTTCGATCTGTCGACCGAGATCCCGATCCGTGCCCAGCTCTACGCGACGGGTCCCGAGCGGCATGTGGTGGGAATCGTGGTGCACCACATCGCTTTTGACGGCTGGTCTTTGGCTCCCATGTTCCGCGATGTGGCCGAGGCGTATCGGTCCAGGCGAGCCGGGCGCACCCCCAGCTGGCCCGGCTTGGCGGTGCAGTACGCCGATTACACACTGTGGCAACGGGATTGGCTGGGGGAGGAGACGGATCCCGACAGCGTGATCTCCTCGCAGTTGGCCTATTGGCGCCAGGAGCTCGCCGAGCTGCCCGAGGTGGTATCGCTGCCGACCGACCGGGTGCGACCGCCGATGCCCAGCTACCGCGGCGATCAGGTGGAGGTGCGCATCGCCCCCCAGCTGTGGGCGGGGGTCAAGGCGCTGGCCGCGGAGCACAACACGACCGCCTCGATGGTGTTGCAGGCCGCGTTGGCCGCGGTATTGCACCGCGCCGGCGCCGGTGAGGACATCGCGATCGGCACGCCGATCGCCGGGCGGTTGGACGAGGCGCTCGATGACCTGGTCGGTTTTTTCGTCAACACCTGGGTATTGCGGGTGGGCGTCACCTCCGCGCAGCGCTTTTCCGACGTGCTCTCGGCGGTGCGGCACAAGGCGCTGGCTGCTTACAACAGCCAGGACGTTCCCTTCGAGCGGCTGGTCGAACAGCTCAACCCGGTGCGCTCCACCGCGCATCACCCGCTTTTCCAGGTGGGCATGGCCTTTATGAGCAATGTGCGCCCCGAGGTAGCGCTGGACGGAGTCAGCGTCGAGCCGCTCGGAGTGTCCACCCAAACGTCCAAGTTCGACCTGGATTTCAACCTGGGTGAGGTGCTTGCCGAGGATTCGGGCGCGCCGATGGCCACCGGGGTGGTGCTGTATGCCACGGATTTGTTCGAGCGCGCCAGCATCGAACGGTTGGTCGGCTGGTTTGGCCGGGTGATCGAGGCGGTGGTGACCGATGCCTCGGTGACGGTGGGAGAGGTGTCGCTGCTGGATCGCGGTGAGCGTGATCTGGTGCTGCAGCGGTGGTCTGGCGTCGAGGTGGCGGCGCCCGTTGGGGTGGCCCCGCAGATATTGGCCGCGGCGGTGGCCGCCGTGCCCGCGGCACCGGCGGTCATCGACGGGACGCGGAGCGTGTCCTATCGCGAGCTTGATGAGTGGTCGTCGCGGTGGGCGCGGGTGCTGATCGAGGCCGGGGTGGGTCCCGAGCGCGCCGTAGGCGTCGCGATGGATCGGCGCATGGAATTGGTCGTGGCCTGGTGGGCGGTGGTCAAGGCCGGCGGGGTCTATGTGCCGGTGGACCGGTCCCACCCGGCCGAGCGCATCGCCGCGGTGCTCGATGCCGCGGGGGCGGTGTGTGTGCTGACCTGTGGCGCCGACCCGGTGGGCGGGGCGCGTCCGGTGCTGCGAGTCGACGGGCTGGATGTCTCGGGGTATCGCGCGGATCCGATCACCGATGCCGATCGGTTGGCGCCGCTGCGAGTCGACAACGGCGCGTATGTGATTTTCACGTCGGGCTCTACCGGGGTGCCCAAGGGGGTGGTGGTCAGCCACGCCGGTTTGTCGGGGATGGCCGCGGCGCAACGCACGGTGTTCGGCCTCGGCGCGGATGCGCGGGTGTTGATGGTGGCCGCCCCGACCTTCGATGCGTCGGTGTTCGAAATGTTATGGGCGGCAGGGTCGGCGGCGGCGGCGGTGGTGGCCCCACCGGACGTGTATGCCGGGCAGGCGTTGACCGAGTTGCTGGAGGACCAACAAGTCAGCGCGGCCGTGGTGACCCCGTCGGTGGTGTCGTCGCTGGACCCGGCCCGCCTGGAAACGCTGGACGTGTTGGCCACCATGGGCGAGGCCTGCCCACCCGAGGTGGTGGCCGCTTGGGCGCCCGGCCGGCGGATGTTCAACCTCTACGGCCCGACCGAGACCACCATCTGGGCTACCTTTGCGCCGCTGGTGGCGCGGCAGCCGGTGAACATCGGCGCCCCCGTCGCGGGCGTGCATGCGTGGGTGCTCGACGCGCGGTTACACCCCGCCCCGGTCGGGGTGGTCGGCGAGTTGTACGTCGGCGGCCAAGCGCTGGCGCGCGGCTACGTGGGCCGGGCGGGGTTGACCGCGGAACGGTTCGTGCCCAACCCCTTTGGGGCCCCGGGGGCGCGGATGTATCGCACCGGAGACCTGGCGCGCTGGACCCCCGCCGGCGCCCTGGAGTATCTGGGCCGCGCCGACACCCAGGTCAAACTCCGCGGGCAGCGCATCGAGCTGGGCGAAATCGAAAACACCCTACTCGCCAGCCCACAGGTCACCCGGGCCGCCGCGGCGGTACACGAAAGCGTCACGGGTTCGCATTTGGTCGGCTACGTCACCTTCGACGACACCGCCACCGTCGAGGACGATGCCGAGGTCGTCGAGGGGTGGCAGCGGCTGTACGACGAGCTCTACGGCGCCGAAGGACAAGCGCCGGAGTTCGGCATGGACTTTCGGGGCTGGAACAGCAGCTACACCGAGCAGCCGATTCCGATCGAGGAGATGGCGGAGTGGCGCGCGGCCACGGTGGATCGGATCCGCGCGCTGCGCCCGCGGCGGGTGTTGGAGATCGGCGCCGGGTCGGGACTGGTGCTCTCGCAAATTGCTCCGGCGTGTGAACGCTATGTGGCCACCGACATGTCGGCGGCGGCGATCGAGAGCCTGCGGGCGGCGGTGGCCGCACAGCCGTGGGGTGAGCGGGTGGAATTGCTGTGCCGGCCTGCGCATGTCACCGATGCGCTGCCGGACGGATATTTCGACACCATCGTTTTGAACTCGGTAATCCAGTACTTCCCTAACGCCGCGTACTTGCGCGAGGTGATCGACAACACCATCAGGTTGTTGGCGCCGGGCGGGGCCCTGTTTCTCGGTGATGTCCGCAACCACGCCCTGCAGGGCGCGTTACAAACGGGGATCGCGCTGGCCCGCACCGACACCGCCGACGCCGCCGACATCCGTCAGCGCGTCCAGCGCGCTGTGCTCGGTGAACCCGAATTACTGTTGGCCCCAGAGTTTTTCACCGCCTGGGCCGGCGACCATCCCGCGGTAGCCGGGCTTGACCTCGAAGTCAAACGCGGGGTGGCCGACAACGAACTGACCCGGTATCGCTACGACGTCACCGTCTACAAGGCTCCGGCACCGGTGCGCTCGGCGACCGCCGTGGACAGCTGGACGTGGGCTAACTGCGCGGGGCTCGACGGGCTGCGGGACCGGTTGGCATCGCAACGTCCGGGCGCTGTTCGGGTCACCGGGATTCCGCGTGCCGGGCTGATAAGCGAGGTTCGCCTCGAAGCCGGCCTGGCCGGCGGGTTGTCGGTGCCCGACGCGCTGGCCGATGCCACCGCCGCCACCGCCGATGCCGTTGTGCCCGAAGCGTTGTACCGCCTCGGCGAGACCACCGGATACCGGGTAGCGGTGACCTGGGGTGACCCACCGGGCACCTTGGACGCGGTTTTCCTCGCACCCACCGATGCCGACCAGCCCGTCGCGTTAACCGACCTGTATCTGCCCCCGGCGGGGACGTCGCTCGACCGCACCTGCGCCAATGATCCGCAGACCAACAGCAAACTCGGCACGGTGCGTCAGTGGCTCAGCGCGTGGTTGCCCGACTACATGGTGCCGGCCCAGATCGTGGTGCTCGATGAGTTCCCGCTGACGTCGTCGGGCAAGATCGACCGTAAAGCGTTGCCGGCACCGGTTTTTGGCGCCACCGCGTTTCGGGCGCCGCAGACCCAGACCGAAAAGATCATCGCCGAGGTCTTCGCCGAGGTGTTGGGCGTTGCCCGGGTCGGGCTCGACGACGATTTCTTTGCCCTGGGCGGGGATTCGCTGATCGCCACCCGCGCGAGCGCGCGCCTGCAACTGGCGCTGGGCCGTCAAGTGCCGGTGCGGTATCTGTTCGACGCCGCCAAAGTCTGCGATCTGGCCACGTATCTGCACCACCACCGCGGCGGCCCAGCCCGCCAGCCGCTGCGGGCGATGGGTCGGCCGCCCCGAATCCCGCTGTCCTACGCCCAAAACCGCTTGTGGTTCTTGGACCAATTGCACGGGCCCTCACCCATCTACAACATGCCGACCGCGTTCCGGATCAGCGGGACGCTGGATGTCGACGCGTTGGGCGCGGCACTGGCCGACGTGGCGGCCCGCCACGAGAGCCTGCGCACCCTGTTCACCGCCACCGACGGCATACCCGAGCAGTTGGTGGTCCCCGCCGAGCGGGCCGACTTCGGGTGGGACGTCGTCGATGCCAGCGATTGGCCGCAGGAGCGGCTGGGCGAGGCCATCGCTGCCGCGGCGCGTCACCCGTTTGATCTGGCCAACGAAATCCCGTTGTGGGCAAGGCTTTTCCGAGTCGGCAAGGACGAGCATGTGCTGGTGGCCGTGGCCCACCACATCGCCGCCGATGGTTGGTCGGTCGCTCCGCTGGTGCGTGATCTGGGTGTGGCCTATGCCAGCCGCTGCGCGGGGCACGATCCCGACACGGCGCCGTTGGCGGTGCAGTATGTCGATTACACGTTGTGGCAGCGTGAGCACCTCGGCGATCTCGACGATCCCGACAGCGCGATTTCCGCGCAGCTGGCCTACTGGCAGGAAGCCCTGGCCGGGATGCCCGACCGGCTGCAGCTGCCCACCGATCGGCCGTACCCGCCGGTGGCCGACTACCGCGGCGCCAGTGTGGCCGTCGACTGGCCGGCGCAGTTACAGGAGCAGGTCGCCCGGATAGCCCGCGAGCACAACGCGACCAGCTTCATGGTCGTGCAGGCGGCCCTGGCGGTGCTGTTGTCGAAGCTCAGCGTCAGCAGTGATGTGGCGCTGGGCATCGCGATCGCCGGACGTGACGACCCCGCGCTCGATGAACTGGTCGGCTTTTTCGTCAACACCCTGGTATTGCGGATCGACCTGGCCGGTGACCCCACCGTCGCCGAGCTACTGGGCCGCGTGCGACAACGCAGCCTGGCCGCCTACGAACACCAAGACGTGCCCTTCGAGGTGCTCGTCGATCGGCTCAACCCGACGCGATCGCTGACCCATCACCCGCTGGTCCAGGTGATGCTGGCCTGGCAGAACCTGCCCGGGCAGGGCAATGCCCCCGCGGCAGAGCCGGCCCTCGGGGATCTGCAGGTTACCCCGTTGCCGGCCGAGACCCACACCGCCCGAATGGATCTGACGTTCTCGTTGGCCGAGCGCTGGAACGAGGCCGGGGAGCCCGCGGGGATCGGCGGCATGGTGGAGTTCCGCACCGACGTGTTCGATGCGGCCACCGTTGAGGCGCTGGTCGAGCGCTGGCGGCGGGTGTTGGCGGCGATCACAGCCGAGCCCACTTTGTCGTTGTCGTCGGTGGATGTGCTCGATGCCGCTGAGCGGGCCCGCCTGGATGGCTGGGGTAACCGCGCGGTGTTGACCGCACCCGCGGTTGCGGGGGCGTCGATTCCGGAGCTGTTCGCCGCGCAGGCCGCGCGCACACCCGACGCGGTCGCGCTGACATGCGGGGAGCGTTCGTGGACTTACCGCGACGTTGACCAGGCGGCCAACCGGTTGGCGCACCTGTTGGCTCGCCACGGGGCTGGTCCGGGACAGTCTGTGGCGCTGCTGTTTTCGCGGTCGGCCGAGGCGGTCGTGGCGATGTTGGGGGCCCTGAAATCCGGGGCGGCCTACCTGCCGATCGACCCGGCGCTGCCGCCGGCGCGCATCGAGTTCATGCTCCGCGACGCCGCACCTGTTGCCGCGCTCACCACCGCCGGGTTTGCCGAGCGGTTGGACGGGCGCGGGCTGCCGGTCATCGATGTCGACGAACCCGGCATCTACACCTATCCGTGCACGGGGCTGCCCGCACCGCGACCCGACGACATCGCCTACCTGATCTACACGTCGGGCACCACGGGGGCGCCGAAAGGTGTGGCGGTCACCCACGGCAACGTCACCCGGCTGTTGGAGACGCTGCATGCCGGCCTGCCACCGGACGGCGTGTGGTCCCAGTGTCATTCGCTGGCCTTCGACTACTCGGTGTGGGAGATCTTCGGCGCACTGCTCGGTGGTGGGCGGCTCGTGGTGGTGCCCGACGCGGTGGTGCGCTCACCCGAAGACCTTTATGGCTTGCTCATCGCCGAACAGGTCACCGTCTTCAGCCAGACACCGTCCGCGTTCTACGCACTGCAAGCCGTCGACGCGCTGTCACCCGAACGGGGACGGCAGCTGAAGCTTGAAACGGTGGTGTTCGGCGGGGAAGCGCTGGAACCGAAACGTCTTGGGGCGTGGCTGCACAACCATCCCGGATCACCCCGGATGGTCAACATGTACGGCATCACCGAGACGACGGTGCACGCCTCGTTCCGCGAGATTGTCGGCGGCGATGTCGAGAGCAACGCCAGCCCCATCGGGGTGCCGCTGGACCATCTCGGCTTTTTCGTGCTGGACGGCTGGTTACGCCCGGTGCCCGCGGGGGTGGCCGGGGAGTTGTACGTGACCGGCGCCGGGCTCGCGTGTGGATATCTGCGCCGGGCGGATTTGACGGCGTCGCGGTTTGTGGCTTGCCCATTCGCCGGTGCGGGGACTCGGATGTATCGCACCGGGGATCTGGTGCGTTGGGGCGCCGATGGGCAGCTGCGGTATGTCGGCCGGGCCGATGAGCAGGTCAAGATCCGCGGCTACCGCATCGAACTCGGTGAAATCCAGGCGGCATTAAGCGGGTTGGCCGGCGTGGTGCAGGCGGTGGTGATCGCCCGCGAGGACCGCCCCGGCGACAAACGCCTCGTCGGCTACGTCACCGGGACGGTGGATCCGGTCGGGATCCGCGAGCAGCTGGCCGAGCGGGTGCCGGCGTATATGGTGCCGGCCGCGGTGGTGATGCTGGAGGCGCTGCCGCTGACACCCAACGGCAAACTCGACACCCGGGCCCTGCCGGCACCGGACTATGCGGACGTCGATCGCTATCGCGCCCCGGGCACTCCCACCGAGGAGATTCTGGCCGGCATTTACGCCCAGGTGCTCGGGCTCGAGCGCGTCGGGGTCGACGACTCGTTCTTCGACCTTGGCGGCGACTCGCTGTCGGCGATGCGCCTCGTCGCCGCGGTCAACGCCAACCTGGAGGCCGGTCTCGCGGTACGCGCCGTGTTCGAGGCGCCCACCGTTGCCCAATTGGCGCCGCGTATCGGTGGGGACGCGGATCGGCTGGGCCCGGTGGTGCCGGTCGAGCGACCCGCGGTGGTGCCGTTGTCGTTTGCGCAGAGCCGGTTGTGGTTCCTCGATCAATTGCAGGGGCCGTCACCGATCTACAACTTGTCGGTGGCGTTGCGGCTGGGCGGGCGCCTCGATGCCGACGCGTTGGGCGCGGCGCTGGCCGACGTGGTCGACCGGCACGAGAGCCTGCGGACCCTGTTCCCGGCGCCCGACGGGATACCCCGGCAGCTGGTGGTGCCGGCCGAGCGGGCCGACTTCCGCCTCGAAATCATCGATGCCACCGACTGGCCGGCAGAGCGGCTGGGGGAAGCCATCGCCGCGGCGGCGGGTCACAGTTTCGATCTGGCCGCCGAGATCCCGTTGCGGGCAACGCTTTTCCGCGTCGCCGACGACGAGCATGTGCTGGTGGCGGTGGTGCATCATATTGCCGCGGATGGCCTCTCGATCGCCCCGTTGGTGGGCGATGTGGGGGTGGCGTACGCCAGCCGGTGCGCCGGGCACGCCCCCGGGTGGGCACCGTTGGCGGTGCAGTACGTCGACTACACGCTGTGGCAGCGTGAGCAGCTGGGGGACCTCGACGACAGCGAGAGCCCCATCGCCGCGCAGCTGGCCTATTGGGAGCAGGCCCTGGCCGGGCTGCCCGAGCGCCTGCAGCTGCCCACCGATCGGCCCTACCCGCCGGTTGCCGATCACCGTGGCGCCAGCGTGGACGTGGAGTGGCCGGCCGAGCTGCAGCAGCGGGTGCGCGATCTCGCCCGCGCGCACAACGCGACCAGCTTCATGGTGGTTCAGGCCGCACTGGCGGTGCTGCTGGCCAAGCTCAGCGCGAATAGCGATGTGGCAGTGGGGATCACGATCGCCGGGCGGCGCGACCCCGCGCTGGACGACTTGGTCGGGTTCTTCGTCAACACCTTGGTGCTGCGCGTCGGCGTGACAGGCGATCCGACCGTCGCCGAGCTGGTGGACCAGGTGCGCCAGCGCAGCCTGGCCGCCTACGAGCACCAAGATGTGCCCTTCGAGGTGCTGGTGGATCGGCTCAATCCGACCCGAAGCCTGGCCCATCACCCGCTGATCCAGGTGTTGCTGGCCTGGCAGAATTTCGCGAAGCAGGACACCGAACCCGAGGGCTCGGCCTTCGGCGATCTGCGGGTCACGCCGCTGCCGGCGCACACTCAAACCGCCCGCATGGACCTGGTATTCACCCTGGCCGAGCGCTGGGACGAGGCAGGCGAGCCCGCCGGGATCCGCGGGGCGGTGGAGTTTCGCACCGATGTGTTCGACCCCGCCAGCATCGCAACGCTGATCGAGCGGTTAGAGCGAGCGTTGGTCGCGATGACCGCCGACCCCGGCCGGCGGCTCTCCTCGGTGGACCTGCTCGAAGAGGGCGAGCGCACCCGCCTGGATCGGTGCGGTAACCGGGCGGCGTTGACCGCACCGGCGGACGCGCCGGCATCGATTCCGGCACTGTTCGCCGCGCAGGTGGCGCGCACACCCGAAGCGGTGGCGCTGGTGTGCCGGACGTATTCTTGGACTTACCGCGAGCTTGACGAGGCGTCTAACCGGTTGGCGCACTTGCTGATTGGTCAAGGGGCGGGCCCAGGAGAACGTGTGGCCCTGGTGATGTCGCGCTCGGCCGAGGCGATCGTGTCGATCTTGGCGGTGCTGAAAACCGGGGCGGCCTATCTCCCGATCGATCCCATGGTGCCGGCGACACGGGTGCAGTTCATGCTCGACGACGGCGCGCCGATCGCCGCGATCACCACCGCCGAGCTGACCGACGGGCTGGACGGACATCAGTTGCTGGTCGTCGATGTCGATGACCCCCGCATCGATGTCCAGCCCAGCACGACGCCACCGGCGCCGGCCGCCGACGACATCGCCTACATCATCTACACGTCAGGCACTACCGGTGTCCCCAAGGGCGTGGCGATCACCCACCGCAACGTGACCCAGCTGCTGGCGTCGGTGGACGGCGACGTCGAGCGCGCGGGCGTGTGGACGCAGTGGCATTCGTTGGCCTTCGACGTCTCGGTGTGGGAGATGTGGGGCGCGCTGCTGGACGGGGGACGGCTTGTCGTCGTGCCCGAAGACGTCGCCCGCTCGCCGCAAGACTTCCACGCCCTACTGGCCGCTGAACAAGTCACCGTCCTAAGTCAGACCCCGTCGGCGTTCTATGCGCTGCAATCCGCCGATGCCCTGCAACCCGAAGTGGGACGGCAGCTGAAGCTGGAGACCGTGGTGTTCGCCGGCGAAGCGCTGGAACCCCAGCGGCTTCGCACCTGGCTCGACAACCACCCCGGACTACCGCGGCTGATCAACATGTACGGCACCACCGAGACGACGGTCCATGCCTCGTTTCGGCAGATCGCCGATGAAGACGTCGACAGCAGTGCCAGCCCCGTCGGGGCACCGTTGGTGCGTCTCGCCTTTTTCGTGCTTGATGCGTGGTTGCGGCCGGTGCCGGCCGGTGTGGTGGGCGAGCTGTATGTGGCCGGTGCCGGTGTGGGAGTTGGGTATTGGCGGCGGCCGGGACTGACCGGTACGCGGTTTGTGGCATGCCCGTTCACCGCGGGGGCGCGGATGTATCGCACCGGGGACGTGGTGTGTTGGGGTGCCGATGGTCAGCTCCGATATGTGGGCCGTGCCGACGAGCAGGTCAAGATCCGCGGCTACCGCATCGAACTGGGCGAAATCCAGGCGGCACTAAGCGATTTGGCTGGCGTGGAGCAGGCGGTAGTGATCGCCCGTGAGGACCGCCCCGGCGACAAGCGTCTAGTGGGTTATGTGACCGGGAATGTCGATGTCACCGGCATCCGTGCGCAAATGGCCGAGCGGCTCCCGGGCTACATGATCCCCGCGGCGGTGGTGGCGCTGGACACCTTGCCATTGACGGTCAACGGCAAACTCGACAAGCGCGCCTTGCCGGCACCGGAATACACCGATGTCGATCGTTATCGTGCCCCGTCGGGCCCCACCGAGGAGATCCTGGCCGGTATTTATGCACGAGTCCTCGGTCTGGAGCGGGTCGGGGTCGACGACTCCTTCTTCGATCTTGGTGGGGATTCGCTGTCGGCCATGCGGGTGATCGCCGCCATCAACACCGATTTGGATGCCGGCCTTGCGGTGCGCACTTTGTTCGACGCGCCCACGGTGGCCGAGCTGGCACCGCGGATCGGTGAGGACGGCGACCGGCGCAAGCCATTGGTCGCCGGGGTGCGGCCGGCGAGGATTCCGCTGTCGTTCGCCCAGAGCCGGTTGTGGTTCTTGGACCGCTTCGAGGGCGGGGTGGCGACCTACAACATGCCGATCGCGTTCCGGATCGACGGGCCGCTGAATATCGAGGCGCTCGATGCCGCGCTGGACGATGTGATCGCCCGCCACGAAGCGCTGCGCACCATATTTCCCGACGTCGACGGGGTGCCGTGCCAGCAGGTGTTGCCGGCGCGGCCGGGAATGTGGCGCCGCGGCGGTGTGGCGGTGGTGACGTTGCCCGAGCGCGAGGTGGCCGGCGAGTTGGTGGCCTTGGCGGGGTATCGGTTTGATCTGTCGAGCGAGATTCCGATCCGCGGGCAGATCTATGCCGTGGGCCCCGCGCAGCATGTGGTCGGAATTGTGTTGCACCACATCGCTTTTGACGGCTGGTCAATGGCCCCGATGGTCCGGGATGTGGGCATGGCGTATGCCAGCCGGTGCGCGGGGCAACCCCCCAGCTGGCCCGATTTGGCGGTGCAGTACGCCGATTACACGCTGTGGCAACAGGATTGGTTGGGGCTCGAGTCCGATCCCGACAGCGTAATCGCCTCGCAGTTGGCCTATTGGCGCCAGGAGTTGGCCGAGCTGCCCGAGGTGGTGTCGCTGCCCACGGATCGGGCGCGTCCGCCGGTGCCCAGCTACCGCGGCGATCAGGTCGAGATGCGCATCGACCCACGGCTGTGGGCGGGGATCAAGGCGGTCGCGGCGGCGCACAACGCGACGGCCTCGATGGTGTTGCAGGCCGTGTTGGCGGTGGCGTTGCACCGGGCGGGTGTCGGTGAGGACATCGCGATGGGCTCGCCGATCGCCGGCCGGTTGGACGAGGCGCTCGATGATCTGGTCGGGTTTTTCGTCAACACCTGGGTATTGCGCGTGGGTGTCACTGCTGCGCAGCGCTTCTCCGACGTCCTGGCGGCGGTGCGGCACAAGGCCCTCAACGCGTACGGCAACCAGGACGTCCCGTTCGAGCTTCTGGTCGAGCAGCTCAACCCGGTGCGCTCCACCGCGCATCACCCGCTGTTCCAGGTGCTCATGGTCTTCCAAAACAACGTCCGCCCCGAGGTGGCGCTGGACGGGGTCGACGTCGAACCCCTGACGATGGTCACCCAAACCGCCAAGTTCGACCTGGATTTCGATCTGCGTGAGGTGCCCGGCGAAGACGCGGCGGCCCCGATGGCCGCCGGGGTGGTGACCTATGCCACGGATTTGTTTGACCGGGCCAGCATTGAGCGGTTGGTGGTTTGGTTCGGCCGGGTGATCGAGGCGGTGGTGACCGACGCCTCGGTGACGGTGGGGCAGGTGTCGTTGCTGGATCGCGATGAGCGTGATCTGGTGCTGCAGCGGTGGTCTGGCGCCGAGGTCGAGGCGCCGGTAGGCGTGGCGCCACGGCTGTTGGCCGCGGCGGTGGCCACCGACCCCGACGCGTTGGCGGTCATCGACGGGGCACGAAGCATGTCGTATCGCGAGCTTGACGACTGGTCGTCACGGCTGGCGCGGGTGCTTATCGAGACGGGGGTCGGTCCCGAGCGCGCCGTGGGCGTCGCGATGGATCGGTGTGCGGAGTTGGTGGTCGCCTGGTGGGCCGTGGTCAAGGCCGGCGGGGTCTATGTGCCGGTGGATCGGTCACATCCCGTCGAGCGCGTCGCCGCGGTGCTGGATGCCGCGGGCGCGGTGTGCGTGCTGACCTGTGGCGACGACCCGGTGGCCGGGGCCGGGCCGCGAACGCTGCTGCGCGTGGACGAGCTGGATGTCTCGGGGTATCACGCGGATCCGATCACCGATGCCGATCGGTTGGCGCCGCTGGGAGTCGACAACGGCGCGTATGTGATTTTCACGTCGGGCTCGACCGGAGTACCCAAAGGGGTGGCGGTCAGCCACGCCGGGCTGCTGGGTTGGGTTGCGGCGCAATGCGAACTGCTCGGGTTCGATGCCGATGCGCGGGTATTGATGGTGGCCACCCCGACCTTCGACGCATCGATCGGAGAGTTGTTGTTGGCGACGGGTTCCGGCGCGTCCTTGGTGGTGGCGCCACCGGGAGTGTATGGCGGGGAGGCGTTGACCGACTTGCTGCAAGTCCAGCGGGTCAGCGCGGCCATACTGACCCCGACGGTGGTGTCGTCGCTGGATCGGAACCGCCTCGACGACCTGACAACGCTGATCGCCGTGGGCGAGGCCTGCCTGCCGGGGTTGGTAGCCGCTTGGGCGCCGGGCCGGCGGATGTTCAACGGCTACGGTCCCACCGAGACCACCATCTGGGTGACCTGTGCGCCGTTGGTAGCCGGGCAGCCGGTGGCGATCGGCGCCCCGATCGCGGGGGTATGTGCGCTGGTGCTCGACGCCCGGTTGAACCCCGTGCCGGTCGGGGTGGTCGGTGAGTTGTATCTGGCCGGGCCGGCGGTGGCGCATGGCTATGTGGGCCGGGTCGGGCTGACGGCGGAACGGTTCGTGCCCAACCCCTTTGGCGGCGCCGGGGCGCGGATGTATCGGACCGGGGATCTGGTGCGTTGGCGTGCCGATGGGCAACTGCAGTATCTGGGCCGCGCCGATGCCCAGGTCAAACTGCGCGGGCAGCGCATCGAGCTGGGCGAAATCGAAAACACCCTGCTGGCCTGCCCGCAGGTCTCTCAAGCCGCCGCCACCGTCCACCACGGCGACGCCGGTACCAACCTGATTGCCTATGTCACTCTCGAGCACAACGCCACCGCCGATGACGACGCCGAGGTCGTCGAAGAGTGGCAACACCTTTACGACGAGCTCTATGGCGCTGACGTGGAGGCGCCGGAGTTCGGCATGGATTTCCGGGGCTGGAACAGCAGCTACACCGAGGAGCCCATTCCACTCGAGCAGATGGCCGAGTGGCGCGCGGCCACCGTGGATCGGATCATGGCCCTGCGGCCGCGCCGGGTGTTGGAGATCGGCGTCGGTTCGGGGCTGCTGCTGTCCCAGATCGCCCCGCACTGTGAGCATTACGTCGGCACCGATTTCTCGGCGGTGGTTATCGACAGCCTGGCTCGTTCGCTGCAGGAACTACGGGCCGAGTGGCGTGATCGCGTCGAGCTGCTGGCCCAGCCCGCCCACCGCACCGAAACTCTGCCGCAGCATTATTTCGACACCGTCGTTCTCAACTCGGTGGTGCAGTACTTCCCCAACGCCCCATATCTGCGCGAGGTCATCGACAACGCGATGGATCTGCTGGCCCCAGGCGGCTCGGTGTTTCTCGGCGATGTGCGCAACCACGCCCTGCAGGGCGCGTTTCAAACCGGGGTCGCGCTGGCTCGCACCGACACCGCCGATGCCGCCGAGATCCGCCAACGCGTCCAGCGTGCGTTGCTCGGCGAGACCGAATTGCTGTTGGCCCCAGAGTTTTTCACCACCTTGGCCGCCGAGCATCCTGAGGTGGCCGGAGTCGACATTCAGGTCAAACGTGGAACCGCCGACAACGAACTGACCCGGTATCGCTACGACGTCGTCCTCCACAAATCCCCCGCACCCGTGCGCTCAGTGGCCGACGCACCCCACTGGGCGTGGACCAGCTGCGCGGGAGTGCACGACCGGTTGATATCGCAGTGCCCCAACACTATTCGCGTCACCGGCATCCCCCGGGCCGGGGTGATCGGCGACGTCCACATCGAAGGCGTCCTGGAGGCCGGGCTGCCCCTAGAGGCAGCACTTGCCGAAGCCGCCGCCACCACCGATGCCGTTGTGCCCGAAGAATTGCACCGCCTCGGTGAAACCGCTGGATACCACGTCGCGGTCACCTGGGGCGCCCAGCCGGGCACCCTGGACGCGGTCTTCACCGCGGCCTCCGATCCGGCGCCGATGACAGGTCTGTACCTGCCCGCTACCGAGCCCGAGCACCCCGTGCCCTACGCCAACGATCCGCAGACCAACAGCAAGCTCGGCGCGGTCCGTCAGCGGATGAGCGCATGGTTGCCCGACTACATGGTGCCCTCACACATCGTGGTGCTCGACGAGTTCCCGTTGACCTCCTCGGGAAAGATCGACCGTAAAGCGTTGCCGGCGCCCGTGTTTGCCGCCACCGTCTTCCGGGCGCCGCAAACCCAGACCGAAAAGATCATCGCCGAGGCGTTCGCCGAGGTATTGGGTGTGGCCCGGGTGGGGCTCGACGACGATTTCTTCGCCCTCGGCGGCGATTCGTTGACCGCCACCCGGGTCAGCGCGCGGCTGCAACTGGGACTCGGCCGGGAAGTGCCGGTGCGGTATCTGTTCGACGCCGCCACCGTTGCGGGTCTCGCCGAGTACCTGCACCGGCATCGTGGCGGTTCTGCCCGTCCGCCGTTGCACGTGATGGCGCGCCCGGAGCGGGTGCCGTTGTCGTTCGCGCAGAACCGGTTGTGGTTCCTCGACCAGTTGCAGGGACCCTCACCGGTCTACAACATGGCGACCGCCTTCCGGATCGACGGGACGCTGAACGTCGACGCGTTGGGCGCGGCCCTAGCCGACGTGGTGGCCCGCCACGAGAGCCTGCGCACCCTGTTTGCCGCAACCGACGGCATACCCGAGCAGGTGGTGGTGCCCGTCGAGCGGGCCGACTTCGGGTGGGACGTCGTCGATGCCACCGGCTGGACGGCCGAGCGGCTGGGCGAGGCCGTCAACGCCGCCGTGCGTCACAGTTTTGACCTGGCCGCCGAGATCCCGTTGCGGGCAAGGCTTTTCCGGGTCGGCGACGGCGAGCACGTGCTGGTGGTCGTGGTGCACCATATCGCCGCCGATGGCTGGTCGGTGCGGCCGCTGGTGACTGATCTGGGCATGGCGTACGCCAGCCGGTGCGCGGGGCGGGTTCCCGAAACGGCGCCCTTGGCGGTGCAGTACGTCGATTACACGCTGTGGCAGCGCGAGCACCTCGGTGATCTCGACGACCCCGACAGCGCGATCGCCGCACAGCTCGCCTACTGGGAGCAGGCCCTGGCCGGGCTGCCCGAGCGGCTGCAGCTGCCCACCGATCGGCCCTACCCGCCCGTCGCCGACTACCGCGGCGCCAGCGTCGCCGTCGATTGGCCGGCCGGGCTGCAGCAGCAGGTTGCCCGGGTGGCCCGCGAGCACAACGCGACCAGCTTCATGGTGATCCAGGCCGCCCTGGCGCTGTTGCTGTCTCAGCTCAGCGCCAGCAGCGATGTGGCGGTGGGGATCGCGATCGCCGGGCGCCGCGACCCGGCGCTCGACGAGCTGGTGGGATTTTTCGTCAACACCTTGGTGCTGCGTGTCGATCTGGCCGGCGATCCCAGCGCCGGCGAACTGCTGGCCCAGGTGCGGGCGCGCAGCCTGGCCGCCTACGAGCACCAAGACGTCCCCTTTGAACTGCTGGTCGAGCGGCTCAACCCCACCAGAAGTCTCGCGCATCACCCGCTGATCCAGGTGTCGTTGTCCTGGCAAAACCTTCCCGGGCAGGACGACAAATCCGCTGCCGAGCCGGCCCTTGGTGACCTGGCGGTCACCCCGCTGTCCGTGGAGACCCAGACCGCCCGCATGGACCTGACGCTTTCCCTCGGCGAACGCTGGGACGAGGCCGGTGAACCCGCCGGGATCAGCGGAACGGTGGAATTTCGCACCGACGTGTTCGACGCGTCCAGCATCCACGGGCTCATCGAACGCTGGCAGCGGGTGTTGGCGACGATCACCGCCGAACCCACCCGGCGGCTCTCATCGATGGACCTGCTCGACGACGTTGAGCGCGCCCGCCTGCAGGGATGGGGTAACCGGGCGGCGTTGACCCGGCCCGCACCCGCCGCGGCGTCGATTCCGGCGTTGTTTGCCGCGCACGTGGCACAGACACCCGAGGCGGTGGCGCTGGTGTGCGGCGAAAACTCGTGGACCTACCGCGAGCTGGATGAGGCCGCCAACCGGCTGGCGCACCTATTGGCCGGCCAGGGGGCGGGCCCGGGTGAGCGTGTGGCACTGCTGTTTTCGCGGTCGGCCGAGGCGATCGTGTCGATCTTGGCGGTGCTGAAAACCGGGGCCGCGTACCTGCCGATCGACCCGGTGACGCCGGATGCCCGGATCGCCTTCATCTTCGCCGACGCCGCCCCGATCGCCGCCATCACGACCAGCGAACTGGCCGACCGGCTCGACCGGCATGACGCTGGGGTCATCGATGTCAACGACCCCCGCATCGACGCCCAACCCAGCACCGCACCGCCCGCGCCGGCCCCCGACGACATCGCCTACCTGATCTACACCTCGGGCACCACCGGTGTCCCCAAAGGCGTTGCGGTCACTCACCGCAACGTCACCCGGCTGCTGGCCTCATTGGGCGCGGGCCTGCCGGCGGCGGGGGTGTGGACGCACAGTCACTCGCTGGCGTTTGACGTTTCGGTGTGGGAGATCTTCGGTGCGCTGCTGCGTGGCGGGCGGATGGTGGTGGTGCCCGACGAGGTGGTCCGCTCACCGGAAGACTTCCACGCCTTGCTCATTGGTGAAGGGGTCAGCGTCTTGACCCAAACCCCGTCCGCGGTGGGGGTGTTGCCGACTGAGGGCCTGGAGTCGGTGGCTTTGGTGGTGGTCGGTGAGGCTTGCCCGGCCGAGGTGGTGGATCGGTGGGCGCCGGGGCGGGTGATGGTCAATGCCTACGGCCCGACCGAGACGACGATGTGTGTGGCGATCAGCGCGCCACTCACGGCCGGGTCGGGGGTGGTGCCGATCGGTTCGCCGGTGCCGGGGGCGGCGTTGTTTGTCCTCGACGGATGGTTGCGTCCGGTGCCGGCGGGCGTGGTCGGTGAGTTGTATGTGGCCGGCGACGGTGTGGCGTACGGATATGTGGGCCGGTCAGGGTTGACCGGGTCGCGGTTTGTGGCGTGCCCGTTCAGCGCGGGAACACGCATGTATCGCACCGGGGACCTGGTGCGCTGGGGCGCCGACGGGCAGCTGCACTATCTCGGGCGCGCCGACGAGCAGGTCAAGATCCGCGGCTATCGCATCGAGCTCGGCGAAGTCCAAGCGGCGTTGAATGCACTGGACGGCGTCGAGCAGGCGGTGGTGGTCGCCCGCGAGGACCGCCCCGGCGACAAACGCCTCGTCGGCTACGTCACCGGCACCGTGGACCCGGCCAAGATACGCGCCGCGCTGGCCCACCGGCTCCCGGCCTACATGGTCCCCGCGGCGGTGGTGGCACTCGACACGTTGCCGTTGACCCCCAACGGCAAACTCGACACCCGCGCCCTGCCGGTACCGGAATACACGGGCGGCGGATATCGCGCCCCGAGCAACGCGGTCGAGGAGATCCTGGCCGGCATCTACGCCCAGGTGCTCGGGCTCGAGCGGGTCGGCGTCGACGACTCGTTCTTCGATTTGGGCGGGGATTCGCTGTCGGCCATGCAGGTGATCGCCGCGATCAACACCGGAATGAGCGCCGGCGTTTCGGTGCGCAGCGTGTTCGAGGCGCCGACGGTGGCTCAGTTGGCGCCGCGTATCGGTGAAGATGGGGGTCGGCTCAAGCCGCTGGTTCCGGTCGAGCGGCCCGCGCGGGTCCCGTTGTCGTTCGCGCAGAGCCGATTGTGGTTCCTCGACCAATTGCAGGGCCCCTCACCGGTTTACAACATCGCGGCGGCGTTGCGGCTGAGCGGACGCCTCGATGCCGAAGCGTTGGGTGCGGCGCTGGCCGATGTGGTGGGCCGGCACGAAAGCCTGCGCACACTGTTCACCGCACCCGAAGGCATACCCCAGCAGCTGGTGGTTCCCGC
The DNA here is from genome assembly GCF_050205645.1 of Mycobacterium heidelbergense. Lineage (GTDB taxonomy): Bacteria > Actinomycetota > Actinomycetes > Mycobacteriales > Mycobacteriaceae > Mycobacterium > Mycobacterium heidelbergense_A. The sequence continues at coordinate 270,746 of NZ_JBNMQT010000001.1, forward strand.
CGAGCGCGCCGAATTCGGATGGGACGTCGTCGATTCCACCGGCTGGCCGGCGGACCGGCTGGGGGACGAAATCGGCGCGGCCGTGCGCCACGGTTTCGATCTGGCCACCGAGATCCCATTGCGGGCAAGGCTTTTCCGCGTCGGCGACGACGAGTACGCGCTGGTGATCGTGGTGCACCATATCGCCGCCGACGGGTTGTCGCTGAGGCCCCTGGTCCGTGACATGGGGCTGGCGTATGTCAGCCGGTGCGCCGGGCAAGGCCCCGACTGGGCGCCATTGCCGGTGCAGTACGTCGACTACACGCTGTGGCAGCGTGCACAGTTCGGCGATCTTGACGATCGCGAGAGCCCCATCGCCGCACAGCTGGCCTACTGGGAAGACGCCCTGGCCGGGCTGCCCGAACGCCTGCAGCTGCCCACCGATCGGCCCTACCCGCCGTTTGCCGATCAGCGCGGCGCCAGCGTCGCGGTCGATTGGCCGGCCGAGCTGCAGCAGCGGGTGCGCGATCTGGCCCGCGAACACAACGCGACCACGTTCATGGTGGTGCAGGCCGCGCTGGCGGTGTTGTTGTCACAGCTCAGCGCCAGCAGCGATGTGGCGGTGGGATTCCCGATCGCCGGGCGCCGCGACCCCGCGCTGAACGAGCTGGTGGGATTTTTCGTCAACACCTTGGTGCTTCGGGTCGACCTGGCCGGCGATCCCACCATCGGCGAACTGCTGACCCAGGTGCGACAACGCAGCCTCGCCGCCTATGAGCACCAAGACGTCCCGTTCGAGGTACTGGTCGAGCGGCTCAACCCCACCCGAAGCCTGACCTTCCACCCCGTGGTCCAGGTGTTGTTGGCGTGGCAGAACTTCGCCGGGCAGGACACCGAGCCCGCCGGGCTGAGTTTGGGGGATGTAGAGGTCACGCCCCTCCCGGCGGACACCCGGACCGCCCGCATGGACCTGATGTTCACCCTGGCCGAACGCTGGGGCGAGGCCGGGGAGCTCGCCGGGATCGGTGGGGCGGTGGAATTCCGCACCGACATTTTCGACGCCGAGAGCATCGCAACGCTGATCGAGCGGTTAGAGCGGGTGTTGCTCGCAATGACGGCCGACCCCGCGCGGCGGCTCTCGTCCGTGGACCTGCTCGATGAGCCCGAGCACACCCGGTTGCATGAGACCGGTAACTGGGCCGCGCTGACCGCGCCGGTGAGCACGTCGGCGTCGATTCCGGAGTTGTTCGCCGAGCAGGTGGCGCTCGCGCCGGACGCGGTGGCGCTGACCTTCGCCGGCCGCTCCGCGACCTACCGGCAACTCGATGAGGCCGCCAACCGGTTGGCGCACCTGTTGGCCGGCCAGGGGATAGGGCCGGGACAGTCTGTCGCCCTGCTGTTTTCGCGTTCCGCCGAGGCGATCGTGGCGATCTTGGCGGTCCTCAAGACCGGGGCGGCCTATCTACCGATCGACCCCGCACTGCCCGCGAGCCGGATCGCCTTCATGCTCGCCGATGCCGCGTCGGTGGCGGTGCTCACCATCTCCGGGATGGCCGACCGGCTGGACGAGTGCGACCTGCCCGTCATCGACGTCGACGACCCGCGCGTCGACACCTACCCCTGCACCGGCTTGCCGGCCCCGGCCCCCGGCGACATCGCCTACGTCATCTACACCTCCGGCACCACCGGCGTGCCCAAGGGCGTGGCCATCACCCACCACAACGTCACCGAACTGATGGCGTCGATGGATGCGGGTTTGGCGGCGCCCGGGCAGGTATGGGCGCAGTGGCACTCCTACAGCTTCGACATCTCGGGCTGGGAGATCTTCGGTGCCCTGCTGCACGGCGCGCGGCTGGTGGTGGTGCCCGAGTCGGCGACCCGCTCACCGGAAGACCTGCACGCCCTGCTGGTCGCCGAAAAGGTCACCGTGCTGAGCCAAACCCCAACCGCCGCAGGCGTGCTCTCGCCCGAGGGTCTGGAGTCGGTGGCGTTGCTGGTGGGCGGTGAGCCCTGCCCCGCCGAAGTGGTCGATCGCTGGGCCCCCGGCCGGGTGATGATCAACGAATACGGCCCGACCGAGACCACGATGTGGGTGGCGACCAGCGCGCCGTTGACGGCGGGGGCGGGCGTGGTGCCCATCGGCTCGCCGCTGCCGAGGGCCGCCCTCTTCGTGCTCGACGGTTGGCTGCGTCCCGTGCCCGCCGGCGTGGTCGGCGAGCTCTACGTGGCCGGCGCCCAGGTCGGCTGCGGCTATTGGCGGCGGCCCGGTTTGACCGCATCGCGGTTCGTGGCGTGCCCCTTCTCCCCGGCAACACGGATGTATCGCACCGGGGACCTGGTGTGTTGGCGCCCCGACGGGCAGTTGCAGTACCTGGGGCGCGCCGACGAGCAGGTCAAGATCCGCGGCTACCGCATCGAGCTAGGTGAGATCGGGGCGGTGCTGGCGGCTCATCCCCGGGTGGCGCAGGCGGCGATCGTCGCCCACACCGCCACGCCCACCGCGGATGCCGGCGACGGGGCAAGCGACAAGCTGCTGGCCGGTTATGTGGTGCTGGATCAGCAGATGAAGCTCGTTCGCGAGCCCGAGCGCGAAGCGCGGCTGGTCGAGCAGTGGCAGCGGGTATGGGGCGACGTGTATTCGGGGTCGACGCCCGAGGCGGCCGCGCCGGCGGTGCTCGGGGAGGACTTCTCGGGCTGGAACAGCAGCTACACCGGGGCACCGATCCCGCTGGAGGAGATGCGGGAATGGCGCGCGGCCGCGGTGGAGCGGATCCGCGGATTGGGCGCGGCCCGGGTGCTCGAGATCGGGGTGGGCGCAGGCTTGTTGCTTTCTCAGCTGGCCCCGGATTGTGTCGAGTATTGGGGTACGGACTTGGCCGCGCCGACGATTCAGACGCTGCGGGCGGCGGTGGCATCGCAGCCGTGGGCTGATCGGGTGCGGTTGCGGGTGCAGCCGGCGGATGTGGCCGACGGGTTGCCGGAGGGGCACTTCGACGTGGTGGTGCTCAACTCGGTGGTCCAGTACTTCCCGAGCGCGGGCTATCTGCTCGAGGTGCTGGCAATGGCGATGCGGCTGCTGGCGCCGGGCGGGGCGGTGTTCCTCGGCGACGTGCGCAACCTGTCGTTGCTGCAGGCATTTACCACCGGGATTCTGTGTGCCGACGCCACCTCAGGTGCGGATCCGGCCGCGCTAATACGGGAGCGGGTGCGCCGGGAGATGCTCGCCGAGCAGGAATTGTTGTTCGCACCGGAGTTTTTCGCGGCCTTGCCGCAGCACCTTGCCGACGTTGCCGGCGTGCAGGTGCAGCTCAAGCAGATGCGGGCGGTCAACGAGCTGAGCGGTTACCGATACGAGGTGGTGCTGCGCAAGGGGCCCGTGGCGGTGCGCTCCTTGGCGAGCCTGCCGTCGCTGCCGTGGCAGCGCTTCGAAAGCCTCGCCGCGTTGGGCGAATACCTGCGCTCGCAGCAATTGCCGGAGGTGCGGGTGACCGGGGTGCCGCACGGCGGGATATCGCCCGATGTGGCGTTGGCGCGGGCGTTGGCTTCGGCCGGTGATCGGGTGCCCGTCAGCGCGTTGGGTGCCGATTTATCCGCACCAGATCCGGTGTTGCCGCACCAGTGCTATCTGCTGGGGCAGGAGCTGGGATATGCCACCGCGGTGACCTGGTCGCCGGAAGCCGGTTTGGTCGATCTCATCTTCGCCCGCGCCACCGAGGGCCCCGACGGTTCCCCGCCGGAGGTGTTGTCGGATCTGTATCTGCCCGCGACCGGGATGGGTTCGCTGGCCGGGTACGTCAACGACCCGGCGGTAATCGAGCGGGTCGCTGAGTTGCGCGGTTTCGTCGCCGAGCGGTTGCCGGAGTTCATGGTGCCCGCGGCGGTCATGGTGGTGGAGTCGCTGCCGTTGACCGTCAACGGCAAGCTCGATCGGCGGGCGTTGCCGGCCCCGGAGTTCGTCAGTGCGGCGGCCTATCGGGGCCCGCGTGATCGACGCGAACAGGTGTTGGTCGCGCTGTTCGCTGAGGTTCTCGGGGTGACGCGGGTCGGTATCGATGACGGGTTCTTCGATTTGGGTGGCCATTCGCTGTCCGCGACACGGCTGATCGCGCGGGTGCGGGCAGAGCTACGTGTCGAGGTCCCGATCCGGGTCTTGTTCGATTCGCCCACCGTAGCCGGGGTGGCCGAATGGATGAGGACCCACGGCGGGGAACGCGCTAGGCCAGCGTTGACGGCCCAACAGCGCCCCGCGGTGCTTCCGTTGTCGTTTGCGCAGCAGCGGTTGTGGTTCCTCGACCAGTTGCACGGGCCCTCCCCGATCTACAACATGCCGACCGCCTATCGGATCAAGGGGCCGCTGGATGTCGAGGCGTTGGGCGCGGCGCTGGGCGATGTGGTGGCCCGCCAAGAGAGCCTGCGCACCCTGTTTGCCGCACCCGAAGGCGTACCCCAGCAGGTGATCATTCCCGCGGAGCGCGCCGACTTCGGGTGGGACGTCGTCGATGCCGCCGGCTGGCCGGCGGACCGGCTGGGTGAGGCCATCGGCGCCGAGGTGCGTCACTCGTTTGATTTGGCGAGCGAGATCCCGTTGCGGGCAAGGCTTTTCCGCGTCGGCGACGGCGAGCATGTGCTAGTGGCCGTGGTGCATCACATCGCCGCGGACGGCTTGTCGATTGCCCCGCTGGTGGGCGATCTGGGGATGGCATATGCCAGCCGGTCTGCGGGACAAGCCCCCGGGTGGGCGCCGTTGGCGGTGCAGTACGTCGACTACACGCTGTGGCAGCGCGAGCAACTGGGGGACCTGGCCGATCCCGAGAGCCCCATCGCCGCGCAGTTGGCCTACTGGCAGGACGCCCTCGCCGGGATGCCCGAGCGCCTGCAGCTGCCCACCGATCGGCCCTACCCGCCAGTCGCCGACTACCGCGGCGCCACTGTGGCGGTGGACTGGCCGGCGGGACTGCAGCAACGGATCGCCCGGGTGGCGGCCGAGCACAACGCAACCAGCTTCATGGTGGTCCAGGCCGCCCTGGCGGTGCTGCTCGCAAAGCTCAGCGCCACAAGCGATGTCGCGGTCGGGTTCCCGATCGGCGGACGTGGCGACCAGGGGCTGGATGCGCTGGTGGGGGTTTTCGTCAACACCTTGGTGCTGCGTGTCGATCTGGCCGGTGACCCCACCATCGGTGAAGTGCTGGCCCAGGTACGACGGCGCGGACTGGCCGCCTACGAGCACCAGGATGTGCCGTTTGAGGTGCTCGTCGATCGGCTCAACCCCATCCGAAGCCTGAGCCAGCACCCACTGATCCAGGTGCTGTTGGCCTGGCAGAACCTTCCCGGGCAGAGCGCCGGCCCCGCCGGCTTCGCGTTGGGCGACCTCGAGGTCGCCCCGTTGTCGGCGGACACCCACACCGCGCGCATGGACCTCACATTCTCCCTGGCGGAACGGTGGGACGAGGCCGGTGAGCCCGCCGGGATTTCCGGGGCCGTGGAATTTCGCACCGACGTGTTCGACGCGGAAAGCATCGAAACATTGATCGAGCGGTTGCAGTGGGTGTTGGCGGCGATCACCGCGGATCCGGCACGGCGGCTCTCGTCGGTGGAACTGCTCGATGCCGGTGAGCATGTCCGCCTGCAGGGCTGGGGTAATCGGGCGGCGTTGACCGCGCCGGCGGCCGCGTCGGCGTCGATTCCGGCGTTGTTCGCCGCGCAGGCCGCGCGCGCCCCCGAGGCGGTGGCGCTGGTGTGCGGTGAGGTCTCGTGGACCTACCGCGAGCTCGACGAGGCGTCTAATCGGTTGGCGCACCTGCTGATTGGTCAAGGCGTGGGCCCGGGACAGCGCGTGGGGCTGCTGTTGCCGCGGTCAGCCGAGGCGATCGCGGCGATTTTCGCGGTGCTCAAAACCGGGGCCGCTTACCTGCCGATCGACCCGGGGCTGCCGCCGACCCGTATCGGGTTCATGCTCGACGATGCGGCGCCGATCGCCGCGATCACCACTGCTGGGTTGGCCGACCGGCTGGACGGACGCGGTGTGCTGGTCGTCGATGTCAACGACCCCGCTGTCGACGCCCAACCCAGCACCGCGCTGCCGTCGCCCGCCCTAGACGACATCGCCTACCTCATCTACACGTCGGGTACGACCGGTACCCCCAAGGGGGTGGCCGTCACCCACCGCAACGTCGCGCAGCTGCTGGCGACACTGGGCTCCGCGCTGGAGTTGTCGTCGGAACAGGTGTGGACGCAGTGCCATTCGTTGGCCTTCGACTACTCCGTCTGGGAGATCTTCGGTGCGCTGCTGCACGGTGGGCGACTGGTGGTGGTGCCCGACTCGGTGGTCCGCTCACCGGAAGACCTGCACGCCTTGCTGGTTTCCGAACAAGTCAGCGTGTTGAGCCAGACGCCATCCGCGTTCTATGCGCTGCAAACCGCCGACGCGCTTGCGCCTCCCGAGTCGCAGCTGAAGCTCGAGACCGTGGTGTTCGGCGGTGAAGCGCTGGAACCACAGCGCCTTGAGGCCTGGCTAGCCAACCATCCGGGATCACCGCGGCTGATCAATATGTATGGCATCACCGAGACGACGGTGCATGCCTCGTTCCGCGAGATCGTCGCCGGCGACGTCGCCGGCACCGCCAGTCCGATCGGGGTGCCGCTGGCGCACCTTGCCTTTTTCGTGCTCGACGGGTGGTTGCGTCCGGTGCCGGCCGGCGTGGTCGGGGAGTTGTACGTGGCCGGTGCCGGACTGGCATGCGGGTACGTGGGCCGGTCGGGTTTGACGGGGGCGCGGTTCGTCGCCTGTCCGTATGGACCGCCGGGAACGCGGATGTATCGCACCGGGGACCTGGTGCGGTGGAGCGCCGACGGGCAGCTGCACTATCTGGGCCGTTCCGACGAGCAGGTCAAGATTCGCGGGTATCGCATCGAACTCGGCGAGGTCCAAGCGGCGCTGGCAGGGCTGGACGGGGTGGAACAGGCGGCGGTGATCGCGCGTGAGGACCGTCCCGGCGACAAGCGCCTGATCGGCTATGTCACCGGCACCGCCGACCCGGGCACGGCGCGTAGCGCGCTCGCCGAACGCCTACCGGCCTACATGGTGCCGGCCGCGGTGGTGGCGCTGGAGACGCTGCCGCTGACGGTCAACGGCAAACTGGACACCCGAGCCCTGCCCGCACCCGAATACACCGATGCCGATCGGTACCGCGCCCCGGCTACCCCCACCGAGGAGGTCCTGGCCGGCATCTACGCCGAGGTGCTCGGGCTCGAGCGGGTCGGAGTCGACGACTCGTTCTTCGACCTGGGCGGGGATTCCCTGTCTGCGATCCGGGTCATCACCGCAATCAATGCCAGCCTGGATACGCACATTGCGGTGCGCACCCTGTTCCACTCGCCATCGGTGAGAAGTCTGAGCCAGCAGTTGGGCAGACCCGCCAGCGCGGTGGAAGTAGTCCCTGTCGAGGTCCTCAAGGAAGGCGCCGGCGTCCCGCTGTTCTGCATTCATCCCGGGGCCGGGATGAGTTGGGCGTATCAGACACTCGGCAGTTACGTGGACTGCCCGATCATCGGAATTCAACAAATCCTGCAGGACGGGGAAGCCGAACCTCTGTCGATTCGGGATATGGCGAAAAACTACGCCGACAGGATCCAAAGGATTTGCCCCACCGGGCCGTACCGCCTTCTCGGCTGGTCTTTTGGAGGCGTCGTCGCCCACGAACTCGCCATCGAACTTGGGCGACGCGGATGCGACGTCGCACGCCTTGTCCTTCTGGACGCTCAGCCCCGTCTCGACGACAGTGTCGCGCTGCCGAACGACGCTCTAGACAGGCAGCGCATTCTGGAAGAAGTCTTGCGGTTCTACGGTGTGGGTGTTCCGGAACAGGATCCGTCGCTTACCTACGAGCAGATAGCGGAACTCGTTCGCGAACGAGGGGCCGTCGAATTTCCGCAGTATGAACAGCTTTTGGGTTCGCTTGTCGAAAACCTCGATTCGCTTGTGCGAAACGTCAACGGCAACAGGGCGTTGCAGCGAGCTCACGAACCCGGCGTTTTCGACGGTGACATGGTCGTATTTTCCGCGGCGCACGATGAGAGCGACAGGAGTTCGTCTGCGCTGGAAGCTTGGCGGCCCTATGTCGCCGGCGACGTCACCGAGTACGCGACGGGCTGCGCTCACGAAGTCATGCTGACTCCCGAATCGCTGCGCATGTATGGCCAACAAATCAAATCTTCGTTGGAAGGGGGCCGCTGATGCACCACCCTGTCTTTACCGATGTCGTCCAGAAGTACTACGTGGCGGTCGACAATGCGGATGTCGACGGCCTTGTCGCACTCTTCGAAGCCGACGCCGAGTACTCGCGCCCCGGCTATGCGCAGCTGAGCGGAAGGGAGGCGATCAGGTCCTTCTACGTGGCCGACCGCATCATCGAGTCGGGCATGCACAATATCGAGTCGATCGTTTCCGATTCCGGAGTGGTCGCGGTTGAAGGCTGCTTCAAGGGCACCGTGCGCGGGGGAGCCAATGCCGAAGTTGAGTTTGCCGACTTCTTCTGGCCCGGCCCACACGGGCTCATAAAGAAACGACGGACGTATTTCTATACGCCGCTTATATAAGTTTCGATCGATCTCGTCAGGTGGAACAAAATGTCGGTGGATCGGGAAGTCGCGCTCTTGCCCGGGGGTTTTCGACTCGACGTGTCCGCATCGCGATTGTCGGACGCTGAGCGAGCTGAAATCTTAGCGGACCCAGGGTTCGGTCGTTATTTCTCGGACCATATGTCGATCATTTACTGGGACGCAAACGAAGGTTGGCACGGGGCCTGTGTAACGCAGGTCAGACCGTTCACCATCCATCCGGCATGTGTCGTGCTGCACTATGCACAGGGAGTCATCGAGGGCTTGAAAGCTTATGGCCGGGCGGACGGCAGCGTTTGGCTGTTCCGTCCGTTGCTCAACGCTCGTCGGTTCCGCAAATCGGCTGCCCGCCTGGCCCTTCCGCAGCTCAGCGACGACCTCTTCCTCGCGAGCCTGATTTCGCTGGTGCAAGTCGACCGGGCGTGGGTGCCCACGAATGATCGTGAATGCAGTTTGTATCTCAGGCCATTCATGTTCGGTGCGGAAGTGGGACTAGGGGTCCGGCCAAGCCCGCGCGTGACCTATGCGGTTATCGCGAGCCCGGCAGCGCCATATTTTCCAGCCGGCACCGACGGAATGCGGCTATGGGTCGGAAAGTACCCGCGCGCCTGGGAGGGCGGCACCGGGAGCGTCAAATTCGGTGGTAACTACGCGTCGAACCTCGTGGCGGAAATCGAGGCCAAGGAGTATGGCTGCGACCACGTGTTGTTCCTCGACGATGACGGCTGTGTCCAGGAATCCGGCACGATGAACATATTTGCCGTCACGGCTGAGGGCGAGCTTGTCACCCCACGCCTGGGAACGATTCTGGAGGGGGTGACACGGGCGAGCGTGCTTGCGCTGGCGACCGCCCACGGGTTGGCCCCAACCGAACGTCGATTCTCGTTCGAGGAACTGAAGCAGGGCTGCATTTCCGGCAAAATTCGCGAGGTCTTCGCGGTAGGGACAGCGGCAGTCGTGAACCCAATCGTTGGATTCAAGGGCCCGCAGTGTGAATTCGCGGTGGCCGACGGTTTGCCGGGCCCGCAAAGCCGAGCGCTGCGCGACCACCTCCTCGACATTCAATACGGTCGGCGGCCGGACCCGTTCGACTGGATGGTTGAAATCCCCGACTTGGCCCAAGTGAAAGGCGAGGAACCGCGATGATATTTGTGTTGGCCTGCTATGGAACTCGCGGCGATGTCGAGCCCGGCGTCGCTGTTGGCCGCGAGCTAGTGCGCCGGGGACACGAAGTGCGCATGGCCGTCCCGCCCGACATGGTGGGCGACACCGAGGCGGCTGGGCTTGCGGCGGCCGGCTACGGCGTGGATACGCAGACGTGGATGGACGTGCATCGCGATTTATGGGCGTGTCTGTCCCGCAGCCCCTGGAGGATCCGGGAGCTGATCAGGCTGGGACGCGAACTTTGGCGGCTCTTCATGCAGAGCTGGGGGGAGGCGAGCGCGACGCTGAGGTCGCGGGCAGGCGGGGCCGACCTGCTCGTCACCGGCCGGAGTTTGGAGGAGACCGCGGCCAACGTCGCCGAGTATCACGACATCCCGTTGGCCACACTGCATTACGCGCCGGCGAGGCCTCATGGCCAGGTCCTTCCATTCCTGCCGTCGCTGTTCGGGCGCTCCTTGATGACCTTGAACGAGTGGGTGTATTGGCGCACGACAAAAAGGGTCGAGGACACACAGCGGCGCGAACTGGGCCTGCCGAAGTCAACCGCCCCCTCGTCGCGGCGGATCGCCGAACGCGGGTCGCTGGAAATCCAGGCCTACGACGAGGTTTGCTTTCCCGGGCTGGCAGCCGAATGGGCGAAATTTGACGGCCGCCGGCCCTTCGTCGGCGCGCTGACGATGGAGCTGCCGACGGACGCCGACGACGAGGTCGCATCGTGGATTGCCGCGGGAACACCGCCGATCTATTTCGGGTTTGGCAGCATCCCGGTCGAATCTGCCGTCCGCACAGTCGAAATGATCAGCGCCGCCTGCGAGGAGTTAGGCGAGCGGGCGTTGGTTTGCTCCGGGGGCACTGACTTCGGCGACGTCCCCGAGTTCGAGAACGTCAAGGTGGTAGGAGCGGTGAACCATGCGGCCGTCTTCCCCGCGTGCCGCGCCGTCGTGCACCATGGCGGCGCGGGCACCACGGCCGCCGGCCTGCGCGCCGGGGTCCCCACCTTGATCCTCTGGGCGGCGGCCGATCAGCCGTACTGGGGAGCTCAGGTCAAACGACTGAAAGTTGGCACTGCCCGGAGCTTCTCGGGCACTACCCGGCAATCGCTGGTCGCGGACCTGCGCACCATCCTCGACCCCGACTACGCCGCACGGGCCCGGGAGATCGCCACCCGGATGAGCAAATCAGCCGAAAGCGTCGCAGCCGCCGCTGATCTGCTCGAGAATTTTGCCCGCTCGCGGCGTGAGGGCTGATCCCGTCAAAGGGTCGCGCAATGATCGAGGCTCGGATCCTAGGGCTGTGGCGCTGCTACATACGATTCCTTCGCACCGGCAAGGAACGCGTCGGCCTCGCCGAGCGCTGGGTTCGGGCGCTGTTGCTGATCGTGCCGTACTACGGCGTCGCTTTGCCGCTGTTGGTGCGCGCCGCGCTCTGGGGGCCGGTGACCGTCGAGGGCATCAGCGACGAAGGAACCCATTTCCGTTGCCGGCTCCCGGATTTCATCCCGATGTACATCTACCTGTTCGGCACCTGGGAACCCGATCTCGCGGCGTTTCTGCGCCGGCGGCTGCGATCGGGCGACGCCTTCGTCGACGTCGGTGCCAACATCGGATGCATAAGCGCGTTGGCCAGCGGACTGGTTGGATCGCATGGCGTCGTTGTCGCGATCGAACCGTGCCCCACCGCGATCGCCGCGCTGCAGGAGACGGTGGCGAGGAACGCCCTGACGAACGTTCGCCTGGTTGCTGCCGCCGTGTCGGATCGCGTTCAGGAACTCCCACTGTTCGTCGGACCAAGCTACAACCTGGGCATGACCTCGACGGTCGCCCGCTGCAGCCTGCGGGAACGGGGCCGGGTGCCGGCGGCGCCGCTCGGTTCGCTCGTCACCCGTGCGGAGCTGGCCAGCGCGCGCCTGATCAAGATCGATGTGGAGGGCGGCGAGGACCGCGTGCTGGCAGGCATTGTGGCGTCCGTCGACGCGCTCGGCGGCGATGCGGAATTGGCGGTGGAGCTGTCGCCGAAATGGTGGAGCGACCCGCAGCTGCGGCCGATCGACGTGCTGCGGCCTTTCCTTGACCGCGGCTTCCATGTCTTCCTGCTGCCGAGCGATTACGCGCCGTGGCGCTACCTGTGGTCCCGGGATGTCGACGCGCCGCGGCGGCTCCGCGACTTGACCGTACTGGAGCGGCGCGTGCGGCGGCTCGATGTCGTGCTGTCACGCGCCGACGCCGACACGCTGTGAAGTTAGCTGCCGGCCATGCCCTGGGCGACCAGCGAGACGCCGACCACGGCGATGATGACCAGCACGATCTTTCGACGATGAGTCCACGCCCAGTCGCGCAGCACTCGCACCGCCGCTTGGGTTTTCGCCGGCGCGGTCAGATAACTGACCAGGATGATCTCCTCAACCGCAAGCATCCCGATGACGAACGCGATGGCGGCGCTGATCTGCGTGCCGATCGCGGCTCCCGAAGCCACGATGATTGCGTCGACGATCAGTACCCCTTCGAGCGATGGCGCCATCAAGACGCCGATCAGGAACGCCACCCATAAGGATCCGTTTTGCCACACGTCGTGGCCGCGGCGTAGTAGCCGCCGGAAAAGGGATTCGCCCTCCGTGGGCGCATCCTGCGCGTGACCGATCAACCGCGAGATCGTTTTCGGTGTGTTCGACTCCAACACGAGCGTCGAGCCGTTGCCGCCCGCCGCCGCCGGCACCGTCTCGCGCTGGCGCGCCGAGAAGCGTACTGCCATCACGGCGGCGATCGACAGCGCGAGCACACCCAGGCCGATTTGAATGTAGTGGGCGGTCGAGTTCGCGCCCGTGCCGGGCGTGGCCAAATCTCTGGTCAGAGAAGCGAACGTCGGTGTCACGTGCAGCACGATCAGCGGGACAAGATAGGAGGGAACATTCACCGCAATGCAGCCGAGCCAGTAGGCAAACAAGTTTTGCACGGGCCGCGGCCGGGAGATCACGAGCAGGATGATGCCGAGACGCAACGGATGGAGCGTCACGAAAATCGCAAATCCCAGCAATGAGCTCCACATGATCGGCACACTACCTTGTCGGCTTTTGTCTGTTGGCGCTTTTTAGGCGTCCCAGAGGTGTGTTGTTCGCAGCCGGATCACAATTTTGTGCCGGGCGCCGGAATTGCTCAACACCGGTGCAATAAGCGTTCGTATCGAATGGCTCGCGAATTGATATCAGCACTCGTATCGCCCTAATTGAGAACGCATTTTTCAGGCTCCATGCGCAACGCCCTCGGCGGGCGTCAGCTTTTCGCAGAGCAGCTCCGCCAAACCGCGAATGGTGCCAATGGTGGTGAAGTCGGTGGGATTGATGCGTATTCCGGTTTCGGTCTCGATGCGGGTACGCAGTTCAAGCGCGCCCAGCGAGTCGATGCCGTACTCGGAGAGGGGCCGGTCCGGATCGATGCTGCGATGCAAGATCAGGCTGACCTGATCGGAGATCAGACGCCGCAGCCGGGTGGGCCATTCCTCGAGCGGCAGGTCGCCGAGCTCGGCGCGCAGTCTGCTTGTGCCCGTGGGGTTTTGCCCGTTGCAGCGGAATGCTTCGGCAAACGGGCTGCGTTGCGCGAAGCTGGTCAGCCATGGCGCGCCGGTGATCGGTGCATACCCGGTATAGCCTCGGTCATGGCGCAGCAGCGCTTCGAACGCGTACGCGCCCTCCTCGGGAGCGATAGCGCCGTCGGCGCCCTCCGCCAGCGCGGCGGCTTGCCCGATCTGCGCCCACGCGCCCCAGGCGATCGCGGTCGCCGGCAGGCCTTGAGCCCGGCGCCACACGCTGAAGGCGTCCAGCCAGCTGTTGGCCGCCGCGTAGGCGCCCTGCCCGGGCGAGCCCACCAGCGCGGCCGCCGAGGAGAACCAGCAGAACCAGTCCAACGGCTGGTCGGCGGTGGCCGCGTGCAGGTTCCACGCACCGTAAACCTTTGGCGCCCAGTCACGCTCGATCAGCTCATCGGTGATATTCGTCAGCGTCGCGTCCTCGATCACCGCCGCGGCATGCAGCACGCCGCGCACCGCCAGGCCGGTCGCGGTCGCGACCGTCACCAACCGCTCGGCCGTACCGTCCTCCGCGATATCGCCGCACTCCACCACGACGTCGGTACCGGTGGCGCGGATGCGTTCGATGGTCTGCGACGCATCGTCCGTCGGGTGCGAGCGCGAGGACAACACGAGACGCCCGCAGCCTGCCGCCGCCATCTTCTCGGCCAAGAACAGCCCCAGGCCCCCCAGCCCGCCGGTGATGATGTAAGCGCCGTCGGGGCGGAAGACCCCAGTCTGTGCCGGCGGCACCACTACGCGGCTGGACCCGGTGTGCGGAACGTCGAGCACGAGTTTGCCGGTGTGCTGCGCGCCGCTCATCAACCGAATAGCCGTTGCGGCGTCGGCAAGCGGGTAGTGCGTGCTCTGCGGCATCGGCAAAACGCCGTCGGCGGTGAGGCGGTACACCGTTTTCAACAGCTCCTGCAGCCGCTCGGGATGGCTGTAAGAGAGTAGTCCCAGGTCGACGCCGTAGAAGGCGAGGTTGCGCCGAAACGGGAAGAGCCCCAACCGGGTGTCGCCGTAGATGTCGCGCTTGCCGATTTCGACGAATCGTCCACCGAGCGCGAGCAATTCGAGGCCGGCGCGTTGGGCGGCGCCGGTCACCGAATTGAGCACGATGTCAACGCCGTATCCCTGGGTGTCACGGCGAATTCCATCAGCGAACTCCAGGCTTCGCGAGTCGTAAACGTGCTCAATACCCATGTCGCGCAGCAGGTCCCGACGTTGCTCGCTGCCGGCGGTGGCGAAGATCTCGGCACCCGCCGCGCGGGCGATGGCAATTGCCGCCTGCCCCACGCCTCCGGTGGCGGAATGGATCAACACCTTGTCGCCGCCGCTGATGCGGGCCAGGTCGTGCAGGCCGTACCACGCCGTACCGTGCGCGGTTGTCACCGCGGCCGCCTGGTCGTCGGAAAGGCCGGCCGGCAACGATACGCCCAGGCGCGCGTCACAGGTGATGAACGTGCTCCAACAGCCGTCGGCGCACAGGCCTGCGACATGATCGCCGACCTTGTGGTCGGTCACGTCGGGTCCGACCGCGGTGACGACACCGGAGAAGTCGGTGCCGAGCTGCGGTAGTCGGCCCTCGAAGGCGGGGTAGCGTCCGAACGCCAGTAACACGTCGGCGAAGTTGATGCTGGACGCGCTGACCGCGACCTCGATCTGTCCGGGCCCCGGCGGAATCCGGTCGCAGGCAACGAGTTCCATTGACTCCAGATCACCTGGCGTACGGATCTGCAGGCGCATCCCGTCGCGCTCATGGTCGGCGACGGTGCTGTGCCGTTCCTCGGGACGCAGGGGAGTCGAACGCAACCGCGCCGTATACCACTGGCCGTTGCGCCAGGCGGTCTCGTCTTCGTCGGATTCGCTGAGCAGTTGCTGCGCCAGGTGCTCGCTGTCGGTGTCGGCGTCCACGTCGATCTGGGTGGCGCGCAGGTGCGGATGCTCGGCGCCGATTACCCGCAGCAGACCTCGCAGCCCGGCCTGCTCGAGGTTGGGTCGGTCGCCGGCCAGCACCGCCTGGGCACCGCGGGTCACGACGCACAGGCGCGGCGGCTGGCCGGCGATCTCCGGCAAGCCGCGGGCGATACGCACCACGTGCTCCACGTACTCGCGGCCTAGCAGGGGAGAGCGGTCCTCGGGGCGGCCGTTTTTCGGTCCGGCGAGGATCACCACGCCGGTGAATTCAGCGGCACGCAAATGATTTTCGAGCTGCGCACTGTTTGCGGCGTGGTCGGCGCCGTGTGGCCAGCACATCGTGGTGCATTGCGCGCCATGGTGTTTCAGGGCGTCGGTCAAATTGGTGGCCACCACGTCCGCAGTGGTGGTGGTGCTGATCAACAGCCACGCGCCGGGGTCGGCGTATTCCACCTCGGGCAATTCCCGCTGCTGCCACTCGATGGTCAGCAGCCGCTCGTCCAACACCCGCTGGTTGTGTGCGCCCTCGGAGACTCCGGAGCCCAAGCGCAGGCCCCGCACGGCCAGCAGCATGGCTCCGTGCTCGTCGAGCACGTCGAGGTCGGCCTCGATCCCGGCGGCGTCGGCTTTGGCCACCCGGGTGAAGCAGTAGCGGGCATTGCGAGCGCCACCGTATGCGTGTAGCCGCCGAACCCCCAGCGGCAACGCAAGCACCTGCCCGCCCATGGCCTCGACGTCGGGATGCGCCGCGACGGACTGGAAACACGCGTCCAGCAGGGCCGGGTGCATGCCGTAAGCGTCTTGTTGCGAACGGATTTCGCGGGGGAGCGCGATCTCGGCCAGCACGGTGCCGGACGCGGTCTCATCGATGTGCACGGCGCCCAGACCGGTGAACGCCGGACCGTAGTGGACACCACGCTCGTCGAGGCGCGCGCGCACCGCGGCGCCATCCTCGTGGCGGCCATGCGCGGCGAGTAGCGCGGACATATCGAGCGCGGGAGGTTGCTCATGCTCTGCGGCGGACAGGACCGCGGTAGCTTGCCGCGCGTGCTCGCCGCCCTGATTTGTCTCCACGGCGAAGTCGGCGACGCCCGGCGATGACAACGTTGCCGAGGTGCCGACCGTGGTCTGCTCATCGAGTAGCAGCGCCTGCTCGAACACGATGTCGCGGACCTCGGAGGCCTCGCCCAGCACCGTCCGCGCGGCCGCCAGCGCCATCTCGCAGTACGCCGCCCCGGGAAGCACGGCCACGTTGCGGATCTGGTGATCGCCCAGCCAGGGTTGTGCGGCGGTGCCGACGTCGGCCTGCCACACGTGGCGCTCCGGTTCCTCGTGCAAACGCACGTGCGGGCCCAACAGCGGATGTACCGAAACGGTGCAACCGCCATGTGTGGGGGATTCCGGACCGTCGTGGCTCAACCACAGCCGGCGGTGCGTCCAGGTCGGCAGCGGCGCGTCGACCAGGCGCCCGGTCGGGTAGAGCACCGAGAAGTCCACCGCGGCGCCCGCACTGTGCAGATCCGCAACGAAGCCACGCAGCCCGTGGGGCAGCTCTTGTTCGCGGCGCATACCAGCCAGAGCCGCCACCGGCACGTCGAGGCTGCGGGCCGTCTGGTCGAGAGCGTGGGTGAGAAGGGGGTGCGGTGACAACTCGGCGAAGACCCGGTGGCCGTCCTGCATGGCGGCTTGCACCGCCGTGGCGAACCGGACCATGCGGCGCATGTTGTCCGCCCAATAACGGGCATCGCACACCGGCTGTTCGCGCGGGTCGAACAGGGTCGCCGAGTAAAACGGAACCTCCGGTGTCCTCGGGTTGAGGTCGGCGAGCGCGTCGGTCAGCTCGTCGAGGATGGGGTCGACTTGCGGGGAATGGAAGGCGACATCGGTGGGGACCTCGCGGGCCATCACGTCACGCTGCTCCCAGGCCGCCACCAGCTCGCGCACCGTCTCGGCGGCGCCGGCGATCACCGATGACTGCGGCGAGGCCACGATCGCCACCACGACGTCATTGATACCGCGGGCCATCAGTTCCGAAAAGACTTGCTGGGCAGGCAATTCCACCGATGCTGTGGCACCGGCGCCGGCGACGCGAGACATCAGCCGGGAGCGGCGACAGATGACACGCACCCCGTCTTCCAGCGACAGCGCACCCGCGGCGACCGCCGCCGCGGCCTCACCGAGTGAGTGGCCGATGACCGCGCCGGGGCGCACTCCGTATGACGCCATGGTGGCGGCCAGCGCGACCTGCATCGTGAACAGCGTCGGCTGAATCCGGTCTTGACCCGTCACGACCTGAGGCGACGAGATCGCGTCGGTCACCGAGAACCCGGACTCGAGGGCTATCAGGGGCTCGGCTTTCGCGACCGTGGCGGCGAACACCGGTTCGTTCGCGAGCAGCTGCGCGCCCATCGCGGCCCACTGCGAACCCTGGCCGGAAAACACCCACACGGGTCCCCGGTCGTCCCGTCCGACCGCGGCCTGATACGGCATGTCGCCATCGGCGATCTCGCGCAAAGCCTTGGTGAATTCCGGCAGGGTGCTGGCGATGACGGAAGTTCGCACCGGGCGGTGCGCGCGCCGACGCGCCAAGGTATAGGCCAGATCCGGCAACTCCACGTCGTCGTGTGCCTGCACCCATTCAGCCAGGCGGCCGGCGGTGCGGTGCAGTTCGTCGGCCGAGGTGGACGACAGCGGGAACAGCAGTGGCGTCGACGGCTCGGCTGGGATGTCTTCGGGCTCAACGGCTTCGGGAGCCTGCTCCACAATGGCGTGGACGTTGGTTCCCGACAACCCGTACGACGACACCGCCGCCCGCCGGGGCGCGTCCGACGCCGAGTTGGTGGGCCACGACGTATTAGCCTGCGGCACAAAAAGTTCGGTCTCAATGCGGGCAAGCTCATCGGGCAGGCGGGTGAAGTGCAGATTCCGCGGAACCACACCGCGGTCAAGCGCGAGGATCGCCTTCATCAGCCCGAGGGTTCCGGAGGCGGCCTGGGCATGGCCGAAGTTGGTCTTCACCGATGCCAGCGCGCAGGGACCGTCGACGCCGTAAACCTTTGCCAGGCTGGCGTATTCGATGGGGTCGCCGACCGGGGTGCCGGGGCCGTGCGCCTCGACCACGCCGACCGTGCGGGGATCGACATCGGCCGCGGCCAACGCCGCCCGGTACACCGCCGTCTGCGCGGTCTCCGACGGTGTCGCGATGTTCACGGTGTGGCCGTCCTGGTTGACGGCGGTGCCGCGCACCACCGCCAGGATCCGGTCACCGTCCCTTAGCGCGTCGGGCAGCCGCTTGAGCAGCACCACGACGCAACCCTCGGCCGATACGAACCCGTCGGCCTCGACGTCGAAGGCATGGCAGCGTCCGGTGGGCGACAGCATGCCCTCGGCCGATCCCGAGGCGAACTTCCGCGGGTCCAACGCCACCGTGGCGCCGCCGGCCAGCGCAAGGTCGCTTTCGCGATCGTGCAGGCTGCGACAGGCCAGGTGCACCGCGGTCAGGCCGGACGAACATGCGGTGTCGACCGTCAGCGCGGGACCGCGGAGTCCCAGCGTGTAAGCGATGCGTCCGGACGCCAGGCTGAAGCTGTTGCCGGTAAACCCGTAGGGCCCCTCCGCGGTGTGTGCGTCGGCGGCCAGCAGTTGGTAGTCGCCGTGAGTCAGGCCCACGAACACACCGGTCGGCGAGTCGGTCATCGCCTCCCGAGTGAGGCCGGCATGCTCCATGGCCTCCCAGGAGGTTTCCAGCAACAACCGGTGCTGGGGGTCCATCGCGGTGGCCTCGCGCTCGTTGATCCCGAAGAACTCGAAATCAAAGCCGGCGACGTCATCGAGGAACCCGCCCCACTTCGATACCGACCGGCCCGGCACCCCGGGCTCGGGGTCGTAGTAGTCGTCGGCGTCCCAGCGGTCGGGCGGAACTTCGGTGACCAGATCCTCGCCCCGCAGCAACGCATCCCACAGCTGCTCCGGGGAGTCGATACCTCCGGGAAGCCGACAGGCCATGCCGATAACGGCAACCGGAGTGACCGGTGTGGCGCTCATAGTGGGCGACGAACAGGCCGAATCTGAGCGAGACGACATCCCGCTGCCTGCTGACGGCAACGGCTAACTAGCTCGTTCGCTGCTTGACGCAATACGTGGCCCCTCCCCGGCCATCCAGGGCGCCTACGTTTGCTCAATTGACGTTGCCCGATGTCAGGAGCTTTCCCGCACGTCAGCGGCCCAGATGGCAGGGGCGACATTATTATCGACGGGCCCAGCGCGCAGAGAATTCGTCGAACCGTTACCTAATCGTGATGTTCGTTGCTGGACCCTGAATCTGGAATGCTCACCCCATGACCACAGCCCGCGTGCCCGGACTGCCGCTCGGCGAGGCCAAAGCCGCCGCCGACGAGGCCGCCGTGCCGAACTACATGGCCGAACTGTCCATATTTCAGGTGCTGCTGAACCATCCCCAATTGGCGCGCGCCGTCAACGACCTGCTTGCCACGATGTTGTGGCACGGGGCCCTCGACTCACGGTTGCGCGAGCTGGTGATCATGCGGATCGGGTGGCTCACCGCATGCGACTACGAGTGGACGCAGCACTGGCGGGTCGCGTCGGGGCTCGGAGTTACTGCCGATGACCTGCTGGGCGTGCGCAACTGGCGAGAACACGACGGGTTCGGGCCCACCGAGCGGGCGGTGCTGGCCGCGACCGACGACGTGGTGCGCGACGGCGCGGTGAGCGCCGAGAGCTGGGCGGCGTGCGCACGCGAATTGCGCAGCGACAAATCGGTTCTCATCGAACTCGTCACCGCCATCGGCGCGTGGCGCATGGTCGCGTCGATTCTGCAGAGCCTCCAGATCCCGCTCGAGGAGGGGGTGGCCAGTTGGCCGCCGGACGGCCGCGCGCCCGGGTCCGCAATCGATTGACATATCAATCAGTAACTCCTAGCGTCGGGCAATGCGAACCAGAGTCGCCGAGCAGCTCGGCGTTGAGTTCCCGATCTGCGCCTTCAGCCACTGCCGCGACGTCGTCGCCGCGGTCACCAACGCAGGGGGATTCGGAGTCCTCGGGGCGGTCGCGCACAGCCCGCAACGGCTGGACAGCGAGCTCACCTGGATCGAGGAGCAGACCGGGGGCAAGCCCTACGGGGTCGACCTGCTGTTGCCGCCCAAGTACGTCGGAGCCGACCAGGGCGGAATCGACGCCAAACAGGTCGCCGCGCTGCTGCCCGAGGAGCACCGCGAGTTCGTCGACGACCTACTCACCCGCTACGGCATCCCGGCGACCGCCGAGCCGCAACGCGCGCCGTCCGGCGGCGCGCTCAACATCTCACCCAAGGGCTACGAGCCGCTGCTCGACGTGGCCTTCGCCCACGACATCCGGCTGATCGCCAGCGCGCTCGGCCCGCCCCCGGCCGACCTCGTCGGGCGTGCCCACGACCACGACGTGCTGGTGGCCGCGCTGGCGGGAACCACGCAACACGCGCGGCGGCATGCCGCCGCCGGCGTCGACCTGATCGTCGCGCAGGGCACCGAGGCCGGCGGCCACACCGGTGAGGTGGCGACCATGGTCCTGGTCCCCGAAGTGGTGGATGCGGTGTCGCCGACGCCCGTGCTCGCCGCCGGCGGGATCGCCCGGGGCCGCCAGATCGCGGCGGCGCTGGCCCTGGGGGCCGAGGGCGTGTGGTGCGGGTCGGTCTGGTTGACCACCGAGGAAGCCGAGACAGCCCCGGTGGTCAAGGAGAAGTTCCTGGCAGCCAGCTCCTCGGACACCGTGCGGTCGCGGTCGATGACCGGCAAGCCGGCGCGGATGCTGCGCACGGCCTGGACCGACGAATGGGAGCGGCCCGACAGCCCCGACCCCCTCGGCATGCCGCTGCAGACCGCCCTGATCACCGAATACCAGGTCCGCATCAACCAGGCCGCCGCCCACCCCGGCGCCAAGGCGCGCGAGCTGGCCACCTACTTCGTCGGGCAGGTCGTCGGTTCACTCGACCGGGTGCGCCCGACGCGCTCGGTGGTGCTCGAGATGGTCGAGGAGTTCATAGACACGATCGGGCGGCTCGACGACCTGGTCGAGAAGTGACCACCCCGATGCGGCGGCGCCGCGCGGTCAGTGCCGAAGACAAGTCGCAGCGGCGCGATCAGATCGTGGCGGCGGCCAAAAAGGTGTTTGCGCGCAAGGGTTTTCACGACACGACCATCGCCGACATCGCCAAGCAGGCCGGCCTCGCCTACGGCTCGGTCTATTGGTACTTCGACTCGAAGGACGAGCTGTTCCACGCGTTGATGGCGGTGGAGGAGGGTGCCCTGCGCGGCCACCTCGCCGCGGCGCTGGCTCGGGCGGCGAAGACCGGCGCGCCCTCGGAGGGGGAAGAGGCGCCGCTGCGAACCGCGGTGCGGGCGACCTTGGAGTTCTTCGAAGCCGACAGGGCGACGGTCAAACTGCTGTTCCGCGACGCGTACGCGCTCGGTGACCGATTCGAGAAGCACCTGGGCGGCATCTACGAGCGCTTCATCGACGACATCGAAACCTTCATCGTCGCCGCCCAGCTGCGCGGGCGGGTGATCGCCGCCCCGGCCCGGATGGTGGCGTACACGCTGGCCGCGCTGGTCGGTCAGCTGGCACATCGGCGGCTGAACACCGACGACGGCGTCACCGCAGCTCAGGTGGCCGATTTCGTCGTCGCGCTGGTGCTGGATGGGCTGCGCCCCCGGACCACCGACTAGGCCACGCGGCCGAGTTTGACCGCCCCACACCGCTCGTGCATCATCGTGTGGGCACCTCGTTAGGTGAGGCGTCTACACGAATACAGGCCACTGACCCCGAACGTCCAAAGACGCCCCGGGTCAGGACAGCTCCTCCCGGCTTAAGGGTTGAGCCCAGGTGGCTTCCGGCTTGGATTGTTTTTCCAGGCCAGGACACGTCGTGTAGTGCCGAAGCTCTGACGAGTGGGGTGCGGATCTCCGACTGTCGTCGGTTTCTGTACTCCTTGTGTGCGCACAGGTCGTGCGGGTAACCCGCACGCGTCGTTGCCGTCGGGGAGGTGAGGGACGTATGAGCTCGAGCGCAGCCCTGCCTGACGACATGGCGACCCGCCGCGTCGACGCGCCGATCTTCGGCCTGGGCGCCGACCCGCTGGTGAACGGCGCCGCCCGTTTGTTGAGCATTCCGCTGCGGCACGCCTACGCGGCGCTGTGGCGCGCGGGCGTGCTCGAGGTCCGGGCCTGATCCAACGGCTAGAATCGGCGCAGCGGCATCGATCCGGCAATCACCGGGGAGCCTTCGGAAGAACGGCCATTGGAGCCCAGTAGAACCGAACGGGTAGGCCCGTCACAGCCGTCACGAGCGGTCGCGCGTCAGCGCGGCAAGCGGGGTGGTACCGCGGCGCTCGCGCAGCTAGCGCGTCGTCGTCCCCGGCCTGAGAACTGGCACAGGGAGACGACGCTTTGACCTACCCGAAGTTGGCCGCCGGGGCACCCGACTTCCCGGCGCTCGAACTCGAGGTCCTCGAGTACTGGGCGCGCGACGACACCTTCCGGGCCAGCATCGCCCGCCGCGACGGCGCCCCGGAGTACGTGTTCTACGACGGGCCGCCGTTCGCCAACGGCCTGCCCCACTACGGGCACTTGCTCACCGGGTACGTGAAAGACATCGTCCCGCGGTACCGCACCATGCGCGGAGACAAGGTGGAGCGCCGCTTCGGCTGGGACACCCACGGGCTGCCCGCCGAGCTCGAGGTCGAACGACAGCTGGGCATCACCGACAAGTCCCAGATCGACGCGATGGGGATCGCGGCGTTCAACGAGGCCTGCCGCGAATCGGTGTTGCGCTACACCGACGAGTGGCAGGCGTATGTGACGCGCCAGGCCCGCTGGGTCGACTTCGACAACGACTACAAGACGCTCGACCTGTCCTATATGGAGTCGGTGATCTGGGCGTTCAAACAGCTGTGGGACAAGGACCTGGCCTACGAGGGCTACCGGGTGCTCCCGTATTGCTGGCGCGACGAAACCCCGTTGTCCAACCACGAATTGCGGATGGACGACGACATCTACCAAAGTCGCCAGGATCCCGCGATCACCGTGGGATTCCGGGTACCCGACGGCGAATTTGCGGGCGCTTACCTGTTGGTGTGGACGACGACGCCGTGGACGCTGCCGTCGAACCTCGCGGTTGCGGTCAATCCGGAGGTGACCTATGTGCAGGTGAAGGCCGGCGATCGCCGGCTGGTGCTGGCCGAGGCGCGCCTGGCCGCCTACGCCCGCGAGCTCGGTGACGAGCCCGAGATCCTCGGCACCTATCGAGGAGCCGATCTGCTGGGAACCCGCTACCTGCCGCCCTTCGCGTACTTCGCGGACCCAGAACCCGGGCGCGCCAACGCTTTTCAGGTGCTGCCCGGCGACTTCGTGACCACCGAGGATGGCACCGGAATCGTGCACATGGCGCCGGCGTACGGCGAGGACGACATGGCCACCACCGACAAGGTGGGCATCGAACCGGTCACCCCGGTCGACTCCAAGGGCCGGTTCGACGCCACCGTCCCGGATTACCAGGGCCAGCACGTCTTCGACGCCAACGCCCAGATCATCCGAGACCTGAAGGACCAGAGCGGCCCGGCGGCGGTGAACAAGCCGATCCTGCTGCGTCACGAAACCTATGACCATCCCTACCCACACTGCTGGCGGTGCCGCAATCCGCTGATCTATCGCGCGGTGTCGTCGTGGTTCGTCGCGGTCACCGAATTCCGGGACCGGATGGTGGACCTCAACCAGCAGATCACCTGGTACCCCGAGCACGTCAAGGACGGCCAGTTCGGCAAGTGGCTGCAGGGCGCCCGCGATTGGTCCATCTCACGAAACCGCTACTGGGGCACGCCGATTCCGGTGTGGAAGTCCGACGATCCCGCCTACCCGCGCATCGACGTCTACGGAAGCCTCGACGAGCTCGAACGCGACTTCGGGGCGCGGCCCACCAACTTGCACCGGCCCTACATCGACGAGCTCACCCGGCCCAACCCCGACGACCCCAGCGGGCGCAGCACGATGCGGCGGATCCCCGACGTGCTCGACGTGTGGTTCGACTCGGGCTCCATGCCTTATGCCCAGGTGCATTACCCGTTCGAAAACGGCGACTGGTTCGACGGCCACTATCCGGGCGACTTCATCGTCGAGTACATCGGCCAGACTCGCGGCTGGTTCTACACGCTGCACGTGCTGGCCACCGCGCTGTTCGATCGTCCGGCGTTCAAAACCTGTGTGGCGCACGGGATTGTGCTGGGCTCCGACGGCCAGAAGATGAGCAAGTCGTTGCGTAACTACCCCGACGTCACCGAGGTGTTCGACCGTGACGGCTCCGATGCCATGCGGTGGTTCTTAATGGCGTCGCCGATCCTGCGCGGCGGCAACCTGATCGTCACCGAGCAGGGCATCCGCGAAGGGGTGCGGCAGGTCCTGCTGCCGCTGTGGAACGCCTACAGCTTCCTGGCCCTCTACGCGCCGAAAGTCGGTAGCTGGCGCACCGATTCGGCGCACGTGCTGGACCGCTACATCCTGGCCAAGCTCGCGGTGCTGCGTGACGATCTCAGCCGGTCCATGGAGGTCTGCGACATCTCCGGGGCCTGCGAGCAACTGCGCCAGTTCACCGAGGCGCTGACGAATTGGTATGTGCGACGGTCGCGTTCGCGGTTCTGGGAAGAAGACGGCGAGGCAATCGACACCCTGCACACCGTGCTCGAGGTAACGGCGAGGCTGGCCGCCCCGCTGCTGCCGCTGACCACCGAGATCATCTGGCGGGGGCTGACCGCGGAGCGGTCGGTGCATTTGACCGACTGGCCCCAGCCGGACGTGCTGCCCGCCGACCCAGACCTGGTGGCCGCGATGGATCAGGTCCGTGAGGTCTGCTCCGCCGCGTCGTCGCTGCGCAAGGCCAAGAATCTGAGGGTGCGCCTGCCGCTACCGAAACTGACCGTCGCGGTGGACAGCCCGCAGCGGCTGCAGCCGTTCGCCGACCTGATCGCCGACGAGCTCAACGTCAAGCGCGTCGAGCTGACCGACGCGATTGACACCTACGGCCGGTTCGAGCTCACCGTCAATGCGCGCGTGGCGGGGCCGCGGCTGGGCAAGGACGTTCAGGCCGCCATCAAGGCGGTCAAGGCCGGGGAAGGCGTCGTCAACCCCGACGGCACCCTGACCGCCGGCCCCGCGGTGCTGCAACCCGACGAGTACAGCTCGCGACTGGTCGCCGCCGACCCGGAATTCACCGCGGCGCTGCCCGACGGGGGCGGGCTGGTCGTGCTCGACGGCACGGTGACCCCGGAGCTGGAGGCCGAGGGCTGGGCCAAGGACCGGATTCGCGAGCTGCAGGAACTGCGCAAGTCGACCGGGCTGGACGTGTCCGACCGCATCCGCGTGGTGATGTCGGTGCCCGCGGAGCGGGCCGATTGGGCACGCGCCCACCGCGACCTCATCGCCGGTGAGATCCTGGCCACCAGCTTCGAGTTCGGCGAGCCCGCCGAGGCGGCGGAGATCGGCGACGGCGTGCGGGTGGCCATCGCCAAGGCCTAGGACCGGGGCCGGCGCCGGGGCCGGGAGACAGCTCCGCAAAAAAGTTCCGAAAAAAGTGTCCGGGTGACCACCGGCGGCTGCTCATACCTGTGAATGCGACCCAAAGGGGGCCGCGACCACAGTTAAGGAACAGGCCATGAGCACCATCGAAGACTTTCACTCGGCTACCTTCAGGGCGGTCCCGCGCGAGGACCTGACCGTCGCCGCGAGCCAGCACGAGGACCTGACCGCCGCCGCGAGCCAGCACGAGGACCTGACCGCCGCGGAGGCGTGGGCGTCGAGCCCGCTGGGCGATCCGGCGATCGAGGACGGATCTCTGCACACCCCCGCGCACGTCGAGGATCGCCTGCCTGCGGAGTCCGAGGATGACCTCCCCGCGGAGGAACCCGCGCAGCGGCGATGGTGGGGAGCGAACGCGCTGGTCGTCGCGGCCGTCATCGCCGCGCTTGGATTGGTCGCCGGGTTCGGGGTGATGCTCGTCGCCGGGACGAGTCCCAAGCCCAAGCCGGCCGTCGTGGCACCGAACTCGAGTGTCGGTTCGGTGGTGCCCCAGGCGCCGAGTGTGGCGCCGCCGCCCGTCGCCCCGGCGCCGGCCGCGG
This sequence comes from Mycobacterium heidelbergense, assembly GCF_050205645.1. Classification (GTDB taxonomy): domain Bacteria; phylum Actinomycetota; class Actinomycetes; order Mycobacteriales; family Mycobacteriaceae; genus Mycobacterium; species Mycobacterium heidelbergense_A. Next base: position 297,138 of record NZ_JBNMQT010000001.1, read on the forward strand.
TCGTTCCGCCGGCCGACGCGGGTCCGGCCGGGCCGATCGTTCCCACCAACGTGAACGTTCCGGCCCCCGTCGTCACCGTGCAGGCGCCCCCGCCCGCCGACCCGGGCCCGCCTCCGGCCGACGCCCCGAGCGCGCCTCCGGTGATCGTGCCGATACCCATCCCGGTGCCGGTGTATCCGGATAACCCCAGCAGTGGCAACTCCGGTAGCGGCCAGTCCGGCAGCGGTCAGTCGGGTAGCGGCAATTCCGGCGGTGGCAAGCCGAGCGGTGGCAACTCCGGTAGCGGCCAGTCCGGTAGCGGGCAGTCCGGTAGCGGTCAGTCGGGTAGCGGCAATTCCGGCGGTGGCAAGCCGAGCGGTGGCAACTCCGGAAGTGGGCAGTCGGGTAGCGGTCAGTCGGGTAGCGGCAATTCCGGCGGTGGCAAGCCGATCGGCCCCAAGCCGGGTGGCGGCATTCCGGTGCAGTCGGCGCCAACGCAGTGCCTGGCCTGCCACCAGCTGCCCCCGCAGAACAAGAAGTAGTAGGAGCGGTGAAGGCCGGACGGCGGGGTCCGGCCTTCACCGTGCTCTCCGGAAGAAATCCGACTAACCAGCGCCATCTCAGCAAAATGCGCGCACACTTAGCGGAAGCGCCGGGCCCAGCGCGCTGGGCCCTCGGCGCCGGATTGGCTGGAGCAACGTCATGACCGCACTGCCCGACTGGAATATGGCCGGCGACGCCGAGTTGGCCGGCGCGGCCGTCGCGGGCGACCGAGCCGCTTTCGCCGGAATCTATGACCGCTACGCCGACCGCCTGCACGACTTCTGCGTGGGCATGGTGCGTGACCGCGACGCCGCCGCCGACTGTGTGCAGGAGGTGTTCTGCACGGCGGCGGCCCAGCTGTCGACGCTGCGCGACCCCGACAAACTGCGCCCGTGGCTCTACGCCATCGCACGCAACGAGGCCCTGCGGTGCATCCGGCTCCGACGTCGCGAAAACGTCGCCGACGAGCTGCCCGAGGCGCAGTCCTTCGACGCGGGCCCGGACACGCTCGCTCGCCGCACCGAACTGGCCGAGCTCGTCGCCGAGGCCGCCGGCGGGTTGTCCGACCGCGACCGCGCGGTCCTGGAGCTGAGTTATCGTCACGGCCTGGACGGCCCCGAACTGGCGGCGGCCCTGGACGTCAGCCCCGACAACGCCACCAAACTGGTTTCGCGCATGCGCGACACGGTGGAACGGTCGCTGGGTGCCTTGCTGGTGGCCCGCCGCGCGCACCGCAATCCGCAGGGATGCCCGGAGCTCGGCGCCATCCTGGCGAATTGGGACGGCAAATTCACCGTCCTGCTACGCAAACGGGTGGCGCGGCACATCGACTCCTGCGCCACCTGTGAGCGGAAGCGTCGCGACCTCGTCAGCCCGGCCGCATTGCTGGGTGTGGCCCCGATATTCGTCGCGGCGCCGTGGTGGCTACGCGGACAGACCCTGACCAAGGTCCAGCTGACGTCCGCCGATACCGCGATGGGAGCGGACACGGGCGATTCGCACGCGGACGCGGTTACCGAAGCTCTCCATCAGCAGGGTGGCGCCTCCGCGGGACAACCCCACCCCGAGGCGAGCCGGCGCGCCCGCCACATCCAGGCCGCCACGGTGCTGGTCGGCATCGTGTTCGTCGCCCTCGGATTGATGTTTCTCTTGCTGCACCACCAGAAAACCGCGGTGGCCCCGTCGGACGTCACCGTGAACACGCCCCCGCCAGCCGGGCCCAACACACCGCCGGCGGCGATCACGATGCCGCCGCCCGAAGCGCCGCCGCCGCAAGCGCCGCCGGCCCCGAACACCCCGGGGCCGGTCAACCTGCCCGCGCCGCCGCCCGCCAACCCGCCGCCGCCCGCGGCGCCGATTCCGAATTCCCCGCTCCCGCCGCCGGCCGCACCGCCGCCCGTCGTCGTGCCGGTGCCGGTCCCGCTGCCTCTCCCGCCGCCGGTGCGGGCCACCCCTCCGAGCTACCCGGCCCCGCCGCCGACAACGACGACGACGATCGCGAAGCCGATCCCGCCGAGATATCCGCCGTCGTCGTCGCAGGTCCCGGTTCCCCCGCGGGGGCCGATCGGCCGCATCAACTGATCACGAACCCGAGCGCAGCGCGCGGTGGGCATGCGCCCAGAACGGCATGCCCGCTGCGACCGTCGCGCCGGTGGCGATGACGCCGACCGCGACGTCGACGCTCTCGCGCCCTTCGGTCGCCCAGTAGACGTCCTTGAGGTCCAGCAGCAGGGCCAGCTCGTCGACGATCAGTGCGTTAGCCGAGCCGAAAGCGACCGCGGCCGCCGGGTGGCGGCGTTGCTTTTCCGTGCCGCGCAGCCCGACCGCCGCCACCGTCGCCAGTAGCGCGATGCCGATGTTGTAGTGATGAAAGTGCTTGCCGCCCAGGCTGACACCGCCGCCCGCGGGACCGTGGCCCGCGCGGATCCAGTGGGTGAGCGCGCGCACCCCGACGAAGGTGACGGTGAACGACAACCACGCGAGAATCGTCGCCTGCTCACCGGGTTCCAGCCGCTCGTTCCACTGGTGGCGCAGCCGCGCCCATCGCGATGACGGCGCGTTTTCCATCAGGCGGCCTTGACCGCGCGCCAGCGCTGCCTGCCGGTGCCGACCTTGACGTCCACGTCGCGAAAACCCGCGGCGCGCAAGCGATCCGGCAGCGATTCCGGCGGAATCGGATTGCAGGTGTCGCGGAAATGCAGGATCGAAAACAGCACCGACGGCACGCCGTCGCTGCCGGCGAAGACGCCGCCGGGCCGAAGCACCCGGAACGCCTCGGCGAACAACCGGTCCTGCAATTCCGCCGTCGGGACATGATGCAGCATGGTGAACGACACAACCGAGCTGAACTCGTTGTCCGGCAAGCCCGTATCGGTGCCGTCGCCGTTGATGATGTGGGCCCGGTCGCCGTAGAGCCGCTGCAGCCGCTGTGCCATCGGGGCATCGATCTCGACCGCGGTGAGCTTCGGCGTCTTGTCGAGGAGCACCCGCAGGAATGCGCCGTATCCGGGTCCGATCTCCAGCGTGTTGTCGCCCAGTTCCACGTCGGCGAGCACGGTCGGCAGCACGTGGGTTTCCACTTCCTTCGCCCAGCGATTCGAGCTGCAGCACCACCTGTGGCAGAGGTTCATGGCCATGTCACCGACGGTAGACCTACAGCCCCAATAGCATCGAGGGTTGTGGAGTCCCGCTGGGTGCTGCACCTGGACATGGACGCGTTCTTCGCCTCCGTCGAGCAACTCACCCGACCGACCCTGCGCACGCGGCCGGTGTTGGTCGGCGGCTTGGGTGGGCGGGGCGTGGTGGCCGGCGCCAGCTATGAGGCGCGGGTGTTCGGCGCCAGGTCGGCCATGCCGATGCATCAGGCCCGCCGGCTGATCGGCGTGACCGCGGTGGTGCTGCCGCCGCGCGGCGTGGTGTACGGGGTGGCCAGCCGGCGGGTCTTCGACGCCGTGCGCAGCCTGGTGCCCGTCGTCGAGCAGCTGTCCGTCGACGAGGCCTTCGGCGAGCCGCCGCAGCTCGCCGGGGCGAGCGCCGACGATGTCGAGGCGTTCTGCGAAGACTTGCGGTGGCGGATTCGCGACGAGACGGGCCTGATCGCCTCCGTCGGCGCCGGCTCGGGCAAGCAGATCGCCAAGATCGCGTCCGGACTCGCCAAACCCGACGGCGTCCGGGTGGTCCGGCGAACAGAAGAACAACCGCTTCTCGGCGGCTTGCCGGTGCGCCGGCTGTGGGGCATCGGCCCGGTCGCCGAGGAGAAGCTGAATCGGCTCGGCATCGAAACGATCGGGCAACTCGCCGCGCTGACCGACGCCGAGGTCGCCAACATCCTGGGCGCGACGGTCGGGCCGGCGCTGCACCGACTGGCCCGCGGGATCGACGACCGTCCTGTCACCGAGCGCGCCGAGGCCAAGCAGATCAGCTCCGAGTCGACCTTCGCCGTCGACCTGACCAGCCTGGAGCAGTTGCGCGACGCGATCGACCCGATCGCCGAGCACGCGCACCAACGCCTGCTGCGCGACGGCCGCGGCGCGCGCACCGTCACGGTGAAGCTGAAGAAGTCGGACATGAGCACGCTGACCCGCTCGGCGACGTTGCCCTACGCGACGACCGAGGCCGGCGCGCTGATCGCGGTGGCCCGGCGGCTGCTGATCGATCCGCGCGACATCGGGCCCATTCGCCTTGTCGGCGTGGGGTTTTCGGGACTCAGCGACGTGCGCCAGGAATCGTTGTTCCCGGACCTCGAGCTGTCGGGGGAGATGTCGGAGGAACACCCGGCAGAGACCGCGACCGAGGCCATGTTCGCGCCGCCCGCCGAGCCCTCGCGCTGGCGCATCGGTGACGACGTCGCCCACCGCGAGCTCGGGCACGGCTGGGTGCAGGGCGCGGGCCACGGCGTGGTAACCGTCCGGTTCGAGACCCGTGGCTCCGGCCCGGGCCAGGCCCGCACGTTTCCCGCCGACACCGACGAGCTCACCGGCGCCAACCCGGTCGACTCCCTGGACTGGCCGGACTACGTCGGCGCGCTGCAGGCCAACGAGCTGTCAGCCCCAGCGGTCGACGACGTCGGCGACGGGTAGCCCCGCGGCCAGCGCGGCCATCAGCAACACCCGGGCCTGGGCAGGGCGCAACCGCGGCACCATCACCGCGCCGGCCGCCACCAGGTCGTGCCCCGGGCCGTACCCCGCGCTGACCCGCCCGCCGGCGACCCGCGTGGACACCGCGACCACGACCCCATCGCGGCAATGACGGCGCACCCCGTCGACCACCGCGGCGCCGGCGTTGCCCGAACCCAGCGCCTCCAGCACGACGGCGCGCGCCCCGGCCTCGACGAACGCGTCCAGCGCCACCGAGTCGCTGCCCAGGTACACCGCGGCGACGTCGACCCGCGGCGCGTCGGCGGCACTCAGCTCACCGAGATACGGGCGCGCCTTGTCGCCCGTCAGCGCGATGTCACCCGAGGCGGTGCCGAGCAGCCGGCCGGCGAAGCCGCTGAGGTCGGACGTGGCCACCTTGTGCAGGCCCAACGGCTGCAACACCCGGCCGGCGAACGACACGAGCACGCCCAGGCCACGGGCGGCCGGGCTGGCCGCCAGCGCCAGCGCGTCACGCAGATTGCCCGGGCCGTCCGCGTCGGGGGCGTCGGCGCTGCGCATGGCGCCGGTCATCACGATCGGAACGGTGCCGTCGTAGGTGAGGTCCAGCCACAGCGCGGTCTCCTCGAGCGTGTCGGTGCCGTGCGTGATGACCACTCCGTCGGCGCCGCCGTCGACCCCGGCGCGCACCGCGGCGCGAATCCGATCCCAATCGGGCAGCGTCAGTTCCGAGCTGTCGACCGCCATCAGGTCGACGACGTCGACGTCCAGGCCGGAGGTCAGCGCCGCCCCGCTGTGGCTGGGACGGCGCACGCCGTCGGCGCCGGTGGTGGTCGATATCGTGCCCCCGGTGGCGACGACGGTGAGGCGGCCCATGGTGGGATCATCCCGCATGCGTTGTCCGCCTTAGGGGATGATGGGGGAGTGTCCGAGGAACCAACGGGAGACATCGACGACAGCGCGGAGCCCGCGCCGCAGAGCCCGCAGAACCCGCCGAGGCGGCTGCGCCTGCTGCTGACGGTCGCGGCGGTGGTGCTGGTGCTGGACATCGTGACCAAGGTGCTCGCCGTCAAGCTGCTGCCGCCGGGGCAGCCGGTGTCGATCATCGGCGACACGGTGACGTGGACGTTGGTGCGCAACTCGGGGGCCGCATTCTCCATGGCAACCGGGTACACCTGGCTCTTGACGCTGATCGCGACCGGCGTCGTGGTCGGCATCTTCTGGATGGGCCGGCGCCTGGTGTCGCCGTGGTGGGCGGTGGGCCTGGGGATGATCCTCGGCGGCGCGATGGGCAACCTGGTCGATCGCTTCTTCCGGGCGCCCGGGCCGCTGCGCGGACACGTGGTGGACTTCCTGTCAGTCGGCTGGTGGCCGGTGTTCAACGTCGCCGACCCGTCGGTGGTCGGCGGCGCGATCCTGCTCGTCGCCCTGTCGATTTTCGGCTTCGACTTCGACACCGTGGGTCGGCGCAAGGCCGACGGGGAAACCGGCAGCCGGGCCAAGGCCGACCGGCGCTGATGGCATCCGAGCGGTCGATGCCCGTTCCAGAAGGGCTGGCGGGCATGCGCGTCGATGCCGGGCTGGCGCGCCTGCTGGGACTGTCCCGCACCGCCGCGGCGGCCCTCGCCGAGGACGGCGGTGTCGAATTGGACGGCGTGACGGCGGGCAAGTCCGACCGCCTGACAACCGGCGCCTGGCTGCACGTGCGCCTGCCGGAAGCGCCGGCGCCGCCGGAGAACACGCCGGTCGACATCGAGGGCATGACGATTCTGTATTCCGACGACGACATCGTCGCCGTCGACAAGCCGGCCGCGGTGGCTGCGCACGCGTCGGTGGGCTGGACCGGACCCACGGTGCTCGGCGGCCTGGCCGCCGCCGGTTACCGCATCACGACGGCGGGCGTGCCCGAGCGGCAGGGCATCGTGCATCGACTCGATGTCGGCACCTCCGGGGTGATGGTGGTGGCGATCTCCGAGCGCGCCTACACCGTGCTCAAGCGCGCGTTCAAACAACGCACGGTCGACAAGCGCTATCACGCGCTGGTGCAGGGACATCCGGATCCGTCCAGCGGGACGATCGACGCGCCGATCGGCCGGCACCGCGGCGGAGAGTGGAAGTTCGCCGTGACCAAGGACGGCCGGCACAGCCTCACCCACTACGACACCGTCGAAGCGTTCGTCGCCGCCAGCCTGCTCGACGTGCATCTGGAAACCGGTCGCACCCATCAGATCCGGGTGCATTTCGCCGCGCTGCATCACCCGTGCTGCGGTGACCTCGTCTACGGGGCCGATCCGAAGCTGGCGAAAAGGCTTGGGCTGGAACGTCAATGGCTGCATGCGCGGTCGCTGGCCTTCGCCCACCCGGCCGACGGTCGCCGAATCGAGATCGTCAGCCCGTATCCGCCGGATTTGCAGCACGCCCTGGATGTGTTGCGCGACGAGGGCTGAGCACCGCTCAAACGCCCAACGAAATTCGCCGAGCCTGTAATTTTGCAGGCCCTGTCTCGCACTTCTTCTGCAGAATTACAGGCTCGGTGGGAATCGGTGCGGATACCCCAGTATCAGTCCGGCTTCCGGGCCTCGACCAGGACCCGCGTGGGGTGGGCGACGAAGGAGCCCTCGGTCTCGATGAGCTCGTGCAGTTCCCGCAGCCGCTCCCGATAGCGGTCCACGCTGAAATCCGGCACCGTCCAAATCACCTTGCGCAGGAAGTAGACCACCGCGCCGATGTCGAAGAACTCGGCTCGCAGCCGTTCCATGCGCACGTCGACGATCTCCAGACCGCCGGCTTGGATCTGCGCGCGGACGGCGTCCGGGTGAAACTCGGCCCATTTCTCCGGCTGCGGTCCGATGAAGTACTCGACCAGCTCGCCCATCGTTGCGGGTCCGATGTGCTGCGCGAAGTAGCTGCAGCCGGGCCGGAGCACCCGAGCGATCTCGGTCCACCACACCGAGACGGGATGACGGCTGGTCACCAGGTCGAACGACTCGCCCGCGAACGGCAATGGCGGCTCGTCGCGCATCGCCACGACCACCACGCCGAGCGGATGCAGCAGCTTGGTTGCGAGCGCGGCGTTCGGCGGCCACGTCTCGATCGCCGCCATCGTGGGTGGAAAGGGGCTCGCTCCGGCCAGCACTTCGCCGCCGCCGGTGTGAATGTCCAGCGCGGCCGACACGGTCGCTAAGCGGTGGCTCAGCAGCCGTTGATAGCCCCAGGAGGGTCGTTCCTCGGTCGCGCGGCCATCGAGCCACGAGAACTCCCAGCCGTCAACCGATACCGAATCGGCTTCGGCCACCAGGTCGTCGAATGTGCGAGACATGCCTGGAATTCTGGCCACAACCGGGCGCCCACGTCGATAGTCGGCGAGATTGCCGCCAGGGTCGTGGCCGGCGGCGCAATCACCGCCATGGCGGCAATGTCGGCGGGCTGGAGCCCGGATTACTCGCTGTAACAAGCGGATTGCCCTCGCCCGCCCGCAACCGGGGCCACCGCGTGAGCCACGCGGCGAGCTTTCCGTGGCCGCAATCCGCACCCAATCGCCGAGCGATGTCCTAGGTTGGCTTTATGGCCTACGTCACAGGAGCGACGCCCGATGAATCTCGGTGACCTGACGAACTTGGTGGAAAAGCCGTTCGCGGCGGTCTCCAACATCATCAACACCCCCAACTCCGCCGGGCGATATCGGCCCTTCTATTTGCGCAATCTGCTCGACGCGGTGCAGGGCCGCACGCTCGAGGACGCGGTCGACGGCAAGACCGTCCTCATCACCGGGGGATCGTCGGGCATCGGTGCGGCCGCGGCGAAGAAAATCGCGGAGGCGGGCGGAGTCGTCGCGCTGGTCGCACGCACGTTGGAAAACCTGGAGAAGGTCGCCGACGAGATCCGCGGCGACGGCGGAACCGCCCACGTGTACTCGTGCGACCTGACCGACATGGACGCCATCGCCGCGATGGCCGATCGGGTGCTCGACGAGCTCGGCGGCGTCGACATCCTGATCAACAACGCCGGTCGCTCGATCCGGCGCTCGCTGGAGCTGTCCTACGACCGCATCCACGACTACCAGCGGACCATGCAGCTCAACTATCTCGGCGCGGTCCAGCTCATCCTCAAATTCATTCCGGGCATGCGCGAGCGCGGCTTCGGGCAGATCATCAACGTCTCCTCGGTCGGCGTGCAGACCCGCGCCCCGCGCTTCGGTGCGTACATCGCCAGCAAGGCGGCGCTGGACAGCCTGTGCGACGCGCTGCAGGCCGAAGTCGTCAACGACGACATCAGGTTCACCACCGTGCACATGGCGCTGGTGCGCACGCCGATGATCAGCCCCACCAAGATGTACGACAAGTTCCCGGCGCTGACACCGGATCAGGCCGCCGGCGTGATCACTGACGCCATCGTGCACCGGCCGCGGCGGGCCAGCTCGCCGTTCGGGCAGTTCGCCGCCGTCGCCGACGCGGTGAACCCCGCCGTAATGGACCTGGTGCGCAACCGCGCCTTCGGCATGTTCGAGGATTCCGACGCCGCCAAGGGCGGCGAATCCGCAACCGACACAAAGGATTCGAAGCAGTTCGACAAACGCAGCGAGACGTTCGTGCGGGCGACGCGCGGGATCCATTGGTGACACGATGAGCCTTCCGAAACCCGACACCGACACCACCGTCGTCATCACCGGCGCCTCCTCCGGCATCGGCGCCGAGCTGGCCCGCGGCCTGGCCCGCCGCGGCTTTCCGCTGCTGCTGGTCGCACGCCGCCGCGAGCGGCTCGACGAGCTCGCCAACGAGGTGGGCGCGGAGTACTCGGTCGCCGTCGAGGTGCTGCCGCTGGACCTCAGCGACGTCAAAGCCCGCGCCAAATTGGCGAACCGACTGAGCAGCGAGCCGATCGCCGGGCTGTGCAACAGCGCCGGATTCGGCACCAGCGGCGTCTTCTACACGTTGCCGCTCGAGCGGGAAAGCGAAGAGGTCACGCTCAACTCGCTGGCGTTGATGGAACTCACCCACGCCGTCCTGCCCGGCATGGTGGAACGCGGGGCCGGGGCGGTGCTGAACATCGCGTCGATCGCCGGGTTCCAGCCGATGCCCTTCATGGCGGTGTATTCGGCCACCAAGGCCTTCGTCCAGACCTTCTCCGAAGCCATCCACGAGGAGCTGCACGGCTCGGGGGTGTCGGTCACGGTGCTGTGCCCGGGACCGGTTCCCACCGAGTGGGCCGAGATCGCCAATGCCGAACGCTTCAGCCTCTCCATTGCGCAGGTCTCGCCCTCCGACGTCGCCGAGGCCGCGATCGGCGGGATGCTCGCGGGCCGTCGCAGCGTGGTGCCCGGCGTCGTGCCGAAGGTCGTCAGCACCAGCGGCCGATTCGCGCCGCGCAGCCTGCTGCTGCCCGCGATCCGCATCGGCAACCGTTTTCGCGGGGGGCCGAGCCGCTGATAGCCGCCTCCGGGGCCACGAGTGTGCGTCCCGGGCGCCCCGTGCGCACACCGACAGCCCTGAGCGCACACCGTCGCGGCCACGCGTCCTCGGGTCGCGCTAGGTTTGCTTCATGGCCGCCGTTGACATGACTGCCGACATGCCGATGAGCCCGCAGGACATGTGGGATCACGTATCGGACCTCTCTGACTTGGGCGAGTGGCTCGTCATGCACGAGGGCTGGCGCGGCGAGCTGCCCGACGAGATCGCCGAAGGCACCCAGATCGTGGGCGTGGCGCGGGCCAAGGGCATGCGCAACCGGGTGACCTGGACGGTGACGAAATGGGACCCGCCCCACGAGGTCGCGATGTCCGGCGCGGGCAAGGGCGGGACGAAATACGGCGTCACCCTCACCGTGCGGCCCACTGAGGACGGTTCCACCCTGGGCCTGCGTCTTGAGCTGGGCGGACGTCCGCTGTTCGGTCCGGTGGGTTCGGCCGCGGCCCGCGCCGTCAAGGGCGACGTGCAGAAGTCGCTGCAGCTGTTCGTCGAGAAGTACGGGTGACGGCCGGCGCCGACACGCTAACCGCGCCGCTCCGGCACGAAATCGCGCCTGCGAGGCATCCTGGACGGGTAGCCAGAAACCTCTTGAGACACACTTCCCCGACACGCCCGGATGCGTCGGTGCTCGGTCATAGACTGGCGTCCCTATGAACCAGTCCTTCGTGCACCTGCATAACCACACCGAGTACTCGATGCTGGACGGTGCCGCGAAGATCACGCCGATGCTGGCCGAGGCGGAACGGCTGGGAATGCCCGCGATCGGGATGACCGATCACGGAAACATGTTCGGCGCCAGCGAGTTCTACAACGCGGCGACGTCGGCCGGGATCAAGCCGATCATCGGCGTCGAGGCCTACATCGCGCCGGGTTCACGCTTCGACACTCGCCGGGTCACCTGGGGTGACCCCAGCCAGAAGTCTGACGACGTCTCCGGCAGCGGCTCCTATACGCACCTGACGATGGTGGCCGAGAACGCCACGGGGCTGCGCAACCTTTTCAAGCTGTCCTCGCTGGCCTCCTTCGAGGGCCAGCTGAGCAAGTGGTCGCGGATGGATGCCGAGCTGATCGCCGAGCACGCCGAGGGCATCATCATCACCACCGGCTGCCCCTCGGGGGAGGTGCAGACCCGGCTGCGGCTGGGGCAGGACCGCGAGGCGCTGGAGGCGGCCGCCCGGTGGCGCGAGATCGTCGGGCCCGACAACTACTTCCTCGAGCTGATGGACCACGGCCTGGAGATCGAGCGCCGGGTCCGCGAGGGGTTGCTCGAGATCGGTCGCACGCTGGGCATCCGGCCGCTGGCCACCAACGACTGCCACTATGTCACCCGCGATGCTGCGCACAACCACGAGGCGTTGCTGTGCGTGCAGACCGGCAAGACGCTGTCGGATCCGAACCGGTTCAAGTTCGACGGCGACGGCTACTACTTGAAGTCGGCCGCCGAGATGCGACAGATCTGGGACGACCAGGTGCCTGGCGCCTGTGACTCCACGTTGCTGATCGCCGAGCGGGTGCAGTCCTACGCCGACGTGTGGGCCCCCCGCGACCGGATGCCGGTCTTCCCGGTCCCCGATGGACACGACCAAGCCTCCTGGCTACGGCACGAGGTGGACGCCGGGCTGGCCCGGCGGTTTCCCGCGGGCGCCCCGGATGGTTACGAACAGCGGGCGGCCTACGAGATCGGCGTCATCTGCGACAAGGGCTTCCCGTCGTACTTCCTGATCGTCGCCGACCTGATCAACTACGCGCGGTCGGTGGGCATCCGGGTGGGCCCGGGCCGCGGCTCGGCCGCCGGATCGCTGGTCGCCTACGCCCTGGGCATCACCGACATCGACCCGATCCCGCACGGGCTGCTGTTCGAGCGGTTCCTCAACCCCGAACGCACGTCGATGCCCGACATCGACATCGACTTCGACGACCGCCGCCGCGGCGAGATGGTGCGCTACGCCGCCGACAAGTGGGGCTCCGACCGCGTCGCCCAGGTCATCACCTTCGGCACCATCAAAACCAAAGCGGCGCTGAAGGATTCGGCGCGGATCCACTACGGCCAGCCCGGCTTCGCGATCGCGGACCGCATCACCAAGGCGCTGCCGCCGGCGATCATGGCCAAGGACATTCCGCTGTCGGGGATCACCGACCCCAACCACGAGCGGTACAAGGAGGCCGCCGAGGTTCGCGGTCTGATCGAAACCGACCCCGACGTGCGCACCATCTACCAGACCGCCCGCGGCCTGGAGGGCTTGATCCGCAACGCCGGCGTGCACGCCTGCGCGGTGATCATGAGCAGCGAGCCGCTGACCGACGCCATCCCGCTGTGGAAGCGACCGCAGGACGGGGCCATCATCACCGGCTGGGACTACCCGTCGTGCGAGGCCATCGGCCTGCTGAAGATGGACTTCCTGGGCCTGCGCAACCTGACGATCATCGGCGACGCGATCGAGAACATCAAGGCCAACAAGGGAATTGACCTCGATCTGGAATCGGTGCCGCTCAATGACAAGGCCACCTACGAGCTGCTGGGCCGCGGCGAGACGCTGGGCGTGTTCCAGCTCGACGGCGGGCCGATGCGCGACCTGCTGCGGCGCATGCAACCGACCGGGTTCGAAGACGTCGTCGCCGTCATCGCGCTGTACCGGCCCGGGCCGATGGGCCAGAACGCGCACAACGACTACGCCGACCGCAAGAACGGCCGCCAGGCGATCCGGCCCATTCATCCGGAGCTGGCCGAACCGCTCGAAGAGATCCTGGCCGAGACCTACGGCCTGATCGTCTACCAAGAGCAGATCATGCGCATCGCGCAGAAGGTGGCCGGCTACTCGCTGGCCCGAGCCGACATTCTGCGCAAGGCGATGGGTAAGAAGAAGCGCGAGGTGCTCGACAAGGAGTACGAGGGCTTCGCGGAGGGAATGCAGTCCAACGGGTTCTCCGCCGGCGCCATCAAGGCGTTGTGGGACACCATCCTTCCCTTCGCCGACTACGCGTTCAACAAGTCACACGCCGCGGGCTACGGCATGGTCTCGTACTGGACCGCCTACCTCAAGGCCAACTATCCCGCCGAGTACATGGCCGGCCTGCTGACGTCGGTGGGCGACGACAAGGACAAGGCGGCCGTGTATCTGGCCGATTGCCGCAAGCTCGGGATCACGGTGTTGCCGCCCGACGTCAACGAGTCCGGCCTGAACTTCGCGTCGGTGGGCCAAGACATCCGCTACGGGCTGGGCGCGGTGCGCAACGTCGGGGCCAACGTCGTGACGTCGCTGATCGGAACGCGTTCCGACAAGGGCAAGTTCACCGATTTCTCGGATTACCTGAACAAGATCGACATTTCGGCGTGCAACAAGAAAGTCACCGAATCGCTGATCAAGGCGGGCGCATTCGATTCGCTCGGCCATGCCCGCAAGGGCCTGTTCCTGGTCCACACCGACGCCGTCGACTCGGTGCTGGGCACCAAGAAGGCCGAGGCGATGGGGCAGTTCGACCTCTTCGGCGGGGGCGAGGCCGGCACCACGGACGCGGTGTTCACCATCAAGGTGCCCGACGACGAGTGGGAGGACAAGCACAAGCTGGCGCTCGAGCGCGAGATGCTGGGGCTGTACGTGTCCGGGCATCCGCTCAACCGGGTGGCACACCTGCTTTCTGCTCAGGTCGACACCGCCATCCCCGCGATCCTCGACGGCGACATCCCCAACGAAACCCAGGTGCGGGTGGGCGGCATCCTGGCCTCGGTGAACCGGCGGGTCAACAAGAACGGAATGCCCTGGGCGTCAGCGCAATTGGAGGACCTCACCGGCGGCATCGAGGTGATGTTCTTCCCGCACGCGTATTCCGCCTACGGTGGCGACATCGTCGACGACGCGGTGGTGCTGGTCAACGCCAAGGTCGCGATCCGCGACGACCGGATCGCGCTGATCGCCAACGACCTTGTGGTGCCCGACTTTTCGAACGCTCAGCCTGATCGGCCGCTGGCGGTCAGCCTGCCCACCCGGCAGTGCACGCTGGACAAGGTGAGCGCGCTCAAGCAGGTGCTGGCCCGGCATCCCGGGACCTCGCAGGTGCATCTGCGGCTCATCAGCGGGGATCGCATCACGACGCTCGAGCTGGACGCCTCGCTGCGGGTGACGCCCTCGCCGGCGTTGATGGGCGACCTCAAGGAGCTGCTCGGCCCGGGCTGCCTCGGCGGTTAGATCCGCCGAGTGTGCGTCCAGGGCTTCGGCTGTGCTCCCAGGGCGCCGTGCACGCACGCTCAGGGCAGGACGCGCTCGACGATCTGCGTGAGCTCCGCGGCCACCTGGTCCAGCGGCTCGATGCTGCGCTGCGCGCGGCACATGGCCACGGTGCCTTCGACGGCCGCGACGATCAGGGTCGCGATGCGCTCGGCGTCCGGCGCATTCACGCCGTGCTCGCGCATCGATTCCGCCAGCAGCGCCGTCCAACGGCCGAAAGCGGCCGCCGCGGCGTCGCGCGGGGCGGGGTGCCCGTCGGGCAGGTCTTCAACCGAGACCGCGAGAACCGGACAACCTGCGTGAAAGTCGCTGTTCAGCACCACGTTTCGCCACATTTTTAGGAATTCCTGCAGGCCGGCAACCGGCCCGGCCCGCAGCTCTTTGGTGAGAATGCGGACGGTGAGGTCGTCTGCCCATCGCACCGCCTCGGCGGCCAGGTCGTATTTCCCGCCGGGGAAGTAGTGGTATGTCGAACCGAGCGGGGCGCTGGTGTGCTTGGCCAGCTCTCGCACGCTGGTGGCGTTGAGCCCGCGCCGGCTGATCATGTCGGCGGCGCCGACCACCATGCGTTCGCGAGCGTCGACAGAGTTCTCCGGCATGCCGACCTCCTTGCTATAACGTCCGTTATAACATACGGTGGCCGCTATAACGACCGTTATAGCGAGGAGATACCGTGCGAAGCCTGATGTTCGTCGCCCCCGGGCGACTCCGTTTCGACGACGTCGACGATCCGAAGATCGTCGCGCCGTCTGACGCGCTGGTGCGCCCGCTCGCGGCCACGACCTGCGACCTCGATCACCACGTCGTCGCCGACAAGACCCCGTTCTCCGGCCTGGGGCCGTTCCCGCTCGGCCACGAGTGCGTCGGCACCGTCGTCGAGGCGGGCCCCGACTGCACCAACGTCAGCGTCGGGGACGTCGTCGGCGTGGCCTGGCACATCGCCTGCGGCACCTGCGCGCAATGCCGACTCGGGCACCCCGCCCGCTGCCTGCACCACGGCGACGCCCAGTACGGTCTTCCGGTCAACGGATTCTGGGGCGGAACGTTTTCCGAGTTGATCCGCGTGCCCTTCGCCGACTACAACCTCGCGCCCTTGCCGGCCGGGATCGACCCGGTCCACCTGGCCTCGATCGGCGATAACCTCGCCCTGGGCTGGGAGACGGTCATGCCGACCATCGCCGGGATCGACGACCCGCAGGTCGCGGTCTTCGGGGGAACGGGATCGATCGGCCTGTACTGCGCCGACGTCGCCGTCCACTGCGCAGGCGCGCGCACCGTGTACTACGACGACGACCCCACCCGCATGGCCGTCGCCGAGAAACTCGGTGCGCAGGTGTGCGACGTCAACGGCAAGCGGGAGAAGGACTTTCACTTGGCGGTGGACGCCACGGCGGACCCCGACCGCCTGCGAAAGGCCCTGCTCTCCGTCATGCCCGAGGGCCACGTCAACAGCGTGGGCATTTACTTTCAGGACGTGACGCTGCCGCTGTTGCAGCTGTACCTGCGCGGCGTGCACTTCCACAACGGCAAGGGCCAAGCCCGGCCGAACATGACGCCCACTCTCGACGCCGTCGCGGCGGGGACGCTGCACCCCGAGGTGGTCACCAGCGGGATCTACGGCTGGGACGACATCCCCGGCGTTCTGACTTCGGACACCCCCGGCCACAAGCCCATCTTCGTGCTGGACGACTAGGGCGGCAGCTGCAGCGCCGCTTGGTGGTCGTGGGTGGGGATGATCCGCACCGTGTGGCGTGCGAGATGAAGTCGCTGCAGCGTGCGGAAGGTCTGCTCGCGGTCCTCGTCCACCAAAACGCCGGGGTAGCTTGACTTTTGCCGGACCTTCTCGATCTGCAAGTGGTGCCACGCCGCGTCGCCGGCGATCAGGATCCATCCCCGCCCGGTGTGGACGAGCACCCCGATGCTGCCCGGCGTATGTCCGGCCAGGTCTACCAGGATGACCGACTCGTCCCCGAACAGGTCGCGGCTTCTGGCGAAGGTCAGCACCGGCGGTCCGTCCAGTTCGTATTCGACGACGGGCCGATCGCGCAGCGAGTCGCGGACGCCGCCGACGGGCGCGACGGGCCCGGAACCGACCCACTCCTTTTCGACGCGGTGCAGGTGGACCGGCAGGTCGGGCATGTCCAGCAGACCCGACACGTGGTCCCAGTGGGCGTGAGTGGGCAACGCGAAATCCAGGCGAGGCGTGTGGGGCAGCCCGGTCAGGGCCGTGATCGTGGGGATGGTGTCGGCGGGCGGGCGGACCACCGCACGCAGCACCGCGGGAAGCTGGGCGATCGCGCGGTGCTCCGCGTCGAGGCACACCGCGGGATCGACGATGAACGTCGCCTCCGGATGCACGACGACGAACGACGTCAGCGAGTTCTCGATGCGAGCGGGCTGCAACGTGCCCTCGACGATCGCGGCGGTCGGCACCAAACGCGGCACTTGCGGCAGCGCTCTCACCCTCACCGTGCCGCGGGCCTCCGGCAGGCCCGCGTCGACGACGCTGCGGACGAAACGCTGATCGAGCCGCCGCGGCCGCACCATGCCCCGGACGAGTCCGGCTGCGGCGGTGCAGCATTGGAGAACGCTGGGGGAGCGGACGGGGTCGGATGCCAGTGTCGTGGGTGTCATGCCGGATCCACCCGGACGATGGCGCTGTCCGCCCACACCCCGCGGTCACGCGCGCGGCGCAGCTTCTCGCGCAGGCGCAGATCCTGGTGGACGTTCGTCACGCCGGGCACCTTGATCAGCGGCACGATGTTCCACTGCCAGCCATACCGCTGGTGCAGCGCCCGGTTGGCCCGCTCGGCGTCGGCGCCCGACAGGATCGTGGCGCGGCCCGCGACCGTCGTCGCGCCGCGGCGCACCCGGCCCCGGTAGTCGCACGCGGCGAGTTCGACCTCGCTGCGCGCGGCCAGCCGCCTGGTCTTCGGGCCCACCTTGGTCCGGAATACCAGCGCGTCGCCGTCGAAACCGAACCAGATCGGGGTGTCGACCGGCGTGCCGTCGCGGCGAAACGATCGGAGCAGGGCGTAGCGGGCGGCGCTGAGTTCGGCGAGTGAGTGCATGGACACAGTCAACAACTTAGAGTTGACTCTAAGTCAAGCATGGAATTCTCGGGAGGGTCGATGGGCGGACGCCTGACGATCGGCGAGGTTGCGCGCCAAGCCGGGGTCGCCGCGACCACGCTGCGCTACTACGAGCGGATCGGGCTGGTGCCGGCGCCGACCCGGCTGGGCGGTCAGCGCCGCTACGACGACGCGGTGCTGGCCCGGCTCGAGGTGATCGGGCTCTGCAAATCCGCCGGGTTCGCTCTCGAGGAGATCCAGGTGCTGTTCGCCGACGACGCCCCGGGACGGCCCGCCAGCCGCGCACTGGCCGAGGCCAAACTCGCCGAAATCGATGCCCAGATGGCGTCGCTGGCCCGGGCGCGCGCCGTCATCGAATGGGGAATGCGCTGTACGTGCCCGTCGATCGACGCCTGCACGTGCGGCATTCACTCCCCGCAGGAAATTCAGAAGCGGTAGCGCAGGATGCGGGCCTTGCGGGCGAACGCCGCGAACTTGCCGGATACCTTGGTAGCCAACCGAATCCAGCCCGGAAACACGTCGACCTCGGGAGCGTGTGCCAGGCTGGCTTCTTCGACCAGTGTCAGCCGCGGATTCCATATCTGCGGCACCCGGGCGTCTTTGAACCCCGGATAGCCCCACTGGGCGCCGACGCTGCTGAACATCTGCTGCGGGGCCATCTTCACCGCCAGCCGGCTGAACCAGCCGATGCGTCCGTAGTCGTTGAAGGCCAGCTCCCCGGACGTGAAGTGCTCGGTGACGCGGCGGAAGACACCGGCGATCACCGGCTCGGACAGGAACGCGAACAACCCGTCGGCGATCACCATGGCGGGCCGCCCGGCCGGGATGGCGTTCGGCCAGCTGTCGTCGGCCACCGACGCGGTGATCGAGTGGGCCCGTTGGTGGGTCGGCATCAGCCGGTCGCGCAGCGCGATGACGCCCGCCAGGTCGACGCTGTACCAATCGACCGCGGCCGGCGGGTCCACCCGGAACAAGCCCGTGTCCAACCCGGCGCCGAGGTCCACCACCACGGCGTTGGGGTGCTCGGCGGTGAACGCCCGCACGCGGTCGTCGAGCATCTTGGCGCGCAGGGACGCCTGGCATACCACGCTCGTGGGCACGCCGAGCCCGTCGAAGTCGTAGTCGATCCTTTTGACGATGTCGTCGGCGAGCGCATCGTGCAGAATCGAGCGTGGCCTCCGGCCGTGCCGCGGCCATCGGCTGTCCAGCGCCCGCGCGTACTGCGTCAGCAATGCGGTCTGCTCCAGCGGGGAGAGATCGCTGACGTCAACGCCTCGATCGGGCCGCATGATCCGAACGTACTCGGTGCCGCTGACCGGCGACGTTGGCGCGCCGGAGAAATCGCGCAACCTATTCCGCGCCCGGCGATCGCCGACGTACGCTCACGAAGGGCGCAGCCGACGCGAAGGAGAACGCACATGACGACACCCGAGCGTCCGGCCACGCTGTGCGAGGCGTTCCAGCGCACCGCGTCCATCGATCCCGACGCCGTCGTGCTGCGCACACCCGGTGACGCCCAGACGCTGACGTGGCGGGAGCTCGCGGAGCAGGTACGCAAGGTCGCCGCGGGCCTGGCGGGGCTGGGAGTTCGGCGCGGCGACACGGTTTCGCTGATGATGGCCAACCGCATCGAGTTCTACCCACTCGAAATCGGTGCCCAACACGTCGGTGCCACTTCGTTTTCCGTCTACAACACGCTGCCCGCCGAGCAGCTCACGTATCTGTTCGGCAACGCGGGAACGAAGGTCGCGATCTGCGAGGAGCAGTACGTGGACCGCATTCGCGCCAGCGGCGCCGACATCGAGCACATCGTCTGCATCGACGGTTCGCCGCCCGGCACCATCTCGGTGGACGAGCTGTATGCCGCCGCGGCAGCCGATTTCGACTTCGAATCCACCTGGCGGGCGGTGCAGCCCGACGACGTCGCCACGCTGATCTACACCTCGGGGACCACCGGAAACCCCAAGGGCGTGGAGATGACCCACACCAATCTGCTGTTCGAGGCGTTCGCCCTCTATACCGTCCTGCCGGTGCAATTCGGCGAGCGGGTCACGTCGTTCCTGCCGTCGGCGCACATCGCCGACAGGGTGATGGCGCTCTACGGTTTGGAGGTGTTCGGCGCCCGGGTGACGGTGATCTCCGACGTGCGGGCCATCGCCGCCGCGCTGCCCGACGCGCGGCCCACGGTGTGGGGCGCGGTGCCGCGGGTATGGGAAAAGCTCAAGGCCGCAATCGAATTCACCGTCAGCCACGAGATCGACGAAGTCAAGCGGCAGGCGCTGCAGTGGGCGATGTCGGTGGCGGCCAAGCGCGCCGACGCCGAACTGGCCGGTCAACCCATGCCCGACGACGTCGCCGCCGAGTGGGCCAAGGCCGACGAGTTGGTGTTGTCGAAGCTGCGCGAGCGCCTCGGCTTCGGCGAGCTGCGCTGGGCGGTGTCCGGCGCGGCCCCGATACCCAAGGAGACCCTGGCGTTCTTCCTCGGCATCGGCATTCCGATCGCGGAGCTCTGGGGCATGTCGGAGCTGAGTTGCGTTGCCAGCGTGAGCCATCCGAGCGTCGCCCGGCTGGGCACCGTCGGCAAGCTGCTCCCGGGGCTGGAGGGCAAGATCGCCGAGGACGGCGAGTACCTGGTCCGCGGCCCGCTGGTGATGAAGGGCTACCGCCGCGAACCCGCGAAGACCGCCGAGGCGATCGACGCGGAGGGCTGGCTGCACACCGGCGACATCCTCGAGGTCGACGACGACGGCTACCTGCGGATCGTGGACCGCAAGAAGGAGTTGATCATCAACGCGGCCGGAAAGAACATGTCCCCGGCCAACATTGAGAACGCCATCCTGGCCGCCTGCCCGATGGTCGGCGCGATGATCACGATCGGCGACGGGCGACCGTACAACGCCGCGCTGATGGTCTTCGACGCCGAATCGGTCGGACCGTATGCGGCCCAGCTCGGCCTGCCCGACGCGACGGCCGAAGCCCTGGCGGCCCACCCGGAGGTCATCGCGCGAATCGCCGCCGGGGTGGCCGCGGGCAACGTCAAACTCTCGCGGGTCGAGCAAATCAAGCGCTTCCGGGTGCTGCCGACGTTGTGGGAGCCCGGGGGCGACGAGATCACGCTGACGATGAAGCTGAAGCGCAAGCCGATCATGGCAAAGTACGCCGCCGAGATCGAGGAACTCTACGCGCCCGAATTACCTGCGGAGGTCTACGAGCCCCGCGATCCCTCCGTGGCCGCAACGGTGCAACCGGCGTGAGCGGGGGACGGATGGCGACGGCGCGCGAACTCGGCCGCATCGGGGCGCGAAAGTTGCTGCAACACACCGGAATAGTCGAAGAATCGGCAGCGCCCTTGTCGACCGATGCGGCCGAGGTCGTTCAGCTGTTGGCCGCGCCGTGGTATGTCGAGCGCCTCGACAAGCTGGCCGACGAGCTCGGCCGCGACCCGGCAGGCGTGCGGGCCGAGGCCGCGGGCTATCTGCGCGAGATGTCGGCCTCGCTGGAAGAGCGGGCGGTACGGGCCTGGCGCAGCTTCTCCTGCTGGCTGATGCGGGCCTACGACATTCTCGTCGACGAGGATCAGATCGCGGCGCTGCGGAAGCTGGATCGCAAAGCGACGCTGGCGTTTGCCTTTTCGCATCGCTCGTATCTGGACGGCATGCTGCTGCCGGAGGTCATCCAGGCGAACCGGCTCTCGCCCGCGCTGACCTTCGGCGGCGCGAACCTGAACTTCTTCCCGATGGGCGCCTGGGCCAAGCGCACCGGGGCGATCTTCATCCGGCGCCAGACCAAGGACATTCCCGTCTACCGGTTCGTGCTGCGCGCCTACGCGGCGCAGCTGGTGCAAAACCACGCCAACCTGACCTGGTCGATCGAAGGCGGCCGGACCAGGACCGGCAAGCTGCGGCCCCCGGTCTTCGGAATCCTGCGCTACATCAGCGACGCCGTCGACGAAATCGACGGTCCCGAGGTGTATTTGGTGCCGACCTCCATCGTGTATGACCAGCTGCACGAGGTGGAGGCCATGACCACCGAGGCGTACGGGGCGACGAAGCGGCCCGAGGACTTCCGCTTCTTGATCCGGCTGGCCCGGCAGCAAGGGGAGCGGCTCGGCCGCGCCTACCTGGATTTCGGCGAACCGCTGCCGTTGCGCAAGCGCCTGGAGGAATTGCGCGCCGAGGAATCCGGCGCCGGGACGGAGATCGAACGGATCGCGCTGGACGTCGAGCACCGGATCAACCGCGCCACGCCGGTCACGCCCACCGCGGTGGTAAGCCTCGCCCTGTTGGGTGCGGACCGGTCGTTGTCCATCAGCGAGGTGCTGGCCACCGTGCGGCCCCTGGCGAGCTACATCGCGGCGCGGAACTGGGCGGTGGCCGGCGCCGCGGACCTAACGAATCGCTCCACGATCCGGTGGACCCTGCACCAGCTGGTCGCGTCCGGCGTCGTCAGCGTCTATGACGCGGGCACCGAACCGGTCTGGGGCATCGGCGAGGACCAGCACCTGGTCGCGGCGTTCTACCGCAACACCGCCATCCACATCCTGGTCGACCGGGCCATCGCCGAGACGGCGTTGCTGGCCGCATCCGAAATGTCGGAGGACGGGTCGGTCGCTCCGGCGTCCGTGCGCGACGAGGCGCTGAGCCTTCGCGAGCTGCTCAAGTTCGAGTTCTTGTTCTCGGCCCGCGCGCAGTTCGAGAAGGACCTCGCCGACGAGGTGCGCCTGATCGGGCCGGTGGAAGACACCACCAAGCCGGCCAGCGCGGCCCAGGTGCGGCGGCTGCTGGAGCGGGCGGACCTGCTGCTCGCGCATTTGGTGCTCCGTCCCTTCCTGGACGCGTACCACATCGTCGCCGACCGGCTGGCCTCCCACGAGGACGAGTCGTTCGACGAGCAGGCGTTCCTCACCGAGTGCCTCGAGGTGGGCAAGCAGTGGGAGCTGCAGCGCCGCATCGCCAGCGCCGAGTCCAGGTCGATGGAGTTGTTCAAGACCGCGTTGCGCCTGGCGCGGCATCGCGAGTTGGTGGACGGCTTCGAATACCCGGACATCGCCGAGCGGCGGCGGCAGTTCGCCGACGAGATCGCGACGGCCATCCGGCGGGTCAACGCCATCGCGGAGCTCGCCAGGACGCGCTAATCCGTCCCCGGCGCTAGACTGCCGCCCGTGCTTACAGAGGGGATTTCCAACGTCTGACAAGTCCGGCGCGCAAGGCCGCCCGCTGATCGGGTTCATCACGCGGGACAACGCACCCCCGATCGGCCCGGCGCCGATCACCCGGACGTGGATGTCGGACATGTCGGAGCAGCGGATCGGTTGGCCCAGCCGGTGTCTGCCGATGCTCATCGCCAACCAGAGCGGTTGGGAGCTGCGCAATCCGTGCGCGTTCACGGCTACCTGGATGGATCAGGGCGGCGTGGACGTGCTGGTCGCACCCGATAGCCGCGAGCCCGGTCAGTTCCTGCCGTCCAGCCATTTCGGTAACGGCATCCTGACGTGGCACCTGCCGATGCTGTTTCGCACCCCGCCGGGCTACAACCTGTTGGTCCGCGGGCCGGCGAACTATCCGAAGGACGCCGTGTCGCCGTTGGAGGGCGTCGTCGAAACCGACTGGGCGAGTGCGAGTTTCAGCATGAGCTGGAAATTCACCCGCAAGCTGATGCCGGTGCGGTTCGAGGTCGACGAGCCGATCGGCATGATCGTTCCGCAGCGCCGCGCCGAGCTGGAGGAATTCGCCCCCGAGCTTCGGCGCATCGAGTCCGACGAGGAGCTGCGGCGCAAGCACGAGCTCTTCCTTCGCTCCCGCGACGACGCGGGGCGAATCCAGGCGGAGGCGGATGTCGCCGGCGGCGAGCGTTTGGATTGGGAGGGCGACTACACGAAGGGTCGGCATCGCGACGGCGAGGCCGGCGCACCGGATCACCAGACCCGGCGTCATCTGCGTCCCTTCGCTCAGCCGTAAGGTGAGGAACATGCCGCTTTCAGGTGAATACGCACCCAGCCCATGGGATTGGTCCCGCGAACAAGCCGACAAGTACGCCGAATCCGGCGGCCAGGATGCGGCGGACATGAAGGGCAAGCCCATCATTCTGCTGACCACCGTCGGGGCCAAGACCGGCAAACTCCGCAAGACCCCGTTGATGCGGGTCGAGCACGACGGCGAGTATGCGGTCGTCGCCTCGCTCGGCGGGGCCCCGAAGAACCCGGTCTGGTACCACAACCTCGTCAAGAACCCGCGCGTCGAGCTGCAGGACGGTTCCGTCACTCGCGATTACGAGGCCCGCGAGGTGTTCGGCGAGGAGAAAGCCACCTGGTGGGAGCGTGCCGTCGAGGCTTGGCCCGACTACGCCGAGTACCAGAAAAAGACCGAACGCCAGATTCCGGTGTTCGTGCTGACCCCGGTGAACTGAGCCGCTTTCGCAGGTTGAGGGCGCGACATGGCACGATTGACCGGTGTCCGCTGAACTGAGTCAGACCCGGAGCGAGTCGCCGCTGTCCGCGGCCGACGTCGACGCGGCGGCCCAGCGGATCGCGTCGGTGGTCACGCCCACCCCATTGCAGCGCAGTGATCGGCTGTCGGCGATCACCGGCGCGCACGTCTACCTGAAGCGCGAAGACCTGCAAACCGTGCGCTCCTACAAGCTGCGCGGCGCCTACAACCTGCTGGTGCAGCTGTCCCCCGCGGAGACGACGGCCGGGGTGGTGTGCTCGTCGGCGGGTAACCACGCGCAGGGCTTCGCGTACGCGTGCCGGGCGCTGGGTGTGCGCGGCCGCGTCTACGTGCCGGCGAAGACGCCCCGGCAAAAGCTGGACCGGATCCGCTACCACGGCGGCGAGTTCATCGAGCTGATCGTCGGCGGACGGACCTACGACCTCGCCGCCGAGGCGGCGTTGGCCGATGTGGAGAGCACCGGCGCCACGCTGGTGCCGCCGTATGACGATCTGCGCACCATCGCCGGCCAGGGCACCATCGCCGTCGAACTGCTTTCGCAACTCGACTCGCTTGGTGTCGGGGAGCCCGACCTGGTGGTGGTCCCGGTCGGCGGCGGCGGTTGCATCGCCGGCATCACCACGTACCTCGCCGAGCGGACGGCGAACACCGCGGTGTTGGGCATCGAGCCCGCCGGCGCCGCCGCGATGATGGCCGCGCTCGCCGCCGGCGAGCCGGTGACGCTGGACCACGTCGACCAGTTCGTCGATGGCGCCGCGGTGAAGCGGGCGGGAACGCTGACCTACGCCGCGCTCGCCGCCGCGGGTGACATGGTGTCGATCACGACGATCGACGAGGGCGCCGTGTGCACCGCGATGCTCGACCTCTACCAGAACGAGGGCATCATCGCCGAGCCGGCCGGCGCGCTGTCGGTGGCGGGCCTGCTGGAAGCCGACGTCGAGCCCGGCTCCACGGTGGTGTGCCTGATCTCGGGCGGCAACAACGACGTCTCGCGCTACGGCGAGGTGCTCGAGCGCTCGCTGGTGCACCTCGGCCTGAAGCACTACTTCCTGGTGGACTTCCCGCAGGAGCCCGGCGCGCTGCGCCGGTTCCTCGACGAGGTGCTCGGGCCCAACGACGACATCACCCTGTTCGAGTACGTCAAACGCAACAACCGCGAGACCGGTGAGGCGCTGGTCGGCATCCAGCTGGGATCGTCCGCGGACCTCGACGGCCTGCTGGCCCGGATCCGGGCGACGGACATCCACGTCGAGACCCTGCAGCCGGATTCGCCGGCTTACCGGTATCTGCTGTAAGCCGGCGGCTAGCGCGAGTAGGCCGCCAGGTATGGCGGCAGCGGGGTAGCGGAATCTAGGTCGTCGTCCGGAACCGGCGTTCCGGCCGACAGGCTCAGCGGCAGCACTCCGGCCCAGTGCGGCAGCGTCAAATCCTCCGGCTCGTCGGCGGGCCCCCCGCTGCGCACCTTGGCGGACACCTCGACGAGGTCGAGCGCGAGCACCGACGTCGCGGCGAGTTCGCGCGCGTTCGGTGGCCTGCAGTCGACGGCGCGACCGGGCGCGATGTGATCGAGCAGCGATCCCAGCGCCAACCGCTTCTCCTCCGGATCGTCGACCACCCGCGCGTCGCCCACCACGACGACCGAGCGGTACATCAGCGAATGGTGCAGCGCCGAGCGGGCCAGCACCAGCCCGTCGACGAGGGTGGCGGTGACGCAGACGGGCAGACCCGACGCCTTGACCGCCATGGCGGCCAGCATGGGGCCGCTGCCGGTGGAACCGTGCAGGTAGAGGGTTTCATCGCGGCGGGCGTGCGTCGTGGGCAAAACCACCGGCCCCCCGGCGCTGAGGTAGCCGAGGTGACAGATCAGGGACTCGTCCAGGATCCGGTGCACGGTGTCGCGGTCGTAGCGGGCGCGGTCCCGGTAGCGGGTGGGCGTGGTGCGCGGGGTGGGGCGGTAGTCCAACGGATTGCCTTCGCTATTGTAATAGTACATACTATTTACTGTGCCAGTGCAATACAGCATAGCGGGGACGGGCGCGGAATCCATAGCCGCCGACGTCGAAGAGGCGATCTCGACGGGCAGGCTGGCGCCCGGCGACGCGCTGCCGCCGATCCGGGACCTTGCCGCCCGGCTCGGTGTGAACGCGAATACCGCCGCCGCGGCCTACCGCCTGCTGCGCGACCGTGGGGCCGTCGAAACCGCGGGCCGGCGCGGCACGCGGGTGCGCCACCGACCCGCGACCACCCCGCGCTCGCTGCTCGGGCTCGACGTGCCCGCCGGGGTCCGCGATCTGTCGACCGGCAACCCGGACCCCGCCCTGCTACCCATAGCGGCGGCGCCCGCTCCCGTCCTCCGCCCGGTGCTCTACGGCGAGCCGGCGATGTCGCCCGACCTGGTCGACCACGCCCGCGCGGCGTTGGGCGCCGACGGCGTTCCGGCCGAACACCTCGCGGTGACCAGTGGCGCGCTGGACGGCATCGAGCGGGCGCTGACCGCGCACCTGCGCCCGGGCGACCGGGTGGCCGTCGAGGATCCCGGCTGGGCCAACCTACTGGATCTGCTTGCGGCGCTGGGTCTTTCGGCCGAGCCGGTGCGGGTCGACGACGACGGGCCGCTGGTCGCCGACGTTGCCCGGGCGCTGGATCGCGGGGTGCGCGCGCTGGTGGTCACCAATCGCGCGCAGAACCCGACAGGCGCGGCGCTGTCGGCGGATCGCGCGGACGCCCTGCGCGGCGTGCTGGCCGATCGATCCGACACCCTGCTGGTCGAGGACGATCACTGCGCGGGCATCTCCGGCGCCCCGCTGCACGCCCTGGCCGGGTCGACCAGCCGGTGGGCTTTCGTGCGTTCGGCGTCCAAGGCGTACGGCCCTGACCTGCGGGTGGCCGTCCTGGCCGGGGACCACCGCACCGTCGAGCGGGTGCACGGCCGGCTGCGGCTCGGGCCGGGCTGGGTGAGCCACATCCTGCAGGCGCTGGCGGTCGGCCTGTGGTCGGACGAGGCCGCGACCCGGCTCATCGGCGAGGCCGAACAGCGATACGCCTCCACGCGCATCCGATCGCGCACCGCCCTGGCCGACCGTGGGGTCACCGCTTTCGGCCGGTCCGGGCTGAACGTGTGGATCCCGGTCCCGGACGAGACCGTCGCGATCACCCGGCTGCTGGGCGCGGGGTGGGCCGCGGCGCCGGGCACGCGGTTTCGCATTCGGACCGGGCCGGGCATGCGCATCACGATCGCGGACCTGGCCGCCGACGAGATCGATCCGCTCGCCGACGCCGTCGCCGCGGCGGTGCGCGGCACGGGCCGCGCCAGCGTGTAGCTCAGCCGCCGACCCGCAGAACTCAGATCATGGCGCGCAACGGCGAGGGCGCATCTATCTGCATCGTGGTCAAGGCTGTGGAGTGATAGATCGTGCCGGGGGTATGGATCGCGTGTCCCAATCCGACGTGGGCGTCACGCCAGAACCGTTGTAGCGGATTGTTTTTGCGTGCGGCATTGCCTCCGGAGCGGGCGAAGATCTCGTCGGCCGCGGCGACGGCGCGCCACGCGGAGCGGACCTGGTCGCGCCGCATCAGCGAACGGTCTTCGAAGGTGATCGGCCGACCGGCGTCCGCGAGGTCGTAGAGCCGGCTGATCCCTTCGAGCAGTTGCAACCTCGATGCCGCGATTTCCGAGGCCGCCTCGGAGATCGCGTATAACACGTACGGGTCGTCTTTGATTTTGGTGCCCGTGGCGGTCACTCGGTTGCGTTGGTAGTCCAAATGAGCGGCGAGGAGGCCTTCGGTGATCCCGATGACGGCTGCGGTGATGCCCAGTGGGAACATCGCCCAGAATGGCAGCTGGTAGAGCGTTTCGCTGCGACCGGCTTTCTGCGCCGCCTCGGTGCCGGCGGCCACTTGCTCGACGTCGATTGTGCGGTAGTGCGGAATGAATGCCCCGTCGACGACGATGTCCTTGCTGCCGGTCCCCGACAGGCCGATGACATCCCAAGAATCCTCGACGATCGTGTAGTCCTTCCGCGGCAGCACCACGTGCAGCAGCCTCCGGGGTTGGGCGGGTGTGCCGTCTGCGGCGCCGAGGATCGCCCCGAGGAAGATCCAGTCGCAGTGGTCGGTGCCCGACGAGAAATTCCAACGGCCGCTCAAGATGTAGCCGCCGTCCGCCGGTGTGGCGATGCCCTGCGCGGCGTACGGGGATGCGATCCAGGTATCGGGACATTCTCCCCACACCTCAACCTGCAGCCGACGATCCATCAGCGCCAGCTCCCATGGATGGACACCGCCAACGCCACATACCCATCCGGACGAGCCGCATACCTTGGCCACCGCCATGACCGCTTCGGCGAAGTCCCGAGGGTGGGCCGCATAGCCGTCGAAGTCGGTCGGCTGCAGCATCCGCATGACGCCGGCCTGGCGGATCAACGACGCGGTCGCGTCGGACAGCTTGCCCAGGCGTTCGGTCTCTTCCGCGTTGGATGCCAGCTGCGCCGAAATCTGCTCGATGCGATCAATGACGATGTGTGCCATCACGGCCCTCCTGCCAGGGGTCTCGACATCGAGACCTCGGGTTGCAGTGGTTCTCGCACCGTATCGTGATGTTGACCATTTGGTCAATCCATTTGGTCAATCCATTTGTGCAACTGGTTGCGGCTCGCTAACCTGCAGGCGTGGGCAACCGGGAAGACCTATTGCGGGGAGCCAAGCGCTGCCTGGTCGAACGTGGCTGGTCGAACACAACAGTGCGCGATATCGCCGCAAGCGCGGGCGTCAGCCACGCGGCCATCGGCTACCACTTCGGTAGTCGCGAACGGCTCCTCGTGGAGGCACTCATCGAGGAACTCGACGAGCTGGACCAGCGGATGGCGCCGGACGGACGGGCCGCCGCCCCAGTCGATCGGTGGGGAGCGCTCATCGACTCTTTCAGGACCGAAAAGGCGCTATGGACGTCGCAACTCGAAGCAATCGTGCAGGCTCAGCGCAACGACGAGCTGCGTGACCGACTCGCGGACGGGCAGCGGCGAGCCCGCGCCGACATGGGTGGCTCGGTCGCGTTGGCCGTCCTGCTGGGCCTGATGATCCAATCGCTCATCGATCCGGACAGCACACCGCCAGCCGAGCAGGCGATCGCCGAGATACGCGAACTGGCCAAGGGCTGCACCCGCAAACCGTGAATGGAATCGGTCATCCGCAGCGCAGTACGGCGAACGAATGCCCTTCCAGCACAGTGCTATCGGCGGCGACCGTCGCCTCGCCCCACGCCAGCACCACGTCACCGGCGACCGGTACCGTCACCGGCCCGGCGCCCAGGTTGCACGCGATGCGTAACCGGCCGCGGCGCAAGACAATCCAGGCTTGCTCCTCGTCGTAGTCCACGGCGAGGTGATCCAGCCACGGATCGGCCAAGTCGGCCTCGGTGCGGCGCAGGGCGATCAGCTCGCGATAGAGCCGCAGCAAGCGGGCATGCTCGCCGGAGCCGGCCTCGTCCCAATTGAGCTTGGAGCGCCGAAACGTCTCCGGGTCCTGCGGGTCGGGAATCTCCCCTTTCTTTGAGGCGTCCCAGCCGTGCTCGGCGAACTCGGCTTTGCGGCCCTCGGCGGTGGCCCGGGCCAACTCCGGTTCGGGGTGCGAGCTGAAAAACTGGAACGGGGTCGACGCGCCCCATTCCTCACCCATGAAAAGCATTGCGGTATAGGGAGATCCGAGTACCAGGGCGGCCTTGATGGCCAGCTGGCCGCCGGTCAGGCGCTGTGACGGGCGATCGCCGAGCGCCCGGTTGCCCACCTGATCGTGGGTGCAGGTGTAGGCGAGCAGCCTGGTCGCGGGGATGCCTGAAGGCTCAGAGGTGTCCAGCGGCCGCCCGTGCCGGCGCCGGCGGAACGACGAATAGGTGCCGGCGTGGAAATACCCGTGGCGCAGGGTCGTCGCCAGCGTGGCCAGCGAACCGAAGTCGGCATAGTAGCCCTGCCGCTCCCCGGACACCGCGGTGTGGATCGCGTGATGGATGTCGTCATCCCAGGCCGCGGTGATGCCGTATCCGTTGCGGTCGCGGGGGGTGATCAGTCGTGGGTCGTTGAGATCGCTTTCGGCGACGAGCGACAGCGGGCGGCCTAGCTGCCTTGCCAGCCAGTCGGTTTCGGCGGCGAGTTCCTCGAGGATGTGGACGGCCGTGGTGTCCACGAGCGCGTGCACCGCGTCGAGCCGCAGGCCGTCGGCGTGGAAGTCACGCATCCAGCGCAGCGCGCATCCGATGATGTAGCGGCGCACCTCGTCGGAGTCGGCGTCGGCGATGTTGATGCCTTCCCCCCACGGGTTGCTCGCCGACGAGAGGTAGGGGCCGAAGCGGGGCAGGTAGTTGCCCGACGGGCCGAAGTGGTTGAACACCGCGTCGATCAGCACCCCCAGACCACGTGCGTGGCAGGCGTCGACGAAGCGCACCAGGCCGTCGGGCCCGCCGTAGGGTTCGTGCACGCTATACCACAACACGCCGTCGTATCCCCAGCCGTGTGTTCCGGCAAAGGAATTGACGGGCATCAGCTCGACGAAGTCGACACCGAGATCGGTCAGGTAGTCCAGCCTTTCGACGGCGGAGTCGAAGGTGCCGTCGCGGGTGAAGGTGCCGACGTGCAGTTCGTAGATCACCGCGCCTTCGACCGATCGGCCGGGCCAGGCGTCGTCGGTCCAGGCCGCGGCCGAAGCGTCCCACAGCTGCGAGCGGGCGTGCACCCCGTCGGGTTGGCGTGCCGATCGGGGGTCCGGCAGGACGGTGGGGTCGTCGTCGAGCAGGAATCCGTACCTGGCGTCGGACGCGGTGCCGACCGACGTGTGCCACCAGCCGTCGCCCGAGCGCACCATCGCGTGCGCCTCTCCGTCGACGTCCAGGCGCACCAGCGCCGGTTTGGGTGCCCAGACGCGGAATTCACCCATTGTCGCGCTCCAGCAGGACCACGGGCAGGTCCGCGAACAATTCGGCGGTCGACGTCGGTCCGCTGGCCATGGCGCCGGTCAGGGTGTCGGTCCAGGAGCCGTCGGGCAGCGGCAGGACGGTGTTGCCCCAGCCGGTTTCGGCCAGCCGTACGGTCCAGCGGGTCACTGCAACCAGGACGTCGTCGCCGCGGCGGAACGCCACCACGTGATCGCCGGCTTCGCCGTCGGCCAGCACGGGAACGTATCGGCCGCGCAAAAAGCTGTCGGGTCGGGAGCGCCGCAGCCCCAGGGCCGCGGAGACGACGCGAATCTTCGGGTGCCGCAGCTCTTTCAGCGCGGCCCTGCGGGCGGCGTAGTCGACCGGGCGACGGTTGTCCGGGTCCACCAGGCTGTCGTCCCACAGCTCGGTGCCCTGGTAGACGTCGGGGATGCCGGGCACCGTCAGGGCAAGCAGCTTCTGACCCAGGGCGTCACTCGCGGCGTGCGGATTGAGTTGGGCGACAAGCTCGGTCAGCGCGGCCGCTACGGGCCCGTCGAGCACGATATTCAGCCAGCGGTGCACCGCCTCCTCGAAGGCCGCGTCCGGCTCGTTCCACGAGGTGTGCAGGCCGGCCTCCCGGATCGCCTTCTCGGCGTACCCGTGCAGCCGACCGCGCAGCTCGCCGGTGACCTCGCCGCTCACCGGCCAGACCCCGAAGATGTTCTGCCACAGGAATCGTCCGGTCGCGGGGTCCGGGGAGGGCGCCTCGATTTCCCAGCGGGCGAGGAACTCGGTCCACAGCGATGGCACCTGCGACAGCACGCCGATACGGGCCCGCACATCCTCGCCGCGCTTGGTGTCGTGAGTTGTCAGCGTGGTCATCGCCCGCGGCCACCTCCGGTCGCGGGTGGCGGCGCGGTGGTGAAACTCGGCGGCGCCCACGCCGAACCGGCACGGCTCGCCGCCCACCTCGTTCAGCGACACCAGCCGGGCGTCGCGGTAGAACAGGCAGTCCTCGCTCGCCTTGGCGGTCACCGCGCCGCACAGCTGCTGCAGGCGGGTGGCGGGTTCGCCGCCACCGGCCAGCGCGGCGGCGATCAACTGCAGGCCCTGCCCCAATTGCGGTGACGCCGCTTGGGTTTCGGCCAGCGCGGTGGGCAGGATCGCGGCCAGGCCGGGGTAGTCGCAGCGGTACACCCGGAGGTGGCTGAGCAGGGTGGCGATCGCCTCGGGCAGCAGCGGATGATCGGTGCCGGCGGCGGCGGCGATGGACCGCCGCAGCCTATCCAGTTCGCTGGCCAGGGTGTCGGTGGCCGCATGGATCTTGAGGTCGCGCAGCAGTTCCGGCATCGCGTGATAGTCCGTGCCGGCCGATTCGACCAGCGCGGTGAGCGCGGGCGCCCCGGCCGGGTCGATGAAGACCCCGCCCACCTCGCGCAGCGCGTCGTAGCCGGTGGTGCCGGCCACCGGCAGCGTCGGCTCCAGCGCCTCGTCGACCGCGAGAATCTTTTCGATCACGATCCAGGCGTCCGGGCCGGTGAGGTCGCGCAGCCACGCCAAATACCCACACGGATGGGACAATCCGTCGGGATGGTCGACGCGGACGCCGTCGACCAGACCCTCCTCGAACCAGCGGGCGACTTCGGCGTGGCTGGCGTCGAACACCGCGCGGTCTTCCTGCCGCAGGCCGGCCAGCGACGTGATCGAGAAGAAGCGGCGGTACCCGCACACCCCGTTTCGCCAGCCCACCAATCGGTAGTGCTGGCGATCGTGCACCTCCGGCCCGGTGCCCTCCCCGGTGCCGGGGGCGATCGGCAAGGCCAGCTCGCCCAGCCGCAGCAGCTCGCCGTCGACGATCAGGTCGGCGGCGTCGTCGTCGGAACCCAACAGCGGCAAGATAATTCGACCGTCGCCGACGTCCCAGTCGATGTCGAAGAATGCGGCGTACGGCGAGGACCGGCCGTGCCGCAGCACGTCCCACCACCACGGGTTCTGCTCGGGTCGGTCGACGCCGACATGGTTGGGCACAATGTCGACGACCAGGCCCATGCCGCGCGCGCGGGCCGCCGCCGACAGCCGCGCCAGGCCCTCGGGGCCGCCGAGCTCCGGCGACACGGTCGTCGGGTCGGTGACGTCGTATCCATGGCTGGACCCCCGGGCCGCCGTCAGGATGGGCGACAGGTACAAATGCGAGACGCCGAGATCGTCGAGGTAATCCAGCAGATTCTCGGCGTCGGCGAAGGTGAACCCGAAGCCGCTGGACTCACCACGCAGCTGTAACCGGTAGGTTGCCCGGACCGGAAAAGCCATACGTCAGGCGGTCTTACGCAGGATCAGCAGTGAGCGTGCGGGAACTTCGAACTTCTCTTCGGCCGCCACGACGGAATCGGCGTCGCCGGCGGGGTGGTTGGTGTCCAGCTCGACGGTCCACTCCTGCGCGTAGTCGTCATGCGGCGCGACGAACTCCACGTAGTCGTCGTGGGCGTTGAAGCACAACAGAAACGAGTCGTCGACCACGTGCTCGCCGCGGGCATCGGGCGCGGCGATGGCGTCGCCGTTGAGAAACACCGCCACACAGCGATGGTGGAAGCTCTTGTTCCAATCCTCGTGGGTCATCTCCCGCCCGCCCGGCGTCAGCCAGGCGATATCGCGAACCTCGTCGCCGGTTCGGATCAGCTCGCCCTCGAAGAACCGGCGCCGGCGGAACACCGGATGGTCCTTGCGCAGGCTGGTGGCCTTGCGCGCGAACGCCAGCAGGTCGGCGTTCTTGTCGACCAAAGACCAATCCATCCAAGACAATTCGGAGTCCTGGCAGTAGACGTTGTTGTTGCCGTTCTGGGACCGCCCGATCTCGTCACCGTGGGCGATCATCGGCGTGCCCTGGCTGACCATCAGGGTGGCCCAGAAATTGCGCATCTGGCGGGAGCGCAGCTCGACGATCTCCGGGTCGTCGGTGGGGCCCTCGACGCCGCAGTTCCACGATCGGTTGTGGCTTTCCCCGTCGCGATTGTCTTCGCCGTTGGCCTCGTTGTGCTTTTCGTTGTAGGACACCAGGTCGTTGAGTGTGAACCCGTCGTGGGCGGTGACGAAATTGATGCTCGCGCTGGGGCGCCGGCCGGTGACCTCGTAGAGGTCCGACGATCCGGTCAGCCGGGAGGCGAACTCGCCGAGGGTCGCGGGCTCGCCCCGCCAGTAGTCACGCACAGTATCCCGGTACTTCCCGTTCCACTCGGTCCACAAACCCGGGAAGTTGCCGACCTGATAGCCGCCCTCGCCGACGTCCCACGGCTCGGCGATCAGCTTGACCTGGCTGACGATCGGATCCTGTTGCACCAGATCGAAAAACGCGCTCAGCCGGTCGACGTCGTGCAACTCGCGGGCCAGCGTGGAAGCCAGGTCGAACCGGAACCCGTCGACGTGCATCTCGGTCACCCAATAGCGCAGCGAATCCATGATCAGCTGCAGCACATGCGGATGACGCGCGTTGAGGCTGTTGCCGGTGCCGGTGAAGTCCTTGTACAACCGCAGATCCTCGTCGACGAGCCGGTAGTAGGCCGCGTTGTCGATGCCGCGGAAATTGATGGTCGGGCCAAGATGGTTGCCTTCGGCGGTGTGGTTGTAGACCACGTCGAGAATGACCTCGATGCCGGCTTCGTGCAGGCTGCGCACCATCGTTTTGAACTCGGCGACGCTGGCGTCGCGATTGGACGCGTACTGGTTGTGCGGGGCGAAGAACCCGAACGTGTTGTAGCCCCAGTAGTTTCGCAGCCCCAGGTCCAGCAGCCGCGCGTCGTGCATGAACTGGTGAACCGGCATCAGTTCCAGCGCCGTGACATTCAGCGACTTGAGGTGGTCGATGACCGCCGGGTGAGCCAGCCCGGCGTACGTGCCCCGAAGCCCCTCGGGGACACCGGGATGGGTCTGCGTCATGCCCTTGACATGGGCCTCGTAGATGACCGTTTCGTGATACGGGGTGAGCGGCGCCCGGTCGGATCCCCAGTCGAAGAAAGGGTTGCTCACCACGCTGGTCATGGTGTGGCCGAGCGAGTCGAGCATGGGGGGAGTGCCGGTGTCGACCCCGTTGGCGTCCGGGTCGACGGCGCTCATGTCATAGGAGTACAGCGCCTGGCCGAACGTGAAATCGCCGTGGAAAGCCTTCCCGTACGGGTCGAGCAGCAGCTTGCTCGGGTCGCACCGGTGGCCGGCGGCCGGATCGAACGGCCCGTAGACGCGAAAGCCGTAGCGCTGGCCCGGGGTGATGTTCGGCAGATACGCGTGCCAGACGTATCCGTCGACCTCATCGAGGGGGATGCGCGACTCGCCGCCGTTGCCGTCGATCAGACACAGCTCGACCTTGTCGGCGATTTCGGAAAACAGCGAAAAGTTAGTTCCTGCGCCGTCATAGGCGGCCCCGAGCGGATAGGCATTGCCCGGCCACACGGTGGGCAGGGTGGGTGCGGACTCGTCCGTGTCGGGTTCCGCGACGCCCGAAGTCGCGGGTGGATTGTTCGACGGCATCCCTCGACCTTATCCGCGCCGGCTGGGTGCGGCTGCCTCACCACCAACCGGTGTTCGCCGCGATCTGCCGGCCCAGCTCGTGGGCCATCGTCCGCATGTAGGTGGGGGTCAGGTGATGAGCGCCGTGGTAGATCAGCACGTTCCCTTCCACCGGGCGGCAGACGTCGGCGCGGCAGATGGCGTCCGACATGTCGAGCACCTTGAGCAATGGGAACTGCGTCACAAAATCGAGGGTCTGGTTGTGCTCGGCCAGCGCATCGGAACGCTTGACCGCGCACGACTGCGCGTTGCCGCCCTTGGCCAGGCAGTCCGCCGGATCGAACGGTTGGCCGTTCTTGACCAGCCAGGGGGTGTCTCGGATGCCGAGGATCGGAATGTTGTTGTCCGACAATGTTTGCCAGATCCCGATGTAGGTGGCGGGCATCACGTCGCCGGTCTTGATGTTCCACGGCCGCGTCGTTGTGGTGAACACGTAATCGGGACGATCCGTGATCAGCTTGCTCATCGTGCGTTGGACCCACTCGCGGCACTGTGGGTAGGGCGCGTTGTTGCCCATGATCAAGGGGACTTCCTCGGTGGACAACGGGCAGCCCATCTTGAGATAGGTCACGACCCTGAAATGGTGCGCGTGGCCGAGCACGTCCAGCGCGGGCAGCCAATGTTCGGCGTGCGACCCGCCGGCCAGCGCGATGGTTCGGGTGGCCGCCACGTCGCCGTAGGTGCAGTTGACCACCGCAGGGTTGACGAAGTCACTGATGCACCCGTCCCTGGTGGAGACCGGGAGGTCTTGCTTGACCTCGAGGACCGTGGGCCGCATCGGCAGCGCCGGGACCCGCACGTGTTCGGTGAGGGCGCGCGCGCCGGGATAGTCCTGCGGGTTGAGGACGCTGAGTTCCTTGCCCGCGGCGCGCAGGACCGTGACGTGCTGACGCCACGTGAACGACGTCGCCGTGAGCGTGACGGCCAGCAGCACCACCGCGGACCCCAGCGCGATGGTTGGCCGGCCCAGCCGCGCCGGCCAGGGGAGCGCCGGGGCGGCGCTGGCTTGCCTGCCGTTCGTCCGATACCGCAGCGGGTCCTCGACGAGCCGGGTGGTCAGGTGCGCCAGCACCCCGGACACCAGCAATATGGCCGCGCCTTCGACGAAGCCGGCGTGCTTGTGGCCGGTATAGGACAGCCAGAAGATGAGCAGCGGCCAGTGCCACAGATACAGCGAGTACGCCATCGTGCCCAGGGCAACCAGCGGCCCCGCCGCGAGCAGCCGATTCGGCAGCGGCAGCCGGCTGTCGGGTCGGCCGTGCAGATTGGCCCCGGCGAGGATCATCAGCATGGTGGCTCCGACGGGCACCAGCGCCCACGGGCCCGGGAATTCCCGGACGCCGTCGATCAGGGCCCCACACGACACGACGGCCGCCAGCGCGACGGTGGCGACGGCGGTGCGCAGCCACATCGCCCAGCGGACGTAGGGGACCACCGCCCCGAGGAGTGCGCCCAGCAGCAGTTCCCACGCCCGCGCGAAGCTGTCGTAGTAGGCGATCGATTGGTTGTCGAGATGCGCGACGATCGCGTACCCGAACGAGGCCACCGTCAGCACGGTCAGCAGCACGATGAACAGGGTCCGCAAGTGCGCGCCCAGCTTGCGCCTGAACACGTAGGCGCACCCGGCCACCAGCAGCAGGAAGGCGATGTAGAACTGGCCCTGCACCGACATCGACCAGATGTGCTGCAACGGGCTGACGGCTTCACCGGCTCGCAGGTAGTCCGCGGCGGTGTTGGCCAACTCCCAGTTCTGGTAGTAGCCGAGGCTGGCCAGGCTCTGGTCGGCGAAGGTCTCCCAGCGGGTTTGCGGTTGCACCAGGATGGTCAGCAGCGCGCATCCGGCCAGGACGACGACGAGCGCGGGCACCAGCCGGCGGACCAGCCGGGTCACTTCCGCAATCGGCGACAGCGAAACTGTCGGGTCGAGTGCGGCGCGCAGAATCTTGCCGCCGAAGAAGAAACCGGACAGGGCCAGGAACACGTCCACGCCGCCGGAAACCCGCCCGAACCAGATGTGAAACATCGCGACGAGCGCGATCGCGATGCCGCGCAGGCCGTCGAGGTCGTAGCGATAAAAGCCCGACCCTGCCGCCGCCCCTGCCGCCCCTGCAGCGACCGGGTTCGCGGTGGCGATCGGCGGCGGAGGCGCTGGAAGGGTCGGCATGGTCGACCGCTAATTTACCGAAAACCGCCACCCGCTCCTCAGGGTGAGGAAGCGAGTGGCGGCTGGTGGGGCGGCTGAGGGGTTATCGCACGGTGCCGACCTGGGGTTGCCACGGTGCCTGCTGCACCGGCGCCTGCTGCGTCGGCGCGGGAACCTGCTGCAGCGGTGCCTGCTGCAGCGGGGCCTGCTGCAGCGGCGACTGCTGAACCGGGGCCTGCTGCGTCGGCGACTGCTGTAGCGGGGCCTGCTGCGCGGGCAACTGCTGCATCGGAAGCTGCTGGCCGGGGGTTTGCTGGGCCGGAAGTTGCTGGGGCGTCTGCTGGACCGGCGCTTGCTGCAACGGCGCCTGCGGTCCCGCCTGGGCCCCGAGGACCCGCACCAGGTATGGGGTCATGCCATTGCTGCGCACCGGCGAAACCTGGACGACGTCTCCCACCTCGAGCATCTGGTTGTTCCCCAGGTACATCGCGACGCTCTGCGTGCCCTCCGGGCCGTAGAAGATCATGTCGCCCTTGCGCGCCTGCGACGGCAGGACCTTCTGGCCGACCCGGTAAATCGCGCCGGAGGAACGCGGCAGCTTGATCCCGGCACCCGCGAAGGCGTACTGCATCAGGCCCGAGGCGTCGAATCCGACGGTGTTGATGCCCGTGCCGGTGCCGCGACTGGGTCCGTTGACACCGCCGCCTGCCCACGAGTAGGGCACGCCGCGCTGGGACAGACCGCGCTGCACGACGATGTCGGTGACCTGCTGGTAGTCCATCTGCCGGGCGCCGGGGTCAGCGGCGGCCAGGCCGGAGGTGGCCAGGCCGGCGGTGGCCATCGGGGCCACCAGCATGGCCAGGCCGATGGCGAAGGTGTAGATGCGTTTCATCGGAGTGCAACCTCTCTGGGCTCGCTCGGGTCGATGGCGACGACCACCACGCCGGGGTCGAACGCCGCCTGATGACTCGGAACGTGAATCAGTCGGTCGCCCGTCGAATCACACCAGTCACTACAGACACTTTTACAACAGAAGTTGCAGGCGGAAAATAGCTGGTGAGCCCCACGGGGGATTTTTTGTCGGACCGTGACCGGACGGTGACTGGCGCGTCGAATCCCGCGAGCGCCGTTGTGATTTCGGTCTCATATCGGTGCGCGGCCGCAAGGTTCGCCGAACACCACCGCGCCGTCGCGCTCAGTGCCAATATCGCTGGCTGAAAACCGTGATCATCGAGGCGGCGACCGAGCTGAGCACCAGAATGGCCAGCGCCAAAACCGGCCAGAAGGACATGTACCAGCCCTTCAAGAGGGAAACGAACGGGCCGATCCCCGCCGCGGCCACCGCCGCGCCGACGCCGCCCCACACCAGCGGATAGATGTACATGTCGATTCCATAAGGCACCGGCCCGCACGTTTCGTCCGAGCACACCTCCGGCAGGAAACCGTAGAGCCTCGACGGCCAGCTCGTCGCCGTGGCCAGGACGATGAGCAACGCCAGGAGCACGACGGTGCAAATCACGTCCCAGGCGGCCACTCGCAGCCGGATGACCTTCGGTGGCTCGGGCCCGGATTCTTCGGCGTCGTAGGGCACCGCGGGAGGCTCGGCGGGGTCGGGGCGCGGGTTGTCGGGCGGACGCGGCGAAGCCATGCCGATAGATGCTTCCCGATGGCCGGAGTTTGTGCGACCCGACTGCTTTACGCTCGGTCTCTATGCCTGCGGCGAGGGCCGGGTTGACGCCCGAGCAAATCAGTGCGATCGACGCCGCGCACCTGTGGCACCCCTACAGCACGATCGGCGCCGAGGCGGTCGCGCCCGTGGTGGCCGTCGGCGCCCGCGGCGCCCGGGTGACGCTGGTCAGGGACGGCACCCCGATCGACGTGCTGGATGCGATGAGCTCCTGGTGGACGGCGATTCACGGGCACGGCCATCCGACGCTGGACGCGGCGCTGGCCGCACAGCTGGGGACCATGAACCACGTCATGTTCGGCGGCCTGACCCACGAGCCCGCGGCGCGGCTGGCGCAGCTGCTGGTACAGATCACCCCGGCGGGACTCGAGACGGTTTTCTTCAGCGACTCGGGGTCGGTGTCGGTGGAGGTCGCGGTCAAGATGGCGCTGCAGTACTGGCGCAGCCGCGGCCGGCCCGGCAAGCACCGGCTGATGACCTGGCGAGGCGGCTACCACGGCGACACCTTCACGCCGATGAGCATCTGCGACCCCGATGGCGGCATGCACTCGCTGTGGACCGACATCCTGGCCCGCCAGGTGTTCGCCCCGCAGGTGCCACGCGACCACGACCCCGCCTACAGCGCGGCGTTCGAGGACCAGCTGGCCCGGCACGCCGCCGAACTGGCGGCCGTCGTCGTCGAACCCGTCGTGCAGGGTGCCGGCGGCATGCGCTTCCACGACCCGCGCTACCTGCGCGACCTGCGCGACATCTGCGATCGCCACGACGTCCTGCTCATTTTCGACGAGATCGCGACCGGCTTCGGGCGCACCGGTGAGCTCTTCGCCGCCGACCATGCCGGGGTGAGCCCGGACATCATGTGCGTCGGCAAGGCGCTCACCGGCGGCTACGTCAGCCTCGCCGCCACCCTGTGCACCACGGACATCGCCCACACCATCAGCTCCGGCGAGGCGGGCGCGCTCATGCACGGGCCCACCTTCATGGCCAACCCGCTGGCCTGCGCGGTGTCGGTGGCCAGCGTCGAGCTGCTGCTCGGCCAGGACTGGCGCACGCGGGTCGCCGAAATCGCCGGCGGGCTGGCCGCCGGCCTCGAACCCGCCCGCGCGCTGCCCGGAGTGACGGACGTCCGGGTGTGCGGCGCCATCGGGGTCATCGAGTGCGAGCACAGCGTCGACCTGGCCGTCGCCACCCCCGCGGCGCTCGACCACGGCGTCTGGCTACGCCCGTTCCGAAACCTCGTGTACGCGATGCCGCCCTACATCTGCTCCGCCGACGAGATCGCGCGGATCAGCTCGGCGATGGTCGAGGTCGCGCTTTTGAGTTGAAACCGCGTCAGGCCTGGCGCAATTGGATGTTGTCGGTGACCTGAAACCCCGCGGGATCGCCGCATTCCGGCGCGTCGGCGGTTGTCTGCACGGTGCCGGCCAGGGTGGTCGGGTTCCACGTGTAGTGCGCTGAGAGAGCATTGGGGACCTGGCTTCCGTCGGGGCACATTGCGGTCTCGCCCGCGACGTCAAGTGTCCATTGGCCGCCGACCAGCTTCGCCTGCCCAAAGGCCTTGGCGCCTTTGCGAGCCACCGAGGCGCACCCATCACCGCAGGAAGAGAAGTACCAGTTGTCGGTCGTGCTGCGGTCGTTCGCG
Organism: Mycobacterium heidelbergense; assembly: GCF_050205645.1. Classification (GTDB taxonomy): domain Bacteria; phylum Actinomycetota; class Actinomycetes; order Mycobacteriales; family Mycobacteriaceae; genus Mycobacterium; species Mycobacterium heidelbergense_A. Next base: position 337,913 of record NZ_JBNMQT010000001.1, read on the forward strand.
GCGGTTTCGGTTTCGATGTAGTGGCCGCTCAGTTCGGGAGCGGCGAAAGCCGGAGCCGCCGCCCCGACAGCAACAGCGGCGACGGCCGCGGCTACAGCCAAACTGCGTGTGACAGTCATATCTCTGACCCCTCCTAATCTCTGACCCCTCAAGAAACTTCCCGGCACCCTAAGCCCCCGAGCCCCCAAAAAAGTTAACAAAACATGACCAAAGGGATCACCACGGCGACGGCCGTGGTCGCTCGCCTCGTCGGCTCTCGTAGGCTCTAGGTCTATGAACGCCGCCCAGCAGGCACCGATCGAGGTCTCCCCGCTGGCCTGGCTGGAGACGGTGGAGACCCAGCGCCGCGAGGCCGGCCTGCGCCGCTCGCTGCGACCGCGTCCGGCCGTCGCGACCGAGCTGGACCTCGCGTCGAACGACTACCTGGGGCTCTCCCAGCACCCGGACGTCATCGAGGGCGGAGTGCAGGCGCTGCGCATGTGGGGCGCCGGCGCCACCGGTTCGCGCCTGGTGACCGGAGACACCGAACTTCACCAGCAATTCGAGTCCGAGCTCGCCGAGTATGTCGGCGCCGCAACGGGATTGCTGTTCTCCTCGGGCTACACCGCCAACCTGGGGGCCGTCGTCGGCCTGTCCGGCCCCGGTTCGCTGCTGGTTTCCGATGCGTATTCGCATGCGTCCCTTGTCGATGCGTGCCGGCTGTCGCGTGCCCGGGTGGTGGTGACCCCGCACCGCGACCTCGGCGCGGTGGAAGCGGCGCTGGCTTCGCGCGGCGAGGAACGCGCCGTCGTCATCACCGACTCGGTGTTCAGCGCCGATGGCGCGCTGGCACCCCTGCGGGAGCTGCACGACGTGTGCCGGCGACACCGCGCGCTGCTCATCGTCGACGAAGCGCATGGCCTGGGCGTGCGCGGCAGCGGGCGCGGGCTGCTGCACGAGCTCGGCCTGGCGGGCGCGCCCGACGTCGTGATGACCACGACGCTGTCCAAGGCGCTCGGCAGCCAGGGCGGGGCGGTCCTGGGGCCCCCGCAGGTGCGGGCCCACCTGATCGACGCCGCCCGCCCGTTCATCTTCGACACCGGCCTGGCCCCCGCGGCCGTGGGTGCCGCGCGGGCCGCGCTGCACATCCTTCGGTCCGAGCCGTGGCGGCCGCAGGCGGTGTTGGGGCACGCCCGCACGTTGGCCGGGATCTGTGCGGTACCCGACGTGCCGCAGTCGGCGGTGGTGTCGGTGATCCTGGGCGATCCGGAGGTGGCGCTGGCCGCCGCGACGGCCTGCCTGGACGCCGGCGTGAAGGTGGGCTGCTTCCGGCCGCCGACGGTGCCCGCCGGGACGTCGCGGCTGCGACTGACCGCCCGCGCGTCGCTTGATGACGCCGAACTCGAGATCGCGCGCCGGGTGCTGACGGATGTGCTTGCCGTGGCGCGCCGTTGACCGTTCTGGTCGTCACCGGCACCGGCACGGGCGTCGGTAAGACCGTCGTCACCGCGGCCCTGGCGTCTCATGCGCGTCAGGCCGGCATCGACGTGGCCGTGTGTAAGCCCCTCCAGACCGGCACCGAGTGCGGCGACGACGACCTCGCCGACGTGGCCCGGCTGTCCGGGGTCACCGAACTCGCCGGGCTGGCGCGATACCCGCGGCCGCTGGCGCCGGCCGCGGCGGCCGAGCAGGCGGGGATGGCCCTACCCACCCGCGAGCAGGTGCTGCGGCTCATCGGCGATCTGGACCGCCCGGGGCGGCTGACCCTGGTCGAGGGTGCCGGCGGGCTGCTGGTCGAACTCGCCGACGGCGGCGTCACGCTGCGCGACCTCGCCGTCGACCTGGGCGCCGCGGCGCTGGTCACGGTCACCGCGGAGCTGGGCACCCTCAACCACACCGCACTGACCGCGGAAGCGCTTGCCGCACACGGTGTTTCGTGCTCCGGTTTGGTGATCGGCAGCTGGCCGGCGCGCCCCGGGCCGGTGGAAACCTCGAACCGGTCCGCGCTGACCCGGATCGCTGCGGTGCGGGCCGCGCTGCCCGCGGGGGCCGGCTCGATGCAACCCGCGGAATTCGCGGCACTGAGCAAGGCGGCGTTCGACCGCGACTGGGTAGCCACGCTGGTCGGTTGATGGTCCATTCGATCGAGCTGGTCTTCGACCACGACACCGAGGCGGCGATCCGCCGCATCTGGGCCGACCTCGCTGGCGCCGGGATCCCCAGCCAGGCGCCGGCCAGTCGCCCGCACGTGACGCTGGCGGTCGCCGAGCGCGTCGCCGTCGACGTCGACGAGCTGCTGCGGCCGCTGAGCGAGCGGCTCCCGCTGGTCGCCGTGATCGGCGCGCCGGTGCTGTTCGGCCGGGCCAACGTCGTCTTCGCGCGCCTGGTATTGCCGACGACCGAGCTGCTGGCGCTGCATGCCGAGGTGCACCGGCTCTGCGGTCCGCATCTGGCGCCCGCGCCGATGCCCAACAGCCTGCCCGGTCAGTGGACCGCGCATGTGACGCTGGCCCGCCGGGTGGGCGGGGGCCAGCTCGGGCGGGCGCTGCGCATCGCGGGCCGGCCGTCGCAGATCGACGGGCGCTTCGCGGGACTGCGCCGCTGGGACGGCGCCAAGCGCGCCGAGCACCCGATCGGCTGACGCGCCTATCCGCCGAAGAGCAGGTACAGACCGGTGAAGGTGTAGCCCACCATGACCAGCATCATGGTCAGCTGCCCGGTGAGCTGATGGCCGGCGGGCAGCAGCCGAAGGGCCTTGTCGTGCGCGGCGATCACCGCCACGATGTGGCCCGTCACCACGCACCCCACCTTGATGCCGGCCAGCACCGACGGATGCGTCGACAACACATAGGCGACGTGAGAGTGCGCCAGCCCCAACGGATTCCATCCGCGACCGAACGGATCCGCGAGGGCGATGACGGCCTGCTGTCCGCGCTCCACGAGGTAGGACAGGTAGTGGGCGAAGATGTAGCCCACCACGATCGGGATCAGCGAATGCGCCATCCGGCCGGGCAGCGCGCGACGCTCTTCGCGGTCGACGCCGCCGGTGGCCCGGGCCGCAAGCGAAAAGGTCAGTGCGACAACCGAAACGAACACCAGCAGGCCGATCGTCCGCAGGATCGACGACGACAGCGTCGCCGGCACGCCGTGGGCGAGGCGGGCAAGCCGGTCGGCGAAGCCGCGCCACGTCGGCGACGACGAGTAACTGTCGAACGCCGTCGACCCCAGCAACACCGCCAGCATCGCGACGACGCCCGGGCGCACGGGCAGGGACGGCAGATGGTCGAAGGGGTTGCCGATGACGATCTTCCCGGTCGTCGGTGAGCGGCGAAACGGTGAAAGCCGCGACGCCGCCATGCTGTACACGCCGAACGGGTCGACGCGGGCCAGAAAGCGCTGGCCGCACAACCACGCCCCGCCCAGCAACACCACGGCGTAGACCAGCAACCACGACTTCACCCACGGCAGCGAGGCCGAGTTCGGGCTCGCTAATTCCAGCCAGACGAAAGCGAACAGGCCCGCCGCCGCCGGGCGGTAGCCCCAGCTTTCGGGATACGACAGCCGCGGCCGGCCTAGCCGTTCCGGGGCGGCGCGTCGCAGCAGCAGATAGACCGTGCGCACCGGTGAGATCACTCGCCACACCGGGCCGAACGCCAAGGACAGCGCGACCAATCCGACCCACAGCAGCACATAGAACGCCCCCAGTAGGCCGTTGGCCTGCGTCTGCGGACCGCACACACCCGCCAGCACCGCCCAGACCGCGAAGGCCAGTGCCAGGGCCGCAGCCGTCCAGCGCGTCGCGCGGGCGTCGACCAGCGTGGTCAGCGCGGCCGGCAGCGCGCGCCCGGGCGCGTCGGGGTCAAACCTCGGCTGCCGCCACGCGAACGCGACCATGGCGAACGTGAACGTCAACGCCCATGCCGCACCGACCATCGCGTAGGCGTAGGGGACCGGGAGATCGCTCGACCCGCCCAGGCCATGTGCCAGCAGCACCGTCACGGTTGAACTTGAATGGTCGCGATCGTGCGGTCCAGGTGATGAAGCTCGACTTCGACTTTGCCGGGGACGTCGACGCTGAACTGAAATGTCTGATTCGGCGCGGCCGCGACTTGGAACTTATGGTCGGGCACCGAGTGCACATGCAGCTCGTCGGCGACGTCGCTGGTGACGTGAAAGGTGATCTGCTGCTTGACCTTTGCCTGCAGCGTGGCGTTGGTCGGCGTGACTTGGCCGTTCGCGATCGTGACGTTGACGTCCAAGCCGGCGGCGGGCGGCTGGCTCGGCGACGTACCGCCGCAGCCAACCAGGCCGCACACCAATACCACCGCCCACGCCGAAATGAGGGCGTTACGAACCGTCATCGCGTCACGCCGCTCGCGGAGCCCCGGGCACGGACTGCTTCTCTTCGACCGGCTCCGGCTCACCCGTCGCGTAGCCGAGGCGACCGGCGCCCCACGTCAGGGCGGTGATCACCATCAGCGTGAAGAAGAGCACCACGATCCCGCCGGCGGTGAACAGCCAGGTGGGCGCGCCCTGGTCGCGTTCGCGCTGCAGGATGGTGACCTCCAGGACGAACGGCCGCGTGCTCGACGCCAGGGCGGGGACCTCGGGCGCCGGGATGGCGTCGTCGGCCGGCTCGTAGATCGGCACCGCCGTCAGCGTGTAGCCGTCCTGCACGCGCAGCAGCGTCTTCCAGGATCCCCACGCCGGCACCGGCTGGGTGGACCGGTAGTGGCCGGGCCCGACCTTGGCGAGCCGGTCGATCATCAGGCCGCGGTTATTCTCCATCCGCCCCTGCCAGGACAGGATCGTCAGCCACTCCGGGTTGTCGCTGACGAACGGCGGGGTGAGCTGCACGTCGGCCGTCACCATGCGCCGCCCCGGGGGGCTGGGCTGGTCCGTCAGCGCCACGGTGGCGGTGTTTTGGCGCGGCACATTGATGTGCAACCCGTTGGCCACCGCGCCGCCGATCACCAACACCGTCAACGCGACGACGGCGATGCCGATCCGCCGGCCCGGGAGGCGCTGGCCGGTGAGCACCATTCCGAACAGCGCCCCGCAGATTCCGGTCAGCACCGCCACAGGCACCGCCATCGCCAGCGCCTCGCCCCACATCTTCGTCGGCCAGGGGTAGTGGTAGACCGCCCCGATCCACAGGGATTCCAGCCACAGCCCGACGGTCGCGACGGCGAGGCCGCAGACGGCACCAAAAGCGATGGGGCGCTTGAACAGTGGGGTCAGCGCCACGAGCTCGACCACCACCGCGGGGCCGAGATAGAGCGGGAACCAGTTGATCGGCGCGCCCAGGATGGGCCCGACCAGCAGGGCAACCCCGCCCCGCAGAGCGATCGCGAACAATGCCGACACGACCGCGGCTCCCCGTCCCATCGTGACGCGCGCTGCAACCGCCGCAAGCGCGGCCGCCGCGGCGATCAACATCGGCTGTAACACCAGTCGGAACTGCGGGACCCCGAAGTCGAACTCGATCTGGTAGACCGACAGGCCGATGAACAATCCGCCGAAGGACAGGTAGCGCAGCAACGTGATGAAGGGGCCGTGGTAGACCTCCCCGACCTCTTGGGCCTCGCCCTCGCGCTCCAGCATCAGCACCGCGAACAGTGAAAAGCAGGCGCCGCCGATCATCATCAAATGAGTTGGGCCCCAAAGTGTTACGTCTTGGCCGAAGATTCGGTGCCAGATATCGTCGAGCGGGAATCCGATCATCGCGTACAGCCCGCAGCCGGCCATCAGCACGCCGCCTACCGGCGCGTACCAGTTATCCGTGATGCGCACCGCGGCGGGGCCGGGCCTGTCGTATGGCAGCACCACCGCCAACATGCCCCCGACGAAGATTCCGAACAGGCCGATGATGATGAAGTAGTGCGCCGGGTTGGCCAACGGGCCAGGGTCGCGGCCATTGCCGATGTGCCAGCTGACGTCCCAGATGAACCCGAACAGGGCGCAGATGATCGACGTGGTGAACACCAGCACCGGCAGGGCCACCCAGTTGGGCCGGTGGAACTTCTCGCCCAACCGGTCGGCGACCCGGGCCAGCCATTCGATGCGGCGGGTGCGATGCGCATGCCCGATCCACAGCATGGCCACTGCTATCACCACCGCGGCGATCGACAGCCCGATCACCTGGTTCAGCCCCGCACCGCGCGCCGGTGCCTCGGCAACAATCGTCAGTTCCGTCGCGTTCATCGTCATGCCTTCCCAACCACGCCGGGCCGTCCCGGGAGAATTGATCCGACGACCGCTTCTTACTTGAAGGTAAGTTCGCGATCGTGTTGGTAATGCCCCGATTCAGGGGCCGTCAATCACGCTTTTTGTCGGCGGGGTCCGATCGCGGGGCGGAATCGCCGGGTGTGCGGCGGCCGGCGCGGCGATCGCGCAGCGCGACGTAGAGGACCACGGCCACGACGATCACCGCCGGCAGAAACGCCGGCACGGCGAGCAAGATCCAGTGATGTGCCACGTAGTCGACGTGCGCGGTAGTCATGGTTGGTCGTATACCCCGGCGGTTCGCATCTACGGCGGCCGTTACCCTACTCTGAACACCTTTTCATTCAGGCTGCCACCGCGAGGCTTGGCAGACGTGTTCTGACGTGCGGACACGAGAAAGAGGCAGGAGAGTACGGGTGACTCAAGCGGCAACTCGGCGGAGCGCCGAAGCCGGCGACGACCAGGACATCTTGGCGGTCGCCCGGGATCAGGTGCTGGAGCGCGGCGAGGGGCTGAGCTCCGACCAGGTGCTGCGGGTGCTGCGGCTGCCCGACGAGCGGCTCGACGAGGCGCTGGCGCTGGCCCACGAGGTGCGGATGCGCTGGTGTGGCCCGGAGGTCGAGGTCGAGGGCATCATCAGCCTGAAGACCGGCGGGTGCCCCGAGGATTGCCATTTCTGCTCCCAGTCGGGCCTCTTCACCTCGCCGGTGCGCAGCGCCCGGCTGGACATCCCGAGCCTGGTGGAGGCCGCGAAGCAGACCGCCAAATCGGGCGCCACGGAATTCTGCATCGTGGCCGCCGTGCGCGGGCCCGACGAGCGGCTGATGGCCCAGGTCGCGGCGGGCATCGAGGCGATCCGCGACGAGGTCGAGATCAACATCGCCTGCTCGCTGGGCATGCTGACCGCCGAGCAGGTGGAGCAGCTCTCGGCGATGGGCGTGCACCGCTACAACCACAACCTCGAGACCGCGCGATCGTTCTTCACCAACGTCGTCACCACCCACACGTGGGAGGAGCGTTGGCAGACCCTGTCGATGGTCCGCGACGCCGGCATGGAGGTCTGCTGCGGCGGCATCCTCGGCATGGGAGAGACGCTGGAACAACGCGCGGAATTCGCCGGTGAGCTCGCCGAGCTGGGTCCCGACGAGGTGCCGTTGAACTTCCTCAACCCCCGGCCGGGGACGCCGTTCGGCGACCTGGACGTGCTGCCGGTCAGCGAGGCGCTGAAATCGGTGGCCGCTTTCCGCCTCGCGCTGCCGCGCACCATGTTGCGGTTCGCCGGCGGCCGTGAGATCACCCTGGGCGACCTCGGGGCAAAGAAGGGCATCCTGGGCGGCATCAACGCCGTCATCGTCGGCAACTACCTGACCACGCTGGGCCGCCCGGCCGAGGCGGATCTGGAACTGCTCGACGATCTGCAGATGCCCATCAAGGCGCTCAATGCCAGCTTGTAAGCCAGCTTGTAGCGGCTAGGTTTGACACTTGTGGTGCGGGATCTAGGCGCGCCGGTCGGCGCCGGTGTCTACAACGTCTACACCGGGGAATTGGGGGGCACGGTGTCACCGACGGCGGCCCAGCTGGGCCTCGAGCCTCCGCGGTTCTGTGCCGAATGTGGACGCCGAATGGTGGTACAGGTTCGCCCCGACGGCTGGCGGGCGCGGTGCTCGCGGCACGGAGCGGTGGACTCGGCCGACTTGGAGGCGCAGCGGTGACCGAACCGTCCCGGCCGGAGCCGACCAGCGTCGTGCGGGCCTTCCCGGCGCGCCCGATTGCCGTTGCGGCACTGGGATTTTCGGTGATCGGCGCGTTGATCGGCGGTCTGTGGGCGTGGATCGCGCCGCCGATTCATGTGGCGGTGGCGATCACCCGCGCGGGTGAGCGGGTGCACGAATACCTGGGCACCGAATCCGGGCACTTCTTCAACGCGCCCTGCCTGATGTTGGGTCTGCTGACGGTGGTGTCGGTGATAGCGCCGGTGCTGGCGTGGCAGCGGCGCGAGCGTCGGGGCCCGGCGATGGTCGTGGCGCTGGCGGTCGGCATGGTTGTCGTCGCGGCGGCGGCCAGCGCGGTGGGCGCGCTGTTGGTTCTGCTGCGCTACGGCGCGGTCAACTTCGACGCCGTGCCGCTGATCGGAAAGCCGGCGGTGGCGTACGTCGTCCAGGCGCCGCCGGTGTTCTTCGGCCCGGGTCCGCTGCAGGCGGTCCTCACCCTGTTGTGGCCCGCAGGCGTCGCCGCGCTGGTGTATGCCGTACTCGCCGCCGGGAACGCCCGCGACGATTTGGGGAACCCCGCGGCCGCCGAGCAGCCGTCAGGCGCGCTGCCGATGGAGCCGGAGGCCTCGGTCTCCTAGCGGCCCCGCGGCGGGCTCACAGCGGCCGGTGGCGAATCTTGCGGCCGGTGATGACCTTGGCCCCGATCATGAGCAGGCGCGCCATCCCGGCGTAGGTCATCGGGTTGAACGCCGTCGGCCACACGGTTCGGATGAGGTGGTCGCTCAGCGGCCGGCGGGCGAACCGGTCGGTGAGCCAGCGCAGCGTCATCGGGGCGGACAGCGGGTGCAGCAGCATGTGCTCGTTGAACGCGTCGCGGTGATAGCTGACGTCGGCGCCGCCGGCCGAATACGCGTCGGCCAGTTCGTCGATGTCGTTGACGTCGATCAGGTAGTCGTGCACGGCCTGCACGATCAACACGGGCGGCGTCGGCACCACCGCTCCCAGCTTGATGGTCTGGAAGACGTGCGAGATCTCCGGCGTGGACAAAATGTCCTCGAGCGGCTCGTCGAGGTAGTCACCCATGTTCTTGCCGGCCATCCGGATGACCGCCTCGGCGGTCGTCATCGTCTCCAGCGAGTCCAGCAGGGCGCGGCCCTCGTCGTTCGTGTGCTCCCTGATCACCCGGTCCAGGTCGGGGTAGACGTGCGCCAGCGCGGCCACGACCAGCGCGGGCAGCCCCGCGAAGAATTTGCCGTTGAGACGGCGGAAGGTGTTGCCCAGGTCGCCGACGGGGGAGCCCAGCACCGCCCCGACGATGTCCAGCTCGGGTGCGTAGTCGCCGTACATTTCGGCGGCCCAGGCGCTGGCCAGCCCGCCGCCGGAGTAGCCCCACAGCCCGATCGGGGCCGACGGGGACAATCCGATGCGCTCGGAGTTGAGCACGGCCCGGATCCCGTCGAGCACGCGGTACCCCGGCTCGTACGGCGCGCCCCAGGTGCCCCCGAGACCCTCATGGTCGGGCACGGAGACCGCCCAGCCCTCGGCGACGGCCGCGGCGATCAGGAAGAGCTCCAGCTGGGCCAGTGAGCCGAGCGCCTTCGCCTTCCTGCGCAGCGCATACGACGGGAAACAGCGGGACGACACGGCGTCGATCGCGCACTGATAGGACAGCAACGGGCAGGTCTGCCCCTCGGCCAGCCCCGCCGGAACGATCACCGTGGTGACCGTCGCCTCGGGCTGGCCGTTGAGGTCCATCGTCCGGTACAGCAGCTGGGTGGCTTTGATGGGCTGCGGAATCAGACCTAAAAACGCCAGCTCGACGTCGCGCGAGCGAAACACGGTGCCGGGCTCGGCGTGCTGGAACCCCGCCGGCGGCTGGTAGAACGGGTCGTCCGAGGGCAGCAGCGGACGCACCTTGCGCTGCAGTTCCTCGTGCTGGGGCCGACCGATCCACTCGGCGCCACGCGTACCTGCCAGATTGCCGAGCTCAACCATTGAGGATCCCTTCTTGGCCAATCGGCATTCTTGCGCATGAACGCTGGGTAACTAAAGCGGAACCGCCGCATTGTGAGCCAGTTCTCTCGGCCCGCGTCGCGTCGCTGGCGCCACTGCGACCGCCTAATTTACCGCCACGTCACTCGGGGGCTTCAGCGCGGCGAATTCGTCGGTGACCCTCAGCTGGGAATCGGTGAAGTGGTACAGCGCCGCCGGGCGTCCGCCGCTGCGGCCGGACTGCGCCATGGTGCCGGTCTGGGTGATGACCCCGCGGCGGACCAGCACGCGCTGCAGATTCGTCGCGTCGACCTGGTAACCCAGGGCAGCGCCATAGATGTCGCGCAGCGTTGACAAAGCGAATTCCCTTGGCGCCAAAGCAAATCCGATATTCGTATACGACATCTTCGCGGCCAGCCTGGCGTGGGCGTGGGTCACCATCGGGCCGTGATCGAACGCCATCGGCGGCAGCGCGTGCACCGGATGCCAGCGGGTGTCCGGCGGTAGCTCGGGGGTGGCGGGGGAGGGCACCAGGCCCAGGAAGGTGGACGCGATCATCCGGATTCCCGGCACCCGCTCCGGGTCGGAGAACACGGCGAGCTGTTCGAGGTGGGCCACTTCCCGCAGGTCGACTTTTTCGGCGAGCTGTCGCCGCACCGAGGTGGTCATGTCTTCGTCGTTGCGCAGCCGCCCGCCCGGCAGCGACCACGCGCCTTTTTGCGGATCTCGGGCACGCTCCCATAACAGCACGTTAAGCTGCGGTTTTTCTCTTCGCGGGCCCGCCTTAACCTGGCGAACCTGGAACACGACAGCAAGCACCTCGTGTGCGGTGCTACCATGGGCCATGTTTTCGATTGTAAGTCGAAAACCTCCTGGACGCGAAAGGGGCTTCTCCGTGACGGTTTTGAATCGCATGGACACGCTCGCGGACGACCTGATTGCCGGCATCACCGATTCGCCCGGCGGCTATACGGGTGTGGACGGTGACGCGCAATGGGCTGCCGAGATTCGCCGGCTGGCCGACCTGCGGAACGCCACCGTTCTCGCGCACAACTACCAGCTGCCCGCCATTCAGGACGTCGCCGACCACGTCGGCGATTCGCTGGCGCTGTCGCGCATCGCCGCCGACGCCCCCGAGGACACCATCGTCTTCTGCGGCGTGCACTTCATGGCCGAGACCGCAAAAATCCTGAGCCCCGAGAAGACCGTGCTGATTCCGGATCAGCGGGCCGGCTGCTCGCTGGCCGATTCCATCACCCCCGACGAGCTGCGCGCCTGGAAGAACGAGCACCCCGGCGCCGTCGTCGTCTCCTACGTCAACACCACGGCGGCCGTGAAGGCGCTCACCGACATCTGCTGCACCTCGTCCAACGCCGTCGACGTCGTCGAGTCCATCGACCCCGACCGCGAGGTGCTGTTCTGCCCGGACCAATTTCTCGGCGCCCACGTCCGTCGCGTGACCGGGCGCACCAACCTGCATGTGTGGGCCGGTGAATGCCACGTCCATGCCGGGATCAACGGCGACGAACTCACCGACCAGGCCCGCGCCCATCCCGAGGCCGAATTGTTCGTGCACCCCGAATGCGGTTGCGCGACTTCGGCTTTGTATCTCGCGGGCGAAGGCGCCGTCCCGGCGGACCGGGTGCGGATCTTGTCCACCGGCGGCATGCTCGACGCCGCGCAGCAGACGCGTGCGCGCACGGTGCTTGTCGCCACGGAGGTCGGCATGTTGTATCAGTTGCGCCGAGCGGCACCTGAAGTCGATTTCCGCGCGGTCAACGACCGCGCGTCGTGTAAGTACATGAAGATGATCACCCCCGCGGCCCTGCTGCGCTGCCTGGTTGAGGGCGCCGACGAAGTTCACGTCGACCCCGACATCGCGGCGGCTGGACGGCGCAGCGTGCAGCGAATGATCGAAATCGGGCAGCCGGGCGGCGGCGAATGAGCGACGGCCCCGTGTGGACGGATACCGCCGACGTCGTCGTGATCGGCACCGGCGTCGCGGGTTTGGCCGCCGGACTGGCCGCCCATCGCGCCGGACGCCGGGTCGTGGTGCTCAGCAAGGCCGACCAGACCCGGGCGGTGACCGCCACCCACTACGCCCAGGGCGGCATCGCCGTGGTCTTACCGGACAACGACGACTCGGTGGAGGCGCATGTCGCCGACACCCTTGCCGCGGGCGCCGGGCTGTGCGATCCGGACGCGGTGTGCTCGATCGTCGCCGACGGCTACCGCGCGGTGGCCGAATTGGTCGGCGACGGAGCGCGATTCGACGAATCGGCCCCCGGCCGCTGGGACGTGACGCGCGAGGGCGGGCACTCCCGTCGACGCATCGTGCACGCCGGGGGCGACGCCACCGGCGCCGAGGTGCAGCGGGCGCTCGATCACGCCGCGGCCATGCTCGACATCCGCACCAGCCACGTGGCGCTGCGCGTGCTGCATGACGGCTGTTTGGGCGACGAAGCGGTGACCGGCGTGTCGGTGGGCAACCCGGACGGCATGGGAATCATCAGCGCGCCGTCGGTGATCCTGGCCTCCGGCGGGCTCGGGCACCTTTACGGAGCGACCACCAACCCCGACGGATCCACCGGCGACGGAATCGCATTGGCGTTGTGGGCCGGCGTCGCGGTCAGCGATCTCGAGTTCATCCAGTTCCACCCGACCATGCTCTACAGCCCCGCCGGGGGCGGCCGGCGTCCGCTGGTCACCGAGGCCATCCGCGGCGAGGGTGCGATATTGCTTGACAGTCAGGGCAATTCGGTAACGGCAGGCGTCCATCCGATGGGCGACCTGGCGCCGCGCGACGTCGTCGCGGGGGCCATCGATGCGCAGCTGAGGGCCACCGGCGACCCGTGCGTCTACCTCGACGCCCGCGGCATCGACGGCTTCGAGGCCCGATTCCCCACCGTCACCGCCGCGTGCCGGTCCGCGGGCATCGACCCGGTGCGCCAGCCCATTCCGGTTGTTCCGGGGGCGCACTACAGCTGTGGCGGGGTCGTGGCCGATGTGTCCGGTCAAACCGAGCTGCCTGGGCTGTTCGCCGCGGGCGAAGTGGCCCGCACCGGGATGCACGGCGCAAACCGCTTGGCGTCCAACAGCTTGCTGGAGGGACTGGTGGTCGGCGGCCGCGCCGGGCGTGCCGCGGCCACACACGCGGCGGCGGCCGGACCGTCGCACGCGACAGCGCCCGAGCCGATCGCGCACACCGCGGCCCCGCGGCGGGCACTGCAGCGGGCGATGAGCCGCGACGCATCCGTGGTGCGCGACGCCATTGGGCTGCGGGGATTGTCGGATGCGTTGGCGAAGTCTCCGGCCCGCGCCATTGCGGGCCGTCGCGATTTCGAGGACGTGGCCTTGACGTTGACCGCGCAAGCGGTTGCCGCTGCGGCCTTGGCGCGCAACGAAAGCCGCGGCTGCCACCATCGCGCGGAGTTCCCGGATGCCGCGCCGGATCAGGCGCGCAGCATCGTGGTTCGGCTGGCCGATGAAGACGTGCAGGCCGAGGCGTTGGCGGCCGTGTGCTGATGACGTTGTCCGACTGCGAACGCGACGCCGCGCTGGACACCGTTCGTCGGGGTCTCAGTGAGGATCTGCGCTACGGGCCCGACGTCACCACCCTGGCAACGGTGTCGGCCGACGCGGTCGCCACGGCGTCGATGGTGCCGCGTGAGCCGGGCGTGATCGCCGGGCTGGACATCGCGTTGTTGGTGCTCGACGAGGTGTTGGGCACCAGCGGTTATCAGGTGCTGGACCGCGTCGAAGACGGCGCCCGGGTGCGGTCGGGCCAGACGCTGTTGACGGTGCGGGCGCAGACCCAGGGTCTGTTGACCGCGGAGCGGACCATGCTCAACCTCATCTGCCACCTGTCCGGGATCGCCACGGCGACGGCGGCCTGGGTCGACGCGGTGAGCGGCACTAGCGCCAAGGTCCGTGACACCCGCAAGACGCTGCCCGGCCTGCGGGCGCTGCAGAAGTACGCGGTGCGGGTCGGCGGCGGCGTCAACCACCGATTGGGGCTGGGCGACGCGGCCTTGATCAAGGACAACCATGTGGTGGCCGCCGGATCGGTGGTCGCCGCGCTGCGCGCGGTGCGCGAGGCCGCCCCGGCGATGCCCTGCGAGGTTGAGGTGGACTCACTCGAGCAGTTCGACGCGGTGCTGCCCGAAAAGCCCGAGCTGATCCTGCTGGACAACTTCCCGGTCTGGCAGACGCAGACGGCCGTCCAGCGTCGGAATTCCCGGGCACCCGCGGTACTGCTCGAGTCGTCCGGGGGCCTCAGCCTGGAGAACGCGGGGGCCTACGCCTCTACCGGTGTGGACTACCTGGCCGTCGGCGCGCTGACCCACTCGGTACGCGTGCTCGACATCGGCCTGGACATGTAGGCGGGGGTTCGCAGCGCGCGACGCAGCGCTCGCGGTGTATGGCCGACATGTGCGCGCACCACGCGGGTCAAGTGCGCTTGGTCCGCGAAGCCGAGCGCGGCGGCGATGTCGGCCAACCTCGACGTGTCCGCCTGCAGCCACTCGAGCGCGCGACCGACCCTGACCCTGTTGCGGTAGCCGGTCAGCGTCACGCCCAGCTCCCGGGGAAACGCCCGGCTCAATCGGTACGGCGACGCGCCCAGGAGCTCGGCAAGCGGGAACAAGCCGCGTGCCGCCGGATGATCGTCGTGGATGGCCGCGCGCGCCCGCCGCACCAGTCGCGCGTCGGCGGGAACCGGTCGATCGGTTAGTGGCGTGCGTCGGTCGACCACCCTGTGCAACGCAGCGACGGTGAGCGTCACGAGATTCTCGGCGAGCTCGTAGTCGATATCGGTGGCGGCCAACAGCCGCCGGTGTGCGAGCTCCAACCGGGCGTCGACGTAAAAGGTCGAGCGATACAGGCGACCGGGTTCACCGACCAGCTGCCGCCACGACGCGGGGCTCAAGCGCACCGACGTACACATGTCGCCGCCGTGCGGATGCGCGAACTGGTCTTCGTCTTCGGGCGCGCCGAGGTATCCCACGGTCGGGTCGAGATCGACCGGACCGTCAGCGGCCCGCCGTTGAAACCGGCCGGACCTGACCAACACCAGCCGCCCGTCCGCCGGGCGCTCGATCGCCGACCAGCCCGAACCCTCGGGCCGGCACGTCCACGCCTGCAGGCTGAAGTGCGGCCGGACGGCGAGTGTGGCCATCGACAACACGGCGCCAGGCTACTGCCGCGGTATGACAGCGCCCGCAAGAATCTTCAAGACCCCGCGCCCGCTGGTCGCGAAGCTGGGTCCATGGCATCCATACGCACCGAATGCGAAATCGACGTCGACGCCGACCGAGCGTGGCGGGTGATCGGTGACTGGGTGGACGGCCCGGTCGGCATGGCCAACGGTTATGTCGTGTCTTCGCAGGCGGATGGCGACATCCGGGTGGTGACGTTCGCCAAGGGCACCGTCGCGCGGGAACGGCTGATCGCCCGCGACGAGGCTGAGCGCCGGATCGTCTACTCGCTGATCGGCGACACGGTGTGCCCCGAACACGACAACACCGCGATGCAGATCGTGGCGATCGGTCCGGGTCGCTGCCGGTTCGTCTGGTCCCGCGACGTGCTCCCCGATGAGCTTGCCAGGCCGTTGCTAGCCGCCATGGAGGACGCTGCTCAGGCCATCAAGCGCACACTCGACCGGGATCTAGCAGCGCAATAGGGCATCGAGTGTGCATCCTGGGCGCCCTGCGCGCACAGTGGCCGCCGTCAGCGCATACTCGATGGCTCTGAAGCGGGTCAGGCCGCGGGGCTCAGGCGATGTCGCCGACGAACACCCCGACCCGGCGCAGCTGCATGCGCGCCATCCGCGGCAGGCCCTCGACCTCGGGGCCCTGCGAGCCGGCCGGCAGGATCCGCGTATTGGTGAGGTGCACCACGCGGTTGCGGCTGAACTGCACATCCGCTTCCCCGGCGGCGAGCACGTTCTTGACCCAGTTCGTCTTGCCGTGCGCCAGCGCGATCGCCAGCACGTTTCCCTTGCGGTAGGGCGTGATCACGGTGTCGTACTGCTTGCCGGACGTGCGGCCGCGGTGCTTGATGGTCGCGGTCCCGGGCAGAAAGCGCGCGATCGGTTTGACCGCCGGGTTGAAGTACTTGATCTGGAAGCGCTCAAACCAGGGTGGGAACACCATCGGCACGCCGGGCGCATTGTTGGGGTGATCCTTGGCGGACATGCCGCCACACTACCGGTCGGATATCCACTTGAGCTGCTCTGGGACAGTGACTTCGCTGACGGCTAGAGGCCGTCAGCATCTTTTCACGCGGGTTGCGCGTGAAGGGCCAGCCCGGCCCAGAGGATATTTCGTGCGGCATGTTCATCGGCCTGAGCGCTATGCCCACAGGCGCGGCAAACGAATTCCGCTTGCGTGACCCTGTTTTCGGCCGCTGCGTATCCACAATGCTCGCAGCCGTCAGAGGTGTGCCGGGGGTCGACCTCAATCCAGGTACGCCCAGCGTCTTCCGCTTTGGCGCGTAGAACCGAGACGAACTGGCCCCAGCCAGCGTCACTGATACTCCTGCTCAGACCCGACTTGGCCTTCGCCCCATTGGCTAGGAACGCGCCGCGATTGTCCGGATCGGCCACGGGTTTGGCCCGCCGCAACATGTTCGCGATTGCCAAATCCTCCACCACGATTACCTCATAGCGCTCGATGAACTGGCGAGCGATCTTGTGATGGAAACTCCGGCGCTGATTGGCCACCTTGCGGTGTCGCGCCGCCACCGTCTCAAGTCGACGCTGACGGTTCTTTGAGCCACGACGAGCCCGTTGCAGCCGCCTCTGCGCGGCCGCCAACTTGCTGGCTGCGGTGCGCGCCCAGCGAGGATTCTCGACGTGTTGCCCATCGCTGGTCGTGGCGAAACTTGCAATACCGACATCGATGCCAACCGGTCGACCAGTACCGGGGAGTGGGCGGGGCGGGACATCGTCACAGGACAGAACCAGCATCCAGTGGCGGCCTTCGCGGCGAACCTGAAGAGTCTTCACTCGCCCAGCCACCATGCGGTGAGCGCTGACCTTGACCCGCCCTATGCCTTGCAGATAGACCCGCGACGTGTCGGGATGCCAGCGGCAGCCATCTGCATCTCTGGGCCACTCAACGCTCTCAAATCTGGCCCGACCTTTAAACCGCGGATACCCGGGCGTCTCGCCGGCCTTGACGCGGCGGAAGAATGCGTCGAACGCCCGATTGAGCCGGCGCAACGTCGCCTGTTGGCTGGCGTAGGACCACAGCGCCACATCCGTGCGTTCTTCGCGGATCTCGCTGAGCTGGGCGGCCTGATCGGTGTAGCAAATGCGGGTCTTGTTTTGACCCCAGGCGTCGCGGCGTTCTTGCAATGCCGCGTTATATAACTCCCGATGCGAATCAACGCACGCCGCCAACGCGACATGCTGGCGCGCAGTCGGGCGCATCCGGAACTTGTACGCCCGCCTCATGCTGCGGCGGCACGCCAACACGTACCCGGGGAACCAAGGCGCTCGAACATGCCACAAAGCTATGGAATAGCACCGACAAAATTTGCCATCCGACGCTGACCCCCGGTCCTGAACCCCCGAGAGCTAATGCGGTTGCTCCCATCGGGGACAATGGACCCTGTGACTGCCACGCCGCAACCCGTGCTGGCCCGCATTGACCTGCGGGGCGCGGAGTTGACGGCTGCCCGCTTGCGGGCAGCGCTGCCGCGCGGCGGCGCCGACGTGGACACGGTGCTGGCTCAGGTGCGCCCGATCGTGCAGGCCGTCGCCGAGCGCGGGGCCGAGGCGGCCCTGGAATTCGGGGCGAAGTTCGACGGCGTACGGCCCGCGGCCGTGCGGGTGCCCGAGGAGGCGCTGCGGGCGGCGGAGGACGGACTCGACGCCGGCGTCCGGGACGCGCTGCGGGTGATGATCGAGCGGACCCGCGCCGTGCACGCCGATCAGCGCCGCACCGACGTCATCACCACGCTCGGCCCGGGCGCCACCGTCACCGAGCGGTGGGTCCCCGTCGATCGGGTGGGCCTCTACGTGCCCGGTGGCAACGCCGTCTACCCGTCCAGCGTGGTGATGAACGTTGTGCCCGCTCAGGCCGCCGGTGTCGACTCGCTGGTGGTGGCCAGCCCGCCGCAGGCCCGCTCGCAGGGCCAGTTCGAAGGCCTGCCGCACCCGACGATCCTGGCCGCCGCCCGCCTGCTGGGGGTCGACGAGGTCTGGGCCGTGGGCGGTGCGCAGGCGGTGGCCCTGCTGGCCTACGGCGGCACCGACACCGACGGCGCCGAGCTGGCGCCGGTCGACATGATCACCGGGCCGGGCAACATCTATGTCACGGCCGCGAAGCGGCTGTGCCGCTCGCGCGTGGGCATCGACGCCGAAGCCGGGCCGACCGAGATCGCCATCCTCGCCGACAACACCGCCGACCCGGCACACCTGGCCGCAGACCTGATCAGCCAGGCCGAACACGACGAGATGGCGGGCAGTGTGCTGGTCACCCCGAGCGAGGACCTGGCCGAGGCCACCGACACCGAGGTGGCGGCCCAGCTGCGGACCACGGTGCATCGCGAACGAGTGACGGCCGCACTGAGCGGACGTCAGTCCGGGATCATCTTGGTCGACGACCTGGACGCCGGGGTCAAGGTGGTCAACGCCTACGCCGCCGAACACCTGGAGATCCAGACCGCCGACGCGCCGCGGATTGCCAGCCAAATACGTTCGGCCGGAGCCATTTTCGTCGGCCCGTACTCGCCGGTGAGCCTCGGCGACTACTGCGCGGGATCGAATCACGTGCTGCCGACGGGCGGTAGCGCGCGGCATTCCAGCGGCCTGTCGGTGCAGACGTTCCTGCGCGGCATCCACGTCGTCGATTACACAGAGGCGGCCCTCAAGGACGTCTCGGGGCACGTGGTGACGCTGGCGAAGGCCGAGGACCTGCCCGCGCACGGCGAGGCGGTACGGCGGAGGTTCGAGCGATGACGGCGCACGAGCCCACGCTGGACGACCTGCCGCTGCGTGACGACCTGCGCGGCAAATCGCCCTATGGCGCACCGCAATTGGCGGTTCCGGTGCGGCTGAACACCAACGAGAACCCGCACCCGCCGACGCAAGCGCTCGTCGACGACGTGGTGCGGTCGGTGGCCGAGGCGGCCGCCGGGCTGCACCGCTACCCCGATCGCGACGCGGTGGCCCTGCGCCAGGATCTGGCCGGCTACCTCAGTGCGCAGACCGGTGTCTCGCTGGCCACCGAAAACCTCTGGGCCGCCAATGGTTCCAACGAGATCCTGCAGCAGCTGCTGCAGGCGTTCGGCGGGCCGGGGCGCAGCGCCATCGGATTCGTGCCGTCGTATTCGATGCACCCGATCATCTCCGACGGCACTCACACCGAATGGCTGGAAGCGGTCCGCGCGGACGACTTCAGCCTCGACGTCGAGGCGGCCGTTGGCGCCATCACCGAACGCCGGCCCGATGTGGTCTTCATCGCCAGCCCGAACAACCCTTCCGGACAGAGCGTTTCGCTGGCGGATCTGCGGCGGCTGCTCGACGTGGTGCCGGGGATCCTGATCGTCGACGAGGCGTACGGGGAATTCTCGTCGCAGCCCAGCGCCGTGTCGCTGGTCGAGGAATACCCGACCCGGCTCGTCGTTACCCGCACCATGAGCAAGGCGTTCGCCTTCGCCGGCGGCAGGCTCGGCTATCTGATCGCCACCCCGGCGCTGATCGACGCGATGCTGCTGGTGCGGCTGCCGTATCACCTGTCGTCGCTCACGCAGGCCGCGGCGCGGGCCGCGCTGCGCCACGCCGACGACACGCTGGGCAGTGTGGCCACCCTCGCCGCCGAACGCGACCGCGTCGCAACGGCCTTGACCGCCATGGGCTTTCGAGTGATCCCCAGCGACGCGAACTTCGTGCTGTTCGGACGGTTCGCCGACGCGCCGGCCACCTGGCAGCGCTACCTGGACGCCGGCATCCTGATCCGCGATGTCGGGATTCCGGGGTACCTGCGCGTCACCACGGGACTGGCCGACGAGAACGATGCGTTCCTGCGAGCCAGCGCCCAGCTCGCCACCACCGAACTGGCTCCAGCCACCCCCAGCCCCGTAGGAGCACCGTGACAACCTCCCCGATAACCACAGCGACCCGCCGTGCGCGTATCGAACGTCGCACCAAGGAAACCGACATCGTCGTCGAACTCGACCTCGACGGCACCGGGCAGGTACACGTCGACACCGGTGTGCCGTTCTACGACCACATGCTCGCGTCCCTGGGCACGCATGCCAGCTTCGACCTGACCGTGCGCACCAAGGGCGACGTCGAGATTGAGGCGCACCACACCATCGAGGACACCGCGATCGCCCTGGGTCAGGCACTCGGGCAGGCCCTCGGCGACAAGAAGGGCATCCGCCGGTTCGGCGACGCCTTCATCCCGATGGACGAGACGCTGGCCCACGCCGCCGTCGACGTGTCAGGGCGGCCCTACTGCGTGCACACCGGCGAGCCGGATCACCTGCAGCACACCACGATTACCGGCAGCGCGGTGCCCTACCACACCGTCGTGAACCGGCACGTGTTCGAGACGCTTGCCTCCAACGCCCGTATCGCGCTGCACGTGCGCGTCCTCTACGGGCGCGACCCGCACCACATCACCGAAGCCCAGTACAAGGCGGTGGCCCGCGCGTTGCGTCAGGCGGTCGAGCCCGACCCCCGCGTGTCCGGGGTGCCGTCCACCAAAGGTGTTCTGTGACAACACGATCGGTCGTGGTACTGGACTACGGCTCAGGTAATCTGCGGTCGGCCCAGCGTGCGCTGCAGCGGGTCGGCGCCGACGTCGAGGTGACCGCCGACGCGCGCGCCGCGGCGGCCGCCGACGGACTGGTGGTGCCGGGCGTCGGCGCTTTCGAAGCCTGCATGACCGGACTGCGCAAGATCGCGGGGGAGCGGATCATCGCCGAACGCGTCGCGGCCGGACGCCCGGTGCTGGGGGTCTGTGTCGGCATGCAGATCCTGTTCGCCCGCGGGGTCGAATTCGGCGTGGAGACCACAGGCTGCGGGCAGTGGCCCGGGGCCGTCACCCGGCTGGAGGCCCCGGTGATCCCGCACATGGGCTGGAACGTGGTGAAGGCCGGACCGGGCAGCGTGCTGTTCGACGGTCTGGACGCGGGCGCCCGCTTCTACTTCGTGCACTCCTATGCGGCGCAGTCCTGGGAGGGCTCCCCGGATGCGGTGCTGACGTGGGCCACCCATCAGGTGCCGTTTTTGGCCGCCGTCGAGGAAGGGCCGTTGGCCGCCACCCAATTCCACCCGGAAAAGAGCGGGGATGCCGGTGCGGCCGTGCTGAGCAACTGGGTCGAGGGACTGTAAAAGATGCCGCTGATTTTGTTACCCGCCGTCGATGTGGTCGAGGGTCGCGCCGTGCGCCTGGTCCAGGGCAAGGCCGGCAGCGAAACCGAGTACGGCTCCGCGCTGGATGCCGCCCTGGGTTGGCAGCGTGACGGCGCCGACTGGATCCATCTGGTGGACCTGGACGCCGCGTTCGGCCGCGGCTCCAATCGCGAACTCCTCGCCGAGGTAGTGGGCAAGCTCGACGTCCAGGTGGAGCTGTCCGGCGGTATCCGCGACGACGACTCGCTGGCCGCGGCGCTGGCCACCGGCTGCGCCCGGGTCAACTTGGGCACCGCGGCGCTGGAGAACCCGCAGTGGTGTGCGCGGGCGATCGCCGAGCACGGCGACAAAGTCGCCGTCGGCCTGGACGTACAGATCACCGACGGCGAGCACCGGTTGCGCGGGCGCGGCTGGGAAACCGACGGCGGCGACCTGTGGGATGTGCTGGAACGCCTTGACGGCGAGGGATGTTCGCGGTTCGTCGTCACCGATGTCACGAAGGACGGCACGCTGGGCGGCCCCAATATCGACCTGCTGGCCGCCGTCACCGATCGCACCGAAACGCCGGTGATCGCCTCGGGCGGCGTGTCCAGCCTCGACGACCTGCGCGCCATCGCCACCCTCACCGGCCGCGGGGTCGAGGGCGCCATCGTCGGAAAGGCCCTCTACGCGGGGCGGTTCACGCTGCCGCAGGCGCTGGCCGCGGTGCGGGAGTAGCGCCTTGGATTTGGACGCGCTCGTCGAAAAGGCGTCGGCGATCCTGGACGCGGCGGTGCCGCCGTTCTTGGAGGGTCACCGCGCCGATTCCGCGGTCGCCAAGAAGGGCAACGACTTTGCCACCGAAGTCGACCTCGCCATCGAACGCCAGGTCGTCGCCGCCCTGGAAGATGCCACCGGAATCGGGGTGCACGGCGAGGAATTCGGCGGCACGGCCGTCGACTCGCCGTGGGTGTGGGTGTTGGATCCGGTCGACGGCACGTTCAACTACGCCGCCGGATCGCCGATGGCCGCGATCCTGTTGGGCCTGCTGCACGAGGGCGAGCCGGTCGCCGGGCTGACCTGGGTGCCGTTCACGAATGACCGCTACACCGCGATAGCGGGCGGGCCGTTGGTGAAAAACGGTGTCCCGCAGCCGCCGCTGGCTCATACCGACCTGGGCGACGCGCTCGTCGCCGTCGGCACCTTCAGCGTCGACTCGCGCGGCCGGTTCCCGGGGCGTTATCGGCTGGCGGTGCTGGAGACGCTCAGCCGGGTGTCGTCACGGTTGCGCATGCACGGGTCGACCGGCATCGATCTCGTCTACGTCGCCGACGGAATACTCGGCGCCGCAATAACTTTCGGCGGTCACGTGTGGGACCATGCGGCGGGGGTCGCGCAGGTACGGGCGGCGGGCGGCATCGTCACCAACCTGGCCGGCGAACCGTGGACCCCGGCGGCGCGGTCGGTGCTGGCCGCGGCGCCCGGCGCGCACGCCGAGATTCTCGAGATCCTGCGCAGCATCGGCGAACCGGAGGACTACTGACATGTACGCGGATACCGGGCTGGCCGTGCGCGTGATCCCGTGCCTGGACGTCGACGACGGGCGAGTGGTCAAGGGTGTCAATTTCGCCAACCTCCGCGACGCGGGCGATCCGGTGGAGCTCGCGGCGGCCTACGACGCCGAGGGCGCCGACGAGCTGACCTTTCTGGACGTGACCGCTTCGTCGTCGGGACGGACGACGATGTTGGAGGTGGTGCGCCGCACCGCCGAGCAGGTGTTCATCCCGCTGACGGTCGGCGGCGGGGTGCGCACGGTGGCCGACGTCGACG
Organism: Mycobacterium heidelbergense; assembly: GCF_050205645.1. GTDB lineage: Bacteria > Actinomycetota > Actinomycetes > Mycobacteriales > Mycobacteriaceae > Mycobacterium > Mycobacterium heidelbergense_A. The sequence goes on from NZ_JBNMQT010000001.1 coordinate 360,998, forward strand.
TGTTGCTGCGCGCCGGGGCCGACAAGGTCTCGGTCAACACCGCCGCCATCGCCCGCCCGGACCTGCTGGCGGAGATGGCGCGCCAGTTCGGGTCTCAGTGCATCGTGTTGTCGGTCGACGCCCGCACGGTGCCCGCGGGATCGGCGCCGACACCGTCGGGTTGGGAGGTCACCACGCATGGCGGTCGTCGCGGCACCGGGATCGACGCCGTCGAATGGGCGGCCCGCGGCGCCGAACTCGGGGTGGGGGAGATCCTGCTGAACTCGATGGACGCCGATGGCACCAAAGCCGGCTTCGACCTGCCCATGCTGCGCGCCGTGCGCGCGGCCGTCACGGTGCCCGTGATCGCCAGCGGCGGCGCCGGCGCCGTCGAACACTTCGCGCCCGCGGTTGCCGCCGGCGCCGATGCGGTGTTGGCGGCCAGCGTGTTTCACTTCCGCGAGCTGACCATCGGACAGGTGAAGGCCGCGATGGTCGCAGAGGGGATCGCCGTGCGATGACGCTCGACCCGAAGATCGCTGCGCGGCTGAAGCGCAACGCCGAGGGACTAGTCACCGCCGTCGTGCAGGAGCGCGGCAGCGGCGACGTGCTGATGGTCGCCTGGATGGACGACGAGGCGCTGGCCCGCACCCTGGAAACCCGTGAGGCCACGTATTTTTCGCGATCCCGCGGCGAACAGTGGATCAAGGGCGCGACCTCCGGCCACACCCAGCACGTCCACTCGGTGCGGCTGGACTGCGACGGCGACACCGTGCTGCTGACCGTCGACCAGGTCGGCGGGGCCTGCCACACCGGCGATCACAGCTGTTTCGACGCCGACGTGCTGCTGGCACCCGAGGGCTAGCCGGGCGCTAGCTGGGCGCGACGTCCAACCCGTTGGCGGCCGCTATCGCCGCGCGGGCCCATTCGTGGCGGAAGACGGCCGGGGAGATCCGGTCGCGGCGGATGAGCTCGACGTCGATGGCCTTTCCGGTGAGCACCGCATTCGGCACCCGGAACGAGAACGCGGTTTCATCGGTGGCGATGGCGAGAATCGCATCGGCGTCGGTGAAACCGTTGGCGCGCATGGTGTCCTCGGCCCACCGCATCGGCTTGAGGCCGCCGAAATTCCTGACATAGACCACCCACAGCCGGGTGCCGCGACCGTCGTAGAGCCTGGTGAGCGCCCGCTGCACGGCGTCGGACTCGAGGGGGCCGAGCACACCCGATTGGTCGGTGAGTTGGCTGGTGAGCTTGATCGTCGCGGTCGCGGGGGCGGTGCTGACGGCCGGCGGCGCCACGGAACGCGAAGCGGCGCCGCGGGCCGATTGGCCCGATTTGCCGTGCAGCATCTGGACGCCCACCACCACCGCGATCGCGACCACCGCGACGGCGACCAGCGCCGCCACCCAGGCGCCCAGCCGCCGACCCCGCACCGCTTGCGGCGCTTCTCGACGGGGCGCTGCGATCACTTCCGTCGGTGCGGCAATGACTTCCGTGCGGCCCGCCGCCTCGGCGCCGGTGTTCAACTGGCTGCCGAGCGCCGCCGCGAAATCGGCGCACGTCGCGTAACGGTCATCGGGTTTTTTCGCGAGCGCTTTGGCCAGCGCGCCGTCGAGGTCGGCCAGTTCGGGTCGGCGCTCGCTGACGTGCGGCGGCGGGGTGGACAAATGTTGGGTGATGACGACCGCGGGGTTGGAATGGTGAAACGGGGCGGAGCCGGTCAGCAGGTTGAAGGCGGTGCAGCCCAGCGCGTATTGGTCGGCCCGGCCGTCTAGATCCGCACCCTGCAGTTGCTCCGGCGCGCAGTAGGCGGTGGTCCCCACCAGCATGTTGGTTGCGGTCAGGCCGCTGATCTCGCCCAGTTCACGGGCGATGCCGAAATCGGCGAGCAGGATCCGCCGGCGGGGCCCGGTCTCGGTCAGCAGGATGTTGGAGGGCTTGACGTCGCGATGCAGCAGCCCGCGCGAGTGGGCGTAGTCGAGCGCGTCGGCGACCGCCGAAATGATCTCGAGGACTTGCGTTTTCGGCATTCCCGACGGGTGCTGGGTGCGCAGCAGCTCCGCAGCATCGGTGCCCTCCACGTAGTCCATCGAGATCCACAGTTGGCCTTGGTATTCGCCGCGGTCGTGGATGCCGACGATGTGCTCGTGGTACAGGTTCGCGGCCAGGTCGGCCTCGCGGTTGAAGCGCTGGCGGAATTCGTCGTTCGCGGTCAGTTCACGGGGCAGGATCTTCAGCGCGTCGCGGCGGGGCAACCGCGGGTGCTGCGCCAGATACACCTGGCCCATGCCGCCGGCCCCGAGCCGCCGAACGATCGTGTAGCCGGCGAACACCTCGCCCTCGGCTAAGCCATCGCTTTGCGGCATGTGAGCATGCTACTGAGATTTCGAAACATCGACGGGAAGGACTTGCCCGTGGTGCACCGGCCCGCGCTGTATCGACCAAAACCGCCCCTGGCCGAGTACGTCGAATTGTTCGGGCACTGGCGACACAGCGGGTCCACCTACCGAAGCCGCGCGCTGCCGCGCGGCGCGGCCACCATCATCTTCGATGTCGGCCGGCGGCAGCGGCTGGACTTCTACACCGTCGACGGCACCCGCTTGGCGGTTCCGCCCGCCATCGTCATCGGAACGCACGGCGCGTCGTACATGACGGACATCGCGGCCGACGAACCGGTTTTCGCGATCCATTTCCGTCCCGGGGGCGCGTTTCCGTTTCTCGGCGTCCCGCAGGGTGACCTGGAGGATGCGCGCGTAGGCCTCGATGAAATCTGGGGGCGCGACGGGCGTGAGCTGCACGAGCGCCTGATCGAGGCCCCGTCGCCGGCCGCCGGTTTCGCCGTTCTCGAGGATTTTCTACTGCAACGCGCGCGATTCAACGTGCGCCGCCACCCGGGTGTCGCCGCCGCGATGGCGGCGATCGAAGCCGATCCTTCCCGCCAGATGGCGGAGATCCGGCGTCTGACGGGGCTGTCGACCAAGCGGATGATCGGGGTGTTTCGTGCCGAGGTAGGCCTGGCGCCCAAGGCGTATGCCCGGGTTCGTCGACTGCAGGCGGCGCTACGCCGACTCGACGCGGGCACGGAGCGTGGCGCGCGCGTCGCGGCAGACACCGGCTATTTCGACCAGGCGCATTTCGTGCGTGAATTCCGGTCGTTCACCGCGATGACGCCGACGCAATACAGGGCTCAGCGGATCGTGTTGCCCAGCCACGTCCCGACGGAACGGCACAAATATCCAAGACGACGGGCGGCGGCGCGCCCATGATCGCAGCATGGACAACACCAAACACGCGGTAGCGGCCACCGGATTGCTCACGGCGGCGATGCGCGCCGAGGAAACCGCGCGCGACGATCGGCTTTTCGCCGACCCGTTCGCCCAACGGCTGGCCGGCGACGACGGCCGGCAGTTACTCGCCGACGCCGTGGCCGCCACCGGGCAGGTCTCGGCCGAAATCATCATCCGCACCCGGTTCTTCGACGACGCGCTCGCTGCCGCGCAGCGCGATGGCCTGTCGCAGGTGGTGATCCTCGCCGCGGGGATGGACGCCCGCGCGTATCGCCTGCCGTGGCGCCCGGCCACCACCGTCTATGAAGTGGACCAGCCGCAGGTCATCGCGACGAAGGAGGAGCGACTGGCCGGCGAGGCGCCCCAGTGCCGCCGGATTGCGGTCGGCGTCGATCTGGCCGACGACTGGCCAAAAGCCTTGCGCTCGAACGGCTTTGACCCGTTGGCGCGCACGGCCTGGCTCGTCGAGGGATTGCTGCAATACATCGACGCCTCGGCCGTCGACACCCTGTTCGCGCGCATCGACGCGCTGTCGGCACCGGGTTCTGTGCTCCTGTACGACGTCGTCGGCCGGACGCTGTTGGAGGCGCCGTTCCTCGAGTCGACCCTGCAGTACATGCGGCAACTGGGCGCTCCGTGGGTATTCGGCACCGACACGCCGGCCGCCCTCGTCGAGGACCGCGGCTGGGCGGCCGTCGTCACCGACGTGGCCGAGCCCGGTAGCAGGTGGCATCGGTGGGAGCACCCCGTCGTACCGCTGGACGTGCCCGGCGTCCCGCGCGGCTACTTTGTGACGGCGACCAAGGCCTGACGCCGCGTTCCCGCGGTGTCGGAAGGCGCCCGCGGCGGACTTCGATGACAATGGCGGGCGATGTTGAAACGCGCGTCGTGGACGGTGGTAGTCCCTGTGGTCGCCGTCGTCGTATTGACGGCAACTTGGGGCGAGCACCTCGGGCCGATATTGATTGCGCTGCAGGCCGTGCTGTTGATCGGTGCGGTGCTGGCCGCGGTCCAGCACGCGGAGGTCGTCGCCGCTCGGGTTGGGGAGCCGTTCGGGTCCTTGGTGCTCGCGGGCGCGGTGACGGTCATCGAGGTGGCCCTCATCGTCGAGCTGATGGCGTCTGGCGGCAACGAGGCGGCCACGCTGGCCCGCGATACGGCGTTCGCCGCGTTCATGATCACCACCAACGGCATCGCGGGGTTGTCGTTGTTGTGGGGTTCCCGTCGGTACGGCGTGACGTTGTTCAACGCCGAGGGCAGCGGGGCCGCGCTGGCCACGGTAACCACCCTGGCGACGCTGAGCCTGGCGATGCCCGCGTTCACCATCAGCCACCCGGGCAAGGAGTTCTCGCCCGGCCAGCTCATCTTCGCCGCGGTCGCCTCGCTGCTGGTGTATCTGCTGTTCGTGTTCACCCAGACCGTTCGGCATCGCGACTTTTTCCTGCCGGTCGCGCAGAAGGGCCAGCAGCGGCTGTTCGAGGAGGACGAGAGCCACGCCGACCCGCCGAGCGCCCGGTCGGCCCTCGTAAGCCTCCTGCTGATGCTCGTCGCCCTGGTTGCGGTGGTCGGCCTAGCCGAACAGGAATCGCCGGCTGTTGAGCGTCTGGTGATGGCCGCGGGATTCCCGCAGACGTTCGTCGGGGTGGTGATCGCGATGCTTGTGCTGCTGCCCGAGACACTCGCGGCGGTGCGTGCGGCGCGGCGGGGCCGTATTCAGACCAGCCTGAACCTGGCCTACGGCTCGGCGATGGCCAGCATCGGGCTCACCATCCCGGTGATTGCGCTGGCGTCGATCTGGCTGAGAGGACCGCTGGTGCTCGGCCTCGCTCCCACCCAACTGGTGATGCTCGCACTGACCGTGGTGATCAGCATGCTGACCGTGGTGCCCGGGCGAGCTACCCGGTTGCAGGGCGAGGTGCATCTGGTGCTGTTCGCGGCTTACCTGTTTTTAGCGATCATCCCGTAAAACCACGGGGCGCAGGCAATCTCGCCGAGCTATGCCGACGACCGGGCCCGCAGCGTCTGCAGCGCCTTGTCGGCGTGGGTTTCCATGCTCAATTCGCTGGAGATCACGTCGAGCAGTGTGCGATCGGTGTCGATGACAAAAGTTGTTCGCTTGACCGGGATCAACTTGCCCAGCAGACCGCGCTTGACGCCGAATTGCCTGGCGACGGTGCCCTCGGTGTCCGAGAGCAATGGATAGTCGAAGTTCTGCGAGTCGGCGAACTTGGCCTGTTTCTGCACGGGATCGACGCTGATGCCGACGCGGTTGGCGCCCACCGCGGCGAACTCCGCCGCCAGGTCGCGGAAGTGACACGCCTCCTTGGTGCAGCCGGGCGTCATCGCCGCCGGGTAAAAGAACAGGACCACGGGTCCGTCGGAGAGCAGCGCGCTGAGCTTGCGTGGCGTGCCCGTCTGATCGGGAAGTTCGAAGTCCGCCACGGTGTCACCAGTTTTCATGGCGTCAGGCTACGCCCGACTGCCCGACTCCTCCTCGGCCCGTTCCCGGGCCGCATCGTCGTCGGGCGGCCCCGGGCTCAGCCGCGTATCTGCGAGGATGGTGCAGTGCACGCCCACCTCGCCGACGCCACCTCCCGAGAGGACTTTCGCCAGCTCGCGGCCGAGCACCGTGTGGTTCCCGTGACCCGCAAGGTCCTGGCCGACGCCGAGACGCCGCTGTCGGCCTACCGCAAACTCGCCGCCGATCGCCCCGGCACGTTCCTGCTGGAATCCGCCGAGAACGGTCGGTCCTGGTCGCGGTGGTCGTTCATCGGCGCCGGATCGCCGTCGGCTCTGACCGTGCGCGACGGCGAGGCCGTGTGGCTTGGCGCGGTCCCGCAGGACGCACCCACCGGGGGCGACCCGCTGGACGCCCTCCAGGCCACCCTCGAGCTGCTGGCGACGGCCTCCCCCCACGAAATCAAGCCGGGCCTGCCGCCGCTGTCGGGCGGCATGGTCGGCTTCTTCGCCTATGACCTGGTGCGGCGCCTGGAGCGGCTGCCCGAGCTGGCCGTAGACGATCTGAAACTCCCGGACATGCTCCTGCTGCTGGCCACCGACCTGGCGGCGGTCGACCACCACGAGGGCACGATCACGCTGATCGCCAACGCGGTGAACTGGAACGGCACCGACGAGCGCGTCGACGAGGCCTACGACGACGCCGTCGCGCGGCTGGATGTGATGACCGCAGCCCTGGGGCAGCCGCTGCCGTCGACGGTCGCCACCTTCAGCCGGCCGGAGCCCCGCCACCGGGCCCAGCGCACCGTCGAGGAATACGGCAAGATCGTCGACTACCTCGTCGAGCAGATCGCGGCCGGCGAAGCCTTTCAGGTGGTGCCTTCGCAACGTTTCGAGATGGACACCGATGTCGATCCGATCGATGTCTACCGCATGCTGCGCGCAACCAACCCCAGCCCGTATATGTATCTGCTGCACGTACCGAATAGCGAAGGGGCGACTGACTTTTCGATCGTCGGGTCCAGTCCGGAGGCGCTGGTCACCGTCATCGAGGGCCGGGCTACGACGCACCCGATCGCCGGTACCCGGTGGCGCGGCCAGAACGACGAAGAGGACCAGCTGCTGGAAAAGGAACTGCTGGCCGACGACAAGGAACGCGCCGAGCATCTGATGCTGGTCGACCTCGGCCGCAACGACCTCGGCCGGGTCTGCACGCCGGGCACCGTGCGGGTCGAGGACTACAGCCACATCGAACGCTATAGCCACGTCATGCACCTGGTGTCGACCGTGACCGGGATGCTGGGCGACGGCCACACCGCCCTGGACGCGGTGACGGCCTGCTTCCCGGCCGGCACGCTGTCGGGCGCGCCGAAAGTGCGGGCCATGGAGCTGATCGAAGAGGTGGAGAAGACGCGCCGCGGTCTCTACGGCGGCGTGGTCGGCTATCTCGACTTCGCCGGCAATGCGGACTTCGCGATCGCGATCCGCACCGCGTTGATGCGCGGCGGCACCGCCTATGTCCAGGCGGGGGGTGGGGTAGTGGCCGACTCCAACGGGCCCTACGAACACACGGAGGCGACCAACAAGGCGCGCGCGGTGCTCAATGCGATCGCCGCTGCCGAGACGCTGATCGCGCCGGACGTGAGCCGCAATGGCTGATGCCCGGCGAGCCCGGCTGACCATCCGGGTGGCCCAGTTGCTGCTGGTCATCGGCGCCGTGGCGCTGTGGGTGGCGTCGCGGCTGCCATGGGTGGTGATCCGCTCGTTCGACGGGCTCGGCCAGCCGAAGGAGGTGAGCCTGCCCGGCGCGTCGTGGTCGACCGCCCTGCTGCCGTTGGCGCTGCTGATGCTCGCGACGGCCGTCGCGGCGCTGGCGGTGCGTGGCTGGCCGCTGCGGGTGCTGGCGGGTCTGCTGGCGGCTGCGAGCCTGGCCGTTGCCTACCTGGGTGTGAGCCTGTGGGTGATCCCGGACGTGGCGGTGCGCGGAGCCGATCTGGCGCACGTCTCGCTGGTGTCGCTGGTGGGAAGCGAACGGCGCTACTGGGGGGCCGCGATCGCGGTGCTGGCGGCGGTGTGCACTCTGGTCGCCGCGGTTTTGCTGATGCGGTCCGCTTCGGTCTTGGGTTCGGACCGTTTGGGCGCAACAAAATATGACTCGCCGGCGACACGTCGTTCAAATGCGCTACGCGGAGACGCTGACTCGGCGATGCTGGAGAAGCCGGAGACGCCGGAGATGTCGGAGCGAATGATCTGGGACGCGCTCGACGAGGGACGCGACCCGACCGATCGGCCCCGCGAGTCCGACACCGAGGGTCGGTGACGGACCGCAAGCCGACGGTCGCTACCCTTCATTGACGTCGTCGAAATCGGCTGTAGACCGTGCGTGACCGTGGGAAGGGAAACGACAGGTATGAGTCCGGCAACCGTGCTTGACTCCATCCTCGAAGGAGTCCGGGCCGACGTTGCCGCGCGCGAAGCGCTTATCAGCCTGTCCGAAATCAAAGAGGCCGCCGCGGCCGCGCCGCCACCGCTCGACGTGATGGCCGCGCTGCGCGAGCCCGGCATCGGTGTCATCGCCGAGGTCAAGCGGGCCAGTCCGTCGGCGGGTTCACTGGCGACCATTGCCGATCCGGCAAAACTGGCCCGTGCCTACGAAGATGGCGGCGCCCGGATCATCAGCGTGCTGACCGAGGAACGGCGTTTCAACGGCTCCCTCGACGACCTCGACGCGGTGCGGGCCGCGGTCTCGATCCCGATATTGCGCAAAGACTTTGTGGTGCAGCCATATCAGATCCATGAGGCGCGGGCGCACGGCGCCGACATGTTGTTACTCATCGTCGCCGCGCTGGATCAGTCCGCGTTGGTGTCGATGTTGGACCGCACCGAATCGCTTGGCATGACGGCGCTCGTCGAAGTGCACACCGAACAAGAAGCCGACCGGGCATTGAAGGCGGGCGCCAACGTGATCGGTGTCAACGCACGCGATCTCGCGACGCTGGAGGTGGACCGGGATTGCTTCGCGCGGATCGCTCCCGGGTTGCCCAGCAACGTAATCAGGATCGCCGAGTCGGGTGTGCGCGGTACCGGAGATCTTTTGGCGTATGCCGGCGCGGGCGCCGACGCCGTCTTGGTCGGTGAGGGGCTGGTCAAAAGCGGCGACCCGCGCGCCGCGGTCGCCGACTTGGTCACCGCGGGAACCCATCCGTCCTGTCCGAAACCGGCTCGCTAGGCGTTGACGAGCACGAAGCGTTGAACCCGATGAGCCGCCCCCGCGTTGAGTATTGGTGATGGCAGATCTAACCCGCCCGGAGCTTCCGCTTCCGAGCGCGGCCATCGCAGAACCCACCCGCCACGACCCCGATTCGGGTGGTCATTTCGGCGTGTACGGCGGCCGGTATGTTGCCGAGGCGCTGATGGCGGTGATCGAAGAGGTCACCGCCGCCTACGAAAAGGAACGCGTCAACCCGGACTTCCTGGACACCCTCGACGACCTGCAGGCGAACTATGCCGGGCGGCCGTCACCCCTGTATGAGGCCACCCGGTTCAGCGAGCATGCGGGTTCGGCGCGCGTCTTCCTCAAGCGAGAAGACCTGAACCACACCGGTTCTCACAAGATCAACAACGTGCTCGGTCAAGCCCTACTGGCCAAGCGAATGGGCAAGACCCGGGTGATCGCCGAGACCGGCGCCGGTCAGCACGGCGTGGCCACCGCCACCGCGTGCGCCTTGCTCGGCCTTGATTGTGTGGTCTATATGGGCGCCGTCGACACGGCGCGTCAGGCGCTCAACGTCGCGCGCATGCGAATGCTGGGGGCAGAGGTGGTCTCGGTCGAGACCGGTTCCCAAACCCTCAAGGACGCCATCAACGAGGCGTTCCGGGATTGGGTTACCAACGCCGAGAACACCTACTACTGCTTCGGCACTGCGGCGGGGCCGCATCCCTTCCCGACCATGGTTCGTGATTTTCAGCGAGTCATCGGGCTGGAGACGCGCGCGCAGATCCAGGCTCAGGCCGGCCGGTTGCCCGACGCGGTCGTCGCCTGCGTCGGTGGAGGCTCGAACGCCATCGGCATCTTCCATGCATTTCTGGACGATCCCGGTGTGCGCCTGGTCGGCTACGAGGCGGCCGGCGACGGCGTCGAGACCGGCAGGCACGCAGCGACATTCACCGGAGGGTCACCGGGCGCGTTTCAGGGATCGTTTTCCTACTTGCTGCAAGACGAGGACGGCCAGACCATCGAATCCCATTCGATCTCAGCGGGTCTGGATTATCCGGGGGTGGGGCCCGAACACGCTTGGCTCAGGGAAACCGGACGCGCCGAATACCAGCCCATCACCGATTCCGAAGCGATGGACGCCTTTCGGCTGCTGTGCCATACCGAGGGCATCATCCCGGCGATCGAATCCGCGCATGCGGTCGCCGGCGCGGTCAAGCTGGGCAAAGAGCTGGGGCGGGGCGCGATCATTGTGGTGAACCTGTCGGGTCGCGGCGACAAGGACGTCGAGGTGGCTGCCAAGTGGTTCGGCTTGCTGGGCGATACGGGCGCGCAATGACGGTGGAACAAAGCGAGGCAAGCAGGCTTGGGCCGCTGTTCGAGTCGTGCCGGAAGGATAACCGGGCGGCGCTGATCGGGTACCTGCCCACCGGCTACCCGGACGTGCCGACTTCCCTGAAGGGGATGACCGCTCTCGTCGAATCCGGTTGCGATCTAGTCGAAGTGGGGGTGCCCTACTCGGATCCCGGGATGGACGGTCCCACCATCGCCAGGGCCACCGAGGCCGCGTTGCACGGGGGAGTGCGGGTGCGCGATACGCTCGCCGCGGTCGAGGCGATCGCCTCGGCCGGTGGACGCGCTGTGGTGATGACCTACTGGAACCCGGTGCTGCGCTATGGGATTGATGCATTCGCGCGGGACCTGGCGTCGGCCGGTGGGCACGGCCTGATCACCCCCGACCTCATTCCCGACGAGGCCCAGCACTGGATCTCGGCATCTGAAGAGCATCGGTTGGATCGCATATTCCTGGTGGCGCCCTCGTCAACGCCTCAGCGGTTGGTGACCACGATTGAAGCCTCGCGCGGATTCGTTTACGCGGCATCGACAATGGGCGTGACCGGGGCCCGCGACGCGGTGTCGCAGGCCGCACCCGAATTGGTGAGCAGGATTCGGGCGGTATCGGACATACCCGTCGGCGTGGGTCTGGGGGTGCGATCGCGCGAGCAGGCCGCGCAGATCGGAAGTTACGCCGACGGTGTGATTGTCGGCTCCGCGTTGGTGTCGGCGCTGGGCGACGGATTGCCGAGGTTGCGCGCCCTGACCGAGGAACTCGCCGAGGGTGTGCGACAGGGGGTGTCCGCGTCATGACGATGTTGCCCACCTATTTCCCCAGCCCGTCACAGGGCGTCTGGCACTTGGGGCCGTTGCCTATTCGCGCCTACGCGCTGTTCATCATCGCCGGCATCGTGGTCGCGCTGGTGATCGGCGATCGGCGTTGGGTGGCTCGCGGTGGCCAGCGCGGGGTGATCTACGACATCGCCCTGTGGGCGGTGCCTTTCGGATTGATCGGCGGCAGGCTCTATCACCTGGCCACCGATTGGCGGACCTATTTCGGGCCGGGCGGAGCCGGGCCCGCCGCGGCCCTGCGAATCTGGGACGGCGGCTTGGGCATCTGGGGCGCCGTCGCCCTCGGCGCCGTCGGCGCGTGGATCGCATGCCGGCGCCGCGGAATTCCACTGCCGGCCTTCGCCGATGCCGTCGCTCCCGGAATCATCTTGGCGCAGGCCATCGGTCGACTCGGGAATTACTTCAACCAGGAGCTGTACGGCCGCGAGACCACGCTGCCGTGGGGCCTGGAGATCTTCTATCGTCGCGATCCCGCGGGATACATCGACCCGCATTCGCTCGACGGTGTCTCGACCGGGCAGCTGGCATTGGTCGTACAGCCGACCTTTCTGTACGAATTGATTTGGAATGTCCTGGTATTCGTCGCATTGATCTATCTCGACCGGCGATTCAGCTTGGGCCATGGGCGATTGTTCGCGATCTACGTGGCGGGCTACTGCGTCGGGCGATTCTGTGTGGAACTGCTGCGCGACGACACCGCCACCCACATCGCGGGGATCCGAATCAATTCGTTCACATCGACGTTCGTGTTCATCGGGGCGGTGGTCTACCTCGTTCTGGCGCCTAAGGGCCGCGAGGATCCCGAGAGCCTGCGCGGAACCGATTACGTTGACGAGGAGTTGCCCGAAGCCGAACCCGAGCCCGCGGATGAGCTCGCCGCTGTCGCCTCGGCATCCGGGGCGGCGAGCGGTGCGGCAGCGGATGCGGAAACGACTGAACTCGAGAACGCCACCGAGTCCAAAGCCGGCGAAGACGAGACCGTCGAACCTGAAGTCGCGGAGCCGGAAACCGCCGAGCCGGAAACGGTAAAGACTGAGGCCGCTGGTGACGGCGAGGAGGCTCAGGGCGAGGAAGCTGAGGCTGAGGAGGCCGAGATCGAGGAGGCTGAGGCTGACACCGAAGAGCCTGAGGCCGACGTCGAGGAGGCTGAGCCTGAAGCCGCCGAGACCGAAGAATCTGAGGCCGAAGAACCTGAGGCCGAGGAGCCTGAGACCGAAGAACCTGAGGCCATAGCCGACGAATCCGAAAGCGCCGAACCTGAAGTAGCGGAGGCCGAGGCAGCCGTAGCGGAGGCGGTGGAAGCGGAACTCCCGGAGCCCGGCGACGCGGAGGGGGAAGCCGTCGTGACCGAGGCCGCGGAAGCCGAAGCCGAGGAGCCCGAAGCCGAAGAACTTGAGGCCGAAGAGCCCGACGCCGAAGAGCCCGAGACCGACGAAGAGCCCGAGACCGACGAAGAGCCCGAGACCGACGAAGAGCCCAAATCCGAAGAGCCGCAGACAGAGTCGGAATCGGAGGAGCCGGAAGCAGAGGATCGAGAAGAGGCGGCGGAACCCGCGTCGCCGGCATCGGCAGACACCGATCTCGCAGCGGAACCCGAGTCCGGCTCCACGCGGCGGCGCCTGCGCTTTCGACTGCGCCGTAGGGACCGCTAGTCCTCGTCCAGCGTCGAGTCGTTGCGCGAGATGGCCGGATTTCGGCCCAACTAGTCGACGTTCGGCGGACCGGTGGGGCATCCTGAAGACGTGACTGATCAGCCGTGGCACGACGCTGGGCCCGATCCGGCGGCGCAACAGCCACACGGCCCCGCGCCCGGGTATCCGCCGCCCTATCCGCAATATCCCGCGCCCGGACCGTACTACGACCCGACGGCACCCTTCGGCCGCCATCCGGTGACCGGACAACCGTTCTCGGACAAGTCGAAGACCATCGCGGGCCTCCTACAACTGCTCAGTTTGATCGGCGTCGGCGGGATCGGCCGCTTCTACATCGGTGACATCGGCGTGGGCGTCGCCCAGCTGCTCGTGGGCTGGCTGACCTGCGGGGTCGGGCTGATTTGGAGCATCATCGACGCGATTTTGATACTGACCGACAAGGTGCCCGACCCGCAGGGGCGCCCGCTGCGCGATGGAACCTAATCCCGTTTCCCGGGCCCTGAGCCGCCGTCATCGCCTCTACGCCGCGGCCGGGGGTGGCGCGCTGCTCGCCGGCGCGCTCGGCTACGTGGGCTTCGTCGATCCGCACAACACGCACTCGCTGTATCCGCAGTGCCCGTTCAAGTGGCTCACCGGCTGGAATTGCCCCTTCTGCGGCGGGCTGCGGATGACGCACGACCTGCTGCACGGCGACCTGGTCGCCACCATCAACGACAATCTCTTCCTGCTGGTCGGTATCCCGGCGCTCGCCGGATGGATCGTGCTGCGCCGCCGTCAGGGCCGGCCTTGGCTCTCGGTGCCCGCGGTGGTGACCGTCGTCGTCGCGGCGGCGGTGTGGACGGTCACGCGCAACCTCCCCGGATTTCCACTGGTCCCGACGATTCTCAGCGGGTAACCGTGGCGCCACCGTCGGGTCATCCCGATAACGAAGAGCACGACTATGCTGGGTCGCCGTGAGTAGACGCGGGAAGATCGTCTGCACCCTTGGCCCTGCAACCGAATCGGACGAGTTGATCCTGGCGCTGGTCGAGGCCGGAATGGACGTCGCCCGAATGAACTTCAGCCACGGCGACTACGCCGACCACAAGGCCGCCTACGAGCGGGTGCGCAACGCCTCGGACGCGACCGGTCGCGCGGTCGGCGTGCTGGCCGACTTGCAGGGCCCCAAGATCCGGCTCGGGCGCTTCGCCACCGGGCCCACCTACTGGGCCGACGGTGAAACGGTCCGGATCACCGTCGCCGACTGCGAGGGCAGCCACGACCGGGTGTCGACCGCCTACAAGAAACTGGCCAAGGACGCCGTCGTCGGTGACCGGATTCTGATCGACGACGGCAAGGTCGGGCTGGTGGTCGACGCGATCGACGGCGACGACGTGGTCTGCACCGTCGTCGAAGGCGGCCCGGTGAGCAACAACAAGGGCATGTCGCTGCCCGGCATGAACGTGTCCGCCCCCGCCTTGTCGGAGAAGGACATCGAGGACCTCACCTTCGCGCTGAACCTCGGCGTCGACCTCGTCGCGCTGTCCTTCGTGCGCTCGCCGTCCGATGTCGAGCTGGTCCATGAGGTGATGGATCGGATCGGGCGCCGGGTGCCGGTGATCGCCAAACTCGAAAAGCCCGAAGCCGTAGACAATCTCGAAGCCATCGTGCTCGCGTTCGATGCCATCATGGTGGCCCGCGGCGACCTGGGTGTCGAGCTCCCCCTGGAAGAGGTTCCGCTGGTGCAGAAGCGGGCCATCCAGATCGCAAGGGAGAACGCAAAACCCGTCATCGTGGCGACCCAGATGCTCGACTCCATGATCGAGAACTCGCGGCCCACCCGGGCGGAGGCCTCCGACGTCGCCAACGCGGTGCTCGACGGCGCCGACGCGTTGATGCTGTCCGGCGAGACCGCGGTGGGCAAGTACCCGCTGGCGGCCGTGCGGACGATGTCGCGGATCGTGTGTGCGGTCGAGGAGAATTCCACGGCCGCTCCGCCGTTGACGCATGTGCCGCGCACCAAACGCGGAGTGATTTCCTATGCCGCCCGCGACATCGGCGAGCGACTCGACGCCAAGGCGCTGGTCGCGTTCACCCAGTCGGGTGACACGGTCAAGCGACTGGCGCGCCTGCACACGCCGCTGCCGCTGCTCGCGTTCACCGCGTGGCCCGAGGTGCGCAGCCAGCTCGCCATGACCTGGGGGACCGAGACGTTCATCGTCCCGATGATGACCTCGACCGACGGCATGATCCGTCAGGTCGACAAGTCGCTCCTGGAACTGGGCCGCTACAAGCGCGGCGACCTGGTGGTCATCGTCGCGGGCGCGCCGCCGGGCACAGTAGGCTCGACCAACCTGATCCACGTGCACCGGATCGGGGAGGACGACGTCTAATCGACAGGGGGCGGGAACGGCTGTGCCGGCTGGCAACGATTTCGAGGAGCTGCTGGCAGTACTCGACCTCAACCGCTTATCCGATGAATTGTTCGTCGGATCACATCCCAGCAAGAACCCGATGCGGACCTTCGGTGGCCAGCTCATGGCCCAATCGTTCGTCGCGAGCAGCCGCACGCTGATCCGCGAGGACCTGCCGCCCAGCGCACTTTCGGTGCACTTCATCAACGGCGGCGACACCGCCAAGGACATCGAATTCCACGTCGTGCGGCTGCGTGACGAGCGGCGCTTCGCCAACCGCCGCGTCGACGCGGTGCAGGACGGCACGGTGCTGTCCACCGCGATGATCTCGTACATGGCCGGGGGCCCCGGCCTCGAGCACGCCGTCGAACCGCCGCCGGTGCCGGAGCCGCACACCCAGCCACCGCTGCGCGAGCTGTTGCGAGGCTACGAGGAGACCGTCCCGCACTTCGTCAACGCCTTGCAGCCGATCGAATGGCGCTACACGAACGACCCGGCCTGGGTGATGCGTGACAAGGGAGACCGCCTTGTCTACAACCGGGTCTGGGTCAAGGCGCTGGGCGCGATGCCTGACGATCCGGTGCTGCACACGGCGACGATGGTGTACTCCTCGGATACCACCGTGCTGGACTCGGTCATCACCACCCACGGGCTGTCGTGGGGTTTCGACCGCATCTTTGCGGCCTCCGCGAACCACTCGGTGTGGTTTCACCGCCAGGTCGACATCAACGACTGGGTGTTGTATTCGACGTCCTCGCCGGTCGCCGCGGACTCGCGCGGGCTGGGCACCGGCCACTTCTTCGATCGCTCCGGCCAACTCGTGGCCACGGTGGCCCAGGAAGGCGTGCTGAAATACTTTCCGCCCCGGCGCCGATAAACCGCACAGAATATCTATCGGACATGCGTCCGATTTCGGCTGAAAACAGCCGTGATCAGGCGTAAGTTTTTACAAGCCGGGTATTCGATGGGAGATGCGGCAAGCGAGCCGCCCAGCTGAAGGTCAGCGCATCGGGAGGTGAGATGTGAACGGACCGCCGGTCGAAGTCCTACCAAGATTGCGCGCGCGCGAACGCGTTGTCGTTCACGTTGATTCGCTCGCCGCGCGCTGTTTCGGAGCCTTGGCACTGCTCAGCGCCGCCTGCTGGCTGATCGCGGTCCTCGCCCGGCACCACCACAACCCGGAGTGGCACTACGCCGGTCGGCTGGGATGGTCGCTGACGGTGCTGGCCGCCGTGACGTTGATCGCACGTGGGATCTTCCTGGGCCGTCCGGTGACGACCATGCATGCGGCCGCGGCCGCCCTGTTTGTGTTGGCGGGTTTCGGTTCGCACGTGCTGTCCTTCGATCTGCTCGGTGACGTGCTGATCGCCAGTTCTGGACTGGTGCTGATGTGGCCGACGTCATCGCATCCACGACCCGAAGATCTGCCCCGGGCGTGGGCCCTGATCAATGCCACAAGCGACGACCCACTGGCGCCGTTCGCCATGCAGACGGGCAAGAGCTACCACTTCAGCGCCGACCGAAGCGCGGCGCTGGCGTACCGGACGCGGATGGGGTTCGCGGTGGTCGGCGGTGACCCGATCGGTGACGAGGCGCGTTTCCCCGAATTGGTCGCCGACTTCGCCGCCATGTGTCGGATGCACGGCTGGCGAATCGCGGTAGTGGGTTGCAGCGATCGGCGTCTCGAGCTGTGGACCGACGCGAGGGTGCTCGGACAATCGCTGCGCGCGGTCCCGATCGGCCGCGACGTCGTCGTCGACGTCTCCGGCTTCGACATGGTGGGCCGCAAGTTCCGCAACCTGCGTCAGGCGGTCAAGCGCACCCACAACGCCGGCATCACCACCGAGATCGTCGCCGAGCAGGAACTCGACGACCGGCTGCTGGCCGAACTGGCCGACGTGGTGCACGCGTCACCCAGCGGGGCGCATACCGACCGCGGTTTCTACATGAACCTCGACGGCGTGCTGGAGGGCCGGTTCCCCGGAATACGGCTGATCCTCGCCCGGGATGCCACCGGGAAGGTGCAGGGCTTTCACCGCTACGCGACCGCGGGCGGCGGTAGCGACATCAGCCTCGACGTGCCGTGGCGTCGCCGAGGCGCCCCCAACGGGATCGACGAACGGCTCAGCGTCGACATGATCATGGCGGGCAAAGACGCTGGGGCGCAGCGCGTATCGCTTTCGTTCGCGGCGTTCCCGGAGATTTTCGACGACAAGAATCGTGGGCGGGTGCAGCGCATTTTCTACCGGCTGATCCACGTGCTGGACCCGTTGATCGCGCTCGAGTCGTTGTACCGGTACGTGCGCAAGTTTCACGCGCTGGATGCCCGGCGCTATGCGCTGATATCGCTGACGCAGTTAGTTCCGTTGGTGTTCGTGTTGCTGACGCTGGAGTTCATGCCGCGGCGACGCCATCGCTGAGCCGCCCGCGGGCCGTGAGGTCGTAAAATCGCTAGCTTGCCGCCGCGGCGACGCTGTTGGCTGGACCCATGACAGCACGCGAGGGCCTCCGCGATGAAGCCATGCGCGAGTTCATTTCGAGCCTGTCACGGTTGGAAGCGACGGCGCCGACGTGGTGTTCGGGGTGGAGCGCCCACGACCTCACCGCGCACGTCACCGCCGCCGCGCAGGAACGGGCCAACCTCATCGAGGAGTATGTGGCGGGCAAGCCCGCCAGGGCGACGCGTTCGTGGGAGGTGCGCGAACCGCCGTTTCGGGCGATGCCCGATGCCGCGCTTCGAGAACGGCTGGTGGAACACGCCGCTCGCTTCGAGTCGAATGTGGCGACCCTCAAGGATGACGACTCGATCCTGTATACGGGATGGGCGATGACGGCCGAGCGGCTCCGCATGCATAGCCATAGCGAAGCGGTACTGCACCGGTGGGATCTTGTCGGCGACGACGGCATCAGCGTCCGATTGCTCTCCGATCCGGCGATGGTCAGCCACGCGCTCGCGGCGTTCGAGGCCTTGCCGGCATTGGCGGAAGCCCAACGGTGGCATCGACCCAACCTGGTGCCGGGGCCGGTAGTCCTGCGCTGTGGTGGTCGGCACGACGTGGTTGTGACACCGGGGAAGGGCCTGTCGGCAGCCCCAAACGGCCGCGGTGCGGTGATAGAGCTGCGGACTCACGAGCTACCGTTAGTCCTTTGGGGGCGGTGTCCGATGAGGCTGCGCGATCCGAACGTCAACGCCGAGACGATCGAGGATGTCCTGCGCCGGCTACTTGATGCGTAGCTCCGGACAGTCAACACCTTCCGGCAAGTGGTGCGTGGCCACCACGACCGTTCTGTCGCCGGACATCAGCCCGGCGTCGGGGGTCAGCAGCTCCCGCAGCACCCGTTCGGCGTCGATCGCGTCGAGGTGCTCGGTGGGCTCGTCGAGCAGCACGATCCGGGCGGGTGCGAGTACCGCCCGGGCCAGCAGCAACCGCCTGCGCTGACCCGCCGAGACCGCCTGCGCGCCACCGGTCAACACGGTCGACAGGCCGCCGGGCAGGCTGGCAAGCCAGCCGCCGAGCCCGACCGAGTCAAGCGCCGCGACCAGTTCGTCGTCGCGGCAATCGCCACGGGCCACCAGCAGGTTGTCGCGCACGGTGGTGGCAAAGATGTGCGCGTCCTCGGCGAAAAACGTGACGGCGCGGTGCAATTCGCCTTCGCCGAATTGGTTGAGATCGGTTCCGTCGAGCAGCACCTGTCCATCCAGTGGGGGCATCAGCCCGGCGAGGGTCATCAGCAGCGTCGTCTTACCCGAACCGCTGGCACCGGTGACGGCCAGCCGCGCGCCCGGCGGCAGATCCAGTCGTGCCCTGATTGACCGCGCCGAATCCGCGTGACCGGAAAGGACATCGGCGGACAAGTGCCCCGCGCCAACGGGCGGCGGCATCATGGGCTCGGCAGGCTGGCCGGCCGGGGCGAGGTCGAGCAGGCGACGCGCGGCGATGCGCGACCGCGTCAACTGGACCGCGGCGGCCGGTAGGGGAGTCATCGCCTCGAACGCGGACAGGGGTAACAACATCAGTACGGCCAGCGTCGTGGGTGCGACCGCGTGCGCCATGCCGATCCCGGCCGCCACCGCGCCGAGCACGCTGGCCCCGATGGCGGCGGTGGGCACCGCCTCAGCGATGGCGGCCGGCCGTGCGGCGGCATCGAGTGCGGCGCCCCAAGCGCGTTGGCGCCGTTGCGATTCGGCGATGACACCGGGTAGCACGCCGGCGACGCGAAGCTCGGGTGCGTGCTCGAGGGCGAGCATCGCCGACGTGTCACGCTCCGAATGATGTTGGCGCGCAAACTCTTCCTGCGTCGCGGCGGCCCTCCCGGCCAGCCGCGGCGCCACGACGCCGGCGATCAGTAGGCAGACCGCCAGCACCGCGGCGGCTGGCAACGATATCGCCGCGACGGCTGCGGTCGCCGCCAGCGCCAGCACCGCCGCGACACCGATCGGGACGAGGGCACGGACCAGGACGTCGGCCAGTTCGTCGACATCGGCGCCCACTCGTGCCACCAACTCGCCGCTGTGCAGCCGAACGGCAGCCGAAGCCGGTCCGTGGGCGAGCCGGTGATAGATCTGCGCCCGGGCGGTGCCGGCCGCGCGCAGCGCTGTGTCGTGAGTGGCCAGGCGCTCGCAGTAGTGCAACACTCCCCGCGAAATCGCGAACGCGCGCACCATGACGACCGCGACGGACAGGTCCAGGACGGGCGGCATCTGCCACGCCCGCGTGATTAGCCACGCCGAGATTCCGGCCAGGGCCAGCGCGCTGCCCAGCGACAGCACACCCAGCGCGACCGCCGCCAGGATGCGCGGCAGCCGGGGGCTCAGCAGACTCGAGCCCGCCAGGAGCGGATCAGACCGGCGCATAACGCACCCGATCGTCCGATTCGACGTCGATCACGCGGTCGCCGATTGCGACGACGGGTCCGCGGTGGCCGACGACCACGACGGTCGCACCGGCGCGGGCGCGCTCGACGATGGCGCGCAGCACCCGGTCCTCGGTGTGGGCGTCCAGGTGCGCGGTGGGCTCATCGAGCAGCAATACCGGGGCCGGCGACCCGATCGCCCGCGCGAGGCCCAGCCGTTGCCGCTGGCCCAGGGATAGCCCGACGCCGCCGCGCCCGAGCACCGTGTCCATGCCGTCGGGCAGCTCGGCCAGGACCGCATCAAATCCGGAAGCGGCACAGGCTATTTCAATGTCTTCGACGCCACCGAGCAGCATGAGGTTTTCGCGCACGGTGCCCGGGATCAGCGCCGGGCGTTGCGGTAGCCAGGACAACTGCGGCCACCACGCGGCGCGATCCAGGTCGGCGACGTCCACCCCGGCCACCGTGATCCGGCCCGACGAACCGATGGTGAGTCCGGCGATCGCCTGCAGGGTGGTGCTCTTGCCCGCACCATTTCGTCCGGTCAGCACCGTGATGTGACCGGGTTCGATCACCGCGGTGAGGGCGTACGGCGAATGGCCGTCCCGTCCGGCCACGCTGAGGTTTTCGAGCCGGATCTCGGCGCCCCGTGCCGCGACCGTCCGGTTTCGCGCCACTTGTGTGGTGGGCTCGCCGATGAGCGCGAACGCCTTGTCGGCTGCGGCCCTACCATCTTGAGCCGCATGGAATTCCACCCCGATGCGGCGCAGCGGCCAGTAGACGTCGGGGGCGAGGAGCAGGACGGTCAGACCGGTGGTCAGGGTCATTTCACCGAACACCAGGCGAAGGCCGATACCGACCGCGATCAGTGCCACGCCCAGCGTGGCCAGCAATTCGAGCACCAGCGCCGACAGAAACGCGATTCGCAGCGTCGCCATCGCCGAGCGTCGGTGCGCGGCAGCGAGTTCGGCGATCCGGTGCTCGGGGCCCGACGCGCGCCCCAACGCCCGCAGCGTGGGGATACCGGCGATCAGATCCAGCAATCGCGCCTGCAGGGTGGTCATTGCGCCCAGCGCGGCCGCCGATCGCTCGGCCGTCGCCAGCCCGATCAGCACCATGAAAACCGGGATCAGCGGCAGGGTGATCAACACGATCACCGTCGACTCCAGGTCGTAGGCCGCGATCACGGCCACGGTAGCCGGCGTCAGGATCGCCGCGAGCAGCAACGTGGGCAGGTACCCGGCGAAGTAGGGGCGCAGGCCGTCGAGTCCCCGGGTGACCACGACCGCCGCGGCGTCGCGCTGCGCGGCGAGTTCGTTGGGCTGCCGGGCGGTCACCGCCGCCAGCACCTGCCCGTTGAGATCGGCGATCACCGCGCTGGCCCCGCGCTGGCCCAGGCGCGCCTGCAGCCAGTGCGTGACGGTGCGGATCACCCACAGCGCCAACAGGATTGACAGCGGGCCCGCCCAGCCGTTCAGGCCCCATGATGGATCGGTGACGACGCGCGCGACGATGCCCGCCAGCACGATCGCCGAGCCGATCGCGCAGCCGGAGATCACCACCCCGCAGCCCACCGCGGCCGCCAGGAACCGGCGCAGCGCGCCCGACGCCCGCCACAGTCGCGGGTCCAGCGGCGCTCGGGAGTCCGTCGTGCTCAGGACGTACGCCTCGCCAGACCGATGGGCGGCGGAATATGCTCGGCCGAGATCCGTTGCCGGAAAACCCAATACGTCCAGGCCTGGTACATGACCGTCAGCGGAGCCATGAACGCCGTCACCCACGTCATGATCTTGAGCGTGTACGGCGTCGAGGACGCGTTGTAAATCGTCACGCTCCATTGGCCGTTCAGCGTCGAGGGCACCAGATTCGGATAGAGCACGCCGAACAACAGCACCACCACGGCCACGACGACAGTGGCCGCGCAGAAAAACGCCAAACCGTCGAGTCTGCCCAGCCACACCAACACCACGGCCGCCAGCTGTGCGGCCACCGCCACCCCGAGCACGGCCCACGTCCAGTTCTTGCCATGCGCCAGCTGCGTCCAAATCCCAAAGCCCGCAACCAGCCCCGTCACGGGAAGCGAGAGCCACTTCGCGAATCGGTACGCATCGTCACGCAGCGGGCCCGACGTCTTCAGGGCGATGAATACCGCGCCGTAGAGCAGGAAGAGCCCGCCGGTGGCCAAACCACCGAGCAGGGTATAGGCGTTGAGCACGTCGGTGATCGACGGGTGAGCATGGCCGGCGGCGTCGACGGGTAGCCCGCGGACCAGGACGGCGAAGGCCACCCCCCACAGCACGGCGGGCAGCCACGACCCCGCCGCGATACCGAAATCGGCCAGGGCACGCCACTTCGTGTCGTCGATCTTGCCGCGCCACTCGATGGCCACGGCGCGCACGATCATGCCGAACAGGATCGCCAGCAGCGGCAGGTACAGCGTCGAGAACAACGTCGCGTACCATCCCGGAAACGCGGCGAACATCCCTGCCCCTGCAACGATCAGCCAGACTTCGTTGCCGTCCCAGACCGGCCCGATCGTGTTGAGCGTTGCGCGGCGGTTCAGCTCCGGATCGCCCGAGCCGAGCCGGGCGAGCGGCTCCATCAACATGCCCACACCGAAGTCGAAGCCCTCCAGGACGAAGAAACCAAGGAACAGCGCCGCGATGACACCGAACCACACCTGTTGGAGTCCCACCGTCGTTCCTTTCTCTCGTAGGCCCTAGTAGGCGAAGGACAGCGGCGCCACCTCGTGCTCGCCGGGTGCGGCCGGCGCTGCCGGCTCGGCGTCGTGCTCAAGTGGCCCTTCGACGACGTAGCGCCTGAGCAGGTAGAACCAGATGACCGCGAGCACGGCGTACACCACGGCGAAGATCGCCAACGAGGTGACGACCATGGCGGGGATGTGATCCGAGACGCCCTGGGCGACGGTGAGTCTCACCTGCTGGTCGCCGGTCGGATTGGGCACGACGATCCAGGGCTGGCGGCCCATCTCGGTGAACACCCACCCGGCGCTGTTGGCCAGGAACGGCGTGGGAATGGTCAGCAGCGCCAGCCCAGAGAACCAGCGCTGATTGGGAATTCGGCCACCGCGCGTCAGCCACAGGGCGGCTAGCGCGAACAGCACCGGTATCGCAAGGAACCCGATCATCGCGCGAAACGACCAGTAGGTGACGAACAGGTTGGGCCGGTAGTCATTTGGCCCGAATCGTTGTTGGTAGTCCTGCTGGATATCGCGCACACCCTGCAAAGTCACACCGCTGAACCGGCTGTCGGCGAGGAACGGCAGCACGTAGGGCACCTCGATCACGCGGGTAATGCTCTCGCAGTTGTTGTGGGTGCCGACGGTCAGAATCGAGAAATCCGGGTCGGTTCGGGTGTCGCACAACGATTCCGCCGACGCCATCTTCATCGGCTGCTGCACGAACATCAATTTGCCCTGGGCGTCCCCGGTGAAGAGCAGGCCGACGGTGGCAACCAGTGCGACCCAACACCCGAGGATGGTCGCCGGGCGGAACATGGTGCGGGCGTCGGAGTCGGCGGCGGGCGTGGCGGTTTCGGGTTTACGGGAACGGACCAACCACCACGCGCTGACGGCGGCCACGAAAGTTCCGGCCGTCAGCAAGGAACCGGCGACCGCGTGCGAAAAGGCCGCTTTCGCAGTGTTATTGGTCAACAATGCCGCAATGCTGGTCAACTCGGCGCGCCGGGTCGCGGGGTTGTAGTGGGCGCCGACCGGGTGCTGCATGAAGGAGTTCGCCGCGATGATGAAGAACGCGGACACATTCACCGAGATCGCGACAATCCAGATGCACGCCAGGTGCACCAGCTTGGGGAGCCTGCTCCAGCCGAAGATCCACAACCCGAGGAAGGTGGATTCGAAGAAGAAGGCGGCCAGGCCTTCCATCGCGAGCGGGGCGCCGAAGATGTCGCCGACGAAGCGGGAGTATTCGCTCCAATTCATGCCGAACTGGAATTCCTGCACGATCCCGGTGGCCACGCCGATGGCGAAGTTGATCAGGAACAGCTTGCCGAAGAACTTCGTCAGGCGATACCACGCGGCGTTACCGGTGGCCACCCACACCGTCTGCATCACCGCGATCAGGGGAGCCAGACCGATGGTGAGCGGCACGAAGATGAAGTGGTAGACGGTGGTGATACCGAACTGCCACCGTGAAATGTCGACGACATTCATTGTCATCTCCCGAAACTACGGAGGCGCCTGCCTTTCTACGACGCAGTGTAGTAGATAGGATTGGCCGGCGCCACCGGGGTGATCCGTCGCGGGTTTCAGCTGGCGAGCGTTTTCGACGCCTTGCGAATCCCGAACGACGACACGATCTCGAAGACGCCGATGACCACGAACCAGACGCCGACGACGAGCGCTAACGTGATGATCGAGTCGAATGGCGACGCCATGACGACGATGCCGGCCAGCAGGCTGATCACGCCGACGAAGATCGACCAGCCGCGGCCCGGCAGCGTGGGGTCGCTGATCGCGGAAATCGTTGTGGCGACACCGCGGAAGATGAAGCCGACCCCAATCCAGATGGCCAGCAACAAGACCGCGTATCCCTGACCGAAATGACGAAATGCGAGCACGGCCAGGATCAATGCCGCTGCGCCACTGATAAACAACAGGATTCGGCTGCCGGCCGTGACGTGCAGGCTGAACGCGAACACGACCTGCGCGATGCCGGTGATCAGTAGGTAGACGCCGAACCAGACGGCGGCGACCAGGACCGATATTCCCGGCCAGGCGAGCACCAGGATGCCGAGTATCAGCGACAGAATTCCCGATAGCAGCGTGGACTTCCACAGATGCGGTAACAAGCTTGGAATGGGCGGTTTTCCAGGAGTTGCTTCCGGAGAAGTAGTCATGGCCGCAGTCTGACACAAACGCCGGTTCGGGTATAGGGATTGAACGCCATACGAATCAGACGCGGGCGGTGTGCGATTCCTCGGCAACTCGGTCGGGCGTCTCGGCGGTTACGGCCTTGCGGCCGACCAGATACCAGGTGCGCATGGTGCCCTTGCCCTTGACCTCGATGGGGCCCCGCTCCTGCAGCACGAAGTCCTCCCTGAGGCGCTCGTAGATGTCCTCGGGCACCTGAATCCGCCCGACCGAGTCGGTGGACTCCATCCGGGAGGCGACGTTGACCGCGTCGCCCCACACGTCGTAGAAGAATCGCCGAGACCCGACGACCCCGGCCACCACCGGGCCGCAGGCCATGCCCACCCGCAGTGGCAGCGGGAGGCCGTGCGGATCCTTCAGTCGGGCGGCGGCGTCGACCATGTCGAGTGCGAAGTCCGCCAGCGCCTGCACGTGGTCGGGACGGGGCCGCGGTACTCCGCTGACCACCATGTAGGAGTCCCCGCTGACTTTTATTTTCTCCAGCCCGTGCTTGTCGACCAGCGCGTCGAAATCGCTGTAGAGGCGGTCCAGGAAGCGCACCAGGTCGGCCGGGGCGGTGCCGCTGGCTCGCTCGGTGAAGCCGACGATGTCGGCGAACAGGACCGAGGCCTCGTCGTACTTGTCGGCGATGATGCCTCGCCCGGACTCTTTGAGCCGCTCGGCGATGCTGGCCGGCAACATGTTGGCCAGCAGCGCCTCGGAGCGGTCGTACTGGGCTTCCATGACCGCCTCGGCGCGCGCGGTGTCACGCAGGGCGAACCACACCGTGACGACCACCATCACGACGCTGGAGACGGCCGTGATGACGAAACCCGCCGACTGGACCCACGCCGGCTGCAGTCCGGTGCTGCGTGGCACCAGGAACTCCACCGCGATGATCAGGCCGGCGGCGACGGCCGCCAGCGCAGACGCCAACACGATGTGTTCGATCCCCAGTAGCAGCACCACGATGCAGGCGCCAACCAGAAAGAAGAACTGGGCGCCGGCGCTGGTGCCGACGTCCAGGCAGTTGGCGAAGATCGACACATAGGCCGCGCCCATAAACGTAAGCGGCGCAACCAATTCCCCGAAGCGCTGCAGCCACGGGACGACGGCGAAGATCATCGCGCCGGTGACGCTGATCGAGCTGACTTGCCACAGCCACGAGCCGCTGACGATCTGCACGAGCACAAAGCTCACGCTCACCGTCACCGCCAGCCACGCGGTGACGGTGAGGATCCGGGCCCGGCGGGCGGCGCTGTCGGCGTAGTGCTGATTGCGGTCGCGGGTTTGCGCCCGCACCGCCGCTACGCAGTCCGGTTGTTTCGCCGAGCCGTCTGAACTGGGTGGGGCTCCGCACTTCTTCGCCGCCACGTTCAAAGCCTAACCGCTGAGCTCGGGGTTTGTCGGGGGGTCTGGTGAGGATTCGCGTGTTAGGCCTGCGCAAGGCGCTTCGTTAGTCGATCTTGCCGGTCAGATCGAACCCGGCCAGGGTGCGGGCGGCCAGCTCACGCAACGCGGGCTTCGTGTTCTCGGCGCCCGGTTGGTAGGCGTTGACGGTGAGGTAGATCTTGGAGCCGCCGGTGCGCCAACTCTGCAGGGTCATCTGGCCGCCCGTTTGGTCCAGCCACTGCCGCGTCACGTGCTGCCCGGTCGCACGCGTCAGGACGAGCTCACCGTGGGTGCCGTCGAGCCGACACACCAACGGGTCGAGGTCGCCGAGATTCGAACACAGCATGGGCACATCGGGGTCGGTGAACCCGGCGTCGACCATTCGTTTCAGCGCCCGCTTCGGGGTGAACGGAATCAGCGCGCGCAACCGCAGCGCCTCGTCCGGGGTCTCGCGCAGGGTCGTCAGCGCCTGCTTGATGGCCGCCCGCAGGTCACCCAGGTCTTCCGTTACCCGCGTCGGATCGACGCGGACGGTCGCGATCGACATAGCGTTGGCGCGCACATCACCCTCCGCGCGATCGTTGATCGGCAGGTGCAGGGTGACGGCGCCGTCTTCGGCGTGTCGGCGCCCGGCGTGCTCGGCGAATTTCGCAGCAAAGCCCGCGACCAGCGTGCTACCCGTTCCGCCGAGATCCTTCGCGCGGGCATCCCAGTCGTGCGCGTCGACGTGAATCGATGCGGCCGGCACCACGATGGGGTCATCGCCGTCGCCCGCCCGGAGCGCGACCGGTCGCGATGCCGGTGACCGGGGGACATCACCCCGCGCACGGGCCTGTTTTCGGGCCAGCCTTACCGCCGCCCTAAGGGCCCGGCCCACCTCGGGCACTTCTCGCGCCGTGCGGCGGGCATCCCGAACGGCTGCACGCGTTCGGGTGCGTGAACGCGGCGGTGGATAGCCAAGATCGCGGGTGTTGCCCAGCGCGGCATCGCCGAGCGCGAGGGCGAGGCCGAGACCGTCGAGCAGGTAGTGGGAGAGCACCAGGCTGACCGCGGTCGAGCCGTTCGTCAGGGGAAGCACGCCGACATGCCATCCGGGCCCCGATTCCGCGTCGATCGGCAGCTGGGCGCGTTCATCGGCCCAGTCGCTGAGTTCGCCGGGCGGACGGGCGCGCTCGGCTATGTCGAGGTTCGACGGCCCGCGATCCAGGACCCACCGCGGGCGGGCGAACGGCAACGGCGAAAGCTCGATGCGCCGTCCCAACAGCCCGTCACCGAGTTTGTGGTGAAAACGCTTCAGCCCGTCGAAGTCGATGCCGCGCTCGTAAATCCACACGCACTGGATGACGAGATTCAGGCCCGCGGCGCGATGCCCCGCAAACAAGCCCTGGTCCACCAACGCGAGCCGATTATCCAGCGGCGCATCGGATGCGGACCAAATCATCACGCGAGAGTAGCCGATTCGCTGTGTCGCTCGAACGAACGCCAGGCATCATGACTGATGCCCCGACGTTGCTCACCCGCACGACGACCGAAAGGCGGAAACCTCCGCGATGAGATTTGTGCTGGCCATCTATGGAACTCGCGGCGACGCCGAGCCCGGCGTTGCGGTAGGCCGTGAGCTGCTGCGCCGTGGGCATGACGTACGTGTGGCCGTCGCGCCCGACCTGGTTGGCTTCGTCGAGTCGGCCGGGCTCAGGGCGAGCGCCTTTGGGCCGGACGCGCGAGTGTGGCAGGACGTCCACCGGGACCTTTTGACGCGTTTGTTTCGCAGCTTTTGGAAGGTCCGGGAACTGACGGCGCTGGTGCGCGAAGATCAGCGGCTGTTCAACCAGCTCTGGGAGGAGATCGGCAAGACGCTGATGTCGCTGGCCGAGGGGGCCGACGTGGTGCTTACCAGCGCCATCGGGGAACAGTCCGCGGCCAACATCGCGGAGTACTACGGCATTCCGCTGGCCACGCTGCATACCTTCCCGATACGGGCCAACGGCCAGCTCATTCCGGGCCTGCCGGCACCGGTGGGCCGTTCGGCGATGACGGTATCGGAGTGGATGTCTTGGCCCATGCTCAAGAAGCGCGACGATGCGCAGCGCCGCGAACTCGGGCTACCGAAGGCAACGGGACTGTGGTCGCGACGGATCGCCGAGCGCGCATCGGTGGAAATCCAGGCCTACGACGAGGTGTGCTTTCCGGGGTTGGCGGCCGAATGGGCGAAGTGCAAGGGCCAACGGCCCTTCGTCGGGGCGCTGACGATGGAGCTGACCACGGACGCCGACGAGGAGGTCGCGTCGTGGATCGCCGCGGGGACACCGCCGATCTTCTTCGGCTTCGGCAGCACGCCGGTCAAGTCTCCCGCCGACACCGTGGCCATGATCGGCGCGACCTGCGCGCAGCTGGGCGAGCGGGCCCTGATCTGTTCTGCGGGCACCGACTTCAGCGACGCCCCGCATTTCGAGCACGTCAAGACGGTCGACGCGATGAATTACTCGGCCGCCTTTCCCGCCTGCCGCGCGGTCGTGCACCATGGCGGGACCGGAACCACGGCGGCGGGCCTGCGCGCCGGGGTCCCCTCGCTGATCCTTCCGACGTTCGGCGATCAGACACTTTGGGGAACTCAGGTCAAGAGGTTGAAAGTTGGCTCTGCTAGGCGCTTTTCGAGCACTACTCGCGAATCTTTGGTCGCGGACCTGCGCCGGATCCTCGCCCCGCAATATGTCGCCCGGGCCCGTGAGATCTCTGCCCGGATGACCAAACCCGTTGAAAGCGTCGCGGTCGCCGCCGATCTCTTGGAGAACGTCGCCCGGGCGCGGACCGTCGACTGATCGTCGTGCCGCCTCAAAGGATTTGGTAGGAGGACCAACTGAACGAGATCACCAAAGAGTGCCGGTTATGCGGCTCGACGGGCCCCCATCGAACTCTTGGGGTTCGCGAGATGATGTTCGGATCCCAGGAGCGGTTCGAATACTATTTCTGCGCCGCGTGCGAGACGTTGCAGATCGTGGACCCGCCCGAGGGCGAAGAGCTGATGCGCCACTATCCACGAAACTATCACTCGTACAACGAGCCTCGGATTCTCGGATGGCTCATCACGCGGCACGACCGCTATAAATTGCGTACCGGCGGCCGGCTGGTCGGTCCCCTCTTGACGAGGCGCTTGCCCGACGGCGTCCTTCGCCTTCTCCTCGGCGGGGACGTCGTCGGAATGCTCGCCCAGCTTCCGCTTGACCGGGACGCGCGAATTCTGGACGTGGGCTGTGGCAGCGGTTTGCTGCTCGATCGGTTGGCCAGAGCGGGATTCACCAACTTGTGTGGTGCAGATCCGTTCATCGCGGCCGATCGCGAGACGCCGCGGGGCGTGCCGTTGATGAAGCGCGATTTGTGTGAAGTGACAGGCGAATTCGATCTCATCATGTTCAATCACTCGCTCGAACATGTCCCCGACCCGATCGCGATGCTCGAGGTTGCCCGCGAGAAGCTCGCCGCCGGGGGCATCTGCCTGGCTCGCGTGCCGACGACCTCATCCGAAGCGTGGACCACCTACGCGGCGGACTGGGTGCAGATCGACGCGCCCCGGCATTTCGTCATACCGTCGCGGCAATCGATGGCACTGGCCGCCGAGAAGGCCGGCCTTCGAGTGGAACAGACATTTGACGATTCGAATCTGGGCCAGTTCATGGGCAGCGAAGCCTATCGGCGAGGCGTTCCGGTGACCGACCCGAAAATCCTTCGGATATTTGGTGCCAGGCAGATGTGGGAGTGGGAAAAACGCGCGGACCGACTCAATCGGCAGGGCCGCGGGGACCAGAAGGGCTTTGTCCTGCGGGTGAAGTGAGCCCGTCAGATGATGCCGGCACCCCTGGCCACCAGCGAGAAGCCGACCACCGCGAAGATGGCGGCCAGCACCTGCGGGCGGTGCGCCAGCGCCCATTCGTGCAGAGGTTGAAGCGCCGCTTGGGTTTTCGCGGGTGCGAGCAGATAGGTGACGAGGGTGATCTCGAAAACCGCGAGCATCCCGACGACGAAGGCTACGGCCGCGACGACCTGTGTTCCGATCGAGGCCCCCGAGGCCACGACGGTGGTGTCCACGAGCAGAACCACGGCGGGGCCTGGCAAGAAGGTCATGCCGGTCACCAGCGCCACCCACAGCGATCCGTTTTCCCACGCTTTGTTGGCGCGGTCGGTCAGGCGCCGGATCGCCGATCCGCGCTGCGGCGCATCAGAGTCCAGCACCGCGGTAGGGGAAGTACCGACCGGCGCCGGCACGCGTTCCCGCTGACGCGCCCGGGAGCGCACCGCGATAAGCGCTGAGACCGCCAGCGCGAGTGCACCCAAGCCGAGCTGAATATGCCGGGCGGTGGAGTTGGGCCCCGCGGTGGCCAAATTGTGCGCGGTCGCTCGGAACGCCGGCATGACGTGCAGCATCAGCAACGGAATCAGCAGCGCGGGAACATTCGTTATCAGGCAACCCACCCAGCAGGCGACCAAGTTTTGCACCGGTCGCGGCCGGGAGATCAGAAGCAGGACGAGGCCGAGAAGCACAGGGTTGAGCGCCAACAGAAGCGCCAGCCCCAGCACGGAACCCCACACAGCCCGAAGACACTACCCTGTCGCGGCGGACCGGCGTCCCAGTAGCCACCGCACGTCAGTCGACACGTCTTGAGCGCGCGAAGTTCTCCAAGAGATCGACGGTGCTGGCCACGCTTTCGGCGGGTTTGGTTGTCTGGGTGGCTACCTCGCGGGCCCGGGCGACATATTCGGGACCGAGGATCCGGCGCAGGTCCGCGACCAGCGATTCGTGGGTGGTGCTCGAAAAGCGCCGCCCAGAACCAACTTTCAGACGTTTGACGTGAGAGGCCCAGAGCGCCTGATCGGGCGCCGTCCAAAGGATCAGCATGGGCACCCCGGCGCGCAGGGCCGCGGCTATGGTGCCCAGGCCGCCGTGGTGCACGACCGCGCGGCAGGCTGGGAAGACCGCCGCGTAGTTCACCGCGTCCACCACCTTGACGTGGTCGAACTGGGGGACATTGCCGAAGTCACTCCAGCCGGAACAGATCAGGGCCCGCTCGCCCAGCTGCGCGCAGGTCGCGCCGATCATGGCCACGGTGTCGGCGGGAGACTTGACCGGCGTGCTGCCGAAGCCGAAGAAGATCGGCGGTGTCCCCGCGGCGATCCACGACGCGACCTCCTCGTCGGCGTCCGTGGTCAACTCCACCGTCAGCGCCCCGACGAAGGGCCGTTGGCCGTTGCACTTCGCCCATTCGGCCGCCAGCCCCGGGAAGCAGACTTCTTCGTAGGCTTGAATTTCCAGTGATCCACGCTCGGTGATGCGTCGCGCCGCAGCGCGCCTCGCCTTCGGCAGGCCCAGTTCGCGGCGCTGCACGTCATCGAAGTTCTTCACCCCGCGCCAACTCGCCCACTCGTAGAACCGCACCGCATAACGGCCCAACGACGGTGGCAGGAATGGCAGGACCTGGCCGTTGACCCGCACCGGGGCCAGATGCAGTGTGGCCAACGGAATGTCGTAGTAATCGGCGACATTGGCGGCGGGCTGCTCGAAATTCAGAAACGTGACCAGCAGGTCGGACCCGGCCGCCAGCGACTGCAGCGTCGTGGTGATTTGCTCCCAGTGCCGGGTGACGGACTCCCCGATTTCACGCCACGACCTGAGGAGATCTCGGATCTTCCAGAAGTGGCGGAACACACGCGTCCAGAAGTCGCGGTGCGAGCTCCACCACTCCCGCGTATCGGGCCCGTAGGGGACCGCCCTCAGCCCGGCCGACTCGGCAAAGTCAACCAGGTCGGGCGGAACCGCCAGGTACACGTCGTGACCGCGGCGCAGTAGTTCACGGCCGACGGCGACGCAGGGCTCGACATCGCCACGCGTTCCGTAGCTCGCCAGCACACACTTCATCGCGGATCTGTCGGCATGGAATCTCTTCCCAATCTGCAGCGAAGTGTGCTGTGTCGGTGGCGCTGGGCAGCTAACGGCTAACCCGCGGCGGTGCGGTGTAGTGCGAGATGTGACTATAACTTAGAAGCGCTGGACCGCAGACCGTTCAGACGCTGCCGATGCCGCTGGCCACCAGCGAGACCCCACCCACCGCGAACACGGCGATCAGGATTTTTCGACGGTGGCTCAATGCCCAGTCGTGGAGGCTTTGCAGCACCGCTTCGGTTTTCGCCGGCACCGCCACATAACTGAGCAGCGTGATCTCGGCGATCGCAAGCACCCCGATGACGAACGTGATGGCGGCGCTGATCTGCGTGCCGATCGCGGCTCCCGAGGCCACGATGATGGCGAGCAACAAAAGGCCGGCGTCGGGTTCCACCCCGCCGAGTGCCACGCCGATCACGAACGCCAGCCACACCGATCCGTTCTCCCACGCATTGTGGACGCGGCCGAGTAGCCGCCGCAACGCCGGCCCGCCCTCGCTTGCCGCATCCCGCGCGCGGTCGAGCACGCGCGCGATGATCGGCGGTGTCTTCGACTCCAGCACCATGGTCGAGGCGTTGCCGCCGGATGCGGGCGGGTGCGGGGGCTGCCGCCGGCGGGCCAGCGAGCGCACGATGATCAGCGCGGCGATCAAGAGCGCGAGCACACCCATGCCGATCCGGACGTGCCTGACGACGGGGCTCGTCGGCAAGCCGTCGGCAAAGGATCTAAACGCCGGCGCGACGTGCAGCAGCGTCAGCGGAACCACCACGGCCGGAATGCATCCCACCAGGCAGCCCGCGCCGTAGGCGAGCAGGTTTTGCACGGGTCGCGGCCGGGAGATCACCAGAAGAATCACCGCCAGACGCACGGGGTTCAGCGCCGTCATGAGCGCGAGCGCCAGCACTGAGCCCCACATGGCGGGAAGACTACTTTGGCAACCATGTTGCCCCGCAACAGGTCACGTCCGACCCCTAGTACGGTACGACGATGGACAACGTGCTCGATCCGCTCGACCAGCTCACGTTCGACGCCGAGCGGGCGACCGGGGTCGTGTCAATGCCGCATCCTTTCTGGGTGTATGACCGCCCGATCGACATCGACGGTCTGCGCAAGTTCCATCACCACCTTCAGCAAGGCTGGTTGCCCCGCCGCATCGAGCCGTCGCGGTTGCGGTTCGGCCGTCACCGCTGGGTGTCGGCCGGCGGTTTCTCCGACATCGAGATCGCGACGCCTCGCCCGCGCGCGGAACTGGACGCCTGGCTCGAGGAGCAGGCTTCCGCGCCCGTCGACGCCGAGCACGGGCCGCCGTGGCACCTCGGGGTGCTGCCCTTCACCGACGGCGGCGCGGCGGTGAGCCTGGTCGTCTCACACTGCCTCGCCGATGGCGTCGGGCTGTTGAACGCGATGGCTGACGCAGCCGATGGACGCGACAATCCGAGCAGCTGGCCCGCCGCCGGGTCGCGCCGGCGCTGGCGGGCGGTGCGCCAGGATGCCCACCAAACCGTGCGGGATATCCCGGCTTTCGGCCGGGCCCTCGCTGCCGCGGTGCGGCTGGCCCGGCGTGCCCGCCGCAAAGGGTCGGCAGCCGCGCCCGCTACCACCCCGCTCCGGCTGCCGACGAGCGCCGACGAATCCTTCACGCCGCCAATGGCAACCATCTTCATCGATGCCGACGAGTGGGAGGCCCGTGCCCACGCACTGGGCGGTACCAGCAACGCGCTGCTGGTGGGGGTGGCGTCGCACCTGGCGCAGCGGATCGGACGGGTCACCGCGGACGGCTCGGTCCTGATGAAGCTGCCGGTCAACGAGCGGACCGCCGGTGATACGCGCGCCAACGCGGTCAGCCATCTCACCGTCACCGTCGACCCCGCGCCCGCGACGACGGACCTGCGCGAGGTCCGGGCCGCGATCAAACAAGCGTTGATCGATCACCACGAGATGCGCGACGACGAGCGCGCGGTGATGTCGTTCGTTCCCCTGTTGCGCCTCTTGCCCAAGCGGCTTGCCAGGCTCGTCGACAACACCGTCGTCTCATCCAACCTCGGTGCGATCGACCCGGCCGTCGTCCGACCGGACGGCACGTCCGCCGGCCTCTGGGCCTCCAGGGTTTCCCACCGGGGAGTGACGAAGACGTTGATGCACCGTTTGGGCGGAGTGCTGTACGTGTTGTCGGGAATTGCGCAGGGGCAGGTCTTCATATCGGTCAGTGTTTATCAGCCCGGCTACGCCAACTCGAATGAAGCTCTGCGACAAGATCTTTCGGAGGTTTTGAATGACTTCTCGCTTGCCGGAACGTATATCGGAGCCCCCCCGTATGGAGCCGCGTACCATGAACCCGCTTGACCGGATTAGCCGAGGTTAGGGGCCGATGACAACCTTCTTGTTCGTGCTGGGGATGGCCCGGTCCGGCACCTCGGCAATGACACGCGTCCTGTCGCTGTCCGGGGCCGCCCTTCCGCCCGGCATGATCGGCGCCGCGAAGGCCAACCCGCGCGGCTTCTGGGAACCGCGGCAAGCCAGCTTCCTCAACGAGAAGATTCTGCGCCGCCACCACAGCGCCGCCGCCGATCCCACGCTGCGCCTGCACGAAGAACCCCCCGAAGCGCGAGACATCGCCGAAATCGGCGCCTACCTCGCCACGCTGCCGCCGTCGGACCTCTATGTCATCAAGGACTTACAGATGACCCCGGTGGCCGGCATGTGGTTCGAGGCCGCCCGCGGCGCGGGTTACGACGTCGGTGCCGTGATCGCGGTTCGCCACCCCGACGAAGTCATCAAGTCCGTCACCGCGATGATGCCCATCATCAAACCGGACCTCGCCGCCGCGCTCTGGCTGAAAAACAGCCTGCTCGCCGAACGCTACACACGCGGACTGCCCCGCGTGTTCGTCGAATTCTCCTACCTCCTCGAGGATTGGCACCGCGAGGTCAAGCGCATGTCCACGGCCCTGGACGTCGAGCTCGCGCCCGACGAGGTCGCGATCAACGAATTCCTCGCTGCCGATGAATGCCACCAACAGGCCGACGGATCGGCGTGCCCGGAACCGTTCGGCACCGACTGGCTGACCACGACCTACCACCATCTGCACCGGGCCGCGGCGGGCGACACGTGGAGCCAACCGGAGTTGGATCGCGTCTTCGCCGACTACCGGGCTGACGAAGAACTGCTGCGCGGGGTCGTCGACAACTATCGCCGGGTCGTCAAGGCGCAGCGCTTCATCCCACGCAAATTCATTCTCGAGATCGCCGCGCTCGTCCACCGACGCAAGGGCACCTGGGCCTGAAACTGCGCGGGTACGGGAAGTGAAAGGCCAGGACCGGCAATGAAATTTGCGCTCGCAACCTATGGGAGTCGCGGCGATGTCGAGCCGAGCGTTGCGATAGCGCGTGAGCTGTTCCGCCGCGGGCACGACGTGCTCATGGCCGTCCCGCCCGACATGGTCGGCTTCGTCGAGTCCGTTGGGCTTGCGGCCGTCGCTCTCGGTCCGGATGTGCAGCCGATCCTGGACGCGCACCGCACCTTCTGGACGGACTTCTTCCGCAACTTCTGGAAGGTCCGCCACCTGATCAGGCTGCGGCACGAAATAGCCGATCCCGTCATCCAGGGTTGGGATCAGATCTGCGCCACGCTGAAGTCGGTGGCGGACGGCGCCGACCTACTGGTCAGCGGCCTGAATTTCGAGCAACCCGCCGCCAACGTCGCGGAGTATCACGACATCCCGTTGGCTACCGTGCACATCTTCCCGGTGCGCGCCAGCGGCCAGTTCCTGTCCGTCGTTCCGGCGCGGGTCGGCCGTTCGGCGATGGCGGTCTACGAGTGGGTGGCTTGGCGTGCGGCGGGCAGGCTGGAGAACGCGCAGCGCCGCGAGCTGGGTCTCCCGAAAGCCACCAGACCGCTGCCGCGGCGGATCGCCGAACGCGGATGGGTGGACATCCAGGCCTACGACGAGATCTGTTTTCCGGGGCTGGCGGACGAATGGGCGAAATGGAACGGTCGACGGGCCTTTGTCGGCGCGCTGACGATCGACCAGCCAACGGTTGCCGACGACGACGTCGCGTCGTGGATCGCCGCGGGAACTCCGCCGATTTTCTTCGGCTTCGGCAGCACTCCCGTGAAATCTCCGGCCGACACCATCGCCATGATCGCCGAGGCCTGCGCGGAGTTAGGCGAGCGCGCATTGGTTACCGCCGCCGGGACCGACTTCCGCGACGTCGGCCATCTCGATCACGTCAAGGTCGTGGACGCGATGAACTACGCGACGATCTTTCCGGCCTGCCGCGCGGTCGTGCACCACGGCGGCACCGGCACCACGGCCTTGGGCCTGCGCGCTGGAGTCCCGACGTTGATCCTCTCGACCGACATCGATCAGACGATTTGGGGAGCGCGGGTCAAACGACTGAAGGTGGGCACCGCTCGCCGCTTTTCGAGCGCCACCCGGAAAACACTGGTCACGGACCTCCGCCGGATTCTCGCCCCGGAATACGCCGCCCGGGCCCGCGATCTCGCCGCCCGCATGACCACCTCCGCCGAGAGCGCCGCGGCGGCCGCCGATCTGGTGGAAAAGCACGCCGGCGCCCGTCGTCCCTGACCCCACTTCGGACCCCTGCGTTTACCGCTATTTGACTCAAGTATGGTAATAGAACTTGTTCTACTTATGTCGATTAGAGCACGGGAGATCGCGAGAAGTGGTGAGTGTCAATCCGTTCGACGTCGGGGATGGCAGGATTCGGGTCTTGGCCCTCGGCGACGAGCAACACAGCCCGGGGTGGCCGACCTTCGAAAAGAACTGGACCGACACGCGGCCGAAGACTCTGCGCGAGAGGCTGGTAACGGGGCGGTTCGCTAACAGGTGAACCGGCCGGAGTCGGGGACTTCGGGGGAACTAGACAATCGAGCACTTCCGCTGACAAGCGGACAACTCGATATTTGGCTTGCAACGCAAACTGGCCGGTTCGGCGCCAAGTGGCAGCTGGGCGTGCTGGTGCGAATCGCGGGTCCGGTCGACGTCGGCTCGTTCGAGTCGGCCGTCCGGCAGGTGGTGCACGAGGCCGAGCCGTTCAGGGCCGCGTTCTTTCAGGTTGAGGGCCACGTTTTCCAGCGGGTCGTTGACTATCCGGATGTCGAGCTCGCGCGCTACGACCTCCTCGACTCGCAGGATCCCGCCCAGGACGCGTATCGGTTGGCGTCATCGATTCAAGCCACGCCGATGCCGTTCAGCGGCGCGCTGTTCAAATTCGCATTGATGCAGACGCGGATCGACGAATTTTATTTCTTCGTCTGCTGTCATCACATCGTCGCGGACGGCCTGGGCCTTGGTCTTTTCTGTCACCGGATTGCCGCCGTCTACAACGCGATTGCCTCGGGGGAGCCGATTCCTCCCACTATCTTCGGCTCGCTGCGCAACCTGATCGAGTGCGAATCGGCATACCAGCGGTCGCC
Organism: Mycobacterium heidelbergense; assembly: GCF_050205645.1. Taxonomy (GTDB): domain Bacteria; phylum Actinomycetota; class Actinomycetes; order Mycobacteriales; family Mycobacteriaceae; genus Mycobacterium; species Mycobacterium heidelbergense_A. The sequence continues at coordinate 398,678 of NZ_JBNMQT010000001.1, forward strand.
CGAGTATCTCGAGGACGAGGCCTATTGGGCTGAGCACCTTCCGGCGGAAAGGGAACTGCCACATCGGATCGCGGATGACGCGGGCGGGAGTGACTCCGATGAGTGTTCCGAGCCCGTTCCACTGGATCCCGTCGTCGTCGCCGGCATCCGCGAGTTGGCGCGCACGTTGGGGGTGCGTCGCTCGTCGGTGATCACCGCGGCGTGTGCGCTGCTGGTGCGCCGATACGACGCCGAGGGTACGGAAGTCGTGCTCGATCTTCCGGTCACCAGGCGCGTGAGCCCAGAGACGAAGCTGGTGCCCGGCATGATCTCCGGGGTGGTCCCGCTGGTCTTCAGGACCTCGCCGGAGTCCACCGTCGCCGCTTTTTGCGCACAGGTCGACGCCCGAATGCGGGAAGCGTTGCAGCATCAGCGGTTCCCGGTGCACGTTCTGGAGAACGCGGCGCGTTCGCGTGGCTCCGGCCGGGCGCCGAACCGGGTAATCGTGAACTTCATTCCGCCGACCTATATGGCCGATCTCGATGGTTCCCCGGCAACGGCGACCCTGACCAATTCCGGCCTTGTGGACCAGTTCGGGCTGCTTTTCACCAGGGACGGAGATCAGCTTTTTCTCAGCACCGCGGGTGCCGGGCAATTGTTTGCGAATTGCGCTGTCGACGATTTAGCGCGGCGGTTGGAGCGGGTGCTGGCGGCGATGATCGCGGATCCCGAGCGGTCGTTGCCGTCGCTCGACGCCTTGGATGCCGGTGAGTACGCGCAGCTGGATGGGTGGGGTAACCGGCCGGTGCTGACGGAGCGGCCGGGCACTTCGGTGTCGATTCCGGCGCTGTTCGCCGCGCAAGTAGCGCGTACCCCGCAGGCTGCGGCGCTGACCTGCGGGGAGCGTTCGTGGACCTACCGCGAGCTCGACGAGGCGGCGAATCGGTTGGCGCACTTGCTGCGTGGTCGGGGCGCGCGGCCGGGTCAGTGCGTCGCGGTGCTGTTCACGCGGTCGGCCGAGGCGATCGTCGGGATTGTGGCGGTGCTCAAGACCGGAGCGGCGTATCTGCCGATCGATCCCGCGCTGCCCGCTGCCCGCATCGAATTCATGCTCGCCGACGCCGCGCCGATCGCCGCGATCACCGTGGCCGGGTTGCGCCCGCGGCTGGACGGGTCCGGTCTGCCCGTCGTCGAGATCGACGATCCGGCCGTCGCCGGCCAACCCAGCAGCGCGCTACCTGCTCCTGCCGCTGACGACATCGCCTACCTCATCTACACCTCGGGCACGACCGGCGTTCCTAAGGGCGTGGCGGTCAGCCACCAGAGCGTGACCCAGCTGGTGCAGACCCTGGATGCCGGCCTGTCCCGCAAGGGCGTGTGGTCGCAGTGGCATTCGTTGGCCTTCGACGTTTCGGTGTGGGAGATCTGGGGCGCGTTGTTGCACGGCGGGCGGCTGGTGGTGGTGCCCGAGGAGGCGGTCCGCTCACCGGAAGATTTCCACGCGCTGCTGGTCGCCGAGCGCGTCAGCGTCTTGTGCCAAACCCCCTCGGCGGTCGCGGCCTTGTCACCCGAGGGGCTGGAGTCGACGGCGCTGGTGGTGGCCGGTGAGGCCTGCCCCGCTGATGTGGTGGACCGCTGGGCGCCCGGGCGGATGATGATCAACGCGTACGGCCCGACCGAGACCACGGTGTATGCGGCGATAAGCGCGCCGCTGCGGCCGGGCTTCGGTGCACCGATCGGTTCGCCGGTGCCCGGGGCGGCGCTGCTCGTGCTCGACGGGTGGTTGCGGCCGGTGCCGGCGGGCGTGGCCGGGGAGTTGTATGTGGCCGGCCGCGGCGTGGGTTATGGATATGCGCGCCGAGCCGGGTTGACCGCGTCGCGGTTTGTGGCCTGCCCGTTCGGCGGGCCGGGAACACGGATGTATCGCACCGGGGACCTGGTGTGCTGGGACGCCGACGGCCAGTTGCAGTATCTGGGCCGCGCCGACGAGCAGGTCAAGATCCGCGGATACCGCATCGAGCCCGGCGAAGTCCAGTCCGCGCTGTCGGCCCACCCGCGCGTGGGGCGGGCAGCGGTGATCGCCCGCGAGGACCAACCCGGCGACACGCGGTTGGTGGCCTATGTGGTCCTGGATCAGCAGATGATGCTGACCCGGGAGCCGGAGCGAGAAGCGCAACTCGTCGAGCAATGGCACGGAGTGTATGAGGGCCTCTATTCGGGGTCGACCCGACCGGTTGGCGAGCAGCCTGTTTTGGGGGAGGACTTCGAGGGCTGGAACAGCAGCTATACCGGGGCGCCCATCCCGCTCGAGCAGATGCGCGATTGGCGGGGAGCCGCGGTGGATCGGATCCGCGGGTTGGGCGCGCGCCGGTTGCTCGAGATCGGGGTCGGCTCCGGTCTGCTGCTGGCGCAGCTGGCGCCGGATTGTGACGAGTATTGGGGCACGGACTTCTCGGCGCCGATGATCCAGGCGCTGCAGGCGGCGGTGGCCGAGCAGCCGTGGGCCGATCGGGTGCGGTTGCGCGCACAGCCAGCCGACGTGGCCGAGGGTTTGCCCGAGGGGCATTTCGATGTCGTCGTGCTCAATTCGGTGGTCCAGTATTTCCCTAACGCGGGCTATCTGCTGGATGTCCTGACGGTCGCGATGCGGTTGCTGGCGCCGGGCGGGGCGTTGTTCGTCGGGGACGTGCGCAACTTGTCGTTGTTGCGGGAGTTCACCACCGGGGTGGTGTGCGCCGAAGCCGCCGAGGACACCGCCGCGGTGACGCGGGAGCGGGTCCGCCGGGAAATGCTGGCCGAGCAGGAACTGTTGTTGGCGCCGGAGTTCTTTGCGGGGCTGCCCGAGCACTTGCCCGGCATCGCCGCGGTCGACGTGCGGCTCAGCGGAATGCGGGCGGTCAACGAGCTCAGCGGTTACCGCTATGAGGCGGTGCTGCGTAAGGCACCGGCGACGGTGCAATCGATGGCGGAGCTGGCGTCGCATCCGTGGCAGCGGTTCGGCAGCCTGGCCGCGCTGGGGGAGTTTCTGCGATCCCGGCGCTTGCCGGGGCTGCGGGTGACGGGGGCGCCACACGGCGGGATCTGGCCCGATGTGGCGCTGGCACAGGCGCTGGCCGGGGCCGACGATCGGGTGCCGGTCAGTGCGTTGCGTGCCGGCCTGACCGCGCCCGATGCGGTGTTACCGCACGAGTGTCACGCGTTGGGCCGGCAACTGGGCTATGCCACCGCGGTGACCTGGTCGGCGACGGCCGGCCTGGTGGATCTGATCTTTACCCGCGCCACCGACGCGGCGCTGTCGGATCTCTACCTGCCGGCCACCGGGTTGGGTTCGCTGGCCGGGTATGTCAACGACCCGTCGGCGAGCGAACGGGCAGCCGAGTTGCGGCGCTTCGCGGCCGACCGGTTGCCGGAGTTCATGGTGCCGGCCGCGATCATGCTGATGGAGTCGCTGCCGTTGACCGTCAACGGCAAACTCGACAAGCGGGCGCTGCCGCCTCCGGAGTTTGTCGGCGGCGCGGCCTATCGTGCGCCGCGCAATGACCGGGAACGGGTGTTGGCCGGCCTGTTCGCCGAGATCGTCGGGGTGACGCGGCTCGGCATCGATGACGGGTTCTTCGACCTGGGCGGGCATTCGTTGTCGGCCACCCGGCTGGTCGCCCGGGTGAACGCCGAGCTCGGTGTCGAGGTCCCGATCCGCGCGTTGTTCGATGCGCCCACCGTGGCCGGCCTGGCCGAATGGATCGGCGCGCACGCCGGGGAACCGGCGGTGGTGACGTTGACGGCACGGCCGCGCCCCGCGTCAATCCCGCTGTCGTTTGCCCAGAGCCGGTTGTGGTTCATCGACCAACTGGAGGGGCCCTCGCCGGTTTACAACATGGCGGTGGCGCTGTGGCTCGACGGGCGCCTCGACGTCGAGGCACTGGGCGCGGCGCTGGCCGACGTGGTGGGCCGTCACGAGAGCCTGCGCACCCTCTTTACCGCGGCCGACGGCATACCCCGGCAGGTGGTGATGCCCGCCGAGCGCGCGGACTTCGGTTGGCAGGTCGTCGATGCCGGTGGCTGGTCGGGCGAGCGGCTGGAGGAGGCCATCGCCGCCGTCACCGGCCACGCTTTCGACCTGGCGACCGAGATTCCGTTGCGGGCAAGACTTTTCCGCAACGCCGACGACGAACACCTGCTGGTCGCCGTGGTGCACCACATTGCCGCCGACGGCTGGTCGCTCAACGTGTTGGCCGCGGACATCGGTGTGGCGTATGGCGCGCGAGCGGCTGGGCGGGCGCCTGGCTGGACCGAATTGCCGGTGCAGTACGTCGATTACACGCTGTGGCAGCGCGAGCTGCTGGGCGAGCTCGACGACGACGAAAGCCGGATCGCCGCCCAGCTGGCCTACTGGGAGCACGCCCTGGCCGGGATGCCCGAGCGCCTGCAGTTGCCCACCGATCGGCCCTACCCGCCGGTCGCCGACTACCGCGGGGCCAGCGTGGAGGTGGACTGGCCGGCCCAACTGCAGCAGCGGGTGGCCCGGCTGGCCCGCGAGCACAACGCCAGCAGCTTCATGGTCGTGCAGGCCGCGCTCGCGGTGCTGCTGGCACAGGTGAGCGCCAGCCGGGATGTGGCGATCGGCTTCCCGGTGGCAGGGCGACGCGATCCCGCGCTCGAGGGGCTGGTCGGGTTTTTCATCAACACGTTGGTGCTGCGCGTGGACCTGGCCGGCGACCCCACCGTCGCCGAGCTACTCGCCCAGGTGCAACAGCGCAGCCTGGCGGCCCACGAGCACCAGGACGTGCCGTTCGAGGCGCTGGTGGAGCGGCTCAACCCCACCCGAAGCCTGACCCATCACCCCCTGGTGCAGGTGTTGCTGGCCTGGCAGAACTTTGTCGGACCGGACAACAGCCCAACGCCGGGGCTGGCCCTGGGCGATCTGCGGGTCACGCCGCTGCCCGTGGACACCCACACCGCACGCATCGACCTGACGTTCACCCTGTCCGAACGTTGGACCGAGACTGGTGAGCCCGCCGGAATCGGCGGGACCGTCGAATTTCGCACCGACGTTTTCGACACCGCCACCGTCCAAACGCTGATCGGGCGGCTCCGGCGGGTGCTGGTGGCGATGACCGCCGACCCGACCCGGCGGTTGTCGTCGGTGGATGTGCTCGATGCGGCCGAGCACGCCCGGCTCGAGGGATGGGGCAATCGCCCGGCGTTGACCGCGCCGGCGTCGCCGACGGTGTCGCTTCCCCAGGCGTTCGCGGCGCAGGCGGCCCGCACCCCCGATGCGGTCGCGATCAGCTGCGGCGGCCGCGGCATGACATACCGGGGGTTGGACGAGGCCGCGAACCGGTTGGCGCACTTGTTGGCCGGCGCGGGCGCAGGCCCCGGACAGCGTGTGGCGCTGCTGTTTTCGCGGTCGGCCGAGGCGATCGTCGCGATTCTGGCGGTGTTGAAGACCGGGGCGGCGTATCTGCCGATCGACCCGGCGGTGCCGGACGCGCGCATCGCCTTCATGGTTGGCGATGCCGCGCCGATCGCGGCCATCACCACCACCGAATTGGTCGAGCGGCTGGACGGCCACGACCTGCTCGTCGTCGACGTCAACGGCCCCGCGGTGGACGCCCAGCCCAGCATCGTCCCGCCGGCGCCGGCCCCCGACGACATCGCGTACTTGATCTACACCTCGGGTACGACCGGTGTGCCCAAGGGCGTGGCCATTACCCACCGCAACGTCATCGAGCTGTTGGCGTCACTGGACGACAGCTTGGAGTTGGCGGGTCAGGTGTGGTCGCAGTGGCATTCGTTGGCTTTCGACGTGTCGGTATGCGAGATCTTCGGTGCGCTGTTGCATGGCGGCCGGCTGGTCGTCGTGCCCGAGGCGGTGGCCCGCTCGCCGGAGGTTTTCCACAGCCTGCTGGTCGCCGAGCAGGTCGGAGTGCTGAGCCAGACCCCGTCGGCGTTTTATGCGCTGCAGACCGCAGATGCGCTGGCCCCCGAGCTGGGCGGCCAGCTGAAGCTGCAGACGGTGATCTTCGCCGGTGAGGCCCTGGAGCCTCAGCGGCTTGCCGGCTGGATGGACGGTCACCCGGGGTTGCCCCAGCTGATCAACATGTATGGCACCACCGAGACAACGGTGCACGCGTCGTTTCGCGAGATCGTGGACCGCGATGTCGATGGCACGGTCAGCCCGATCGGAAAGCCGTTGGCGCACCTGGGTTTTTTCGTGCTCGATGGCTGGCTGCGTCCGGTTCCGGTCGGGGTGGTGGGCGAGTTGTACGTCGCCGGTGCCGGGGTGGGCCTCGGCTACCTGGGCCGTGCGGGGTTGACCGCGTCGCGGTTTGTGGCATGTCCGTTCGGTGGACGGCGGATGTATCGCACCGGGGATTTGGTGCGATGGCGTTCCGATGGGCAGCTGGAGTATCTGGGCCGCGCCGACGAGCAGGTCAAGATCCGCGGGTATCGCATCGAGCTCGGCGAAGTTGAGACCGCCCTGGCCGGCTTGGGGGGTGTGCGGCAGGCGGCGGTGATCGCCCGCGAGGACCGCCCCGGCGATAAGCGACTGGTCGGTTACGTGACCGGCAGCGCCGACCCTGCCCGGTTGCGTGCCGCACTGGCCGAGCGGTTGCCGGAGTACATGGTGCCCGCGGCGCTGGTGGCGCTGGACGCGCTGCCGTTGACACCTAACGGCAAGCTCGACAAGCGGGCGCTGCCGGCACCGGACTACAGCGACGGTGAGCATTACCGGGCGCCGGCCACTCCCACCGAGGAGATTCTGGCCGGCATCTATGCCCGGGTGCTCGGCGTGGAGCGGGTCGGGGTCGACGACTCATTCTTCGACTTGGGCGGGGATTCCCTGTCGGCGATGCGTCTGGTCGCGGCGGTCAATTCCGGTGTGGGCGCGGATCTTTCGGTGCGCATGGTGTTTGACGCACCCACGGTTGCCCGGTTGGCGCCACGTATCGGTAGCGGTGACGGTCGGCCGGAGCCATTGGTGGCGATGCGGCGCCCGGCGGTGTTGCCGTTGTCGTTCGCGCAGAACCGGTTGTGGTTGATCGACCAGTTGCACGGGCCGTCGCCGATCTACAACATGGCGGTGGCACTGCGGCTGGACGGACGCCTCGATGCCGACGCGTTGGGGTCCGCGCTCGCCGATGTGGTTGGCCGCCATGAGAGCCTGCGCACGCTGTTCGCCGCCCCCGATGGCGTCCCGCAGCAGGTGGTGATGCCCGCCGAGCGGGTCGACGTGGGGTGGCAGTTCGTCGATGCCACCGGCAGGCCCGCGGCCCGACTGGATGAGACGATCGAGGAAACGGCGCATTACGCGTTTGACCTGGCAAGCGAGATCCCATTGCGGGCAAGGCTTTTCCGGGTTGGCGAGGACGAGCATGTTTTGGTGGCGGTGGTGCACCATATCGCCGCCGATGGCTGGTCGATCACCCCGCTGGTGGCCGATCTGGGCGAGGCGTATCGGGCGCGACGGCAGGGCCGGGCCCCCGGTTGGGCGCCGTTGGCTGTGCAGTATGTCGACTACACATTGTGGCAGCGCGCCCAGCTGGGTGACCTCGACCACGATGACAGCCACATCGGTCGACAGCTGGCGTATTGGGAGCGGGCGTTGGCCGGGATGCCCGAGCGCCTGGCCCTGCCCACCGATCGGCCCTATCCGCCGGTGGCCGATCACAGAGGCGCCACGGTGGCGGTGGAGTGGCCTGCGGAGTTGCAGCGGCGGATCGCTCGGCTGGCCCGCGAGCACAATGCGACCCCGTTCATGGTGGTGCAGGCCGCCCTGGCGGTGTTGTTGGGCAAGCTCGGCGCGAACCGCGATGTGGCCGTGGGCTTCCCGATCGCGGGGCGGGGCGACCCGGCGCTGGATGCGGTGGTGGGCTTTTTCGTCAACACCCTGGTGTTGCGGGTCGACTTGACCGGCGATCCCAGCATGGCCGAGTTGCTCGCCCAGGTGCGCGCGCGCAGCCTGGCCGCCTACGAACATCAGGATGTGCCCTTCGAGGTACTCGTGGAGCGGCTCAATCCAACCCGAAGTCTCGCTCATCACCCACTGGTGCAGGTGATGCTGGCCTGGCAGACCAACGAGCCGGTCACCGGGCTGGCGTTGGGCGAGGTGCGGGCGACCCAGCTGCCGATGGACACCCACACCGCGCGCATGGACCTGTCGTTGTCGTTGGCCGAGCGCTGGACCCCGGCCGGTGAGGCGGCTGGGATCGGCGGGGCGGTCGAGTTTCGCACCGATGTGTTCGACACGGCCACCATCCACACACTGATCGAGCGGTTGCAGCGGGTGCTGGAAGCCCTGACCGCCGATCCGGCGTTGCGGATCTCGTCGGTGGAGGTGCTCGACGACGTCGAGCGGGCCCGCCTGCGGGACTGGGGTAACGGGGCGGCGGTGACCGCGCCCGCGCCGCCGGCGGTGTCGATTCCGGCGTTGTTCGCCGAGCAGGTCGCCGCCGCTCCCGACGCGGTGGCGATCAGCGCCGAGGGCCGCGCCATGACCTACCGCCAGTTGGACGAGGCAGCAAACCGGTTGGCGCACTTGCTGGTTGGTGCGGGCGCCGGCGCTGGTGGGTGTGTGGCGCTGCTGTTGCCTCGCTCGGCTGAGGCGGTCGTCGCGATTTTGGCGGTACTCAAGACCGGGGCGGCGTACCTGCCGATCGACCCGGCGGTGCCGACGGAGCGGATCGGGTTCGTGCTCGACGATGCGGGGCCGGTCGCCGTGCTCACCGTCGCCGGGTTGGCCGGTCGGATGGACCGCCGTGATCTGCGGGTCATCGATATCGACGACCCCGCGATCGACACACAACCCGCCACCGGACCGCCGGCGCCGGCGGCGGACGACACCGCGTACCTGATTTACACGTCGGGCACGACCGGCGTGCCCAAAGGCGTTGCGATCACTCACCGCAACGTGACCCAATTGTTGGCGGTGTTGGATGCGGGCCTGCCGCGCCCAGGCGTGTGGCCGCTATGTCATTCGTTGGCTTTCGACGTGTCGGTGTGGGAGATCTTCGGCGCACTGTTGCGTGGCGGCCGAGTGGTGGTGGTGCCCGAGGAGGTGACCGCCTCACCCGAGGAGTTCCACGGCCTGTTGGTCGGCGAACAGGTCAGTGTGCTGACCCAGACCCCGTCGGCCGTCGCCGCGCTGTCCCCGCAGGGGTTGGAGTCGGCGGCGTTGGTGGTGGTCGGCGAGGCCTGCCCGGTCGAAGTGGTGGATCGGTGGGCTCCCGGGCGGGTGATGGTCAACGCGTATGGCCCCACCGAGACGACGATGTGTGTGGCGATCAGCGCTCCGCTGAGTCCGGAGTCGGGGGTGGTGCCCATCGGCGCACCGGTGCCGGGGGCGGCGTTGTTCGTGCTCGACGAATGGTTACGCCCGGTGCCGGTCGGGGTGGTCGGTGAGTTGTATGTGGCCGGCGCCGGGGTCGGCGTCGGCTATGTGGGCCGGCCGGGCTTGACCGCGTCGAGGTTTGTGGCGTGCCCGTTCGGCGGCGGCCGGATGTATCGCACCGGCGACCTGGTGTCGTGGGGTGTCGACGGGCAGCTGCGGTATCTGGGGCGTGCCGACGAGCAGGTCAAGATCCGCGGGTATCGCATCGAACTCGGCGAAATCCACACCGCCCTCACCGAACTCGACGGGGTACGGCACGCCGCGGTGATCGCCCGCGAGGACCGCCCCGGCGACAAACGCTTGGTCGGATACATCACCGGAACGGCGGATCCGCGCGAGATCCGCGCCGCTCTGGCCGACCGGCTGCCCGCCTACATGGTGCCGGCCGCGGTGCTGGCGATCGACGAACTGCCGTTGACGGCCAACGGAAAACTCGACACCCGCAGCCTGCCAGCGCCCAACTACGGAGACGGTGATCGGTACCGCGCCCCGGCTGGAGCCGTCGAGGAGATCCTGGCCGGCATCTACGCGCAAGTGCTCGGGATGGAGCAGGTCGGGGTCGACGAATCCTTCTTCGACCTTGGGGGGGACAGCATTTCGTCGATGCAGGTGGTCACGCGCGCGCGTGCCGCCGGCCTGGTGTGCCGGCCGCGCGACATCTTCGTCGAGCAAACCGTCGCCCGGCTGGCGCGGGTGGCCGCTGTGGCCACCGGCGTCGGCGACGTGCTCGATGAGGGTGTCGGACCAGTGGTGGCGACCCCAATCATCCAGTGGCTGCGGGGCATCGACGGACCGGTGGAGCAGTTCAACCAGACCATGATGGTGCGGGCTCCCGCCGGGGCGACCCAGGCCGACGTCGTGGTCGTGTTGCAGGCCCTGTTGGACCGGCATGCCATGTTGCGGCTGCGTGTCGATGAGGACTGGTCGCTGACGGTGCCCGAGCCCGGATCGGTGGATGCGCGCCAGTGCCTGCAAGTCGTCGATGTCTTCTCCGATGCGGCGCTGGTGTCGGCCCGCTCCAGGTTGAATCCGGCCGCCGGGACGATGGTCAGCGCGCTGTGGGTCGCCGGTACGGGCCAGTTGGCGTTGATCATTCACCATCTCGCTGTCGACGGCGTGTCGTGGCGAATCCTGTTGGAAGACTTGAACATTGGGTGGGCCCAGCACCGCAGCGGCGAGCCGGTGGCATTGCCGGCGGGCGGGACATCGTTTGCGCGGTGGGCCTCGCTGCTGGCCGAGCACGCTCACCACCCGGACGTGGTCGATCAAGCCGCGGCCTGGCGGCAGGTGGCGGCCGCCCCCGCCGCGGTGCCCGCGGTGCAACCGGATGTCGACACGTTCGCCACGGCTGGACATTTGTCGGTGGAGCTGGAGGTCGAGACCACCCGGATGCTGCTCGGTGAGGTGCCGGCGGCGTTCCATGCCGGGGTGCAAGACGTCTTGTTGATCGGATTTGCCTTGGCGCTGACCGAGTTTGCGGGCGACCGTGCGACGCCGATCGGCATCGACGTCGAGGGCCACGGACGTCACGAGGAACTGGGCGTCGATGTCGACCTGTCGCGAACCGTGGGCTGGTTCACCACCAAATACCCGGTCTCTTTGACCGCCGGCGGGCTGTCCTGGGCGCAGGTGATCGCCGGCCATCCGCGACTGGGTGCGCTCGTCAAGGACGGCAAGGAACAGCTTCGCGCTCACCCGGACGGATTGAGCTATGGGCTGTTGCGGTACTTGAACACCGAGATCGACCTGGCCGAGCCCGACCCGCCGATCGGGTTCAACTATCTGGGGCGCCTCGGCGCCGCCGGCTCCGAGAGGTCCGACGATCTCTGGCGAGTCTGCCCCGACAGCCTGTCGCTGACCGGTGCCGCGACGGCCACACCGATGCCGCTCGTGCACACCGTCGAGCTCAACGCCGGCACCGTTGACGCCGACACCGGACCGTGCCTGCGCGCCGACTGGACGTGGGCGCCATCGGCGTTCGACCGCGCGCAGATCAGCCGGTTGAGCCAGCTGTGGTTTGACGCTCTGGCCGGTATCTGTGCGCACGTGCAACGTGGGGGTGGCGGGCTGACGCCGTCCGACATCGCGCTCACCGGTCTGAGCCAGCAGCAGATCGACAAGCTCAGCGGGACAATGCGGATCGCTGACGTGCTTCCGCTGACCCCGCTGCAGCAAGGATTGCTCTTTCACGCGCGGGCCGCGCGGGGCGGGGACGATCTCTATGCCGTGCAGCTTGATGTCACACTAAGCGGTCCGCTCGATCAGCATCGGCTGCGCGATGCGGTCCACACGATGGTCAACCGGCATCCGAACGTCGTCGCCCGATTCTCCGAACAGTTCGGCAAGCCGGTGCAGATCATCCCCGCCGATCCCGCGCCCGCGTGGCGGTACGTCGAACTCGGCGGCGGCGATATCGATGGGCAGATCGAGCGGCTGGGTGCCGCCGAACGCGCGGCGGTCCGTGATCTCGCCGACCAGCCGACCGCTCGGGCCGCGTTGATCCGCACGGCACCCGACGAGCACCGATTCGTGCTGACCTTCCACCACATCGTGCTCGACGGTTGGTCGCTGCCGATCCTGCTGCGAGAAATCTTCGCCTGCTACTACGGGCAGCGATTGCCCGCCGCGGTCCCGTATCGCAGATTTGTTGCGTGGCTGGCCGATCGAGACGTCGATGCCGCCCGCGCGGCCTGGCGCGAGGCGTTCGCCGGCTTCGACACACCCACATTGGTGGGCCCGCCGGAGCGGGTGGGACACGGGCAGCGCGGCGTTGCTTCATACCGGGTGCCGGAGCACACCACCCGCGCGCTCACCGAGCTCGCCCGCACGCACCACACCACCGTCAACACCGTGCTGCAGGCCGCGTGGGCGCAGGTACTGATGTGGCTGACCGGGCACCATGACGTCACCTTCGGCGCCGCGGTCTCGGGACGGCCGGCGGAGGTGCCCGGCGCCGACTCGATGGCGGGTCTGCTGATCAACACCGTGCCGGTGCGGGCCAACATCACCCCGACAACCACCACCGCCGGACTGCTCGACCAGCTACGACGCACACACACCAAAACCCTTGAGCACCAACATCTGTCGCTGAGCGAAATCCACCGCGTCACCGGCCACGAGCAACTCTTCGACACCCTGTTCGTATTCGAGAACTACCCGGTCGACACGAGCGCACTGGCGGGGGACGACGGGCTGAACATCACCTCGTTCACCAGCCGCGAATACAACCACTATCCGCTGACGATGCAAGCCATGGCCGGTCACGAATTGGGCCTGCGCCTCGAATACGACACCGATGCATTCGGCGAGCCGATCGTTGAAACGATCGCCAAGGGCTTCCGGCGAGTGCTGGAGGCGCTGACCACCGAACCCACCCGACGGTTGTCGTCGATGGACGTGCTGGACGCCGCCGAGCGCGCCCGCCTGGACGGGTGGGGCAACCGGGCGGTCCTGAGCCAATCCGTGACGCCGGAGTCGATTCCGGTCTTGTTCGCCGCGCAGGTGGCGCGCACGCCCGAGGCGGTCGCGCTGACTTGCCGGGGCACGTCCATGACTTACCGGGAGCTGGACGAGGCGGCGAACCGGCTGGCGCACTTGCTAGCCGCCGAGGGCGCCGGTCCCGGTGAGTGTGTGGCACTGCTGTTTTCGCGGTCGGCCGAGGCGATCGTGGCGATCTTGGCGGTTTTGAAGAGCGGGGCGGCGTACCTGCCGATCGACCCGTCACTGCCAGGACCGCGGATCGGGTTCATGCTCGGCGATGCCGCGCCTCTCACCGTGATCACGACCACCAGCTTGGCCGATCGGCTGGCCTGGCATGACGTGCCGGTCATCTTTATCGATGACCCCGCTGTGGCGACGCAGCCCAGCACCGCCCTGCCTTCGCCGGCCCCCGATGACCTTGCCCACCTGATCTACACGTCGGGCACCACGGGGGTTCCCAAAGGGGTCACCGTCACCCACCACAACGTCACCCAGCTGTTCGACTCACTGGATACCGGCCTGAAACTGGAACCGGGTCAGGTGTGGACGCAGTTTCACTCGTACGCATTCGATTTTTCGGTGTGGGAGATCTGGGGCGCGTTGTTGCACGGTGGGGTGCTGGTGGTGGTTGCCGATGAGGTAGCCCGCTCCCCGGAAGATTTCCACAAGCTGCTGATCGGCGAGCGGGTCAGCGTATTGACCCAGACCCCGTCGGCGGTGGGGATGCTCTCACCTGAGGGCCTGGAGTCGACGGCGTTGGTGATCGGCGCCGAGCCCTGCCCGACCGAACTGGTGGATCGGTGGGCACCCGGACGACTGATGATCAACGTCTACGGCCCCACCGAGACCACGATGTGGGCGTCCAAGAGCGCTCCGCTGACCGCGGGATCCGGTGCGCCGCCGATCGGTTCGCCGGTGTCCGGTGCTGCCTTCTTTGTGCTGGACACCTGGTTGCGGCCGGTTCCGGCGGGGGTGGTCGGTGAGTTGTACTTGGCGGGTCGCGGTGTGGGGGTTGGGTATTGGCGCCGTTCGGGGTTGAGCGCGTCGCGGTTTGTGGCGTGTCCGTTTGGTGGGCCGGGGCAGCGGATGTATCGCACCGGGGATTTGGTGCGGTGGCGCTCTGATGGGCAGCTGGACTATGTGGGGCGTGCCGACGAGCAGGTCAAGGTTCGTGGGTATCGCATCGAGCTCGGCGAAATCCAAAGCGCTCTAACAGCTCTCGATGGCGTTGAGCAGGCCGCGGTGATCGCCCGCGAGGACTGTTCCGGCGATAAGCGGCTGGTGGGATATGTGACCGGGGTGGCGGATTCGGGCGTTGTGCGTGCGGCGTTGACCGAACGGTTGCCTTCCTGGATGGTGCCTGCCGCGGTGGTGGTTCTTGACGAGTTGCCGGTGACGGTCAATGGCAAGCTCGATACCCGCGCCCTGCCCGCACCCGACTACACCATCACCGGCTACCGCGCCCCGGCCACTCCGAGCGAGGAGATTCTGGCCGGGATTTATGCGCAGGTGCTCGGTGTGCCCCGGGTTGGGGTGGATGATTCGTTCTTTGATTTGGGTGGGGATTCGTTGTCGGCGATGCGTTTGGTCGCGGCGGTGAATTCTGGTGTGGGTGCGGGGCTTTCGGTGCGTGATCTGTTTGAGGCGCCCACCGTCGCGTTGCTGGCGCCGCGGATCGGTGCCGGTGGGGGTGGGTTGGAGCCGTTGGTGGCGGTGGCCCGTCCGGCGGTGGTGCCGTTGTCGTTTGCCCAGAACCGGTTGTGGTTTATCGATCAGTTGCAGGGC
>NZ_JBNMQT010000002.1:0-378277 GCF_050205645.1 Mycobacterium heidelbergense
GGGTTCGGGCGGCTTCGGGCCGGGGTCTGGCGGCTTGGGGGTTGGCGGCTCAACCCGTGGTGGCTCAACCCGCGGCGGCTCAACCGCGGGCGGCTTGATGGACGGGGGTTTCGGAAGCTCTCCCGGTCTGACGCCACCGAGCGCATCGAGAGCACCGTGACCTACCTTGCCCACCTTGGAGAGCGGCCCGCCCGGGAGGAACAACGTCAACACGTCGAACACGGATTTGCCGGCCGCTTCCGCAGGATTGGATTCCCATTCATCCCAGTGAGTGAGGCTCTTACCGACCCGCTTCCACGACTCCCAGACGCCAGGCCCCCCGTCGGGGCCCAACCCGACGAGCGGCAGAGAGCCCTGGACCATCCCGCCCATGTCTTTGGCATAGCCCACCGGGTCAAACAGCAGCCGCAGCTGACTGATGTCGTAGAGCCCCTTAACGAATCCGCCGGCCTCCGAATACACGCCTTTGGCGTACTGCCCCACTTGGTTGATGGCTCGGCCGACGTCGGTGCCGTGCAGGAACTGATCCCAATCCCGCGAGGCGTAGTCGCCCATCGTCGTAAGGATCGTTTCTGCCTCACCCACGGTGGCGGCGATCTCGGCTCGCAGCGCATCGACCTCTGCGGTGAATTGGTTCACCACCATGCGAATGTCGTCGGCGATCTTTTTGATCTCGTCTTCGTCTTCGTCGGTGAGAATGTCCCAGACCTCTTTGATCCCGGTCATCGGATCACAGATGCGGGCCAGCAGATCCAGGATCGCCGCGTGCACCTGGTCGACCTTCGCCGCGTAGTTGCTGAGTTGGGCGGCGATCTTCTGAGACTGCTGCACGATGCCGGTGGTGCTGCTGTAGGCCTCGGTGAACGCGCGATCGATGGCCGGGCCCTCCGGGATCTGTTGGCCGCGAATGGCTCCCATCGGACCGCCCGTCCCGAGGATCTCGGCGACTGCGAACTGTGTGCCCGCCGCGCTCCACGCCGCCGCCGCGGCGCGTAACTTCCCCGAATCCGCGCTCGGCCAAATCATCCCGATGAACGGGGCGACCCAACCCCAGCCGGCCGGGGCGCCGTCGCCGGTTCCGACCGATGAGGGCGGGGACCCCGCCGAGATCGGCCCCGTCGGGCGCGGCGCGGGAAGCGGGCTGCCATGGCCGGAAATGTCGGACTGCGCTTCGGCCAGCGAGTAATTGTGCGCCGACATCCGAACGCCAACACCCAGACCGCACAAGCCGTTTCGGGTGACCACCATCGCTTGGACGAGCTTGGCCGCCGACCCGTCGTAGCTGCGGCCGAGCGCCGCGCCGGCGGGATCTTCGCCGGCCATCCCGGCGCACCCGGACAGCGCCGCCGTCAACGTCGAGATCACCGAGCCCAGACCCTCGCCTGCCGTCACCACCTCGGCGCCCGCGCTATCGAGGGCCGCGGTGTCAACCGCCAGCGGCGCCATTAGCTCACGACCACATGCTCAAATTCTTGGCCATGGCGCCGGTGTAGTTGCCGTGCGCGGTATGCGCGGCTGCTCGCAATTGGGCCAGCGCCTCGCGCATCATCGCCTCGCCATGGGCCCAGTGCCGGTGCGCCTCGGCGTGGGCCGTTGCGCCTTCACCAGTCCAGGTCACGTGCAAATTGCTTACCAGAGAATCGATTTCGGACAGCATGCTTTCGGCGTAGCGCTGAAATTCGGACATCCGCTCGACCGCGTCGGCCAGCGCGTCGGGATCTACCTGAAACGCGTCAGCCATTACGCACCGCCCGCAACGCCTGCGCCGAGCCGGCCTCGTTCTGCTGATAGCCCGCGCCGGCCTGGGCGATCGCCTTTGCCAGCATCGACAAGCCCAGCTCCACCTCGGTGGCTCCGCGATGCCACATCTGCCACGCCGAGCCGTAGGCGTCGCCGGACGCGCCGCGCCAGCCCCCCAGCATCTCGCCGACCTGACCGTCGAGTTCGGCCAGCCGACTCCGCAGATCCTCGGCGGCGCCGCTCAGGCTTTGCGCGAATCCCTGCATCACCTGGGGATCTACGCGCAGATTGTCGTTAGCGGCCACAGCCGAAACCTAATCATTAGGGGGCGCGTCCACAATTCACCGCCAGGGCCGGTGCCACACTGGTGCCATGTCCCAGCCCGCACCTCGGCCGCAGGTGGAACTGCTGACCCGCCACGGGTGCAGCATCTGCGCGCGGGCACACGCCCGGCTGGCGGAACTGGCTGCTGAGCTGGGCTTCGACCTCTCGACGACCGACGTCGACGCCGCCGCCGAAGCCGGCGACCCGGAGCTGCGCGCCGAGTTCGGGGATCGTTTGCCGGTGATCTTGCTGGACGGCAGCGAACACAGCTACTGGGAGATCGACGAGCCCAGACTTCGTGCCGATCTAGCCCGGTGAGGATGCGGGCCGCCCGCCCCTAGGCGCCGGGCGATTATTTGGTAGCCCACCTGATAAACGTTTACCGTGGACACCAGTTCAGTTACTGGAGGAAGCAAGGGAGCTGGCCAGGTGATGCTGCCGTGAGCATCCTGCTTTTCGGAGTTTCGCACCGCAGTGCGCCGGTTTCCGTCCTGGAACAACTCAGCATCGACGATGCCGATCAGATCAAGATCGTCGATCGGGTGTTGCAGTCCCCACTGGTGACCGAGGCCATGGTGCTGTCGACATGCAACCGGGTCGAGGTCTACGCGGTGGTGGACGCTTTCCACGGCGGTTTGGCGGTGATTGGGCAGGTGCTGTCCGAATACTCCGGCATGTCGATGGGCGACCTGACCAAGTACGCCTACGTGCGCTACAGCGAGGCCGCCGTCGAGCACCTGTTCGCGGTTGCCAGCGGCCTGGATTCCGCGGTCGTCGGCGAGCAACAGGTGCTGGGCCAGGTCCGCCGCGCCTACGCCACCGCCGAGACGAACCGCACGGTGGGCCGGGTGCTGCACGAGCTGGCCCAGCGGGCCCTATCGGTCGGCAAGCGCGTGCATTCCGAGACCGCCATCGATGCGGCCGGCGCCTCGGTGGTCTCGGTCGCGCTCGGCATGGCCGAACGCAACCTGGGCGGGCTGACCGGCAAGACAGCCGTCGTGATCGGCGCCGGGGCGATGGGCGCGCTGTCGTCGGCGCACCTGGCCCGCGCCGGCATCGGGCACATCCTGGTGGTCAACAGGTCGTTGTCCCGCGCGCAGCGGTTGGTCCGTAAGATCCGCGAATCCGGCGCCAAGGCCGAGGCGCTGCCCCTCGACCGGCTGCCCGGCGCACTGGCGGAGGCCGACGTCGTCGTCAGCTGTACCGGGGCGGTAAGCCTCGTGGTTTCGCTGGCCGACGTGCACCACGCGCTCGCCGCCGCCCGCCGCGACGAAGCGACCCACCCGCTGGTGATCTGCGACCTGGGCATGCCGCGCGACGTCGATCCCGCGGTGGCCGGACTGCCCGGTGTCTGGGTCGTCGACGTCGAGCGCGTCCAGCACGAACCTTCCGCCCACGCGGCGGCGGCCGACGTCGACGCCGCCCGGCACATCGTGGCGGCCGAAGTCGCCGCCTACCTGGCCGGACAGCGGATGGCGGAGGTCACCCCGACGGTGACCGCGCTACGCCAGCGAGCGGCCGACGTCGTCGAAGCCGAGCTGCTGCGGCTGGAGAACCGGCTGCCCGGCCTGGAAAGCGCCCAGCGCGAAGAGGTCGCCCGCACCGTGCGCCGGGTGGTCGACAAGCTGCTGCACGCGCCGACCGTGCGCATCAAACAACTCGCCAGCGCCCCCGGCGGCGACAGCTACGCCGAGGCCCTGCGCGAGCTGTTCGAACTCGACCAGACCGCTGTCGACGCCGTCGCGGCCGGCGAATTGCCAGTGGTATCAACCGGATTCGATGCCGGCACCCCGCAGCAGCCCGCCGAGTAGCCGATTGGCACACGTGATTCGGATCGGCACGCGGGGCAGTCTGCTGGCCACCACTCAGGCCGCCGGCGTCAGGGACGCCCTGATCGCCAACGGCCACCCCGCCGAGTTGGTGACGATCAGCACCGCGGGCGACCGGTCGTCGGCGCCGATCGAAAGTCTCGGCGTGGGCGCCTTCACCACCGCACTGCGTGAGGCCATCGACGACGGGCGCGTCGACGCTGCCGTGCACTCGCACAAGGATTTGCCGACGGCCGAGGATCCCAGGTTCCTGGTGGCCGCGATACCCCCACGCAACGACCCCCGCGACGCGGTGGTGGCCCGCGACGGACTGGTGCTCGCGGAGTTGCCGGCCGGTTCGCTGGTGGGCACGTCCTCGCCGCGGCGGGCCGCACAGCTTAGAGCATTGGGTCTCGGTTTGGAAATCCGCCCCCTACGAGGCAACCTAGATACCAGGTTGAACAGGGTAAGCAGTGGTGATCTTGACGCCGTCGTCGTGGCCCGGGCCGGTCTGGCCCGGTTGGGCCGCCTCGGCGATGTCACCGAGACGCTAGAGCCGGTGCAAATGTTGCCAGCACCGGCTCAGGGCGCGCTCGCCGTCGAGTGCCGCGCCGATGACGAGTTAGCGGCGGTGCTGGCGGAATTGGACGATGCCGACACACGCGCGGCGGTCACCGCGGAGCGAGCCCTGCTGGCCGAACTGGAGGCCGGGTGCTCGGCGCCGGTGGGAGCGATCGCGGAAGTGGTCGAGTCCATCGACGACGACAACCGCGTCTTCGAAGAGCTGTCGCTGCGTGGCTGTGTGGCGGCGCTGGACGGATCCGACGTGATCCGCGCGTCCGGCATCGGCACCTCCGGTCGGGCACGAGAGCTGGGGCTCTCGGTCGCCGCGGAGCTGTTCGAGCTGGGCGCCCGTGAGCTGATGAGGGGAGCGCGGCAAGACCCCGCGCGAGGAAATTGAGTGGGAGCGACAATGACGACGCGAGGGCGTAAGCCGAGGCCGGGCCGCATCACGTTCGTGGGCTCCGGTCCGGGCGACCCCGGACTGCTGACCACGCGGGCCGCCACGGTACTGGCGAACGCGGCACTGGTGTTCACCGATCCCGACGTGCCCGAGGCGGTGCTGGCGCTGATCGGCCAGGACCTGCCGCCGGTCTCCGGCCCGGCGCCGGCCGACCCGGCACCCGGCAAGTCCGACGAGGCCGCCGGCGCGGACCCGGGCCAGGGTGCGCCCGCGGTGCTGCCGGGCGGTCCCGACATTCGCCCGGCGCTGGGCGAGCCCGCCGAAGTCGCCAAGATGCTTACCGCCGAGGCCCGTTCGGGCGTCGACGTGGTGCGGCTGGTGGCCGGTGACCCGCTGACCCTCGACGCGGTCATCACCGAGGTGAACGCCGTCGCGCGCAGCCACCTGCACCTCGAGATCGTGCCGGGGCTGGCCGCCACCAGCGCGGTCCCGACGTACGCCGGACTGCCGCTCGGCTCGGCGCACACCGTGGCCGACGTCCGTGGCGACGTCGACTGGGAGGCGCTGGCCGCGGCTCCCGGGCCGCTGATCCTGCAGGCCACCGCCTCGCATCTGGCCGATGCGGCGCGCACCCTGATCGAGCACGAGCTCGCCGAGACCACGCCGTGCGTGGTCACCGCCCAGGGCACGACCTGCCAGCAGCGCTCGGTGGAAACCACGCTGCACGGGTTGACTGACTCGGCCGTGCTGGGCGCCACCGACCCCGCGGGTCCGCTCACCGGACCACTGGTGGTGACCATCGGCAAGACGGTGAGCAGCCGGGCCAAGCTGAACTGGTGGGAGAGCCGCGCACTGTACGGCTGGACCGTCCTGGTGCCGCGCACCAAGGACCAGGCCGGCGAGATGAGCGAGCGGCTGACGTCGTACGGCGCCCTGCCGATCGAGGTGCCGACCATCGCCGTGGAGCCGCCGCGCAGCCCCGCGCAGATGGAGCGCGCCGTCAAGGGTCTGGTCGACGGCCGCTTCCAGTGGGTCGTGTTCACCTCCACCAACGCGGTGCGCGCGGTGTGGGAGAAGTTCGGTGAGTTCGGTCTGGACGCGCGCGCGTTCTCCGGCGTCAAGATCGCCTGCGTCGGCGAGTCGACGGCCGACCGGGTCCGTGCCTTCGGGATCAGCCCCGAGCTGGTGCCCGCCGGGGAACAGTCCTCGCTCGGCCTGTTGGATGATTTCCCGCCCTACGACAGCGTTTTCGACCCGGTGAACCGAGTCCTGCTGCCGCGGGCCGACATCGCCACCGAGACGCTGGCCGAGGGTCTGCGGGAGCGCGGCTGGGAGATCGAGGACGTCACCGCCTACCGGACGGTGCGCGCCGCGCCGCCGCCGGCGGCCACCCGCGAAATGATCAAGACCGGCGGCTTCGACGCGGTGTGTTTCACGTCCAGCTCCACCGTGCGAAACCTGGTCGGCATCGCCGGTAAGCCGCACGCGCGCACCATCATCGCCTGCATCGGCCCCAAAACCGCCGAGACCGCCGCCGAATTCGGCTTGCGGGTGGATGTCCAGCCCGACACCGCCGCGATCGGCCCGCTGGTCGACGCGCTGGCCGAACACGCCGCGCGGTTGCGCGCCGAGGGCGCGCTGCCACCGCCGCGTAAGAAGAGCCGCAGGCGCTAGTGGCGTTCCCGCGGCAGCGCCCGCGCCGGCTCCGCTCCACCCCCGCGTTGCGACGCTTGGTGGCGCAAACATCCTTGGAGCCAAGGCATTTGGTGCTGCCGATGTTCGTCGCCGACGGTATCGACGAACCGCGCGCCATCGCGTCCATGCCGAAAGTGGTTCAGCATAGCCGGGATTCGCTGCGCAGGGCCGCACAAGACGCCGTCGCGGCCGGGGTGGGCGGGCTGATGCTGTTCGGTGTTCCCCGCGAACAGGACAAGGACGCGGCCGGCTCGGCCGGCACCGACCCCGACGGGATCCTCAACGTCGCGCTGCGCGACCTCGCCAAAGATCTCGGTGACACCACGGTGTTGATGGCCGACACCTGCCTGGACGAGTTCACCGACCACGGGCACTGCGGCGTCCTCGACGAGCGCGGCCGGGTCGACAACGACGCCACCCTGGCTCGCTACGTGGAACTGGCTGTGGCACAAGCGGAATCGGGTGCCCACGTGGTGGGGCCGAGCGGGATGATGGACGGACAGGTGGGCGCCATTCGCGACGGCCTGGATGCGGCGGGCCACACCGACGTGGTGATCCTGGCCTACGCGGCGAAGTTCGCCTCGGCGTTCTACGGACCGTTCCGCGAGGCGGTGAGCTCCAGCCTGTCCGGGGACCGGCGCACCTACCAGCAGGAGCCGGGCAACCTGCGCGAGGCGCTGCGCGAGATCGAGCTGGACCTCGACGAGGGCGCCGACATCGTGATGGTCAAGCCCGCGATGGGCTATCTCGACGTGCTGGCCGCCGCGGCCAACATTTCGCCGGTGCCGGTGGCCGCGTATCAAGTGTCGGGGGAGTACGCGATGATTTGCGCTGCGGCCGCCAACAACTGGATCGACGAGCGCGCCGCGGCGCTGGAATCACTGACCAGCATCCGGCGCGCCGGAGCGGATATCGTGCTGACGTACTGGGCCGCGGACGCCGCGGGTTGGCTTTCGTGAAGTGGGAACGGGATGGGCTTGCTTTGACATCACAGACACCAGCGAGGGGTAACGACCCGAAGCCATTGTTCTACGAACCCGGTGCCAGCTGGTGGTGGGTGGCGTGGGGCCCGGCGGCGGCGGGCGCCATGCTCCTGATCGAACTCTGGAGCGGTGCCCCGGTGTCGTTCGTCGTCCCGGCGATCTTCTTGGTGCTGGTGTCGGCGTTCGTCGCGTTGCAGGTCAAGGCGGCGCGCATCCATGTCTCGGTCGAACTGACCGAAGACGCCCTGCGCCAGGGCACCGAAACCATCCTGGTCCGCGAAATCGTCAAGGTGTATCCGGAACCCGAGCACCTCGAAGCGTCCGGTAAGGAGCTGGCGAAGTGGCAGTCGTCGCGGGCGCTCGGCGAGTTGGTCGGGGTGCCGCGCCGCCGGGTGGGCATCGGTCTCAAGCTCACCGGGGGCCGCACCGCGCAGGCGTGGGCGAGGCGTCATCGTCACCTCCGGGCCGCGCTCACACCGCTGGTCCAGGAGCGCGTGGAGCCCGCCCGGTCGGACGTCAGCGACATCGATCGTGACGACGACCCCGGCTTGGCGCCGTGATCGCCCGCTACCGAGGCCCGGTTGAACTTGTGCTGGCCATCGCCGCGGTGGTGGGCGCGGCGGTGAGCTGGTCGCATGCGCGCCACGCTGTGAGCGTCGCGCCCATCGCGGAGGGGCAGCCGTTCACCACGTCGTTGGTTTACGACCCTCAAGCACTGCTGCTGACCCTGGTCCTGCTGACGACAGCCGGCGTGCTGGCGGTCGTCGGACTGGCCAGGCTGCGCCGCGAGCGGGGCGCTAGGCCGACTTCTTGATCAGCGGCAGCACCAGCTGACGCCGGCTGGCGATCGCGTCGGCCAGGTCGTGCAGCGCCTCGGGCAGTGAGCGCGTCGCATCCCAACCGTCGCCCAGCAGCTCGATGACCGCCGGGCTGGCGACCAACGTCCACTGCGCCCCGGCGGCGCCGCAATCCTCGTCGAGCATCTGCAACAGCGTGATGCCTGCCGGAGCAAAGTGCGTGACGCCGCTGAGATCGAGCACCACCGGGTTTTGCCCGACGATGAAGCGCCGGATGTACTTGCTGGCCCGATCGGCATTGACGGCGTCGATTTCGCCCCGGATGGTCACCACCGTCGCCAGGGAGCGACAGTGAGCGCGAATCTGGGCGCCACCGCAGTCAAAGGTGCAGTTTTCCTGTGGAGTCATGAGCGGCCCCATTCCCCGTGGCGTTGCGAAGGACGCAGCGCGACCATCCTGTTCCCCAACCAAACCAGCAGAATCTAAGGAGACCGAAAGCCACGTCTAACTCTTTGCTAAATAACCGGCGCCCCGGGACGGTTTCGGAGATCCGGGCAACGCCGAAAACGGCGATTTCCCGCGATTGGCACCCGGCGTGCCCCCAATTCGATGCCTTTCCGCGGCCAGCCACACCACGTGCTGTCCCGCCATCGCGGCGATCTCGCTGCTACGCTGCCATAGCTGCCGGTTGCTAGTCGGGGGGCTAAAAGCAGGGCGAAATCGCCCGGTCAGCCGGAGTAGAAGGCGAACGAAACAGCAGACTCCAAACGGAAAGAGCATCGTGCGCGGCGCAGAGATCAGGGGCGAGATCAGGGCCCTGACGGGACTCCGCATCGTCGCCGCGGTATGGGTGGTGCTGTTTCACTTCCGCCCGATGCTCAGCGACGCCTCGCAAGATTTCCGCGACGCTCTCGCCCCGGTGCTCAACTGCGGCGCGCAGGGCGTCGACCTCTTCTTCATGCTCAGCGGGTTCGTCCTGACGTGGAACTACCTCGACCGCATGGGCCGATCGTTCTCGGCGCGCGCCACACTGCACTTCCTGTGGCTGCGGCTGGCCAGGGTATGGCCGGTGTACCTGGTCACCCTGCACCTGGCCGCGCTGTGGGTGATCTTCACCCTGCACGTCGGGCACGTCCCGTCGCCGGACGCGGCTCAGCTCACCGCGATCAGCTACGTGCGCCAGGTCCTGCTGGTGCAGCTGTGGTTCGTGCCGTTCTTCGACGACTCCAGCTGGGACGGGCCGGCCTGGTCGATCAGCGCGGAATGGCTGGCCTACCTGCTCTTCGGTGTCCTCGTGCTGGTGATTTTGCGGATGAAGCAGGCGACGAGGGCGCGCAGCCTGATGCTGCTCGCGTTCGCGGCGTCGTTGCCGCCGGTGGTGATGCTGCTGAGCAGTGGTCACTTCTACACGCCGTGGAGCTGGTTGCCCCGCATCGTGACTCAGTTCACCGCCGGCGCCCTCGCGTGCGCCGCCGTGCGCCGGTTGCGGCTGACCGATCGTGGTCGGCGCGTTGCCGGTTACGTCTCGCTGCTTCTCCTGGCGGCCATGGTGGGCGTCCTGTACTGGTTTTCCGCGCACCCAATCAGCGGGGTCGTCGAGAACGACAGCGGCGGAGTGGTCGACGTGCTGTTCGTGCCGCTGGTGATCACGCTGGCAATCGGTCTGGGCAGCCTGCCGAAGCTGCTGTCGACGCGGGTGATGGTGTACGGCGGACAGATCTCGTTCTGCCTGTACATGGTGCATGAGCTGGTGCACACGTCGTGGGGTTGGACCGTCGAGCAGTTCGCTCTCGTGCCGCAGGACAATCCGTGGAAATGGAACGTCATCGGCCTGTTCGCGATCGCCGTGGGCATTTCGGTCGTGATGTATCACTTCGTCGAAGAACCGGCCCGCCGATGGATGCGCAAGATGGTCGACGTCCGGGCCGTGGACACCAAACCCGAGCCCGCCGAGCAGCCGACCCCCAAACTCCACCAGATCGACGGTGGGCTGGAAGCGGTGCCGGCACGCGCCGTGTGACAATTGCCACGATGCGCCAATGGTGCTGTGCCCCATACCCTCTCGAATACGGCCACGGTAGCGGCCAGCCGGGATTCTAGGGGCTCCGCCCGAATCGCGACCGCTAACCAGCGGGTTGACGCCGCTTCGCGTCGGTTTCCTCGTACGATTCCGTTGCTGAATGCGGCACACGAGGATGCCGTTCACGGGGAGGTAGTGGTGAGTCGTCTGACGACGTTCGTCATTAGTCTGGCTCTGCTGGCCGGAGTGGCCTTCGCGGACGTGGCGTGCCCGCCCCGCGTGCGCGCCTACGGTGTGCTGAGCGTGGATTCACGGCTCAACCACGTCGCGGTGATCGGTGACTCCTATACCACCGGCACCGACGAGGGCGGCCTGGGCCCGAATTCATGGACCGCCCACGCGTGGCAGGCGCTCGGCGCGCGCGGGCTGCGGATCGCGGCCGACGTCGCGGCCGAGGGCAAAGCCGGCTATGCCGTCCCCGGCGACCATGGCAGCGTCTTCGAGGACCTGACCGCCAGGGCGGTCAAGCCCGACGACACGCTGGTCGTGTTCTTCGGCTCGCGCAACGATCAGGACGTCGATCCCGGCCTGCTGACCGAGCGAGCCCGCAACGCCTTCGTTCTGGCGCGCCGCTTTGCGCCGCACGCGCGTTTCCTGGTGATCGGGCCGCCGTGGCCGACGGCCGACGTGCCCGGCTCCATGCTGATGATTCGCGACGTGCTCAACGGCGTGGCCCGGGCGGCGGGGGCGGCGTTCGTCGATCCGCTCGGCGACCGCTGGTTCGTCGACAGGCCCGACCTGATCGGGCCCGACGGCGTGCACCCCAACGACGCGGGCCACCAATACCTGGCGGACAAGATCGCACCGCTCATTCGCATGCAGTTGTCGAGGTGAGTGGCGGGCCGGCGGCCGAAACCGCCTGCCGCACAAGGTGTTCGGGTACAGACGGCGCGGACTTCAGTCGTCTGCGTGCCGGTCGTAGTCCCATTGCTCCAGACGCGATTGCAGGTGTGTAAGGCCTACTCCGACGACCGGTGTGGCAACGGCTATGCAGATCAGCAGCAGCGGAGTCATCTCCCCAAACCTCCAAAACCCTTCACTGATACGACGTTCGACTGCGATGAGAAGTTCATTGGCGGCTCATCCATTCGCCACCGCCCGGTCGGCCAGCGCGCCCATCAAAGGCGCCAACAGCTGCGCGTACTCGGTCGTCACGTGGTTGTCGTCGCGGAACACCAGTGTGTTGCCGACGATCATCGGGCAGCGGGCCGGGGTGCAGAACAGGTCGCTCAGATCGGCGTAGTGGCCACCGGCACCGCTCGTTGCCTTCTGCTCGGCGGCGATGCCGTCGCCGTTGACCGCGACCAATCGCGGTGGCGCGCAGGCGCTGGCGTCGTCGAGATGCGCGGACAGGCAGGCGGGCACCGAGGAACGCGGGTCCGCGACCGGCCCCAGGACTAAGACGGTAGAGCCGGCGTTGCGCAACTGATTGACGGTGCGGCCCAACGTGTCGACCCAACCCGCGTCATATGACGTAAAACCGAAATCCGCGCCGTAGCGCCGGCTCATGCTGAGCACCACAAGGCGCGGGTGTTCGGCCTGCAATCGCGCCATGATCTCGCCGCGCCACTGCTCGCACTCGGTGTACTCGCGGCCCAGATACGGGCTGTCGATGCGCAGATTCTGCAGCGGGCAGGTCACCTTGGCCAGCGTCTCGAGCCGCCAGTGCCGTTGCTCGGCGACCTGCTGGAAAGCCGGGTACCACATGGCGGCGTGCGAATCCCCGACCAGCGCCACCGTCGTCGGCGCGGCCGCGTCGCCGCCCGCGCACTCGGCTTGCCCGACGTCACGCCAGGACCGCGTGCAGCCGTTGACGAACACCGCCGCCTTGTCGGCCGGCGCGTCGGCGAGCGAGGGATCCAGGTTGGACGGGACGGCGCGCAGGTCCGCGGACGCCGCGACCGCGTCGCGCGCCTGCGCGAAGGCCTGGCGCACCGCCGCTTCCTGCGGGCTGACGTCGGGCGCCGGCGCCGGCGGCAGCGCGACGATGTTGGCCTTCGGGGCGGCCGTGCCGTGGCCCACCGGCACCGGTATGACGTTCAGCAGCAGCAGGCACGCGCACGCCGTGACGGCGCTGGCGCCGCCCGCCACCAGCAGGCTCGTCCGCGCCGATCGGCGCAGGGCGGCCGCGAACCGGCCGGGATTTTCGACCAGGTGCAGGGTGATCACGGCGAGCCCCGCCGAGACGACGGTCGCGCTCAGCCGGGCCGGCAATCCCGCGGGCATGCCCAGCAGCGGCGGCATCAGCAGCAGCACCGGCCAGTGCCACAGGTACCACGAGTACGAAATCCGGCCGATCGCCCGCATCGCCGGTCGGCACAGCACGCGGCCGGCCCCCAGGCTGCCGGTGACGCAGCCGCCGCCGATCACCAGCGCCGTGCCCAGGACGGGCAGCAGCGCCGCGGTGCCCGGGTACGGGGTGTGCGGGCCCAGCTGGGTGCAGGTCAGCGCGATCAGGGCCAGGCCGCCACATCCGACGATCGCCGCGGGCAGCAGCGGCAGCCGGCGCCATTGCCCGATCGTCAACGCCACCAGCCCGCCGACGGCCAGCTCCCAGGCTCGGGTGGGCAGCGAGAAGAACGCCCACGCGGGTGACGTGCGGGTCCACAACACGGCCGCCGCCAGCGACGCCGCGGCCACGACCGCGAGCACCAGCGCGTAGGGCGTCGCCGAGGTTTCAGGGGCGCGGCGGCGCAGCAGCGGGACCCGCCGCACCAGCCACGCGGCGCCGATGAGCAGCATCGGCCACACCAGGTAGAACTGCTCCTCGACGCCCAGTGACCAGTAGTGCTCGAACGGCGAGGGCGGCAGGTTCGAGGCCAGGTAGTCGGTGCCTTGCCGGGCGAACCGGTAGTTGCCGACGTAGAGGGCGCTCGCGACCCCGTCGACGAAGACGCTTCGCGCCTGCAACGGCGGCAGCACGATGGCCGCACCGATGGCGGTGGCGATGCCGGCGGTGGCCGCGGCGGGCAACAGCCGCCGCGCCCGCGCGCCGTAGAAGCGGCCGAGCCGGATGGTGTTCTCGGTGCTCACCTCGCGCCAGAGGATCCCGGTGATGAGGAACCCGGAGATGACGAAGAAGACGTCCACGCCGATGTAGCCGCCACTCACACCGGGTATGTCGGCGTGGTACAGCACGACGGCTAGCACCGCGACGGCGCGCAGGCCCTCGATGTCCGGGCGAAATCCGGTCCGCTTCACCGCCCGCTCCACTTGGCGGGGTGGGGGTGAGTTCCGCGGGATCGTCATCGGTCTCAGCTAGGTCGCCATCCAGGCTAGTTCGCCGGGCAATTGCGCGCGCCAGTAGTCCATGTCATGCCCCCCGTCCGAAAAGCCGCCCGCCGGAGGCTTTTTCAGCTGGTTGACGAATTGACGAGTGGCGAAGTAGAAGCGGTCACCGGTGCCGCAGTCGACGCGCAGCGGGATCTGCGACAGCGCCGGCAGCCCCACCACGCTGTTTTGCACCCAGTCGTCGTAGCTGTCGAACGCCCCCGGGGCGCTTCCGGTGTACGAGGTGTACAGCGCGGGACTGATCGCGCAGATCCCGGCCGTCCGCGACGGCCCCAGCTTGGCGCCCAGGTGCAGCGCGCCGTAGCCGCCCATCGACCAGCCCATGAAGGCCACCCGGGAGGTGTCGAAACCCATCGAGGACAGCATCGGCAGCAGCTCTTCGAGCACCATCGCGCCGGGGTCCTCGCCCGAGGCCCGGCGGTGCCAGTAACTGTTGCTGCCGCCGTCGACACCCACCACGGCGAAGGGGGGCTTGCCTTCCTTGACGAGTTGGGCGAGCGCTTTCTCCGCACCGCAGTCCAGCACCATGTTCGCGTTGCCGTCCTTGCCGTGCAGGGCGATCACCGGGCGCAGGGATCCGCTCTGGGAGTTCTGGCCGGGTGGCAGCGCGATCACCCAATTCGTCTTGACGCCGCCGCGGGCCGCCGAGATGAACGAGCCGCTGAGCTTGTTCGACAGGGTGCTGCCCGCCGCCGACGGCTCGAACGGCGCGGGAGCTTGCGGCAACGTCGCGGCTTGCGGCTCGAGCGGATCCAGGAGGCCGCTCAAAGCCCACAGTCCGGCGGCTCCCGCGCTGGCTCCGACGCCCATTCGCAAGATGGCGCGACGGGTCAGGTGAGGCATGGTCGCAATAATGCCGCGCTGAGCGGGTATTACCGGCCGAGCCACGCCGTATTGGAAGCATTGTGTGATCTCGTGTGATCACTCGGACACGAACCGGTTACCTTCGGTGCCGATTTGCGTCACCGTGGTAAGGCGAGGACGGCGGCCGATGAGGACCGGGACCACCGTCACGGGCGCGGTGACCGGCGGCGGTCGGTGAGCGTATTGCCTTCCGCCGCAGCCGAACACGAGGCGCCCCGCCCCAGCCCCATGCGCCGGGCCGCCGCCCCACGCCGAATCCCGCGCGGCCGGCCCGCCCCGGCTCCGGCGGCACCCGGGCCGGGATGCAATCTCGGCGGTTTCAACCCTCGCATGGCCCGCCGAGGTTTTACACGATGGAGCTTTCGCACAAGGGCCGACGGCTGACCGAAAGAGGATTGAATGAGCCTGGCATTTCACTGGTTTCTGCCGACCTACGGCGACTCCCGGAACCTGGTCGCGGGCGGGCACGGCACCGCGATGCACGGCGACAGGCCTGCGACGTTGCGTTACTTACACCAGATTTGCGCGGCCGCCGAGGACAACGGCTTCGAGGCGGTGCTCACGCCCACCGGATTGTGGTGTGAGGACGCGTGGTTGACGACGGCGACGTTGATCGAGGGCACCGACACGCTGAAGTTCCTGGTGGCGTTCCGTCCCGGGCTGCTCAGCCCGACCCTGGCCGCGCAGATGGCCGGGACCTTCCAGCGGCACTCGAACGGACGGCTGCTGCTCAACGTCGTCACCGGCGGCGAACCGCATGAGCAACGCGCCTACGGGGATTTCCTGGACAAGCAGTCGCGGTACGCCCGCACCGCCGAGTTCCTGCATGTGGTGCGGCAACTGTGGACCTCGACCGAGCCGGTCACCTTCGCCGGCGACCACATTCGCGTCGAGGGCGCGCAGCTGAACAACCCACCCGACCCGATACCCGCGGTGTTCTTCGGCGGGTCGTCGGGATCGGCCGGGCCGGTGGCGGCCAAGTACTCCGACGTCTACCTCACCTGGGGTGAGCCGCCCGCGGCGGTCGCGCAGAAGCTGGACTGGATCCGGGGACTAGCCGTCGACGCCGGCCGGGTTCTGCGGTACGGCTTGCGAATTCACGTGATCAGCCGACCCACCTCCGAGGAAGCGTGGGCGGAGGCCGACCGGTTGCTGGCGGCCGTCGACCCGGCGGATGTGGAACGGGTGCAGGCCAGCCTGGCGCGCAGCGAATCCGAGGGTCAGCGCCGGATGCTGGACTTGCACGGCGGCAGCGCCGACCGGCTACTGGTCGGGCCCAACCTGTGGGCCGGGGTGGGGCTGGTCCGCGGGGGAGCGGGCACCGCCCTGGTCGGGTCGCACGCCGAGGTCGCCGAACGGCTGGCCGAGTACGCCCAGCTGGGCATCAGCCACTTCATCCTGTCGGGGTATCCGCACCTGGAAGAGGCCTACTGGTTCGGCGAGGGCGTGCTGCCGCTGCTGGAGCGGATGGGCCTGTGGAAGCATCCCAGTCGTCAGTCGCAGCCGGCCGCGTCGACACCGTTCGCGATCGCGTCGGCGCACTAGTCATGGCAACCACGTTGCCCGACGCGGCGATCGCTGCGCCGGCAGGTCACGACGAATCCGACGCCCAGCGGCGACGGCGGCTGCGCATCGTCATCGCGGCAAGCCTGCTGGGCACCACCGTCGAGTGGTACGACTTCTTCCTCTACGCCACCGCGGCCGGCCTGGTGTTCAACAAGGTCTTCTTTCCCGACGCCAGCTCCCTGGTCGGCACCCTGCTGGCGTTCGCGACGTTCGCCGTCGGGTTCGTCATGCGCCCGATCGGCGGGCTGGTGTTCGGCCACATCGGCGACCGGATCGGCCGCAAGCGCAGCCTGGCGTTGACCATGCTGATCATGGGCGGCGCGACCGCATTGATCGGGGCGCTGCCCACCGCCGCGCAGATCGGCGCCTGGGCGCCGATCCTGCTGTTGGTGCTGCGCATTCTGCAGGGCTTCGCGCTCGGCGGCGAGTGGGCCGGCGCGGTGCTGCTGGCCGTCGAACACAGCCCGGGACACCGGCGCGGCCGCTTCGGGGCGGTTCCCCAGGTCGGCCTGGCGCTCGGATTGGCCCTGGGCACAGGCATATTCGCGTACCTGCAGATTGTGTTGGGGCAGAACAGGTTTCTGGCCTACGGCTGGCGGATCGGGTTCCTGCTGAGCCTGGTGCTGGTCGTCATCGGCATCGTGGTGCGGTTGCGCGTCGAGGAAACCCCGGCTTTCCGCGAGCTGCGCGACGCCGAGGCCGAGTCCAGCGTGCCGATCCGCGAGATCGTTCGCGAACCGCGTTCCCGGCGCAACACCGTGCTCGGGCTGCTGTCGCGCTGGGCGGAGGGTTCGGCGTTCAACACCTGGGGCGTTTTCGCGATCAGCTACGCCACCGGCGCGTTGGGATTGCACCGGGTGTCGGTCCTGGTGGTGGTGACCATCGCGGCCCTGCTGATGGCGGCGCTGCTGCCGGTGTCGGGAATCCTGACCGACCGCTACGGCGCTCGGCGCGTGTATCTGGCCGGGGTGGTCTGCTACGGCTTGGCGGCGTTTCCCGCCTTCGCGTTGTTCGGCACCAAGAACCTGCTCTGGTTCGGGCTGGCGATGGTCGTGGTGTTCGGTGTGGTGCACGCGCTGTTCTACGGCGCGCAGGGCACGCTGTATTCCGCGCTGTATCCCACGCGCACCCGCTACACCGGCTTGTCGTTCGTCTACCAGGTCTCCGGCATCTACGCCTCCGGGGTCACCCCGATGATCCTCACCGCGCTGATCGCGGCGGCCGGGGGCACGCCGTGGCTGGCATGCGGGTATCTCGTTGCGACGGCGGCGATCAGCGTGCTCGCCACCGCGCTGATCCGCGAGCGCGACCTGCATTTCTGAGCCCGGCCGGCGGCGCGCCCGGGTGGTGACCCGCCGGGCGATGTGCTGTGGTTAACCATGGCCGGCACAACGCAACTGCGCCAAGGGTTGTCGCAACGGCAGCTCAGCATGATCGCGCTCGGCGGGGTGATCGGTGCGGGACTGTTCGTCGGGTCGGGCGTGGTGATCCGCGATACCGGGCCCGCCGCATTCCTGACGTACGCGTTGTGCGGTCTACTGATCGTTCTGGTGATGCGGATGTTGGGGGAGATGGCGGCCGCGAACCCGTCGACCGGATCGTTCGCCGATTACGCGGGGCGGGCGCTGGGCGGCTGGGCGGGTTTTTCGGTCGCCTGGCTGTATTGGTACTTCTGGGTGATCGTCGTCGGCTTCGAGGCGGTCGCCGGCGGCAAGGTGCTGGGCTACTGGTTTCACGCGCCGCTGTGGCTGCTGTCGCTGTGCCTAATGCTGCTGATGACCGCGACGAACTTGTTCTCGGTGACGTCCTTCGGCGAATTCGAATTCTGGTTCGCCGGAATCAAAGTCGCGACGATCGCGATATTCCTCGCCGTCGGCGCGGTATTCGCGCTCGGGTTCCTGCCCGGCCATCACACGGATTTCTCCAACCTCACGTCGCACGGCGGATTCTTCCCGAAGGGCGTCGGCGCGGTCTTCGCGGCCATCGTGGTGGTGATCTTCTCGATGGTCGGCGCCGAGATCGTCACCGTCGCGGCCGCCGAGAGCCGCGATCCCGAACTCGCGGTCCAGCGCGCGACGCGATCGGTTGTCGCGCGCATCGCGGTCTTCTTCGTCGGCTCGGTCTTTCTTCTTGTCGTGATCCTGCCGTGGAATTCGGTCGAGGTCGGCGCCTCGCCGTATGTCGCCGCGCTCAAACGCATGGGTCTGCCCGCCGCGGGTCAGGTGATGAACGCGGTGGTGCTCACGGCGGTGCTGTCGTGCCTG
Source organism: Mycobacterium heidelbergense (assembly GCF_050205645.1). Taxonomy (GTDB): domain Bacteria; phylum Actinomycetota; class Actinomycetes; order Mycobacteriales; family Mycobacteriaceae; genus Mycobacterium; species Mycobacterium heidelbergense_A. The sequence continues at coordinate 18,377 of NZ_JBNMQT010000002.1, forward strand.
AACTCGGGCCTGTATACGGCGTCGCGCATGCTGTTCGTCCTCGCCGACCGGCATGAGGCGCCGGCTCGGCTGGTCAAGCTCAGCCGGCGCGGCGTCCCGCATCTCGCGATCTTGTTTTCGTCGGCCGTCGGATTCGGCTGCGTCGTCATGGCGTGGCTGGCGCCCGGCACGGTGTTTCTTTTCCTACTCAACTCGTCGGGCGCCGTCATCTTGTTCGTCTACTGGCTGATCGCGCTGTCGCAGATCATCCTGCGCCGCCGGACACCGCCACAAAGGCTGCGGGTGAAGATGTGGCTCTTCCCGGTGCTGTCGGTTTTCACCCTCGCCGGAATCACCGCGGTGCTGGTGCAGATGGCGTTCGACCGCTCGGCGCGCAGTCAGCTCTGGCTGTCCCTGCTGTCGTGGGCGGTGGTCATCGGGCTATATCTCGCCACTCGAGCCCGCGGCCGAATCGCCGCGCGCCCAGCGCGATAGGTCAGTCGGCCTTGGTGAAAAGCACCGCCTGCTCGAACGGCAGCCTGGCGAAAACGGCCCGCCACCTGCCCTGCACGTGGGAGGCCGCCTCGGCCTTGCTGATGACCCGCGGGTCGGTGATGCCGAAAGTCTTGGCGCTGCGGCGCATCCGCCCGCCGCCCGCCGCTTTGAGGTTCTTCAGCCAGTCGCGGTCGGGGCCGTAGGTCAGCACGACGGCCACACCGGGTTTGCCGTCGACGCTGGTGTAGAACGCATTCACCGGTGTGCGGTAAGGCTTTCCGGAGCGCCGTCCGACATGCTCGATGATCGCGAACGGCGGCAGCCAGCCGGCCCACATCCGCTGAATGGGGTTGGTCACGTGACGGTTGAAGCGAGCGACTCGCTGGGGGAATTGCATGCCACCATCCAACTCGCCCCCGACGGCCGACTTCAACCCGTGCGGCGCGGCGCGGGCACCAGCGTGCGAGCCAGCCGAGCCGGCCGCGACGGCGGCGGATGCCACGGTTGCCGGTCGTCCGCGGGCCACGCGTAGCACGGCGTCCCGTCGGCGAGCAGCCGTCGCAGCCCAGGAATGGCGAGGGCGCCGGCGGACCAGTCGTAGAGGGGCTCGACGCGGGGCTGGATGACCCCGACGTCGAGCAGGTGCGCCACTCCATGTTCGGCCCGCAGGTAGGGAGCCAGGTCGTCGCCGAGCGGGTAGCGGTCGGGGAGGACCCGGGACAGCGACAGAAAGATGCCGGTCATGCCCAATCGCGGATCCCCGAGGGGCCGACCCGCGAACGCCAGCCAGCCGAGCGCGAGCCGGGGCGCGGCGACCAGCGCGTGGGCATAGAGAACCCGCATCAGCACCAGGTTGATGAAGAAGCGTTCGACGCGGGACTCGCGCGATGCCAGGTCCAGGTGGTCGAGATAGGCGCTGACGATGCTGATGTTGTGCGCCCGGTACCAGCGTCGCGCGGACGGATGCCGGATGAACTCGAGCGCCGCGGCGACCGCCGGGGAGCTGGGTTCGCCGGGGTGCCCGAACGCCAGGGCGCGGGCTTCCCAGCCGTCGCGGAGCAGGCGCTCGTTCATCGCGCGCCACCAGGGGCTTCCCGGGGCCTGCCCGTCGGCCGGGTTGAGCAGCCCGCGTCGCAGCTGCCAGCCCATGAAGGCCGACGTCGCCAGCCGATACGGCAGATGGCCCCGGTCGACCCGCCGCGGGACTTCGTACAGCTCACCCATCAGCGCCAGCCGGGCGTCCGGGTCCTCGCGGACCGCGGCAATCCTGCTGCGGGCGATCTCGACGGCCGTCTCCCGAGTCACCAGTCGATTGTCGCGGAGCCGACTCTTACACCCTGTAGTTGATAGGCACGCGGGGGCTGGAACACTGGTGGTCATGGGCAGCACTGACCAGGCCGCCGCAGCTACGAGGACCTCGGCGGCACTGTTCGACGATGCGTGCGCGGTCATTCCCGGCGGGGTGAACTCGCCGGTGCGCGCGTTCACGGCGGTGGGCGGCACCCCGCGCTTCATCACCGAGGCGCGCGGATGCTGGCTCACCGACGCCGACGGCAACCGTTATGTGGACCTGGTCTGTTCGTGGGGTCCGATGATCCTGGGCCACGCCCACCCGGCCGTCGTCGACGCCGTCGCCAAGGCCGCCGCCAACGGACTGTCCTTCGGGGCGCCGACTCCGTCCGAGACGCAGCTGGCCGCCGAGATCATCGGCCGGGTGACGCCGGTCGAGCGGATCCGGCTGGTGAACTCCGGCACCGAGGCCACCATGAGCGCGGTCCGCCTGGCCCGCGGCTTCACCGGTAGGGCGAAGATCGTCAAGTTCTCGGGCTGCTACCACGGGCACGTCGACGCGTTGCTCGCCGACGCGGGTTCCGGGGTGGCGACGCTGGGTCTGCCGTCCTCGCCCGGGGTCACCGGCGCCGCCGCGGCCGACACAATCGTGTTGCCCTACAACGACATTGACGTCGTCCGCGACACATTCGCCCGACACGGCGACCAGATCGCCGCGGTGATCACCGAGGCCAGCCCCGGCAACATGGGGGTCGTGCCGCCCGCGCCGGGCTACAACGCGGGACTGCGCGCGATCACCGCCCAGCACGGTGCGTTGCTGATCGTCGACGAGGTGATGACGGGTTTCCGGGTCAGCCGAAGTGGTTGGTACGGAATCGATCCGGTCGCCGCCGACCTGTTCACGTTCGGCAAGGTGATGAGCGGCGGGCTGCCGGCCGCCGCGTTCGGCGGGCGGGCCGAGGTGATGGAGCGGCTGGCGCCGCTGGGGCCGGTGTATCAGGCCGGCACGCTATCGGGCAACCCGGTGGCGATGGCCGCCGGGCTGGCCACGCTGCGCACCGCCGACGACGCGGTCTACGCCGCACTGGACGCCAACGCCGACCGCCTGGCCGGTCTGCTCTCCGAGGCGTTGACGGAAGCCGGTGTCCCACATCAGATTCCGCGGGCCGGCAACATGCTCAGCGTGTTCTTCTCCGATAGCCCGGTCACCGATTTCGCGTCCGCCCGCGCCAGCCAGACCTGGCGGTTTCCGCCGTTCTTCCACGCCCTGCTGGACGCCGGCGTCTACCCGCCGTGCAGTGCTTTCGAGGCGTGGTTCGTCTCGGCGGCTCTGGACGACGCCGCGTTCGACCGGATCGCCGCCGCGCTGCCCGCCGCCGCGCAGGCGGCCGCCCGGAAGGACGGACCCTGATGGCCGAGCACACGCGCGTCAATGTCGTGCGGCACGGCGAGGTGTACAACCCGAGCGGGGTCCTCTACGGCCGGCTGCCCGGATTCCACCTGTCCGAGGCGGGCCGGGCGCAAGCGCAGGCGGTCGCCGACGCGCTGGCCGACCGCGACGTCGTCGCGGTGATCTCCTCCCCGTTGCAGCGGGCCCAGGAAACGGCCGCGCCCATCGCCGCGAAGCACAACCTCCCCGTCGACACCGACCCGGATCTGATCGAATCGGCCAACTTCTTCGAAGGCCGGCGCGTCGGCCCGGGCGACGGCGCCTGGCGCGATCCGCGGTTTTGGTGGCAGCTGCGCAACCCGTTCACCCCGTCCTGGGGCGAGCCGTACGCCGAGATCGCGGCCCGGATGACGACCGCGGCGGACAAGGCGCGCGCCCGCGGCGCCGGCCACGAGGTGGTGTGCGTCAGCCATCAACTACCCGTGTGGACGCTGCGGCTGCACCTGACCGGCAAGCGGCTCTGGCACGACCCGCGCCGGCGGGAATGCGGGCTGGCCTCGGTGACCACGCTGGTCTACGACGGCGACCGGCTGGTCGACGTCGAGTACTTCCAGCCGGAGAGCACTTGAGCGTGCGGTGGCTGGCGATGGCCGGGGCGGTGGTGGCCATGGTGTTGGCCGGCTGCTCGGGCCGCGATGCGGTAGCCCAGGGTGGCACCTTCGAATTCGTGTCGCCGGGCGGCAAGACCGACATCTTCTACGACCCGCCCGCAAGCCGCGGCCGTCCGGGCCCGCTGGCCGGGCCGGACCTCGCGGATCCGGCGCACACGATCTCGCTGGCCGACCAGACCTTCGCCGGCAACGTCGTCGTCGTCAACGTCTGGGGGCAGTGGTGCGGGCCGTGCCGGGCCGAGGTCGATCAACTGCAGCGGGTCTACGACGGCACCCGGGCCACCGGGGTGTCCTTCCTCGGCATCGACGCGCGCGACAACAACCGCCAAGCCGCCCTGGACTTCGTCGACGATCGGCACGTGACATACCCGTCGATCTACGACCCGGCGATGCGTACCTTGATCGCGTTCGGGGGCAAGTACCCCACGACCGTCATCCCGTCCACGCTGGTGCTGGACCGCCAACACCGGGTCGCGGCGGTGTTCCTGCGTGAGCTGCTGGCCGACGACCTGCGACCGGTGGTCCAGCGCGTGGCGCAGGAACGATGAACGGCTTCACCCAGCTCGCCGCCGCCGGCCCGCTGCTGGTGGCGCTGGGGGCGTGCCTGCTGGCGGGGCTGGTGTCGTTCGCCTCGCCGTGCGTGGTCCCGCTGGTGCCGGGCTACCTGTCGTACCTGGCCGCGGTCGTCGGGGTGGATGAAGAGCCCGGGCCCGGCGGCGTCAAAGCCCCGCCCGCGGCCCGGTGGCGGGTCGCGGGGTCGGCGGCGTTGTTTGTGGCCGGGTTCACCGCCGTCTTCGTGCTCGGCACCGTCGCGGTCCTCGGCGTGACCACCACGCTGATCACCAATCAGCTTGCGCTGCAACGGGTTGGGGGCGTGCTGACCATCGTTATGGGGCTGGTGTTCGTCGGCCTCGTCCCGGTCCTGCAGCGCGAGGCCCGCTTCAGCCCGCGCCGGTTCACGACGGTGGCCGGGGCGCCGGTGCTGGGCGCGGTGTTCGCGCTCGGCTGGACGCCGTGCCTCGGGCCGACGCTGACCGGCGTGATCACCGTCGCGTCGGCCACCGAGGGTGCGAACGTGGCGCGCGGCATCGCGTTGGTGATCGCCTACTGCCTGGGTTTGGGGATTCCGTTCGTCTTACTGGCGTTCGGTTCGGCGGGGGCGGTGGCGGGCCTGGGCTGGCTGCGCCGGCACACCCGTGCCATCCAGATCTTCGGCGGCGCGCTGCTGATCGCGGTCGGCGCTCTGCTGGTCACCGGGGTATGGAACGACTTCGTCTCCTGGTTGCGCGACGCCTTCGTGTCCGACGTGAGGCTGCCGATTTGAGGCAACTCCTCGCTTGGACACGCAACACCTGGCGCGCGCTGACGTCGATGGGCACCGCGCTGGTGCTGCTGTGCCTGCTCGCACTCGGCGCGATACCCGGTGCGCTGCTGCCGCAACGAAACCTCAATGCCGGCAAGGTCGACGACTACCTGTCCACCCACAAGGTCATCGGCCCGTGGCTCGATCGGCTGCAGGCCTTCGACGTGTTCTCCAGCTTCTGGTTCACCGCGATCTACGTGTTGTTGTTCGTGTCTCTGGTCGGCTGCCTCACCCCGCGGACGATCGAGCACGCCCGCAGCCTGCGCGCCACCCCCGTCGCGGCGCCACGCAACCTCGCCCGGCTGCCCAAGCACGCCGAGACCCGGATCGTCGCCGGGCCCGAGGAGCTGAACAGGCTGGCGAACACCATCGCCCGCCGCCTTCGCGGCTGGCGCACGGCCATCCGCCATGAGGGCGAAGTCGTCGAGGTGTCCGCCGAGAAGGGGTACCTGCGCGAATTCGGCAACCTGGTCTTCCACTTCTCGCTGCTGGGCCTGCTGGTCGCGGTGGCCGTCGGCAAGCTGTTCGGCTACGAGGGCAACGTTATCGTCATCGCCGACGGCGGCCCGGGCTTCTGCTCGGCGTCGCCCGCGGCGTTCGACTCGTTCCGCGCCGGGAACACCGTCGACGGCACGTCGCTACACCCAATGTGCATCCGGGTCAACGACTTTCAGGCGCACTACCTGCAGTCGGGGCAGGCCACCTCGTTCGCCGCCGACATCGACTATCAGGCCGGCCGTGACCTGGCGGCCAACAGCTGGCGGCCCTACCGGCTGGAGGTCAACCACCCGCTGCGGGTCGGCGGTGACCGGGTATACCTGCAGGGCCACGGCTACGCGCCCACCTTCACGGTCACCTTCCCGGACGGGCAGACGCGCACGTCGACCGTGCAATGGCGACCCGACAACCCGCTGACGCTGCTCTCGTCGGGCGTGGTGCGCATCGACCCGCCCGCCGGCAGCTATCCCAACCCCGGCGAGCGCCGCCAACACGAGATCGCGATCCAAGGCCTGCTGGCGCCGACCGAGCAACTGGACGGCACGCTGTTGTCGTCGCGATTCCCGGCGCTGAACGCCCCCGCGGTCGCCGTCGACATCTACCGCGGCGACACCGGCCTGGACACGGGCCGGCCCCAATCGTTGTTCACCCTCGACCCGCGGCTGATTCAGCAGGGCCGGCTGACCAAGGAAGCCAGGGTCAACCTGCGCGCCGGGCAAGAGGTCAGGATCGACCATGGCCCGGCGGCGGGCACCGCGGTCCGATTCGACGGCGCCGTGCCGTTCGTCAACCTGCAGGTCTCCCACGACCCCGGCCAGAGATGGGTGCTGGTTTTCGCCATCACGATGATGGTCGGACTGTTGGTGTCGCTGCTGGTGCGCCGGCGCCGGGTCTGGGTCAGGCTCACTGATGCCGGCGACGACGCGGCCGGTACCGTGAACGTCGAATTGGGCGGGCTGGCGCGCACCGACAACTCCGGGTGGGGCGACGAGTTCGAGCGGTTGACCCAGCGGTTGTTGGACGGACTGGGCGAGCCAGCGTCCAGAAGGAGTTCTCAGGTGGACGTCACATGAACACCCTGCACGTCAACGTCGGCCTGGCGCGCTACTCGGACTGGGCGTTCACCTCGGCGGTGGTGGCCCTGGTTGTCGCGTTGCTGCTGCTGGCCGTCGAGCTGGCCTACGTCGGCGGGCGCCGCGCGGATCACCGCGCGCAGGTGTTGGCAGGTTCGGTCGCCGTGGACAGCGCCAGCCCCGGCATCGTGGACGACGTCCCCCAGCGGCCGCTCGACGAACGCGTCGGGCGGGCCGGGCTGGCGGTGCTCTATCTCGGTATCGGTCTCCTGCTGGCGTGCATCGTGCTGCGCGGCCTGGCCACCGTGCGGGTGCCGTGGGGCAACATGTACGAGTTCATCAACCTGACCTGCTTCTGCGGCCTGGTGGCCGGCGCCGTGGTGCTGCGCCGCCCGCAGTACCGCCCGCTGTGGGTTTTCCTGCTGCTGCCGGTACTGATCCTGCTGACCGTTTCCGGGCGCTGGCTCTACACCAACGCCGCCCCGGTGATGCCGGCGCTGCAGTCGTACTGGTTGCCCATTCACGTGTCGGTGGTCAGCCTCGGTTCCGGGGTGTTCCTGGTCGCGGGCATCGCCAGCATCCTGTTCCTGCTGCGCACCTCGCGGCTGGGCGAGCCGGAGGCCGAAGGCACGCTGGCACGCATGTTGCGGCGATGCCCCGACGCCCAGACCCTGGACCGCATCGCCTACCGCACCACGATCTTCGCGTTCCCGGTGTTCGGTTTCGGGGTCATCTTCGGCGCGATCTGGGCCGAGCAAGCCTGGGGCAGGTATTGGGGCTGGGACCCCAAGGAGACGGTCTCCTTCGTCGCGTGGGTGGTCTACGCGGCTTATCTGCACGCCCGGTCGACCGCCGGCTGGCGGGACAGGAAGGCGGCGTGGATCAACGTGGTCGGGTTCGTGGCCATGGTCTTCAATTTGTTCTTCGTTAATCTGGTGACCGTGGGCCTGCATTCCTATGCGGGCGTGGGGTGACAGTTAGCGACCGACCCGAGAAAACTGCAGCAAGGGGGAGTGCACGTGTCCGACCAGCCAAGCGTGGGGGCGCCCGAACATCCGACCACCGAGTTGCGGTCCCCGGACTCGACCGAGCGACCCGCCGGTGAATCGGCGGCGGATACCGGTGAAGCACCGACCCGGGCCTTCGCCGGATTCCGCACCGAGCGGCGGGTGCCCGGACCCGAGCGGCAGGAAACGTCTCCGCCCACGGCGGCGGCCCCGGCGGGAATGCCGCCCTGGGATCCCACACCCGTCACCGGTATTCCGCGGGTCGACCCGACGGCATTCGGCGCCTACTACAACGGCGCGCCCGACGCGCCTCCCTTGAAAGGGCAAGAAACCCCCTACCGCCCAGAGCATGTCCCCCACACGCCCTACCCGGAACTGTCCACCGGCATGCTGCTGCGGCCCGTCAAACCGCCGCCGTCGGAGGGCTGGCGCCGGCTGCTCTACGTGCTGTCCGGCCAGCTGATCAACCTGGGGGAGAGCCCGCGGGCCGCCCGCTACAACAACCTGGTGGCGCAGGTGAACCGGCCGTTGCGGGGTTCCTACCGGGTCGCGCTGCTGTCGTTGAAGGGCGGGGTGGGCAAAACCACGATCACCGCGACGCTGGGGTCTATCTTCGCCTCGATCCGCGGCGATCGGGTGGTGGCCGTGGACGCCAACCCCGACCACGGCACGCTGAGCCAGAAGATCCCGCTGGAGACGTCGGCCACGGTGCGTCAGCTGCTGCACGATGCCGGAACGATCGAGCGCTACAGCGACGTCCGCCGGTACACCTCGAAGGGGCCCAGCGGGCTGGAAATCCTTGCGTCGGACAGCGACCCGTCGATCTCGGATGCGTTCAGCGCCGACGACTACACCCGCACCCTGGACATCCTGGATCGGTTCTACGGCCTGGTGCTCACCGACTGCGGTCCCGGGCTGTTGCATTCGGTGATGTCGTCGGTGCTGGAGAAGGCCGACCTGCTGATCGTCGTCAGTTCGGGATCCATCGACGGCGCGCGCACCGCCTCGGCGACGCTGGACTGGCTGGACGCCCATGGTCACGAAGAGAAGGTCCGCAATTCGATCGCGGTCATCAACGCGGTGCGGTCTCGCACCGGCAAGGTCGACATGAACAAGGTGGTCGACCACTTCTCCCGGCGCTGCCGCGCGGTGCGGCTGATACCGTTCGACCCCCATCTGGAAGAGGGCGCGGAGATCGCTCTGGATCAGCTGCGGCGCCCCACCCGCGAAGCGCTGACCGAACTGGCGGCCGTCGTGGCCGATGGCTTCCCCGGCGAGCGAAACCCGGGCGTCGCCTAGGGGAGGGTGCTACAGAGGGTTCTAGAGAGGGTTGTTGTCGCCGTTTCCCAACCGCCGCAAGAACTCTGGATCGTCGTCGGGTCCGATGACGCGACTCTTCGGGCGGTGGGTCTGGGCCCGCGCCGCGCGCCAGCCAATGTAGATCAGCGTCCCCAAGACCAGGACGAGCAGCAGGTAGAGCACTCAACACCTCCTTTGAGCGAATATACCCGCGCCGTAGGCTCGCACCTGTGTCAGAAGAGCCTAGGCCCGGCGCGGGCGAGCGCACCAGAAATCACGTCGTCGTCGACGTCCTGGTCTACGCGGCCGCACGGTTGCTTTTGGTGGTCGCGCTCGCCGCCGCGATCTACGGAATCGCCCGTCTGCTCGGGGTCACCCAGTTCCCCGTCGTCGTCGCGGCGTTGTTCGCATTGATCATCGCGATGCCGTTGGGCATCTGGCTGTTCGCCCCGCTGCGCCGACGCGCCACCGCCGGGCTCGCCGTCGCCGGCGAACGCCGCCGCCGCGAGCGGGAACAGCTGCAGGCCCGGCTGCGCGGCGAGGCGGGCGACGCCGACCACGACGACGCGTGAGCACACGGTCAGCCGTTGGGCATCACAACGACCTGCGCGGCGTAGCTCAGGCCGGCGCCGTAGCCGATCAGCAGCGCCAGATCGCCGGCCTTGGCGGCCCCAGTCTCCAGGAGTTCGGCCATCGCCAACGGGATGGACGCCGCGGACGTGTTCCCCGTGTGCTCGATGTCGTTGGCGATCACCGCGTCCGGGCGCAAGTCCAGGTTCTTGGCGAGGACTTCGTTGATTCGGCTGTTGGCCTGGTGCGGGATGAACACGTCGATCTCGTCGGGCCGGATTCCCGCCGCGTCCATCGCCTGCCGACCGACCTTGCCCATCTCGAACGCCGCCCAGCGGAACACCGCGCTGCCCTCCAGCCGCAAGAAGGGACGCGGGCCGGTCGGTTCGTCCATGTAGTCGATCCAGTCGATGTCCTGGCGGATGGCCTTGACCTGTTCACCGTCACTGCCCGAGATGGTCGGTCCGATGCCTTGAACGGGCGTCTCGCCCACCACGACGCCGGCCGCGCCGTCGGCGAAGATGAAGCAGTTGCTGCGGTCCTGCATGTCGATCGTGGGGGACAGCTTCTCCGAGCCGATGACCAGCATCTTGGCGGCGCTGCCACCCCGGATCATGTCGGCCGCAACGCCGATCGCGTAGCCGAAGCCTGCGCACCCCGCCCCGATATCGAATGCGGGCACACCGGCAGCGCCCAGACCCGTCGCGACCTCCGGGGCACAGGGCGGGGTCTGCAGGAAATGGGTGCTGGTCGCGACGATCACGCCGTCGATGTCGCTGGCCGCCAGTCCGGCGTTGTCGATCGCCAGCCGGCCCGCCTCGATCGCCATGGACGCGGCTGATTCGTCGCGGGCGGCGAATCGGCGCGTCTTGATTCCCGTTCGCGATTGGATCCACTCGTCGGAGGAATCGATGTTGCGGCACAGCTCGTCGTTGGTGACGACCCGCTCGGGCCGGTATGCGCCGACGCTGAGCAATCCGATGCTCTTGGGCCCACTGGTCGTGGTGATCTGATTCATGGGGTCCTCGATCCGACGCCGGTCCCTCATTGTTACCGGATTGACCGAGTCGATGAGCGGGCGGGACCCGATTTGTCAAGCTTTATTGACGTCTGCCGAGTGTCAAGTTACATTGACGTCTATGACGGAACTGTCCGACCTGCCCGACCTCGGGCCCGCCGCCGATGCGGCGAGCAACGCCGACCCCGCGATAGGCCTGCGCGCGGTGCGCGCGCTGCAGCGACTGCAGGAGCGCCTGGAGGCGATCCACGTCGCCAACGCCCGCGAGCGGGGCTGGAGCTGGCAGGCGATCGCCGAGGCGCTCGGGGTGAGCCGGCAGGCCGTGCACCAGAAGTACAACCGGAGGAGATGACGCATGTTCGAGCGCTTCACCCGTCAAGCCCGGGTCGCCGTCGTGCTCGCCCAGGAGGAAGCCCGTGAACTGCGGACCCGCGAAATCACGCCGCAGCACCTGCTGCTCGGCGTCCTGGAGGCGGCGGGCAACGAGCTGTCCGGGGTGCTGAGCGGCTACGGCCTGACCGCCGACGGGGTTCGGGCCCGGTTGCTCGAGGCCGCCCCGAGCACCGACGATTCCTTCGACGAGGACGCGGAGGCGCTGCGCGCCATCGGCATCGACCTACGCGCGGTGCGCGACAGCGTGGCGCGCACGTTCGGCGCCGACGCGTTCGACAACGCGCTGCCCCGCTCGGGCCGGCGGCGCCGCCGTCGCGGGCACATCCCGTTCAGCCGCGCCGCCAAGAAGTGCGTCGAGCTCGCCGTGCGAGAAGCGTTGCACCACAAGGACAACGAGATAGCCTGCGCGCATCTCCTCCTGGGCATCATGCGCAGCGGCGACAAGCCGGCCGTCGGACTGATCACCGAGCACGTCTACACCGCGCAATTGCGCGCCGCGATTCTGGAGCTGCTCGACAAGGCCGCCTAGGCCGCGCTCTCATCACTTCGCCTAGCGTGTGCGGCCCTGGCGCCCTGAGCGCACACTCAAAGCCCTGAGCGCACACTCAACGCCGCCGCCACCGCGATCGCCCACACGATCATCGCCAGCCCGGTATCGCGCAGCACCGGGATCAGCTCGGGCCCGCCGCGGCCGGATCGGACCGGCCGCGCGGCGCGCAGGGCCAGAGGCGTGGCCACCAATCCCGTTGCGCACCACGGCGTCGCGAGCATCAGCACCAGGGTCAACACCCCGGCGGTCGCCAGCAACGCCTGATACAGCACCCGGGTGCGGGCATCGCCCAGCCGTACCGCCAGGGTGATCTTGCCGGACTGCGCATCGGTCGGAATGTCCCGCAAATTGTTGGCGACCAACACCGACGACGACAGCGCCCCGATCGATAGCGCCAGCACCAGTCCCACCCAGTCCACCCGCAGCGCCTGGGTGTACTGGGTGCCGAGCACGGCGACCAGGCCGAAGAACACGAACACCGCGACCTCGCCAAAACCCGAGTACCCGTAGGGTTTTGACCCGCCGGTGTACAGCCACGCCCCGGCGATGCAGCCCGCGCCGACCACGATCAGCCACGGCGAGCTCACCAGCGCGAGCGCCAAACCGACCGCCGCGCCGACCGTCAGGCCCGTCACCGCGGCCGTCAGCACCGAGCGCGGGCTGGCCAGCCGCGAGCCGACCAGGCGCACCGGGCCGGCCCGCTCGTCGTCGGTGCCCCGGATGCCGTCGGAGTAGTCGTTGGCGTAGTTGACGCCGATGATCAGCGCGACCGCGACGGTCAGCGCCAGCAGAGCCTTCCACCACACGGCCGAGTGCAGCCACGCCGCCGCGCCGGTGCCCGCGACCACCGGTGCCACCGCGTTGGGCAGCGTCCGCGGCCGAGCCCCGGAGATCCACTGCGCGAAACTGGCCACCAGGGCATCCTGCCCTATGCACCACAATGGTCGGATGCTCGGAGTGATTGGCGGCAGCGGCTTCTACACGTTCTTCGAGTCCGGCGTCCGCGACATCGACGTGGAGACCCCGTACGGCGAACCCAGCGCCCCGGTCACGGTCGGCGCGGTCGCGGGGCACGAGGTCGCTTTCCTGCCACGCCACGGCGCCAAACACGAATACTCGGCACACACCGTGCCCTACCGGGCCAACATGTGGGCGCTGCGCAAGCTCGGGGTGCGACGGGTCTTCGCGCCGTGCGCGGTCGGCAGCCTGAATCCCGCCTACGGGCCCGGCAGTGTGGTGGTGCCCGACCAGCTGGTGGACCGCACCACCGGTCGCCCCGACACCTACTTCGACTCCGGCGCCGTCCATGTCGACTTCGCCGACCCCTACTGCCCGACATTGCGCTCGGCGGTCACCGGCCTGCCCGGCGTGATCGACGGCGGCACCATGGTGGTGATTCAGGGGCCGCGATTTTCCACACGCGCGGAAAGCCGGTGGTTCGCCTCGGCTGGCTTCGGCCTGGTCAACATGACCGGATATCCGGAGGCGGTGCTGGCTCGCGAACTCGAAATGTGCTATGCGGCAATCGCTTTGGTGACCGATCTGGATGCCGGTGTCACGACGGGCGAGGGCGTGAAGGCCACCGACGTGTTCGCCCAATTCGAAAAGAACATGGGGTCGTTCAAGAAGCTGGTGGCTTCGGCGATCGGCCGGGTCGCCGCCGAACGCGGTTGCACTCACTGCCTGGCGCACACCGGGGTGACGTTGCCGGTGGAGCTGCCGTGAGGGTGTTGCTCACCGGGGCGGCCGGGTTCATCGGATCGCGGGTGGACGCGGCGCTGCGGGCGGCCGGACACGAGGTGATCGCCGTCGACGCGCTGCTGCCCGCAGCGCACGGCCCGAGCGCGGTGTTACCGGCGGGATGCCGAAGGGTCGACGTCCGCGATGCCGACGCGCTGGCCCCGCTCTTGCGCGGTGTCGACCTGGTCTGCCACCAGGCCGCGATGGTGGGCGCGGGCGTGGACGCCGCCGACGCGCCCGCCTACGGCGGCCACAACGATTTCGCCACCACCGTGCTGCTGGCCCAGATGTTCGCCGCGGGCGTGCGGCGTCTGGTGCTGGCGTCCTCGATGGTGGTCTACGGGCAGGGCCGCTATCACTGCCCCGAACACGGGCCCGTCGACCCGCTGCCGCGGCGCCGCGCGGACCTGGATGCCGGGATCTTCGAGCACCGCTGCCCGGTCGGCGGCGAGGAACTGGGGTGGCGGCTCGTCGACGAGGACGCCGCCCTGCGGCCGCGCAGCCTGTACGCGGCCAGCAAGACCGCGCAGGAGCATTACGCGCTGGCGTGGTCGGAGTCGACGGGCGGCTCGGTCGTGGCTTTGCGCTACCACAACGTCTACGGTCCGGGCATGCCGCGCGACACCCCCTACTCCGGCGTGGCCGCGATCTTCCGTTCATCACTGGAAAAGGGTGAGCCGCCAAGGGTTTTCGAGGACGGCGGCCAGATGCGTGACTTCGTCCACGTCGACGACGTGGCCGCCGCCAACGTGGCGGCAGCGTCGGTTTCGGCCGGCGGCTCCGGCTTCACCGCGGTCAATGTCTGCTCGGGACAGCCGATTTCGATCCTGGAGGTCGCCACGGCACTGTGCGATGCGCGCGACGGTTCGGTCAATCCGGTGATCACCGGGCAGTATCGCAGCGGCGACGTGCGCCACATCGTCGCGGATCCCACCCGGGCCGGCCAGGTGCTGGGTTTCCGTGCGGCCGTCGACCCGCGCGACGGGCTGCGCGAATTCGCGTTCGCGCCGCTGCGCTAGCGACCGGCCGGCGGCCGGTAGATCTTGGGTTTCGGGACGGGAATCTGGCGGGTGCCGGAGTCGTCGCCGCGGAAGATCCGGGGCGCGTCGGATCCGCCGCCGACCCGCACACGCGTCGTCGGTGCGGCCGACGGTGGCGGCGGTGCGCCGGCAGGGATGCGGGTGGTCGCCGCCTCCTGCTGAGGACGCGCGGGCTCAGTCCCCGCCGCACGCGTGTGCGCCGCGCGGGGCGTCTTCCGTCGCAGCCGCCGGCCGGTGAGTTGGCCCGTGACGATCGCGGCGGCCAGGATGCACAGCGCCAGCCCGCACAGGGCCACGTCGAAAGTGCTGGTGATCTGCTGGGCGAGATTGTTTCCGTAGACCGGGTTTTGCGCGGCGGAGTTCGGAATTTCCTCGAACCGCGGGGCCAGCACGACACCGACCACCACGCGCGAAATGCTCAGTGTGGCAACGAGTCCGCACAGCGACGAGATCAGCCGCGCGGATACCGCGTCGTTGGCGAGGTTGACGCGCAGCCAGATCGCGAGGGCGGCGGTGCCCAGATCGAACCCCGCGAGCACGATGCTGTCGTATCGCGAGTACGGGTAGTTCAGCGCCACCCCGACGAACAGGTCGGTAATCCGCATCGCCATGGATCCGACACACCACACGATGATCAGCAGCAAGCCATTTCGGGCCGCCGCGCGCCAGGCGTTTTCCTGGGTCGTCGACCGGGTGCGGTCGCCGAACAGTGCCCGGGGCGCAAAAATCGCCGCGGCCGCTGCCCACGCGAGGTAGCCCTCGAACCCGACCCCGGCTGTCGACGTGTTCTGCGCGATGCCGTGGAACGCGTCGATGTCACGACCGACGGGAAGGATCCATACGACGATCCCGGCGGCGAGCGTCGACGTTCCGAGCGCGACGGTGGCCAGCCGGGAAGCCTTGGTGCTGCGAAGCAGCCACCGCGACGCGACGAGCACGGCGATTAACGCCACGACGCCGTACACCACCGCCGTGATGATGACCGAGATGTTCTGCTTGCCGAAGCCCGAACCGCCGGTCACCGCGTATTTGACCCGCCAGTACAGGTTGAACCCGAAGCTGAGCACCGCCAGCACCAGCGACGCGTAGCCGATGATCCGGGCGGAGCGCTGCCACCCGGCGAACTTCTCGTCGTCGGCGCCCACACCGGTGATCGCCGGTTGCGCGCACAGCAGCGATCCGGCGATGCCGAACCATGCGCCCGGGCCGACGCCGCCGGGCACGGTGACGGTGCCGCCGAATCGGACGGTCTCGACCGCGTCGAAGGCGACGAACGCGAGCACCAGCAGCATGTAGGGGACGTTGAGCCACAGACGGATTCGGTTGGCCGCCGCGGCGTTGAATTGCGGGCTGGTCGATCTCCAGGCCCCGGCCGCGACGAGTGAGATCAGGGACAACAACGTCACCGCGAACAGCACCGCGAGCAGGTTCCGGCTGCTGCGCGGGATCCCCAAACCGGAGTACAGATTCCACGGCAGCACCAGCGCGATCACCAGCAAGGCGGCGGCGAATAGGTCGCTGACGATGTTTCGGCGACGCCTCGGCCGCTCCGCCGCGCGCGGAACCGGAGCCTGAGCGGGCGCGCCGACGGCGGCGAGTCGCTGCGTTTGGTCGTTGATCGGGCCGGTGGGCGCGTCGTCGCTGCTCTGGCTCACGGTTCCCCCCGGGTATCGAGGACGGTTGCTGGCGGCGCCGCTTCGGTTGGGTGGCGAGGGAACCACCTGCCCGGCCGACTGCGTTGCTTACTTGGAAACATAATCCCCGTTCGGACGACGCGGCAGTGGCTGTGATGAGAACGTGCGATTCCGCGGACGTTGTTCCGCGGAGACGGTCCCGAGGTTTGGGAACCGGTTACGCTGCGCTCAGAGGCGGACGCTGTCGCCCGAATGACTGTTACTGCCGACGGTATCGCAGTGTAGTGATGCCAGGACATGCTGGTTGCGGGGTGGCCAGCCGAAGGAGAGTCGGGATGGACGTCGTGTTGGGGGTCGCGGTCACCGGCCCCATTGCCCACTTGGCGCTTATTGGGCGGGGCGCGCAGGGTGCCGACGTGATCGACCAATCCGAAGTCGACCTGGCCGACAACCCGGTCGGCACGCTGACCGAGACCGTGGTCGGCACGAATCGGCTGTTGGCCGACCAGAACCACCGCCTGACCGCCACGCGGCTTTGCTGGACCGACCATCCCCAAGCCGATCAGTTGCGACGGGCGCTGGAGGATTCCGGCGTCATCGACGTCAGGGTGCTGTCGGAATCGCAGGCTGTCGCGGCGCTGATGCGCGCGGCGGGGCGGTCCGGTCCCGCGCTGGTGGTCGGCGACGACGCGGCGACCCTGTTGGGCCCGGTGGTGGAGGACGAGAGTGCGCCGCCCACCCTGCTGGCCAGCGCACCGCTGGCGGGCGAATCCGGCGATCAAGCCACGGGCACACTCGACACGTTGATGGCCAGGCTCGCCGACCAGCCGGACGCCGCGGGAGACCTTTATCTCGTGGGCGCGTCGTCCGACATCAACACCGTCGCCGAGCAGATCCGCGAGGCGTCGACGATGCGGGTGCAGATCCCCGACGACCCCACCTTCGCGCTGGCCCGCGGAGCGGCATTGGCCGCCGTGCCGGGGGCGCTGTTGTCGGCCGGAGACGCGACCGCGATGGCGCCGGCGGCGGGACTCACTGGAGACGAGACGGCCTATTCGCCGGTGACCGGGCGGACCGGAGACGAGACGGCCTTCGCGCCTGCGGCCGAACCGGCCGCCGAGGACCAGCAGCTGGCGTATTCGATGGCCGACGAGGGCGAGCCCCTCGGTGCCGGCGGGTTAGACGACGAGTACGGCGAGTTCGACGGTGACGACGCCGAGACCGGGCCGCTGCCGTTGAGCAGGCGGTCGGTGTTGCTCGGCAACGCGGTCATCGCGTTCGCGGTCGTCGGATTCGCGTCGTTGGCGGTCGCGGTGGCGGTGGCCGTCCGGCCGACCGCGAGCGCGCAACCGGTGGTCGGGCACCAGAACGCCGCCCCGGGCAAGTTCATGCCGCTGCTGCCGACGCAACAGCAGGCGCCGGTTCCGCCGCCCCCACCGGATCAGCCCAACGCCGGATTCCAGGGCGGCGTCGTTCCGGACTCCAACGGCTACATTCCCCCGCAGTTGATGTCGGGCGGAGCGCCGGCTGCCCCGGTCAACCCCGCGCCGGGCGTTCCCGGTTTCGTGCCGAATCCCAATCCCTATGTGCCGATACCGATTCCGATCATCGTTCCGTACCCGCCGCTCGGACCCACTACGACGACCACGACGACGCTGACGACGACCACCACGACAACGACCTCGCTGGGCCCCTCGTCAACTACCACCACGACGCCGACGACGACCACGACGGAGCCGACCACGACCACGACCCAGCCGACCACGACCACGACGCAGCCGACCACGACCACCACGCAGCCGACGACGACGCAGAAGCAGCAGGTGGTGACGACGACACCGCCGACCTCGACGGTGCAGCAGACAGTTCCGACTCAGACGATTCCGACTCAGACGATTCCGACTCAGACGATTCCGACTCAGACGATTCCGAAGCAGCCGGTCACCCCGCAACAGCCGGTGACCCCTCAGCAGCCGGTGACCCCCAAGGCGCCAATTCTCACCCCCCACCACTGAGCCCCGTCGGGTATCGAGCGCTGGTGGTCGGGTGCGCTCGAGCGGTTTGCTGACCCGCCTACGCCCACAGGCAAACAATATTGCCCAAATGACTGGTATTGCGGGCGGTATCGCAGTGTAATGATCCCAGGACATGCTGGCTGAAGGTTAGCCAGCCGAAGGAGCGCCGGGATGGACGTCGTCTTGGGAGTCGCGGTCGCAGGTCCCGTCGCCCGCCTGGCGCTTGTCGGGTCGGACGCACCAGGATCTGGCGTGCTCGACCAATCCGTCTTCGACATCGCCGACCACCCGATCGACACCCTGACCCGGACCGTGGTCGGAACAGATCGGCTGCTGGCCGACGAGGGCAATCGCCTGGTCGGGACCCGGCTGTGCTGGCCGGATACCCCGAAGGCCGACCAAGTCCGCCGGGCGCTCGAAGACTCGGGTGTCCACAATGTTGCCGTGCTGTCGGAGTCCGAGGCGGTGACGGCATTGATGCGTGCGGCCGGGCGGGCCGGCGGTGTGCTCGTCGTCGACGACGACACGGCGACGCTGTCGCTGGTGGGCGCGGCCGGCGAAGGTGAAGCACCGACCATGCTGGCCAGGCGGCCCCTTGGGGGCGGTGACGCTACCGCCGCGTTGGACACGATGATGGCCACCCTCGACGGCCAGCCGGGGGCCCCGCAGGACGTCTACCTCGTCGGCTCGTCGTCGAACCTCATCGGGGTTGCCGACCAGCTTCGCGACGCGTCAACGGTGCGGGTGGAGATTCCCGAAGACCCCACGTTCGCACTCGCCCGCGGCGCGGCGCTGGCAGCCGGGTTGACGCCCACGACGCCGGTCACAGCGGGAGCGGCGACCTCGATAGCTCCCGTGACCGCGGTCAGCGGAGACGCGACCGGGATCGCCCCCACGTCCGGGCTGGCGGATTCCGGTGCGGAAGAACCACGGCTTGCGTACTCGGAGGCCGAGGATGCCGAACCGTTCGCAGACGAGGTTGACGAGTACGACGACTTTGATGAAGACCCAGCCGCGACCGTTCGGATACCGCTGAGCCGACGGTCAGTGCTGCTCGGCAATGCGGTCATCGCGTTCGCCGTCATCGGATTCGCGGCGCTGGCCGCTGCCGTGGCCATCGCGGTTCGGCCGACCGCGAGCGCGGCGCCGCTGGTGGGGATCCAGAATGCCGCCCCGGGCAAGTTCATGCCACTGTTGCCGACACAGCAGCAGGCGCCGATACCGCCGCCCCCGCCCGACCAGCCCAACGCCGGCTTCCAGGGCGGCGTCATTCCGGACTCCAAGGGCTACATTCCGCCGCAGTTGGTGTCGCGCGGCGGGGACAGTCCCGCGCGGGTTGTCCAGGTGAACCCGGCGCCGGTTGCTCCGGTCAACCCGGCGCCGGTAGCGCCGGTCAACCCTGCGCCGGTAGCACCGGCCCTACCAGGTTTTGTGCCCAACCCGAACCCGCTTATTCCGATCCCGATCATCATTCCGTTGCCGGTGCAACAAGCGCCCCCAAACTTGCCGCCCGTAGTCCCGCAGCCGCCCGTGGTGGTGCCCCTGCCGCCGGTGGCTCCGCAACCGCCGGTGGTGCCGCAGCAGCCGGTGCCCCAACAGCCGGTAGTCCCGAAGCCGGTGGTGCCGCAGCAGCCGGTGGTGCCGCAACAGCCGGTAGTCCCGAAGCCGGTGGTGCCGCAGCAGCCAGCGCCCCAGCAGCCGGTGGTCCCGCAACAGCCCGTGGTCCCGCAGCAGCCGGTGGTCCCGCAACAACCGGTGGTTCCGAAGCCGGTGGCGCCGCAGCAGCCGGTGGTCCCGCAACAGCCGGTGGTTCCGAAGCCGGTGGTGCCGCAGCAACCGGTGGTGCCGCAGCAGCCACTGGTCCCGCAACAGCCGGTGGTCCCGAAGCCGGTCGTGCCGCAGCAGCCGGTGGTCCCGCAGCAGCCGGTGGTCCCGCAACAGCCGGTGGTCCCGAAGCCGGTCGTGCCGCAGCAGCCCGTGGTCCCGCAGCAGCCCCTCTTCCCGCAGCAGCCACGCCACTACTAAGGGCCCCGCCACGGCATATCGAACCCCCTTAGCGGGCCGTCGGCCCGCATTGTCGCCCGGCTATTGTCGGCAGCCATGCCCGACGACGCGGTGACGGTGGTGCTGCCCTGCCTCAACGAGGAGGAGTCGCTGCCGGCGGTGCTGGCAGCTATCCCCGCCGGCTATCGGGCGCTGGTGGTCGACAACAACAGCACCGACGACACCGCAGGGGTCGCGGGCCGACACGGCGCCGAGGTGGTCGTGGAGCCGCGGCCCGGGTACGGCTCGGCGGTGCACGCGGGCGTCGTCGCCGCGACCACGCCGATCGTGGCGGTCATCGACGCCGACGGCTCCATGGACCCTGGCGACTTGCCGCGGCTCGTCGCCGCGCTCGAGGACGGTGCCGACCTGGTGATCGGCCGGCGCCGACCCGTGCCGGGACTGCACTGGCCGTGGGTCGCCCGAGTCGGCACGATCGTGATGAGCTGGCGACTGCGCACCCGCCACGGCCTGCCCGTGCACGACATCGCGCCGATGCGGGTTGCGCGGCGGGAGGCGCTGCTGAACCTGGGAGTCGCCGACCGGCGATCGGGGTATCCGCTCGAGCTGCTGGTGCGAGCCGCGGCCGCCGGCTGGCGGGTGGTGGAGCTCGACGTCAGCTATGGCCCCCGGACGGGCGGCAAGTCGAAGGTCAGCGGTTCGCTGCGGGGCAGCATCACCGCGATCGTGGACTTCTGGAAGGTGATTTCTTGAGCGGCTTGCCGGTGGCCCTGCTGGTGGTGGCCAAGGCTCCGGAACCCGGCCGCGCCAAGACCCGGCTCGCCGCGACGGTCGGCGACGAGGTCGCCGCCGACATCGCCGCGGCCGCGCTGCTGGACACGCTGGATGCGGTGGCCGCCGCGCCGGTGGCGGCGCGGGTGGTTGCGCTTACCGGCGATCTGGACACCGCCGCCGGCGCCGCCGAGATCCGGCGACGGCTCGCATCGTTCACTGTGATCGAGCAGCGCGGTGACGGCTTCGCCGACCGGCTCGCCAACGCGCACGCCGACGCGGGCTTCGAGGGATATCCGGTGCTGCAGATTGGCATGGACACCCCGCAGGTGACCGCCGACCTGTTGACCGGCTGCGCGCGGCGGCTAGTCGAGTCGCCCGCCGTGCTGGGGCCGGCGCGCGACGGCGGATGGTGGATGCTGGGCGTGCGCGCGCCGGCGATGGCCGAATGCCTACGCCACGTCCCGATGTCTCAGCCCGACACAGGGGAGCTCACGGTGAAGGCGTTGCGGGACAACGGTATTGACGTCACCCTGGTGGAACCGTTGGCCGACTTCGACGTCGTCGCCGACATCGCCGCGGTCCGGGATGCGTGCGGGCCGGCCAGTCGGTTCGCCCGCGTCACCCGCGCGGCCGGGCTATAAGACCGCTCGCGTGTGCGTCCTGGGCGGTCAGTGTGCGTCCTGGGCGCCATCGACGCACACGCGGCAGGGGAGCTCAGGCCCGCAACCGCAACACCACGAACCGGCCGACGATCCCGACGGCGAACACGGCCAGCCCCGCAACCGCCGAAGTCCACGGCAGGGTGGCGACCAGTAGCAGGCAACCCGCCAGGCCGCAGACGTTGAGGATGCGGCGGCGCCTTTCGCCTCGCAGCGTATAGGCGGAGGCGTTGGCGATCGCGTAGTAAATCAACACCCCGAACGACGAGAAGCCGATCACCCCGCGCAGGTCGACGGTGGCCACCAGGATGCAGACGACGACGCCCAGTGCGACCTCGGCGTGGTGCGGTACCCGGTAGCGCGGGTGAACGGCCGCCAGCCACCCGGGCAGATCGCGATGACGGGCCATCGCCAGCACGGTGCGGCCGAGCCCGGCGATCAGCGCGAGCAGCGCGCCCAGGCTGGCCAGCGCGGCGCCGACGGTGATCACCGGCACCAGCGCCGGGACCCCGGCGGCCCGGACGGCCTCCGCCAGCGGCGCGGCGGCATGCGCGAGCCGATCGGGTCCCGCGGCGAGCAGGGCCGCCACTCCGACCACGAAATAGATCGCGACCGCGATCGCCAGGGCGAGGGTTATCGCGCGGGGGATCGTGCGGGCTGGGTCGCGAACCTCCTCGCCCATCGTCGCGATCCGTGCGTAACCGGCGAACGCGAAAAACAGCAACCCTGCCGACTGCAGAACGCCGTAGACCGTGCCGGTCGGCCAGTGCATTAACTGTGACGGTGCAGGCCTGGTCACCGCGATCCCGACGACCACCGCGGCAAGTGCAATCACCGTGCAGGCCAACAATATTCGGGCCAGCAGCGCGGTCTTGGTGACGCCCCGGTAGTTCAGCGCGATCAGCAGGACTACGGATCCCACCCCGATGATTCGCTGCGCCCATGCCGGCCCCGGAATCGCGTAGCTGGCGACCGTGAGCGCCATGGCCGCGCACGACGCGCTCTTGCCGATCACGAAACCCCACCCGGCGATGAAGCCCCACCAGGGGCCGAGGCGTTCACGCCCGTAGATGTACGTCCCGCCCGACGTCGGATAGACCGCGGCCAGTTGCGCCGACGCGGTGGCGTTGCAGTATGCGATGGCGGCGGCCACCGCCAGCCCCATCAGCAGGCCCGCGCCCGCTGCCCGCGCGGCCGGGCCGAACGCCGAGAACACACCGGCGCCGATCATCGAGCCCAGCCCGATCACCACCGCGTCGGTCGTGCCGAGCCGACGGGCCAGGCGTGGCTGTTCTTCCATGGCCGCCTACCAGTTCGTGAAGATTACGGAGTTGATCACCAGGGCGCCGGTAGCGTTGAGCGCCAACCACATTCGGTGTGAGCGTACCGGCAGCAGCGCGGGTGCCGCGGTGAGCCAGACGGTGAACGGCAGCCAGATCCGCTCGACCTCGGCCTTGCTCAGCATGCTCAGGTCGGCGACGACGATGGCCGCCAACATCGCGAGCAGCACCAGGTGAAAACCGGAGCGGCCACGAATCGCGGCCCGGTCGAACAGCCGGGCGATCCCCGCGACGCTGCCCAGCCCGACCGCGCACACCACGCTGGCCAGGTTGGCCCAGCTCCAGTACGCGAACGGCCGGTCCTTGGCCACTCCCTGCCAATAGCGTTGCTGCACAAGGGTATAGCCGTCGAACCAGTAGAACCCGGCCACGGCGAAGGTCACCGCCACCGCCAGCGCGGCCAAAAACGCCGGCCCGAGCGCCCGTAGGACCGCTCGCCACCCGGGCGCCGACACCAACACCGCCAACGCCGGGATGCCCATCAGTGCCAGGCCGTAATTGACGAACACCCCCCAGCCGAGTAGCAGACCCGCGGCGGCGGCGACCAGCGCGGGGAACCGGACCGGCCGGTGCACCGCGACCGCCAGCAGCGCGATGCCCCACGCCGCAACCCCCGCGAAGTAGGCATCGGCGGAGACCGCCACCCAGATCGCCGTCGGCGCCACCGCGACGAACGGTGCGGCCCGTCGCGCGGTCGGCTCGTCGGCCAGCGCGCGAACACCGATCAGCACGGCCGCCGCCGCGCTGGAGCCGGCCAGCAGGCACAGCAGGGCCGCCCAGGCCCCGCCGTGCAGGCCGATCCGGTCCAGCCACACGAACGTCAGCAGCGCACCCGGCGGATGCCCCGAGACGTGGGTGATCCACGAGTTCGGCTGGAAGTCGAGGATCCGGCTGGAGAACGTGCGCACCGCCGCTGGAATATCGGTGATGCTTCCCACCTGCGACAGGTACTCGTCGCGGGTGGTCAGCCGTCCGGCGAAGCCGCGTTGCCAGCCGTCGATCATCGCCAGCGCAAACGCCCACCCGCACGCGGTGGCCCAGCTGGCCAGAAGTAGGGCCCGCCACGAAAGACGTTGCGCCACAGTCGGTCCCCACAACACGGCGGCGACCGCGATGAGAATCGCCGGGCCGGTTCCCCAGCCGACATGGGCGTCCCAATAGCCGAAGATCGGCGCGGCGCCCGCCCGCATGGCGAAATGTTCCAGGCCGGTATCCGAACGGGGTTTGACGCCCCAGTTCAACCGCGGCAGCACGAACGCCGCGGCCAGCAGGACGACAGCGACGGCGACGGCCAACCACTCCCGGCGAGCAATCCTCACGATCGCCCAGCCTATTGATCGCCCGCATCGGCGAACCGGCGCACCAACGCCGCCCGGTCCACCTTGCCGATCCCGCGTCGCGGCAGCGCCGCGACGATGTGCAGCTCGCGCGGTGCGGCGGTGGCGTCGAGCGCGCGCGACACGTGCGCCCGCAGCGCGTCCAGCGTCGGGGGCGCGCAACCGTCGCTCACCACGACCGCGGCGACCACACGCTGGCCCAACGTCGGGTCGGCCAGCCCGAACACCGCGCAGTCGCTGATGGCGGGATGGGCGCATAGCGCCGCCTCGACCGGCTGCGGCAGCACGGTCAACCCTCCGGTACTGATCGCGTCGTCGGCGCGGCCGAGCACGGTCAGCACGCCCGCGTCGTCGAGGGCGCCGAGGTCGTCGGTGCGAAACCAGCCGGGCTCGGCAAATGGATCGGGATCGACCGGGTTGCGATAGCCGTTGGCCAGCGTCGCCCCGCCGATCACGATGCGCCCGTCGGTCACCCGCAGCCGGACCCCGTCCAGCGGGACGCCGTCGTAGACACAGCCCCCGGCGGTCTCGCTCATCCCGTACGTGCGCACCACGGTGATGCCCGCCGCGGCGGCGGCCTCGAGCACCGGCCGCGGAGCCGGCCCTCCGCCGATCAGCACGGCGTCCAGGCCGGCCAGCGCCGCCGTCGCCGCGGGATCGGTCAAAGCCTTGGCCAGCTGCGCGGCAACCAGCGACGTGTACCGCCGGCCGGAGCCCAATCGCCTTACGGCGCCGGGCAATTGGGTGACGTCGAAGCTGGCGGAAACATCCAGCTCGACGGGCGCAGAACCGGCGAGCACGCTGCGCACCAACACCTGTACGCCGGCGATGTGATGGGGCGGCAACGCCAGCAGCCAGCTCCCCGGACCGCCGAGACGGTCGTGCGTCGCCGATGCGCTGGCGACCAAGGCGGCCGCGGTCAGCAAGGCTCCCTTGGGCGCGCCGGTGGTGCCCGACGTCGTCGCCACCAGGGCGATGTCGTCGTCTATGGCTTCGCCCACGCGCAACGCGCGCAGCTCGGAGTCGCTCGCACCCGCGGGGGCCACGACCAGAGCGGGATCACCGCCATCCAGCACCCCGGCCAGCGCCGGCAACAGCGCCTCGGTGGCGGCGCCCGGTGCGACGCGCAGCGCCCGCAGAACGGCTATGCGTGGGCCCCGTCGTCGTGCTCTTCATCGAGCGGCCAGCCCTTGGCGGCCAACCGGGCATGCACCCGCTCGATGTCGTCCTCGGACGGCAGTTCGTCGGTCAGCTTGCTGATCGCCACGCCGATGTCGATCTTGTCGAATTCGCCGCGCGCCATCAGGTCACCGGCCACGGCTTTGACTTCGTCGTTGGTCAGCCGCCGGGACAGCAGCGCGAGCACCGCGAAGGTGTCGGTCGCTGGAACGCCCTCCGGATATCCCGCGCGCAACCACGAGACAACGGAACTCAGGAATCGGTTCACTTGCTATCTCTCCGCGCGAGGGATCGGCAGGTCGGTGGACAACGATTCAATGCTACTTAGGTTTGGCCCCTAGGAAGGCCTGACCCGTCTGGTGCGCAATGAAATCGCGGGAAATGTACAGCAGAGCCAGGGCGATCACGGCGATCACGACCGCATAGATGGCCCACGCGATCGCCAGCAGCACCGGATTCTTGTGCGGTGCGCCGCCGTCGGGGTTGACCTGTCCGGCGCCGACGGCGTGGAACCGCAGTCCGAGCGCAAACAGCCCCGGCAGCGCCCCGCCGGCCAGCATGGCGAAGAGCAGGATCTTCAGGGAGGCCCGGTAGTTGAACCATTCGCTGAAGTGGCTCATGACGCGTTGCCCGCGATCACGGTGTCGTGCGAGCCGGTGCCGGCCGCGCCACCTGCCCTAGGGCCCGCATCGGACGGCGGTTTTTCGTCCGAACCCTCGAGGCCGGCGGTGAGGCTGCCTTCCCATTCGGCGTTGACGTTCTTGTGGTCGACCTTGACCCTGCGCGACCGCAGGTAGATCGCCGACGAGACGGCGATCAGCAGGCCGAAGCCGATGATCGCGCCGGGGAATCCCCCGATGAGGTGCACGATCCAATAGGTGACCGCCCCGACCAAGCCGGCCAACGGAAGCGTCACCAGCCATGCGACCACCATGCGGCCGGCCACGCCCCAGCGCACCTCGCCGCCGGGCTTGCCCAGCCCGCTGCCCAGCACCGAACCGGTGCAGACCTGCGTCGTCGACAGCGCGTAACCGAAGTGTGCGGACAGCAGAATGACTGCGGCCGAAGATGATTCGGCTGCCATACCCTGCGGCGACTTGATCTCGACCAGCCCCTTACCCAGGGTGCGGATGATCCGCCAGCCGCCCAGGTAGGTGCCCAAGGCCATCGACAGCGCGCAACAAACGATCACCCACAGGGGCGGAGCCAGGTCGGTCTTGCTGACCGCGCCGTAGGACATCAGCGCCAGGAAGATGATGCCCATCGTCTTCTGCGCGTCGTTGGTGCCGTGCGCCAGCGAGACCAGCGACGCCGAACCCCACTGGCCGTAGCGGAACCCGGCCTCGGTGCGGTTGCTCGGGATTCCCCGGGTGATCCGGTAGACCAGCCAGGTGGCGAGGGCTCCGACGGCGATGGCCAGGATCGCGGACACGACGGCCGGGATGATCGCCTTGGACACCACGCCCTTCCAGATCACACCGTGCCCGCCGACGGCGGCGATCGTCGCGCCGACGATGCCGCCGATCAGCGCGTGCGAGGAGCTGGACGGGATGCCGAGCAGCCAGGTCAGCAGGTTCCAGACGATGCCGCCGACCAGGCCGGCGAACACCAGCTGCAGGGTCACGATGTGCGCGTCGATCAGGCCTTTGGCGATGGTGGCCGCGACCGCGGTGGACATGAACGCGCCCACCAGGTTGAGCACCGCGGACAGCGCGACGGCGGCCTTGGGCGCCAGGGCGCCGCTGGCGATGGAGGTCGCCATCGCGTTGCCGGTGTCATGGAAGCCGTTGGTGAAATCGAAAGCGAGTGCCGTGATTACGACGATGATGAGGAGGAACAAATCGATGTTCACAGCGCCTGATTCTGGTAGTTGGGGGATTAAATTGTCGAACGCTGGGCTGGCGGAAACGCAGGTGTACCTCGACTCGTCGTTGAATATTAGCGCTTAGTTAACCTTACGTTCCCCACGGTCGCCGCGCGTGTCTCGGCGCAGGGGGTGGTCGGGCGGGACCTCGACGAAAATCAGCGTGATTCCGTCTGGATCGGTGACGTGCATCTCGCGCAGGCCCCACGGTTCCTGCCGCGCCTCGCGGGCGATCGCCACCCCGCGGCCCTCCAGCTCGGCCTGGGTGGCCGCGACATCGCGGACCTGTAGCCACAGCGCGCCGGGAAAGGGGCCCCGGGAGTGGTCGGGGCTGCCGTAGCCAGCCAGCTCCAGCAGGGATTGGCCGGCGAAAAACACTGTGCCCGCGCCGTAGTCGCGGGCGATGGCCAGGCCGATCTTGTCGCGATAGAAGCTCAACGACTGCTGATAGTCCGCCGGCCGGAGCAGCATCCGGCTGGCCAGGATCTCCATAGCGTCGTGTCTATCACGTGCACCGGCTGCGCAGCGTGGGCACGCCGGGGCCGGCGAGGTCGTCGCAGCCAGCGGCGCGACCGGTCATCGCGAGGAGCAACGACAGCAGTGGACCCTCTACCGCCTCGCCCTCTCCGTGCTGCCAGTCGTCGTCGGTGGCCTTCAGGGCGAGCCCCGCGACGCGCTTCTTGGATCCGATCAGCATGTTGGAGCCCTTGAAGAAGTCGATCACCTCCCGAACCGCGTCGGGCGGGTAGGTGTGCGCGATGCCCAGCGGACGGCGCATGTCCTCGCCATGCACCACCACCTCACCGAGCCAGGAGGTCTTGGGGCCGGGCGGCGCCGAGGTGGAGTTCTGCAGGTCACGGAATTCGCTCAGGGTGGCGGCCGGGTCGGGGCCGCGGTGCTTGGCGATCTGCGCGTTGGCGAACTTGTCGAAGCTAAACCCGGCCTTGGCCATGTTGAGAAAGAACGTGGCCGGGTTCAGCGAGGCGGTCGCCGACAGGTGCGCGACGATGTCGCGGACCGTCCAGCCCGGGCAGAGTGACGGCGTCTCCCACTGCGCCGGCTCCAGGTCGGCGAGGTCGTTGGCGAGCGCCCCGCGCTCGGCCGCGATGGTGGCCCACAGATCAGGCATGGCGACCTCCCGGAGTTAGTGGGAATCGTTGAGGTGGTCGGCGCGGCGTGCCATGAGTGCATTGACCCAGCGGGGGCCGACGGTGTTCAACGCGTTGAGGGCGACGGCCATCCGCGGCGCGATCCGCACCGGCCGGGTGCGGGCGGCGGTGACCATCCATTCGGCGGCTTCTTCCGGGCTCAAAGCGGGCATCCCGTCATACGCCTTCGTCGGTTTGATCATAGGAGTTGCGACCAGCGGATAGTAGAGCGTTGTCGAGTGCACGCCCTTGTGGCCCCACTCGGTTTCCACGACCCGGCCGATGGTTCCCAGCGCGGCCTTCGACGCGTTGTACACCCCGAACATCGGCGATGCCTCCGACATCACTCCCCAGGTCGAGACGTTGATGATGTGCCCGTCGCCGCGCTCGATCATCCCGGGGGCGAGCCCGCGGATCAGGCGCAGCGGGCCGTAGTAATTCAGCGCCATGATTCGCTCGACGTCGTGCCAGCGTTCCAGCGACTGGGCCAGCGGTCGCCGGATCGACCGGGCGGCGTTGTTGATCAGAATGTCGATGCCGCCGAGGCGCTCGTCGACCTCGGACACCAGCGCGTCGATGGCGTCCATGTCCGAGAGGTCGCACGGGATCGCCGTCGCCGCGCCACCCGTGGCCGCGATCCGGTCGACCAGCGCGTCCAGCAGCTCCTGGCGGCGGGCCACCGCGACCACGGTGGCCCCGTGTTTGGCGAACAGTTCGGCGCCGGCCTCGCCGATGCCCGACGACGCGCCGGTGAGCAGAATCCGCTTGCCGTCGAGGCTGACCGGTTTGATCGCGGGCCGGTTGATGAGAATTTGCGGCGAAATCGGCGGCCGCATGGTGGCCAGCACTAGCTGGTCGGTCAGGCGGCGAAGGGGACTCTTGCTCACAGGGGGCGAGTGTAGGCGCGCCGGACCGCTCAGAAATAGCGCGGGAACGGGGTCCAGTCCGGTGCACGCTTCTCCAGGAACGCGTCGCGGCCCTCGACGGCCTCGTCGGTCATGTACGCCAGTCGGGTGGCCTCGCCCGCGAACAGCTGCTGACCCACCAGACCGTCGTCGAGCAGATTGAACGCGAACTTCAACATCCGTTGTGCCTGAGGCGATTTCGCGTTGATCTCGCGCGCCCACTGCACCCCGACGCGTTCGAGCTCGGCGTGCGCGACGACCTCGTTGACCGCGCCCATGTGGTGCATCTGCTCGGCGGTGTACGCGCGGCCGAGGAAGAAGATCTCGCGGGCGAACTTCTGGCCGACCTGACGGGCCAGGTACGCGCTGCCGTAGCCGCCGTCGAAGCTGCCGACGTCGGCGTCGGTCTGCTTGAAGCGGGCGTGCTCGCGGCTGGCCAGGGTGAGATCGCAGACCACGTGCAGGCTGTGCCCGCCGCCGGCCGCCCACCCGTTGACCAGGCAGATGACCACCTTGGGCATGAACCGGATCAGCCGCTGCACCTCGAGGATGTGCAGCCTGCCGGCCCGGGCGGCGTCGACGGTGTCGGCGGTTTCGCCGGAGGCGTATTGATAGCCCGACCGGCCGCGGATGCGCTGATCGCCGCCGGAGCAGAACGCCCAGCCGCCATCCTTGGGCGATGGTCCGTTGCCGGTCAGCAGGACCACGCCCACGTCGGGGGACATGCGGGCGTGGTCCAGTACCCGGTACAGCTCGTCGACGGTGTGCGGCCGAAACGCGTTGCGCACCTCGGGCCGATCGAAGGCCACCCGCACCGTCGCATCCTCGACGTGGCGGTGGTAGGTGATGTCGGCCAGATCGTCGAAGCCGTCGACGGGCCGCCACGCCGCCGCGTCAAAAGGGTTGTCACTCAAGGCAGCCATGGTGCAACCCTAACCATGCCCGCCGAGCGTGACGCCACCGTCACACTCGACCGCGAACGTGACCGCAGCGTCACGTTGGGGCCCAACGCATTAGCCGACGGCGCGTCCCGCGCCTTCCCAGAACTGCGCACGGACGGCCTTCTTGTCCGGCTTGCCCAGCCCGGTCAACGGCAGCGACTCGGCGATGACCACCCGCTTGGGCGACTGCACCGAGCCCTTGCGGTCTTTGACCGCGGCCTGAATCTCGGCGGTCATCGCCTCGATCGCGGCGTCGTCGCGGGCCGCGTCCGAGCGCAGCACCACGACGGCGGTGACGGCCTCGCCCCACTTGTCGTCCGGCGCCCCGACGACACAGACCTGCGCGACGGACGGATGTTCGGCGACGACATCCTCGACCTCGCGGGGAAACACGTTGAAGCCGCCGGTGACGATCATGTCCTTGACCCGGTCGACGATGAAGTAGAACCCGTCGTCGTCCTCGCGGGCCATGTCGCCCGTATGCAGCCAGCCGTCCTTGAACGTCTCGGCGGTCGCGTCGGGCAGATTCCAGTAGCCGCCGGCCAATAGCGGTCCGCTGACACAGATTTCGCCCGGCTCGCCCTGCGGCACCGGCTTGCCGTCCTCGCCCAGCAGCGCGACCCGCGCGAAAAGCGTTGGGCGCCCGCAGGATGTCAGTCGCTTCTCGTCGTGATCGCCCTTGGCCAGGTAGGTGATCACCATCGGCGCCTCGGACTGCCCGTAGTACTGGGCGAAGATCGGGCCGAACCGCCGGATCGCCTCGGCCAGTCGCACCGGGTTGATCGCCGAGGCGCCGTAGTACACGGTCTCCAGCGACGACAGGTCACGGGTGCGCGAATCCGGGTGATCCATCAGCGCGTACAGCATCGAGGGCACCAGCATGGTCGCCGTAATGCGTTGCTCTTCAATGACTCTCAGCACCTCGGCCGGGTCGAACTTGGCGAGCACGATCATCTGGCCACCCTTGACCAGGGTGGGCGTGAAGAACGCCGCCCCCGCATGCGACAGCGGCGTGCACATCAGGAAGCGCGGGTTTTCCGGCCATTCCCATTCGGCGAGCTGGATCGACGTCATGGTGGCGATGTTGCCGGTGGTGCCGATCACGCCCTTGGGCTTGCCGGTGGTGCCGCCGGTGTAGGTCAGGCCGCCGATATGGTTCGGCGGCAGGTCGGCAACGACCAGCGGCTTCGGCTGGTACTTGGCGGCCTCGGCGGACAGGTCGACGGCCACG
Source organism: Mycobacterium heidelbergense (assembly GCF_050205645.1). GTDB lineage: Bacteria > Actinomycetota > Actinomycetes > Mycobacteriales > Mycobacteriaceae > Mycobacterium > Mycobacterium heidelbergense_A. Next base: position 49,784 of record NZ_JBNMQT010000002.1, read on the forward strand.
CCACTCAATGCCTCGGGGACCGGGCCGATGGTGAGGATCTGCTTCAGCGAGTCCACCTTTTCCAGCAGTCCCAGCGCGCGCTCGACGAAATTCGGGTTGGGGTCGATGATCAGCGCGCTCGCCCCGGCGTCGTTGAGCACGTAGGCGTGGTCGTTCAGCGAGCCGAGCGGGTGCAGCGCGGTGCGCCGATAACCCTGGGTCTGGCTGGCGCCGAGGATCATCAGGACCTCGGGACGGTTGAGCGACAGCAGGCCGACCGTGACGCCGGTGCCGGCGCCCAGCGCCTCGAACGCCTGCGTGTACTGGCTTATCCGCTCGGCCAGCTGGCCGCCGGTCAGCGTGGTGTCGCCGAGGAAGAGCACCGGCTTGTTCTTGTGGCGCTTGAGCGAGCCCACCAGCAGGTGGCCGTTGTGGGTCGGGTTGCGCAGCAGCTCGTCACTCATGGCGCCACTCCTCCTCATCGCTTCGTCCCCCGCAAGCGGGCGGTACCCCCACTGCATCGTCGCCGGCGCGACTCATGGCCCCAAGACTAGAACGTGTTGCAATTCGGGTCAGCCGGACCCTGGGATCACTAGGATTCCTGCACATGACGCAGGCAGATGTCGTCATCACCGGGACCGTGCTCACCGTCGACGACGCGCGCCCCACCGCCGAGGCCGTCGCCGTTGCCGATGGCCGGATCATCGCCGTCGGCGCCCGGTCCGACGTCGAGGGCCTGATAGGTCAAGGCACCCAGACCATCGACGTCGGCTCGCTAGGTGGAGGCTGCATCATGCCGGGATTCGTTGAGGCGCACGGTCATCCGCTGATGGAGGCCGTCGCGCTGTCGGAGCGGATCGTCGACATCCGCCCGGTCACCCTCCGCGGCGCCGACGACGTGGTCGCGGCGGTCCGGCGCGAAGTGAGCAAGCGGGGCGCGGACGGCGCCTACCTCAACGGGTGGGATCCGCTGCTGCAGCCCGGACTTCCGGAGCCCACGCTGGCCTGGCTGAACGAGATCGCGCCCGACGGACCGTTGGTGATCATCCACAACTCCGGCCACAAGGCCTTCTTCAACTCGCACGCCGCGCACCTCAACGGCCTGACCCGCGACACCCCCGACCCCAAGGGCGCCAAGTTCGGCCGCGACGCCAAAGGAGAACTCGATGGCACCGCCGAGGAGATCGGCGCGGTGTTTCCGCTGCTGGGCGGCGCCATCCAGGCCGATAGCTACCCGGCGATGCTGCTCGCCGAATGCGCCCGGCTCAACCGGGCCGGGCTGACCACGTGTTCGGAGATGGCGTTCGACCCGAATTTCCGGCCGCTGGTCGAGCAGCTGAGCGGGCAGCTGACGGTGCGGCTGCGCACCTATGAGGTGTCCAACCCGCAGATGTCCACCGCCGTGGCGCCGGGGGAGGGCGACGACATGTTGCGTCAGGTCGGCATCAAGATCTGGGTGGACGGCTCCCCGTGGATCGGCAACATCGCCCTGTCCTTTCCGTACTTGGACACCGACGCAACCCGCACCATCGGCGTAACGCCCGGCTCCTGCGGATGCGCCAACTACACCGCCGAGCAGCTGACCGAAATCGTCGGCGCCTACTTTCCGTTGGGCTGGCAGATGGCCTGCCACGTGCAGGGCGACGCCGGCGTCGACACCATCCTGGATGTCTACGAGGAGGCGCTGCGCCGCGATCCGCGCGACGACCACCGGCTGCGCCTCGAACACGTCGGGGCCATCCGGCCCGACCAACTCCGGCGCGCCGCCGCGCTCGGCGTCACGTGCAGCATTTTCGTCGACCAGATCCACTACTGGGGCGACGTCCTCGTCGACGGTCTGTTCGGGCCGGAGCGCGGATCCCGTTGGATGCCAGCGGGTTCCGCGGTGGCCACCGGCATGCGTATCTCGTTGCACAACGACCCGCCGGTCACGCCCGAGGAGCCGCTGCGCAACATCAGCGTGGCCGCGACCCGGACGGCGCCCAGCGGCCGGGTGCTGGCGCCCGAGGAGCGGCTGACGGTCGAGCAGGCGATCCGCGCGCAGACCATCGACGCCGCCTGGCAGCTGTTCGCCGACGACGTGATCGGCTCGCTGGAGGTCGGCAAGTACGCGGACATGGTGGTGTTGTCGGCCGATCCCCGGACCGTGCCGCCCGAGCAGATCGCCGAGCTCGACGTGCGCGCCACGTTTCTGGCGGGCCGCCAGGTTTACCGCCGGTGAAGCCCGCCTTGGACGACCTGCTGGACCGCCTGCACGTGGTGGCGCTGCCCATGCGGGTGCGGTTCCGCGGCATCACCACCCGTGAGGTCGCGCTGATCGAGGGCCCGGCGGGCTGGGGCGAGTTCGGTGCTTTCGTGGAATACGGGCCCGCCGAGGCCGCCGCGTGGCTGGCGTCGGGCATCGAGGCCGCCTACCGCCGCCCGCCGCCGCCGCGACGCGACCGGATCCCGATCAACGCCACCGTGCCGGCCGTTCCCCCCGATGAGGTCGGCGAGGTGCTGGCGCGGTTTCCGGGCGCCCGCACCGCCAAGGTGAAGGTCGCCGAACCGGGACAGACGCTGGCCGACGACGTCGAGCGCGTCAACGCGGTGCGGGAGCTGTGCCCCACCGTGCGGGTGGACGCCAACGGCGGCTGGAGCGTCGAGGAGGCGGCCAGGGCCGCGGCCGCCCTGACCGTCGACGGCCCGCTCGAGTACCTCGAGCAACCGTGCGCCACCGTCGACGAACTCGCCGAACTACGCCGGCGCATCGACGTGCCGATCGCCGCCGACGAAAGTATCCGCAAAGCCGACGACCCACTCGCCGTGGTCCGCGCCCGCGCCGCCGACGTCGCGGTGCTGAAAGTCGCTCCGCTGGGCGGGGTTTCGGCGCTGCTCGACATCGCCGCACGGATCGACATCCCGCTCGTGGTCTCCAGCGCGCTGGACTCGGCGGTCGGCATAGGCCAGGGCTTGACCGCCGCGGCGGCCCTGCCGCACCTGCGCCATGCCTGCGGGCTGGGCACCGGCGGCCTGTTCGCCGAGGATGTCGCCGAGCGCGCCGCACCCGTCGACGGGAGCCTGGCCGTCGCGCCTGTGACGCCCGATCCCGCGCGGCTGGGGGCGCTGGGCGCGCCGCCGGAGCGGCGGCAGTGGTGGATCGACCGGGTCAAGGCCTGCCACCCGCTGCTTGTAACGTGCTCCGAGTGACCAACCTGGCTTACGACGACCGCGGAACGGGGGAACCCGTCGTCTTCATCGCAGGCCACGGCGGTGCCGGGCGCACTTGGCTGCCGCATCAGGTGCCGGCGTTTCTGGCGGCCGGGTATCGCTGCATCACCTTCGACAATCGCGGCATCGGCGCCACCGAAAACGCCGAAGGGTTCACCACCCAGACCATGGTGGCCGACACGGCGGCCCTGATCGAAAAGCTGGGCGCCGCCCCGGCCCGAGTCGTCGGCGTCTCGATGGGCTCCTACATCGCCCAGGAACTCATGGTGGCCCGGCCCGATCTGGTGAGCGCCGCGGTGCTGATGGCGACGCGCGGCCGCCTGGACCGCGCCCGGGAGTTCTTTCACCAAGCCGAGAACGAGTTCTACCAGTCCGGTGCCAAGCTACCCGCCGGCTACGAAGCGAAAATGCGCTTGATGGAAAGCTTTTCACGCAAGACCCTCAACGACGACGTGGCCGTCGCGGACTGGATCGCGATGTTCAGCACGTGGCCGGCCAAGCAAACCCCGGGAACGCGCTGCCAGCTGAACATTTCCCCGCAGACCAATCGCCTGCCCTCCTACCGCAGCATCTCGGCGCCGGTGCTCGTCATCGGCTTCGGCGACGACCTGGTGACGCCACCGCACCTGGGGCGCGAGGTGGCCGACGCCATACCCAACGGCCGCTACGTGCAGATCCCCGACACCGGTCACCTCGGATTCTTCGAGCGGCCCGAGGTCGTCAACGCCGAGATGTTGAAGTTCTTCGCCGACGACAAGGCCTGAGGCCTGTTCAGCGGCCCTGTGACACCCTGTAGGAGTGAACCCCTCGACGACACAGGCTCGCGTCGTCGTTGACGAGCTGATCCGCGGCGGCGTCCGCGACGTGGTGCTGTGCCCCGGCTCGCGCAATGCCCCGCTGGCATTCGCGTTGCAGGACGCCGATCGTTCCGGCCGGCTCCGGCTGCACGTCCGCATCGACGAGCGCACCGCCGGCTATCTCGCCATCGGTCTGGCGATCGCCGCCGACGCGCCGGTGTGCGTCGCGATGACGTCGGGCACGGCCGTGGCCAACCTCGGCCCGGCGGTGGTGGAGGCCAATTACGCGCGGGTGCCGCTGATCGTGCTCTCGGCCAACCGGCCCTACGAACTGCTCGGCACCGGGGCCAACCAGACCATGGAGCAGCTGGGCTACTTCGGCACCCAGGTTCGCGCCACCATCAGCCTGGGCCTGGCCGAGGACGCGCCCGAGCGCATGCCCGAGTTCAACGCCACCTGGCGATCGGCCACCTGCCGAGTGTTGGTGGCCGCCACGGGTTCTCGCACCGCCAACGCCGGCCCCGTGCACTTCGACATCCCGCTGCGTGAACCGTTGGTGCCGGATCGGGACCCTCAATCGGTGACGCCGCCGGGCCGGCCCGGCGGCAAACCGTGGACCTACACGCCAGCGGTCAGCTTCGACCAGCCGCTGGACATCGACCTGTCGCCCGACACGGTCGTCATCGCCGGGCACGGCGCGGGCGCGCAGCCCGAGCTGGCGCAGTTGCCCACCGTCGCCGAGCCGACGGCCCCGCCCCCGGCCAACCCGCTGCATCCCCTGGCGCTGCCGCTGCTGCGCCCCAAGCAGGTGATCATGCTCGGCCGCCCGACACTGCACCGGCCGGTGTCGGCGCTGCTGGCCGACCCGCAGGTGCCGGTGTTCGCCCTCACCACCGGGCCGCGCTGGCCCGACGTCTCGGGTAACTCGCAGGCCACCGGCACCCGGGCCGTCACCACCGGGACGCCGAATCCGGCGTGGCTGCACCGCTGCGCGGAGATGAACCGCCACGCCGTCACCGCGGTCCGGGGCCAGCTCGCGGCCCACCCGCTGACCACCGGCCTGCATGTCGCGGCCGCGGTCTCCGACGCGCTGCGCCCGGGCGACCAGCTGGTGCTCGGCGCGTCGAACCCGGTGCGCGATGCAGCCTTGGTCGGCCTGAACACGCACGGCATCAAGGTCCGGTCCAACCGCGGCGTCGCCGGCATCGACGGCACCGTCTCGACCGCGATCGGGGCGGCTTTGGCATTTGAGGGGCCCCACGAGGGACGCACGGTCGCGCTCATCGGTGACCTCACATTCGTCCACGACAGCTCCGGTTTGCTGATCGGCCCCACCGAGCCGACACCGCGACGCCTGACCATCGTGGTGTCCAACGACAACGGCGGCGGCATCTTCGAACTCCTCGAGCAGGGCGACCCGCGGTTCTCCGACGTGTCGTCGCGGATCTTCGGAACGCCGCACGACGTCGACGTGGGCGCGCTGTGTCGCGCCTACCACGTGGAGAGCCGGCAGATCGAGGTCGAAGAGCTGAGTGCGGCCCTCGACGAACCCGGGGCCGGTATGCGGGTGCTGGAAGTCAAGGCTGACCGGTCTTCCTTGCGACAGCTGCACGCCGCCATCAAGGCGGCCCTATGAGGATCGGTGTGATATCGCCGAAGACGTTGTTGCGCATCCTCATTCACGGCCGCAGTGATGAACCACCGAAGACCCGCCCGAGAATCGTGTTGCGGTGGGTACGCATTGCGGTGCTGATCGTGGCCGGCTTGGTGACGCTGCAGTCGGTGCTGCTGGTCGCCGGCGCCTGGCGCGACGACCTTGCCATCCGACGCAACATGGGCGTCGCGCAGGCCGAAGTGCTCAGCGCCGGCCCACGGCGATCCACGATCGAATTCGTCACGCCCGAACGCATCACGTATCGGCCCGAGCTGGGTGTGCTGTATCCGTCGGAATTGTCAACCGGCATGCGAATTTACGTCGAATACAACAAGCGGGATCCGAACCTGGTCCGCGTGCAGCACCGCAACGCCGGGCTGGCGATCATCCCGGCGGGGTCCATCGCGGTGGTGGCCTGGCTGGCCGCCGGCGCCGTGTTGGTCGCTCTGGCGCTATTGGACAGGCGGCTGGACGGCCGCGTGAAGGGCGGCAAGGAGCCGGGCGAGTCACCGTCTTAGGCCCTTAAGCAGCAGATTTCGCGCCCCGTATGCCAGTCGGCAACCTTGACGACAGGCAATGCTGGCATTGTGATGGCGTGCGCGTTGCAATCGTCGCCGAATCATTCCTCCCCAATGTCAACGGTGTCAGCAACTCGGTGCTGCGCATCCTGGAGCATCTGCGCCGCACCGGTCACGAAGCCCTCGTCATCGCGCCGGACAACCCGCCGGGCCAGCCCCGGGCGGATCGGGTTCACGACGGCGTGCGGATACATCGGGTGCCGTCGCGGATGTTCCCCAAGGTGACCACGTTGCCGCTCGGTGTGCCAATGCCCCGGCTGCTCAGTGTGCTGCGCGGTTTCAATCCCGACGTCATGCACCTGGCGTCGCCGGCGCTGCTCGGTTACGGCGGCGTGAAGGCCGCCCGGCGGCTGGGGGTGCCGACGGTCGCGGTGTACCAAACCGACGTCCCCGGTTTTGCGGCCAGCTACGGGATTCCGATGACGGCACGCGCGGCGTGGGCGTGGTTCCGCCACCTGCACAGCCTCGCCGACCGCACCCTGGCTCCATCCAGCGTGACCATGGAATCTCTTGTGGCCCACCGGTTTCCGCGGGTACACCGATGGGCACGCGGTGTCGACGTGCTGCGGTTCGCGCCGTCGGCGCGCAGCGAGGCGCTGCGGCGGCGGTGGTCGCCGCAGGGCAAGCCGATCGTCGGGTTCGTCGGTCGCCTTGCGCCGGAAAAGCACGCCGAGCGGTTGGCCGCGCTGACCGCCGACGAGTCGGTGCAGGTTGTCATCGTCGGCGACGGCGTGGACCAACGCAAGCTGCAACTGGCCATGCCCACAGCGGTTTTCACGGGTGCGCTGTATGGCGAGGAGCTCGCCGAAGCGTATGCCAGCATGGACGTCTTCGTGCACACCGGCGAGCACGAGACGTTCTGCCAAGTCGTGCAGGAAGCGCTGGCGTCGGGGCTGCCGGTGATCGCCCCCGACGCCGGCGGACCCCGCGACCTGGTCGCGCCGTGGCGAACCGGACTCCTGTTGGGAGTCAACGAGTTCGAGGCGCGGTTACCCGGCGCTGTCGCGCACCTGCTCCAAGAGCGCCACCGCTATTCGCACGCCGCTCGGCGCAGCGTGCTCGGCCGCAGCTGGCCGGTCATCTGCGACGAGCTGCTCGGCCACTACGAGGCGGTGCTTTCGCCCTATGCGCCGGCGCGTATGTCGTTCCGGCGACATGCGCAGGGTGAGTGAGTAGCCGAGCCGCTAGATTTTGATCGGCGTCTTCGTCGTGTCCCCGAGGAACTTCGTCAGTAGCCGATCGAACTGTTGGAGCTCGGCCGCCGACCAGTCCGAAAGCGCCCGCGCCAGGTGATCCCTGCGCACCTCGTGCAGGGAGCCCGCGGCGCGTACGCCGTCCGCCGTGGCTTCAATGACCGAAACTCGGCCGTCGCCCGGATCACCGCGTCGTGTAACGAGTCCCGCATCGGCCAGGGCCCGCACCCGGCGTGTGGCCATCCCGACGTCCATGTGCGCCATCGTTGCCAGGCGCCCGATCGGTAGAGGTCCCTCGTCGATCAAGACGCGAAGCAGGATGTAAGAGGGTTGCGATAGCTCGGTATCGGCAGCCGACGCCTGTCGAGCGAACGCCGAGCGACTCACGCTGAGCCGCACGATTCGCGAAAGCGTGGCGCTGATGGAATCCACGGAATCCCGCTTTGGCGCGTACGTCACGCCCCTCACCGTACCAAAAATATACTTGACATAGTCAAATACATGGCGATAGCCTGCCGAAATCAGCTTGCGCTGAGGAGGTTTCATGCTGGGGTCGCGCTTCTACTTTGACTGGCACAACTACCGGACCATGCTCGGGTTGTTGCGCCGGGACCCGCCGACGCCGAAGCGTTGGTCGCGCTACCTCGGCTTCCTGGTCGGCGTGCCGACGATCGCGGCGATCCACGCCGTGTGCTTCACGCTCGATCCGATCCTGTTTCCATCGCTGCGCCGCACGCGGGTGACCGGGCCGACGTTTTGCATCGGGCACGCCCGCAGCGGCACCACCTACCTGCATCGGCTGATGGCCGCCGACCCACAGTTCAGCTACGCCCTGATGTACGAGCTGTTCTTCCCGTCGCTGTTGGAGAAGCGGTTGTTGCGCCTTCTGTTTGCCCTTGACGCCGCGGTGTTCGCGAAGCGCCTGCGGCACCGCCTTGACGCGATCGAGGAGCGCCGGTTCGCGCCGACCGACGATATACACAAGACGGGCTTTTTCGTCCCCGAAGAGGACGACTTCTTTCTCACCTGGTCGCTGTGTTCGGGTTTCTGGATCGTGGTGTTCCCGTTCATGGGCGAGCTCGACTTCTACCACGTGGACCAATGGCCCGAACGCAAGCGCCGCCGGGTGATGGACTTCTACTCCCAATGCGTCCGCCGACAGATCGCGCTCAACGGCGGCGGGACGCACCTGAGCAAGAACCCCACCTTCTGCGGTCGCGTCGAATCCCTGATCGAGACGTTTCCCGACGCGAGATTCGTTGTGCCCATGCGTAATCCCGACGAGACGATCCCGAGCCTGCTCAAGATGCTGAAGACCGAATGGGGCCTGCGCGGCCGCGACGAGCGCCTGATCGCGAAATCGCTGCGCGTGCTGGCCGATCAATCCTTCGATACCTACCAGCGGCCGCTTGACGTTCTGGCCAGGCATCCCGAGGTTCGCTCGGTCGTCGTCGACTATCGCGAGCTGGTCGCGCAACCCGGCGCCACGATGCGCCGGATCTATCGGGAGTTGGACCTCGATCTAGGTCCGGTGGCCGCCAAGGCGTTCGCGTCCGCCGGGGGCGGTCACGAGTCGGCCCACCGCTACAGCCTCGAGGAATTCGGCCTCGACGCCGGAGAAATCCACACCCGCCTGGCCGCCCTGTTCGATCAATACCAGTGGGACACCGAAGGAAAGGAAGCAGATGTCCACTGAATCAACCCGGGTCGAACTCCGCGCGGCCTGGACGGACATGATCGACGCCATGACCCGGGCGCGCGACGCCGTCGACTCCGCCGAGCTGCACGCGCCACCGCTGACCGAACAGGGCCTGGCGGAAGGGCACCGCTATCTGCTGGGCTTCGTGTTCAGCGCGATCGAGCGCGCCTTCTTCGAAGACCCCGAATTCCCGTACTTCCGGCGCGCCATCCAACCGCTCGACAAGGCGACCATCGACAACGCCGACGCCCTGTACCTCTCGGCCTCGATCGACGGCGCCAAGGGCTACCGGGTCCGTGGCCGGCTCGTGCCGAAAGCGCCGCAATACATCATCTTTGAGGCCCACACTGTGTACGCCGGAGACACCGGCAGTCTCGCCGAACTCGCCCCGGGAGGGCGCGCCGTCACCGGATCGTTGGATGTCGCCGACCTCGCGGTCGACGGCGACGGCCGCTTCGAGATCCTGCTGGCTCCCCAGCGGCCAACCGGCCACGCGGGCAACTTCATCGCCACGTCCACGGCGGACGGCACCGAGACGGCTCGTTTCCTGATCGCCCGCATGCTCTTTCATGACTGGGAACACGAGGTATCTCCCGAGCTGCACATCGTGCAGATCGGCAAAGAGGGCGGCCGCCCGCTGCCGATCGATCCGGCCGGGGCGTCCCGTCACCTTCGTCGCGTCGGCACGATCGTCGAAAACCAGATGAGATTCTGGAACGAATTTTATGACGTCGTGCTGGAGGCGCACGGCGACAAGAATGGTGACGGGTTCACCCTGATGCCCCGCAACGCCCTGAACGAGCCGGCGCTCGCCAACCTCGCCATGGGCGGCGGGCAGAGCACCAACGTCTACTCCGGTGGCGTGTTCGACCTTGAGCCCGACGAGGCGCTGCTCGTCGAAGTCGCCGTCCCCGTGGCGCCGGCGTACATGGGCTTCCATCTTTCTAATTTGTGGGGCGAATCGCTCGATTACGCCAACCACACGAGCAGCCTGAACGGATTTCAGTCCGAATCGGACCCTGACGGGACCTTCCGCTACGTGGTCGCGGGGACCGACCCCGGCGTGCCGAACTGGCTCGACACCGCCGGCCACCGCGGCGGGTTTCTGGCCCTGCGGTGGACGTACTCCACGCCCCCGCCCGACTTGCCGACGGCGACGGCGACCAAGGTACCGCTGGCCGGCGTGCGTCAGCACCTTCCCGCGACCACCCGCGCCGTCTCTCCCGAGGAGCGCAGGGAGCAGATCAGGGTGCGCCAAGAACACGTCCAGCGAAGGTACCGACAATATTGACCCGGTAGCGTCGTCCGGGTGAGCCGCGCGGCGCTGGACAAGGACCCCCGCGACGTCGCGTCGATGTTCGACGGCGTCGCCCGCCGGTATGACCTGACCAATACCGTGCTGTCGCTGGGCCAGGACCGGTACTGGCGCCGGGCGACGCGTTCGGCGCTGAAGATCGCGCCCGGCCAGAAGGTGCTCGACCTGGCCGCCGGCACCGCCGTGTCGACCGTGGAGCTGGGCAAGTCCGGGGCGTGGTGTGTGGCGGCCGATTTTTCGGTCGGGATGCTCGCCGCAGGCGCCGCGCGCAAGGTGCCGAAGGTCGCCGGCGACGCCACCCGGCTGCCGTTCGGTGACAACGTATTCGACGCGGTCACAATCAGTTTCGGGTTGCGCAATGTGGCCGACCCGCAGGCGGCGCTGCGCGAGATGGCGCGGGTCACCCGCCCCGGCGGTCGATTGGTGGTGTGCGAATTCTCCACTCCCACCAACGCGCTGTTCGCCACCGCCTACAAGGAATACCTGATGCGGGCGCTGCCGCGGGTGGCGCGGGCGGTCTCCAGCAACCCCGACGCGTACGTGTATCTCGCGGAGTCGATCAGGTCCTGGCCCGACCAGGCGACGCTGGCGGGTCGGATTTCGGCCGCGGGGTGGTCAGCGGTGCGGTGGCGCAACCTGACCGGCGGCATTGTGGCCTTGCACGCCGCGTACAAGGCCCTGCGGTGACCGAGGCCTAGCGACCGGCGCTCTGTACGAAGCCGACCTGGTCGGGGCAGTAGTGATCGACCGCGGCGCCGAGGAACTGGAACGCCTGCCCCTCGCTGGTGCCGCGCGGCAGGTTGCGCTGGATGAAGTTGGCCGACTTGTACGGGTCGGTGTCCACGCCCCTGCCGATCCGGTCACAGGTGATCTTGCCCAGCCACGCCAGTTGGTCCTGCGGCTGGTAGATGCCGAACCCGTTCACGGTGTTCTTGAACGGAGCGTCGTAGTCGCTGGGCGGCGACGGCGTCCGCGGCGTCGGATACGGCGCAGTTGGCGGCGGATCGGCGTGCACCGGCGCGGCCAGCGCGATGGCTGCCGCCGCCATGGCGACGCTGGTAAGCAGCTTGGTACCCCTCATTAGCAGGACTATACACCTCGGCGATGGTTCGAAATCGGCAAATCAGTCGCGGTGCGCAGACAACAGCCAGGCACCGACCGACCGCAGGCCGCTGGGCTCTTCGCGGAATCCAGCGAACGGCAGATCGGGAGCGCTGTCGGGCAGGTTGGCGTGGATGCGGGCCGGCCTGATCTCGTCGACGACCCAGTACTTGGACACCGTGTCGCGCAACTCGTCGGCGGTGACGGCATTGATCGGGCCTCCCGGCACCGCCGCTTTGTCGAAGACCAGGGCGAAGTACGAGGCGCCGGGCGCGGCGGCGCGGCGGATCGAGCGCTGGTAGCCCTCGCGCGCCTCCACCGGGATGGAGTGGAACAGCGTGCTGTCGACGATGGTGCCGAACCGGCCGTCATATCCGCCGAATTCGCTGATGTCGGCGACCTCGAAGGCGACGTTGGTCAGGCCCCGCCTCTCGGCCTCGCGACGGGCCAGGTCGACCGCGGTGGGCGACAGGTCCAGGCCCACCGTGTTGTAGCCACGCTCGGCGAGCGCCAGCGAGATGGCCGCCTCCCCGCAGCCCACGTCGAGCACGTCGCCGTGGAACCTGCCCTGCTCGATCAGCGCGGCGAGCTCCGGCTGCGGGGCGTCGATACTCCATGGCGGCCGCACGCCTGCACCGAACGGGGATTCACCGCGGTAGGCCGCCTCGAACTGGAAATCTGTTGGCTGAGTCATGCCCCATGTATATCAAGCGGCCTGATGCTATGTCAACGAACTTGATATTGAACTCCGGCTCAGCTGAACGGCGTTCGACGGTCGATGAACCGCGACAGCAGGCCCCCGCCGCGCCATACGCGCGCAACCCAGTCGGCATCGTCGTCGGTGACCAGGTTGGCCATCACGCGCACGGCGATGGTCATGAGCGTTGTGGAGCGCATCGCGATCGGCCCCGTCGCGGGAAGGAAGCGTTGGAAGGTGAGCAGCAGCGCCAGCCTGCGCGCCACCGAGAACCCGCGGGCGTAGTGGTGTTGCAGCAGCGAGGGCCACACCCGCGAGAGGTCGCGGGTGTCCAGCAGCTCGGCGGCCAGGCGTCCGGTCTCCAGGCCGTAGTCGATGCCCTCGCCGTTGAGCGGGTTGACGCAGGCGGCGGAGTCGCCGATGAGCATCCAATTCGGCCCGGCCACCCCCGACACCGCGCCGCCCATCGGCAGCAGCGCCGAAGCCACCGCGCGGGGCTGGCCGGTAAAGCCCCACTCGTCGCGGCGCAGGTCGGTGTAGTACGAAATCAGCGGCCGCAGCGCCAGATCCGCCGGGCGCTTCGAGGTCGACAACGCTCCCACGCCGATGTTCACCTCGCCGTTGCCGAGCGGAAAAATCCAGCCGTAGCCGGGCAACACGGCGCCGTCGGGGGAGCGCAGTTCCAGATGCGACGTCAGCCAGGGGTCGTCGCTGCGCGGGGTGGTCAGGTAGCCGCGGGCGGCCACGCCGTACACCGTCTCCTGATGCCAGCGCCGGCCCAGTTTGCGTCCCAACGACGACCGGCCCCCGTCGGCGACGATCAGCTGCCGGCAGCCGACCTCGGTGCCGTCGGCCAATGTCAGTGATGTCACCCGGCGCGATGAGTCGTGGTGGGTGGCAACGGCTTTGGTTCCGAGCAGCATCCGTGCGCCGGCATCTTCGGCGACCTTGCGGATCCGGTCGTCCAGCTCGAAGCGGGCCACCGCGCTGCCGGTCGACGGGAACGACGGTCCGGGCCAATCCACTTCCAGCTCGCCGCCGAATCCGCTCATCCGCAGACCCCGATGCCTGATGCGGGTATCCAGCCAATCGCCTAGGCCCATCCGTTCCAGTTCGGCGACGGCGCGCGGCGTCAGCCCGTCACCGCAGGCCTTGTCGCGGGGGAAGCTGGCCGAGTCGACGACCAGGACGTCGCGGCCCGCGCGCGCGGCCCAGGCCGCCGCCGCCGAACCGGCGGGTCCGGCGCCCACGACCACCACGTCGGCCTTGGTCTCCACGCTCACCAGTATGTTGGTCGAGTGAGTACTCCGGCGACGGTGGTGGCGGGCGTGGACTTCGGCGACGCCGCGTTCGCCGCGACGGTCCGCGACGGTGTCGCGAAAATCGAGCAGCTCATGGACACCGAACTGCGCAGCGCCGACGCGATCATGATCGACTCACTGACGCATCTGTTCAAGGCCGGCGGCAAGCGGTTCCGGCCGCTTTTTACCGTGCTGTCCGCCCAGATCGGACCCAACCCGGACGCCGCGGAGGTGACGATCGCCGGCGCGGTCATCGAACTGGTGCACCTGGCCACGCTCTACCACGACGACGTGATGGACGAGGCGGAGGTGCGCCGCGGCGCCCCGACGGCGAACGTGCGCTGGAGCAACAACGTCGCGATCCTCGCCGGCGACTATCTGTTCGCGACCGCCTCGCGGCTGGTCTCGCGGCTGGGCCCGGATGCGGTGCGGCTCATCGCCGAAACGTTCGCTCAGCTGGTCACCGGCCAGATGCGCGAGACCCGCGGTGTCGCCGAAGCATCGGATTCGATCGAGCACTATCTGAAGGTGGTCTACGAGAAGACGGCCTGCCTGATCTCGGCCGCCGGCGAGTTCGGCGCCATGTTCTCAGGGGCGGACGAGGATCAGGTCGCGCGGCTGAGCCGGCTCGGCGGCCTGGTGGGCACCGCGTTTCAGATCTCCGACGACATCATCGACATCGACAGCGACTCCCACGAATCGGGCAAGCTGCCCGGCACCGATGTGCGCGAAGGGGTGCACACCCTGCCGATGCTCTACGCGCTGGGCGAACCCGGACCCGAGGCGGCGCGGCTGCGCGAGCTGCTGGCCGGGCCCGTCGACGATGACGACGCCGTGACCGAAGCCCTGACGCTGTTGCGGGCGTCGCCGGGCATGGCCAAGGCCAAAGATTTCCTGGCGCAATATGCCGCAAAAGCCCACCATGAGCTGGCCCTTTTGCCCGACGTGCCCGGGCGGCACGCGATGCAGGCGCTGGTCGACTACACCATCAGCCGGCACGGCTAGCGCTGATTGCGGAACTCCGCCCGCCGTTTCAGGCGTTCAATAGGCTGAAGTCCGCGACAGAGTGGTCCGAGGAGGACACCGATGACCTGGCATCCCCATGCCAACAGGCTGAAGACCTTCGCCCTGTTGGTCGGTATGTCCGTGTTGATCGTGCTGGTGGGCTCGCTGTTCGGCAGGACGGCTATGTGGCTGGCGGTCCTGTTCGCGATCGGCATGAACGCCTACACCTACTTCAACAGCGACAAGCTGGCACTGCGGGCGATGCACGCGCAGCCGGTCTCCGAGCTGCAGTCACCGGCGATGTACCGGATCGTGCGCGAGCTGGCCACCTCCGCGCACCAGCCGATGCCGAGGCTGTACATCAGCGACACGAACGCCCCCAACGCCTTCGCCACCGGACGCAATCCGCGCAACGCCGCGGTGTGCTGTACCACCGGCATCCTGGGCCTCCTCAGCGAGCGTGAGCTGCGCGCCGTGCTCGGACATGAACTTTCGCACGTCTACAACCGCGACATCCTGATCTCATGTATCGCCGGCGCCCTGGCGTCGGTGATCACCGCGCTGTCCTACATAGCGATGTTCTTCGGCGGCGATGACCGCGATGGCGACAATCCCTTTGCGCTGCTGCTGGTTTCGCTGCTGGGCCCGATCGCCGCGACTGTCGTGCGGCTGGCGGTGTCGCGTTCCCGGGAATACCAGGCCGACGAGTCGGGTGCCGTGCTGACCGGTGACCCGCTGGCGCTGGCGTCGGCCCTGCGCAAGATCTCCGGAGGCGTACAGGCGGCGCCGCTGCCGCCGGAGCCGCAGCTGGCCAGTCAGGCGCATCTGATGATCGCCAACCCATTCCGTGCGGGTGAGCGAATCGGATCGCTGTTCTCGACGCACCCGCCGATCGAGGACCGCATCCGCCGGCTGGAAGCGATGGCGCGGGGTTGATAGCGGCTTGGCCCTTCGGCCTCGTCTAGCTACGTACCATGGGAGTTGCCGATCGATTGGCTACATGGAAGCAGTGATTCCGATGCCGGGAGCTAACTCAATGGATATCCACGAAGCCGGATTGTCACTGGACCTGCCCGACTTGATATTCGAGACGCGCGTCGGCGCGGGCATGAACCAGGCCCAGCTGGCCGATGCACTCGGCATCGACAAGGGCGTGGTCGCCGCCTAGGAGAAGGGCAGTGACGTGCCGCGGATCGATGTGCTGGAACGCCTGGCCCAAGTGTGCGGCAAGCGCCTGCACATCAGGATCGACGTCGATTAGGCGGCGGCTTCG
The DNA here is from genome assembly GCF_050205645.1 of Mycobacterium heidelbergense. Classification (GTDB taxonomy): domain Bacteria; phylum Actinomycetota; class Actinomycetes; order Mycobacteriales; family Mycobacteriaceae; genus Mycobacterium; species Mycobacterium heidelbergense_A. The sequence goes on from NZ_JBNMQT010000002.1 coordinate 65,586, forward strand.
GGTCGCTCGGGTTCGACCAGGTCGCGAAAGGGCCGGCGGGCATGGCCCGTCTCGAACTCACCGTGGATTCGGATGGTGCCGCCCGTGGCCTCATACTGCTGTCGCCAGTCGGTAATCGCTTGGTGCGCAGCATGATCCATGTAGTTGACTGAAATACTGACCGACACGGTGTGACCGGTCGGGACCGATGCCAGCACGCGGGTCAGCCGGGGCAGGGCGAGGAAGGTGCACGCGGTGCCCTCGATGCTCACCTGCCATTCGTCGCGGACGGGCTTCGCCTCGACCTTGACCCGGATCACCCGCCATCCGGTCAACGCGATCGCCAGAGCGAGCCCGATCATCACGCCGTGCAGCAGATTGAGGAAGATGACGCTGACCGCCGTCACCACGTACACGGCGAGATCCCGGTGTTTCATTGCGGTTTCGATGTGCGCGGGCTTGAGCAACTGAATGCCGATGACGATGAGCAGGCCGGCAAGGGCGGCGGACGGGATTTTCTCAACCAATTCCGCGAAGGGAACCGTGAACAGCAGGATCCAGACGCCGTGCATGATCGAGGAGGCGCGGGATTTCGCGCCCGCGTAGACATTCGTTGAGCTGCGCACGATCACGCCGGTGACCGGCAGCCCGCCGATGGTCCCCGACACGATGTTTGCGGCACCCTGTCCGACCAACTCGCGGTCGAAATCAGTGCGGGGCCCGTGATGCATCCGGTCGACGGAAACCGCCGACAGCAGGCTTTCGACGCTGGCGATGAGCGCGACGGTGATCACGCCGATTGCCACCGCGCCCCAGTTGCCGTGCGGAATGTCGGGCAGCCGCAACGCGTTCAGCGGCGACTCGTCGATCTCGATCCGCCTCACGTGGAACGGGAAGACCAGCGAGATGACCGTCGCCGCCACGATGGCGACCAGCGGGCCCGGGATAAAGCGCAGGCGGGCGGGAACCCAGCGCCAGGCGATTAGGATCACGATCACCAGGACGCCCAGCAGCACTCCCGGCCGATGCGCGCCGATGATTTGGCCCGGCAGGCCGATAAGGTTGTGCCAGGCCGTGCTTTTGGATTTGCCGCCCAGCAATACGTGCGCTTGTTGCAGCGCGATCGTGATCCCGATGCCGGCCAGCATGGCGTGCACGACGACCGGCGAGATCGCGAGCGCCGCCCGCGCAACGCGGCTGAGCCCCAACAGAACCTGCAGCACGCCCGCGGCGGCGGTGATCAAACACGTTACGCCCCAACCGAAATCGGCGATGAGGCCGGCGACCACCACTGTCAGGCCGGCGGCGGGCCCGCTGACCTGCAGCGGTGATCCGCCGATGGCACCGACGATGATGCCGCCGGCGATCGCGGCGATCAGACCGGCCAGGACGGGAGCGTTCGACGCGATCGCGATGCCCAGCGACAACGGAAGCGCGACCAGGAAAACCACGAGCGAAGAGGGCAAATCGTGCCGCAGAATCGATCGCAATCGGTCGGAGGACAGCGCCTCGATGTGGTGCATCGGTGGCTCCCTCGTTAGGACTAGCGGGGGACGTTCCGATATCCCGCCCTTGCGTTCAGTAACGTCTGCGTAACTGATTGGCGCACAAACGATTACACCCAGCGCAACACGATGGGAACGCTTGGCTACCTCGTTCGACGGTATGGGCCAGCAAAACCTCGGTCAAGCTGACGGGGCGGGCGCATATGGAATGCAAATGTTTTCGTAACGTCCCGTTAAGCAGGGCAGTCAGAAGCCCGAGCCGTGCACCTCGTGCCCCGGGACCTCGGCGATCAGCCCGTGATAGGCCTGCTCGACGGACGAGCCATGGTTGATGACCGCGTCGACCTCACGGGCGATCGGCATGTTCAGGCCGAACTCGTTGGCGAACTCCATGATCACGCTGGCGGCCTTCACCCCCTCGGCGACCTGGTTCATCGACGCGATGATCTCGTCGATCGGCTTGCCGGCCCCCAGCTGCTCGCCGACGTGGCGGTTCCGGCTGCGCTGGCTGGTGCAGGTGACGATCAGATCGCCCAGGCCGGCCAGCCCTGGAAAGGTGTCGGGGTGGCCGCCGACGGCCACGCCGAGCTTCGTCATCTCGCGCAAGGCGCGGGCGATGACCAGCGCGCGGGTGTTCTCCCCGATGCCCAGCGAGTAACCCATCCCCGCCGCGATCGCGAAGACGTTCTTCAGGGCCCCGGCCATCTCCGCGCCGACGACGTCGTCGGTGGTGTAGACGCGGAAGCGCCGGGTGCGGAACAACGCCGCCAGCCGGGTGGCCAAATGCTGGTCGGGCATCGCCAGCACCGCCGCCGCGGCATAGCCTTCGGCCACCTCGCGGGCGATGTTCGGGCCTGCCAGGATGCCCGCCGGGTGGCCGGGCAGCACCTCCTCGACGATCTGCGACATCCGCATATTGGTGCCCTGCTCGAGCCCCTTGACCAGCGACACCACTGGCACCCACGGCCGCAGCTCTTTCGTCAGCTCGGTGAGCACGCCCCGGAAACCGTGCGAGGGCACGCCCATGACGACCACGTCGGCGGCATTGGCGGCCTCGGCGAAGTCGGTGGTCGCGCGCAGGGTGTCGCTCAGGACGACGTCGTTGCCGAGGTAGCGGTGGTTGCGGTGATTGTCGTTGATGTCCTTGGCGGTCGCCTCGGAGCGCACCCACTGCAGCGTCGGTCCGCGGCGCGCGCAGATCGACGCCACCGTGGTCCCCCAGGAACCGCCACCGAGGACAACGACTTTGGGTTCGCGCTTCGTAGCTGCCATGGCGATCAGCGTATTGCCGACACTCGCGATTTAGAAGCAGTTCATCCGGCCAGGGGCGCCCGGTCGCCGGCGCGGCCGAACACCATCGCCTCCTCGATGCGGTCGAACCGGTAATCGATCGCATCGGCGAGGTAGTTCTGCCGCACATTCCACGGCCGCTTGGTGCCCGACTTGGGTAGCGCGTGCAGCGACCGCTTCACATAGTTGGCCTGGATGTCCCAGGCCGGCTTCTCGGCCATCGGCTCATCGCCCAGGTGTGGGGCGGCATGCGTGTAGCCGTGAGACGCCATGTGCGCCATCAGCTTTGCCGTTGCCCGAGCGGTGATGTCGGCCCGCAGCGTCCACGACGCGTTGGTATAACCCACGCACCAGAACAGGTTGGGCACGTCTTCGAGCATGTGCGCCTTGTAGACGAAGCGGTCCCGCGGGTTGATTTCGACGCCGTCCAGGCTGATCGTGGCCCCGCCCAGCGCCTGCAATTGCAGGCCGGTGGCGGTGACGATGACGTCGGCGTCGAGGTGGCCGCCCGATTGCAGGGCGATGCCGGTGGCGTCGAAGCGGTCGATGTGGTCGGTGACCACCTCGGCGCGGCCCGACGCGATCGCGGTGTACAGATCGGCGTCGGGAATCAGGCACATCCGCTGGTCCCACGGGTTGTACCGCGGCTTGAAGTGCGTGTCGATGTCGTAGCCGTCGGGCAGATAGCGGGTCGCCACGTAGCGCAGCAGCCGCTTGATCAGCCCGGGCGTCTTGCGGGAGAAAAACCAGAACACCGCCTCGGTCAGGGCGGAGTATGTCCGGGTGACCAAGTGGGCGGCCCTGCGCGGCAACACTTTACGAGCCGCCGCGGCCACCCTGCTGTATTTGGATGCCGCCATCATGTAGGTCGGAGAGCGCTGCAGCATGATCACTTTGGCCGCGCGCTCCGCCAGTGCCGGGATGAGCGTGATCGCGGTGGCGCCGCTGCCGATGACCACGATCTTCTTGCCGCTGTAGTCCAGGTCTTCCGGCCAGTGCTGCGGATGCACGACGGTGCCGCGGAACTTCTCGATGCCGGGGAAGTCGGGGGTGTAGCCCTCGTCGTAGTTGTAGTAGCCGCTGCCGAAGAACACGAACCGGCTGCGGTAGTGCCTCAAAGAGTTAGGGGCACCGTCTTGCTCGACCGTGACCGTCCAGGTGTCGGTGGACGAATCCCAGTCCGCGGAACGGACATAGCTGCCGAACCGGATGTGGCGGTCGATGCCGTGCTTGCGCGCCGTCGCGATCAGGTACTCGCGGATGTGGGTGCCGTCGGCGACGCCCTCCCTGCGGGTCCACGGCTCGAACGGATAGCTCAGCGTGAAGATGCTGCTGTCGGACCGAACTCCGGGGTAGCGGAACAGATCCCAGGTGCCCCCGATCCGGTCGCGCCGCTCCAGGATGGCGTAGGTCGTATGCGGGTTGCGCTCGGTGATCCGGTACGCCGCGCCGATGCCGGAGATACCGGCGCCGACGATCACGACGTCGAAGTAAGCGGCGCTAGCCGCGCCGTCGCCGGCGGCCTCCTGGGGAGTCACGGTCATCGTGAACCTCGCTTGATTCGTGGGACTCGGCACTACCTTAGGCACCCACCGGTTGGTTGAGCCAGCAGCTAGACCGCGCTACCGGTAGTTGACGAACTGCAGCGCCACGTCGAGGTCGGCCTTCTTCAGCATCGCGATCACGGCCTGCAGGTCATCCCGCTTCTTGCTGGTGACGCGGACCTCGTCGCCCTGGATCTGGGTCTTGACGTTCTTGGGCCCCTCGTCGCGGATCAGCTTGGTGATCTTCTTGGCGTTCTCGCTGTTGATGCCCTGCTTCAGGGTGCCGGTGACCTTGTAGGTCTTGCCGGAGGCCTGCGGCTCGCCGGCCTCGAAGGCCTTCATCGATATGTCGCGGCGGACCAGCTTTTCCTTGAAGACGTCGACGGCGGCCTTGACGCGCTCCTCGGTGGACGACGTCAGCTCGACCGCCTCGTCGCCCTTCCAGGCGATCTTGGTGTCGGTGCCGCGAAAGTCGAACCGGGTGGCTAGCTCCTTGGCCGCTTGGTTGAGCGCGTTGTCGACCTCCTGCCGGTCGATCTTGCTGACGATGTCGAACGATGAGTCCGCCATTCGATCCGTCCCTTCATCAGGTGATAGCCGTTTGTGCCCTGTCTACCCGTTCGTTGTAACCTGTCTGGCGGCAGGTTGCCCGAGCGGCCAATGGGAGCGGACTGTAAATCCGTCGGCTTACGCCTACACAGGTTCGAATCCTGTACCTGCCACCAAGGCTCGTGCAGTTCAGAGCATGCTCCGCTGAAGCGCGCTTAGGCGGAAGGCGAATAGCGCCCACCCGGACACCGCCCTAAAATTTGGCGCATGGGATCGGATGGTTTGCAGGTGGTCCCTCCTGAGCTGCAGGCTACGGCCGCCAACAGTTCAGCAAGTCAGGATTTCCGGCGCGCCTACACCGACTACGCAGCACAGAGTCAGCAAGCCGGTCAGGCACTGCAAGCGGCGTGCCCGGCATGATGACCGCGATTCTGGCATTGACCGCGATGGTGGCCTTGATGGCTCTCTTCACCATCTTCTTTTACTGGTATTGCCGCTGGATCCGCGACGGCCGAATCAACCTGTATACGGACCCAGAATGGAATTCGGTCACCGGCCCCGCGTCACCACACTCGTTGCTTGATCCCAACACCCGCATAGGGAAACAGCCCGAGTACGACGACGACCATGTCCACCATCGATCGGAAGAGTGACTGCGCGGTCTGCTCAGAACCACGGACCGGGATAGTGACCGTCCTGGTCCTGCACCATCACGATCTCCTTGCATTCGCCGGTCGCGTCCGCGGCGGTCTCGCCGCGGCATACCAGCGTCCAGCCGTTGATCCGCGCGAACGGACGCACCGACCAGTTCGAGGCGACCGGATCGGGAGCCGGCAGGGCGATGACCGAGAACGTGTTGCCCACGTTCGTGATGTAGAGGTGATCGCCGAAGAAAGCCACCTTGGCGATCGGTTGCTTCAAAGCGTCGTCGCGGTTTTTCAGAAAGTCCCAGTGCTGTGTTCGCAGGTTCCACACCCCGAACCCGAACTGCGAATTGTCCGAGACGCGGCCGTCGACGAACAACTTCCCGTCCGACAGTGTCGCCCCCAGTCCGCCCCCGGAGATCCGGTCGGTGTCCCCGACCTTGATGACGGATTTGGAGTTCAGGTCGAAGAACATGGTCGACACGGCGGTGGGGGAGTCCTGTCGCGTGATCTTCACGAGTTTGTCTGGCCCGTCGGATAATTCGGCGTCGACGGACACGACATCGTTGTCCTGGTATATCGGTTCGCTGTTCGGCCGGCGCAGCTCGGCTCCCGTCGTCTTGCCCTCCGTGGTGTTCCGCTGGAATGCCAGAACGTCCTGCCAGGCCCGGGCGGGCTGCGGGTCGCTCCACGTCGTGGAAAGGTCTGCACCGGAAAGGATTACGGTCCGCGGCGGCGACGTCGCGGCGTGGCCGTCGGTGAAGGCGTTCACCCATGCCACCCCCGACGCGGTTGCGCCGAGCCCCCATCCGTTCGGTGCGGTCAATCTCAGGTCAGGGGTGGGCGGCTGCAGCTCCTTGGTGGCCACCGGCTGGCCGGACTTGAAATCGAAGGCGTACGCGGTCGCCTTGGTGACTTCGGGGGCGGGCGTCTGGGCCGGCTTGACGGTCGTTACCAGGTAGACGACCTTCATGTCGTCGGCGACGCCCGTTAGCGCGCACATCGCGCCGCTGAGAATCTCACCGGCGGGCACCGCGGGGAGAGCCGGCGCCACATACTGTCCGGTCTTGGTATCGAAGACCTTGGGGCGGATGTCGTCGAGTGCCGATTTGGCGACCGAGAACCTTTCGGGACACCCGAAGTAGGCGGTGCCGCCGTAGCTTTTCCAATCCTTTTCCAACGGGCCCGTTATCGGGGCCGGTGGGGGCGCCGCGCTGGTGGTCGTGGAAGAAGAGGTCGTCGACGAGGTGGTCGGTGTGAATGCGGGCGGCGACACCGTCGCCGAACACGCGGCGACCGCAAGACAGACGCCGGGCACGACGAGGGCAAGCTTGCCTCCGGGCACACGTCGCCCCATAAGCACACCCACTAGCAAACCCCCGTTCGTGTAACCAACGAGCGTAGAGCCGGGCGGGTGCAACCGCGACTCCGGCACAGCGGTTTCGATCACACGTGATAGACCAAGAGCCATGAGCGGTCTTGCCGACGAGACACGGTGGATGGATGCCACGGACCAGGCGGCCCTGGTGGCCAAAGGCGAGGTCACGCCCGGCGAGTTGCTCGAGGCGGCGATCGAGCGGATCGAGCAAGCCAACCCGTCGTTGAACGCCGTGGTCATCGAGTGGTTCGAGCACGCGCGGTCGGTGGCCGCGGATCCGGGCCTGCCACACGGGCCGTTCCGCGGCGTCCCGTTTCTGCTCAAGGACCTGTATACGAGTTTCGCCGGTCAGACCCTGTCGAACGGCAACGTGGCGCTCAAACAAGCGGGCAAGATCGACACCGCCGACACGACGCTGGTTGCCCGGTTCAAGGCGGCCGGGCTGGTGATCGCGGGGCGGACGAACAGCCCAGAGATGGGCAGCCTGCCGACCACGCAGCCGCTCGCCTGGGGGCCGACGCGCAATCCGTGGGCGCTGGATCGCACGCCGGGCGGATCGAGCGGCGGAGCCGCCGCGGCCGTGGCCGCCGGGATGGTGCCGTTCGCCAACGCCTCGGACGGCGGCGGCAGCATCCGGATCCCGGCTTCGTGCTGCGGGCTGGTGGGCCTCAAGCCGAGCCAGGGACGGACCACGGCCGGGCCGCTGCGCACCGAGGCGGGGCTGGGGGTCGAACTGTGCGTCAGCCGCACGGTGCGCGACACGGCGAGCCTGCTCGACGCGGTGCACGGTCCCGGTGTCGGCGACAGCGTGATCGCGCCGGCGCCCGAGCGGCCGTACGCCACGGAGGTCGGCACCGATCCGGGCCGGCTGCGCATCGGGCTGCTCGACGTGCATCCGCGCGGCGACTTCCTGCATCCGGACTGCGCCTCGGCGGTGCGGTCGGCGGCGGCGATGCTGGAGGGGTTGGGCCACATCGTCGAGCCCGCCTGGCCGGCTTGCCTCGCCGATACCTCCTTGGTCGAGAAGTTCATGGCGCTGTGGGCGACGCAGATGGCCATGGCGGCCCGGGGATTCGGCGAGACGCTCGGACGCGAAATGACGGCCGACGACATCGAGCCGGTGAACTGGGTGCTGGTCCAGCAAGCGCAGCGGTTGACCGCCGTCGACTACGCCGACGCCCAGGCCGCGGGATGGGCCTTCCGCAGGGCGGTGCAAGGGTGGTGGGCCGACGGCTGGGACCTACTACTGAGCCCGACGCTGGCGGAGCCGCCGCTGCCGCTGACGGAGTTCGAGAACAATCCCGAGCAGCCGACGGCGCCCATGCGCCGCGCGGGCCAATTCGCCGCGTTCACACCGCCATTCAACATGAGCGGGCAGCCGGCGATCAGCCTTCCGCTGCACCGCAACTCCGAGGGCCTGCCCATCGGAATCCAGCTCTCCGCCGCCTACGGACGCGAAGACGTGCTCATTCGCCTTGCGGCCCAACTGGAATCGGCCCACCCCTGGGCGTCCGATCACCCGCCGATCCCGTGACGCTGGAGGAGAGGTCAACTTCACCCGACGGTCGATACAAAGTCTGCGTCGACCCATTCGAGGCACGTGCTTTCCAATGGGTCGAGACGCCCGAACTGATTGATTCCGCCACTGACAGAGCGCTTCTCGCCTTGACGGACCGCTACTGGCACCTGGATTCGGTCGACTGGCGAAGCGGGTCCGTGGTGAGCATTGATTTGCGACACTTCCCGGATGGTTGCCCCGAGTACCGGGTCGACATTGACTGCGAGCGACTCACCGCAAGCGTTGATGGAAATGGGCCTTACCCCCTAGGACAACTCGAAAAGGCGCTGGAGCGCGCTAGCGGGGCGCCCTCGACGACGCCGGGGCCGACGATCCCAAGTTGAGGCGGATGCCTCATGTGTCGAAACGGCGTCGGGGTCGACTATTTCAGCATGATTGACAGCAAGATCCCACGCCAGACCGCGCCGGTGACGCCGGAGCAGCGATGGGACAAGGTGTTAACCGAAGGTCACGCGCCTTTGGTGTCGGCGCGGCGGGTGTTTCGCTACCTGCCGTCGGCCCCACGTTGCAAGCTGTGCAACAACCCCTTTGGGGGCCTGATCGGCCACGCTTTCGCCGCGGCCGGGTTCCGCCCGTCGCGCAAGAACCCCAATTTGTGCAGTCGCTGTTGTGATGTGCTTCCGCCGGGTGGCGCCGAGGTCGATATCGCGGTTTTGTTCGCCGACGTTCGCGGCTCCACCGCGCTGGGCCAGCACGCTGTCGCCGCCGATTTCGCCGCGTTGCTCAACCGGTTCTATGTCGTTGCAACACAGACCCTGCTGCGGCACGACGCGGTGATCGACAAACTCATCGGCGACGAGATCATGGCGTTCTTTGTTCGGGGCATCAGCGGTCCGCAGTACCGCCGGCGTGCGGTTCTGGCCGCGATGGAGCTGATCAAAGCGGTCGGGTACGGCAGCGACGAGGGGCCTTGGCTGAAGCTAGGCATCGCGGTCAATGCGGGGGTCGCATACGTCGGCAACGTCGGGGGCGCGGTGGTCGATTTCACCGCCCTCGGTGATCCGGTCAACGTGTCGGCCCGGATGCAACAACACGCCGCGGGCGGGGAGTTGCTCGTCGCATCCGGAGTGGCCGACGACCTGATGGGGATGACGCCGCGGCGGCGACTCAACCTGCGTGGGCACGACCAGCCGATCGATGCCTTCGTTCTGGATTCGGTCTCCAGCGGTGGCCAAGCTAGTCTTCAACGTCGTGACAGCGCCGACGCGGGCGAAGCTGGCCGACGGCCGTGACCTGCTTTTCTTTTCGCTGCCCGGGCACCGACCGGCCCCGGTCGAAGATCGCAGGCCGCTGCCGCCGCGCGACCCCGACCAGTCGCAGTTGCGGTTCGACCGCTCGACCGGACAGTGGGTGATCATCGCCGCGCTACGCCAAGACCGCACCTACAAGCCACCGCCGGACCAGTGTCCGCTATGTCCGGGCCCGACCGGGCTGACCAGCGAGGTGCCCGCCCCCGATTACGACGTCGTCGTTTTCGAGAACCGCTTCCCGAGCCTGTCCGGCGCCTCGGCCGATAAGCCGGCTGAAATGCCCGCGGGTGACGGCTTCGTGTTCGCCCCCGCGTACGGGCGCTGCGAGGTGATCTGCTTTTCCAGCGACCACACCGGGTCGTTCGCGGAGCTGCAACCGCCGCATGCCCGGCTCGTCGTGGACGCGTGGCGGCACCGCACGGCCGATTTGATCGCAAAGCCGGGCATCGAGCAGGTGTTCTGTTTCGAGAACCGCGGCGAGGAAATCGGGGTGACGCTGACCCATCCCCACGGCCAGATCTACGGCTATCCCTACCTGACGCCGCGCACCGCCGCCATGCTCGGCCAGGCCCGCGAGCATCGAATGCGCCACGGCGGCAACCTCTTTGCCGACCTACTTGCGCGCGAGGTCGCCGACGGCAGCCGCGTCATCACGCGCACCGAGCTGTTCACGGCGTTCGTGCCGTTCGCGGCGCGCTGGCCGGTCGAGGTGCACATCTATCCGAACAGGTTCGTCCATAACCTTGTCGACCTCGACGAGAACGAACTGAACGGATTCGCCCAGATCTACCTCGACGTGCTGGAACGGTTCGACCGGATGTATTCGGCTCCGCTGCCATACATTTCGGCGCTGCACCAGTTCGTCGACACGCACGACCAGGCCGACGGCTACTTCCACGTCGAGTTGATGTCGATCCGGCGCAGCGCCACCAAGCTGAAGTATCTGGCTGCATCCGAATCGGCGATGGACGCGTTCATCGGCGACGTCACACCCGAGGCCGTGGCCCAGCGGCTACGGGAGCTCGGCCGATGACCGACTCGAGCGTGCGGTACGCCGCCCCCGGGCGGATCAACCTGATCGGGGAACACACCGACTACAACCTCGGGTTCGCACTGCCGATCGCACTCCCGCAACGCACCCTGGTGACCTTCCTCCCCGACGGCGGCGACGCGATCACCGTGGGCAGCGATCGCGCTGACGGCTCGGTGCGCATTCCCCTCGACACCGCTCCCGGCGGCGTGACCGGCTGGGCCGGCTACGTCGCTGGGGTGATGTGGGCGCTGCGACAGGCCGGCCACCCGGTGCCCGGCGGCGCGATGTCGATCACCAGCGACGTCGAGATGGGCTCGGGCCTGTCGTCCTCGGCGGCACTGGAATGCGCAACCCTCGGCGCGATCGCGGCGGCGGCCGGTGTGCGCATCGACCCAACGGAGCAGGCGCGGATGGCCCAGCGCGCCGAGAATGAATACGTCGGCGCCCCAACGGGTTTGCTTGACCAGCTGGCCTCGCTGTTCGGCCGGCCCGCCACGGCGCTGCTGATCGACTTTCGCGACGTCACCGTCGATCCGGTGGCCTTCGATCCCGACGGTTGTGGCGTCGCGCTGCTGCTGATCGACTCCCGGGCACGCCACCGTCACGCCGGCGGTGACTACGCGGCCCGGCGCGCCTCGTGCGAGCGCGCGGCCGCCGAGCTGGGCGTGTCGTCACTGCGCGATCTGCAGGATCGCGGCACGTCGGTTTTGGCGAGAGTGACCGATCCGACGGACGCCCGCCGTGCGCGTCACGTGCTCACCGAGAACAGCCGGGTGTCCGATTTCGTTGGTGCCCTGGGTGATTCGGACTTCGCCGAAGCCGGCCGCATCTTTACCGCCTCGCACGCCTCCATGCGCGACGGCTTCGAAATCACCACCGAGCACATCGACCTGATCGCCGATGCCGCGGTGGGCGCGGGCGCCCTGGGCGCCCGGATGACCGGCGGCGGGTTCGGGGGCTGCGTGATCGCCCTGGTGCCAACCGAGCGGGTGGATTCCGTCGGTGACGCGGTGCGAAGGGCCGTGTGCGACGCCGGGTTTGAGCGGCCGGTGATCACGAGAACCCATGCCGCCGCGGGCGCGGGGCCCGAGTAGGTGAACGAACCGCCGGGAGTCGGCTACGTCGAGGTCCGGGCGTACGCCGAACTGAACGACTTCCTGGCGCCCGAGCTTCGCGGCGCCACCGTGCGCCGCCCCTTCCGTTCCCACCAGACCGTCAAGGACGTGCTGGAGGCAATGGGCATTCCGCACACCGAGATCGACCTCATCCTGGTCAACGGAGATCCGGCCGACTTCGAGCATCGGCCCACCGCCGGCGACCGCATCGCGGCGTACCCGATGTTCGAGGCGCTCGACGTCACGTCCACCGCCAGGCTTCGGCCGGTGCCGTTGCGCGATCCGCGATTCGTCGTCGATGTGAACCTCGGCCGGCTCGCGCGGCTGCTTCGCATCCTCGGTTTCGACGCGTGGTGGTCCAGTGATGCCGACGACGCGGCCCTGGCCCGCATCAGCCTGGACGAGCAGCGAATCCTGCTGACCCGCGATCGCGGCCTGCTGAAGCGCCGGGCAATCACGCATGGCCTCTTCGTGCACTCCCAGGATCCCGAGCAACAGGCCCTCGAGGTGATGAGGCGACTGGACCTACGCGAACGGCTGGCGCCGCTCACCCGCTGCCTGCACTGCAACGGTGCATTGGCAGCGGTCGACAAGCGCGACGTGATCGACCAGCTCGAGCCGTTGACCGCCCAGTACTACGAGGAATTCAGCCGCTGCTCGGGATGTGGTCGCATCTACTGGGCCGGCTCACATCATGCGAAGTTGCTCGGCCTCGTCGAACGGCTGCGCGGGCAACTCTGATCGGTCCCTATGCGGGAGTCAGCCGCACCGCTCCCAAGTGCATCCGGTCGACGGCCTCGGCGAATTCGTCCAGGGTCGGCATGCGCTGGTCGCGAAATTTCAATCCGATCATCCGCTGCGCGCGCTGCACGCCGTAGGCCTGGGCGCAGCGCAGGTAGAGGTCGGAGACGACGGCGCGGTCCCGGATGAGCTCACCGCGCATGGTGGTCGTCTTGCCGTCGTAGACGACCTCGGCGGTGGCGCCGCCGCGGAAGTTCTGCTTCCAGGGCGCGCCGGTCAGCGCGTAGAGGTCGTTGTCAATCATGTGGGCGCTCACTGGAAGTGAGTACGGCCGCCCGGTCTTTCGTCCGGTGAAGCTCAACACCATCAGCTGCTTGCGCGCGGACCCCGCCAGCGGGGTGCGCAGCAGGGAGCGCAGCATCGGGTTGACGATGCGAAGTAGAGCCGACGGTGGGTGCCCGACGTCTATCGCGTGCGACTGTTCTGCCATGCCAACACCGTAGGACCAATCGGGGTCCGGGGGAACATGCCGGATCGCGCCGCGGAGACGAACACGCTCCGCGGCGCGATCCGGCTACCGACTCAGACGGAGATGGTGGTCTGGTCGTCGACGATGTTCATCCCGTCGATCAACGTCGCCTTGTCGGTGGCGAGCGCGTCGGCGTTGAGCTGCAGCACGAAGAGGGCGCCCTGGCCGGGAATCACCACGGTCTTCTGTCCGACAAACCGTGTCTTGCCGTCCTTGACGTAAGTGCCGCTGATCTGCCACGCCTGGAAGCCGCTGAGGGTGGAAGCCGATCCGTCGCCGGAGACCTGGGCACCCGGCAGATTCTGCACCTCGCCCGGGGCGTACTGGATGATCTTGGCCGGGTCGGCGTTACCGTCCAGCTTGGCGACGAGCGCCGAGATCGTCGGCGGATCGGAAGGATCCGACGGCTGAGAGAAGGCGATGGTGCCGTAGGAGGCGCTGCTTTCGTTGGCTACCTGCCAGCCCGGGGGCATCGGCAGACTGATCGTGGGGGAGCCCGGATCGCCCCGGCGAACGGGGCTCTGCGTGATGTGGTTCTCGTTGAAGTAGTCGGCGATGGACTTGTGGGCCTGCCCGGAAGATGTCGCGCTGGTTGTCGTGGTCGTCGACGTCGACGTGCTCGTCGATGTTGATGTCGACGTGGACGTTGATGTCTTGTTGTTGGATCCGCAACCGACGAGCGCCACAATCAGCGCCACGGTAATGGTTGCTGCGGTCAAGTGTTTCATCAATCAACTCTCCCGAAAATTGGGGCCGGCACCAGCGCCAGCCGCGCGGATTGAGACTAGCCGAAGTCGCTGCGGAAAGTTGCTAGACCATCTCGTTTGCGGTCAGCCACCGCATCACCGGCCACCCGACGAACACCGGCAGCCAGCAGGTGAGCACCCGATACAGCAGAACCGACGGCACGCCGACGGCCGCGGGAACGCCGAAGGCGGCCAGACCACCGATCAATGCCGCTTCCACGGCGCCGACGCCGCCGGGCGTCGGCGCGGCCGAGGCGAGCGTTCCCCCGACCATTGTCACCACCGTGCAGGTGACGAACGTCGCGCCGCCGCCGAAAGCCTCGACGCTTGCCCACAGCGCCAGTGCCGCGCCGAGAGTCGTTCCGGCGCAACCGAGTACGATCAGACCCAGTCGTTTCGGTTGGCGGGCGACCTCGACCAGGTCCCCGACTACCTCCTTCAGCTTGGGCCGCAAGTCCGTCGCCAGCCAGCGCCGCAGCCTGGGCACGAAGAGAAATGTCCCTAGAAGGCCGAGCGCCACACCCGCGATCAGGTACAGCACGGTGGCATCCGGGACGAAATGCTTGAGGTCCATCGACGCGCCCGCGACGGTGCTGAACAAGACCAGCAATACCACGTGCATGATCACCTGCACGGATTGCTGCAGTGCCACGGCGGTGGTGGCCCGCACTGCGGGTAGCCCTCCCCCCTTCTGTAAGTAGCGCGTGCTAAGGGCCAGCCCGCCGACGCCGGCCGGGGTGGTGGTCGCGGCAAAAGTGTTGGCCACCTGTGCGATTGACAGCTTCCAGAAGCTCACCGATTCGTCAGCGCTTGCCCATAACGCGGCCGCCGCGCCCACGTAGGTCAGCGCCGACACCGTCAAGCCCAGCACCGCCCACCACCAGTTCGCGTTTCGAACTTCGTGGAAGAACGTCGGCACGGTGCTGATGAAGGGATACGCGACGTAGACGAGCGCCCCCAGCAGCACCAGTTGAATGAACTGGCTGCGGCTGAAGCGGGTGATCGTCGCCGCCTGGATCTGATCGGCACCGGTTTGCCGCTGGACCTCCGCCTTGGCGGCGGAGATGACCGCGCCGGCGTCGGCTATCGACTGTCGAACACGTTTCGGCACAGCGGCTTTGGTGAGCCGGCGGGACGCGGTCAACACGGCGGCTTTGCCGAACACGTCGATCGCGGCGGCCACCGCCGACTTCGGATCGTACAGCGCCGACGTCGTCACCAGAAGTTGCGCGACGTCGGACTGCAATTGGGCCTCGGTGGCGCCGTATTCGGCGTTGCCGAATCCACCGAAGAACACGGTGCCGTCGCGCACCGTGATCTCGTCGCCGCGCAAATTGCCGTGTGAAATCTGCTGTTCCTGCAGGGTTTTCAGCGACTCCCACACTGCGGCGACGGGTGTCGCGGTGGCGCATTCGACGAGGGGAAGCCCTTGCACGGGCCGGTGCGCGTACATGATCCAGCCGCGATCGAGCACGGCGACCGCGATCGTCGCCGTGTTGGCAACTCCCACTTCACCGATGGCGATTGCCATCAATGCGCGGTGCTCGACGATGCGACGCATAGAGGTCTGAAAGGGCGCGGTCTCGGAGCCGCGCAGCCTTAGCTTCCACCACAATTGGCGCAATGCACCACCGCTGCGCTGATGCGGGCCGTACAACTCGACAATCGCGGCGTCGGAGGCCGAATCGGAATCCTGACAGGTGGCACTGAGAACGAGCGGTCCTTGTCCGGCCGGCTGGATCACGCGCAATCTGGTGACCACGCAACCGCGTTTGGCCAGCGAACGCGCCGCACCGTCCAGCGGCACCTCCAGAGCGGGTGTGCCGACGACCAGAACCACCAGCGCGCCGACGAACCATCCCACCGCCAGTCCCAGCAGGGAGCGGGCGGGGACTATCGCGCTGATGAACAGGTGGATCGGCACGAATGCGAGCAGCAGCGCCCACCACCAACGTCGCCAGCGCGCGGGAAGCCACGGACCCGAGACGGTCAGCACCGCCGCGAGCAGGGCTATCCACCGTGGGTCGTCCAGGATCTGGGCCAACACGGTTTGGGGTCGATCGGTCAGGTCGAAGTGCCATCGGGGCGCCGCGATGCCATTGCCGCCGATCGAGAGCGGAAGAACGGCCAACAGCCCCGCGGCCGCATAGGCGCCGAGCAGTTTCCATTGCCGGGCGGCGATCAATCCGATCAGGATCGCGAACGGCAGCACCAGGATCGCGATGCCGTACGCCAGGTAGACCAGATCGGATTGGGTGGGTGTCAGCACGCCGACGATCTCGGAGATCGACTTTTCCAGCGCGACCCACTGCGGGCGGGTGATCAACGATCCGGCGATGACGATCCCGAAGAACACCACGGTGGCGCCGAGCCGCAGGATGTCGTTCGTCCGTCGGGTCAGTGGTTGCAGCAAGTCGCCCGAGACGCTGATGTCACGCCCGTCAACCCGCATGTCCGACAACTTAACCGGATACCTCCGGGTCAGCGGAGGAGAACCTGACGTACAGCTCGCTCACACGCAGCGCGCGTAGGGTCGCTATGTAGGCGTGCTAGCAAATTGGAGGACGTGAGAGTGGCGAGAACCGACAACGACACCTGGGACATCACCGAGAGCGTGGGTGCGACCGCGCTGGGCGTCGCAGCGGCCCGCGCGGCCGAAACCGAGAGTGAGAATCCGCTGATCAGCGACCCGTTTGCGCGGGTGTTCCTCAACGCCGCCGGAGACGGCATGTGGAACTGGTTCGCCGCACCGGACCTGCCCGCCGAGATCGCCGAGGCCGAACCCGACCTCCAGCCGCGGATGCAGGGGATGGTCGGCTACATGGCCGCGCGGACCTTGTTTTTCGACCAGTTCTTTCTCGACGCCGCGCGGTCGGGCGTGCATCAGGTGGTGATCCTGGCGGCGGGTTTGGACTCGCGGGCGTGGCGGCTGCCTTGGCCCGACGGCGTCACCGTCTACGAGCTCGACCAGCCCCGGGTGCTGGAATTCAAGTCGTCGACGTTGCGCGACAGCGGTGCCCAGCCGAAGTGCAACGTGGTGCACGTCCCGGTGGACCTGCGCCACGACTGGCCGGAGGCGTTGCAGCAGGCCGGTTTCGACGCTTCCGCGCCCAGCGCCTGGTCGGCCGAGGGGTTGTTGCCGTTCTTGCCGGCGGCGGCGCAGGAGTTGCTTTTCGAGCGCGTTCAAGCGCTCGGCGCCGCCGGCAGCCGAATCGCGGTGGAGGCACCCGGCCCCGACTTCCTCGACCCGGACGCCATCGCGAAGCGGCGCGAGACGATGCAACGCGTGCGCGAGCTGATGGCCAAACTCGAGCCGGAACGGGAGATCCCCGAGGTGCAAGACCTGTGGTATTTCGAGGAACGCGAGGACGTCGACGCCTGGTTGCGCCGCCACGGCTGGGACGTGACAGTGACTCCGGCCGAGGAGCTGATGGCCCGCTATGACCGGACGCCGCCTCAGCACATCGAAGGCGCCGCCCCGCGGACCCTGTTCGTGGCCGCCGAGCGGGCAGAAGGGAACTGAGCGTGGCCAGAACCGACAACGACACCTGGGAGATCACCGAGAGCGTAGGCACGACCGCGCTGGGGGTGGCGTCCGCGCGCGCGGCGGAGACCGAGAGCGACAATCCGATGATCCGCGACCCGTTCGCGCGGGTCTTCCTCGATGCGGCCGGCGATGGACTGTGGAACTGGTACTCCGCATCGCAGCTGCCCTCCAAGCTCCTCGATGCCGAACCTGAGGTGCGGCTGCAGATGCAGGCGATGGTCGGCTACATGGCATGCCGCACAGCCTTTTTCGACGACTTCTTCCTCGACGCGGCGGGCGCGGGCATCCGCCAGGCGGTGATCCTGGCGAGTGGATTGGACTCGCGGGCCTGGCGGCTACCGTGGCCGGACGGCGTCACGGTCTACGAGCTCGACCAGCCAAGGGTGCTGGAGTTCAAATCGGCGACCTTGGCCGAGCACGGGGCGCAGCCCGCGTGCGACCGCGTCGCCGTCCCGGTCGACCTGCGTCAGGACTGGCCGACGGCGTTGCGCCAGGCGGGTTTTGACGCCTCGCTGCCCAGCGCCTGGTCGGCCGAGGGGTTGATGCCGTATCTACCCGCCGCGGCCCAGGACTTGCTCTTCGACCGCATCGACGCGCTGAGCGTCGGTGGCAGCCGCGTGGCGGTGGAAGCGCTAGGGCCGCGGTTTCACGATGCGCAATTCCGCGCGAAGCGTCGGGCGCGGATGGAGCGTATCCGTACCGTGATGACCGAAGTGGACCCGCAGCGCGAGATCCCCAACAACGAAGAGTTGTTCTACTTCGAGGAGCGCGAAGACGTCGGTGAGTGGTTCCGGCGTCACGGCTGGGACGTGACGGTGACGCCGTCCGACGATCTGATGGCGGGCTATGGACGCAGCGCCCCCAAAGAGGTCGCGGACACCATGCCGGGAAACCTGTTCGTGGCCGCGCACCGGTCGGAAAGCTAGCGGCCGATAGCCGAACGTGCGGCTAGCCGCACGTTCGGTGTCGACTGTGCGGCTAGCCGCACGTTCGGTGTCGACTGTGCGGCTAGCCGCACGTTCGGCGCGATAGAGGATTATGTCCGAAGCGGATCTCTCCCCATCCGTAAACGGAGTTTCGTCCGGGCGAGCGCGTAGATCGCCACGAGGTCAAGGCCGATGGCCGCCAGATTGAACCAGTGATAAGTCGCCACCCATACGGCGGAGATAACCAACGACGCGCACGCCGCGACGAGGGCAAGGATCGGAGCGCCCGGCACCCTGAAGACCAGCATCGCGGCCGTGCCCGCGACAATGATTCCGACCGCGACAAAGAGCCAGCCCTGCCAGTAGCTGATCGTGTACAGGCCCTCCAACAAGGAATTCAAGCCGGAAATGCCCAGCAGGATCCCGGCCATGAATGGCAGGCGTGATACGTCCGTCCGCCGTATCCGCTTGTCACCGCCTTGTTGATCCGTAGTCATCGCTGAGGCACTACCCGCGCGGCGCGGCCTCAAACGACGACACGCCGATAGTGGTCTGACCACTTGACGTCAGACCACCGCCGAGCCAGACTGACCGGCATGGCGCTGCAGCCGGTAATTCGCCGATCGGTGCCTGAAGAGGTCTTCGAGCAAATCGCGACCGACGTGCTCAGCGGCGAGATGCAGCCCGGTGAGGCCTTGCCCAGCGAGCGGCGGTTGGCGGAGGTCTTCGGGGTGTCCCGGCCCGCGGTCAGGGAGGCCCTTAAGCGGCTTTCGGCGGCGAGGCTGGTCGAGGTCCGCCAGGGCGGCGTAACCACCGTGCGTGATTTCCGCCGGCATGCCGGCCTTGACCTGTTGCCCCAGTTACTGTTTCGGGATGGCGAGGTCGATCTCGCCGTTTTCCGGAGCATCCTCGATGCCCGGCTGCGCATCGGTCCGAAGGTCGCGGAGCTGGCAGCCGAGCGGCGCGGACCCGAGTTGGCCGAATCGCTCGAAGAAGCGCTGCGCACCCTCGAGAAAGACCCCCTTGAGTGGCAAGGCCTGCCGTTCACGTTTTGGGATCATGTGGTCGACGGTGCGGGTTCGATCGTATTCCGGTTGATGTACAACGCATTTCGCGCCGCGTTCGAACCCGCGTTGGCCGCCCTGCCTGTGTCCGCCGACGGCAAATGGCGCGAGGAGTATCGGAACTTGGCCGATGCGATCTGCGCCGGTGACGCAGCGGAAGCGAACAAAGCCGCCCGCGACTTACTCGAACGAGCGAACGTCAGGATGCTGGCCGAACTCGGCCGCCGGGGGAAACGGCGATGAGCACCGCCACCGTCATCACCACGTATCTCCGTGGCCAGATCCAGCCCGGGGTCGACGCGGTCGGCGGCTTCTACCGGACCTGCGTGCTCACCGGCAAGGCGCTGTTTCGGCGTCCGTTCCAGTGGCGGGAGACGATCGAGCAGGGCTGGTTCATTACGAGTGTCTCGTTGCTGCCAACGCTCGCTGTCTCGATTCCGCTGACCGTCCTGATCATCTTCACGCTCAACATCTTGCTGGCCGAGTTCGGCGCCGCCGACATCTCAGGTGCGGGTGCGGCGCTCGGCGCGGTCACACAGCTGGGCCCGCTGACCACCGTGCTGGTGATCGCCGGGGCCGGCGCCACCGCCATCTGCGCCGACCTGGGCGCCCGCACCATCCGCGAGGAGATCGACGCGATGGAGGTGCTCGGCATCGACCCCATCCACCGGCTGGTGGTGCCTCGCGTCGTCGCCGCGACCATCGTCGCCACACTGCTGAACGGCGCGGTGATCACCATCGGCCTGGTCGGCGGTTTCGTCTTCGGTGTTTTCATCCAACACATTTCGGCCGGCGCCTACGTCGGCACCCTCACCCTGGTCACCGGCTTACCCGAGGTGGTCATCTCGGTCGTGAAGTCGGCCACGTTCGGAACGATCGCCGGCCTGGTCGGTTGTTATCGCGGCCTCACCACCAAGGGCGGTCCCAAGGGCGTCGGCACCGCCGTCAACGAAACCCTGGTGTTGTGCGTGATCGCGCTGTTCGCGGTCAACGTGGTGCTGACCACGATCGGCGTGCGGTTCGGGACGGGGCGCTGACGTGGCCGGGTCTTCAGCGCGGGTCGTACTGCGCGCGCGCTATCCGCGGACGGCCACCAATCTCAACCGCTATGGCGGCGGCGCGGCCCGAAGGCTCGAACGGATCGGGACTTTCGCGAGGTTCACGCGGATCAGCGTCATGCAGATCGGGTGGGCGCTACACCGCTACCGCCGGGAGACGCTGCGCCTGATCGCCGAGATCGGCATGGGCACCGGCGCGATGGCCGTGATCGGCGGCACGGTCGCGATCATCGGCTTCGTGACACTATCCGGCAGCTCGCTCATCGCCATCCAGGGATTCGCGTCGCTGGGCAACATCGGCGTCGAGGCGTTCACCGGATTCTTTGCGGCACTGGCCAATACGCGCGTGGCCGCTCCCATCGTCTCGGGTGTCGCGCTGGCCGCCACGGTCGGCGCCGGCGCCACCGCCCAATTGGGCGCCATGCGGATCAGTGAGGAGATCGACGCGCTGGAAGTCATGGGCATCAAGTCGATTTCGTTTCTGGTCTCCACTCGGATCCTGGGCGGGCTGGTGGTGATCGTGCCGCTGTACGCGCTGGCCCTCGACATGGCTTTCACGTCCGGGCAGGTCGTCACGACGATCCTCTACGGCCAGTCGAACGGCACGTATGAGCATTACTTCCGCACGTTCCTGCGCCCCGAGGACGTGGCCTGGTCGGTCGTGCAGGTCGTCATCATTGCGGTGGTCGTGATGATCACCCATTGCTACTACGGCTACACCGCCAGCGGTGGACCGGTCGGCGTCGGCCAGGCCGTCGGGCGATCGATGCGTTTTTCTCTGGTCTCGGTGGTGGTGGTCGTCCTGGTGGCCGAGTTGGCGCTCTACGGCGTCGACCCGAACTTCAACCTCACGGTCTAACCCGCATGACGACACAGCTGACGCGCAAGAGTCGACGGGTCCTCCTGTACGTGGAGGGTGTGGTCTTGCTGGTAGTCGCCGCATTGGTTCTGGTGTTGGTGTACATGCAGTTTCGGGGGGACTTCACGCCGAAGACCGAGCTGACCATGGTGGCTTCGCGGGCGGGGCTGGTAATGGAACCGGGCGCGAAAGTCACGTTCAACGGGGTCGCGATCGGCCGGGTGGCCAGCATTACGGAGATCGAGCGCGACCGCGGCCCCGCGGCAAAGCTGGGGTTGGAGGTCAATCCGGAGTTCGTCAAGCTGATTCCGGCCAACGTGGTGGCGACCATCGAGGCGGCCACGCTGTTCGGCAATAAGTATGTGGCATTGTCCTCGCCGGAAAATCCGCTGCCCCAACGCATCTCGCCGCGCGATGTCATCGACGTTCGGTCGGTGACCACCGAGTTCAACACGCTGTTCGAGTCGATCACCTCGATCGCCGAGAAGGTGGATCCGGTCGAACTCAACGCGACGCTTTCGGCCCTGGCGCAGGCGCTCGATGGGCTGGGCGGGGGCTTCGGAGAGTCGCTGGTCAACGGCAATCGTATTCTGCAGCACTTGAACCCGCGGGTCGAGCGCCTCGGATACGACGTGCGGCGGTTGGCGGATCTCGGTGAGATCTACACACGTGCTTCGCCGGATTTGTGGGGTTTCCTGCAGAACGCGCTGACCACCGCCCGCACACTGACCAGGCAGCAAGGGGATCTGGATGCCGCGTTGTTGGCGGCGGCGGCCGCGGGCAAGACCGGTGAAGACATCTTCGCCAGGGGCGGCCCGTATCTGGTGCGCGGTGCAGCCGACCTGGTACCCACCGCCGAGCTGCTCGACACCTACAGCCCCGAGCTGTTCTGCACCACCCGCAACTTTCACGACGCCGCGCCACTGATCCTGAACGCGGCCGGCGGCAACGGCTATTCGCTGGCGGCATACGGCACGCTTCTGCCGGCGCCCAATCCCTATGTCTATCCGGACAATCTGCCCCGGGTGAACGCCCACGGCGGGCCCGGGGGGCGGCCGGGCTGCTGGCAGACGATCACCCGGGATTTGTGGCCGGCCCCCTATCTGGTGATGGACACCGGCGCCAACCTCGCGCCGTACAACCACCTCGAGGTGGGCCAGCCGCTGTTCGGTGAATACGTCTGGGGACGCCAATACGGGGAGAACACGATCAACCCATGAAAACCACTGGCACGGCACTCAAACTCGGCATCGTGTGGTTGGTTCTGCTCGTGTTCACCCTGGTGATCATCGTGGTATTCGGCCAGGTGCGCTTCGATCGCACCACCGGCTATTCCGCGGTCTTCTCCAACGCCAGCGGCCTAAAGGCAGGGCAGTTCGTCCGCGCGGCGGGCGTGGAGGTCGGCAAGGTCTCCAAGGTGACGCTGATCGACGGGAACAGACGGGTTTTGGTGGCCTTCACCGTGGATGACTCGCTGTCGCTGGACAAGGCGACGACCGCGTCGATCCGCTACCTCAACTTGATCGGCGACCGCTACCTGGAGCTCAAGCGAGGGGACAGCGGCCAGCCGCTGTCCCCGGGCGGCACCATCCCGCTCGAGCACACCCAGCCGGCCTTGGATCTGGACGCATTGATCGGCGGGTTTCGTCCGCTCTTCAAGGCGCTGGATCCGGACAAGGTCAACAGGCTCGCCCAGTCGATCATCACCGTGTTCCAGGGGCAGGGCGCCACCATCAACGACATCCTCGACCAAACCGCCTCGCTCACCGCGACGTTGGCCCACAAGGATCAAGCGATCGGGGAGATAGTCACCAACTTGAACACCGTGCTGGCGACGGCCGTCAAGCATGAAAAGGAGTTCGACACCACGGTCGACAAGCTAGAGGTGTTGATCACCGGGCTGAAGAACAGGGCCGATCCGTTGGCGGCGGCGGTAGCCCATATCAGTGGCGCCGCGGGAACCCTCGCCGACCTGCTGGGGGAGGACCGGCCCTTGCTGCACAGCACATTCGGACACCTGGAGGGCATCCAGCAGTCGCTGATACACGATCTGCCGACACTCGACGACGTGTTGCGCAAGCTGCCGGGCGCGTACCGGATCATCGGCCGCGCCGGCGGTACCTATGGCGACTTCTTCAACTTCTACCTGTGCGACATTTCGCTGAAAGTCAACGGATTGCAGCCCGGCGGTCCGGTGCGCACCATCAAGCTCTTTGGGCAGCCCACCGGGAGGTGCACGCCACAATGAGGACGCTGACGGAATCCAACCGCGGGCGCATCGGGCTGATGGGCGTGGTGGTCACGCTGCTCATCATCGGTGTGGGACAGACCTTTACCAGCGTGCCGATGTTGTTCGCCACGCCCACCTACTACGCGGAGTTCACCGACACCGGCGGGATCAACACGGGCGACAAGGTGGAAATCTCCGGGGTGGACGTCGGCCTGGTCCGCTCGCTGGCGATCCGCGGCAACCGGGTAGCCGTCGGATTCACCCTCGATGGGAGGACGGTCGGGACGCAGAGCCGGGTGGCGATTCGCACCGAGACCATCCTCGGCCGCAAGAACATGCAGATCGAACCGCGTGGTTCAGAGCCATTGCTGCCCAACGGTTTCCTTCCGCTGGCGCAAACCACCACGCCATACCAGGTCTACGACGCTTTCGTCGATGCCACCAAGGCGGCCAAGGGCTGGGACATCGAGGCCACCAAACGTTCGCTGAAGGTGTTGTCGGAGACCTTCGATCAAACCGCTCCACATCTCAGTGCCGCCCTCGACGGGGTCAGGGCATTCTCGGACACCATCGGCAAGCGCGGCGAGCAGCTCAAGCAACTGCTGGCCAACACCAACAAGATCGCGCGGGTGCTGGGTGACCGCAGCGGCCAATTCAACGGGCTGCTGGTCAACACCAACACGCTGCTGGCCTCGTTCAAGCAACGCAGCCAGGCGCTGAGCATTCTGCTGAGCAATGTCTCGGACGTGTCGGCCCAGGTTTCCGGTCTTTTCAAGGAAAACCCCAACCTCAACCATGTGCTGCAGCAGTTGGGCACGGTCAGCGACGAACTGGTCAAGCGCAAGAATGACCTGGCCGACGTGCTGATACTGCTGAGCAGATACACCGCGTCCCTGACCGAGGCCGTGGCTTCCGGACCGTACTTCAAGGCGATGGTGGCGAATCTGCTTCCCTACCAAGTCCTTCAGCCCTGGGTCGACGCGGCGTTCAAAAAGCGCGGCATCGACCCGGAGAACTTCTGGCGCAGTGCCGGGCTGCCCGAGTTCCGGTGGCCCGACCCCAACGGCACCCGGTTCCCCAACGGCGCGCCTCCGCCGGCTCCGACGGTGCTGGAAGGCACACCGCAGCATCCGGGGCCGGCCGTCCCGCCCGGATCGCCGTGCTCCTACACGCCGGGGCCGGGCGCGTCGCCGCGTCCCGACAATCCGCTGCCCTGCGCCGGCGCCGCGATCGGGCCGTTCGGAGGCCCCGCATTCCCGGCGCCGCTCGACGTCCAGACCTCGACGCCCAAACCCGATGGGCCGCAACCGGAGCCGGGCATTCCGATCGCGGGGCGACCGGGTGAGACGCCGCCGGATGTTCCGGGCGCACCCGTTCCGTTGCCGCCGCACGCGCCGCCCGGGGCACGCGCCGAACCGCTGGGGCCGGCCGGCCCGACACCGCCGCCGTCGACGTTGGCGCCAGGCTTGCCGCCGCGCCCCGGCCCGCCGCCGGGACCGGGACCGCAGCTGCCGGCGCCGTTCATCACGCCCGGCGGGACGGGAGGTAGCAACCAATGAGCACCATCTTCGACATCCGCAGCCTTCGACTGCCGAAAGTGTCGCGCAAGGCGCTGCTGGCCGGGGCGTTGGTAATGGTGTTGGCCCTCGTCGCCCTCGTCGTCGGCGTGCAGCTGTATCGCAAGCTGACCAACACGAGCGTCGTCGCATATTTCTCCGAGACCCTCGCGCTCTACCCCGGCGACAAGGTCCAGATCATGGGTGTGCGGGTGGGTTCGATCGACAAGATCGAGCCGGCCGGCGACAAGATGCGAGTCACCTTCCACTACAGCAACAAATACAAGGTGCCCCTCAACGCCACCGCGTCGATACTCAACCCCAGCCTGGTCGCCTCGCGCACCATCCAGCTGTCACCGGCCTACACCGATGGGCCGGTAATGAAGGACGGCGCGGTGATCCCCGTCGAGCGCACCCAGGTGCCCGTCGAGTGGGACCAGCTGCGCGACTCCCTCAACGGGATCCTGCGACAGCTCGGCCCGACACCGCAGCAGCCCGAGGGCCCCTTCGGCGAGCTCATCGAATCGGCCGCGGACAACCTGTCCGGCAAGGGCAAGCAGGTGCACGACACCCTGAACAGCCTGTCGGAGGCGTTGACCGCGCTGAACGAGGGGCGGGGTGACTTCGTCTCGATCACGCGGAGCCTGGCGCAATTCATCGGCGCGCTGTACCAGAACGACCGACAGTTCGTCGCCCTCAACGACAACCTGGCTCAGTTCACCGATTGGTTCACCAAATCCGACCACGATGTGGCCGACACGGTGCAGCGGGTCGACGAGGTGCTCGCCGCCACGCGAAAGTTCGTGAACGACAACAGGTCCGCGCTGAGCCACGATGTCAACAACCTCGCCGACGCGACCACCGCGCTCCTGCAGCCCGAGCCGCGGGACGGTCTGGAAACGGCGTTGCACGTGTTGCCGACCTTCGCGGGCAACATCAACAACATCTACTATCCGGCGCACAGCTCGCTGGTGGGTTCGTTCGTATTTCCCAGCTTCGCGAACCCGATTCAGTTCATCTGCAGTTCCATCCAGGCCGGCAGCCGGCTCGGCTATCAGGACTCGGCCGAGCTGTGCGCGCAGTACCTGGCGCCGGTTCTGGACTCCATCAAGTTCAACTACCTGCCGTTCAGCGCGAACTTCTTCAGCTCGGCGGACACCTTGCCCAAGGAGGTGGCGTACTCCGAGGAGCGGCTGCGCCCGCCCCCGGGATACAAGGACACCACCGTGCCCGGGATCTTCTCGCCCGATACACCCTTTTCGCACGGCAACCATGAACCGGGCTGGGTCGTCGCGCCCGGAATGCAGGGGACGCAGGTTCAGCCGTTTACTGCGAACGTGCTGACCCCTGAGTCGCTGGCCGAGCTGATGGGCGGTCCGGACGCCCCGCCCCCGCCGCCGGCGAGCAACCTCCCCGGACCGCCCAACGCCTACGACGAGTCCAATCCGCCTGCGCCGCCGTGGTTTTCGCAGCCCGCACAGCCGGGGCCGGGCCGATGAAACGCCTGATCATCGGCGCCGGACGCCGCGGACTGGCGGTGGTGATGGCGTTGGTGCTGAGTTCGTGCGCCTGGCGTGGCATCGCCAACGTGCCGCTTCCGGTCGGCCGTGGCACCGGCGCGGGCCACATGACGATCTACGTCCAGGTGCCCGACACGCTGGCGCTGAACACGAACAGCCGGGTGCGGGTCGCCGACGTCTGGGTCGGCACGGTGCGCGACATCCGGCTGAAGAACTGGATCGCGACCCTGACGCTGGACATCGATCCGAGCGTGAAGCTTCCGGCAAACGCGACCGCGAAGATCGGCCAGACCAGCCTGCTGGGCACTCAGCACGTCGAGCTGGCCGCGCCGAAAAACCCGTCGCCGCAACCGTTGAAGACCGGCGACACCATCAGCCTGATGAACTCCTCGGCCTACCCGACCGTCGAACGGACGTTGGCCAGCATCGCGGTCATCCTGACGGGAGGCGGCATCACACACCTCGAGGTGATTCAGAACGAGATCCTCAATGCCCTCGACGGCCATGTCGATCAGGTCCGCGAATTCCTCGGGCGGCTGGACACATTCACCGCCGAACTGAACCGGCGAACGAGTGACCTCACCCGCGCGATCGATTCGAGCAACGAACTCCTGACCGCCATCGCGAACCACAACGACACGCTGGATCGGGTGCTCACCGACATCCCGCCGCTGATCCGGCACTTCGCCGACACGCGCGAACTGTTCGCCGACGCCGTCGAATCGCTGGGCAGATTCAGCGACGTCGCCAACCGGGCGCTTTCGGATTCCCGGGGCAACCTGCGCCAGAACCTGGAGTCCTTGCAGCGGCCCCTCATTCAGCTCGAGCGGGCCTCGCCGCTGACGGTCGATGCGTTGCGGCTGGGCCTTACCGCGCCGTTCAACATCGACGGTGTCCCGAAGCTGATCCGCGGCGACTACATCAACATTTCGGCCGGGATCGACCTGACCCTGTCCGCCCTGGATAACGCGCTGCTGACCGGAACGGGACTCTCCGGCATGTTCCGAGCGCTCGAACAGGCGTGGGGCCGCGATCCGGCCACGATGATCCCGGACGTCCGCTATACGCCGAACCCGAATGACGCCCCGGGCGGACCGCTGGTGGAAAGGGGCGAGTGAAAGATGCTGACTCGCCTCATCAAAACCCAACTGGTGCTATTGGTGGTGCTGGCGGTCGCTGCGGTGGTGGTCCTGGGCTGGTACTTCCTGCGGATACCGAGTCTCGTCGGCATCGGGCGATACACGCTCTATGCCGAATTGCCGCAGTCCGGTGGGCTTTATCGAACCGCCAACGTCACGTATCGGGGCATCACCATCGGCACGGTCACCGCCGTCGACCCGACCGCGCGCGGTGCGCGGGCGACGATGAGCATCGACAACGGCTACCAGATCCCGACCGACACGTGGGCCAACGTGCATTCCGTGTCGGCGGTCGGCGAGCAGTACCTCGATCTGGTGTCGACCCGCACCGGCGGTCCGTACCTCGAGAACAACCAGACGATCACCAGAAGCACGGTCCCCAGCCAGATCGGCCCCGCGCTCGATGCCGCCAACCGCGGATTGGCCGTGCTGCCCAAGGACAAGGTGGCGTCGCTGCTCTACGAGGCGTCACAGGCCCTGGGTGGGCTGGGCCCGTCACTTCGGCGCCTGGTCGACGCGGCCCAGGGCATCAGCCACGACTTCAACGGCAGCATCGACGACGTCGACGGCATCATCGACCATTCGGCGCCCATCATCGACAGCCAGGTCAATTCGGGTGACGACATCGCGCGCTGGGCCGCCAACCTCAACACCCTGACAATGCAAACCGCGCAGCAGGATCAAGCGATTCGTCGCATCCTGGCCGAGGCGGCACCGACCGCCGAGCAGGTCAACGCCACGTTCGGCGACGTGCGGGAATCGCTACCACAGACGCTCGCCAATCTCGAGGTCGTGATCGACATGCTCAAGCGCTACCACAACGGCGTCGAGCAGGCGTTGGTGTTCTTGCCGCAGTCCGCGGCGGCCGCCCAGTCCGTCACGTCGGAATTTCCCGGCCAGGCGGCCCTCGGCGTCGGCGCACTGTCCCTCAACCAGCCACCGCCGTGCCTGACGGGTTTCCTGCCGGCATCGGAATGGCGGGCGCCGGCCGATACCAGCACCGCGCCGCTACCCAGTGGGACCTACTGCAAGATCCCGATGGACGCGCAGAATGTCGTTCGTGGGGCACGCAACTACCCGTGCGCGGACGTGCCGGGCAAGCGGGCCGCATCCCCCCGGGAGTGCCGCAGCAGCGAGCCGTACGTGCCGCTGGGCACCAATCCGTGGTACGGAGACCCGAATCAGATCCTGACCTGTCCCGCCCCGGCCGCGCGGTGCGACCAGCCGGTGAAGCCCGGTCTGGTGATCCCCGCGCCGTCGGTCAACAACGGTCTCAACCCGCTGCCCGCCGATCAGCTGCCGGGCACGCCGCCCCCGGTCAGCGACCCATTGCAGCGACCCGGATCGGGCACCGTCCGCTGCAACGGGCAGCAGCCCAATCCGTGCGTCTACACCCCGAACGCGCTTTCCGCGGCAATCTATGACGTGCAGAGCGGCAAAGTCGTGGGGCCGGACGGCGTGGTCTATTCCGTTGAGAACTCGACCAACATCGGAGACGAGGGGTGGAAGAAGATGCTGACACCGGCCGGCTGATCCGGCACAGCGTTTCGTCAGGGCGCCTCCGCTTCCGGATCCGCTGTGCCGCTGGCTTTTTCGTGACGCGCGTGGTGACGCCAGCTCCGGTACCCGCGTCGAGCGGCGAACGCACCGACGACGGCCGACACGCACCACACCCCAATCGCCGCATATGCCAAAGCGGGCGACCGATTCCCGATCGATGCGCCCAGCGCCGTGTAAGCGAAAGCGCGCGGCAACGAACCGATGAACGAACCGACGGCCATCTGCCACAACGGAACTCCGAACGCCCCGAACGCGTAGGAGGCGAGCGCATCCGATATGCCGGGGACAAAGCGCTGACCCACAACCGCCCACAGCCCGCCGTGTTCGATCAGCGCGTCGATGCGGTCGGCGCGTGCCGTGCCCAGCAGAGCCCGAGCGCTGTTGCGGCCGGCCCGACGGCCCAGACGGCTGGCGACGATCGCGGTGCCCACCGCCGCGCCCAGCGTCACGAAGACGCCCACAACGGGGCCGAACAACAGCCCGCTGCCCGCCGCCAGAATCGAGCCCGGCACGAACATCGCGCCCAGCGCGGCCGACACCACGACGTAGGTCAGCGGGGCCGCCGGGCCCGTCGCCGAAACCACGCCCCGCAGGTCCTCGATGTCGACAATTCGCTTGACGGCCAAGAGATAGAACATCGCGGCCAAGAACGCGGCAAACACGGCGAGCCGCACGATGTGGCTGCGCCGGGAGGCGGGTGGGGTTGCCGGTGCGGGACCGTCGTCGTCGGACATCGGGCGTCATTCTTCCGCAATCGTCTTACTATGCGACATGGGAGGCTCCAACCATGACCGAACACCCCGAGTCACCGCGGCGCAAGCGGATCGTGGTCTGCCTTGACGGGACCGCCAACCAAATCGGGGCCGGCAATCTCACCAATGTCGCCAAGCTCTTCGAGCTGCTGGCGAAGGACGATCCAACCAGCCAACTGACCTATTATGACCCCGGCGTGGGCACGCTGGCCCCGGCCGCCGCGCACTCGACGTTGCGTCGCACGGTCTCGCTGCTATTCGAGCAGGCATTCGGTGTAGGCCTGAAAGACAATGTGGCACAGGCATACCGGTACTTGATGGAACATTGGCGGCCCGGCGATGCGATCTACATATTCGGGTTCAGCCGCGGCGCGTATACAGCCCGGGCGCTGGCCGGGATGCTGCTGCGGCCGGGGCTGATGCGACCCGGTTCGGAGAATCTGCTACCTTACGCGGTCGAAAAGTACGCTATCAACCGGGATTTCACCAAGAACGAGTACGACCTCTGGGGCGAGTTCGCCCGCGCGTTCTGCTGGCGCACCGAGGGCGAACCGCTGTTTTCGGCTGTGCGCCAGAACAATCCTAATCAGGTGTGGCACTATGCGGTGCCGGTGGCGTATCTGGGATTGTGGGACACCGTCAAGGCGGCGGGCTTCCTGCGGCTCGGCACCTTGCGATGGCCGTACACGCGCACGCTGCCCAACGTGGCGCGCATCCGTCACGCCGTCTCGATCGACGAACGTCGTCGTCCCTACCGTGAATACCTCGTCGAACGGCACCCGCTGGGGCTCGAGGAGCGATGGTTCGCCGGCGTGCACGCCGACGTGGGGGGCACCTTTTCCGACCACCGGCTCGCCACGATCGCGCTGAAGTGGATCGTCGACGGCGTGGCCCACGACCTGGCGATCGACGCCGACGACTACCGGCAGCAATGCGCGGTGACCGAGGACTTCGCAACCGCACCGATCCACGACAACGGGAAACTGTGGTACTTGGTGGGGCGGCGACGTCGGCCGATTCCTCCCGACGCGCTGGTGCACCCGAGCGTGCTGGTGCGCCGCCGCGAAGACCCGGGATACTTGCCGAAGCTGAGCGCCGAGCAGCTACAGGCCAGCGCCGCCCAGCCGGATTGGACGACTCCAGCGTTGTAGAGGAGTAATTGTCATGGCACTTGATTCGCTGCCCGAACTCGACCAGTACAAAGCCGCGCCCTTCCCGCCCGGATATCCCGACCACACCCGCACCTTCTACAGCCCCGTCGACCGCGTGCACGACGCGCTCAAGGCGTTGCTGACTTCCGCCGACAAGAGCCTCGTCGTGGCGATGTACGGCTACGACGACCCGGAGCTGAATTCGGTCCTGAAGTCCAAGCTGCAGGACGAAAAGATCTATGTGCAGCTGACTCTCGATTCCACTCAAGCCAAAGGAGTCGCCGAGCGCGCTCTGCTGGCACAGTGGCTGAACGACAAAACCGGCAACAGCATTGCGATCGGCCACAGCGAGAAATCGGCGATCATGCATTTGAAGATGGTGATCATCGACGGGGTCGACGTCGTCACGGGTTCCACGAATTGGTCCCAGGGCGGAGAAGCCAGGCAGGACAATCAGCTCACCGTTATCCGCGACTCACTGGTTTGCGCGGAAGCCCGCTCGCGGATCGACATCATCCACGACGACATGCTCAAGCAGATGGCCGCCAAGGCACAATCCGGAACAACGCACTAGAGGGGATGAGATGGAAACGTGGGACGCGATCCGCGCTCGGCGCAACGTTCGGCAGTACACGGCGGAACCGGTGCCGGAAGCCGACCTGAACCGGATCGCCGAGGCCGGCTGGCGGGCGCCGTCGGCGAAAAACCGTCAGCCGTGGGACTTCGTGATCGTCACCGACCCGACTCAACTCGAGGAGCTTTCCACGGTCTGGATGGGCGCCGGTCACATCGCCGCGGCCGCGGCCGCAATCGTCATCGTGGTGCCGGTGCCGCCGGACGAGCGGCGGCTGGTGACGGACAACTACGACGTCGGCCAGGCAACGATGGCGATGATGATCGCGGCCACCGACCTCGGGATCGGCACCGGCCATTCGTCGGTGGGGGATCAGGAGAGGGCGCGCGCCATCCTGGGCGTCCCTGACGACCACCTGGTGGCCTTCATGCTCGGCGTCGGCTATCCGGCCGACCGGCCCCTGGCGCCGATCCGCAAACCGAATCGGCGCTCCTTCGACGAGGTGGTCCACCATGGCCGCTGGTGAATCGGTGACTGCCGACGTGCGCAAGGGCGAATACGGATACGACGGCTCTTTTCATACCATCTCGGCACGAGCCCAATTGGCCGGCGTCGCAGCCACTTCCGCTGCCCTGCTCGCGGGGGCCGGCTTCGCGCTGGCCCGCGGTAACCGCTTGGCGGCGTCGCTCGCGGCCGCGTCGGCCGTCGAGATTCTCGCGACGGCCGCCTCCTTCATCTACGCGACGCGATCGGGCAAGTTTCGCGCCTGGGACGACGTTTTGGACAACCTACGACTGCGCGGGGACGAAACGTTGCTCGACCTCGGGTGCGGGCGGGGTGCGGTGTTGCTGGCCGCGGCCAAGCGACTGCCGCGGGGCCGCGCGGTGGGCGTCGACCTGTGGCGGGCCGATCAGACCGAAAACTCCCAGGAGGCAACGTTATCCAACGCGGCCCTGGAAAGCGTCGCCGAGCGCGTCGAGGTGTACACCGCCGACATGACCGCCCTCCCGTTGGGCGACGAGAGCGTCGACGTGATCGTGAGCAGCCTGGCCATCCATAACATTCCGAAACGCGCCGGGCGGCGACAGGCGTTGGACGAAGCGGTTCGGGTGTTACGGCCGGGCGGCCGCCTGGCCATCGCCGACCTGTGGGAGACCCGTCAGCACGCCGCGCGGCTGCGCGAGCTGGGCTGGCTCGACGTGCGGCGCCGCAACCTGGGGTGGCGCATGTGGTACGGCGGCCCGTGGTTCGCCACCCGCTTGGTCACCGCGACGAAGCCCGGCTAGGTCCGGCGGTGCATGCTGGGACGCATGACGAGAAACGAAGTCACCGAGCAGATCGTCGTTGCCCGCCTCGCGCGCGGCCTGACGTGGCAGGAGCTGGCCGACGCCATAGGCCGGCCGGTCGTGTGGACCACGTCGGCATTGCTTGGTCAGCATCCCATCCCCGCCGAACTCGGCAAGGTCGTGGTCGAGATGCTGGGTCTCGACGAGTCGGCGGTAGCCGTGCTGGCCGCCCCGCCCATGCGTGGCGGACTGCCTACGACAGTGCCGACCGACCCCACCATCTACCGTTTCTACGAAGCGCTTCAGGTGTACGGCGGCGCCATCAAGGAACTGATTCACGAGCGGTTCGGCGACGGCATCATGAGCGCGATCAACTTCAGCGTCGACCTGCAAAAGAAGCCGCACCCGTCGGGCGACCGCGTGGTGGTGACATTCGACGGGAAATTCCTTCCCTACGACTGGGTTTCGGCGGAGAACTAATGGCGGTCAAGGCAGCGCAGCCGAAATCGGTGGATCTGGTGCTCTCCGGTGGTGGCGTGAAGTTCATCGGTCTGGTGGGCGCCATCGTCGCGCTGATGGATGCCGGCTATTCGATCAAGCGGATCTCGGGTGTGTCGGCCGGCTCGGTGGTTGCGGCGATCTTGGCGGCCGGGTCCAGAGGCGGCCAGCTGAGCGGCGCGGACATGAAGGAACTCGCCTTCTCGGTACCGCTGAACCAGTGGCGCGATGCGGGGCCCGTCCCCTTTCTCGGTGCCGCGTGGGGACTGGTGCGGGACACGAGCATGTACCGCGGCGATGTTGCCTACGACTGGATTCGGAGTGAGCTGAAGAACCTTGGCGTCACCTCCTTCGGCGATCTAGTCCTCGACGAGGACCACCCGATCGAGGGATGGCAATACAAGCTGGTGGTCACCGTCGCCGACCTCACCGCGGCGCAATTGGTGCGGCTGCCGTGGGATTACCGGCGGCTCTACGGCCTGGACCCCGACGAGCAGCCGGTCGCCGACGCGGTGCGCGCATCGATGGCGATCCCGTTCTTCTACCGCCCGGTCAAGCTGACGAGCGCGAGCGGCGAGACGTCGACCCTCGTCGACGGTGGTGTGCTCTCGAACTTCCCGATCGACACCTTCGACCGGCCCGACGGCAAACCGCCACGCTGGCCCACGTTCGGGATCACGGTGCTGCCGAGGCTCAACGAGGGCATCCTCGCGGTGATGCCCGCGCTGAAACCCCTGCGCTTCTTCGAACAGACCGCGTTGTTGGAAAGCCTGCTCACCACGATGCTGGCCGGCCACGACCAGACCCACCTCAACCGGCCGTGGGTCGCCGCGCGCGCGATCCCGGTCGAGTCGACCAATGTGGGGGTGCTCGACTTCGATGTCGCGCCCGGGCGCCTGGAAGAGCTATACGACAGGGGTTATGAGGCGGCGCAAGAGTTTCTGGCGACGTGGGACTGGACCGCGTATCTCAAGCGCTTCCGCTGGGCCGGTTGACGGTCACCCTTTCGGGCCGAAAGGCCTGGTCACGGGGTGAAGTGACGGCGTCGCGCAAACGTGTCAGACTTCCGAATGGAGGAGGCGACATGAGGGGAGGCGGTTGCCCGGGCAACCGCATCGCCTTCTCCGCAAAACTGAATCATGTTGCACCGCGCCAACTTTCAGCTGGTCAATGCCTGCGCGGTGCGACGCGGAACTACACGCCGAACTCGGCCTCGATCCCGTCGATCCCGGCGCGGATGGCTGCCAGCGCGTCGGCGCGGGCGCGCAACTTGGTCGCGGCGTGGGCGTGCTGGTTCAGGCCGGCGAATTCCTGCGCGGCTTCTTCGGCGCGGCTGAGCACCATCTCCGGAAGCACGATCTCGTCGACAAAGCCCGCCGCGAGGGCGGTCTCGCCGAAGAAGGTCTTGGCCAGGCCCGTGGCTTGCTGGTACGCCGACCGCGTCAGCCGCAGCTTCATGATCTCGAGAGCGGCGTACGGGATGATCATGCCGATAGCGACCTCGTTGGCCTGAATGTTGTACGCGTGGGCGGCCACTCGGTGATCGCCGGACGACAACAGGAACGCCCCCATCGCGATGGCGTGGCCGGTGCAGGCCATTACCACCGGCTTCGGGTAGGACAACAGTCGATGCGCCAGCTCGAAGCCGCCCCTGAGCATGTCGATCGCCGGCTGCACCTCACCGGAGGTCAGAATCTTCAGGTCGAATCCGCCGCTGAACACCCTCTCGTTGCCGGCGATCACCACCGCGCCCACGTCGTCACTGTCGGCCTGGTCGATGGCTTCGTTGAGAGCCTGCTGCATGGTCGGGCCCAGCGCATTGACTTTGCCGTCGTCCATCCGGATGACCGCGATGGACTCGTTACGGCTGTAGGTGACCGGGCCGCTCATGGCTCACTCCTTTGATACGGACGCGCAGTCGATTGAATCAGATCGACATCGGCGGGAGCCGGCCCGCCGTCACACGTGCTGGCCGCGATGCTTGCCCAGCTCGTTTTCCGCGTTACCCCAGCGGAGGCTGACATCGGTGGGTTCGTCGAGCTGCCGGGTGCGCCAGCGGTCCTGGGTTTCCTGCACCGCCTTGTTGATTCGTTCGATTTCGCTGCGGAACACGTCGGGACGCGTTTCCTTGCTCGCGTAGTGGAAGTAGGTGAGCAGCCCGCGCAGCAGTTCCAGTTTCTGCTTCTCCCGCTTCGCGAGGTCGTGCGTCGTCATCAACTCGATGCGCTGAACGGGTGGCAGGGCATCCCAGTCCAGCACCACGCTGGTCTCCAGCGGGCGGCGCTCGCGCTGCCAGAACCGCCATCCGCGCGGCGTATCGGGGCGGTCGTAATAGATCACCTTGCCGGTGAAGCGAGACTCGATACCGCTTCCAATTTCGCGGCGGTCGAGCGCAGAATCCCACACCATCCGCCATTCCTGGCCGGGCGCCAGTACCGGCAACTCGCGGGGAAGCTGCAGTTCGACGACATCGGCGTAGCCGTCCGAGGCATTTTCGTATTCGGCCACCGTCGGCGGATTCGGAAATGAAAAACGGATGTCATAAGCCGCCGTCTGGCCGAAATTCCGGACCACGAGCTCGATCACGTGCCAGTCGGCGGCGTGCGGCTCCATGAGCATGGCGACGTGGGGGCGGGTCTGCTCCGACGCGAATCCGCGGCTGCGGCTGATCTGCCGGTTTGCGAACACCAGCGCGACGACACCGAGCGCAATTGCCGCCCAGGCCGCCCACGCCAGCCAGGTGCTGGACCCGACATCGGTGACCCCGTGCCAGCTGTCCTGGATCCACCCCATTGAATCGACCTTCCGCTTATCCGGCATCGCAGGAAATTTCGCTGGACTGATAGTAGAGGTGCCAGGCGAATATCGCCGCATTCGGAATCACAATGACCCCGGCGGGCGCTCATGCTGCGCAAATGTGAACGCGAAAGGCCGCTGAGTCCCTCAGCCGCCCATCAACATTCGCCACTGATCGAGGTTGGCGGGCCGGTACACGTAGTTGGACCGCTTGACCTCCGACAACGGGGCGCTGGGATCCGCGGAGTACCAGTGTCCCGGAAACACCGTCGGATCACCGGGAAGCGCCGCGAGCTGCTGCAGGCTGCGATACATCTCGTCGGAATCGCCGCCGGGAAAGTCGGTGCGCCCGCAGCCGTCCAGAAATAGCGTGTCACCCGCGACCAGCCGGCCGTCCAACAGGAAGCACTGGCTACCGGGCGTGTGACCCGGCGTGTGCAACAGCTCGATTTCGAGGTCGCCGATGCTGATCTTGTCGCGATGCTCGTGGGTGGTGAGGTCGCCCAGCCCGATGCCGGTAACCCGCGAAACCCAAAGTGCCTCATGGGTATTCACGTGCACCGGCACAGTTGCTCGCTCCAGCAGCTCGGCGAGTCCCTTGAGCTCGAAGCCCATCATGTTCCCGCCCACATGGTCGGGGTGATGGTGGGTCACCAGCACGCCGGACAAGTGCATGCCATCGGCTTCCAGTGCGTCGAGAAGATCGCCCGCGGCGTACGCCGGGTCGACCACCACGCAATCTCCGGTCTGCCGGTCGCCGATCAGATAGGCGAAATTGCGCATTTGTGTCGCAAACATGTCGCCGGCGGCGAAATCGCGACCGGAAAGCAGTTGACGGAAGTACAGCCGGTCCTCGGACGAATCTGACACGTCACCAGACTATGACCCGCAGCGGCGCGCTTCCGCCACGCATGGCAACAACCGCTTCATCCGGTCCGCACTGGGTATCGTTAGCCCATGCTGAAGAAGTTCGAGATCGACGTGGACTTCGAGCTTGTCCAGGAAGCGATACGCCGATACCACCTGGCCGACGCGCGCGAGGCCATCCACCTCGCGCTGCGGACCCTGCTCGGCGAGACCGATCCCGCAGCCAAAGATCAGCGCGACGGCGACTACGACGAGTTCAGCGACCTCAGCGCCTGGGAACCCCACCGCAGGAGCGACACCGGCTAGAGCTTTCCCCGGCAACTCCGGGCCCGCGCCTGTGGTTTGGTGCCGTTGCGGGCCAGGCTGTACCCTCTTTTAGGCCCGCGGGACGACTGGTCGCTTCGGGCGAACGGCCCCCTTAGCTCAGTCGGTAGAGCGTTTCCATGGTAAGGAAAAGGTCAACGGTTCGATTCCGTTAGGGGGCTCGGCGGATGCCGAGCAGGCGTGGCGGCCCCGACCCAGGGTGGACAAGGCGATGTAGCTCAGTCGGTTAGAGCGAACGACTCATAATCGTTAGGTCGCCGGTTCGAGTCCGGCCATCGCTACAACACAACAACGCACTTTGAGAGATTTGAGAGAGAACCGTCATGGCTTCCAGTACCGACGTCAGGCCGAAGATCACCCTGGCGTGCGAGGTGTGCAAGCACCGTAACTACATCACCAAGAAGAATCGCCGCAACGACCCCGACCGGATGGAGCTGAAGAAGTTCTGCCCGAACTGTGGCAAGCACCAGGCGCACCGCGAGACCCGCTAGCGCCGTCCCCAAGCATTTATTCAGATCGACTAGGTAGGTTCTAGACCCGTGGCGTTGAGCGGCAACATCGTCGGGATGCACTACCGCTATCCCGACCATTACGAGGTAGAGCGGGAGAAGATCCGCGAGTACGCGATAGCGGTTCAAAATGACGACGCGCCTTTCTTCGAGGAGAAAGCGGCCGCCGAGCTGGGTTATCAAGGTTTGCTGGCCCCGCTGACCTTCATCTCTGTCTTCGGCTACAAGGCCCAAAACGCGTTCTTCAACTACGCGAACATCGCGGTCGAGGACGCGCAGATCGTCCAGGTCGACCAGGTGCTGAAATACAAGAAGCCGATCGTCGACGGCGACAAGTTGTACTGCGACGTCTATGTGGACTCGGTCCGCCAGTCGCACGGCACCCAGATCATCGTGACCAGAAACATCGTCACCGACGACGCCGGTGACATCGTGCAGGAGACCTACACGACCCTCGCGGGCCGTGCCGGTGAGGATGGAGAAGAGGGATTTTCGCATGCCATTGCGTGAGTTCAGCTCGGTGAAGGTGGGTGATCGCCTTCCGGAGAAGATTTACCCGCTGACGCGCCAGGATCTCGTCAACTACGCGGGCGTCTCGGGTGACTTGAACCCGATTCACTGGGACGACGAGATCGCCAAGGTCGTCGGGCTGGACACCGCCATCGCACACGGGATGTTGACGATGGGATTGGGTGGCGGCTACGTCACGTCATGGGTCGGCGACCCGGGCGCGGTCACCGAGTACAACGTGCGGTTCACCGCCGTGGTGCCGGTGCCCAACGACGGCAAGGGCGCCGAGCTCGTCTTCAGCGGCAGGGTGAAATCGGTCGATCCGGAAAGCAAGTCCGTGACCATCGCACTGACGGCGACGACCGGCGGCAAGAAGATCTTCGGCAGGGCCATCGCGTCCGCGACCCTGGCATAGCCCATGGCGCTCAAGACCGATATCCGCGGGATGATCTGGCGGTATCCGGATTATTTCGTCGTGGGTCGCGAACAACTGCGTCAGTTTGCGCAATCCATCAAGAACGACCACCCCGCCCACCTGGACGAGGATGCGGCCGCCGAACTCGGCCACGACGCGATCGTCGCACCGCTGACGTTCGCGACCATCTTCGCCAAGCTGGTCCAGCTGGATTTCTTCCGGCATGTCGACATCGGCATGGAGACCCTGGTGATTGTCCAGGTCGACCAACGGTTCGTGTTCTCCAAGCCGATCAAGGCCGGCGACAAGCTATGGGCCCGCATGGAAGTCCAATCGGTGGTCGAGCGTTTCGGCGCCGACATCGTCGTCACCAAGAACATCTGCACCACCGACGACGGCGAGGTGGTCTTGGAGGCCTACACCACGTTGATGAGCCAGCACAGCGACGGCTCCGCGAACCTGCGATGGGACGCCGAGTCCGGCCAGGTCGTCCGAAGCGCGTAATTAGTATCTGACTCCTGCGTCGATGTACACTCGGACCTCGGGGTTTTCCCACAACAGCGCGCTGTCCGTCGGTTCGGCGATCACCGAACGGAGAGCGCGCGTGTCGTGTAGGCCCCGGTAGGTAAGCGCAGGTTGGCCTGCCAACCGCGAAGGGGCGTAGCTCAAATGGCAGAGCAGCGGTCTCCAAAACCGCAGGTTGCAGGTTCAAGTCCTGTCGCCCCTGCTAATGGCCAAGACGTGCCATGCTGGACACTGAAAGCCAACGAACAAAGGAGCATGCGGTGAGCGACGAGGGCAACGCTGCCAACGACGCCGCAGGCGACGGCGGCGAGACCGACGACAGCCGCACCGGCGGTAGTCGGACGGCCGTGGTGACCAAGCCCGCGCGGCCCACCGGCAAGCGGTCTCGGCAGCGGGTGGCCGACGTCGAGGAAGACGTCGACGTCGAGTCGCCCGAGGAGGCTGAGGCCGAGGGCAAGACCAAGAAGGCCCGGGCAGCCAAGAAGGACCGCAAGCAGGCCAAGAAACCGAAGAAACCCGCCGGCCGTTCGGCTAACCCGTTCGTGTTCGTCTACAACTACCTCAAGCAGGTCGTTGCGGAGATGCGGAAGGTGATCTGGCCGAACCGCAAACAGATGCTCACCTACACCTCGGTGGTGCTGGCGTTCCTCGCCTTCATGGTGGCGCTGGTCGGTCTCGCGGACTTCGGACTGACCAAGCTGGTCCTGTTGGTGTTCGGCTGAGCGAGTGACAGAGAGGACTGAAAACCGTGACTACCTTCGACGGTGACACGTCCGCGGGTGAGGCGGTCGACGTGCAGGAGGTCGCCGAGACCCCTGAGGCGGAGGCTCACACGGAGCCGGCCGAGGAAATCGACCCGGCCGCCGCGCTCAAGGCGGAACTGCGCAGCAAACCCGGCGACTGGTACGTCGTGCACTCCTACGCGGGATACGAGAACAAGGTCAAGGCCAACCTGGAAACCCGGGTGCAGAACCTGGACGTCGGCGACTACATCTTCCAGGTGGAAGTGCCTACCGAAGAGGTCACCGAGATCAAGAACGGCCAGCGCAAGCAGGTCAACCGCAAGGTGCTGCCCGGCTACATCCTGGTGCGCATGGACCTGACCGACGACTCGTGGTCCGCGGTGCGCAATACGCCCGGCGTCACCGGCTTCGTCGGGGCAACCTCCCGCCCCTCGGCGCTGGCGCTGGACGACGTGGTGAAGTTCCTGCTGCCCCCGGGGTCGTCGAAGAAGGCCGCCAAGGGCGCGGCCAGCACCGCCGCCGCCACCGAGGCGGGCGGCCTGGAACGTCCCGTCGTCGAGGTCGACTACGAGGTGGGCGAATCGGTGACGGTGATGGACGGGCCGTTCGCCACATTGCCGGCCACGATCAGCGAGGTCAACGGCGAACAGCAGAAGCTCAAGGTGCTGGTGTCGATCTTCGGCCGTGAAACGCCGGTGGAACTCACCTTCGGCCAAGTCTCCAAGATTTAACTCCCAGGAAGGAACGTCAACATCTCATGGCCCCGAAGAAGAAAGTCATCGGGCTGATCAAGCTGCAGATCCAGGCCGGGCAGGCCAACCCCGCTCCGCCGGTGGGACCCGCGCTCGGCCAGCACGGCGTCAACATCATGGAGTTCTGCAAGGCGTACAACGCCGCGACGGAGAACCAGCGCGGCAACGTCATCCCGGTGGAGATCACGGTCTACGAGGACCGCAGCTTCACCTTCGCGCTCAAGACGCCGCCCGCCGCCAAGCTGCTGCTGAAAGCCGCGGGCGTAAGCAAGGGTTCGGCCGAGCCGCACAAGGACAAGGTCGCCAAAGTGAGCTGGGACCAGTGTCGCGAGATCGCCGAGACCAAGAAGGCCGACCTCAACGCCAACGACGTCGAGGCAGGCGCCAAGATCATCGCCGGGACCGCCCGGTCGATGGGGATCACGGTCGAGTAGCTCTCGGCCATACCCCGTGGGAGGGCCAGCTTCGGCCCGCTTCGTAACCACAACCCAACACCGGATTGGATATTCAATGAGCAAGAACAGCAAGGCATTCCGCGCCGCCGCCGAGAAGGTGGACCGCAACAACCTCTACACTCCGCTGGAGGCGGCGAAGCTCGCCAAGGAGACGTCCTCGACCAAGCAGGACGCCACCGTCGAGGTGGCGATCCGGCTCGGCGTCGACCCGCGCAAGGCGGACCAAATGGTGCGCGGCACAGTCAACCTGCCGCACGGCACCGGTAAGACCGCCCGCGTCGCCGTGTTCGCGGTCGGTGAAAAGGCCGAGCAGGCACAGGCCGCCGGCGCCGACATCGTGGGCAGTGACGACCTGATCGAGAGGATCCAGGGCGGCTGGCTGGAGTTCGACGCCGCGATCGCCACCCCCGACCAGATGGCCAAGGTCGGACGCATCGCGCGAGTGCTGGGTCCGCGCGGCCTGATGCCCAACCCCAAGACCGGCACGGTGACCCCCGACGTCGCCAAGGCGGTGGCCGACATCAAGGGCGGCAAGATCAATTTCCGCATCGACAAGCAGGCCAACCTGCACTTCGTCATCGGCAAGGCGTCGTTCGACGAGAAGAACCTCGCGGAGAACTACGGTGCCGCGATCGACGAGGTGCTGCGGCTCAAGCCGTCCTCGTCGAAGGGCCGCTACCTGAAGAAGATCACCGTGTCGACGACCACGGGCCCGGGCATTCCGGTCGACCCGTCGATCACTCGCAACTTCGCGGACGCCTAGCCGCCGCACTCGGCGATGCGCCGGCGCAAGAACTCGCGGCCCGGCTCGGAACCGTTGGACTCCAACGCTATTCGGTACCACTCCACGGCGTCGGCCGCCCGGCCGGCGCGCCGCAACAGATCGGCGCGCACCGTCACGACCAGATTGGAGCGGGCCAGCCGGGGATCGTGCGCCACCTTGTCCAGCGCGGCCAGGCCCGCCACCGGGCCGTCGCGAAAGCCGATCGCCAGCGCGCGATTGGCGCCCACCACCGGGGAGTCGGTCATCCGCCACAGCCGGTCGTAGGCGGCGCAGATCGCAGTCCAGTCCGTCTGTTCCCAGGACGGGGCCGTCGCGTGCAGCGCCGCGATCACCGCCTGCGGCAGGTAGGCGCCCGTCGATCCCTCGGCCGCCCGCAACCGCTCCAGCCCCCGCGCGATGCGGCCGCGGTCCCAACGGCGGCGGTCCTGGTCCTCGAGCGGCACCAGCATGCCGGAGTCGTCCACCCGGGTCGCCCGCCGCGAATCGTGCAGCAGCATCAGGGCGGCCAGGGCGTGCGCCTCCGGCTCGTCGGGCATCAGCGCACACAATTCTCCGGCCAGCCGAATCCCCTCGTCGCACAGCTCGTCTCGAATCGCCGACGGTCCCGCGGTCGACCAATAGCCCTCGGTGAACACCGAGTAGATGCAACCGAGCACGTGCGGTGTGCGCTCGGCCAGCAGCTCGGCCGGAGGCACCCGCAGCGGGATGTTGGCGTGCCGAATCTTGTTCTTGGCGCGTGTGATTCGCTGACCGATGGCGGGCTCGCTCTGCAGCAGGGCTCGAGCTATCTCGGCGACGGTCAACCCGGACACCAGCCGCAGCGTCAGCGCCAGCTGCGACTGCCGGTCCAGCGCCGGGTGCGCGCAGGTGAACATCATCCGCAGCTCGTCGTCGCGGACCGGGTGGACGTCCACCCGGTCGGTCCGAACCCTGATCTCGTCGACCACCGCCGCCAATTCCTTTCCGGGACGGATGGATTCGCGACGAAGCCGGTCGCGGGCGCGGTTGCGGGCGACGGTCACCAGCCACCCGCCGGGACTATCGGGCACACCGTCGCGCGGCCAGGCCCGAAGCGCCTCGGCGCAGGCCTCCTGGACGGCGTCCTCGGCGACGGTGAGGTCCCCGGACCACCGCGCGAGCGCGGCGACGGCCGGTCCCCATTCCCGGCGGAAGACGCCGTCCAGGTTGGCCATCCGCGAATCTAGAGCGCGGAGATCCCGGCTAGTTGCCGCACCTGCACGGTCGTCGCCGGGATCATCGATGCGAGCTTGATGGCCTCTTCGCGGTCCGCCGCGCTCAGCAGGTAGATCCCGGTTGCGATTTCGGCGCCTTCCGCATAGGGCCCATCGGTGATCAGGACCTCGCCATCGCGCACCCGCACGGTCGTAGCCGTGGAGCGGTCGTGCAATGCGGCGCCCCCAATGATGTGATCACCCGCGGCCGCGTGGAGACCCGCGTGCTTCGCCGCCACTGCCTCCCACTCCGGTGTGCCCGGCGTGTGTGCGGATTCGGCGGGTTCGGACAGCAGCGCGAGCCAGTCGTTGCCGGTGAGCTTGCGCGACAGCTCGACGGAGTGCACCGTGGGCCACAGTTCCACGGCGCCGTACGCGGCGATTGGGACGTCGCGGGCCAATGCCAGCGCCTCGTCGAGGTTTTCGGCTTCGAAGACGTAGTAACCGCAGGCCACCTCGGCGGACTCGGCGAAGGGTCCGTCGGTGACCGTCGGCGCATCCGGGCCACCCGTGACGACCGCCGCGGCGGCGGCGGGCGCCAGCGCGTCTCCAGATTTGATCGCCGCGCCTGCCTTGGCGTGAAAGCTCTCCCACGCGGCCATCGCGGCGGCTGGATCGTCGGGCGTGCGATCTTGCTCCTTGCTGATCAACAGCGCGAAATACTGCATGTTCGTCACCTCCGGTCGTGAGCGAAGCCTCGTGCTCCACTCTCTACCTGTTCGACGAACGCCGCAGCACCGATCCGACGACCCGGGGCGAAAATTAGGCGGCGGCTCCAGGCTTGAGGTAGGTCACCAGGCTGACGTCGAGCATCTCCTCGGTGAAGTAGTACTCGCAGCCGCGCAAGTACTTCATGTAGCGGTTGTAGACCTCTTCGGAGGTGACCTCGATGGCCTTGTCGCGGTTCGACTCCAACGTGTCGCCCCAGGTGTGCAGCGTCCTGATGTAATGCGGGCGCAGCGAAAGCGGCTCGGGGACGACGAATCCGGCCTTCTCGCCGTGCTCGACCATCATCTTGGTGGACGGCAGGCGCCCACCCGGGAAGATTTCGGTGATGATGAACTTGATGAAGCGGGCCGTCTCGAAAGTTAGCTTTTTGCCGAGGGCCGCCATTTCGTAGGGGTGGTAGCTGACGCTGCTCTGGACGGTCATCCGGCCGTCCTCGGGCATGACGTTGAAGCACCGCTTGAAGAAGTCGTCGTAGTTCTCGTGCCCGAAGTGCTCGAACGCCTCGATGGACACGATCCGGTCGACGGGGTCGTTGAAGTCCTCCCAGCCATGCAGCCGTACCTCGCGCGTC
Source organism: Mycobacterium heidelbergense (assembly GCF_050205645.1). Lineage (GTDB taxonomy): Bacteria > Actinomycetota > Actinomycetes > Mycobacteriales > Mycobacteriaceae > Mycobacterium > Mycobacterium heidelbergense_A. The sequence goes on from NZ_JBNMQT010000002.1 coordinate 110,400, forward strand.
CGGCTCGTGTCCAGGGCTCCCAGCACCTGCTCGCAGCGGGCGTGCTGGTTCTTGGACAGGGTCAGGCCGATGACGTTGACGTCGTACTTCTCGACGGCGCGCTTCATGGTGGTGCCCCAGCCGCACCCGATGTCGAGCAGGGTCATGCCGGGCTTGAGGTCGAGCTGGTCCAGGTTGAGGTCGATCTTGGCGTACTGGGCCTCTTCCAGCGTCATGTCGTCGCGCTCGAAGTAGGCGCAGCTGTAGATCCGGGTGGGGTCCTGAAACAGGGCGAAGAAGTCGTCGGAGACGTCGTAGTGTGCCTGAATGTCTTCGGCGCGCGTCCGCGTCTTCGTGGGGCTAGGCGGTTGATCAGCCATTTTCTTCTTCTTCTCCTGGATGATGGTCATTGCCTGTGGCAGGCACGCCTCTCGGTCGGTGTCAAACGATACCGAATGGCGAGGTGAGGTTTGACCGGCACAGGCAACGGTCAGCGGAAGTGGTAATCGCTCAACGGGAACCGTGATCCTTCCCGTACCGCGTTGCGGGTCGACGTGGGGCGCAGCAATGCCGGCTCGCCGTCGGGGTTGAAGTAGTAGGACCGCGAGCTGGCGCAGTTGCCGAGGGCGAAGAGGGACTTTCCGGCAAGCTGGGTCACGCGATCCAGGAAGCGCGCATTCGCCTCCTCGGTGACCTCGAATTCCGTCGCGCCCCTGCGTTGCAGCTCTCCGAACAGCCGGTCCATGTGGCGCATCTGGTATTCGATGGTGTGGAAGAACGACAGGCCGGAGAAGGCGTAGGGACTGGCCAGGCTCAGGAAGTTGGGGAAATAGGGGACCGAGATGCCCTGGTAGGCCTGAAACCTGTTCTCACGCCACCACTTTCCCAGGTTGCGGCCCCTGCGCCCGATCACTTCGATGGCGGGGAAGTTGGCTTCCCAGAGGTCGAACCCGGTGGCCAGCACCAGCGTGTCGATGACGGTCTTGTTCCCGTCGGCGGTGACGATGCCGTCGGGTTCGATCCGTTCGATGCTGTTGGTCTCCAGGTGCACGTGCGGCTTGGTCAGGGCGCGGTAGTAGGTGTTGGACCAGGTGGGGCGCTTACAACCGAAGTCGTAGTCGGGAGTGAGCTTGCGCCGCAGTTCCTTGTCGCGGATCCAGAAGAACCGGCTCATCTTCGCGACGTCCGCCGCGCCGATGTCGAGCCGCCGAAGCCCCTTGTGGTGCAGCGCCGTGGCCAATACCAGCTCGAAGAAGCCGTCGGTCGCCAGGCGGAAGGCGCGGTGCACCAGGGGCACCCGGGCGAACAGCCATTGCAGCCAGCGCGGGATCTCGAAGTCGAGCTTGGGCACCACATGGGTCGGCGTGCGCTGGTACACGGTCAGCTCGCCGGCTGTGGCGGCCAACTCGGGGATCAACTGCACTGCGGTCGCCCCGGTGCCGATGATTCCGACGCGGCGCCCGGCGGGGTCGTAGCCGTGGTCCCACGCCATGGTGTAGACGACCTTGCCCGCGAAGCTCTCGATTCCGGGGATATCGGGGGACTTCGGCTGCGAGAGGAAGCCGGTCGCGGTGACCAGAAAGCGTGTCGTCAGGCTCGTGCCGTCGGCCAGCGCCACCTGCCACAATCGCTGGTCCTCGTCCCAGCTTGCGGACTCGACCGTCGTGTTGAACCGCATGTGGCGGTGCACGTCGTACTTGTCGGCCACGTTCTCGGCGTAGCGCTGCAGTTCCCGACCCGGCGGGAACAGCCGTGACCAGTACGGATTGGGCTCAAACCAGTACGAATAGGTGGTGGCCGGGATATCGACGGCCAGGCCGGGGTAGGTATTGACGTGCCAGGTCCCGCCCAGATCCGCCTCGCGATCGAGAATTGCGATCTTGTCGTATCCGAGCCGCTTGAGCTGGATGGCTGTGCCAATGCCCCCGAAACCGGCGCCCACTATGACGGCGTCGAGATTATCCATGGTGTGAGGAGGTCCTTTCGTGGAGTCCGGGCAACTGGTGTTTCGCCAGATGCCCCCCACGGCGAACTTGATCAGGTGGAATCTTAGTCGGAAATCCGATTCGTCGCCCACAGGCCCTGGCCACGGGTCGGCCTGAGCTCTGTCACATCTCGATAAAAATGGGGAGCGCTACTTCTCCAGCGTGAATTGGTTTACGTCGATATAGCCGATGCGAAACGCCTTGGCGCACCCGGTCAGGTACTTCATGTACCGCTCGTAGACCTCTTCGGATTGCACCGCGATGGCCTCGTCCCGATGCGCCTCGAGGGCCTCAGCCCACAAGTCGAGGGTCCTGGCATAGTGCGGCTGCAGCGATTGCCGCCGGGTCAACGTGAAGCCCGCTTTCGACGAGTGCTCCCCGACTTTCTCGATCGACGGCAACCGGCCGCCGGGGAAGATTTCGGTGACGATGAACTTGATGAAGCGGGCCATTTCGAAGGTCAGGGGGATGCCGCGTTCGATGCACTGCGTTCCGGTCAGCCCGGTGATCGTGTGCAGCAGCATGACCCCGTCGGCGGGCAGCACGGAGTGGGCCATCCGGAAGAAGTCGTCGTAACGATCGTGGCCGAAGTGCTCGAACGCGCCGATCGACACGATCCGGTCCACGGGCTCGTCAAACTGTTCCCAGCCGTTCAGCAACACCCGCCTGCTGCGTGGGCTATCCATCTCGTCGAACGTCTTCTGCACATGGGCGGCCTGGTTCTTCGACAACGTCAAGCCGATGACGTTGACGTCGTAGCGTTCGATGGCCCGCCGCATGGTGGCGCCCCAGCCGCAGCCGACGTCGAGCAGCATCATGCCCGGCCGCAGGCCCAGCTTGCCCAGTGCCAGGTCGATCTTGGCGATCTGCGCCTCTTCCAGCGTCATGTCGTCGCGCTCGAAGTACGCGCAGCTGTACGTCTGGGTGGGGTCCAGGAAGAGGCGGAAGAAGTCGTCAGAGAGGTCGTAGTGCGCCTGCACGTCGGCAAAGTGCGGCGTCAGTTTGTCGGCCATGATTGGTGCCCCCGTCACGAACGCTACTTGGTGAGCGTGTACTGCGCCACGTTCGAGATCCCTTTGCGGAAAAGGTCCGCGCAGCCGGTGAGGTAGCGCATGAAGCGGTTGTAGACCTCTTCGGACTGGACGGCGATGGCGCGTTCGCGATTGGCCTGCAGGTTGGTCGCCCACGTGTCCAGGGTCCGCGCGTAATGCGGCTGCAGATATTGGACCTTCTCGATCGAAAAACCGCTGTCTTGCGCAAAGTCGACGATGTCGCGTTCGCCGCACATCTGGCCGCCGGGAAAGATCTCCGTGCCGAGGAAGTGGAAGAAACGCAGGTCCGTCATCGTGATGGGGATGCCGCGCTCCTTCCATTGCGACTGCGGATACGTGAAGATGCTGTGCATCAGCATCCGGCTGTCATCGGGAAGGGTCTTGTAGGCCCAATCCCAGAACGCGGGCCAGCGTTCCTTTTTGAACGCGTCGAAGGCCTCGAAGCTCATGATCCGATCGACTTGCCCGTCAAACTCTTCCCAGCCCTGCAGCCGAGCCTCGGCGCGACGCGTCGTGGGGATCTCGGCCAGCCGCGCCTTGCTGCGCTCGTAGTGATTGCGGCTCAGGGTGAGGCCGATGACGTTGACGTCGTACTTCTCGACCGCGCGGACCAGCGCTCCGCCCCAGCCGCAACCGACGTCGAGCAGCGTCATGCCGGGCTCGAGGTTCAGCTTGTCCAGCGCCAGATCCAGCTTGGCGAGCTGCGCCTCTTCCAGCGTCATGTCGTCGTCTTTGTAGTAAGCGCAGGTGTACACCATGTTGGGGTCGAGGAACAGCGCGAAGAACTCGTCAGAAATGTCGTAGGTTGCCTGCGACTCTTCGTAATACGGCTTCAGCTCCGCCATTACCAGACATCCTCCCAACGCCAACGGTATCAACCGTGTGAGACGTGTGTGAAATTCGGCAGGGTTACCCTAAACGCCGCCCGATCCGGGATTCAGCGGGCCTCGGCGAAGTTACTAGTCAGCACGCTGATCAACGGGTCCCAGAGTTGCCGAGGCAGGTCGTGGCCCATGCCGTCGAACAAGATTAGTCGAGCGCCCTCGATGGCGCGCGCGATCGCCCGGCCACCGAAGGGCCGCATCAGCTTGTCGGAGCGGCCATGGACCACCACGGTCGGTGCGGCGATGCGGCGGTCGTACGGGGCCAGGCTGCCGCTGCCCAGGATCGCGGCGAAATGGCGGGCGATGCCTTGCGGGTAGTAGTTGCGGTCGTACCCCTCGGCCGCCTCGGCGCGAACCTGCTCTTCGGGTACGCGGTAGCGGGGGCTGCCGATGATATTGCTGACACGCACCGCGTTGTCGATGATCACATCGCGCGACGCGTTCTGCGGTGGGCCCTTGAGCAGCGCGAGCAACGCGCTCGGGGCCGGCGGCGGCAGGAACGGTGAGTTGTTGCTGGAGAACAGGATTCCCAGCGTCTTCGTCCGCGTCGGGAATCGTGCCGCGAAAACCTGGGCGATCATGCCTCCCATCGACGCCCCCACGATGTGTGCGCGCTCGAGACCCAGGTGATCGAGGAGGGCCGCCGCGTCGTCGGCCATGTCTTCCAGCGTGTATGCCGCGTTGCTGCGCAGACCGAGCCAGGACCTGGCCAGCCGCGTCACCAGCGGCTGCCCGGAGCTGCGGTGCTCGGTCTTGCTGGACAGGCCGACGTCGCGGTTGTCATAGCGGATCACCCGCAGGCCCTGCCCAACGAGCTTCTCGCAGAACGCCGTTCGCCACAGCAGCAGCTGCGCGCCCAGGCCCATGATCAGCAGCACGGGCGGGTCGGCAAGGTCGCCCATGTCCTCGTAGTAGAGCTTCAGGTCGCCCGATAGCGCGTTCCCGCTGCGGACCTCCACTAGACCTCCACGTCGGTCTGGTGCTCGCGGCTGACCTCGACCATGAAGTTCGCGAAGTATCCCGTCAGCTGCGGATCCGACATCATCTGCCACTTGGGCGCGAGCAGCTTCATGTAGCGCTCGACGTAGAGGAACTGCTTGCCGATCAGCACCAGCTCGCGGGGCAGCTTGACGTCGTAGGCGTCGGCCAGCGCGGAGAGCTGGCGGCCGATGTCGGCATAGGACAACTCGCCCAGCGTCTGCATGGTCAGCGGCGTGGCGAAACGCTCCAGGTCCTTGGCGGCCTGGGCTTCGGGCTTCATGGTGCCGACGGCGCCCATCAGCACGACGATCTTGCCGGCCGCGGCATGGTCCTTCTTCACCAGCAGCGCGTACACGAGTTCGCGCAGCAGCCAGCGGGTGCGCGGGTCGATGCGGCCCATGATCCCGAAGTCGAAGAAGACGATGCGGCCCTGATCGTCGACGTACAGGTTGCCCGCGTGCAGGTCGCCGTGGAACAGCCCGTGCCGCAGACCGCCCTCGAACAGGCTGAACAGCAACGCTTTGACCAGCTCGGTGCCGTCGAAGCCGGCCTTGCGGATGGCGGCGGCGTTATCGATGCGGATGCCGTGCACACGCTCCATCGTCAGCACCCGGTCGGTCGTCAGGTCCCAGTACACCTGGGGGACCCGGATGTTGCGGCCCAGCGGTGAGGCGTGCAGGTGGGAGACCCAGGCCTCCATCGACTGCGCCTCGAGGCGGAAGTTCAGCTCCTCGGCCAGGTTGTCGGAAAAGTCGGCGACCACGTCCTGGGCGGACAACCGCCGGCCGAGCTTGGCCAGCTCCACCGTCTGCGCGAAGCGCTTCAGGATCTGTAGGTCCGCGGCGACGCGGCGGCGGATGCCCGGCCGCTGGATCTTGACGACGACGTCCTCGCCGCTGTGCAGGGTCGCGTAGTGCACCTGGGCGATGGACGCCGACGCGAACGGTTCTTCCTCGAAGCTGGCGAACAATTCCGAGGGCTGACCGCCGAGCTCCTCGGCGAACAGCTTGTGCACCTCGTCTTTGTCGGCCGGCGGCACGCGGTCGAGCAGGTCGCGGAATTCGCGGGAGAGCGATTCGCCGAACGCCCCGGGGCTGGACGCGATGATCTGCCCGAACTTCACGTACGTCGGCCCCAGATCGGCGAAGGTCTGCGGGAGCTGCTTGATCACCTTCTGCTGCCACGGGCCCCTGCCCGGCAGCTTGGTGACGACGCGAGCCGCGGTGCGGGTGACCTGCCAACCGGTGGCCGCCACCCGGGCCGCTTCGACCGGCAACGGCACCCGGTCGAGCCTGGCCACCTCGCGGTGTTTGGTAGAACTCATTCCAGCAGTCTGCCAAACCGGCGGTGTCAAGTCCCAATTCGGTGTGAGGGCACTCACTTTGCTTTCCAGGGCTGAACCCAGCCCTCGATCTGCCAGTTCTCCAGGCCGGCGATCAATTCGTACATGGTGGCGCCGTCGATGGTTTCCCGGATGATGTCGGCGTGGCCGGCATGCCGGGCCAGCTCGTTGATCACGTGCAGGATCACCCAGCGCACCGACCAAGCCGGCTGGTTTTTGGGGAACCACGGGATTTCTTGTGGAACGGGCACGGCGGTGTCGAGATCCGCGGCTTCCACCAGCCGCAGCGATTTCTCGTTCTGCGCTTCGAAGGCCCGCAGCAGCCCCTCCAGCGTCTCGTCGGGCCGCATGACGTGCTGGTCGCCGAACTCCTGGGCGATCTGCTCGAAAGGGCGAGTGTCCTTCGGTGGCTCCGCCGGCGCGGCCGCCACGCGCGCCATCCAGGTGCGCTGCATCGCGGTGGCGTGCTTGACCAGCCCGCCGATCGAAAGCGCACTGGCCGCGGGGGCGGACCGGGCCTGCTCGTCGGTCAGGCCGTACGACACCGCGAAGTACGCGCTTTGGTGGAACGCTAGGTATTCGCGCAGGGCGCTGCGTTCGTCGGCGACGGGCGGTGCAAGGGCGGGCATTCTCAATCCTCCTGGATGGGGTGGCTGTGCAGGTAGAGGTCTCGGAGGCAGGCGATTTCGGCACCATGGTGGATCGCTTCTCGATTGATGTGCAACACCAGCTCGCTCAGCGGGTAGTCGGCGTAGGGCCCTTCGGCCGGGCCGCAGCGGCGGGTCAGGTCGGCGGCGGACAGCGACCGCACGCCGTTGATCCACGCCGCGTATGTCTCGTCCAATTGCCGCAGCGCGGTGGCGGCGTCGGTCGCGTAGTCCCAACTCTGGTAATCCGCGGGCGGTCCGCCGAAATGGTGATGGGCGCGCATCGCGAACACGCCGACGACGACGTGTGCGGTGCGCCACGCGATCGTGGTGAACGGTACGGGGCTGGGCGCCGGGAAGGCGAAGTCGATCGACCCGTCGGGATGCACGGTCCAGCAGTTGGGCACCGGCTGCCAGAAGTACTCGTCGTCGGTCAGGCCGTCCAGGCGAGGGCGCAGCTGGTTGCGCCAGTGCCAGTCGAGCTGGTCGGCCAGTTGGGTAGTCAGATCTGCCATGGCACCGAGCTTTCCACCAACCGGTGACAGCCGCCCCTGCGCGACGTCATATCGCGGCGCGGGCCGCGTAAAGTGCGGACATGCAGGTGATTTCGGCGGAGTCGACGGAGCTTTTCGTCGGGCCGCCGGACGCGCCGTCGCAACTGGTGCGTGTCAGCCTCGCCGAGGTGGGCGGGCCGACGCGGGTCCGCGTCGACGGCGACGGCCTGCGCGGCGAGGCGGTCGCCGACGCCGGCGCCGAGCTCCTCGAGGTTCCCGTCACCGTTGACCGTCCCGCCGTCGGTCAACGCCGCGCCGCGCGAGCGCACGCCGACCGCGCGGGCACGCCGTTCGAGTTCGTCGTCGCCGAACCCGGGTGGACGATGTACATGATCAGCCACTTCCACTACGACCCGGTGTGGTGGAACACGCAGGGTGCCTATACCAGCGAGTGGGCCGCGGACCCGCCGGACCGGCAGGCCAACGCCTTCGAACTGGTGCATGCGCACCTGGAGATGGCGCGGCGCGAGCCCGAATACAAATTCGTGTTGGCCGAGGTGGATTACCTCAAGCCGTACTGGGACACCCGGCCCGAGGACCGCGCCGACTTGCGCCGCTTCCTCGCCGAGGGCCGCGTCGAGGTGATGGGCGGCACCTACAACGAACCCAACACCAACCTCACCGGGCCGGAAACGACGATCCGGAACCTGGTGCACGGCATAGGTTTTCAACGCGAGGTGCTCGGCGCCGATCCGGCCACCGCATGGCAGCTCGACGTGTTCGGCCACGATCCGCAGTTTCCCGGAATGGCCGCCGACGCCGGGCTGACGTCGAGTTCGTGGGCGCGCGGGCCGCACCACCAGTGGGGCCCGACCCACTCCGGCGGTGTCGAAGGCATGCAGTTCTGCAGCGAGTTCGAATGGATCGCGCCGTCGGGCCGCGGCCTGCTGACCCACTACATGCCGGCGCACTACGGGGCGGGCTGGGGCATGGACTCGTCGGCCAGTCTCAGCGAGGCGCAGGACGCGACCTACCGGTTGTTCCGTCAGCTCAAGAAGGTGGCGCTGACCCGCAACGTGCTGTTGCCCGTGGGTACCGACTACACCCCGCCGAACAAGTGGGTCACCGCGATCCAGCGCGACTGGGCCCGGCGCTACACCTGGCCGCGATTCGTGTGCGCGCTGCCGCGGGAGTTCTTCGCGGCGGTGCGGGCCGAACTCGCCGAGCGCGGGTGTGCGCCGTCGCCGCAGACCCGCGACATGAACCCGATCTACACCGGCAAGGACGTGTCCTACATCGACACCAAACAAGCCAACCGGGCCGCCGAGAACGCTGTCCTGGACGCCGAGCGCTTCGCGGTGTTCGCCGCGTTGATGAGCGGCGCCGAGTACCCCCAGGCCGCCCTGGCCAAGGCGTGGGTGCAGCTGGCCTACGGCGCACACCACGACGCGATCACCGGATCGGAATCCGACCAGGTGTACCTCGACCTGCTGACCGGCTGGCGCGACGCGTGGGAGCTGGGCCGCGCGGCTCGCGACAACTCGCTTGCGTTGCTGTCCAGCGCGATCGGTACCGCCGGACGTTCGGTCGTGGTGTGGAATCCGCTGACGCACTCGCGCACCGACATCGTCACCGCCCGGCTCGATTCGCCGATCGCGGCGGGGGTGCAGGTGCTCGGCCCTGACGGCGCCGAGCTGCCCGCGCACGTCGAGCACGACGGCCGCTCGGTCACCTGGCTGGCGAGCGACGTGCCCTCGCTGGGCTGGCGGGCCTATCGGCTGGTGCCTGGCGGCGAAGGGGCCGGCTGGGAACCGGCGCCCGGATCCGAGATCGCCAACGAGTACTACCGGCTGGCGGTCGACCCGGCGCGCGGCGGGGCGGTCTCCTCCCTGGTTCAGGACGGCCGCGAGCTGATCGCGGCCGGCCGGGTGGGCAACGAGCTTGCCGTCTACGAGGAATACCCGGCGCACCCGAGGCAGGGCGAGGGCCCGTGGCACCTCCTGCCCAAGGGGCCGGTGGTCTGCTCGTCGGAATCGCCCGCGCGGGTGCGGGCCTACGATGGCCCGCTCGGTCAGCGGCTCGTCGTGCGCGGCGGCATCGGCACCCTGCTGCGCTACACCCAAACCATCACCCTGTGGCGGGGCGTCGCGCGGGTGGACTGCCGCACCACCATCGACGAGTTCAGCGGGGAAGACCGCTTGGTGCGCCTGCGCTGGCCGTGCCCGGTTCCGGGCGCCATGCCGGTCAGCGAGGTGGGTGACGCCGTCATCGGGCGAGGTTTCGCCTTGCTGCACGACGGGTCGCAATCCGTGGACACCGCGCGCTACCTGTGGACGCTGGACAACCCGGCCTACGGCTGGTTCGGGCTTTCGTCGGCAGCCCGGGTCCGGGTTTCGAATTCCGCCGTGCGCGCGATATCGGTGGCAGAGGTGGTGTCGCCGGCCGAGTCGACGTCCGGACCGCTGGCCCGCGAGCTGATGGTCGCGCTGGTCCGCGCCGGCGTCACGGCCACCTGCAGCGGCGCCGATCAACCGCGTTACGGCCACCTCGACGTCGACTCCAATCTGCCCGACGTGCGGATCGCCCTGGGCGGGCCCGGACGCAACGCCTTCACCAAAGCCGTGCTCGCCGAGGCGGATCCGGACTACACCGCCGAACTCGAACGCCAGCTGGCCGAGACCGGCCGGGCTCGCGTATGGGTGCCGGCGGCAACGCCGTTGGCGCGGGTGTGGGTGCCCGGCGCCGACCTGCGCGGGCTTCGCGCCCTGCCGGTGCTGGTGATCGCCGGCTCCGACGACGCCAACCTCATCGACGAAATCGCCTCGGTGACAAAGGATCTCGGCGACGCCGAGATAGTGGTCACCCAGCAGGCGCCGGCGGCGATGGAACCCTTCGAGGCCCGCACCGTGGCGCTCCTCAACCGCGGCGTGCCGAGCTTCGCCGTCGACACCGAAGGCACCCTGCACACCGCGCTGATGCGCTCGTGCACCGGCTGGCCGTCCGGCGTCTGGATCGACGAGCCCCGCCGCACCGCGCCCGACGGCTCGAACTTCCAATTGCAGCACTGGACACACGATTTCGACTACGCGCTGGTCGGCGGCGACGGGGACTGGCGGCGCGCCGGAATCCCCGCCCGCAGCGCGCAGTTCTCCCACCCACTGCTTGCCGTCGTCGTGGGCAAAGGGCGGGGCGGACTGCCGCCGACCGGATCGCTGCTGGGAGTCGAGCCCGCAGACGCGGTGCACCTCGGGGCGCTCAAGGCGGCAGGCAACCCGCTGACCGCGGGCAGCGCGAAGCCGGTCGACCCCGCCGCGGTGGCCCTGCGGCTGGTGGAAACCCGCGGCACACATGCCCGCGTCAGCATCGGTTCGGCGCTGGGCAAGGTGAGTGCGCTCGAACTCGCCGACCTGCTGGAAACGCCGCGGGGACGACAACGATCGATCGACCTGCGCGGCTATCAGGTCGCCACCGTGCTGGCCCGGCTCGACATCCCCGAGGCGTTCTCCGACGGCGACGGCCGGCCCGTCGCGCTGGCCCCGAACGCCGAGACCGCCCAGCCGCTTTACGCGCGATATTGGCTGCACAATCGCGGACCCGCGCCGCTCGGCGGGTTGCCCGCGGTCGCCCACCTGCACCCGCGCCTTGTCACCGCGCGGCCCGGCGACAAGGTGGTATTCCGGCTCACCGCGGCCAGCGACTGCGGCGATTCCCCGCTGGAGGGCGCGGTGGCGGTGGTGTGCCCGGGCGGCTGGTCGGCCACGCCCACCGAGCGGCCGTTCACGCTGGGCAGTGGCGAGTATCGCGAGACCGACGCGGCGGTGGACGTTCCGGCGAGCGCACAACCCGGCCTGTACCCGATCCGCGCCCAGCTGTGTCTCACCGGCGATTCGGTGCCGGCCGCGTGGCACCAGGCGGTCGAGGACGTGGCCGTGGTGGCCGTCGGTATGGAGGAGGTCGACCTCGCCGACCTGCTCTACCTCGTCGACGGGCCCGCCGACGTCACGCTGCGCGCCGGCGAGACGGCCCGATTGACCGTCACCGTCGGCACCCACGCCTGTGCAGAGGTCGGGCTGGAGGCGCATCTGATCAGCCCGTGGGGCACCTGGGAGTGGATAGGGCCGCTCGCGATCGGCGCGGTCCTGCCCGCACGCGGCACGGTCGAGCTCGGCTTCGCCGTCACTCCGCCGGCGTGGCTGGAACCCGGCCAGTGGTGGGCGCTGGTCCGGGTTGCCTGCGCCGGCCGGCTCGTCTACTCCCCGGCGGTGAAGGTGACCGTGAAGTGAGCGCCCAACTCGTCGCGACCGTCGCCGGCACGCCGGTTGCGGTCGACGAGGTCGACGCCCGCGAGGCTCGGTTGCGCAGCGGTCCGCGCGCGGCGGCGCTGCCGGCCGGCGGCACCAGCGAGGGACGGCAGCTGCGGCGCTGGCTCACGCAGTTGATCGTCACCGAACGGGTCGTCGCCGGCGAGGTGGCAGCGCGCGGCCTGACCGCGGGGGGCGCGCCCGGCGAGGCGGAGCTGCTGCCCGACGACACGGCCCGGCTCGAGATCGGGAGCGTCGCGGCGGCCGCGCTGGCCGATCCGGCCGCGCGGGCCCTGTTCGCCGACGTCACCGCCGCGGTCCGGGTCAGCGATCAAGACGTGGCCGACTACCACGCCCGCAACCCGCTGCGGTTCGCCGCACCGCGCCCGGGCCGTCACGGCTGGCGCGCCCCGTCGCGGGTCGGCCCGCCGCTGGGACAGGTGCGGTCCGCGATCTCCGAGCATCTGCGCGGCGCCGCGCGCCGGCGCGCCTTTCGGGTGTGGCTCGACGCGCGCACCGCGGAGCTGGTGCGGCTAGCTCCCGGCTACGAGCATCCCGGCGATCCGCGCCAGCCCGACAACACTCACCGGCACTGATCGCCCATGCTCACCCTCTGCTTGGACATCGGCGGCACCAAGATCGCCGTCGGCTTGGCCGACGACGGCGGCACGCTGGTCCACACGGCCATCCGACCCACTCCGCCGGGCGCCTCGGCCGAGGAGGTCTGGGCCGCGGTCGCGGCATCGATCGCCGACGCCCTCCACGCGGCCGACGGCGGGGTCGCGGCGGTGGGCATTGCGTCGGCGGGCTCGATCGACCTGCACACCGGATGCGTCAGCCCGATCAACATCGGGTCGTGGCGCGGGTTCCCGCTGCGCGACCGCGTTGCGGCCGCGGTACCCGGAGTGCCCGTGCGGCTGGGTGGTGACGGCATGTGCATGGCCCTGGGCGAGCACTGGCGCGGCGCCGGACGCGGGGCGCGCTTCCTGCTGGGCATGGTGGTGTCCACCGGCGTGGGCGGCGGGTTGGTGCTCGACGGCGTCCCCTTCACCGGGCGCACCGGAAATGCCGGCCACGTCGGTCACGTGGTCGTCGACCCGGACGGCCGGCCCTGCACCTGCGGTGGCCGCGGCTGCGTCGAGACCGTCGCGGCCGGCCCGTCGCTGGCGCGCTGGGCGAGGGCCAACGGTTGGTCCGCGCCGCCCGGTGCCGGCGCCGAGGAGCTGGCCGACGCGGCGGGGCGCGGCGACGCCGTGGCGCTGCGGGCGTTCCACCGGGGCGCCACCGCGCTCGCGGCGATGATCGCCTCGGTCGCGGCGATCTGCGACCTCGACCTCGTCGTCATCGGGGGAGGCGTGGCGAAATCCGGTCGCGTGCTTTTCGACCCACTGCGCGCGGCACTGGCCGACTACGCCGGACTGGATTTTCTGCACGGCCTGCGGGTAGTGCCGGCCGAGCTCGGCGGCGAGGCCGGTCTAGTCGGCGCGGCCCGGCTGGCGAGACTCACCGCGTAGCAGGCGTGACGCCAATCCCGTTGCGCTGCATGTGCTTTCGTCCCCAATCGCACAGCCCGGCCAGCACCGGGGCCAGGGTCATCCCGTAATCGGAAATCGAGTAGTGCACGCACGGCGGCACGGTACGAGCGTCGTGGCGCTCGATGATCCCGTCGTCGACCAATTCGTGTAGATGCCGGATGAGCATCCGCTCGGTGATGCCGGGGATGCTGCGCCTCAGCTGGGCGGTCCGCATCGGCCCGTCGCAGAGCCGCCAGAGGATCGTGCCCTTCCAGCGCCCGTCGATCACCGACAGCGCGGCGTCGATCGGGCAGTCGCTGGCTTCTTTTTTCGAGACCGCCATCGCAGCTCCCAGCCTCCCGCATATGCTGACTAATTTGTCAGTACCTTGATATTTGACAGCATAACAGCCAGGGTCGTCGTCATGAACGACATCACCGACGCAGTCGCGGTTGTCATCACCGGACCAATGGTCGGTGTCGAGCTGGCGGTCGCGGCCTTCTTCAATCCGCTGTTCGACCGGCTGCCCGACGATGCCTTCCGCGCGGTGCGCGGCGGGGCGGCCCGCGTCCTGGGCGCGGTGATGCCCTTCTGGTACTCCGCCGCACTGCTACTCATCGCGGTCACCGCCATCGGCGCGGGCGGCGGAACGCGCACCTGGCTGTGCGGCATCGCCGGGGGCCTGCTGGCCGCCGTGGTGGTGCTGACGGTCACCATGCTGGTGCCGATCAATAACCGCATCGCGAAGTGGCCCGCAACCGGTGAACTCTCCCGCGAGCTCGCGGCCCGATGGGACCGGCTGCACTGGCTGCGGGTGGCCGTGCTGGTGCTGCTCTTTGCCGTGCTGGTCGTCGCCGTCACCTGATGAGCGGAGCCGTTTTGGCTGATCGCGGGTGGTCACGCTATTGTGGTTGCCGATCCACCGAAGACCGTCGGTCACCGAGCAATCGGTTGAAGGTCCGGGAACATCCCGGCGGCCCACGCAGGAGGACGAGGCATTACCGCCGGCGTGCGCCGGCGCATTTCAACGCCCCGGCCGCTTCCTGCGCCGGGGCGTTCGTCGTTCTCCGGTGATCACAGACGGCTAGTCGCACTAGGACTTTCACCTCAGGAGGTATGCATGGCCAAGGCTGACAAGGCCACCGCCGTTGCAGACATCGCCGAACAGTTCACTGGCTCGACGGCCACCTTGATCACCGAATACCGCGGTTTGACGGTGGCCAACTTGGCGGAGCTGCGGCGGTCTCTGGCGGGGTCGGCCACCTACGCGGTGGCCAAGAACACGCTGATCAAGCGTGCGGCGTCGCAGGCCGGGATCGAGGGCCTCGACGAACTGTTCGTGGGTCCGACGGCCATCGCGTTCGTCACCGGTGAGGCGGTTGACGCCGCCAAGGCCATCAAGAAGTTCGCCAAGGACAACAAGGCGCTGGTCATCAAGGGCGGCTACATGGATGGCCACCCCTTGACGGTTGCCGAGGTCGAGCGCATCGCCGACCTGGAGTCCCGCGAGGTGTTGCTGGCCAAGTTGGCCGGCGCGATGAAGGGCAACCTCGCCAAGGCGGCCGGCCTGTTCAACGCGCCCGCCTCGCAGGTGGCTCGCCTGTTGGCCGCGTTGCAGGAAAAGAAGCCCGCCGAACCCGCCGCCGCGGCCGAACCCGCCGCCGAACCGGCTGCTGAAGCACCCGCCGAAGCGTCCGCGGCCGAAGCATCCACCGAGACACCGGCTGAAGCCGAATAACCCAACCCAAACCCACCCAGGAAGGACCACACCATGGCAAAGATCTCCACCGACGACCTGCTCGACGTCTTCAAGGAAATGACCCTGTTGGAGCTCTCGGACTTCGTCAAGAAGTTCGAGGAGACCTTCGAGGTCACCGCGGCCGCGCCCGTCGCGGTCGCCGCGGCCGGCCCCGCCGCCGGTGGCGCACCGGCCGAGGCCGCCGAGGAGCAGTCCGAGTTCGACGTCATCCTCGAGGCCGCCGGCGACAAGAAGATCGGCGTGATCAAGGTTGTCCGCGAGATCGTCTCGGGCCTGGGCCTCAAGGAGGCCAAGGACCTGGTCGACGGCGCACCCAAGCCGCTGCTGGAGAAGGTCGCCAAGGAGGCCGCCGACGAGGCCAAGACCAAGCTCGAGGCCGCCGGCGCCACCGTCACCGTCAAGTAGTTCACTGCACGAAACCCCCGGTCATTCCTCGGGAGGCCCGGGGGTTTCGCCCGCTTAGCCGGCGCGGATTGCTGCGTGCCGCGACTGCTCGACCCGCTCGGGTGAATCTCCCAGGGCGACAAGCAGATTCGTTGTGATCGCGCCAAGCACCGGCCCGACGGCCTCGCCTTCGTTGCCATAGAAACCGGCCAGTTCCAGCATCACGAACCCGTGTATCAGCGCCCAGAACTGGGCCGCGGTCGCCACAACCGAGGCGTCGTCGTCCGCGGAACACGCGGTGATGCGGCCCGCCAGGACAGACCGGTGCACAGCCCGTACGACGTGCGCGAAGCTGGGTTGGTGCTGCTCGATCTCGGCGATGGTCAGCGTCAGGACGTTCCCGGCGGGCGCGTTGATGCCGTGGGCGCTGGTACTGCCGAACATCAGCCGGTACATGTGCGGCCGCTCGATGGCATAGCGGCGATACGCGGCTCCGACGGCCATCAGATCCGCCACCGGGTCGGCCGTTTGAGGCACCGTCAGCGCCGTGTCGAACTGACGCAACCCCTCCTGCGCGACCTCGGCGATCAGCGACCGCATCCCGCCGAAGTGCGTGTACACCGCCATCGTCGAGGTCCCGGCGGCACCGGCCACCTTGCGGGTTTGCAGCGCGTCGGGCCCGTCGTCGTCGAGCAGGCAGACCGCTGCGTGGAGCAGCTCATCGCGCACCGTCCGTTGCGTCTGCGAAGTCATCTCGGAAGACATCCTTGCCATCTTCTCATCGGCGGCGTACCTTGCCAATAACAGCGAAATAACAATGTTATAGGAGCTCAGCCGTGACCGCCGCGCAAACTGTCAAGTCCCGCAATCCCTACCTCGAGGGCTTCCTGGCGCCGGTGAGCGCCGAAGTGACCGCGACCGACCTGCCGGTCACCGGACACATCCCCGAACACCTCGACGGGCGCTACCTGCGCAACGGGCCCAACCCGGCCGCCGAGGTGGACCCGGCCATCTACCACTGGTTCAGCGGCGACGGCATGGTGCACGGGGTCGCGCTGCGCGACGGTAAGGCCTGCTGGTACCGCAACCGCTGGGTGCGCACTCCGCCCGTATGCGCCGCGTTGGGTGAACCGGCGCCCACGGGACTGGACCCGCGGATCGGAATGCTGTCGGTGGGCCCCAACACCAACGTGCTGGCCCATGGCGGCCGGACGTTAGCGCTCGTCGAGGGAGGCGGCGCCAATTACGTGCTCACTGACGAGCTGGACACCGTGGGGCCGTGCGATTTCGACGGAACCCTGTTCGGTGGTTTCACCGCGCACCCGCACCGCGACCCGGCGACTGGCGAATTGCACGCGCTGTCCTACTCGTTCGCACGCGGACGGACCGTGCAGTACTCGGTGATCGACATCCAAGGACGTGCGCGGCGGACCGTTGACATCGAGGTCAGCGGGTCGCCGATGATGCATGACTTCTCGCTGACCGACAAATACATAGTGATCTACGACCTGCCGGTGACGTTCGACCCAATTCAGATCGTGCCCATGGAGGTGCCGCGCTGGCTGAGCTCGCCGGCCCGGCTGGTAATGCAGTCCGTGCTCGGTCGGGTCCGGATCCCCAGCCCGATCGCCACGATGATCAACCGCAATCCGCAGCCGATCAGCAAAATGCCCTACCGGTGGAACGACAACTATCCGGCGCGCATCGGCGTCATGCCGCGCGAGGGCGGCAATGAGGACGTCCGCTGGTTCGACATCGAACCCTGTTACGTCTACCACCCGCTCAACGCCTATTCCGAGATGCGCGACGGGACAGAGGTTTTGGTGCTCGATGTGGTCCGTTACTCACGGATGTTCGACCGCGACCTTCGTGGTCCGGGCGACAGCCGGCCCACGCTCGACCGCTGGACCATCAACCTGGCGACCGGTGCGGTGGCCAGCGAACGCCGCGACGATCGGCCACAGGAGTTTCCCCGCATCAACGAGACCCTGCTTGGCGGGCCGCACAGGTTTGGCTACACCGTCGGCGTGGACGGCGGGTATCTCTCCGGCGGCGCATCGGACATGTCCACCGCGCTGTACAAGCACGACTACGCGACGGGATCCAGCACGGTGGCCGCCCTGGACCCCGCCCTTTTGCTCGGCGAGATGTCTTTTGTGCCCAACCCCGGCGCCGACGCGCGGAATGCGGGCGAGGACGACGGCATCCTGATGGGCTACGGCTACCACCGCGGCCGCGACGAAGGCCAGCTGATCTTGTTGGATGCGCCAACTCTCGAGCCGATAGCGACGGTGCATCTGCCGCAGCGGGTGCCCATGGGCTTCCACGGCAACTGGGCGCCGGCCAGCTAACGCTGGCTTAGACACGTGTTGACCAGCGCGGCAGCGCTGATCTCGAGTTGGGTAATTTTTCCCCCGGGTGCTGTGCAACCCTGATGCGGCGCCTCGGGCGTGCGCTACAGTGACTCAAGCCACAACAAACGGGCAGGTTGCGGGCATGAGCGTCGACGGAAGGATTTCCCCATGGGCGTCGCTATCGAGGTGAATGGACTTACGAAGTCCTTCGGTTCCTCGAGGATCTGGGAAGACGTGACGTTGGATATCCCCGCCGGGGAGGTCAGCGTCCTGCTGGGGCCGTCGGGTACCGGCAAATCGGTGTTCCTCAAGTCCCTCATCGGTCTGCTGCGCCCGGAACGCGGCTCGATCATGATCGACGGCACCGACATCATTGAATGCTCGGCCAAGGAGCTTTACGAAATCCGCACCCTGTTCGGTGTGATGTTTCAGGACGGCGCGCTGTTCGGCTCGATGAATCTGTATGACAACACGGCGTTCCCGTTGCGTGAGCACACCAAGAAGAAGGAAAGCGAAATCCGTGACATCGTCATGGAGAAGCTGGAAATGGTCGGTCTTGGTGGTGACGAGAAGAAGTTCCCCGGTGAGATCTCCGGCGGTATGCGCAAGCGCGCGGGCCTGGCCCGCTCGTTGGTCCTCGACCCGCAGATCATCCTGTGTGACGAGCCCGACTCGGGTCTTGACCCCGTCCGTACCGCCTACCTGAGCCAGCTGATCCTCGACATCAACGCCCAGATCGACGCCACCATCCTCATCGTCACGCACAACATCAACATCGCCCGCACCGTGCCGGACAACATGGGCATGCTGTTCCGCAAGCACCTGGTGATGTTCGGCCCCCGTGAGGTCTTGCTGACCAGCGACGAGCCGGTGGTGCGGCAGTTCCTCAACGGCCGCCGCATCGGGCCGATCGGCATGTCGGAGGAGAAGGACGAGGCCACCATGGCCGAAGAGCAGGCCATGGTCGACGCGGGCCACCACTCCGGCGGCGTCGAGGAGATCGAGGGCGTGCCGCCACAGATCGTCGCGACGCCGGGCATGCCCGAGCGCAAAGCGGTCGCGCGGCGCCAGGCCCGGGTGCGCGAGATCCTGCACACCCTGCCCAAGAACGCCCAAGCGGCGATCCTCGACGACCTCGAGGGCACTCACAAATACCAGGCGCACGAGTTCGGCGGCTAGCGCGGCCGCGTCCCCGCACGCACTGCCCAACCAGCACGGTTCGGCGGGTTTTGTCGCCGCGCCCGCCCGATGGGCCGCGACCCGAAGTTTTCACGATAACTTCGCGCAACTTGCCGCTCTTCCTCTTGACGACGGGGCGTAAACGGGTCAGTCTGTTGGGCAGCATGTGCCCTCGGGAACTCAAGATGCCAGCCAGCGCCGATGTTCCCTGGATGGGTACTTGAGGAATGCGCGCGCCTGCGCTATTGTTGGACGTTGCGCTGGCTACTTCCTGCCCACCTCACCCGCCACTCGACACCGTGGTCTTAGCCTGAGCCCCCTCTTCGGCCCAGCTATTTAGTTGCGCGCGTGAGATCTGGGCAGATCGTTCGCCGGCCTAACCGACACAATTCGCGGCGAACAGGCCCGGTGGCCCCGGTTCTCGTGAGTCGCACGAGGTGCTGGAAGGATGCATCTTGGCAGATTCCCGCCAGAGCAAGCGTCGCCAAAAAAGTTCCACCAATGGCTCCGTGCCTGGAGCACCCAACCGAATTTCCTTCGCCAAGCTCCGCGAACCGCTCGAGGTTCCGGGGCTTCTTGACGTGCAAACCGACTCGTTCGAGTGGTTGATCGGGTCGCCGCGCTGGCGCGAGGCCGCGTCGGCACGTGGAGACGTGAAGCCGGTGGGTGGACTCGAAGAGGTGCTCTACGAGCTCTCTCCGATCGAGGACTTCTCCGGCTCGATGTCGCTGTCGTTCTCCGACCCCCGGTTTGACGAGGTCAAGGCGCCGGTCGACGAGTGCAAAGACAAGGACATGACGTACGCGGCCCCGCTGTTCGTCACCGCGGAGTTCATCAACAACAACACCGGTGAGATCAAGAGTCAGACGGTGTTCATGGGTGACTTCCCGATGATGACCGAGAAGGGCACGTTCATCATCAACGGCACCGAGCGTGTCGTCGTCAGCCAGCTGGTGCGCTCACCGGGTGTGTACTTCGACGAGTCGATCGACAAGTCCACCGAGAAGCTGCTGCACAGCGTCAAGGTGATTCCTAGCCGCGGCGCATGGCTGGAGTTCGACGTCGACAAGCGCGACACCGTCGGCGTCCGCATCGACCGCAAGCGCCGCCAGCCGGTCACCGTGCTGCTCAAGGCGCTCGGTTGGAGCAACGAGCAGATCACCGAGCGGTTCGGGTTCTCCGAGATCATGATGTCCACGCTGGAGAAGGACAACACCGCCGGCACCGACGAGGCGCTGCTGGACATCTACCGCAAGCTGCGTCCGGGCGAACCGCCGACCAAGGAGTCCGCGCAGACGCTGCTGGAGAACCTCTTCTTCAAGGAGAAGCGCTACGACCTGGCCCGCGTCGGCCGCTACAAGGTCAACAAGAAGCTCGGGCTGCACGCCGGTGAGCCGATCACCAGCTCGACGCTGACCGAGGAAGACGTCGTCGCCACCATCGAATACCTGGTTCGCCTGCACGAGGGCCAGGCCACGATGACCGTCCCCGGCGGCACCGAGGTGCCGGTGGAGACCGACGACATCGACCACTTCGGCAACCGCCGGCTGCGCACCGTGGGCGAGCTGATCCAGAACCAGATCCGGGTCGGCATGTCGCGGATGGAGCGCGTCGTCCGCGAGCGGATGACCACTCAGGACGTCGAGGCGATCACGCCGCAGACGCTGATCAACATCCGGCCCGTCGTCGCCGCGATCAAGGAGTTCTTCGGCACCAGCCAGCTGTCGCAGTTCATGGACCAGAACAACCCGCTCTCGGGTCTGACGCACAAGCGCCGCCTGTCGGCGCTGGGACCGGGTGGTCTGTCGCGCGAGCGTGCCGGGCTGGAGGTCCGCGACGTGCACCCGTCGCACTACGGCCGGATGTGCCCGATCGAGACCCCGGAGGGGCCGAACATCGGTCTGATCGGGTCGCTGTCGGTGTACGCGCGGGTCAACCCGTTCGGCTTCATCGAGACGCCGTACCGCAAGGTGGTCGACGGTGTGGTCAGCGACGAGATCGAATACCTGACCGCCGACGAGGAGGACCGCCACGTGGTGGCGCAGGCCAACTCGCCGATCGACGACGACGGCCGCTTCACCGAGGCGCGCGTCCTGGTCCGCCGCAAGGCGGGCGAGGTCGAGTACGTGTCCTCGGCCGAGGTCGACTACATGGACGTCTCGCCGCGCCAGATGGTGTCGGTGGCCACGGCCATGATCCCGTTCCTCGAGCACGACGACGCCAACCGTGCCCTGATGGGCGCCAACATGCAGCGCCAGGCGGTTCCGCTGGTGCGCAGCGAGGCGCCGCTGGTGGGCACCGGCATGGAGCTACGTGCCGCGATCGACGCCGGCGACGTCGTCGTCGCCGAGAAGTCCGGCGTCATCGAGGAAGTCAGTGCCGACTACATCACCGTGATGGCCGACGACGGCACCCGGCACACCTACCGGATGCGCAAGTTCGCCCGCTCCAACCACGGCACGTGCGCCAACCAGTCGCCGATCGTGGACGCCGGGGACCGGGTGGAGGCCGGCCAGGTGATCGCCGACGGTCCGTGCACCGACAACGGCGAGATGGCGCTGGGCAAGAACCTGCTCGTCGCGATCATGCCGTGGGAAGGCCACAACTACGAGGACGCGATCATCCTTTCCAACCGCCTGGTTGAGGAGGACGTGCTCACCTCGATCCACATCGAGGAGCATGAGATCGACGCCCGCGACACCAAGCTGGGCGCCGAGGAGATCACGCGGGACATCCCGAACGTCTCCGATGAGGTGCTCGCCGACCTCGACGAACGCGGCATCGTGCGCATCGGCGCCGAGGTTCGTGACGGCGACATCCTGGTCGGCAAGGTCACCCCGAAGGGGGAGACCGAGCTGACGCCGGAGGAGCGGCTGCTGCGCGCGATCTTCGGTGAGAAGGCCCGGGAGGTCCGCGACACCTCGCTGAAGGTGCCGCACGGTGAGTCCGGCAAGGTGATCGGCATTCGGGTGTTCTCCCGCGAGGACGACGACGAACTGCCGGCCGGCGTCAACGAACTGGTCCGCGTCTACGTCGCCCAGAAGCGCAAGATCTCCGACGGCGACAAGCTCGCCGGCCGGCACGGCAACAAGGGCGTGATCGGCAAGATCCTGCCCGTCGAGGACATGCCGTTCCTGCCGGACGGCACGCCGGTGGACATCATCCTGAACACCCACGGTGTGCCGCGACGGATGAACATCGGCCAGATCCTGGAGACGCACCTCGGTTGGTGCGCGCACAGCGGCTGGAAGATCGACACCGGCAACGGAGTTCCCGACTGGGCGGCCAAGTTGCCCAAGGAACTGCTGGACGCTGAGCCGAACGCCATCGTCTCGACGCCGGTGTTCGACGGTGCCCAGGAGGCCGAGTTGCAGGGGCTGTTGTCGGCCACGCTGCCCAACCGGGACGACGAAGTGCTGGTGGATGCCGACGGCAAGGCGGTGCTGCTCGACGGCCGCAGCGGTGAGCCGTTCCCGTACCCGGTGACCGTTGGCTACATGTACATCATGAAGCTGCACCACCTGGTGGACGACAAGATCCACGCCCGCTCCACGGGGCCGTACTCGATGATCACCCAGCAGCCGCTCGGTGGTAAGGCACAGTTCGGTGGCCAGCGCTTCGGTGAGATGGAGTGCTGGGCCATGCAGGCCTACGGTGCTGCGTACACACTGCAGGAGTTGCTGACCATCAAGTCCGACGACACCGTCGGTCGGGTCAAGGTGTACGAGGCGATCGTCAAGGGCGAGAACATCCCCGAGCCGGGTATCCCCGAGTCGTTCAAGGTGTTGCTCAAGGAGCTGCAGTCGCTGTGCCTCAACGTTGAGGTGCTCTCGTCCGACGGCGCGGCGATCGAGCTGCGCGAGGGCGAGGACGAGGACCTTGAGCGTGCGGCTGCCAACCTGGGAATCAACCTGTCCCGCAACGAATCCGCGTCCGTTGAGGACTTGGCTTAACTAGTTACTAAACCCGCAAGGGGAAAGGGAGTTACGTGCTCGACGTCAACTTCTTCGATGAACTCCGTATCGGCCTGGCCACCGCGGAGGACATCAGGCAATGGTCTTACGGCGAGGTCAAGAAGCCGGAGACGATCAACTACCGCACGCTGAAGCCTGAGAAGGACGGCCTGTTCTGCGAGAAGATCTTCGGACCGACTCGCGACTGGGAGTGCTACTGCGGCAAGTACAAGCGCGTGCGCTTCAAGGGCATCATCTGTGAGCGCTGCGGCGTCGAGGTGACCCGCGCCAAGGTGCGCCGCGAGCGGATGGGTCACATCGAGCTCGCCGCTCCGGTGACACACATCTGGTACTTCAAGGGTGTGCCCTCGCGCCTGGGGTACCTGCTCGACCTCGCGCCGAAGGATCTCGAGAAGATCATCTACTTCGCCGCGTACGTGATCACGTCCGTCGACGAGGAGATGCGGCACAACGAGCTGTCCACGCTCGAAGCCGAAATGGTGGTGGAGCGCAAGGGCGTTGAGGACCAGCGCGACGCCGAGCTGGAGGCCCGTGCGCAAAAGCTCGAAGCCGACCTGGCCGAGCTGGAGGCCGAGGGCGCCAAGGCCGACGCCAGGCGCAAGGTTCGCGACGGCGGCGAGCGGGAGATGCGCCAGATCCGTGACCGCGCCCAGCGTGAGCTGGACCGGCTGGAGGACATCTGGAGCACCTTCACCAAGCTGGCCCCCAAGCAGCTGATCGTCGACGAGAACCTCTACCGCGAACTGGTCGACCGCTACGGCGAGTACTTCACCGGCGCCATGGGCGCGGAGTCGATCCAGAAGCTCATCGAGAACTTCGACATCGACGCCGAGGCCGACTCGCTGCGTGACGTCATCCGAAACGGCAAGGGGCAGAAGAAGCTTCGTGCTCTGAAGCGTCTCAAGGTGGTCGCGGCGTTCCAGCAGTCGGGCAACTCGCCGATGGGCATGGTGCTCGACGCCGTCCCGGTGATTCCGCCGGAACTGCGCCCGATGGTGCAGCTCGACGGTGGCCGGTTCGCCACCAGCGACCTCAACGACCTGTACCGCCGCGTGATCAACCGGAACAACCGGCTCAAGAGGCTGATCGACCTCGGTGCCCCCGAGATCATCGTCAACAACGAGAAGCGGATGTTGCAGGAGTCCGTGGACGCGCTGTTCGACAACGGCCGCCGCGGCCGCCCGGTCACCGGGCCGGGTAACCGCCCGCTGAAGTCGCTGTCGGATCTGCTCAAGGGCAAGCAGGGCCGGTTCCGCCAGAACCTGCTCGGTAAGCGCGTCGACTACTCGGGCCGTTCGGTCATCGTGGTCGGCCCGCAGCTCAAGCTGCACCAGTGCGGTCTGCCCAAGCTGATGGCGCTCGAGCTGTTCAAGCCGTTCGTGATGAAGCGGCTGGTCGACCTCAACCACGCGCAGAACATCAAGAGCGCCAAGCGGATGGTGGAGCGTCAGCGTCCCCAGGTGTGGGATGTCCTCGAAGAGGTCATCGCCGAGCACCCGGTGCTGCTGAACCGCGCGCCCACCCTGCACCGGCTGGGTATCCAGGCGTTCGAGCCGATGCTGGTGGAAGGCAAGGCGATTCAGCTGCACCCGTTGGTGTGTGAGGCGTTCAACGCCGACTTCGACGGTGACCAGATGGCCGTGCACCTGCCGCTATCCGCGGAGGCGCAGGCCGAGGCGCGCATCCTCATGTTGTCTTCCAACAACATCCTGTCGCCCGCGTCGGGCCGGCCGCTGGCCATGCCGCGCCTGGACATGGTGACCGGGCTGTACTACCTGACTACCGAGGTCGAGGGCGACACCGGCGAATATGTCCCCGCGGCCAAGGACCGCCCGGAGACCGGCGTGTACGCCTCGCCGGCCGAGGCGATCATGGCGGCCGACCGCGGTGTGCTGTCGGTGCGGGCCAAGATCAAGGTGCGGTTGACCCAGCTGCGTCCGCCGGTCGAACTCGAGGCCGAGCTGTTCGGCGAGTCCGGCTGGCAGCCGGGTGACGCGTGGATGGCCGAGACCACCCTTGGTCGGGTGATGTTCAACGAGCTGCTGCCGCAGGGGTATGCGTTCGTGAACAAGCAGATGCACAAGAAGGTGCAGGCCTCCATCATCAACGACCTGGCCGAGCGCTACCCGATGATCGTGGTCGCGCAGACCGTCGACAAGCTCAAGGACGCCGGTTTCTACTGGGCGACCCGCAGTGGTGTCACGGTGTCGATGGCCGACGTGTTGGTGCCGCCGCGCAAGAAGGAGATCCTCGACCAGTACGAGGAGCGGGCCGACAAGGTCGAAAAGCAGTTCCAGCGTGGTGCTTTGAACCACGACGAGCGCAACGAGGCGCTGGTGGAGATCTGGAAGGAAGCCACCGACGAGGTGGGTCAGGCGCTCCGCGAGCACTACCCCGCCGACAACCCGATCATCACCATCGTCGACTCGGGTGCCACGGGTAACTTCACGCAGACCCGAACGCTGGCCGGCATGAAGGGTCTGGTGACCAACCCGAAGGGTGAGTTCATCCCGCGTCCGGTCAAGTCGTCGTTCCGCGAGGGCCTGACCGTGCTGGAGTACTTCATCAACACCCACGGCGCTCGAAAGGGCTTGGCGGACACCGCGTTGCGTACCGCCGACTCGGGTTACCTGACCCGTCGCCTGGTGGACGTCTCACAGGACGTCATCGTCCGCGAGCACGACTGCGAGACGGAGCGCGGCATCGTCGTCGAGCTGGCCGAGAGCCAACCCGACGGCACGCTGATCCGCGACCCGTACATCGAAACCTCGGCGTACGCACGGACTTTGGGCACCGACGCGGTCGACAAGGACGGCAACGTCGTCGTCGGGCGCGGCGAGGACCTGGGTGACCCGGAGATCGACGCCCTGCTGGCGGCCGGCATCACGTCGGTCAAGGTGCGCTCGGTGTTGACGTGCACCACGGGAACCGGCGTCTGTGCGACCTGCTATGGGCGTTCCATGGCCACCGGCAAGCTGGTCGACATCGGCGAGGCCGTCGGCATCGTCGCCGCCCAGTCCATCGGTGAGCCCGGCACGCAGCTCACCATGCGCACCTTCCACCAGGGTGGTGTCGGTGAGGACATCACCGGTGGTCTGCCACGTGTGCAGGAGCTGTTCGAGGCCCGCGTGCCGCGCGGCAAGGCGCCGATCGCCGACGTCACCGGGCGCGTCCGGCTCGAGGACGGTGAGCGCTTCTACAAGATCACCATCGTTCCCGACGACGGCGGCGAGGAAGTCGTCTACGACAAGCTCTCCAAGCGGCAACGGCTGCGTGTGTTCAAGCACGACGACGGTTCCGAGGGAGTGCTGTCCGACGGTGACCACGTCGAGGTGGGCCAGCAGTTGATGGAAGGCTCGGCCGACCCGCACGAGGTGCTGCGCGTGCAGGGCCCCCGCGAGGTGCAGATCCACCTGGTCCGCGAGGTCCAGGAGGTCTACCGCGCTCAGGGTGTGTCGATCCACGACAAGCACATCGAGGTGATCGTTCGCCAGATGCTGCGCCGGGTCACGATCATCGACTCGGGCGCGACGGAGTTCCTGCCCGGTTCGCTGATCGAGCGTGCGGGGTTCGAGGCGGAGAACCGCCGGGTGGTGGCCGAGGGCGGCGAGCCCGCCGCCGGCCGCCCGGTGCTGATGGGCATCACGAAGGCGTCGCTGGCCACCGACTCGTGGCTGTCCGCGGCGTCGTTCCAGGAGACCACGCGAGTGCTGACCGATGCGGCGATCAACTGCCGCAGCGACAAGCTCAACGGTCTGAAGGAGAACGTGATCATCGGAAAGCTGATCCCGGCCGGTACCGGTATCAACCGCTACCGCAACATCCAGGTGCAGCCCACCGAGGAGGCCCGGGCCGCGGCGTACACGATCCCGTCCTACGAGGATCAGTACTACAGCCCGGACTTCGGCCAGGCCACCGGTGCCGCCGTTCCGCTGGACGATTACGGTTACAGCGACTACCGGTAGTCAGTGCGAAAAGCCCCCGCCGCGTGCGGGGGCTTTTTCGTGCGGACCCGGGTTGACTTGCTTCGAAGTAAGTTTCAGCGTGTGCTCGTAGTTGAATAGGTGAGCGGCGGCACGATCGTAGTGAGGAGGTGTAAAACGCGATGGCGGCAACGGGCGGGATTGACGCGGGTGATGCGGCGGTCGAGGACCGGCTTGTTTACCAAGGCGAGGTGTTCATCAATTTCCAGACCAGCCGGCAATGGGTTTCGATCAAATTGTTCGACTTGCCCGCCGACACGGACGACGACGCGGTATTGGCGCTTTTGATCGGCCATGTGCGCTACCGCGACAGCTACGGGGGCACCGGTGACAAAGACATGAAAGACATTCACGGGCCGTACTGGTTGAACGCCATTAGCCCACAAGTGTTTTCGCGTGTATCGGCAGCCGACGCCGAAGCACTGATCAGGACCTGGGCCGACTACACCGTGCCCTTAACCGCCGACGATCGCGCCGCTATGGAACGCGAGGTCTATCCGCGGCTGGAACGCGCCGCCAGCTGCTACCAGTTACCCGACCTACGCGAGACCGCACTTCACGAATGGGGCTCCTCGGTCGGTTCGGACGGATTTCACGAGTTTGTATTGATCGATCGCCAGTCCGACACTGTGGCCTTGGTGGTGGCCAGCGATGACTAGCGGGCGCGATCCGGGGCTCTGAGCGCTGCAACGAACCCTTGGTACACAGCGTCGCCCATTTGGGAAATGTCTTCAGCCAGCCGGCCACGGGACGCGGCATCGACGAATACACTGTGCACGATTAGCCGGCCTGCGCGCGGCTGCTCGGATCCGGCCACGTAGTTGCTTTGCTGGACCCATACGCGCCGGCCACCGATGAGACAAGTGCCGCTACTCCGGAGTGCCGCCGCCCACCGCGTCGGTGGAATCGGCAGCACCTTTGTGACGATGTCGGTGGCACCAAGGTCGCGTAGCGTGCCGGCAGCGTTGCTCAACACCTCGTAAAACACAGGCCAGCCGGTGTAGCCAAACACGCTGATGGTTTCGGCAGCCTCCCAACCTCCGTCTTCTCGCGGTCCGAGCACCGCCATCCGCGCTAAAGGCACCCTCGGTATTTCGTAAAGCTGCACGAGCTGCCAGCCTTCCGGAATACCCAACTGCCGCACCCATCCGGGCACCTGGGCGATGCTGAGCGCACCCACGTCCTCGATGTCTTCATCGTCGATCAGCACGTCGACGAGTGAGGACGCTGTCGGGGGTTGCCCTTGTGGCGGCGGAGGCGGTGCGGTCATGGGGTGGGTACTCGCCCACCCTGGCCACCGAAGATTCCACCCACCAAAGCTCCCCCTATCACAATCCATGAAAACACCGTCTTGCCGGCCTCACCGAGGTCATGGCCGATCTCCGGTAACCACGACGACCCACCCCCCGGTGCTGGCGTCGTCGGCTGGGTTACTGGTGGTGCCGTAGAGCCCGGCTGATCCCATTCGAACACGGGCGGCGGCTGCACCGGGCTAACTTGAAATCCTGGCGGGGAGGGATTTCTCAACCACGGCGGTAGATCAGCCGGGTCTGCGAATTGAGTCGGCGGCAGCGGGACTGGAAGAGGATGTCCGGGTTGTGGTGGCGGGGGTGCCGTCGGTGGGTGATCGAGTACCGGCGGCAGCTGGGGCGGATCATCGACCAACGGCGACAAGGGCAAGTGAATCTTGGGCCCCTTATTGGCACCGGGGGGTATGACGTCGACGACGGGCCCTCCCGACTTGCTGTCAGGACGCAGGCTGATCTCGGTGCCGTCCTCGAGCACCTTCCGTGGAAATCCGACTGGCGGCAAATCACCGACGGCGCCCCTGCTCAGCCACTCCCAAAACTTTCGGATCTCCTCAGGAGTGTCCAACTCCCTGTTCGGCTTATTTTCGCCCGGACGCAATTGACGCAACGCATCGCGGACGTCTTGCAACGTTTTCGGCGGAGGCCGGTCCTGCCACGGTGTGTCAGGATCCGGTTCAGGCTTTGGCGCAGGGTCTTGCTTCCAGTGACGATCGACGGCTTGGATCTGGGGTTTCGGAGGTGTACTGGGGCTAGGACTTTGCGGGAAGGTCTCGCGGATTCCGGCCACGGCTGCGGTCACTTTGCCGGCGACCTGTTGATCGAGGGCGACCAGTTGCGCGGCGCGCTGGCGGATGTCGCCCGCCAACATCTGTGCCTGGGCTTGGCGGGCGACACGCTGCGCGGCCGACCCTCCGCTCGAGCGGTCGGTCACTGATAGGTCTTCACCAACATTGAACCCGGCCGTTCGGGCATCCTCGACCGCGTAGCCGACCCGGGATCGAGCTGCGGAGATATCTGAAGCCCCGCTGCGCGCAACCTTCGCCGCCGCGTGCAGCTGGTCTGCAACCGCGCTCGTCGTCACCATGTCGGAATGGGTTGCGGTACGCAGTGATTCCGCGGCCTCGCCTTGCCACTCGATTGAGAGCGCATCGCGCCAGACCTGGTTGGCCACCCCGTAGCTTCGCGCGCCGACGGTCTCCCAGTGGTCGGCCGCCTGGGTCAGATGGTCGGTGGGCCAGGCCAACAGTTGCGAAAGGCTGGGTATACCTGCGACCGCGGACATTGCTACACGCCGGTCACCGGAGGGGGCACAGCGGCGAGCTCGGTGGCCGAGTCAGCTTCGTTGGCGATGTAGTACGTGTTTGCGGCGGCGACGTGCGTTGCGCGGCTTTCTACTTGGGCGGCCAACGCAGCTGTGAAAGTGCTGACGTTGGCGTGGGCGACGCTCACCGCGGCGGCACTGGCCTGACACGACAAGCCAAGTCCTGCGGGTGCCGCTGTTTCCTCTAGTTCGCCCGCTGAAACGCCCCACCGGTTGGCCATCGCCAGCGCGGCAGCGGTATCAAAGCGCAGTTCCGACGGCATAGACCGAAGTTTAGTCGGACCATCCTGCAGCGAAAGTCAGTTGGCCGCGCCATCACATCAATCACAGCAGCACCTCATGGCAACCGATACTCGATCCGCGAAAGCACTATCGCATGCGCTAGCGGATTTGAAAGTCGTCTATCGATCCAGACGCGGCGGCATCGCCGTCTGTCACGATCCCTCACTAGACTGACCGACGTGCTCATCGGTTCACATGTCCACCAAGACGATCCCCTGGCCGCCGCACAGGCCGACGGCGCCGACGCGGTACAGTTCTTCCTCGGCAACCCGCAGAGCTGGAAGAAGCCGAAGCCGCGGGACGACGCCGAGGCGCTGAAGGCGTCGACCATCCCGCTGTACGTCCACGCGCCGTATCTGATCAACGTCGCATCGGCCAACAACCGCATCCGCATCCCGTCGCGAAAGATATTGCAGGACACCTGCGACGCCGCGGCCGCGATCAACGCGACCGCGGTGATCGTGCACGGCGGCCACGCGGACGACAACGACATGGAGGCCGGTTTCGAGCGCTGGGTCAAGGCGCTGGACTACCTCGAAACGGACGTGCAGGTCTACCTGGAGAACACCGCTGGCGGCGATCACGCGATGGCCCGCCACTTCGACACGATCGGCCGGCTCTGGGATCACATCGGGGACAAGGGAATTGGCTTCTGCCTGGACACCTGCCACGCGTGGGCCGCGGGTGAGGAGCTGATCGACGCGGTCGACCGGATCAGGGCCCTGACCGGACGCATCGACCTGGTGCACTGCAACGACTCACGGGACGCGGCGGGCTCGGGCGCCGACCGACACGCCAACCTGGGCAGCGGCCAGATCGATACCGACCTACTCGTCGCGGCGGTCAAGGCCGCCGATGCGCCGGTGATCTGCGAAACCGCCGACGCGGGCCGCAAGGACGACATTGCCTTCCTGCGGGAGAACACCGCCTAGGCGCTATTACAGCTCTTGTGCGCCTGTCGGAAAAATGTAACATGGACGGCATGCCCGATACTCATGCCGTCACCAACCAGGTTCCCCCGCTGGAGAACTACAACCCCGCGACGTCCGCCGTGCTCGTCGAGGCCCTGATCCGCGAGGGCGGGCAGTGGGGCGTCGATGAGGTGACCGAGGTGGGCGCGATCGCGGGTAGCCGCGAAGCCCAGCGGTGGGGTGAGCTCGCCGACCGCAACCGCCCCATCCTGCGCACCCACGACCGCTACGGTCACCGTGTCGACGAGGTCGAGTACGACCCCGCCTACCACGAGCTGATGCGCACCGCGATCGGGCACGGCCTGCACGCCGCGCCGTGGTCCGACGAGCGGCCGGGCAATCATGTGGTGCGGGCCGCCAAGATGTCGGTCTGGAACGTCGAGCCCGGACACACCTGCCCCGTCTCGATGACCTACGCCGTCGTACCCGCGTTGCGCTACAACCCCGAACTGGCGGCCGTGTACGAGCCGCTGCTGACCAGTCGCGAATACGACCCAGAACTCAAGCTGGCCACCACCAAGCGCGGCATCACGGCCGGCATGTCGATGACGGAGAAGCAAGGCGGCTCCGACGTGCGCGCCGGCACCACCGAGGCGACCCCGAACGGCGACGGCAGCTACAGCCTGACCGGTCACAAATGGTTCACCTCGGCGCCGATGTGCGACATCTTCCTGGTGCTCGCGCAGGCCCCGGGTGGTCTGTCCTGCTTCCTGTTGCCGCGGATACTGCCCGACGGCAGCCGCAACCGAATGTTCCTGCAGCGCCTCAAGGACAAGCTCGGCAACCACGCCAACGCTTCGAGCGAGGTCGAATACGACGGCGCCGTCGCGTGGTTGGTCGGCGAGGAGGGCCGCGGCGTGCCGACCATCATCGAGATGGTCAACCTCACCCGGCTCGACTGCACGCTGGGAAGCGCCACCAGCATGCGCACCGGCCTGACCCGTGCGATCCACCACGCCCAGCACCGAAAGGCGTTCGGCGCCTACCTGATTGACCAGCCGTTGATGCGCAACGTGCTGGCCGACTTGGCGGTGGAGGCGGAGGCCGCCACTATCGTCGCGATGCGGATGGCCGGTGCGACCGACAGGGCGTTGCGCGGGGACGAGAGGGAGGCGCTGCTGCGCCGCATCGGCTTGGCGGCCAGCAAGTACTGGGTGTGCAAACGCGCCACCCCGCACGCCGCCGAGGCGCTGGAATGCCTGGGCGGCAACGGCTACGTCGAGGACTCGGGCATGCCGCGCCTGTTCCGTGAGGCACCGCTGATGGGCATCTGGGAGGGCTCGGGCAATGTCAGCGCGCTGGACACGTTGCGCGCCATGGCAACTCGCCCCGAATGCGTCGAGGTGCTGTTCGCCGAACTGGGCGAGAGCACCGGTCAGGATCCGCGGCTGGGGCGCCACGTCGAGGGGCTGCGGCAGGACCTGACCGACCTGGACACAATCCAGTACCGGGCCCGCAAGGTGGCCGAGGACATCTCGCTGGCGCTGCAGGCCTCGCTGCTGGTGCGCCACGGTCATCCCGCCGTCGCCGAGGCCTTCCTGGCCACCCGGCTGGGCGGCCAGTGGGGTGGGGCATACGGCACCATGCCGACCGGCCTGGACCTCGCGCCCATCCTCGAGCGTGCTCTAGTAAAGGGATGACTCACGCCATCAGGCCTGTCGATTTCGACAACCTGAAGACGATGACCTACGAGGTCACCGACCGGGTTGCCCGCATCACCTTCAACCGGCCCGAGAAGGGCAACGCGATCGTCGCCGACACCCCGCTGGAGCTCTCGGCGTTGGTGGAGCGTGCCGACCTCGACCCGAACGTGCACGTCATCCTGGTGTCCGGTCGGGGCGAGGGTTTCTGCGCGGGCTTTGACCTGTCCGCCTATGCCGACCGAACCGGTTCGGCCGGCGGGACGGGCGCGTATGCGGGCACCGTGCTCGACGGCAAGACGCAGGCGGTCAACCACCTGCCGGACCAGCCGTGGGACCCGATGATCGACTACCAGATGATGAGCCGCTTCGTGCGCGGCTTCTCCAGCCTGATGCATGCCGACAAGCCGACTGTGGTCAAGATCCACGGCTACTGCGTGGCCGGCGGCACCGACATCGCGCTGCACGCCGACCAGGTGATCGCCGCCGCCGACGCCAAGATCGGCTACCCGCCAACCCGGGTGTGGGGCGTCCCGGCGGCGGGTCTGTGGGCGCACCGGCTTGGTGACCAGCGCGCCAAACGCCTTCTGCTGACCGGTGATTGCATCACCGGCGCGCAGGCCGCCGAATGGGGCCTGGCCGTCGAGGCGCCCGACCCGAAAGACCTCGACGAGCGCACCGAGCGGCTGGTGGAGCGGATCGCCGCGGTGCCGGTCAACCAGCTGATCATGGTCAAGCTCGCGCTGAATTCCGCCCTGCTGCAACAGGGTGTGGCCACCAGCAGGATGGTCAGCACCGTGTTCGACGGCGTTGCCCGGCACACGCCGGAGGGGCATGCCTTCGTCGCCGATGCGGTCGAGCACGGCTTTCGGGACGCCGTCAAGCATCGCGACGAGCCCTTCGGGGACTACGGCCGCCAGGCGTCACAGGTGTAGCCATGCCCAACATGACAGCGCGGTCGGTGGTGCTCAGTGTGCTGCTCGGCGCCCACCCCGCCTGGGCCACGGCCGGCGAATTGATCAGGCTTACAAATGATTTCGGCATCAAGGAGGCGACGTTGCGGGTTGCCCTGACCCGCATGGTCGGCGCCGGCGACCTGATCCGCTCCGCCGACGGCTACCG
Organism: Mycobacterium heidelbergense; assembly: GCF_050205645.1. Taxonomy (GTDB): domain Bacteria; phylum Actinomycetota; class Actinomycetes; order Mycobacteriales; family Mycobacteriaceae; genus Mycobacterium; species Mycobacterium heidelbergense_A. The sequence continues at coordinate 143,858 of NZ_JBNMQT010000002.1, forward strand.
GCTGTCGGATCGCCTGCTGGCCCGCCAGCGCCGGCAGGACGATGCCATCGATCCACGGGTCCGGGCCTGGCGCGGCGACTGGTTCCTCCTCATCGTGACCAGCGTGGGCAACGACGCGCGTACCCGGGCCGCGCTGCGAACCGCCATGCACGGCAAGCGCTTTGGTGAACTGCGTGAGGGCGTGTGGATGCGGCCGGACAACCTGGAGCTGGACCTGGATCGCACGCTCGAAGCCCAGGTGCGGACCCTGACGGCGCGCGACGACGCCCCGGCCGAGCTGGCCGGACGGCTGTGGGATCTGCCCGCGTGGGCGCAGACCGGGCACCGGCTGCTCGGCGAGATGGCCGCCGCGCCGGACGTTCCCGCCCGTTTTATGGTGGCCGCGGCGACGGTGCGGCACCTGCTGACCGACCCGGTGCTGCCCGACGAATTGTTACCGTCCGACTGGCCGGGTGCCCGGCTGCGCGCGGCGTACCACGACTTTGCCGCCGAGCTTCTCAAACGGCGCGATCCGACCCAACTCCTGGAGGCGACATGAGTGACCCGGTGCGAGTAGAGCGCAATGGCCCGGTGACGACGGTGATCATCAACCGGCCGGAGGCGCGCAACGCCGTCAACGGTCCGACGGCCGCGGCGCTGTACGCGGCGTTCGAGCAATTCGACCGTGACGATTCGGCGTCGGTGGCCGTGCTGTGGGGCGACGGCGGAACCTTTTGCGCGGGAGCCGATTTGAAGTCGTTCGGCACGGCGGAGGCCAACGCGGTGCACCGGACCGGTCCCGGCCCGATGGGCCCGTCGCGCATGGTTCTCTCCAAGCCGGTGATCGCCGCGGTGAGCGGTTACGCCGTCGCCGGGGGCCTGGAGTTGTCGTTGTGGTGCGACATGCGGGTGGCCGAGGAGGACGCGGTGTTCGGTGTCTTCTGCCGCCGCTGGGGCGTGCCGCTGATCGACGGCGGCACCGTGCGGCTACCGCGGCTGATCGGGCACAGCCGGGCGATGGACATGATCCTCACCGGCCGCGGTGTCAAAGCCGACGAAGCGCTCGCGATGGGATTGGCGAATCGGGTGGTGCCTAAAGGCCGGGCCCGCCAGGCGGCCGAGGACTTGGCGGCCGAATTGGCCGCCCTGCCGCAGCAGTGCCTGCGTTCGGATCGGCTCTCGGCTCTGCATCAGTGGGGGCTGCCGGAATCCGCGGCGCTGGACGGCGAATTCGCCAGCATTTCCCGGGTCGCCGGGGAGGCGCTGGAGGGGGCGGGCCGATTCGCCGGGGGAGCGGGCCGGCACGGCGCGCCCGCGAATTAGGCGGGCCGTCAACAGCTTTCGGTCAGCCGCCCTTGTTGATGGTATTGGTCGACCCGATGTTGTCGATCTTCGGGTCGCCGTCTTTGTAGGTGATGGTGTTGTCCCGGCCCAACACCGTGAGCTTGGTGTTGATCTTGTCGATCGTGATCTTGTTGTTGGTGCCGCCGACATTCACCTTCTCGCAGGTGCCGGTGACCGTCAGCGTGTTGTTCGAACCGGCGACGTTCAGCGATTTGCCGCTGGCGCAGTCGAGCGTGGCCGTGGTTCCCATCGATCCGTAGTTCAGCGTGTTGCCGATCTCGACCGATGCGGTGGTGCTCGCCCCGCTCGTGCCCGTGGTCGTGGCCCCCGCGCTCGTCGTCGTGGTCGCGCTGCTCGCGGTCGTCGTGGCGGATCCGCCGGGCGGGTTGGCCGTCGAACTGCAGCCGGCCAGCACCAGGGCCGCGAGTGCCGGCGCCAGCGCGTAGGCGGCCAGGCCGCGTGGGTGCTCAATGTTTCGGGCTGCACGCATCATTCGTCGATTCCCCTCGTCTCAGGCGGGCACCTGCTGGAGCCGGTTGGTCATGCCCAGTTCGCGGCCGCGGTCCCACAGTATCGGCGCGCCGTTGTGGAAGAACACCGTCTGGTTGTAGCCGTACACGGTGATGTCGTGCGTCACCGAGTCGGCAATGACGGTGTTGCCCGAGCCCATCACGGTCACGGCCCAACAGTTGCCCATCGCGTTGACGGTGTTGTTGGTGCCGTTGACGATCAGGGTGGCGTCGTTGCAGTCCAGCGTCTGCTCGACGCCCATGCCGGTCACGTGGGTGTCGCCGTTCTTGGCGTGGGCCGGGGGCGCCCCGGCGGCAAGTGAGACGATGACACAGGTTGCAAGCGACCCGGCGACGGTTGTCCACCTCACTGCCGGCCCCCTTCGCTTCGGCTGGTATTCGCTGGACTGAGCGTACGTGCATTTGCCTGCTCGATGGCAGACTTTTTTCTCTCACATCACCGCGGCGCCGCCCCGGCCGGGCCGGAGCCGTTTCCCGCCGCCGTCAACTAGAGTCATTAGTTGACCTCCAGCCGTTCAGTGAAATCGAGGTGCGGTCGCCATGACAGCTCAGCCGGAACAACCGTCAGCCGGCGGGCGACAACGCGCCGGGAGGTCCGCCTCCCGTCCGGCCAAGCTGAGCCGCGACGGCATCGTCGACGGCGCGCTGACCTTCCTGGACCGGGAAGGCTGGGACTCGCTGACCATCAACGCGCTCGCGACGCAGCTGGGCACCAAGGGGCCGTCGCTGTACAACCATGTGGACAGCCTGGAGGACCTGCGGCGCGCGGTGCGGATCCGGGTCATCGACGACATCATCACGATGCTGAACCGCGTCGGCGAGGGGCGGGCCCGCGACGACGCGGTGCTGGTCATGGCCGGTGCCTACCGCAGCTACGCCCACCACCATCCGGGCCGCTACTCGGCGTTCACCCGGATGCCGCTGGGCGGTGACGACCCCGAGTACACCGCCGCCACCCGCAACGCGGCCGCGCCCGTTATCGCGGTGTTGTCCTCCTACGGCCTGGACGGGGAGGAGGCGTTCTACGCGGCACTCGAATTCTGGTCCGCGCTGCACGGCTTCGTGTTGCTGGAAATGACCGGTGTGATGGACGACATCGACACCGATGCGCTGTTCTCCGACATGGTGCTGCGCCTCGCGACGGGCCTGGAAAGGCGGACGGCGCACAAGGGCGCGAACCCGACCTAAGCCACTTTGACCTGCACGACCAGCGGCGGGTATTGTGGTTGCTCGTGCCTGGCGGCTTACGGCGCCTGACGTAAGGAAGTGGATGCCGGGCGAATTCGCATGTCCACGATGCATCGGATGAATCCGGTGCTGAGCGCATGCGACACCACCCGTGCTAGCAAGACGCCGAACACAGAAAGCCGGTAGATGCCAACCATTCAGCAGCTGGTCCGCAAGGGTCGTCGGGACAAGATCGGCAAGGTCAAGACCGCGGCTCTGAAGGGCAGCCCGCAGCGCCGTGGCGTATGCACCCGCGTGTACACCACCACCCCGAAGAAGCCGAACTCGGCGCTTCGCAAGGTCGCGCGCGTGAAGCTGACGAGCCAGGTCGAGGTCACCGCCTACATCCCCGGCGAGGGCCACAACCTGCAGGAGCACTCGATGGTGCTGGTGCGCGGTGGCCGAGTCAAGGACCTGCCCGGTGTGCGGTACAAGATCATCCGCGGTTCGCTCGACACCCAGGGTGTCAAGAACCGCAAGCAGGCTCGCAGCCGTTATGGCGCCAAGAAGGAGAAGAGCTAATGCCGCGCAAGGGGCCCGCGCCCAAGCGTCCGCTGGTCAACGACCCTGTATACGGATCGCAGCTGGTCACCCAGCTGGTCAACAAAGTTCTGCTCAAGGGGAAGAAATCGCTGGCCGAGCGCATTGTTTATGGAGCGCTCGAACACGCCCGGGACAAGACGGGCACCGATCCCGTCATCACCCTCAAGCGTGCTCTCGACAACGTCAAGCCCGCCCTGGAGGTGCGCAGCCGCCGCGTCGGTGGTGCGACCTACCAGGTGCCCGTGGAGGTGCGTCCGGACCGGTCCACCACGCTGGCGCTGCGCTGGCTTGTCAGCTTCTCGCGGCAGCGCCGGGAGAAGACCATGATCGAGCGGCTGGCAAACGAGATCTTGGATGCCAGCAACGGCCTCGGGGCCTCCGTCAAGCGGCGTGAGGACACCCACAAGATGGCCGAGGCAAACCGCGCATTTGCGCACTATCGCTGGTAGGGGCCGGAACGGCGCCAACTGGCAGTGCGGCCGGCCGGGCGCAAACCGACAGCGAATTAACTAAGCAACCGGAAAGAGTGGGAAGACTTCTGTGGCACAGAAGGACGTGCTGACCGACCTGAGCAAGGTCCGCAACTTCGGCATCATGGCGCACATCGATGCCGGCAAAACGACAACTACCGAGCGGATCCTGTACTACACCGGCATCAACTACAAGATCGGTGAGGTCCATGACGGCGCCGCCACCATGGACTGGATGGAGCAGGAGCAGGAACGCGGAATCACCATCACCTCCGCGGCCACGACGACGTTCTGGAAAGACAACCAGCTCAACATCATCGACACCCCGGGACACGTCGACTTCACCGTCGAGGTGGAACGCAACCTGCGCGTGCTCGACGGGGCCGTTGCCGTGTTCGACGGCAAGGAGGGTGTCGAGCCGCAGTCCGAGCAGGTCTGGCGGCAGGCCGACAAGTACGACGTCCCCCGCATCTGCTTCGTCAACAAGATGGACAAGATCGGTGCGGACTTCTACTTCTCGGTCCGCACCATGGAGGAGCGCCTCGGCGCCAACGCGGTGCCGATCCAGCTGCCGATCGGCTCGGAGGGCGACTTCGAGGGCATCGTCGACCTGGTCGAGATGAACGCCAAGGTGTGGCGCGGTGAAACGAAGCTCGGCGAGACCTACGACACCGTCGAGATCCCGGCCGACCTGGCCGAAACGGCCGAGGAATACCGGACCAAGCTACTCGAGGTCGTCGCGGAGACCGACGAGGAGCTGCTGGAGAAGTACGTCGGCGGCGAGGAGATCACCGTCGAGGAGATCAAGGCCGCGATTCGCAAGCTGACCATCGCCTCGGAGATCTATCCGGTGCTGTGCGGCAGCGCGTTCAAGAACAAGGGCGTGCAGCCCATGCTCGACGCCGTCGTGGACTACCTGCCGTCGCCGCTGGACGTGCCGCCGGCCGTCGGGCACGCGCCCGGCAAGGAGGACGAGGAGGTCGTGCGCAACGCGACGACCGACGAGCCGTTCTCCGCGCTGGCGTTCAAGATCGCCACGCACCCGTTCTTCGGCAAGCTGACCTACATCCGCGTGTACTCGGGCACCGTCGAGTCCGGCAGCCAGGTCATCAACGCCACCAAGGGCAAGAAGGAGCGGCTGGGCAAGCTGTTCCAGATGCACTCCAACAAGGAGAACCCGGTCGAGCGCGCTTCCGCGGGTCACATCTACGCGGTGATCGGCCTCAAGGACACCACCACCGGTGACACCCTGAGCGACCCGAACCAGCAGGTCGTGCTGGAGTCGATGACGTTCCCCGCCCCGGTGATCGAGGTGGCCATCGAGCCCAAGACCAAGAGCGACCAGGAGAAACTGTCCCTGTCGATCCAGAAGCTCGCCGAAGAGGACCCGACGTTCAAGGTGCACCTCGATTCCGAGACCGGCCAGACCGTGATCGGCGGCATGGGCGAGCTGCACCTGGACATCCTGGTGGACCGCATGCGCCGCGAATTCAAGGTCGAGGCCAACGTCGGCAAGCCGCAGGTGGCCTACAAGGAGACCATCAAGCGGGTCGTGCAGAACGTCGAGTTCACCCACAAGAAGCAGACGGGTGGCTCGGGCCAGTTCGCGAAGGTCATCATCAACCTCGAGCCGTTCACCGGCGAAGACGGTGCGACCTACGAGTTCCAGAACAAGGTCACCGGCGGCCGCATCCCGCGCGAGTACATCCCGTCGGTGGATGCCGGTGCGCAGGACGCCATGCAGTACGGCGTGCTGGCCGGCTACCCACTGGTGAACCTGAAGGTCACCCTGCTCGACGGCGCCTACCACGAGGTCGACTCCTCGGAGATGGCGTTCAAGATCGCGGGGTCGCAGGTACTGAAAAAGGCTGCGGCGCAAGCCCAGCCGGTGATCCTCGAGCCGATCATGGCGGTCGAAGTGACCACACCCGAGGACTACATGGGTGACGTGATCGGCGACCTGAACTCCCGCCGTGGCCAGATCCAGGCCATGGAGGAGCGGGCCGGTGCGCGCGTCGTTCGGGCACACGTGCCGCTGTCCGAGATGTTCGGCTACGTCGGGGACCTGAGGTCCAAGACGCAAGGCCGGGCCAACTACTCCATGGTGTTCGACAGCTACGCCGAAGTCCCGGCGCAGGTGTCGAAGGAGATCATTGCGAAGGCGACGGGCGAGTAGACAAAACGCTACGAGTAAGCTGACGCGGTCACCGCGGCACAACGGAAAACATCAACACTGCTTAACAAGCACCAAACAAGTCGGAGGACACAAAAGTGGCGAAGGCGAAGTTCCAGCGGACCAAGCCCCACGTCAACATCGGGACCATCGGTCACGTTGACCACGGCAAGACCACACTGACCGCGGCTATCACCAAGGTCCTGCATGACAAGTTTCCGGACCTGAACGAGTCGAAGGCGTTCGACCAGATCGACAACGCTCCCGAGGAGCGTCAGCGCGGTATCACGATCAACATCGCGCACGTCGAGTACCAGACCGACAAGCGCCACTACGCGCACGTCGACGCCCCTGGTCACGCCGACTACATCAAGAACATGATCACCGGCGCCGCCCAGATGGACGGCGCGATCCTGGTGGTCGCCGCGACCGACGGCCCGATGCCGCAGACCCGCGAGCACGTGCTGTTGGCCCGTCAGGTCGGCGTGCCGTACATCCTGGTGGCCCTGAACAAGGCCGACGCCGTGGATGACGAGGAGCTGCTCGAGCTCGTCGAGATGGAGGTCCGCGAACTGCTGGCCGCCCAGGAGTTCGACGAGGAGGCCCCGGTGATCCGGGTTTCGGCGCTCAAGGCGCTCGAGGGCGACGCCAAATGGGTCGAGTCCGTCGAGGAGCTGATGGCCGCGGTCGACGAGTCGATCCCGGACCCGGTCCGCGAGACGGACAAGCCGTTCCTGATGCCCGTCGAGGACGTCTTCACGATCACCGGCCGCGGCACCGTGGTTACCGGTCGTGTCGAGCGCGGCGTGATCAACGTGAACGAGGAAGTCGAGATCGTCGGCATCCGCCCGGAGACCACCAAGACCACGGTCACCGGCGTCGAGATGTTCCGCAAGCTGCTCGACCAGGGGCAGGCCGGCGACAACGTCGGGCTGCTGCTGCGTGGTATCAAGCGTGAGGACGTCGAGCGCGGCCAGGTCGTGACCAAGCCCGGCACCACCACGCCGCACACCGAGTTCGAGGGCCAGGTCTACATCCTGTCCAAGGACGAGGGCGGCCGGCACACGCCGTTCTTCAACAACTACCGTCCGCAGTTCTACTTCCGCACCACCGACGTGACCGGTGTGGTGACGCTGCCGGAGGGCACCGAGATGGTGATGCCCGGTGACAACACCAACATCACGGTGAAGCTGATCCAGCCCGTCGCCATGGACGAGGGCCTGCGGTTCGCGATCCGCGAGGGTGGCCGCACCGTCGGCGCCGGCCGGGTCGTCAAGATCATCAAGTAAGTCTCTTCCGCAAAGCCCGGATTGCCGCTCTCGGCAGTCCGGGCTTTTGCGTTCCGGCCAGGGACGAAGCTGGCCAAAAAGTCGCAAAAAGCCCGGGTACGGGCCTACGATTTGGTTTGTCCAGTCTGCGGTTGGCGGCCGGGTGCTTACCTGACCGCCGTGGCCTGGTCGGAGGGTGTAGATGTCGTACGTAAAGGCGACGCCCGCATACGTGGCGGCGGCGGCATCCGACTTGGCCAACATCGCCTCCACGATCGGTTCAGCAAACTCCGCGGCGGCGGGGCCCACGTCCAGCGTGCTGCCGCCCGGCGCCGACGAGGTCTCGGCGAGCATCGCCGCGTTGTTCGGCACGCACTCCCAGATCTACCAGCAGCTCAGCGCCCAGGCGGCGCTGTTCCATCAGCAGTTCGTGCAATTGATGGCTTCCAGTGGGGCCGAGTACGCCGCCACCGAGGCCGTGAACGCGGGGCCCCTGCAGGCCGCGGGGCAAACCGCACTGGGAACCGTGGGCTCGGCGGGTTCGATGGTGGCCGGGGTGCCGGCGGTGGCGACGGCCGGGCTGGCGGGCGGACCGGCGGCCGCGGCACCGGCGGCACACCTGGCGGCGGCGGTGTCGCCGGCGCCGGCGGGACCGGCCGCGCCCCCAGCGGCCGCCGCGCCGCTCGCGGCGGCTCCGGTGCGCCCCGGGCCGCTGGGACCGCCCGGCGCGCCGTCGGGGGCGGTGCAGCCGGAAACCCATCCCCCGACACAGGCGACGCTCGTGCACAGCACCCAGCCCGCCGCGGGCGCGGAAGCGGAAACGCCGGAAGGCTCTCCGGCGTCGGCGATGCCGGCACCCCTCGCGGCGTCGGCGGCGGCCACCGCCGCTGTTTCTCCGGCGAAGCGGTCGTTTTCTCCCGCGGCGGGGGCAGGGGGGTCGCTCACGGGGCAGCCGGCGCACCCGGCGCCGACGTGACACCCGGATGTGGTTTGCGCGTATGACGCTCGCCGGAGGACCGCGGGCGCTAATCTGACACGGATTCCCAGCAAGGCGAGGAGAGACACGTGTTTGCGCGCTACCTGAAGACCCAGTTAGTGGTGTTGCTGTGCGGCGGCCTGGTTGGGCCGATCTTTTTGGTCGTCTACTTCACGATGGGGCTGGGCAGCCTGCTGTCGTGGATGTTCTATGCCGGCCTGCTCATCACGGTGGCCGACGTGTTGATCGCGCTCTGGCTGACCAATTTCGGGGAGAAGTCGGCCGCCAAGGCGGCCGAACTCGAGCAGCACGGGGTGCTGGCGCTCGCTCAAATCACCGGGCTCACCGAAACGGGAACCCGGATCAATGAACAACCGCTGGTGAAGGTGGACCTGCACATCGCCGGGCCCGGATTCGTGCCGTTCGACAGTCAGGACCGGGTCATCGCCAGCGTGACCCGGCTGGGCAACCTCACCGCGCGCAAGCTTGTCGTCCTGGTCAACCCCACCACCCAGGAATACCGGATCGACTGGGAGCGAAGCGCTTTGGTCAACGGGTTGGTGCCCGCCCAGTTCACCGTGGCCGAAGACAACAGGACCTACGACCTGAGCGGGCAAGCCGGCCCGCTGATGGAGATTTTGCAGATCCTCAAGGCCAACAACGTCCCGATCAATCGGATGGTCGACATCCGGTCGAATCCGGCATTGCGGCAGCAGATCCAGGCCGTGGTGCGCCGGGCGGCCGAACAGCAGCCACAACCCGCGGGGGCGGGCGCGCCGGCCGCTCCGCCACCGCCGCAAGCGTCGATCGCCGACCGGCTCGCCGAGCTCGACAAGCTGCGGGCCAGCGGTGCGCTCAGCGACGAGGAGTACAACAACCGGCGGACTCAGATCATCTCCGAGATCTGAACCCCTCGAGTTAGAACACGTTCCAGTTTCGCTGCTAGCCTGTCTTCGTGGCTGCACAGGTTGGATCACTACAAGGACGGGTGGCATTCGTCACCGGCGCTGCCCGCGCCCAGGGGCGATCGCACGCGGTGCGACTCGCCCGCGAGGGCGCCGACATCATCGCGCTCGATATCTGCGCGCCGGCGTCGGACACCCTGACCTATACGCCGGCCACGCCCGAGGATCTCACCGAGACCGTCCGCCTGGTGGAAGCCGAGGGGCGCAAGGTGCTGGCCCGCGAGGTGGATATCCGCGACGACACCGCGCTGCGCGAATTGGTGGCCGACGGCGTCGAACAGTTCGGCCGCCTCGACGTTCTGGTCGCCAACGCCGGTGTGCTGGGCTGGGGCCGGGTCTGGGAACTCACCGATGAGCAGTGGGACACGGTCATCGGGATCAACCTGACCGGCACCTGGCGCACCCTGCGCGCCACCATCCCGGCGATGATCGAGGCCGGCAACGGGGGTTCCATCATCGTCGTCAGCTCGTCGGCGGGCATCAAGGCGACGCCCGGCAACGGCCATTACGCGGCCAGCAAGCACGGGCTGACCGCGCTGACCAACACCCTGGCGATCGAGCTCGGTGAATACGACATCCGGGTCAACTCCATCCACCCGTATTCGGTCGACACCCCGATGATCGAGCCGGAGGCGATGATGGAGATCTTCGCCAAGCACCCGCGTTTCGTGCACAGCTTCCCGCCAATGCCGTTGCAGTACAAGGGCTTCATGACGGCCGACGAGGTATCCGACGTCGTGGTGTGGCTCGCCGGCGACGGCTCGGGCACGCTGTCGGGCACCCAGATTCCCGTCGACAAGGGCGCCCTGAAGTACTAGCGGGCCAGCGTGGTAAGAACTCCACGTGACTGAAAAGGGCATCCTGATCGTCGGCGGCGGGCTCGCCGGTGCGCGGACGGCCGAGCAACTGCGTCGATCCGGCTACTCCGGTCGCATCACCATCGTCAGCGACGAGGTTCACCTGCCCTACGATCGCCCACCGCTGTCCAAGGAAGTACTGCGCAAAGAGGTCGACGACGTCGCCCTCAAACCGCGCGCGTGGTACGACGAGAACGACATCACGCTGCGGCTGGGCTCGGCCGCCACCGGTCTCGACACGACCGCGCAGACCCTGACCCTCGACGACGGCACAGAGCTGGGCTACGACGAGCTCGTCGTTGCGACCGGCCTGGTGCCGCGGCGCATTCCGGCGTTCCCCGACCTCGAGGGCATTCGGGTGCTGAGGTCGTTCGACGAGAGCATGGCCCTGCGCCAGCACGCGTCGCAGGCGCAGCGGGCCGTGGTCATCGGCGCCGGCTTCATCGGCTGCGAGGTCGCGGCGAGCCTGCGCAGCCTGGGCGTCGACGTCGTGCTGGTCGAGCCGCAGCCGACGCCGCTGGCATCCGTGCTCGGCGAGCAGATCGGTGAGCTGGTGGCGCGGCTGCACCGCGACGAAGGCGTCGACGTTCGTCTCGGCGTCAGCGTGGCGGAAGTGCGCGGCGATTCCCGCGTCGACACCGTGGTACTCACCGACGGCACCGAACTCGCGGCCGACCTGGTGGTGGTCGGCATCGGCTCACGGCCGGCGACCGAGTGGCTCGAGGGCAGCGGCGTCGACGTCGACAACGGAGTCATCTGCGACGAGGCCGGGCGCACCAGCGCGCCCAACGTGTGGGCGCTGGGCGACGTCGCCTCGTGGCGCGATGCAACGGGACACCAAGCGCGCGTGGAACATTGGAGCAACGTGGCCGACCAGGCCCGGGTGGTGGTGCCGGCTATGCTCGGCCAGGACGTGCCGTCGGCGGTGGTCGTCCCGTACTTCTGGAGCGACCAGTACGACATCAAGATTCAGTGTCTGGGCGAGCCGGAGGCCACCGACATCGTGCACGTGGTCGAGGACGACGGACGCAAGTTCCTGGCCTACTACGAGCGCGACGGGGTGGTCGTCGGCGTGGTGGGCGGCGGGATGCCCGGCAAGGTGATGAAGGTCCGCGCCAAGATCGCCGCCGCCACCCCCATCTCGGAAATTCTGAATCCGGCCTAGAACTCGCCCAGGTAGAAGCGCGCGCCCTGATCGTCGACGCATTCGGCGGAGATGCCGTACGGCTGACGGGCCGGCTCGGCCAGCACGGTGCCGCCCGCTTCCCGCACGCGTGCGACGGCCGCCTCGATGTCCGCCACCGTCCACATCGGCACGGTGGTCGAGCCCCGGCCACCGCCGGCGGCGCCGGCCATCGGATGCGTTCCCACCACCTGCCAGCCGTCCGCGACGCGGCCGGGTTCGAATGTCCAACCAAGCACCCGGCCGTAGAAATCGCGGAAGCCGGTCGAATCCGGCACCTCGTAGGTGACATACGACAGCTCGCCGGGTCCAGATCCGTTGAGTTGCGGGCGCTTTTGTCCCGGGGCCGGTTCGTACACCGCGAACGGCGCACCCTGCGGGTCGGTGGCGTCGAGCAGGATGCCGTAGCCGGTGTCACGGATTTCGCCCGGGGCGCCGCCCGCCCCGGCGATCGCCGTCCGAGCGGCCGCTATGTCGTCGACGGCGTAGCAGCAAAACAGGGTTGGCGGCCCGGCGCTGGCCGAAATCCCGGTCGGCAGTTCGGTATTCGTGACCTGATGTGCCGCGGAGTCGTATGCCCAGCCCAGCACATGACCGTAGAAGGCGGCCGCCCGCTCAGCGTCGGGGACCCATACCGAGACGTAACCGATGTCGCCGTGGCGGATGCCGGCAACCGTGGGGCCCGACAGCATCCAGCGGTGGCCGAACGGGTCGATGATGGTGGCGCTGCGGGAGCCGTAGTTCTCGTAGATCTCGCGTTGGACGGCGGCGCCGTGTTCGCGCGCCTTCTGCAGGGCCGCGTCGGTGTCGTCGACGCGCAGCATCAGGCTGACCGAAACCGAGCCGGGCGCAGGCGCTTTGAGCCCGAGCTCGGGATACTCGTCGGCGAGATACAGCACGCCGCCCGCGATCGCCAGTTCGGCGTGACCAATTCGCCCGTCGTCCATCACGATTGGTTCGCCAACCACCGCAGCGCCGAAAGCGTCCGTGTACCAGGCGATGGCCGCGCGCGCGTCCGCCACGCTCAGGTACGGCAACGCCGCCGGGCGTGGATCCCGCTGGGGCGCGGTCGGTTCGGTCAACTCGGAAATTGTGCTGGCGGTACCGCTCATGACAACTCCTTCCGGGAGGGATAGTGCGGATTCCAACCGGCGGCGCAGCCGGGCCGCGAACGCCGGATCGGGTTGGACCGGAAGGTCATCGGTGCGCAGCACGCTCAATGGATCGTTGAGTTGACTCATGACGTGCCTCCTTCCGGATATTGCTGTCTGAAAGCGCGCCGGGCGCGGACCAGGAGCGCCTCGGTGGCATGGACGGTGCGGCCGATCAGCTCGGCGCATTCGGGCACCGAGCAGTCGTCCATGTAGCGCAGCACGAGCACCGTGCGATGGGGCTCGGCGAGCCGGGCCAGCACCGCTTCAGCGATCATGCGATCCAGCTCGGCGTCCCAGTCGTCGGCCGTCGCATCACCGCCCGGTTCGGGTAGCTCGGCCACCGGCACGGTCGGCCGGGCCGCGCGGCGCCGATAGTGGTCGGCCAGCTTGTGCCGCGCCACGCCGAGCAACCACGGGACCGAGATCGCCGGCGCGTCGCGCTTGCGCGCGGCGTCCATCGCCGCGAGGAAGGTCTCCGACGTCAGGTCCTCGGCGGCATCGCCACAGCGACGGGCGAAGTAGCCGTACACCACCGGCAACGCCTCGTCGTACAGCGCCAGCAGCGCGCGTCGAGGATCCGATCGGAAGTCCGCTTCGGCGCTCACACCCTTATCGTCGTCGCGGCGGGCCAAACTCCGACGGGGTGTGCGCGAAAATCTTTGGCGGTTGCCTCTATTGCCAGTTCACCGGCGGGCCGTGCGGATGGCATTCGCCCAGAATCTCCAGCTCGCCACCCGGCCAGCGACGCGCCCGGACCAGGAACCTGATGGGCGTACCGGGCCCGTCGCGCGCGGGCTCCAGGGTGAGGTGGGCGAACGGCGCGGAGGCAGTGGCCTGGGCGCCGAGCGCGTCGACGCCGTCGCGAATCGCGGCGCGTTCGTCGGCGGCGAGATATTGCCAGGTGATCGAATGCCACAGCACGGTCAGCGCGCCGTCGGCCAGCGTCACGTCCGCGACCGCGTCGCCGGCCCGCCGGCGGTGCAGCCGCGCGGGTACCTCGCGCGCGACGGCGATGGCGCCGCGCAGCCGATCCAGCCGGGCGGCCTGGTCGGGCCAGACGTAGCTCAGCGCGGTCAGTTCCCCGTCGGCCCCGGTGACGTCGACGGGCGCGATGTCGTAGCCGTGGCGCTCCACGATCCGCACCGTGCCGTCGGGCGGCAACCGCCCGCGCCAGGCGTCGTCGATGGTCACCGGCGAGTAGGCCGGTCCCCACCGGCCGTCGGCGTACCGGTAGTGGTAGCGGTCGGCCCGCAGGTTCAGCCCGGCGCTCGATCCGATCTCGAAAAGCCTTACCGGCAAACCGAATCCGCGGTCCAGCCGCAGCAGGCCGCCGATCAGCGCGGCGGAGCGACCCACCTCGTTGGTTTGTGGCGGTTGGGCGAGCGCATCGCGCAGCACGTCGGCGTGGTCGTCCGCGACGCGGGTGATCGCGGGCCACGCAGGTCCGGCGTCCCAGGTGCCGCCGGTACTGGGATACCAGCGGCGCAACGCCGCAGCCCGGCCGTCGAGCACCAACCGGTGCAGGCCGCCCAGTAGCCGGAGCGGCACGGCTGCACGCGACGGATCGTCTTCGTGGCCGGAGAGGATGCTCGCGAAGACAGCGCCGGCTTCGACGTCGGCGGCCACCAGTTCGAACAGCTCGTCGTACATCGGGGATCCCGAAGCGCCGCAGAACCGCCCCTGCTCCCGCAGGTTGTGCACCAAGTGCGCGGTGCCGCTCATCGCCCCAACCGTCCCAGACCGGCGCCGACCACGTCGAAGGCGTTGCCGAGCGCGGTCGGCAACGTGACGGATTCGTCGCCCAGCCAGTGCTCGTAGGCCGACAACGCGACGGCGAGCATGGTCCAGGCGACCGTCTGGGGCAGCAGGTCGGCCGTCTTGACGCCCGAGCGACGGGCAACGAATTCGGCGATCACCTCGCGCCAGCCGGCGTACATCGTCATCGAATAGGCCTGCAGTTCCGGCGTTTGCAGGATGACCCGCATGCGCTGGCGATGCTGGACGGTCTCGGACTCGTCAAAGGTGTTGAATGCCAACAGCGCCGCGCGCAAAGCCCGGCCCAGCGGAACGCGCGGATCGGCATCGTCGAGCAGTTCCCGTAGATGCGCGAGGTGGGTGTCGAACTCGCCCCAGGGGATGGCGTTCTTGGACGCGTAGTAGCGAAACAGCGTGCGGCGGGAGATGCCGGCGGCCTGGGCGACGTCGTCGACGCTCACCTCGGCGAAACCCCGGGCGGTGAACAACTCGATGGCCACGTCGGACACGTGCTGCGGTGTCGTCGAGCGGCGCCGGCCCACCCGCGACTGCGGCAGCATCAGACCCGCCCTTCCATTTCGGCACTCGATGCCATATTCTGACGACGATTGTGACAAGATCGACCATCGTTGTCGAGACCTGACGAGAGGCAATGCATATGGACCGCGAGACCGACACGGACACCGAGCTCGTTACCGAGACTCTGGTCGAAGAGGTGTCCATCGACGGGATGTGCGGGGTCTACTGACCGCGTGCTTGACCCCGACCGCGGCTGGCGATTGCACCCTCAGGTGGCGGTTCGCCCGGAACCCTTTGGCGCACTGCTGTATCACTTCGGCACCCGCAAGCTGTCCTTTCTGAAGAACCGCACCATCCTCGAGGTGGTGCGGTCGCTGGCCGACCATCCGGACGTCCGGTCCGCCTGCCGCGCCGCCGGGGTGGACGACTCGGGACAGCAGCCGTATCTGCACGCGCTGGGTGTGCTCGCCGAATCCAACATGCTGGTGCCTCAGGAGGCTTCATGACGCTGGCCGTACCGCGACTCATCGAGCAGTTCGAGCATGGGCTGGACGCCCCCATCTGCCTGACCTGGGAGCTGACATACGCGTGCAACCTGGCCTGCGTGCACTGCCTGTCCTCCTCGGGCAAGCGGGACCCGCGTGAGTTGTCCACCCGTGACTGCATGGACATCATCGACGAGCTGGAACGCATGCAGGTGTTCTACGTCAACATCGGCGGTGGGGAACCCACTGTGCGGCCTGATTTTTGGGAGCTCGTCGACTACGCCACCGCGCACCACGTCGGCGTCAAGTTCTCCACCAACGGGGTCCGGATCACGCCGGAGGTCGCAGCGCGGTTGGCGGCCAGCGATTACGTCGACGTCCAGATTTCGCTCGACGGGGCCACGGCCGAGGTCAACGACGCCGTCCGCGGGCCGGGGTCCTTCGCCATGGCGGTGCGGGCGCTGGAGAACCTGGCCGCCGCGGGCTTCCGTGACGCCAAGATCTCCGTCGTGGTGACCCGGCACAACGTCGACCAGCTCGACGAATTCGCCGCGCTGGCAAGCCGTTACGGTGCCACCCTGCGGATCACCCGGCTGCGTCCGTCGGGGCGCGGCGCGGACGTCTGGGACGATCTGCACCCCACCGCCGCCCAGCAGGTGCAGCTCTACGACTGGCTGGTCGCCAAGGGGGAGAAGGTGCTCACCGGCGACTCGTTCTTCCATCTGTCGCCGCTTGGCTCCTCCGGTGCCCTGGCCGGCCTCAACATGTGCGGGGCCGGACGGGTGGTCTGCCTGATCGACCCGGTGGGCGACGTGTACGCCTGCCCGTTCGCCATTCACGACCGCTTCCTGGCCGGAAACGTGTTGTCCGACGGCGGTTTTGACAACGTCTGGAAGAACGCCCCACTGTTTCGCGAGTTGCGCGAACCGCAGTCCGCCGGTGCGTGTGGCAGCTGCGGGCACTACGACAGCTGCCGGGGCGGATGCATGGCGGCCAAGTTCTTCACCGGCCTGCCGCTGGACGGCCCGGATCCCGAATGCGTCCAGGGGCACAGTGCGGCGGCGCTGGACCGGACGCGCGAAACGCCCCGACCGCGGGCCGACCACTCGCGCGGGGTGCGCCAACCGGTGCCGTTGACACTGACCGTGCGACCTCCGGCACAAACGCCGGCAAATCCGCCGGCGCGCCTTTGCAACGAAAGCCCGCTATAAAATGGCCGACGAATGGTTTGAAACGGTCGCCATCGCCCAGCAACGCGCTAAGCGGCGGCTACCAAAATCCGTTTATTCCTCGCTGATTTCAGCGAGCGAAAAAGGAATTACGGTCTCCGACAATGTCGAAGCCTTCAGTGAGCTGGGCTTTGCACCGCACGTCATCGGTGCGCAGGAAAAGCGCGATTTGTCGACCACCGTTATGGGACAAGATATTTCGCTGCCAGTAATCATCTCGCCCACCGGCGTGCAGGCGGTCGACCCCGACGGCGAGGTTGCTGTCGCGCGTGCCGCGGCCGCGCGAGGAACGGCGATGGGGCTATCGTCGTTTGCTAGCAAACCCATCGAAGATGTCGTCGCAGCAAACCCCAAAGTCTTCTTCCAGGTGTACTGGCTCGGCGGGCGGGACGCGATCGCCGAGCGGGTGGAACGGGCGCGTCAGGCCGGCGCGGTCGGCCTGATCGTGACCACGGACTGGACGTTCTCGCATGGCCGGGACTGGGGCAGTCCCAAGATTCCCGAGGCGATGAACCTGCGGACCATCCTGCGGTTGTCGCCCGAGGCGATCCTGCGGCCGCGCTGGCTGTGGAAGTTCGGCAAGACGGGCAGGCCACCGGAGCTGCGGGTGCCGAACCAGGGCCGCCGCGGCGAGCCCGGCCCGCCGTTCTTCGCCGCCTACGGCGAGTGGATGTCGACGCCGCCGCCGACCTGGGAAGACATCGCCTGGCTGCGGGAACTGTGGGGCGGGCCGTTCATGCTCAAGGGCGTAATGCGCGTCGACGACGCGAAAAGAGCCGTGGATGCGGGTGTTTCGGCGATATCGGTGTCCAACCACGGCGGCAACAACCTCGACGGTACGCCGGCGTCGATCCGCGCCCTGCCCGCCGTGGTGGCGGCGGTCGGCGACCAGGTCGAGGTGTTGCTGGACGGTGGCATCCGGCGGGGGAGCGACGTCGTCAAGGCCGTGGCCCTGGGGGCGCGCGCGGTGATGATCGGCCGCGCCTATCTGTGGGGCCTCGCGGCGGCCGGCCAGACCGGCGTCGAAAACGTTCTCGACATTCTGCGCGCGGGCATCGACTGCGCACTGATGGGCCTCGGGCACTCCTCTGTGCACGCGTTGTGTCCGGACGACGTCGTGGTGCCCGCCGGTTTCACGCGGGCGCTGGGTGTTCCCTCCGCTGGTGACGCGCGGCCCTAATTCAGGTCAAACCGGGCAGCTTTCCCCACATAATCGACGCGAAAATCGTGGTACCGACGTGGCAACCGTGACGGACGAGCCGAAAATCGGACCGACCGATGAACGGCCGAGAAAAAAATTTCCTTTGAACGTACAACAATTGGTGCACGCCAGGTGAATTCGTCCTACCATCAGCCAGTGCCCGTACTCGGCGAATTAGGAACTGTGACGTCGAGCCAGCTATTAAGCACCTCGCCGCCGATAATGATCCCGCTGGGATCGACCGAACAACACGGTCCACACCTGCCGCTGGATACCGACACCAGGATCGCGACCGCGGTCGCCCGGGGGGCTGCCACGCGGCTCGGGCAAGAGTGGTTGGTGGCTCCGGCCATCGCCTATGGCGCCAGCGGTGAGCATCAAAGTTTCGCGGGAACGATCTCCATCGGCGCCGAGGCCCTGACGATGATGCTGGTGGAGTATGGCAGGTCAGCCGCGTGCTGGGCCCGGCGTCTGGTCTTTGTCAACGGCCACGGCGGCAATGTCGGCGCACTGAACAAGGCGGTGGCCACGCTGCGCGCAGAAGGCCGGGACGTCGGGTGGTCGCCGTGCGCCGCCGCGGGCAGTGATGCCCATGCCGGCCATACCGAAACGTCACTGTTGCTCCATATCTCGCCGACCGACGTGCTGACCGACCGGTGGCTCCCGGGCAACCGGGCGCCCCTGCCCGAGTTGCTCGAACCGATGCGCCGCGGCGGAGTCGCGGCGGTCAGCCGCGTGGGTGTCTTGGGGGACCCGACCACCGCGACCGCCGCCGAGGGGAAGCGCATCTTGGCGGAGATGGTCGACGGGTGTGCGCGTCGCGTCGTTCGGTGGGCGCCCGGGCCCGACGGGATGCTGGCATGAGCGGGCCCCGCCTGCCGGACGGGTTCGCTGTCCAGGTCGATCGCCGCGTGCGGGTGCTCGGTGATGGCTCGGCCCTGCTGGGTGGCTCGCCGACCCGCCTGCTGAAGCTGGCACCCGCCGCTCAGGACATGCTCGCCGATGGCCGGCTCAAGGTACGCGACGACGTCAGCGCCCAACTGGCGCGCACCCTGCTGGACGCCACGGTGGCCCATCCGCGACCCGCGGGTGGGCCGTCGCACCGCGACGTGACCGTGGTAATTCCGGTGCGCAACAACGTTTCTGGTGTCCGCCGCCTGGTGAGCTCGCTACGCGGGCTGCGCGTCATCGTGGTCGACGACGGCTCGTCGCCCGCCATTGAGCCTGAGGACTTCGTCGGCGCCCACTGCGACGTCGAGGTGCTGCGCCACGCGTACAGCAAGGGTCCGGCGGCGGCCCGCAACACCGGGCTGGCCGCCTGCGCCACCGACTTCGTCGCGTTCCTGGACTCCGACGTCTCGCCGCGCCGCGGCTGGCTGGAAGCCCTGCTCGGTCATTTCTGCGACCCCACCGTCGCCCTGGTCGCGCCGCGCATCGTCGGCCTGTCGCACAGCGAGAACCTGGTGGCGCGCTACGAGGCCGTGCACTCGTCGCTGGACCTCGGGGAGCGCGAAGCCCCGGTGTTACCCCACAGCACGGTGTCGTATGTGCCCAGCGCGGCGATCATCTGCCGCCGCTCGGCGATCGGCGATGTCGGGGGGTTCGACGAGTCCATGCAGTCCGGCGAGGACGTCGACCTCTGCTGGCGGCTTATCGAGGCGGGCGCTCGGCTGCGCTACGAGCCGATCGCGCTGGTCGCCCACGATCACCGCACCGAACTACGGGATTGGCTCGCGCGCAAGGCTTTTTACGGCGGCTCGGCTGCCCCGCTGTCGGTGCGTCACCCGGACAAGACGGCGCCGGTGGTGATATCCGGCTGGGCCCTGATGGCCTGGATACTCATGGCCCTCGGGACGAGCCTGTCTCGGATGGCGTCGCTCGTGGTCGCCATCCTGACGGGTCGCCGGATCGCCAAAGCCATGCGCACCGCCGAGACCTCGGTCGCCGATGTGCTGCTGATCGCCGCCCGCGGCTTGTGGTCGGCGGCGCTGCAGCTGGCGTCGGCTCTGTGCCGGCACTACTGGCCCCTGGCGCTGCTGGCGGCCATCGTGTCGCGGCACTGTAGACGGGTCGTGCTCGTCGCGGCCGTGATGGACGGCGTGGTGGACTGGCTCAACCGGCGGGACGCCAACGGCGACGACGACGAGCCGATCGGCCTGCTGACCTACCTGTTGCTCAAGCGGGTCGATGACCTGGCTTACGGCCTGGGCCTGTGGTGGGGTGTGGTGCGCGAGCGCAACGTGCGCGCGCTCAAACCGCAGATCCGGAGTTAGCCGTCGCCTTGACTTCGCCTTGAGTAAAGCCGTCCCGCACAGCGATGTGCTGATCGTCGGCGCGGGAAGTGCTGGATCGGTTGTCGCCGAACGTCTTTCCGCCGATCCCAGCCGCGCGGTGACCGTCCTGGAGGCCGGGCCCGCGCTCACCGATCCGCAGTTGCTGGCGCAGGTCAGCAATGGGTTGCAACTGCCGATCGGGGTCGGCAGCCCGCTGGCTTCGCGCTACCTGACCCGGCTCACCGACCGGCACGCTCTCCAGCTGCCGATCGTGCGCGGATCCACGGTCGGCGGCTCGGGGGCGATCAACGGCGGTTACTTCTGCCGCGGGTTGCCGCGCGACTTCGATCGGGCCGCGATGCCCGGCTGGGCGTGGTCGGATGTGCTGAGCCATTTCCGCGCGATCGAGACGGACCTGGATTTCGACGGTCCCGCTCATGGCGACAGCGGTCCCATCCTGGTGCGTCGAACGCGCGAAATGACCGGCACCACCGAACTTTTCATCGCCGCGGCCGAACGTGCGGGCTTTCCCTGGATCGCCGACCTCAACGATTGTGGGCCGGATCTGGTCTCGGGTGTGGGCGCGGTCCCGCTCAACATCGTCGACGGCGTACGCATCGGATCGGGTGTCGGATATCTGTTGCCCGCCCTTGGACGGTCGAACCTTACCTTGCTGGCGGCGACGCGGGCCGCGCGATTGCGTTTCTCCGGTGCCAGCGTGGTGGGGGTGGATGCGATCGGCCCGGATGGACCGGTCAGTCTGAGTGCCGATCGAATCGTGTTGTGTGCCGGTGCCATTCAGTCGGCCCACCTGCTGATGCTCTCCGGCGTCGGCGACGAGTCGATGCTGCGCGCCGCCGGCGTGCCGCTGGTAGCGCCCCTGCCGGTGGGAATGTTCTGCAGCGACCACCCCGAGTGGGTGCTGCCGACCAATTGGACCGTGGCGCCGGGCCGGCCCGTGGTGGAGGTCATCCTCAGTACGGCCGACGGTCTTGAGATCAGGCCGTACACGGGTGGCTTCGTCGCCATGACCGGCGACGGCACCGCGGGCCATCCCGATTGGCCGCACATCGGGGTGGCGCTCATGGCGCCCCGATCCCGCGGACGGATCACGCTCACCTCACCCGACCCCCGAGTCCCGCCGCGGATCGAGCACCGCTACGACAGCGAGCCCGATGACGTCGCCGCGCTGCGCCAGGGCAGCGAATTAGCCCGCGAATTAGCCGGTGCGGCAACCCATGTCGGGTCGCCCGTGTGGTCGACCTCCCAGCACCTGTGCGCCAGCGCACCGATGGGCGCCGAGGACGACCCGCGGGCCGTCGTGGATCACCGGTGCCGGGTGCGTGGCATGGAGAACCTGTGGGTGATCGACGGGTCGGTCCTGCCCACGGTCACCAGCCGCGGTCCGCATGCGACGATCGTGATGCTTGGGCACCGCGCGGCAGAGTTCGTTCAATGAATGAGCCGGCGCACCGGCCGCAGCTGCCGACCGTCGCGTCCGGGGGCCCAGAGCCCGATCAGGACCGCGGCGAGGGCGACGATCGCGGCCATCACGATCGTGGAAGCGTGCATCGCCGTCAGGAATGCGGCCTTGCTGACCTCGGCCAGCGCCGTCCCCTGCGGTCCGAGCCTGCCGGCCACTTCGACCGCCTTGGCCAGCGAGTCGGTGGCAGGGCCGCGGACCGGCGCCGGAAAGCTCTCCAGTTTCGGCGCGAGCACATGGGAATACCGTCCGGCCAGGATCGAGCCCGCCACGGCGATTCCCAGCGCCCCGCCCATCTCCCGCGACGTGTCGTTCACCGCGGAGGCGACGCCCTGCTTCTCGTCGGGAACTGCCCCCATGATCGCCGAGGTCGTCGGCGCGGTGCACATTCCGATGCCGGTGGCCAATATCAATGTCGGCCAGGCGAATTCGGCGTACGTCGAATGCAGGGTCAAAAAAGACATGCACGCGAAGCCAACCGCCATCAACAGCGTGCCGATGAATAACACAAGACGCAGGCCCAATTTCGGCACATACCAGAAAGACAACGCGGAGAAAATTGCCAACGGAACCATGAACGGACCGAAGGCCAATGACGTCGTCAGCGCCGAGTAGCCCATGATCTGCTGGACGTACTGCATGCCGATGAAGAAGAACCCGAACGTTGCGCCGAACAGAATGACGATCGCCGCCACGCCGGTGGCGAAATTGGGATCGGCGAACAGCCGAACGTCCAGCAGCGGGTGGCGCCTGCGCAGTTCGACCGCCCCGAACACCGCCGCGGCGGCGACGCCCACGGCTATGCCGCCCCACACCAGCGGATCGCTCCACCCGCGCTCGGGTGCGTCCAGGATGGCAAACACGGCGATCGCCACCGCCGCACCGATGAGAACCGCACCGAGCCAATCGACTCGGGGAGCGTGGGTTTCGCGCGACGAGGACACCGTGCAGCCGAGGGCGAAGATCACCAGCCCGGCGGCGCCCAGCGACCAGAAGATGTCGTGCCAATCCCAAAACCGAAGCAGCAGGCCGGAACCGAGCATGCCGAGGACTCCGCCGGAACCGGCCGTGCCGGCCCAGATGCCGACGGCCTTCATCCGGTCTTCCTTCGGGTAGGCGACGGTCAGCAGCGACAGCGTCGCGGGCATCACAAAGGCGGCGCCGATGCCGGCCACCGCCCGCCCCGCGATGATCTGCAGCGGATTGTGCAACATCGCCGGCGCGGCCGAGCCGAGTGCGAACACCACCAAGCCGGCAAGCAGCGCACCCCGCCGCCCATAGCGGTCGCCGATCGCCCCGGCCGGCAGGAGCAGGCAGGCCAGCGCCAGCGTGTATCCGTCCACGATCCAGGTCAGTTGCGTCTGCGTCGCCGAGGTGGCCACCGCGAGGTCTCCCAGCGCGGTGTTCAGCGCCGTCATCGAGCCGACGACCAGCGCGACACCCATGCAGGCGACGGTCAGCGTCCAGGCGCGCGCTCGGGGACTACCGCCGATGCTCGCTGCATCAGTACGCTGGTCAGGCCGGATAAGGGTTTCGACCATAAAAAAGCGCCTCCCCTCGGGGGCGTAGAGGTTTTGAGACTAATGGTCTTGTAGGTAGACCGATAGTCTTGTTCTCAAACACGGAGGTGGCTCACAATTACCGAGGCGACTACCGATCCCCGTCCCGCGCGGTCCCGGGCTCGCTTGCTCGAAGCCGCGGCGGCGCTGTTGCGCTCGGGGGGTCCCAGCGCGGTGACCGTCGATGCGGTCACCCGAAGCGCCAACGTAGCGAGGGCCACCCTGTATCGCCACTTTCCCAGCGGAAACGATTTGCTGGCGGCGGCGTTCAACACCCTCATACCGCCGTCACCGGCGCCGCCGGACGAGGGCTCGCTGCGGGATCGGCTGATCGCGATCGTGTTGGCCCAAGCCGAAGCGGTGGCCCAGGCGCCGGCCGTCATGACCGCCATGGCCTGGTTGGCCCTGGGGCGCGACCTCGAAGAGATCCCGGGGCCCCAGCATGACCGCGGCGCCGACAGCTCCTCGATCACCACGTTGCGCGAACGCATCGCAGCGCAGTACGCGGCGCCGTTCGACGCCGTATTCGACAGCCCGGAGGCCGCCGCGGAGCTCGGGGAGGTCGACCGATCGCGCGCCATCGCGCTGCTGATCGGCCCGCTGGTGCTGGGGCGGCTGTCCACCCTGCCGGACTTCGATTACCGCGAGTGCGCGCGCGCCGCCGTCGACGGCTTCTTGCACGTTCAGCGGGCACAGAACACAAGCGCCGCGGCGAGTGCCGAATCGACGGGCGCCTGACCCCGGTTCGGCCGCGGCAAACGGGGGCCTGACCACCGGATTCACCGCCGGGCGGGACCATGCCGGTGAGGTTTGCCCGAGATTTGGCCAGAGCCACGATCGTCAGGCATACTGTTCGGGTTGCCTTGCGCCGGGTTCACGCCTGGCCGGGCATACGACCAGCGCCCAACCGGGCGCGTCCGGTCCCATCCTTGGAACGCGACCAATTTGGCCGCGAACGAGGCTGCGTAAGGGTGACACACCCGACCGCGGGGGCCGGTGGACCACGACAGGTAAACAGCGGCGCAGTATCCGGCGCGACGCTCGATCGGCCCCGAACGGCCGGGTCGATTCAGCGCGCCGGGGGCACCAGGTCCGGACCCGGACCTTAAGTGGAGTGAGGGTAGGAGAAGCGTGGCGGGACAGAAGATCCGCATCAGGCTCAAGGCCTACGACCATGAGGCTATCGACGCATCGGCGCGAAAGATCGTCGAGACCGTCGTCCGTACGGGTGCCAGCGTCGTAGGGCCGGTGCCGCTGCCGACCGAGAAGAACGTGTATTGCGTCATCCGCTCTCCGCATAAGTACAAGGACTCGCGAGAGCACTTCGAAATGCGGACCCACAAGCGGTTGATCGACATCCTCGATCCCACGCCGAAGACCGTTGACGCGCTCATGCGCATCGATCTTCCGGCCAGTGTCGACGTCAACATCCAGTAGGAGATCCAGAACTCATGGCAAGAAAAGGCATTCTGGGTACCAAGCTGGGCATGACGCAGGTGTTCGACGAGAACAACCGGGTCGTTCCGGTGACCGTGGTCAAGGCGGGCCCGAACGTGGTGACCCGCATCCGCACGCCGGAGCGCGACGGCTACAGCGCCGTGCAGCTCGCGTACGGGGAGATCAGTCCGCGCAAGGTCAACAAGCCGGTGACGGGCCAGTACAGCGCGGCGGGCGTCAACCCGCGCCGCTTCTTGGCCGAGCTGCGCCTGGACAACCCGGACGCGGCGGCCGAATACGAGGTCGGCCAGGAGTTGACGGCCGAGATCTTCGCCGACGGTGCCTATGTCGACGTGACGGGCACGTCGAAGGGCAAGGGCTTCGCCGGCACCATGAAGCGGCATGGCTTCCGCGGTCAGGGCGCCAGCCACGGTGCCCAGGCGGTGCACCGGCGGCCGGGTTCCATCGGCGGCTGCGCCACTCCGGCGCGCGTCTTCAAGGGCACCCGGATGGCCGGCCGGATGGGCAACGACCGGGTGACCGTGCAGAACCTGTTGGTGCACAAGGTCGATCCGGAGAACGGCGTGCTGCTGATCAAGGGTGCGATCCCCGGCCGCACCGGCGGACTCGTGATGGTCCGCAGCGCGATCAAACGAGGTGAGAAGTGATGGCAGCCAACACCCTGAAGATCGACGTCAAGACACCGGACGGCAAGGTCGAGGGCTCCGTCGAGCTGCCCGCCGAATTGTTCGATGCCCCAGCCAATATCGCGCTGATGCACCAGGTGGTCACCGCGCAGCGGGCGGCCGCCCGGCAGGGCACGCACTCGACCAAGACGCGCGGCGACGTCCGCGGCGGCGGCCGCAAGCCGTACCGGCAGAAGGGAACCGGACGGGCCCGGCAGGGTTCGACGCGGGCCCCGCAGTTCACCGGCGGTGGTGTCGTGCACGGCCCGAAGCCGCGCGACTACAGCCAGCGCACGCCCAAGAAGATGATCGCCGCCGCATTGCGCGGGGCGTTGTCCGACCGGGCACGCAACGGGCGCATCCACGCGGTCACCGAGCTGGTGTCGGGTCAGACCCCGTCCACCAAGAACGCCAAGGCATTTCTGGGCACCCTGACCGACCGCAAGCAGGTGCTGGTCGTCATCGGCCGCAGCGACGAGGCCGGCGCGAAAAGCGTGCGCAACCTGCCCGGCGTGCACATCCTGGCGCCCGACCAGCTCAACACCTACGACGTGCTGCGCTCCGACGACGTGGTTTTCAGCGTTGAGGCGCTGCGTGCCTACATCGACGCCGGCACGAGTTCTACCGAGGAGGTAACGGCGTAGATGGCGACCATCACTGACCCCCGCGACATCATCCTGGCTCCGGTCATCTCCGAGAAGTCCTACAGCCTGCTCGATGACAACGTGTACACCTTTGTGGTGCACCCGGATTCGAACAAGACGCAGATCAAGATCGCCGTCGAGAAGATCTTTTCGGTCAAGGTCGCCTCGGTGAACACGGCGAACAGGCAGGGCAAGCGGAAGCGCACCAGGACCGGTTACGGAAAGCGCAAGAACACCAAGCGCGCCATCGTCACGCTGGCGCCGGGCAGCAAGCCAATCGACCTGTTCGGAGCACCGGCCTAGCCGCGCGCGAGAGAAAGACACGATTAGACATGGCAATTCGCAAGTACAAGCCGACGACCCCGGGCCGTCGCGGCGCCAGCGTGTCCGATTTCGCCGAGATCACGCGGTCGGAGCCGGAGAAGTCGTTGGTACGCCCGCTGCACGGCCACGGTGGGCGCAACGCCCACGGCCGGATCACCACGCGGCACCGCGGTGGCGGTCACAAGCGCGCCTACCGGGTGATCGACTTCCGCCGCAACGACAAAGACGGTGTCAACGCCAAGGTCGCGCACATCGAGTACGACCCGAACCGCACCGCGAACATTGCGCTGCTGCACTTCCTCGACGGCGAGAAGCGCTACATCATTGCCCCGCAAGGTCTCTCGCAGGGTGACGTGGTGGAGTCCGGTGCCAACGCCGACATCAAGCCGGGCAACAACCTGCCGTTGCGCAACATCCCCGCCGGCACCCTGGTTCACGCCGTCGAGCTGCGGCCGGGCGGTGGCGCGAAGCTCGCGCGGTCGGCCGGCTCGAGCATCCAGCTGCTCGGCAAGGAGGGCAGTTACGCGTCGCTGCGCATGCCCAGCGGCGAGATCCGCCGGGTCGACGTGCGCTGCCGCGCAACGGTCGGCGAGGTGGGCAACGCCGAGCAGGCAAACATCAACTGGGGCAAGGCCGGTCGCATGCGGTGGAAGGGCAAGCGTCCTTCCGTCCGCGGTGTGGTCATGAACCCGGTGGACCACCCGCACGGCGGCGGTGAGGGCAAGACCTCCGGTGGCCGTCACCCGGTCAGCCCGTGGGGTCAGCCCGAGGGTCGCACCCGCCATCCGAACAAGGCCAGTAACAAGCTCATCGTCCGGCGCCGGCGCACCGGCAAGAAGCACTCGCGCTAGGAAGATCCAGGAGTAACGAGCCATGCCACGCAGCCTGAAGAAGGGTCCGTTCGTCGACGACCACCTGCTCAAGAAGGTGGACGCGCAGAACGAGAAGAACACCAAGCAGGTCATCAAGACCTGGTCTCGGCGTTCGACGATCATTCCGGACTTCATCGGCCACACCTTCGCCGTGCACGACGGGCGCAAGCACGTCCCGGTGTTCGTCACCGAGGCGATGGTCGGCCACAAGCTCGGTGAGTTCGCGCCGACGCGAACCTTCAAGGGGCACATCAAGGACGACCGAAAGGCCAAGCGCCGATGAGCACCACTACGGAATTTCCCTCGGCGGTCGCCAAGGCGCGGTTCGTCCGGGTGTCACCGAGAAAGGCGCGCCGGGTCATCGACCTGGTTCGCGGCCGCTCGGTGGCCGACGCGCTGGACATCCTGCGCTGGGCCCCGCAGGCCGCCAGTGAACCGGTCGCCAAGGTGATCGCCAGCGCCGCGGCCAACGCGCAGAACAACAACGGACTGGACCCGGCCACCCTGGTGGTCGCCACCGTCTACGCCGACGAGGGCCCCACTTCCAAGCGCATCCGTCCGCGCGCCCAGGGCCGCGCGTTCCGAATCCGCAGGCGCACCAGCCACATCACCGTCGTGGTGGAAAGCCGGCCCGCCAAGGACCAGCGGTCCGCGAAGTCGACCAGGGCGCGCCGCGCCGAGGCCAGCAAGGCCGCCGCGAAGGCCCCGGCCAAGAAGGCCGCCGCAAAGAAGGCGCCGGCCAACAAGGCTCCCGCCAAGAAGGCTCCTGCGAAATCGGCGGCCAAATCACCGGCCAAAAAAGCGGCCGCCAAGAAGGCTGCGGTCAAACCAGAGGCCAAAACCGCGGAAGCCGGAGAGACTTCTGAAGCGAAGGGAGGCTCCGACTAGTGGGCCAAAAGATCAATCCGCACGGCTTCCGGCTCGGGATCACCACCGACTGGAAGTCGCGCTGGTACGCCGACAAGCAGTACGCCGAGTACGTCAAGGAAGACGTCGCGATCCGTCGGCTGCTGTCCACCGGCCTCGAGCGCGCCGGGATCGCCGACGTGGAGATCGAGCGCACCCGCGACCGCGTCCGGGTGGACATCCACACCGCGCGTCCAGGCATCGTCATCGGCCGCCGCGGCACCGAGGCCGACCGGATCCGTGCCGACCTGGAGAAGCTGACCGGCAAGCAGGTGCAGCTCAACATCCTCGAGGTGAAAAACCCTGAGTCGCAAGCACAATTGGTGGCGCAGGGCGTCGCCGAGCAGCTGAGCAACCGGGTCGCGTTCCGCCGCGCGATGCGCAAGGCCATCCAGTCGGCGATGCGTCAGCCCAACGTCAAGGGCATCCGGGTGCAGTGCTCCGGCCGCCTCGGCGGCGCGGAGATGAGCCGTTCGGAGTTCTACCGCGAAGGCCGCGTGCCGCTGCACACCCTGCGCGCCGACATCGACTACGGCCTCTACGAAGCCAAGACCACCTTCGGCCGGATCGGCGTGAAGGTCTGGATCTACAAGGGCGACATCGTCGGCGGCAAGCGCGAATTGGCCGCCGCCGCACCGGCGGGCGCCGACCGTCCGCGCCGCGAGCGGCCGTCGGGCACCCGCCCGCGCCGTAGTGGCGCGTCGGGCACCACGGCGACCAGCACCGAGGCCGGCCGCGCTGCGGGCGCCGAAGAAACTCCCGCCCCCGAGGCCGCGGCGCCCGTTGAACCGCAGAGCACGGAGAGCTGAATCATGTTGATTCCCCG
The DNA here is from genome assembly GCF_050205645.1 of Mycobacterium heidelbergense. Classification (GTDB taxonomy): domain Bacteria; phylum Actinomycetota; class Actinomycetes; order Mycobacteriales; family Mycobacteriaceae; genus Mycobacterium; species Mycobacterium heidelbergense_A. Next base: position 172,726 of record NZ_JBNMQT010000002.1, read on the forward strand.
CAAAGTCAAGCACCGCAAGCAGCACCATCCCCGCCAGCGCGGCATCGCCAGCGGCGGCACACAGGTGAACTTCGGCGACTACGGCATCCAGGCCCTCGAGCACGCCTACGTCACCAACCGGCAGATCGAGTCCGCGCGTATCGCGATCAACCGCCACATCAAGCGTGGCGGCAAGGTGTGGATCAACGTCTTCCCCGACCGCCCGCTGACCAAGAAGCCCGCCGAAACCCGGATGGGTTCGGGTAAGGGTTCGCCGGAGTGGTGGATTGTCAACGTCAAGCCGGGCCGGATCCTGTTCGAGCTCAGTTATCCCAACGAGCAGACCGCCCGTGCGGCGCTCACCCGCGCGATCCACAAGCTGCCGATCAAGGCACGCATCGTTACCCGAGAGGATCAGTTCTGATGGCAGTGGGAATCTCGCCTGGCGAACTGCGTGAGCTCACCGACGACGAGCTGACCGAGCGCCTGCGCGAATCCAAGGAGGAGCTGTTCAACCTGCGCTTCCAGATGGCGACCGGGCAGCTCAACAACAACCGCCGGCTCCGGACCGTGCGCCAGGAAATCGCGCGCGTCTACACCGTGCTGCGGGAACGAGAACTGGGCCTGGCTTCCGGGCCCGACGGTAAGGAATCGTGATGGCAGAATCCAAGACCGCGTCCAAGGCCGCCGCAAAAAAGGCCCCGGCGAAAGCGGCGGCGAAGGCCGCTCCTAAGCGCGCCGCCGCGAAGGACACCGCGGCGACGGACAAGGGCCCCAAGCACACACCGGCCGCGCCGAAGACCCGGGGCCGGCGCAAGACGCGCATCGGTTACGTGGTGAGCGACAAGATGCAGAAGACCATCGTGGTCGAGCTGGAAGACCGCATGCGGCACCCGCTGTACGGCAAGATCATCCGGACCACCAAGAAGGTCAAGGCGCACGACGAGAACAGCACCGCGGGCATCGGAGACCGTGTCGCGCTGATGGAGACGCGTCCGACGTCGGCGACCAAACGCTGGCGGCTCGTCGAGATCCTCGAGAAGGCCAAGTAAGGCCAAACAGCCCGCGAGCGTAACGGCACTGCGAAAAAAGATCGCAATGTTCGCAGTGGCGTTACGCTCGGCGCATGTCGACTGACTCCCGAGCCTTTCAAGGCAAGATCGAGCTGGATATTCGCGATTCGGAGCCGGACTGGGGTCCGTACGCCGCGCCGACCGCACCGCCGAACTCGCCGAACATCCTCTATCTGGTCTGGGACGACACCGGCATCGCGACCTGGGACTGCTTCGGCGGCCTGGTAGAGATGCCCGCCATGACGCGGATCGCCGAGCGTGGGGTGCGCTTGTCCCAATTCCACACCACCGCGCTGTGCTCACCGACCCGGGCGTCGTTGCTGACCGGTCGCAACGCCACCACCGTGGGCATGGCCACCATCGAGGAATTCACCGACGGCTTCCCCAACTGCAACGGTCGCATTCCGCCCGACACCGCGCTGCTGTCCGAAGCGCTCGCCGAACGCGGCTACAACACCTACTGCGTCGGCAAGTGGCATCTGACGCCGCTCGAGGAGTCCAGCATGGCGTCGACCAAGCGGCACTGGCCGACCTCGCGCGGTTTCGAACGGTTCTACGGGTTCCTCGGGGGAGAGACCGACCAGTGGTACCCCGACCTGGTGTACGACAACCACCCGGTGAATCCGCCGGGCACACCGGAGGACGGCTACCACCTGTCGAAGGACATCGCCGACAAGACCATCGAATTCATCCGCGACGCCAAGGTGATCGCGCCCGACAAACCGTGGTTCAGCTACGTCTGCCCCGGCGCCGGTCACGCGCCGCACCACGTCTTCAAGGAATGGGCCGACAAATACGCCGGCCGGTTCGACATGGGATACGAGCGCTACCGCGAGATCGTCCTGGAAAAGCAGAAGTCGATGGGCATCGTGCCGCCGGACACCGAATTGTCGCCCGTCAACCCGTATTTGGACGTGACGGGGCCGCAGGGCCAGCCGTGGCCGCTGCAGGACACGGTGCGGCCGTGGGATTCGCTCAACGACGAAGAGAAAAAGCTGTTCAACCGGATGGCCGAGGTGTTCGCCGGGTTCCTCAGCTACACCGACGCCCAAATCGGCCGAATCCTGGACTATCTCGAGGAGTCCGGCCAGCTGGACAACACCATCATCGTGGTGATCTCCGACAATGGCGCCAGCGGCGAGGGCGGTCCGAACGGGTCGGTCAACGAGGGCAAGTTCTTCAACGGCTACATCGACACGGTCGAAGAGAGCATGAAGCTGTTCGACCACCTCGGCGGCCCGGAGACCTACAACCATTACCCGATCGGTTGGGCGATGGCGTTCAACACGCCCTACAAGCTCTTCAAGCGCTACGCCTCGCATGAGGGCGGCATCGCCGACACCGCGATCATCTCCTGGCCCAACGGTATTGCCGCGCACGGCGAGGTCCGCGACAACTATGTCAACGTCTGCGATATCACGCCTACCGTCTATGACCTGTTGGACATGGCGCCGCCGGAGTCGGTCAAGGGTGTCCCGCAGAAGCCGCTGGACGGCGTGAGCTTCAAAGCGGCCCTGGCCGATCCGAACGCCGACACAGGCAAGGCAACCCAGTTCTACGCCATGTTGGGTACCCGCGGGATCTGGCATCAGGGCTGGTTCGCCAACACGATCCACGCGGCGACACCGGCGGGGTGGTCGCATTTCGACGCCGATCGCTGGGAGCTGTTCCACATCGAGGCCGATCGCAGCCAATGCCACGACCTGGCCGCCGAGCAACCCGAGAAGCTGGAAGAGCTTAAGGCGCTGTGGTTTTCCGAGGCCGACAAGTACAACGGCCTTCCGCTGGCCGATCTGGACATCATGGAAACGCTGACACGGTTCCGTCCCTACCTGGTCGGCGAGCGAACCAGCTACACCTACTATCCGAACTGCGCCGACGTCGGCATCGGCGCCGCCGCCGAGATTCGCGGCCGGTCGTTTGCCGTGCTGACCGACGTGACCGTGGATACCACCGGCGCCGAAGGCGTTCTTTTCAAGCAGGGCGGCGCCCACGGCGGCCACGTGCTCTTCGTCCAGGACGGGCGCCTGCACTACGTCTACAACTTCCTCGGCGAGCGGCAGCAGCTGGTTTCGTCGTCCGACCCGGTTCCGCTGGGCCGGCATGTGTTCGGCGTCGCCTATATGCGGACGGGAACCGTGGCGAACAGCCACACGCCGCTCGGTGACCTCACGCTGTTCGTCGACGACAAGGAAGTCGGCCGGCTCGCCGATGTGAGCACGCATCCTGGAACATTCGGGCTGGCCGGTGCCGGCATCACGATCGGGCGCAACGGCGGTTCGGGTGTGTCCAGTCGCTACAAGGCGCCGTTCGACTTCACCGGTGGCACCATCAAGCAGGTCGACGTCGACCTGTCCGGCCGGCCGTACATCGACGTGGAAGCCGAAGTTGCGCTCGCGTTCTCGCGTGAGTGAGCGCTGCCCTCAGATGATCCTCGAAAATCGTTTGTTGGACGTCGGCCGCTGCTAGCATCTGGCCCCGTGATGCCTCTATGACCGCCGGACCTCTGCCGCCTCCGGCGCCGCCCGGGGGGCGTGGCCGCCAGCTCGCGATCGCGTTCGCGATCCTGGTGGCCGTCATCGTCGTCTATGTCCTTTCGCTGATCGCCGTGCACCTGCTGGCCAAGTCGGCGCCCCCGCTGCCCGCGGTGGACCTGAGCAAGGTCGAGGCCGAGGACAGCGTCGTGCAGGTACGCCTGGAGAAGCTGGATACCGTCGCCAACCGCTTGACCGTGAATGTTCTTGTCTATCCCAAGGATTCGTTGTACGACAAGAATTTCGGCGTGCTCACCACCGATGCCGCGGTTCGGCTGTATCCCGAGAACGACCTGGGGGACCTGCAGTACCCGGTGGGCAAGGCGCCGGCACAAGTCAGCACCACCATCGGCGCGCAGGGTGATCCCGGCAACTGGCCGTTCGACTCCTACAAGACGGAGGTCATCGCGGCCGACGTGTTCACCGGCTCCGGCCCCAACCGCGAAAAGGCGCCCGCCCGTGTCGAAGCCACCGGGAAGCTCGACGGTTGGGACGCCACCGTCACCCGCGTCCACGACCCCGACGATGCCAACCCGAACGTGCAGGACAACGTCATCATCACGTTGCACAGGGCCAAGGGGCCGCTGATCTTCGACGTCGGCATCTGCCTGGTCCTGATCGCCCTGCCCGTGCTCGCGTTGTGGGTGGCCATTCCCGTGGCGTTGGGCCGGACCCCGTTCTTACCGCCGATGACAACCTGGTACGGCGCGATGCTGTTTGCCATTGTCCCGCTGCGCAACATCCTGCCCGGCAGCCCACCGTACGGTTCGTGGATCGACCAAGCCATCGTGCTGTGGGTGTTGATCGGGCTGGTGGTCGCGATGGCGCTCTTTCTGGTCGGATGGTGGCGCCAACGGGAGCGAAGGCAAAAGACCTGACCTACTGCGGGTTCGGCGCTCCGGTGATGGCGTCGACGGCGCTGGATACCCGTGCCTGGAAGTCGGGCGACAGCGGGATGTAACCGCTTTTGTTGAGGTCGATCTGTCCGGGGCCGATGGCCGCCTGCAGGAATGCCTTGACCGCCTGGGCGACGTCGGGGTCGGGGTACTTCGAGCAGACGATCTCGTAGGTGGCCATCACGATCGGGTAGACGTCGGGTTGGGCAGGGTTGTAGAACGACGAAAGGTCGAGGACGAGGTCGTTGCCATTGCCGATGATCTTCGCGCCGGTGATGGTCTTGCCGACCGTGTCGGTGCCGATCCGGACCGGGCGCAACGCCCTACGGCTTGCCGGGGTTTTGATCTCGGCGGCGTAAAGCCCTTGCTGCAGCGCGAAAGACAACTCGTTGTAGCTGACCGCACCCTCGGTGGTTTTCACGGCCGCCGAGGTGCCGACGTTTCCCGCGGCGCCGGTGCCGACCCCGCCGTTGAATATCTTGCCGGCACCCTTACTCCAGGCACCGCCCGATGCGGCCTGAAGGTAGGACTGGAAGTTGTCGGTGGTGCCGGATGCGTCGCTGCGGTAGATGACCCGGATGTCCTCCGCCGGCATGGATGCGTTGAGCGCCGTCAGGGCCGGGTCGTCCCAGCGCGTGATGGTGCCGTTGAAGATCTTGGCCAGCGTGGGAGCGTCGAGCACCAACGAATCCACGGAGCTGAGGTTGTACGTGATGGCCAGCGGGCCGAAGACCACGGGCAGGTTCCAGGCGTCGGCGCCTCCGCATCGCTGCCTGGCGGCGGGGTATTGGTCGCCCGACAGGGGTGTGTCCGATCCGCCGAAATCGGTTTTGCCGCTGAGGAATTCGCTGATGCCCGCGCCCGACCCGTTGGCGGTGTAGTTGAGCGTCTGCCCGGCGCAGGCTTTCGTGTAGGCCGCGACGAATCGGGTCATCGCGTGTGCTTGCGCGGTCGAGCCGCTGGCGGCCAGGGCCTGTTTGCCGCCGCAGTCCACCTTGGCCCCGGCCGCATACGCGAGCGTCGCATGGGAGTTGCTGCAGGCGGTGAGGGCGATGGCGCCCGCCGCGAGCACGCTCACGGCCGCGGCTGATCGCTTGTGCTTCACACGGAGACATTTACCGCCACCGAATTAACAGGCAAACCAACACCGGATGAACGGGTTCGCTGGGAGGCGAATCGCCGTTTGAGGGTTAGCCGAAATTGCCTATTGATCGCGGAAATTTCGATTCTCGGCGCGGACCGCACCGGTTCGCTACCATCGAATCCTCGTGTGCTTGCCCGCCGGGCCGCCGCAATCCCACGGAGGTGTTGACCGATGACCCACCAGGCTCCACCAGCGCCACCGCCCTCGACGCCTCCCACGCCGACGCCCGAGACCGCGCCCGATGCTCCCGCCAAACGGGGGGGACGGCGCACGCTGTTAGTAATCGGCATCCTGGTGGCTTTCGTCATCGTCTACGGGCTGTCGCTCTTTGGCGTCCACCTGCTGTCCAAATCGGCGGCACCGATCAAGCCGCCGGACTTGAACGCCACCGGCGACACCGTCGTGCTGGTGCGTCTCGAAAAGCTGGAAACCGTTGCGAATCGCCTCACGGTGAAGGTGCTTGTGATCCCCGAGGATTCCATGTTCGACAAGCGCCTCGACGTCCTCAAGACCGACACCGCGGTGCGCATGGACCCTCCTAACGATCTCGGAGACCTCCAATACCCGGCGGGGAAGTCGCCGGCACAGGTTGCCACCACGATCGAGGCGCATGGCGATCCGAACAACTGGCCGTTCGACTCCTACAGCACCGACACCCTGTCGGCGGAGGTGCTCGTCGGGCAAGGCGATGCCCGCCAGTACATACCCGCCCGGGTGGAAGTGACCGGGGCGTTGGACGGTTGGGACGTCAGGGTCCAGCGCGTGGGCGAAGCCAGCCAGGAGGCGGATCGCCCGGACAACGTCATCATCACGTTGCATCGCGCCAAGGGGCCGCTGATCTTCGACCTGGGCATTTGCCTGGTCCTGTTCGCCCTACCCACGCTGGCTTTTGCCGTGGCCATCCAAATCGCGCTGGGCAGACGGAAATTCGTGCCGCCCTTCGTGACGTGGTTCGCCGCCATGCTGTTCGCCGTGATCCCGATACGCAATTTCCTTCCGGGGTCTCCGCCGCCGGGCGCATGGATCGACCAGGTTCTGGTGATCTGGGTGCTGATGGCGCTCGTCGCGGCGATGGCCCTGTACATGTTCACCTGGTACCGACAATCGGACTGAGCCGCTTCGCGGCAGTCCTACCCTGAGGGGGTGCTTACCGAGCTGGTCGACCTCCCGGGCGGATCGTTCCGCATGGGGTCGACGAGTTTTTACCCCGAAGAGGCGCCGATCCACACCGTGACCGTCGCCGCGTTCGCGGTGGAGCGGCACCCGGTGACCAACGCGCAGTTTGCCGAATTCGTCGACGCCACAGGCTATGTGACGGTCGCCGAGCAACCGATCGACCCGACTCTGTACCCCGGTGCGGACCCGGCCGACCTGTGCCCGGGCGCGATGGTTTTCCGCCCGACGCGGGGCCCGGTCGATCTGCGCGACTGGCGGCAGTGGTGGGGCTGGGCGCCGGGGGCGACCTGGCGTCATCCGTTCGGTCCCGACGGGCCGGACAGCACCGCCGACCGAGCCGATCACCCGGTGGTCCAGGTGGCCTATCCCGACGCCGCGGCCTACGCGCGATGGGCGGGGCGGCGGCTGCCGACCGAGGCCGAGTGGGAGTACGCCGCGCGCGGCGCAACCACGACGACCTACGCGTGGGGCGAGGAGGAGAAGCCCGGCGGACGGCTGATGGCCAACACCTGGCAGGGCAGCTTTCCGTACCGCAACGACGGTGCGCTCGGCTGGACGGGAACGTCGCCGGTGGGGACCTTCCCCCCCAACGGTTTTGGCCTCGTCGACATGATCGGCAATGTCTGGGAGTGGACCGCCACCGAGTTTTCCGCGCACCACCGGCTCGACCAGCCGCCGAAGGCCTGCTGCGCGCCCGCGGGGCCCGCCGATCCGACCGTGAGTCAGACGTTGAAGGGCGGCTCGCACCTGTGCGCTCCGGAATATTGCCATCGCTACCGTCCGGCCGCGCGGTCGCCGCAGTCACAGGACACCGCGACGACCCACATCGGGTTTCGCTGCGTGGCTGATCCCACGTTCGGCTAGCAACGTCGCGTGCCGTCGCCGGTCGCGCCTGGCTCGGGTCGCCCCGTCCGGCAAGTGAACGGTGGATGTCCGGCGGATGACGGAACCGCCATACGCGCGTCGACATGCGATTTCGCCGCGCGGGCGGCGCGGCCGTTCGCTAGCATCTGAGGCCGTGGCGCCCCGACCAACTGGATCGCACCGGCCAGTTCCAGACCGGCTCCAGCAACGATGACCACGCAAGCGCGGCCCGCGCCGCCCGTCGCCCCGTCGACGGCGTCGTCGGGAAACGGGAAGCCGCCGCAGAAGCCAAAACCGTCGAAACCCCGCATCGCGATCGGTGTCGGTGTTCTGGTGACCGTCATCGCCGCGTACGCCCTGTCGCTGCTGGGCGTCCACTGGCTGGAAAGGTCGGAGGGACCGCTGCCTCCGCTGGATCTGAGCCAGGGCGGCGGAGACGCGACCATCGTGCAGCTGCGCGTCGAGGAGCTGAAGCCGGTCGCACACCGCCTCTCGGTGAATGTGCTTGTGTATCCGGGAGTTTCGGCGTACGACAACCGCTACGACGTGCTGGGCACCGATGTCGCCGTGCGCCTGTATCCCACCAGCGACCTGGGGGACCTGCATTACCCGAAGGGAAAGGCGCCCGCCCAACTGAGCACCACCGTCGAGGCGCGCGGCGATCCGGGCAACTGGCCGTTCGACTCGTACCAGACCGAGCCGATCTCGGCCGATGCATTCGTCGGAGCCGGCGAGAGCCCCAAGAAAGTGCCCGCCCGCGTCGAAGTGACCGGGGAGCTGGACGGTTGGGACATCAGCGTCCACCGCGTCCACGACCCCGCCGCGCTGCCGACCTCTCGCGCCAGCGACAACGGGAACGTCGTCATCACCCTGCGAAGGGCCAAGGGGCCGTTGATCTTTGACCTGGGTATCTGCTTGGTGCTGATCAGCCTGCCTACCCTGGCGCTGCTGGTGGCCATTCCGATGGCCCTGGGCAGGAGAAAATTTCTGCCGCCGTTCGCGACGTGGTATGCCGCAAACCTGTTCGCCATCGTCCCGCTGCGCAACATCCTCCCCGGAGCCCCGCCGCCGGGCTCATGGATCGACCAAGCCATCGTGCAGTGGGTGCTGATCGCGCTGGTGACGGCGATGAGCCTGTACATCGTCGCCTGGGTCCGGCAGGGGGACTAACTGGCGACCACGGTGGCCGGATGTCGCCGGTCGCGACACCACCGCGATGCGGGTTATCCACAACCGGCGCGCCCGCCAGAAGCGGAAGTCAGTGACGGCCTGTATAGTCGAACATATGTTCGAAGAAGTGATCGCTCGGTTTGATGAGCTGATCGAGCGGTGCCATCCGTCGACGACGCCTGACTCGGCCGCTCTGGTGGAGCGCGTGTGCGCGTCGGCGCGGGTGGAGAATCGGGCGGCGGCCGCGCAGCTGGTAGCGATCGGCGAGCTGTTCGGGTATCGGCTCTCGCGCTGTTCGGAGAACGAAGACTGGGCGATCGACACGATGGAGGCGGTGGCCGCCGAGGTGGGCGCGGCGCTGCGGATCAGCCAGGGTCTGGCCGCGAGCCGGTTGCGGTATGCGCGGGCGATGCGCGAGCGCCTGCCGCGGGTGGGCGAAGTTTTCAAAGCTGGGGATATCGACTATCGGATGTTTCAGACCGTCGTGTACCGCACTGATTTGATCACCGACCCCGCGGTGCTGGAGGCGGTAGATGCCCAGTTGGCCGCCAATGTGGCGCGCTGGCCATCGATGACGCAGGGCCGGCTGGCCGGGCAGGTGGACAAGATCGTCGCCAGGGCCGACGCGGACGCGGTGCGGCGGCGCCGCGAGCGTCAGAGCGATCGTGAGGTGTGGACCGTCGATGGCTTCGAGGGCCTCTCGGAAATCGGTGGGCGTCTGATGACCCCGGACGCGCATGCGCTGGAGAAGCGGTTGGACGGGTTGGCGGCCACGGTCTGTGAACACGATCCGCGCAGCCGTGAGCAGCGCCGCGCCGACGCCCTCGGGGCGCTGGCCGCGGGCGCCGATCGGCTGGGCTGTCGCTGCGGGCGACCCGACTGTGCGGCCGGGAAGCGACCGGCGGCGGGTCCGGTGGTCATTCACGTGATCGCCGAACAGGCCACCCTCGACGGCGGCGGTGCGCCGGCGTCGGAGGTGGGCGCCGATGGGCTGATCACCGCCGAACTCATCCAGGAATTGGCCGTGTCCGCGAAGCTGGTGCCGCTGATCCACCCCGCCGACGCCCCACCCGAGCCCAGCTATGTGCCCTCGCAGGCGCTGGCCGATTTCGTGCGCTGCCGCGACTTGACCTGCCGCTGGCCGGGCTGCGATCGCCCCGCCGTGGGCTGCGACATCGACCACACCATCCCGTACGAGGCGGGTGGCAAGACCCACGCGTCGAACCTCAAGTGTTATTGCCGCACCCATCATTTGGTCAAAACCTTCCTGGGCTGGCAAGAACAGCAATTGCCCGACGGGACGCTGATCTTGACCTCGCCCACGGGGCACACCTATGTCACCACGCCCGGCAGCGCGCTGCTGTTCCCCAGCCTGTGCCACGCCACCGGGGCCCTCCCCGCCCCCGAGGCCGACGTGGCCAGGGACCATTGGGGCGAGCGGACCGCGAGGATGCCCAAACGCCGCCGGACCCGGGCGCAAGACCGCGCCACCCGCATCGCCGCCGAACGCCGGCACAACCGCGAGCGCCGCGTGGTACGGCGCTTGAGCAATGCCGGTCCCGCACCACCCGATGGGGAACCGCCGCCGTTTTAGGTGCAGCATCTTCACATGCCCACGTCGCTACCGCCGCTCGCGGCCGAGGATCACGTCTGCGACGGCTGTTCGATCGCCTACCAAGGGATTCGGATCGACGACGCGGTCGGCGTCATCGCCGGCATACCGGACGCGGCGCGGGATGCCGTACGCGCACTGCCGGCGGAGGCTCGCCGGGTGCGGCCCAGTCCCGAGGTGTGGTCGGCCGCCGAGTACCTCTGCCACCTCCGCGACGTCTATGTGGCCTTCACCATCCGGCTCTACCGCGTCCGCACCGAGGACAAGCCCGCCCTGGAGCCGATGTTCAACGATCTGCGGGCCCGTCGATTCCGATACAACGAATGCGACATCGAAGCCACGCTCGACGAGCTGGCGAGGGCGGCGGCGGGTTTCCGCGACGAAATCGCGCGGGTGCGCGACGACGGCTGGGACCGCGTGGCCACCCGATTGCCGGGCGAGCAGCGCACGGCGCGCTGGCTGGTCCGTCAGGCGATGCACGAGGGCGTTCACCACCTCGGCGACATCCGCGGAATCGGCGAAATCGGCCGCTGACGGCAATTCGCCGACAATTTGGCTCTGAGCTGGCCGTCCCCTAGACTCTAGGGGTTGCCTTGGGCAGACCTCGGCCGGTGTGAATCGGCCCCGCGTGCCCGTCGGCCACACAGACCGCGCACGTCAGGTTTTGGGTTTCCCCTGCCGTGCACACGCAACCAGGTCAGGAGATCGAGTGATTCAGCAGGAATCGCGGCTGAAGGTCGCCGACAACACCGGCGCCAAGGAGATCTTGTGCATCCGGGTGCTCGGCGGTTCGTCGCGACGCTACGCCGGTATCGGCGACGTCATCGTTGCCACCGTCAAGGACGCCATTCCGGGCGGCAACGTCAAACGTGGTGAGGTCGTCAAAGCCGTCGTGGTGCGCACCGTCAAGGAGCGCAGGCGTCCCGACGGCAGTTACATCAAGTTCGACGAGAACGCCGCGGTGATCATCAAGCCCGACAACGACCCGCGCGGGACGCGTATCTTCGGCCCGGTCGGCCGCGAACTGCGCGAGAAGCGATTCATGAAGATCATCTCGCTGGCCCCGGAGGTGCTGTAGATGAAGGTCAAAAAGGACGACACCGTCCTGGTGATCGCCGGTAAGGACAAGGGCGCCAAGGGCAAGGTGCTCAAGGTCTACCCGGACCGCGGCCGGGTGTTGGTCGAGGGCGTCAACCGGATCAAGAAGCACACCGCGGTTTCCACCACTCAGCGCGGGGCCCGGTCGGGCGGCATCGTCACCCAGGAAGCCCCGATTCACGTTTCCAACGTGATGGTGGTCGACTCGGACGGCAAGCCCGCCCGCGTCGGCTACCGGCTCGACGAGGAGACCGGCAAGCGCGTCCGCATTTCCAAGCGCAACGGCAAGGACATCTGATGACAACCGCTGAGAAGGTGCAGCCGCGCCTTAAAGAGCGCTACCGCAACGAGATTCGGGATGCGTTGCACAAGCAGTTCGGCTACGGCAACGTCATGCAGATCCCGACGGTGACGAAGGTCGTCGTCAACATGGGGGTCGGTGACGCGGCCCGGGACGCCAAGCTGATCAACGGCGCGGTCAACGACCTGGCGCTGATCACCGGGCAGCGGCCCGAGATTCGCAAGGCGCGCAAGTCGATCGCGCAGTTCAAGCTGCGCGAGGGCATGCCGATCGGCGTGCGGGTTACCTTGCGCGGCGACCGGATGTGGGAGTTCCTCGACCGGCTCACGTCGATCGCGCTGCCACGTATTCGCGACTTCCGCGGGCTTTCGCCCAAGCAGTTCGACGGTGCCGGCAACTACACCTTCGGGCTGGCCGAGCAGTCGGTGTTCCACGAGATCGACGTCGACAAGATCGACCGGGTCCGCGGCATGGACATCAACGTCGTCACCTCGGCGACAAACGACGACGAAGGACGAGCGCTGTTGCGGGCCCTCGGCTTTCCCTTCAAGGAGAACTGACTAGATGGCTAAGAAGGCACTGGTTAACAAGGCCGCGCGCAAGCCGAAATTCGCGGTGCGCAGCTACACCCGCTGCAGCAAGTGCGGCCGTCCGCGCGCGGTGTTCCGCAAGTTCGGGCTCTGCAGGATCTGCCTGCGCGAGATGGCGCACGCCGGTGAGCTGCCCGGCGTGCAGAAGAGCAGCTGGTGACGGGACATAGGACGCAACTATGACGATGACCGACCCGATCGCGGACTTCTTGACACGTCTGCGCAATGCCAATTCGGCGTATCACGACGAGGTGAGCCTGCCCCACTCGAAGATCAAGGCGAACATCGCCCAGATCCTCAAGAGCGAGGGCTACATCAGCGACTACCGGACCGAGGATGCTCGGGTCGGCAAGTCGCTGGTCATCCAGCTCAAGTACGGGCCGAGCCGCGAACGCAGCATCGCCGGTTTGCGCCGGGTGTCCAAGCCGGGCCTGCGCGTGTACGCGAAATCCACCAATCTGCCGCGGGTGCTCGGCGGCCTGGGCGTGGCGATCATCTCGACCTCCTCGGGCCTGCTGACCGACCGTCAGGCAGCCAGACAGGGCGTGGGCGGCGAAGTCCTCGCATACGTGTGGTGAGGGGTTGAGGAAAAGCCATGTCGCGCATTGGTAAGCAGCCGATTCCGGTCCCCTCCGGAGTCGACGTCACAATCGAAGGCCAGAACGTCTCGGTGAAGGGACCCAAGGGCACCCTGGATCTGAAGGTCGCCGAGCCGATCGTGGTGTCGCGCAACGACGACGGCGCCCTCATCGTCAGCCGTCCCGACGACGAGCGGCGCAGTCGCGAGCTACACGGGTTGTCCCGCACCCTGGTGTCCAATCTGGTCACCGGTGTGACGGAGGGTTACACCACCAAGATGGAAATCTTCGGTGTCGGTTATCGGGTGCAGCTCAAGGGTTCCAACCTCGAGTTCGCGCTGGGCTACAGCCATCCCGTGGTGATCGAGGCCCCCGAGGGCATCACGTTCGCGGTGCAGTCGCCGACGAAATTCACGATCACCGGGATCGACAAGCAAAAGGTCGGCCAGATCTCGGCGAATATCCGCCGCCTGCGTCGCCCCGACCCCTACAAGGGCAAGGGCGTGCGCTACGAGGGTGAGCAGATCCGCCGCAAGGTCGGAAAGACAGGTAAGTAGCCATGGCGAAATCACAAGCTGCCGCCGTGCGAAAGTCAGTGGGGCAGAGCGTGTCCGAAGCGCGGCGGGTCTCGCGGGTGCGCAGGCACGCGCGGCTGCGCAAGAAGATCTCGGGCACTGGCGAGCGCCCGCGGCTGGTCGTGCACCGGTCCGCGCGGCACATTCACGTGCAATTGGTCAACGACGAAAACGGCACCACGCTGGCCGCGGCGTCGTCGATCGAGGCCGATGTGCGCGGCGTGGACGGCGACAAGAAAGCCCACAGCGTGCGGGTCGGTCAGCTGATCGCCGAGCGCGCCAAGGCCGCCGGCATCGAGAGCGCGGTGTTCGACCGCGGCGGATACACCTACGGCGGACGGATCGCGGCGCTGGCCGATGCCGCACGCGAGAACGGATTGAGTTTCTGATGACAACTGGAAGGACCGCATAATGGCGGAGCAGCCAGCCGGCGGGCAAGGCGCCCCAGAGGGCCGCGACGCGCGCGGTGACGGCCGCGACTCCCGCGGCAGGCGGGACGGCGGCGGCCGCGGCCGCGACCGTGACGGCGACAAGAGCAACTACCTGGAACGGGTCGTCGCCATCAACCGCGTCTCCAAGGTGGTCAAGGGTGGCCGGCGATTCAGCTTCACCGCCCTGGTCATCGTCGGCGACGGCAGCGGCATGGTCGGCGTCGGTTATGGCAAGGCCAAGGAAGTCCCGGCCGCAATCGCCAAGGGTGTGGAAGAGGCGCGCAAGGGCTTCTTCCGGGTTCCCTTGATCGGCGGCACCATCACTCACCCGGTGCAGGGTGAGGCCGCCGCCGGCGTGGTGCTGTTGCGCCCGGCCAGTCCGGGTACCGGTGTGATCGCCGGTGGCGCGGCCCGCGCGGTGCTGGAATGTGCTGGGGTGCGCGACATCCTGGCGAAATCATTGGGCAGCGACAACGCGATCAACGTGGTGCACGCCACCGTCGCCGCGCTCAAGCTGCTGCAGCGTCCCGAAGAGGTGGCCGCCCGCCGCGGACTGCCGATCGAGGACGTCGCCCCGGCCGGGATGCTCAAGGCGCGACGGGAGAGTGAAGCGCTGGCGAGTGCGAGCCTCCAGAATTCAGGGGCGCGGGAGGCGCAGCCATGAGTCAGCTGAAGATCACCCAGGTGCGCAGCACCATCGGGACACGCTGGAAGCAGCGCGAGAGCCTGCGCACGCTGGGACTGCACCGGATTCGCCATTCGGTGGTCCGCGAAGACAACCCGCAGACGCGCGGCCTGATCGCGGTCGTGAGCCACCTCGTCGAGGTGGAGCCGGCCGAGGCGGGCGCCGGAGGTAAGACCAAATGACACTCAAGCTGCATGACCTCAAGCCCGCTCCCGGGTCGAAGACCGCCCGCACCCGCGTCGGTCGCGGTGAGGGCTCCAAGGGCAAGACCGCGGGCCGCGGCACCAAGGGCACCAAGGCCCGCAAGCAGGTGCCGGCGACCTTCGAGGGCGGGCAGATGCCGATCCACATGCGGCTGCCCAAGCTCAAGGGCTTCCGTAACCGGTTCCGCACCGAATACGAGATCGTCAACGTCGGGGACATCAACCGGCTGTTCCCCAAGGGCGGCGCCGTCGGTGTGGAAGAACTGGTGGCCAAGGGCGCCGTTCGCAAGAACTCGTTGGTCAAGGTCCTCGGCGACGGCAAGCTGACGGTGAAGGTCGACCTGTCCGCGCACAAGTTCAGCGGCAGCGCCCGCGAGAAGATCACCGCCGCGGGCGGTTCGGTCACCGAGCTGTAGTCAGCGCAGCTGCGGAATCACTTCCGCGGCAAGGCGTTCCATCTGCGCGCCGTTCTCCGCGACGTCGGTGGCGACGGGGTTGAGCAGCAGCATCTCCGCCCCGGCGTCGATCACCTCGCGCAGTCCGCGTGCCACGTCGTCGGGTGTGCCCGACACGGGAACCGCATCGATGCCCGACATTTCGCCGTAGATGCGGCGCAGCCCGGCGAGCACCCGTTCACGCGCCCGCGCGGCATCGTCGTCGATCATCAGATAGACCCGCTTGCCGATGGTGAAGTGCGCCGGGTCTTTGTGTTGTTCGTCGAGTTCGCGGCGCAGGATGCCGACGGCTTCGGCGAACGCTTCGGTGGTCGAGGAGCCCGCACCCAGAAACGAGTCGCCGTGGCGCACGGCCCGGGCCAGGGCCTTGGGAGCGAGGCCGCCGAACCAGATCGGCGGGTGCGGCCGCTGCACCGGCTTGGGCTGGATGGGAAGGTCGTCGACGTCGCGGAACCGGCCGTGGAAGCTCACCCGGGGTTCGTCGGACCAGGCCGCCTTCATCAAGTCGAGGCCCTCGGTGAAATAGCTTATGTAGGTTGACTTCTCGACGCCGAACGCGGCGAACCTGCGGAATCCGCCGCCGGGTGCGACGCCGACGTCGAGGCGGCCGTGGCTGAGCCGGTCCACGGCGGTCACGGCCGAGGCCAACTGAAGCGGATCATGCAGCGAGGACACCAGCACGGCGACCCCGAGGCGCAGTCGCTCGGTGCAGGCCGCGCAGTACGCCAGCAGCTCCAGCGGCGCCAGCAGCGGTGCATCGCCGATGATCTGCTCGAGCACCCAGCCTCCCTCGAACCCGAGTTCCTCCGCGCGCGCGAGATACAAGCGCAGCCCGGTGTCATCGAAGCCGTCGAAGTCGAATTGGGGGATGGCGATCGAGAACCTCACCCCACCACCGTACGGCGGCCGATCGGTAGGCTGCGGACATGTTCGGCTTCTTGCCTTCGCTTCCCGGCATCGCACGGTGGGGGGACGAGGTGCGTGCAGTGGCCGCCCGCGTCGATACCGCCCGCCATCACGGCGTGCCCAATGGCTGCGTACTCGAATTGAACTTGCGCTCGGTGCCGCCGGAAAGCTCGGGCTTCGACCCGCTGGCGTTCATCACCGGGGGCGGCCGGCCGATGGCGCTGCGTGACGCCGTCGCCGCGATCCACCGGGCCGCCGAGGACTCCCGCGTCGCGGGGCTGATCGCCCGCGTGCAGCTTGCGGCGGCGCCGCCGGCCGCGGTTCAGGAGCTGCGCGACGCCGTCGCCGCCTTCACCGCCCGCAAGCCGTCGCTGGCGTGGGCCGAGACCTATCCCGGGACGCTGTCGTACTACCTGGCTTCGGCATTCGGCGAAGTGTGGATGCAGCCGTCGGGAAGCGTCGGCCTGGTCGGCTTCGCCAGCAACGTCACCTTTCTGCGGGACGCGCTCGACAAGGCGGGCATCGAAGCCGAGTTCGTCGCGCGCGGCGAATACAAGTCGGCGATCAACCGATACACCGAGGGCGGGTTCACCGAGGCCCACCGCGAAGCCGTCACCCGGATGCTGGAAAGCCTGCAGGACCAGGTGTGGCAGGCGGTCGCCGAATCACGCAGCATCGATTCGGGTGCGCTCGATGCGCTGGCCGACCGGGCCCCGCTGTTGCGAGATGACGCCGTCGCGTCGGGTCTGGTCGACCGGATCGGCTTCCGCGACGAGGCGTACGCGCGGATAGCGGAACTAATTGGTGTGGAAGGCATTTCGCCGGAGTCCATCGACTCCGATGAGAACGCTCCGCCACGGCTCTACCTGTCGCGGTACGCCGGCGCGGCGCAGTCCCGGTTGGCCCCGCCCCTGCCGCCGATTCCCGGCCGCCGTCCCAACCCCACGCTCGCCCTGGTCACCGTCGCGGGCCATATCGTCGACGGGCGCGGCGGGCCCCAATTCCTGCCCTTCGGCGGTACGGCCGTCGGCGGCGACACCATCGCGGCGGCACTGCGGGAGGCGGCCGCCAACGACGCGGTGTGCGCGATCGTGTTGCGGGTGGACAGCCCGGGCGGTTCGCTCTTCGCCTCCGAGACCGTCTGGCGCGAGGTGGCACGGGCCCGCGCACGCGGTAAACCGGTGGTGGCGTCCATGGGATCGGTCGCCGCGTCCGGCGGCTACTACATCTCGATGGGCGCCGACGCGATCGTGGCCAGCCCCGGCACGATCACCGGGTCCATCGGTGTGTACAGCGGAAAGTTCGTCGTTCGCGATCTGAAGGGGCGGCTGGGCGTGGCCTCGGATACCGTGCGCACCAACGCAAATGCCGATGCCTGGTCGATCGACGCGCCGTTCACGCCGCAGCAGCGGGCCCATCAGGAGGCCCAGGCGGACCTGGTCTACGCCAACTTCGTGGAGCGGGTGGCGCAGGGGCGCAAGCTGAGCGCCGATGCCGTGGATGCCGTCGCGCGGGGGCGGGTGTGGACCGGTGCCGACGCCTTGGAGCGCGGTCTGGTCGACGAACTCGGCGGCCTGCGAACCGCCGTGCGCCGGGCCAAGATCCTGGCCGGCTTAGACGAGGACACCGATGTCCGCATCGTCAGCTACCCGGGCTCGTCGCTGCTGGACTTCGTGCGACCCCGCCCGTCGTCGCAACCGGCCGCGGCGTCGCTGCCGGACGCGCTGGGCGCACTGCTGGGCCGGTCGGTTGCCGGCATCCTCGAGGACGCCGGGCGGACGCTGACCGGCACGCACGTGCTGTGGCCGGGGGAGTGGCGCTTCTAGCCGGTGAGCCCGCCGCTGATGAAGATGATTTCGCCGAGCGGGTCGTCGTTTTCGGGAGGGGGTACGTCGATGCCGTTGCGCTGGAACAGTTCGGTGCGTGTCACGCCCTCGACGTCCCACCCCGACGTCCGCAGATAGTCGACGACATGGTTGCGTTCGCCGGTATACACCAGCGATCCCATGTCGATGTCCACGCCGTGATCCCGGAATGAACCCGACATCTCCCGCGCCCGCTCGACATCGAAATCGATGATGCCGGGCACGAATTCGGTGGCGATGGTGCTCCCGGGCGCGCTGAGCGCCGTGATGTTGTCGAACAACCGGTCC
The DNA here is from genome assembly GCF_050205645.1 of Mycobacterium heidelbergense. GTDB lineage: Bacteria > Actinomycetota > Actinomycetes > Mycobacteriales > Mycobacteriaceae > Mycobacterium > Mycobacterium heidelbergense_A. Next base: position 191,149 of record NZ_JBNMQT010000002.1, read on the forward strand.
TGGGCTTCCGGCGGTAGGTAGATCAGCAGGCCTTCGGCCAACCACGCCGTCGGCGCGGTGGTGTCCAGCCCCGCCGCCCGAAGCGCCGCCGGCCAGTCGCCGCGCAGGTCGATGGCGACGGTGCGCCGGGTGGCGGTGGGCTGCGCACCGATGCCGGCCAACGTGGTGGTCTTGAACTCGATCACCTGCGGCTGGTCGATCTCGTAGACGACCGTCCCGCTCGGCCACGGCAGCCGGAAGGCGCGCGAGTCCAATCCGGACGCCAGGATCACCACCTGACGGACGCCTGCGGCGGTGGCGCCGAGGAAGTAGTCGTCGAAGTACTTGGTGCGCACCGCCATTCCGTCGATCATCGCCTGCATGCGCACCGGTGAGGCGTTCTCGATCGCGTCGAAGTCGAGCTCGCCGTCCATCATCTTGGTGAACAATTCCACCCCGACCGCGCGCACCAGCGGTTCGGCGAACTGGTCGTTGATCAAACCGCGCGGATCCTTTGTCGCCATGGCGCGGCCGGCCGCGACCATCGTCGCGGTCACGCCCACGCTGGACGCCAGATCCCAGTGGTCGTCATGAGAGCGTGGCACGACGCAACTCTACTGCAGGGTCGCGGCCACGTAGCTCAAGTCACCGAAGGCGGCGGCCATCGCGTCCTCAGGGAACTCAAACCCGTTGCGGGCATACAATTCCCGGGCGGGATGGGCCGTCACCTGCCATCCGTGGCCGTTCAGGTAGTCGACGACTACGTTGCGCTCACCGCGGTAGAACAGGTCGGCCGCGTTGAGGTTGAAACCGAAGCGCTGCCACCGCTCGCTGATGCGCGCTAACCGCTCGTCGGTAAACGCGTTCGGGTCGGGTACGTGTTCGGTGGCCAGCCGGCTGCCCGGCGCGCTCAGCGCGGTGATGCTGTCGAACAGTCGATCCTGTGCCTCCGGGGGCAGATAGGGCAGCAGGCCTTCGGCGCTCCACGCGGTCGGCTGCCCGACGTCAAAGCCGCTCTCCCGCAACGCCGCGGGCCAGTCGTCGCGCAGGTCGATCGCGATCGGGCGGTGCTCGGCGGTGGGGGAGGCGCCGAGACCGGCCAGCGTGCCGGTCTTGAAGGCGATGACCTGCGGCTGGTCGATCTCGTAGACCACCGTGCCCGCCGGCCACGGCAATCGGTAGGCCCTGGTGTCCAGCCCGGAAGCCAGGATCACCGCCTGCCGGACACCGTCGTTGGTGGCGCCGGTGAAGAAGTCGTCGAAAAACCTGGTGCGCACCGCGATCTGCTCGCGTCGCGCCTTGCGGTTGAACAGCGGGTCGTCCTCGAAGTCGAGTTCGCCGTCGACGATGCGGACGAAGGGATCCAACCCCACGGCGCGGACCAGGGGATCGGCGAGTGGATCGTCGAGCAGCGCATCGGGTCCCTGCGACGCCACGGCGCGGGACGCGGCGACCATGGTCGCGGTCGCTCCCACGCTGTGCGCCGGTCCCCAGCTGTCGCCGTCGCTGCGTCCCGAGTCGACTGTCATTTCAGGTACCCGCTCACGTAAACCATGTCGCCCATGCGTGTGTCGTCGTCGTCAAAGGGTGGAAGTCCGTTGTCCGCGAACAGCTCTCGGATGCTGATTCCGTTGATTGCCCAGCCGTGATCGGCCAGGTAGGGAGCCGCCTCGTTGCGCTCACCGAAGTAGACCAGCCCCGCCATGTCGAGATCGAAGCCGTGCGCACGCCAGCGCTCGGCGATGCGTTGCATGCGTTCCTTCAACTTGTCCTCGTCCCCGGGCTGCGGGTTGGGTGCGCTCTCGGTGGCGAACCGGCTTCCCGGGGCACTGAGTTCGGTGACGGTGTCCAGCAGGCGGTCCTGCGCCTCGGGCGGGAGGTAGCCGAGCAGACCCTCGGCGCTCCACGCGGTCGGCCGGGCTGGGTCGAATCCGGCGCCGCGCAGCGCGGCGGGCCAGTCGTCGCGCAGGTCGACCGCGACCGTTCGCCGCTCGGCGGTGGGCGCGGCGCCCAGCTCGGCCAGCGTGCGGGTCTTGAATTCGATGACCTGCGGCTGGTCGACCTCGTAGACGACGGTCCCGGCCGGCCACTGCAGTCGGTACGCGCGGGAATCCAGGCCCGACGCCAGGATCACGACCTGCTCGATGCCGGCGTTCGTCGCGTCGATGAAGAACTCGTCGAAGAACTTGGTGCGCACGGCCATGTTGTCGGCCATCCGCGACATGGCCCCGGGGGACCCCGCGGATTCCGCGGTGCCGTCGTGCACGTCGTTGAGCTCGTCCGGGCTCACCTCGCCGGTCGCCAGCCGGGTGAGGAGGTCGACGCCGACCGCTCTGACCAGCGGCTCCGCGTAAGGGTCGTCGATCAGTGGCCGGTCGTCCCGGCTCGCCACCGCCCGGGCCGCCGCGACCATCGTCGCGGTCACGCCGACGCTGGATGCCAGGTCCCAGGTGTCGCCCTCATATCTCGTGGAAGTCATGTTCTCCCCTACCCGGATGTAGTCAGTCTAATATTTAGCCAATATAACAAGCGCCAACCACTGTACGCCTATTCCATTTCGCGGCAACCTTGACTGATGGCATACGCGGCAGCGGGCAAACGGGTGCTCATCACCGGCGCGTCGTCGGGTCTGGGGGCGGCCCTGGCGCGACAACTCGCCGCCCGCGAAGCGGTGGTGGGACTGATCGCCCGCCGGCGCGCTCGCCTCGACGAGGTGCTGGCCGACTGCCGGGGGAGCGCGCCGGAATCGGCGATGTGGGTGGCCGACCTGGCCGACACCGCGGCCCTGCGCGACCTGGCGCTGCGTGCGTGGGACGTCCTCGGCGGCATCGACGTGCTGATCAACAATGCCGCGATGCCGAAACGCCGGCCCGTCACCGAGCTGGATCCCGACGAGGTGGAGAGCGTCATGCGGGTCAACTTCTTCGCGCCGATGCGCCTGACGCTGGCGCTGCTGCCGCGGATGCTGGCGCGCGGGTCGGGCCTGATCGTCAACGTGTCCAGCGTCGGCGGGCGGCTCGGCATCATCCACGAAACCGCCTATTGTGCAAGCAAATTCGCGTTGTGCGGCTGGAGCGAGGCGATGGCCGTGGACCTTCACGGCAGTGGGGTCTTGGTGAAGCTTATCGAGCCCGGCCCGGTCGACACCGAGATCTGGAATCACCCGGGCAGCGAGGAGCCGCTCTACCAGGGCCCGAAGGTGGCCGCCGACGTGGTGGCCGAGGGGATCATCGACGCCCTGGGCAGCGACACCTTCGAGCACTACGTGCCGGACATGAAGGCCGTCGTGGACGCCAAGAACGCCGACCTCGATGCGTTCATTGCGGGCACGGCCGCGATGGCGCCGCGGTGAAGGCGCTCGTCTATGGCGTCCCGCCGGAGCCGTCGCCGGGACCCGACGACGCACTGACCCACAGCCCGGTCGCACTGCGGCAGTTGGCGGATCCGCAACTGCCGCATCAGGATTGGGTGATCACCCGCCCCCGCCTGACCGGCATCTGCGGCTCGGACTCCAAGCAGATCCTGATGGACTTCGGCGAGGACGACGTCGACAACGCGATGGCCGCGTTCTGTTCCTTCCCGCAAGTCATGGGCCACGAGGTGGTCGCCGACGTGGTCGCCGTGGGGCCCCAGGCGCGCGGGCTGGAGATCGGGCAGCGGGTCGTGCTGAACCCGTGGCTGTCCTGCGGGCCGCGCGGCATCGAACCGCCCTGCCCCGCTTGCGAAAGCGGCGACTACAGCCTGTGCTGGAGCTTCACCGACGGCGACATCAAGCCCGGCATCCACACCGGGGTGTCCGCCGATGTCACCGGTGGATACGCCGAGCTGATGCCCGCCCACGACAGCATGCTGTTCGGCGTTCCCGACTCGATTCCCGACGAGCTGGCCGTGTTCGCCGACCCGTTTTCGGTGTCCCTGCACGCGATCACCCGCCACCCGCCGCCCCGCTCGGGCCGGGCGCTCGTGTACGGCGCCGGTTCGCTGGGGCTGTGCGCGGTCGCGATCCTGCGGGCGCTGTATCCCGAGGTGGCAGTCGCCGTGGTGGCGCGCTTCGATGCCCAGGCGGAGTTGGCCCGACGGTTCGGGGCTGCCAAAGTGCTGGCGCACGAACCGCGTCTGGCCGTCATCGAAGAGCTCGTGGCGTGGGGCGGTGGCCGGCTGCGTCAACCGCTGCAGGGTCTGCCCATGGCCTACCCGGGACCGATCGACGTCGTGTACGACACCGTCGGCAAGCCCGAGACGTTCGAGGTCGGGGTGCGGGTCCTGTGCTCCCGGGGGACATTGGTGAAGGCCGGCGTGCACGCGCCCGGCCGGTGGGAGTGGAGTCCGTTGTATTTCAAGGAGATCAGCTGGGTCGGGTCGAACGCGTTCGGGATCGAGGAGGTCGAAGGGCGGCGTCAGCACGCGATCGCCCACTACCTCGACCTGGTCCGCGCCGGCCGGGTGGACCTGGGGCCCATGCTGACCCACACCTTCCGGCTCGAGCAGTGGCGCGACGCCTTCCTCGCGATCGCCAACCAGGGCGAGAGCGGCGCCGTCAAGGTCGCGTTCGACCAGCGCTAGACCAGCGCTCCCGGGGATCCGGTGATGGGCAAGTCGATTGGGGTGATGACGCCCGGTCGTGCGTCGCACAAGAATGGGATGGCGTTGACGGCCGCGACGGCGGTGCTGTCCATCAACACGGTCATCACGTCCTCGCCGGGCTTGCCGAACCGGATCGTCGCGTCGACGTATGGCTCGCCCTCGATTACGACGCTAAAACCCTTGGGGTCGGTCCATTTCGGCTCGAGCGCGTCGTCGCTCATGGTCCAGCAGATGGCCAGCTCGACCACCGGGCGACCGCCGCGATAGCCGCGATAGGTGCGCCGTTGGCCCCCGGCGGTGCCTGCGGCGTAGTCCACCCAGCCCAGATTCAGATCGCGGGTGAGCACCGCGGGCTCGACGAACGCCTCCTTGGCGTCGAGTTCCGTACCCAGCATGGTGGCGATCATGTCCAGCGTCTCGAAGTAGCCGAGGCCATAGCGTTGCGTCGCCGGGTCGAGGTGAGTCACCGGCTCGCGGGGCGGTTTGCCGAATCCGAGTACTTTCCACACGTCTGGTACGGGATACGTGGTGCAGTCCAGGGTTTCGACGAGCTTGACGCTGCGCACCCGCGCACACGCGCCGGTGAGGAAGCCGGCGACGACGTTGATGAAGCCCGGCTCGAATCCCGTGCCCAGGAAGGTCGCACCGCCGTGGCGCGCCGCCTCCTCGAGCGCCGGGAGTTCGACGGGGTGATGGGTGCCGGTCACGAAGTCTCCGGTGGTGACCACGTTGATGCCGCGGCGCAGCATCCGTTCCACCAGTTCGTAGTCGATGGCGCGCGGCATGTAGTTCACGCAGTCGGGCGCGAGGTCGAGCAACGCGTCGACATCGTTCGTCGCGGTGACTCCCGTCGGGGGCCGGTCCGCGAGTACCCCCGCATCGCGCCCCACTTTGTCCGCGCCCAAGGCGTGGACGCCCACCACGTCGAAGTCGTCGCGGTCGAGCAGGATGCCGAGCGCTCGCTTTCCGATGTTGCCGGTTGACCACTGAACCACTCGGTAGGGCGCCATGCTTGACGAGCGTAACGGGCACCCTCAGGGGCGGGTCGCGCGATAGTACGTGAGCCGTCCGACCACGCGTTGCCGATGCGTGGCGACCTCGGTGCAGTCGAAACCGGCTCCGCGCAACAGGCGCGGAATCGCGTCGCCGAGATTGCCGGCCGCGTGCGGGCTGCGCCTGATGAGCCGCGCCATCAGGCCGTGGTCGGTGGCCGCGTCGCCGCCGATATCGACCAGGTGCAGCCTGCCGCCGGGGCGCAGTACCCGGAAGATCTCCTCCGCCGCAGCGGTTTTCGCGTCGTCACTCACATGGTGCAGCATCATCGACGACAGCACCCGGTCGAATTCGCCGTCGGCGTACGGCAGCCGCTCGGCGTAGCCCCGCTCGAAGCGGATCCCGTCCGTCTTTCTCCGCGCCCGGTCGAGCGCCCGCGGGTCGGGGTCGCACCCGACCGCGTCCAACTGGGGGTAGCCGCGTTTGGCCCGAATGATGAGATTGCCGGTGCCGCAGCCGATTTCCAGCACACGACGGCAGTCGGCGAGCTCGGCCTGTGCGATGACGGCCTCGTGGACCCTTTTCATGCCCAGCAGGCGTGAGATCAGGTCGTAGCAGGGCAGCAGCGCGTCGTGGCCGGCGGCGGGCAGGTAATCATGTGGATGATGTTTCGTCACGGAATCCATGGTGAACCGGTGGACTGACCGAGAATTGGGTGATCATCGGTGAAAGTAGGACTATCTTTGGCGGCATGACACGGCCAGCTCGGATGGTTCGGCAGCGCGCTGGCGTGCCGATCTATGCGTACCGCACCGATCCGGACACGCCGCCGGTGTCGGTGGTGCGGTCGGGGCCCGAGGATTTCGTCGAGCGCGGTCGCCACATTCACGACTTTCCGGCGCTTTGGTACCTCCCCGCGGCCGGTCTGGTCCATGTGGCGGCTGCGGGACGGGTGCTCGAACCCGGGCGGCTGGAGCTTCGCGACGCCGGGGTCGCCGTGTTCTTCGACCCCGCCGCGCTCGGGGAGGACGCGCGATCGCCCTGGCCGGCGTGGCGGGCGCACCCGCTACTGTTCCCGTTCCTGCACGGCCAGGTCGGCGGGATATTGCGCCTGGAGCTGCCCCAGGCCCGGCGATCGGCGTGGGACGCGGCGATCAGTTCGATCGAAGCGGAACTGGCCGGACGGCAGGGCGGCTATCGGCAGGCAGCGCTGGCACATCTGACCCTGTTGCTGATCGACCTCGCGCGGCTGGCCGGGCCCGTGGTGGCCGAGCTGCGGCGCAGCGGCGTACCGCTGCTGGCCGAGGTTTTCGACGTGATCGACCGGCGTCATGCCGAGGCGTTGTCGCTGCGCGACGTCGCCGGCGAACTCGGCATGACCCCGGGACACCTGACCACCGTGGTGCGCCGCCGCACCGGACGCACCGTCGGGGAGTGGATCACCGAACGCCGCATGGCCACGGCTCGCGTGTTGCTCGCGGAAACCGACCTGCCGGTCGCGGAGGTTGCCAGAAGGGTCGGCGTGCCCGATCCCGGCTACTTCAGCCGGCTATTCGGCCGGGCGCACGGCGCCTCGCCCCGCGAATGGCGTCACAGCGATTCGATGTCCAGCCAGTAGTCGACGTCGAAGCGATCGTCGACGGCGCGGATCGTCGCACCACCGCGGCCGGCATAGTGCGCGGGTATCACGGCGGCGTTCGCGCGGGCGGCCTCGGTGAATATCCGGCGGCGAGTGACCGCGGCGGCCGGGGCGTCCACGTCGAAGGCGCAGGCGTCGTCGGGTCGGCGCAGCTGCAGCGGGCTGTGCGTGAGGTCGCCGACGAAAACCGCGGTCCGACCGGCATCCAGCCAGAGCACCGACGAACCCGGCGTGTGGCCGGGCGCGGGCCGCAGCCGTAGCGACTCGCTGATCCGATAGTCATCCGACCATTGCACGATCTGCCCACCGATGGGCACGACGCTGTCGGCGAAGACGAGTTGATTGCCGGGCTCCTGGCCCGCGGGTCCATCCGGCGAGAAGTGGTGGTAATCGGCGGCCGGTACCAGGTATCGGGCGTTGGGAAAGGTCGGCACCCAGGTGTCGTTCTCGCGCATGGTGTTCCAGCCGACGTGGTCGGAATGGATATGGGTGTTGACCACGACGTCCACCGCGTTGCGGTCGATGCCCGCCGCCTGAAGCGCCGCCCGGAACCCGGTGTTCAGGTGGTCCAGGAAGGGCATGTGCGGGCGCTCGCGGTCGTTGCCCACGCCGGTGTCCACGACGACGGTCAGCCCGTCAACCTCGATGACCCAGCTCTGGACCGCGGCGTGCCACTGATCGGCGTCGGGATCGAAGAAGTCCGGCACCAACAGGTCCGCGTTGTCCCGCCACCCCGACGGTGGAGTCCCGGGGAAGAAACGGGTCCCCAAGTTGAGCGGAAGCTCCAGCACCCGCGCCACGCTCGCGCGGCCGAACCGGACCCGGCCCATCAGGCGTTGGCGCGCAGATAGCCGTAGACCATCCCAAAGTTGCGGTTCACGTCCTCGGGGATATCCACCGGCCCTCCGAGAGCCCTTGCGCCCCAGACGATTTGCGCGGTGCGCTCGACGAGCGCGGTGATGTGCATGACCTTGTCGGGGCGCGGCCCCACGGCCACCAGGCCGTGGTTGGCGATCAGTGCCGCGCCCCGCCCCTCGAGCGCCTTGACCGCATTGAGCCCCACCTCCGGTGTGCCGGAGGCCGCGTATTCGCTGCACCGAATGTCGCCGCCGCAATAGACCGCGAACTCGTCGATGCAGGCGGGAATCGGCTCGTGCGCGATGGCGAACATGGTCGCCCAGACGGGATGGCTGTGAATGACGCTGCCGATGTCGTCGAAGGCCTGGTAACAGGCCAGGTGCAGCTTCATCTCCGACGACGGCGCCCGGCCCTCCGCGGCGTTCAGCACAGCGCCGTCGGGATCGACGAGCACCAGGTCGTCGAGTTGCATGTCCTGGTAGTCGACGGACGACGGCGTGATGACGATGTTGCCGTCGGAGCGCCGGGCCGAGATGTTGCCGGCGGTTCCCTCGACCAGGCCCCGGCGCAGCATGTCCTTGGCGGCGTCCAGCACCGCGGTTTCCGGGTTGTCAACGAACTTCATGAGGCCAGCACCTCCGGGTTGACGATATTGGCGGGTGTCTTGCCGGACAACAGCGCTTCCAGGTCGTCGGCAACCATCTGCGCCTGCCGAGCCTCAGTGTTCCACGTGGCGCCCCCGATGTGCGGGGTCAAGACGACGTTGGGCATGCCCACCAGCGGGTGATCGGTCGGCAGCCATTCGCCGACGAAGTGATCCAGGCCGGCGGCGACCACCTTGCCGGCGCGCAGGGCGTCGACGAGCGCGTCGGTGTCGTGTAGCTGAGCCCGCGCGGTGTTGAGGAAGACCACGCCGTCGCGCATCGCAGCGAACTGCTCGGCGCCGATCATCCCGGCCGTGTCGTCGGTGACCGGCGCATGCAGCGAGACGACGTCGGACTCACCCAGCAGTTCGTCGAGGCCATGGCGGGCTTCGTCGTTGTACGGGTCGTAGGCGATGACGCGCATGCCCAGTCCCTCCAGCCGCCAGCGGAGCGCGCGGCCGACGGCGCCGAGGCCCACCAGCCCGGCGGTGAGCCCGGCGATCTCCCAGCCGCGGAACCGCTGATACGGGATCATGCCGTCGCGAAACATGTTGCCGCCGCGGACATCCGCGTCGGCCGTCAGCAGGTGGCGGGTGGCGGCCAGCAGCAGCGCCAGCGTCATCTCGGCGACCGCGTCGGCGTTGCGGGCCGGGGTGTTCAGCACCGGTATCCCGGCGGCGGTGGCGCCGGCGACATCGACGTTGTTGGGGTCGCCGCGGGTGGACGCGACCGCGCGCAAATCCAAGTCGAACACCGGGCCGTGGACCGAGTCGCTTTCCACCACAACCACATCGGCCGCCTCGGCGGTGATCCGCTCGGCCAGCTGCTCCGGGCCATAGATGCGCAGCGGGCTCTGGTCGATCCACGGGTCGTACACCACGTCGGCCAGCTCCTGCAGCTTGGCGAACCCCGGTCCACGCAGCGGGGCGGTCACCAAGGCGCGCGGTCTTGACGTCACGAACCCCAATGCTGGCGTACGGTGACGCCCGTGTCACGTGAAGGCCTGACAATCGGCGTCGACGTGGGCAGCACCGCGGTCAAGGCGGTGGCCGCGGACGCCGACGGCCGGGTGGCGGCCCGGGTGCGGATTCCGCACGCCTTGCGGGTGCCGGCGCCCAACCGGCTGGAACACGACGCCGACGGGGCCTGGCGCCGGGGCCCGCTGGCTGCCCTTGCGCAGCTGGACCGCCCGGATGCGAGGGCGGTGGCCGTCGCGGCGATGGTCCCCTCGCTGACCGCCGTCGACGCCGCGGGCACGCCGCTGACACCGGGACTGCTGTACGGCGACGAGAGGGGCCGGTTGCCGGGCGCCGACCAGCAGCCGCTGCCGGCGCTGGGCGAGGCCGCCGAGTTCCTGCGCTGGACGGCCGCCGAGGCCCCCGGCGCGGCCGGATACTGGCCGGCGCCGGCGGTGGCCAACCACGCCCTGGCGGGCGAAGCGCTGATCGACGTCGCCACGGCGGCCACCGCCTTCCCGCTGTTCGACGGGACGGGCTGGGACCCGGCGGCATGCGCCGACCGCGGCGCGACCGTCGAGCAGATGCCCCGGGTGGAGACGATCGGGACGGCCGCCGGGCAGCTCCCCGGGACGGACGCCGTATTGGCGATCGGCGCCATCGACGCGCTGTGTGAACAGATCGTCGCCGGCGCCGACCGTGACGGCGACGTCCTCGTGCTGTGTGGCACCACCCTGATCGTGTGGAACACGATCCCCGAGTCACGGCAGGTGCCCGGCCTGTGGACCATCCCGCACACCGCCCCCGGCTTGAGCAAGATCGGCGGCGCCAGCAATGCCGGTGGGCTGTTCCTCGGCTGGGTCGATCGCCTCCTCGGGCCGGGTGACCCCGAGTCGGTCGACCCGCGCCGGGTGCCGGTGTGGTCGCCGTACATTCGCGGGGAGCGCACGCCGTTCCACGACCCGGACCGGCGCGCCGTGCTCGACGCCCTGGACCTCACCCACGACGCCGCCTCGCTGCGCCGGGCCGCATACGAGGCGTCGGGCTTCGTCGTTCGTCAGCTCATCGAGCTCAGCGGCGCGTCGGTATCGCGCATCGTCGCCACCGGCGGTGGTACCCGGCTACAGCCCTGGATGCAAGCCATCGCCGACGCTACCGGCCGGCCGGTCGAGGTGTCCGCGGTCGCCGAGGGCGCGGCGCTGGGGGCGGCTTTCCTCGCCCGCATCGCGGCCGGCCTGGAGACGACGATCGACGACGCGGCCCGCTGGGCCGCCACCGACCGCGTCGTCGATCCCGACCCCGCCTGGGTGGGGGCGGTCGAGGACCGGTATCGCCGGTTCCTGGAGCTGGGGAATCGGCGATCTGAAGCGATACCCCCGGCGATACCACCGGGCGCGTTCTAGGCTGGTGCAATGACCGACCACGACCGCAAAGCCGCCCGCCGCGAGATCGCCGACGCCCTGTTGAACGCCCTCGAACGCAGGCATGAAATCGCCGACGTCGTGGTCGAGTCCGAGGACAAGGCGGCCGCGGTCGAGGCGATCGTCAAATTGCTCGACACGTCGCACGTGGCCGCCGAAGCGGTGATGGGCATGTCGTTCGATCAACTCACCATCAACTCGCGCAGGCAGATCCTCGCCGAACTCGAGGACCTGAACAAACAGCTGAGCTTCACGGTGGGCGAGCGGCCGGCCAGCTCGGGCGAGACCCTGCAGCTGCGGCCCTTTTCCGCCAAGCACGACCGCGACATCTTCGCCACCCGCACCGAGGACGTCGGCGCCGCCGGCGACGGCTCCGGCGGACCGGCGGGCAACCTCGACGACGAGATCCACGCGGCGCTGCAACGTGTCGACGACGAAGAGGCGGCGTGGTTCGTGGCCGTCGATTCGGGGCACAAGGTCGGCATGGTGTTCGGCGAGCTGGTCAACGGCGAGGTGAATGTGCGGATCTGGATTCACCCCGATCACCGGAAGAAGGGTTACGGCACCGCCGCGCTGCGCAAGTCGCGCTCGGAGATGGCGTGGTGTTTCCCCGCCGTGCCGCTGGTGGTCCGGACCCCGGCCGCCAAACCGGGCTAAGTCGGCCTAAGTCAGGCTAAGTCAGCACCGCCGACACATAGCGGATATCGCCAAACGCGACCATGGACGGTTGGTCCGGGAATTCAAAACCGTTGGCGGCGTAGAGGTCCTGCGTGCTGTGCACCGTCGCCCGCCACCCGCGGTCGCCCAGGTAGGCGACGACGTCGTTGCGCTCGCCGGGGTAGACCAAGTCGGCCCAGTTGAGGTCCAATCCGAGGCGCCGCCAGCGCTCGCTGATCTCGTGGCCCCGCTTTTCGATGCGTTCGCGGATGTTCGGCACGTAGCCGGTGCCCAGCCTGCTGCCCGCGGCGCTCAGCGCCGTGATGTTGTCGAACAGGCGGTCCTGCGCGTCGGGCGGCAGGTACCCCAGCAAGCCTTCGGCGATCCAGGCCGCGGGCCGCGTGGTGTCAAATCCGCTGTCGCGCAACGCCGCCGGCCAGTCGTCGCGCAGGTCGATCCCGACGGCTCTGCGGTCGGCGGTCGGGGCCGCGCCGAGGTCGGCCAGCGTGCGGGTCTTGAACTCGATCACCTTGGGCTGGTCGATCTCGTAGAGCACGGTGCCGGACGGCCACGGCAGCCGGTAGGCGCGGGTGTCGAGGCCGGAGGCCAGGATGACGGCCTGGCGTATGCCGGCCTCGGCGGCCTCGATGAAGAAGGAGTCGAAGAACCGGGTGCGAACGGCCATTCCCTCACCGAGTCGCCGCGGGGTGAAGGCCGGATCGTCCTCGGCGACTTCGATTTCCCCGTTCATCATCCGGATGAAGGCGTCCACACCCACCGCGTTCACCAGAGGCTCGGCGAAGGGATCGTCGATGAGCGGGTTCGGCCCCTTGGACGCCATCGCCCGCCGGGCTGCCACCGCGGTGGCGGTGGCTCCGACGCTGGACGCCAAATCCCAACTGTCGCCGTCGAATCGCTTGGTGTCGCTCTGTGTCATGGGCGTCCTAACCGAGTGTTGCGGTGACGCAGGTGATGTTGCGCATCTGCGCCAGCTCGTCGTCGTCCGGGAAGACTCGGCCGTAATCGGCGAACATCTCCCGGCGTGGCCGCGAGTGCACCTGCCAGCCCCGACCGCTCAGGTAGTCGATGACATTGCTGCGCTCACCGTCGAAGAACAGTCCGGACAGGTCGATGTCGCAGCCCAAATTGGCCCAGCGCTGGTTGAATTCGGCCGCGCGGTCGGACATCGCGACGCCGGAGTCGGGATGGTATTCGGTGGCCAGCTTGCTTCCCGGCGCGGACAGCGAGGTGATGTTGTCGAAGAGCCGGTCCTGGGCTTCGGGCGGCAGGTACATCAGCAGGCCCTCGGCGCTCCAGGAAGTCGGCTGCGTGACGTCAAACCCGCTGGCGCGCAACGCCTCCGGCCAGTCTTCCCGCAGGTCGATGCCGACGGTTCGCCGGTCCGCTGCCGGCGCGGCGCCCAGGGCCGCCATCGTGGCGCTCTTGAACTCGATGACCTGGGGCTGATCGACCTCGTAGACCACGCTGCCCAGCGGCCAGGACAGCCGGTAGGCGCGGGCGTCCAGGCCGGCGGCCAGGATCACCGATTGGCGAACCCCGTCGCGGGCCGCATTCAGGAAGAAATCGTCGAAGAAGCGGGTGCGCACCGCGATCGAATCGGTCTCCAGCGCCAGGTCCCGTTCGCCGCCGTCCGGCTTTTCGGTCGAGACGATCTCGCCGTCGACCAGGCGGCGGAAGAAATCGAGCCCGACCGCGCGCACCAGCGGCGCGGCGAACGGGTCATTGATGATCGGGTCGGTTCCGCCACTGGCCAGCGCCCGCGCCGCGGCGACCATCGTCGCGGTGGCACCCACGCTGGAGGCCAGGTCCCAGCTGTCTTGATCGGTCCGTGTCATCGCGCTCCCCACTTATTTAGCAAATGCAACGAGCCATCAGAACTCTACGCCTCGCCGCTGTCGGCTTGCTGTGCTCTCAACGGCCCTTGACAGGTCCTACGCAAATCAGCTGTTAGTCTCGTACACGATTTGACGCGCTGGAGATATAGGGCGGCCGTACGTCCTGGCCTGCGGGTGTTGGGCGCGTGACGGAGGACCACCCACGGCTGCGCAGGAGGAAGAGTGCTTTCGGCTTTCATCTCATCGCTGCGGACAGTCGACCTGAGACGGAAGATTCTCTTCACGCTTGGCATCGTCGTCCTGTATCGGCTCGGTGCCGCGCTGCCGTCGCCCGGCGTCAACTTCCCGAACGTGCAGCAGTGCATCAAAGAGGCCAGCGGCGGCGAAGCGGGCCAGATCTACTCGCTGATCAACCTGTTCTCCGGCGGCGCGCTGCTGAAACTCACCGTGTTCGCGGTGGGGGTGATGCCGTACATCACTGCCAGCATCATCGTGCAGCTGCTCACCGTGGTCATCCCGCGGTTCGAGGAGTTGCGCAAGGAAGGCCAGTCCGGCCAGGCCAAGATGACTCAGTACACCCGGTATCTGGCCATTGCGCTGGCCGTCCTGCAGGCCACCAGCATCGTGGCCCTGGCGGCCAACGGCGGGCTACTGCAGGGCTGCTCGCTGGACATCATCGCCGATCAGAGCATTTTCACCCTGGTCGTCATCGTGCTGGTGATGACGGGCGGCGCGGCGCTGGTGATGTGGATGGGCGAGCTGATCACCGAACGCGGCATCGGCAACGGCATGTCCCTGCTGATCTTCGTCGGTATCGCCGCGCGCATCCCGTCCGAAGGCAAAACCATCCTGGACAGCCGCGGCGGGGTCATCTTCGCCGCCGTGTGCGTGGCCGCGCTGATCATCATCGTCGGCGTGGTGTTCGTCGAGCAGGGCCAGCGCCGCATCCCGGTGCAATACGCAAAGCGCATGGTGGGGCGGCGCATGTACGGCGGAACGTCGACCTATCTGCCGCTCAAGGTCAACCAGGCCGGCGTTATTCCGGTCATCTTCGCGTCGTCGCTCATCTACATACCGCACCTGATCACCCAGCTGATCCGGAGCGGCAGTGGCGGCATGGGCAACAGCTGGTGGGACAAGTTCGTCGGCAGCTACCTGTCCGATCCGAGCGATCCGGTCTACATCGGCATCTATTTCGGGCTGATCATCTTCTTCACGTACTTCTACGTCTCCGTCACCTTCAATCCCGACGAGCGCGCCGACGAGATGAAGAAATTCGGCGGCTTCATTCCGGGCATCCGGCCGGGCAAGCCGACCGCTGACTACCTGCGTTATGTGCTGAGCCGGATCACCCTGCCCGGCTCGATCTACCTGGGCGCGATCTCGGTGCTGCCGAACCTGTTCCTGCAGATCGGCAATGGCGGAGCGGTCCAGAACTTGCCCTTCGGCGGTACAGCGGTTCTGATCATGATTGGCGTCGGTTTGGATACGGTCAAACAAATCGAGAGTCAACTCATGCAGCGCAACTACGAAGGGTTCCTCAAGTGAGAGTCGTTTTGCTGGGACCGCCGGGGGCGGGCAAGGGGACGCAGGCAGGACGGCTCGCCGAGAAGCTCGGGATCCCGCAAATCTCCACCGGCGAGTTGTTTCGCCGCAACATCGAGGACGGCACCAAACTCGGCCTGGAGGCCAAGCGCTACCTGGACGCCGGCGACCTGGTGCCCTCCGACCTGACGAACCAGCTCGTCGACGACCGGCTCAGCGATGCGGACGCGGTAAACGGTTTCATCCTGGACGGGTATCCGCGCTCGCTCGAGCAGGCCAAAGCGCTGCACGAAATGCTCGGACGCCGCGGCACCGACATCGACGCGGTGCTGGAGTTCCGGGTGTCGCAGGAGGAGCTGTTCCAGCGGCTCAAGGGCCGCGGCCGGGCCGACGACACCGACGACGTCATCCTCAACCGGATGAACGTCTACCGCGACGAGACCGCCCCGCTGCTGGAGTACTACAGCGACCAGTTGAAGACCGTCGACGCCGTGGGCTCGATGGACGAGGTGTTCGCCCGCGCGCTGCACGCGCTGGGCAAGTAGCGATGAGCCCGCTGGCACGGCTGCGGGGTCGCAGGGTCGTGCCGCAGCGCAGCGCGGCGGAACTCGACGCGATGGCCGCCGCCGGCGCCGTGGTCGCGGCCGCGCTGGACGCCGTGCGCGCCGCGGCCGTCGCGGGGGCGTCGACCCTGAGCCTGGACCAGATCGCGGAGTCGGTGATCCGCGAAGCCGGCGCGATCCCGTCGTTCCTGGGCTATCACGGGTACCCGGCGTCGATCTGCGCGTCGGTCAACGACCGGGTGGTCCACGGCATCCCGTCCGCCGCGGAAACGCTGGCACCGGGCGACCTGGTATCCATCGACTGCGGTGCGGTCCTGGACGGCTGGCACGGCGACGCGGCGATCACCTTCGGGGTCGGCGCGCTGAATCCGGCCGACGAAGCGCTGTGCGCGGCGACCAGGGAATCGCTGGAAGCCGGCATCGCGGCGATGGTGGCCGGCAACCGGCTGACCGACGTCTCGTTTGCGATCGAGACCGGCACGCATGCCGCCGAGGCCCGCTACGGCCACGCCTTCGGAATCGTGGAGGGGTACGGGGGCCACGGCATCGGCCGGCAGATGCACATGGACCCGTTCCTGCCCAACGAGGGCTCACCGGGTCGGGGCCCCCTGCTGGCCCCCGGTTCGGTGCTGGCCATCGAACCCATGCTGACGCTCGGCACCGGCAAAACCTCCGTGCTGGACGACCAATGGACGGTCACCACCACCGACGGCTCACGTGCGGCACATTGGGAACACACCGTCGCGGTCACGGAGACCGGGCCGCGCATCCTGACGCTCGCGTCCTGACCCCCGACGCTTTAGTGAACTAAATACCTGCTCGACTCGTTCCAGTTGGCAGGAGGTGATCGAGTGGCTCGGGTTGCCGGCACTTGGAGGGCGTCCGGCGCTGCCGAAGCCGCTCTGATGAAGGCGCTCTACGACGAACATGCCGCGGTCCTATGGCGCTATGCGCTGCGCCTGACCGGGGACCCGAGCCAATCGGAAGACGTGGTCCAAGAGACATTGTTACGGGCGTGGCAACATCCCGAAGTCATCGGCGACACCGACAGGTCGGCGCGGGCGTGGCTGTTCACCGTGGCCCGCAACATGATCATCGACGACCGGCGCAGCGCGCGGTACCGCAACGTTGTCGGTTCGCTGGACGAGGCGGGCGCGCCCGAGCAATCCACGCCCGACGAGGTGAACGCGGCGCTCGATCGGCTGCTGATCGCCGACGCCATGGTGCAACTATCCGCGGAGCACCGGGCCGTCATCGAGCGCTCCTACTACCGCGGATGGACCACCGCGCAGATTGCTGCGGATCTCGAGATCGCGGAAGGAACAGTGAAGTCGCGACTACACTATGCCGTACGGGCATTGCGGCTCACTCTGCAGGAACTTGGAGTTACGCGATGACGGCCCGGGGTTGTGTTCGAGGACCCATCCGGGCGGTCGTCGGCTCCGAATACTTGAGGGTGACGGGAGATGAATGACATGAGGACGCCGCAATGGGGCATCGGCCCGCCCGGTGACAACGAGGTACTTGGCTTGACTATCGAAGACAGCCACCGCTACGCGATGTGGGATGCCGCATACGTGCTCGGGTCGTTGTCTGCCGTCGACCGCCGCGAATTCGAGGCGCACATGGCCGACTGCCCGGCGTGCCGGGAGGCCGTCGCCGAACTCAGCGGCGTGCCCGCCCTGCTCTCGCAACTCGACCATGACGAGGTGGCCGCGATCGGCGAATCCGGCCCCACGCAAGCCGCCCCACCGGAGATGTCGCCCGAGCTGTTGCCGTCGTTGCTGGCGACGGTGCGCTGGCGCCGCCGCCGTAACCGCGTGGCGACCTGGGCGGCCTCGTCCGCCGCGGCCGCCGTGTTGGGGGTCGGGGTGCTGGTCGGCGTGCAGGGGCATTTCTCGACGCCGCCGCAGCAGGTGGCCGCGTCCGCGCAGGACATGTCGCAGGTCGGCACCACCCTGCTGACCTCCACCGTGTCGCTGTCCAGCCAGCACTGGGGGACATTCATCAACCTGAAGTGCGTCTGCCTGGCCCCGGTTTATGCGCACCACGACACGCTCGCGATGGTCGTGGTCGGTCGCGACGGCAGCCAGACCCGGCTGGCGACCTGGGTGGCCGAACCCGGCCACACCGCCACGCCCGCGGGCAGCATCTCGACGCCGATCGACCAGATCGCCGCCGTGCAGGTGGTCGCCGCCGATACCGGGCAGGTCTTGCTGCAGCGCTCGCTGTAAATCTCGCACCCCCGGTGAACTGAAGTTACCCGCCGGTCGTGTTACACACATGCCTCGGACGCAGCGGGTGGTCGACCACGTCGTCGAGCGTCTCGCGTCAATCGGAATCGACCACATCTTCGGTGTGGACGGCGCCAACATCGAGGATCTTTACGACGCCGCGCATTTCCGCTCCGACATCACCGCGATTCTGGCCAAGCACGAATTTTCCGCCGCCACGATGGCCGACGGCTACAGCCGCAGCGGGGCCGGACTCGGTGTGGTCGCGGCGACGTCGGGCGGCGGCGCGCTGAACCTTGTTGCGGCCCTCGGGGAGTCGCTGACGAGCCGCGTTCCCGTGTTGGCCCTGGTCGGACAAACGGCCACCACGATGGATGGCCGGGGCAGTTTTCAGGACACCAGCGGCTGCAACGGATCGCTGGACGCCGAGGCGGTGTTTTCCGCCGTGTCGCTGTCGTGCCGGCGGGTGCTCTCGCCGGCCGACATCGCGCCCGCGCTGTCGGAGGCCATTGCGGCGGCACGCACGGGCGGCCCGGCAGTGTTGTTGTTGCCCAAGGACATTCAGCAGGGATACGTCGACCTTGATGGCGGCGACGATAGTTCGCATGATCCCCGTCCCATCGGCAACCCGGCTCCGATCGTTCCGGTGCTGCGGGAGGCCGACGGCCCGGTCACCATCATCGCGGGCGAGCAGGTCGCCCGGGACAACGCCCGCGCCGAGCTCGAAGCGCTGCGTGCGGTGTTGCGGGCGCGGGTGGCCACCGTGCCGGACGCCAAGGACGTCGCGGGCACACCCGGCCTCGGGTCCTCGTCGTCGCTCGGCGTGACCGGCGTGATGGGTCACCCGGGCGTGGCCGAAGCGGTGGCCGCGAGCGCCGTGTGCCTCGTCGTCGGCACGCGGCTGTCGGTCACCGCGCGGACCGGACTCGACGATGCGCTGGCCGCGGTGCGGGCGGTCTCGATCGGGTCGGCGCAGCCGTATGTTCCGTGCACGCACGTGCACACCGAGGACCTGCGCGGCTCGCTGCGCATGCTCACCCAGGCGCTGTCCGGGCGGGGACGGCCGACGGGCGTGCGGGTGCCCGATGTGGTGCGGCGCACCGAACTGACGCCGCCGCCCTGCGAGGGCGACGGTGTGCGCTACCGCGACGCCATGGCGGTGCTGGACGACGCGCTGCCCGACGGGACGGACATCGTGGTCGACGCCGGCAACACCGGCGCGGCGGCGATCCATTACCTCGGCGCGCGCCGCGGCGGCAGATTCGCGGTCGCGCTCGGCATGGGCGGCATGGGATACAGCTTCGGCGCCGGCATCGGGATGGCGTTCGGGCGCGCCACGAGTGGACGGCCCCGGGGCCGCACCGTGGTGATCGCGGGCGACGGGGCGTTCTTCATGCACGGCATGGAGGTGCACACCGCCGTGCATTACCGGCTGCCGGTGACGTTCGTGCTCTTCAACAACAACGCCCACGCCATGTGCGTGACCCGCGAGCAGCTGTTCTACGACGATCTGTACAGCTACAACCGATTCCGACCCAGCCGGCTCGGCGCGGGTCTGGCCGCCATGTTCCCGGGCCTGACATCCGTTGACGCGACCGATCTAGGCGGGTTCGCCGCCGCGATGCGCGCGACCCTGGACGCCGACGGGCCGGCGGTGGTCAGCGTCGAGTGCGCAGCCGACGAAATCCCGCCGTTCGCACCGTTCCTCGCCCAGACACCGGCCAAAGCCACTGCCCGAGAAAAGATTCCAACCTCGAAGGAGAACCGAACCGATGTCGCTGCCAGCGCTTGAGGACATCCCCACACCCATCGACGGGGTCGTCCGCATCGAAACCAGCCCCAGAGAAAAGGCCACACCGATCATCATGGAGATGATGCGTTCGGTGTACCCGCACGACCAGGTGTTCGGCGAATACTGCACCGTCAACGATTACATCGACTGCCCGCCCGACGAGCTGTTCGAGTACATGTCCGACACGCGCAGCCTCGAGGAGTGGACGTACAGCCTGCGCGGCTTCACCACCACCGACGAGCCGGACCTATGGCTGGCCCACGACCGGCTCGGCTCGGAGACCGAGATCTACACCCGCACCGTCGTCAACGAGCAGGCGCGGACCGTCGACTACCACTGCGCCTGGGATCAGGGCAAGCACCTGTGGATGATCTATCTGATGCGCGTCATCGACGCCCAGGTGGTGCTCGACAAGCCGGGATCGGTTGTGCTGTGGACCAATTGCCACCACCCGTTCTACGACCACAACCCCTATCCGGAGACCGCGCCGCCCGGGCGCCCGGTGTGGGTGGGTGACTTCTGGGACATGTTCGGCGCCGGTCACCTGCTGGAGATGAAGAACCTCAAGGCGATCGCCGAGTACCGCCACCGCAACGGCCTTCCGGTCACCCCCAAATGGATGAGCTGAGGACGCCATGAGCCAGCCCGCCGTCAGCCTGATCGACGTCTCCACCTATCTGCCGGGTGAGCCGATCGGCGCCGAGTACTACGCGCAATTCGCCGAATCCGATGACCTGCGCGACAACGTGATGTTCCGCGCCCCGAAGTACCGCCACCACGTCGCCCCGGACGAGACCGCGATCGACATGATCGAACGAGCCGCGCAGGGGCTGATCGAACGCCACGGCCACGACGCCGTTGAAGGCGTGGACGTGTTGATCACCCACACCCAGGTGCCGGACATGGCCTTCTACGGCGAAGGGGGCGGCATCGCTCACCGGCTGGGCCTGCGGCCCTCCTGGGTGCTGGATCTGAACAACGGCGGCTGTGCCGCATTTGTGTTGGCGCTCAACGTGGCTCGCAAACTGCTGTCGACCGGCGAAGGCCATAGCGCGCTGATCGCCATCGCGCAGAACGCGGCCGGTCAGTTCTTCGACCAGCCGACGATTCGGCGCAAGGCGCAGTCGGCGGTACCGGGTGACGGCGCCGCGGTCGGACTGGTCACGGTCGGTGACGACTCGTCCATCCTCGACGTCGAGTGCCGCACCTACGGCGAATACGCGGGTGAGATGACGCTCTCCTACGATCCGCCCCGCAAGTGGTGGGCGGCCGGGCTCGGCGAGGGCAGCATCGGATTCACCGAAAACAAGATCACCAAGGTGCTCGCCCGGGGCAACCGGCAGGTCCCCGAGGTGGCGCTGGCGGTCTGCGACCGAATCGGCCTGCCCGCCAAGGAGATCGACCTGCTGGTCACTAACCAGCCGAACCGGGCGTTCTTGCGCAACTGGCGTGAAGCGCTCGAATTACCGAAGGAACGTCATCGGGACACCTTCGAAGAGTGCGGCAACCTGTTCGGCGCCGGGATCCCGGTGAACCTCGACCGCGCGATATCCGACGGTCAGGTCCGGGCGGGCGACGTGGTGATGATGGCGGGCTTTGCGCACGCCGGCGACTTCGCCGGCGCGGCCGCGGTGCGGTGGGGCGGACGAGGCTGATGGTCGCGGGCCCGCTGGCGGTCGAGATCGACGACGCGTTTCCCGACGCGATCGATCCGCATGCGTTGTCGCTGAACGAAAACCCGTTTCCACCGCTGCCGGCGGTGCGGTCGGTATTGATCCGCTCCATCGATGCGGCCAACCGCTATCCGGAGTTTCTGCCCGAGCGGTTGCGCAACCTGATCGCCGGGCGCATCGGCGTGCCCACCGACCAGGTGGTGCTGGGCGCCGGCGCGACCGGGATAGTGCTGCAGGCGCTGCAGGCGCTGACCGCGCCGGGGGACACGATCGCCATGTCGACGCCGACCTTCGACGGCTATCCGATCATCGCCGAGATGACGCGGCTGCGGTCGGTGACCGTTGCGCTCGATGAGCATGGCCACAACGACCTCGACGGGCTGGCCGACGCCGCCGCGGCCGCGCGGGTCGTCGTGGTGTGCCGGCCGCACAACCCGACCGGCACGCTCGAGCCGGCGGCCCAGCTGTTCCGGTTCCTGCGCCGAGTGCCACGCGATACCGTCGTGGTGCTCGACGAGGCGTACATCGAGTTCGCCGCGGCCGAGCACCGGATCGACGTGGCGGCGCTGGTTCGGCGCTTCCCTAACGTCGTGGTGGTACGGACCTTCTCCAAGGCCTACGGGTTGGCCGGCCTGCGGATCGGTTACGGCCTGGCGTCCTGCGAGTTGGCCCGCATGCTGTGGTCCCAGCAGCTGCCGTTCGGCATCGCGATGACCAGCCTGCCCGCGGTCGCGGCGTCGTACCACGCCGAAGACCAACTGCTGCAACGGATCCGGGCGATCACCGCCGAACGTCGCTATCTCCGGATGCGCCTGAGCGCGCTGGGCATATACACCACCGATGCCCACGCGAACTTCGTGTACCTGCCGTCGAGGGGTCGGCTGTGGCGCGAGGTGTTCGCCGACAGCGGGCTGCAGGTTCGCTGCTACGCGGACGGCGGCGCGCGCATCACCGTGGGCAACCGGGCGTCCACGCAGGCGGTGCTGTCTGCGGTGGGAAAGTCCACGCCGGGGCTGTAAGTGCGGTAAGAAAAGGGCGTGGCCGCCTCTAAACGTGATCCGATCGCGGCGGCACGCGCCAACTGGGAGCGTGCCGGGTGGGGCGATGTTTCGCAGGGGATGGTCGCGGTGACCTCGGTGATGCGCGCCCATCAGATCCTGCTGGCTCGCGTCGAGACCGCGCTGCGCCCCTACGACTTGAGCTTCTCTCGGTTCGAATTGCTGCGATTGCTGGCCTTCAGCCGCACCGGCGCGTTGCCGATCACCAAGGCGTCCGACCGCCTGCAGGTTCACGTCACCAGCGTGACCCACGCGATCCGCCGGCTGGAGGCCGACGGGCTGGTTGCGCGGGTGCCGCATCCGACCGACGGCCGGACGACGCTGGTGCAGATCACCGATCTCGGCCGCTCCACCGTCGAGGACGCCACCGTCACCCTCAACGAGCAGGTGTTCGCCGACATCGGGATGAAGGCCGACGAATCGCAGGCGTTGGTGTCGTCTATTGAAAGTCTGCGGCGCAACGCGGGAGACTTCTAGAGCATGGACCCACTCACCGCTCACCAGCGCGCTCAGGACGCGTTCGCCCGCGTCCTCGCCAACGTCAGCCCCGACCAGCTGGGCGCCCCGACGCCCTGCTCGGAGTGGGCGATTCGAGATCTGGTCGAACACGTCATCGGCGGTAACGAGCATGTCGGGCAATGGGCGGAAACCCCGATTGAGCCGCCGGCCCGGCCCGACGACCTCGTTGCGGCGCACCGGGCGGCGGCCGCCGCGGCACAGTCGGTCTTCGCCGGGCCGGACGGGATGTCCATGATGTTCACGCTGCCGATCGGGCAGCTTCCCGGGCAGCTCTTCCTCGGATTGCGCACGGCCGACGTGCTGACCCACGCGTGGGATCTCGCGGCCGCCACCGGGCAGTCGACGGATCTCGATCCGGAGTTGGCGGCCGAGCAACTCGCCGCCGTGCGGGCGCTCGTCGGGCCCCAGTTCCGTGGGCCGGGCAAGCCCTTCGCCGAGGAGCAGCCGTGTGCACCCGAGCGTGCGGCCGCGGATCAACTGGCCGCGTTTTTGGGCCGAAAGGTCCAGTGACAGGCGCTTTCTGACGCCGTGTAACCCGCACCCATATCTGTTGGCGAGCGCCCAATGGGCGGCCCGTTGCTGACATGGAGGGGAACCCGCGTGCTTGATTCCGAACCGGGGCGCGGCGTGCCGACCCGGCGCCGCGTGCTGATCGGCTCGTGCGCGTTGGGTGCCGTAGCCGCGATCGCCGCGTGCGGCGGCGAGAAACCGAAGGCGGCACCGGGCGGCCCCGGCGGCGGCGATCAGGCCGCGGCGCCGGCGCCGTCGCAGGTATTGCGCCCCGGCGACATTCCCGTCGGCGGTGGCGTCATCCTGGGCGACCAAGACACGGTGGTGACCCAGCCACAGCCGGGCCAGTTCAGGGCGTTCAGCGCCACCTGCACGCATCTGGGTTGCCAAGTGGAGCGGGTCAGCGACGGCACCATCAAGTGTCCTTGCCACGGCAGCCAGTACAGCGTGGCCGACGGATCCGTCGTTCATGGCCCGGCCCCAAAGCCACTGCCCGCCAAGACGGTAACACTCAACAACGGCGCGTTGACGATCTCCTAGGAGGCTAAGTGAGCATCGATCCAGATCCGCGCGGCATGACGCGCCGCCAACTCATCCGGCACACCGCGTGGTTCGGCGCGGCCGTCGGGCTGGCCGTCGCCGGCGGCGAAGTGATCTCGCACATAGGCGGCAGCACCGCCGCCGCCACGGCGCCGGTCCAGCCCACGCTGCGCTTCGCCCAGGTGAGCGACAGTCACATCGGGTTTGACGGAAAGGCCAACCCTGACGTCATCGGTTCCTTCAACCGGGCCATCGACCAAATCAACCATTTGGGCTACACGCCCGATTTCGTCATCCATACGGGCGACCTCACCCACCTGGCCACCCCCGAACAGTTCGATCAGGTCAAGCAGATGATGACCCGGTTTTCCACGCCGCATGTGTTCACCGTTCCCGGGGAGCACGACTCCACCGACGATGCCGGGCAAAAGTATCGGCAGGCCTTCGGCGCCGGATCCCGCGGTGACGGGTGGTACAGCTTCGACATCGCCGGCGTGCACGTGATCGCATTGGTGAACACGTTGAACCTCGAGAAACTCGGGCACCTCGGCAATGACCAACTCGAGTTCGTCCAGAAGGACGTTGCGGGATTGTCGAGCGACACCCCAATCATCGTGTTCAGCCACATCCCGCTGTTCGCGATGTATCCGCAGTGGGGTTGGGGCACCGACGACGCCGGCCAGGCGCTGAGCTATCTGCGCCGATTCTCGTCGGTCACCTGCCTCAATGGCCATGTCCACCAACTGTTCTCGAAGACCGAGGGCAATATCACTTTCTACAGCGGCACCACAACGGCTTACCCGCTGCCACATCCCGGCGACGGGCCCGCCCCCAAACCGGTCACCCTGCCCGCCGGGAAGCTGCATGACGCGCTGGGGATTCGCGAGGTCAGCTACATCAAGGGCCGGCAGGCATTGGCGCTGAAGGAGCAGAAACTGCAATGACATTCACCAACATGGTGCTGCGGGCCGGGCTTGCCCTAACGCTGACCGCCAGCGGCATAGACCATGCCTACCTCTACTCCGACGGCTATCGCAGCATCTCGGTGGTCGGGTTCGGCTTCCTGGCGCAGGCGAGCGTGTTTTGCGCGATCGCGCTCCTCATCGCGGTCGGCGGGCCTGATTGGTTGGTGTGGCTGGCGGGGATGCTGGCGGCCGGAGCGCTGGGCGCCTTCGTGTTGTCGCGCACCGTCGGGTTGTTCGGCTTCGTCGAACGGGGATGGCAACCCGCGCCGCACCCGGCGATCAGCGTTGCCACCGAAGTGGGGACCGTCGTCTTGTTCGTGGGGTGGCTGCTGAGCCGCCGAAAGGCCGTGTGAGACGGCGCTCAGCTGCCGCGCAGCACCTCGATCACCGCGCTGAAGTCTTTGTCGGCATGGTCGGCGGCGAACTTCGCGTAGATCTCCGCGGCGTGACTGCCCAGCGGCGCCGACGAACCGGTTGACGTCACCGCGTCCATCGCCAGGCCCAGGTCCTTGTTCATCAGCGCGGTCGCGAATCCAGGCTTGAAGTCGTTGTTGGCCGGCGAGGTCGGAACCGGGCCCGGCACAGGGCAATTGGTGTGCACGGCCCAGCAGTTGCCGGTCGCACCGGTGATCACGTCGAACAACGCCTGCGCCGACAGCCCCAGTTTCTCGGCCAGCACGAACGCCTCACCGATCGCGATCTGCTGCACGGCCAGCACCATGTTGTTGCACACCTTGGCCGCCTGCCCGGCCCCGGCCGCGCCGCAGTGGATGACCTTGCCCGCCATCGGTTCCAGCACCGGCCGCGCTGTCTGCAGCGCGGACTCGTCGCCCCCGACCATGAACGCCAGCGTCCCGGCGACGGCGCCCTTGACCCCGCCGGAGACCGGTGCGTCCAGCTGGGAAACCCGTTGCGATTCCGCGAGCGCGTGCACCTCGCGGGCGTCGTTGACCGAGATCGTGGAGCTGTCGATGAACAGCGCGCCCGCCCGCGCGGCGGGCAACACGTCGACGTAGCAGCGCTTGACCAGCTCGCCGTTGGGCAGCATCGTGATCACCACGTCGGCCGCGGCGACCGCCTCGGCGGCGCTGTCGAATATGGTGACGCCACCCGCGGCTCCTGCGGCGGCCGCCGCCGGCACCGGATCGAACCCGCGCACGATGTGGCCGGCGGCAACCAGATTCGCCGACATCGGCGCGCCCATGTTGCCCAGTCCCAAGAACGCGACTGCCGACATTGGCTCCCTCTCCTACACGCTGGCCCGGAACCGCGCGGCCTCGGCCCGCCCGATGACGACCCGCATGATTTCGTTGGTCCCCTCCAGGATTCGATGCACCCGCAGATCGCGGACGATCTTTTCCAGACCATACTCGCGCAGGTAGCCGTAGCCGCCGTGCAGCTGCAGGGCTTTGTCCGCGACCTCGAAGCAGGTATCGGTGACATAGCGTTTGGCCATCGCGCACAGCTCGACCTTGTCGGCGTCGTCGGCGTCCAACGCACTTGCCGCGCGCCACAACAGCATTCGCGAGGTCTCCAGCCCGGTGGCCATGTCGGCCAGGGTGAACCGGATGGTGGGCTCGTCCAGCAGGGGAGAGCCGAACGCCTGCCGCTCGCGCACATAGGCTCCCGCTTTGTCGAAGGCGGACTGCGCGCCGCCCAGCGAGCAGGCCGCGATGTTGAGCCGGCCGCCGTTGAGACCGTTCATCGCGATGCCGAAGCCGGCGCCTTCGCCATCCGCGCCGCCCAGCATCGCGTCGGCGGGTACCCGCACGCCCTCGAAGATCACCTGCGCGGTGGGTTGCGCGTGCCAGCCCATCTTCTCCTCGGGCGAGCCGAAACTCAGCCCCGGCGTGTCCTTTTCGATGATGAAGGCCGAGATGCCGCGGGGCCCGTCGCCGCCGGTGCGGGCCATCACCACGTACACGTCGGAGGCGCCGGCGCCGGAAATGAACTGCTTGACCCCGTCGAGCACGTAGTCGCCACCCTGCTTGACGGCGCGCGTGCTCAGGGCGCCGGCGTCGGATCCCGCGTTCGGCTCGGTCAGGCAGTAGCTGGCGATGACGTCCATCGGCGCCAACCGCGGAATCCATTCCTTGCGTTGCTCGTCGGTGCCGAACGTGTCGATCATCCACGCGCACATGTTGTGGATGGACATGAACGCGGCCGTCGTCGGGTCGGCGATCGCCAGCTGCTCGAAGATCCGGACCCCGTCGAGCCGGCGCAGCCCGCTGCCGCCCACGTCATCGCGGCAATAGATCGCCGCCATGCCGAGCCCGGCGGCCTCGCGCAACACGTCCGTCGGAAAATGCTTGGTGGTGTCCCATTCCAGGGCATACGGGGCAAGGCATTTGGCGGCGAACGCGGCCGCCGTCTCGGTGATGACGCGTTCGTCGTCGTTCAGAGTAAACATGATGCTCTAATTCATTGTGGGGATGACGAATTCGGCGCCGTCCTTGATGCCGGACGGCCAGCGCGACGTGACGGTCTTGACCTTCGTGTAGAACTGGATCGACGCCGGCCCGTGCTGGTTGAGGTCGCCGAAGCCGGAGCGCTTCCAGCCGCCGAAGGTGTGATAGGCCACCGGGACCGGGATCGGCACGTTGACACCGACCATGCCGACCTGAACCCGGGAGACGAAGTCGCGGGCGGTGTCGCCGTCGCGGGTGAAGACCGCCACGCCGTTGCCGTACTCGTGCTCCGACGGCAGCGCCACTGCCTCTTCGTAGTTGTGCGCCCTTACGATGCACAGCACCGGCCCGAAGATCTCGTCGGTGTAGATCGACATGTCGGGGGTGACGTGGTCGAACAGGGTCGGCCCGATGAAGAACCCGCCCTCCAGGCTGGCGTCGCCGTACGCCAGGTCGTCGCTGGTGCGGTCGCGGCCGTCGATGACGATCTCGGCGCCGGCGGCCACGCCCTGATCGATGTAATCGCGCACCCTGGCTACCGCGGCGTCGGTGACCAGTGGACCGTAGTCGGCCTTGGGGTCGAGGCTGTGCCCGACCCGCAGGTTGTTGATTCGCTCAATGAGCCTGGCGCGCAACCGTTCCGCGGTTTGCTCACCGACGGGCACCGCGACGCTGATCGCCATGCAGCGTTCGCCGGCGCTGCCGTACCCCGCCCCGATCAGCGCGTCTACGGCCTGGTCGAGGTCCGCGTCGGGCATCACGATCATGTGGTTCTTGGCGCCGCCGAAGCACTGTGACCGCTTGCCGGTCGCCGCGGCGGTCGAATAGATGTAGTGGGCGATGTCGGAGCTGCCGACGAAGCCCACGGCCTTGATGTCGGGATGGTGCAGGATGGCATCGACGGCTTCCTTGTCGCCGTGCACCACCTGGAACACGCCGGGCGGCAGGCCGGCCTCCAAGAACAGCTCGGCCAGACGCACCGGGACCGACGGGTCACGTTCGCTGGGCTTGAGCACGAACGCGTTGCCACAGGCCAGCGCCGGTCCGGCCTTCCACAGCGGGATCATCGCCGGAAAGTTGAACGGCGTGATGCCCGCGACCACGCCCAGGGGCTGACGCAACGAATAGACGTCGATGCCGGGGCCGGCACCCTCGCTGTACTCGCCCTTGAGCAGATGCGGGATCCCGATGCAGAACTCGATCACCTCGATGCCGCGCTGGATGTCGCCCTTGGCGTCGGCGACCGTCTTGCCGTGCTCGAGGGACAGCAGCTCGGCCAGCTCGTCGCTGTTGGCGTTGACCAGCTCGATGAAGCGCATCATCACCCGGGCGCGGCGCTGCGGATTCCATGCCGCCCAATCCCTTTGGGCCTCGACGGCCGAGGCCACCGCCGCGTCGACGTCGGCCTTACCGGCCATCGGCACCTTCGCCTGCACCGCGCCGGTGCTGGGGTTGAAAACATCGGCCGTGCGGCTGGATTGGCCGGCGGTGCGCTTCCCATCGATGAAGTGCGGGATCTGTGTGGTCATGGTGTCCTCGGAAGTCGTATGCGCGCGATTACTTGCATATCCTAGTAACCGCCCGAGGGGGTGGCAACCCGGGTTAGCCTTTACCCCGTATGCACACCATCGAGGCCGACTACCTCGTCGTCGGGGCCGGCGCCATGGGCATGGCGTTCATCGACACGCTGATCTCTGAGACAGAGGCACGCGTGGTGGTGGTCGATCGCTACCACCAGCCGGGCGGGCACTGGACGACGGCCTACCCGTTCGTGCGGCTGCATCAGCCCTCCGCGTTCTACGGCGTGAACTCGTTGCGCCTCGGCAGCGACACCATCGACCAAGTCGGCTGGAACAAAGGGCTGTACGAACTCGCGACGGCCGGGGAAGTCTGCGCGTACTACGACCACGTGATGCGTCAACGGTTCTTGCCGACGGGCCGCGTCAGCTACTTCCCGATGAGCGAATACCTCGGCCTGCATGACGGTCAAGGCCGCTTCGTGACGATGGCCGGGACCGAGTACACCGTCACCGTGGCGCGCCGCGTCGTCGATGCCACCTACATGCGCGTCATGGTTCCCTCGATGCGCCCGCCCCCGTATCGGGTTGCGCCTGGTATCGAATGCGTCGCGCCCAACGACCTGCCCGCGCGTGGCGCCCGCGAACGCTACGTCATCGTCGGGGCCGGCAAGACCGGAATCGACACCTGCCTATGGCTGCTGGGCCAGGGCATCGCGCCGGACCGGCTGACGTGGATCATGCCGCGGGACTCGTGGTTACTGGATCGCGCGACGATCCAGCCCGGCTCGTTGCTCGCCGATCAGATCAAGGCCGCCTTCACCGCGCAACTGCGGGCCGTCAGGGACGCCGAGTCCGTCGAGGACCTGTTTGCGCGTCTCGAGGACGCCGGCGCGCTGCTGCGGATCGATCCCGCGGTCCGCCCCACCATGTACCGCTGCGCGACCGTCACCCGGCTCGAACTCGAGCAGCTGCGGCGCATCTCCGACATCGTGCGGATGGGCCACGTGCTGCGTATCGACGCCGACGAAATGATCCTCGACGGTGGATCGGTCGCGATGGACGGCGGTGCGCTGTACATCGACTGCAGCGCTGATGGCGCCGAAAAGCGGCCCGCCACACCCATTTTCGATACCGGCCGCATCACGCTGCAAAGCGTGCGCGGTTGTCAACAGATATTCAGCGCCGCACTGGTCGGCCACGTCGAAACCGCTTACCCCGACGACGCCGTGAAAAACCAGCTGTGCGTGCCACTGCCGCATCCGGACACCGACCTCGACTGGTTGCGCATCGCCTTGGCCGACTACGGAAACCAGCTGCGCTGGATGGAGGACCCGGACCTGACCTCGTGGCTCACCGACGCCCGCCTGGACCTTTTCGGTCACCTGATGGGCCACCTCCTGGCGCCGGCGTCGGCGAAGCCGCGAGTCCAGGACCGGATACGGGGCATGGCCAAGTCGGCGCTGTCCGCCACCGCCACCAAACTCGACCAGCTGATGGTCCAGGAATCCTCGCTTACAGCGCCGTCGGTGTAACCCGAGCTGATATTGGTCGGTAAAGGAGGCACGTGGCGGCGCAAAACGAACCCGTCGGCCCGCGACCATTGCGCGCGGTGCCGGACGATGGCTATACCGACTGGAACGCGGTGTATCAGGACAACGCGGCCTGGGTGTACCGGACGCTGTTCGCACGCGTCGGCAACCGGGCCGACGCCGAAGACCTCACCGCCGAGGTCTTCCTTGCCGCGCTGCGGCCGCTGCGCCTGACCGCGAGCGTCGGTGAGGTGCGCGCGTACCTGCGGGCCACGGCCCGAACGGTGCTGGCCGCGCATTGGCGCGAGACCATGGGCCGCGAAATCACCGCGATCGAGGACATCGAACAACCGCCCGAGAGCGAGGAAGCGATCAGCACCGCACCCCAGCGGGTCGCGCAGGTTCTCGACAATCTGCCGGACCGCTATCGCCGCATTTTGGAACTGCGGTTCCTGCAAGGCAATTCGATCAAGGAGTCCGCGACCGAACTTGGGATCAGCGTCGCCAACGCCAAAGTTCTCCAGCACCGCGCTCTGCGACTGGCAGCGCAAGTCAACGATGGGGGCCAGCCATGAACGCGCGCGGACTACGCCGCTACGTCGACGACCTGCTGCGGGGCCGCCGGCCAAAGCCGTTCGCGCCCGACGACTTCGAGGCGGCGCAGATCCGCACGGCGATCGAATTGCGGGCGGCCCGCCAGGGTTCCGAGGTGGACGACGCCCCCAGCCCCGAATTCCTGGCCGACCTGCACGGTCGCCTCGCGGAGCAGATGTCCGGCACGCCGCCGGCCGCCGCGCCGAAGGCCAACACCACGCGCCGCCAGGTCATCGTCGGCACCTCGGCCGCCGCCGCGGCCGCCGCCGCCGCGGTATCCATCGACCGAGCGGTAACGCGCGGCCCGGCCGAAGCCCCCGCCGTCGCGGGCCAACTCACGCCCAACGACGGAAGCTGGCAGCGGGTGGCGGCCAGCTCGGACGTGCCGGACGGGCTCATGCACCCCTTCGACCTCGGCTCGGTCAGTGGCTTCGTCCGCCGTGTCGACGGCAAACTGGAGGCCATTTCCGGGGTGTGCACGCATCAAGGGTGCCGGCTGTGGTTCGACGCCCCCGACGACCGGTTGCGCTGCCCCTGCCACACGACGTCGTTCTCGCCCACCGGGCAGGTGCTCACCCATCAGCTTCCGATCGCGCCAAAGCCGTTGCCCACGCTGATGGTTCGCGAGGTCAGCGGGGTGATCGAGGTATTCGCTCCGGCGCGACCCGCGTAACCCGCCGTCTAAGGGCAGGTGGCGTCGATCGTGAAGGCCTTGCTGATCTGCAGGCCCACGTTGTTCACACCGGTGGCCGTGCCGGTGATGTGATAGCTGTTGCCGTTCTTGGTGGCGCCGGCGCTGTTACCGGGCGCGCCCTCGGTGAAGCTCAGCACCACGTCGTTGATCGAGCCGAGCCCGACGTCGTGGACCACCGATGCGTCGGGCTCCAACCCGACGATCACGCCGGTGACCGCCTCGCCGATCGCGATGGAGAACTTGCCGTTGTTCGTCGCGCACACCACCGGGCCGCTGACGTTCAGGGGCTCACCGCCCACGCTGACCTTTGTTTCTCCCGGGGCCGCGACGGGAGTGCTGCTCGAGGGGACGACAGCGGAGCTTGGGCTGGGCGGCGTCGCCGAGCTGGACGACGGGCCGGAGGCCTTATTGCCGCTGGAACAGCCGGCGAGGCCGGCAATGATCGTCACGGCTACAACGGCAACTGACAACTGACGCTTCACACAAGCAGTATGTAGCGCGGCTCCACTATTTGCTCGGCAAACCGGCGATGAATCGCTGTGTGTCCTCCCAGGCGGGTAGGACACCGGATTTGCGCACTTCGTCGAAGCTGGGGGCCGCCGCGTCGCGATCCGACAAGCTGGGGGCGGCGCCGTCAACCAAAGGCCAGTCGATTGCCAGCGTCGGATCCGTCGCACAGATCGTGTGCTCGCGTTGCGGGTTGTATTCCGCCGAGCACAAGTACATCACCGTCGAATTATCTTGCAGCGCAAGGAACCCGTGCGCGAGGCCTTCGGAGATATAGATGGTCCGGCGGTCGGAGTCGTCGAGCAGCACCGAATCCCATCGGCCGAATGTCGGTGAGCCCAAACGGATATCGACGACGACGTCGAATACCGAGCCCGCCACGCAGGTGACGTACTTGGCCTGGCTCGGTGGGAGCTGGGCAAAGTGCAGGCCACGCAACACACCGGCGGCAGAAACCGAGCAGTTCGCTTGCCGGACGTCCAACGAATGACCGGCGAAGGCACTGAACCCACGATCGGTGAGCCATTCGAAGAACAGGCCGCGCGAGTCGCCATGGATCTCAGGAGTGATTTCCCAGGCGCCGGGGACGTCGAGCTCGCGAACCTTCATCTCACTGACCGCGCGCTTCGTAGCGTGCCTCGGCGGCGTCCTTCAGCGGACGCCACCAGGATTCGTTGTTTCGGTACCAGTCAATGGTGGACCGCAGACCCTCGTCGAAGTCGGTGTGCTTTGGCGCCCAATACAATTCGTCGCACAACGCCGATGAGTCGATGGCATACCGCAGGTCGTGACCGATGCGGTCGGGGACCTGGTCGAAGTCGTCGGGGTCGTGCCCCAGCATCTGCAGCAGCGTGCGCAGCACCGTCAGGTTGTCGCGCTCGCCGTCGGCGCTTATCAGATAGGTCCGTCCGATCTCGCCCTTCTCCAGGATCCGCCAGACCGCACTGTTGTGATCATCGACGTGGATCCAGTCGCGAATGTTGGCACCGCTGCCGTACAACTTGGGCCGCCGGCCGGTGAGGACGTTGGTGATCTGACGCGGGATGAATTTCTCGACGTGCTGGTACGGCCCATAGTTGTTGGAACAGTTGGAGATTGTCGCGCGCACCCCGTACGACCGCACCCAGGCCCGGACCAGCATGTCGGCGGCGGCTTTGGTCGCCGAGTACGGGCTCGACGGGTTGTAGGGCGTCGACTCGGTGAACCGCTGCGGGTCGTCGAGCGCCAGGTCGCCGTACACCTCATCGGTCGAGACGTGGTGCAGCCTCACGCCATAGCGCCGCACCGCTTCCAGGATGGTGTAGGTCCCGATCACGTTGGTGTGCAGAAACGGCTCCGGGTCGTACAGCGCGTTATCGACGTGGCTTTCGGCCGCCAGATGCACGACCGCGTCGGACTCGGCGACCAGCGTGGAAACCAGCGCGCCGTCGGTGATATCGCCCTCGACCAGCCTGATGGCGTCGCCGACGTCGGCCAGCGACTCGCGCCGCCCGGCGTAGGTCATGGCGTCGAGCACCGTCACCGCGACGTCGGGACGCTCACGGACGGTGCTGTGCACGAAATTGGTGCCGATGAAACCGGCGCCCCCGGTGACCAGCAAGCGCATGCCCAAACCCTAACCGACCGGGGCGGTCAGTTTGTGCGGTCCAGCCCCAGCGCACCGGCCAGTTCGGTCAGTGCAGGCAGCAGCGTTTCTTCGTTCCAGCCGCCCAGCACCTGGATCGCCACGTGGTCGGCGCCGGCCTCGCAATGCTCGTTGAGGCGAGCCGCGATCGCCTCGGGCGTGCCGTACGCCACCACCGCGTCGATCAGCTTGTTGCTGCCCGGCTTTCGCACGTCGTCCTGGGTGAATCCCGACCGCAGCCAGTTGTTTACGTAGTTGCTCAGCCCCAGATTGAGCTCGACATATCTGCGGCCGATCGCGCGGGCTTCGTCGCGGTCGGTGGTGAGCACCACCTTGTGTTCGGGCGCTAGGAACACCAAGTTGCCCACGAGTTCGCGCGCCTTGGCCGTGTGTTCCGGAGTGGTCAGGTAGGGGTGCGCGCCGGCGCTGCGTTCCGCCGCCAGCCGCAACACGCGCGGCCCCAGCGCCGCCAGCACCCGGCGGCTCGTCGGCACCATCGCCGCATCGAGTTCGTCGAGGTAACCCACCAGCGCGTCGAAGGGCTTCACATACTCCTCGGTGAGTTCGCGATGACCCACCCCGACGCCGAGCAAAAACCTTCCCGGATAGGCGTTTTCGATGCGTTCAAACGACTGGGCGACGGCCGGCGCCGGTGCGGACCAGATGTTGACGATCCCGGTTGCCAGTTGCAGCGACGTGGTTTGCTGCAGGGCCGGCTCGACCCAGGTCAGGTCGGCGTCGGGCGATCCGCCGATCCAGGCGGCACCGTAGCCGAGCGATTCGATCGCCGCGGCCACTTCGGGGGTGACGGAGCGGGTCGGCAGCCAAGCACCGAAACGGCCCAGGTCGGGTTTCAGTGAAACTGCGTCGGTCATCTGCGTCCCCCTACGCGTTTACCTCACGTCCGACCCAGGCCAAGCGGTCCCGCGAGCTCGGCGAGCGCCGAAACCAGGTTTTCATCTTTGGTCAGGATCTGCACGGGCACGTGGTCGGCCCCGGCGTCCAGGTGCTCCTTCAGCCGAGCCGCGATCTGGTCCACCGTGCCATAGGCCACGACCGCGTCCACGAGGCGGTCGCTGCCGGGGCGGGTGACCTCGTCGTCGGAGTAGCCCAGCCGTTTCCAGCTGTTGCGGTAGTTGGCCAGGTTGAAATAGATGTCGAGCGCCTTGCGGCCGACCGTGCGTGCCTTGTCCGCGTCGGTGGTCAGCACCACCTTGTGTTCGGGCGCCAAGAACGCCGACGGGCCGATCAGTTCACGCGCCCGCGCGGTGTGCTCGGGGGTGGTGAGGTAGGGGTGCGCTCCGGCGCTGCGCTCCGCCGAAAGCTTGAGAACCCGCGGTCCGAGCGCGGCCACCACGCGGCGTTCGGCGGGCACGCCGTGCTCGTCGAGCTGGTCCAGGTACTCCGCCAGCGCGTCGTAGGGCTTGCGGTATTCGGTGTGGGCCTCGGGATGGCCGACGCCGATGCCGAGGAGGAAGCGGCCCGGGTAGGCCTTGTCGATCCGGTGGAACGACTCGGCGACCGGCGCGGCGGGCGCCGTCCAGATGTTGACGATGCCGGTGGCCACCTGCAGCGTGGTCGTGGCTTCGAGGATGGGTTCGACCCAGGCCAGCTCGGCGGGGGGCGAACCGCCCACCCAGACGGCCCCGTAGCCCAGGGATTCGATCTCTTTGGCTTGCTGGGGCGTGACGCCGCGTCCGAACGATCCGAACCGGCCGAGATTGGGCTTGCTAGCTGCAGAATCAGTCATGGTGGCTGCAACCGGCGGTGGCTGGGCGCTATTCCGTGGAGGGATTTTGGCCGGGGCCGAATAACCAGGTATCCTGGACCAACGGTGCGTCTTCGCGCCGGCTTTTGCGTGCCCAGTCCCTAGGAATTTTCCTGTCACCGGCTCACGTTTCAAGTCGGTATGAATGCTGCGCCGATGTGTGCGCAGATGCAACGAAACTAAACGACGAGGATTTGACGAGAGGTTATGGCCAAGAAGGACGGCGCCATAGAGGTCGAGGGCCGCGTGGTCGAGCCCCTGCCCAATGCGATGTTCCGCATTGAGCTGGAGAACGGTCACAAGGTGCTCGCCCATATCAGCGGCAAGATGCGGCAGCACTACATCCGCATCCTGCCCGAGGACCGGGTGGTGGTGGAGTTGTCTCCCTACGACCTGTCCCGGGGCCGCATCGTGTACCGATACAAATAACCCACCAACAGACGAGAACAGGATCGAAAAGCCGTGAAGGTCAACCCCAGCGTGAAGCCGATTTGCGACAAGTGCAGGGTGATCCGTCGGCATGGGCGGGTCATGGTGATCTGCTCCGATCCGCGCCACAAGCAGAGGCAAGGTTAGTCAGGGCTTCCGCCCTTTCACACAACTGAATGCAGACCTCCCAGCACCACTGAGCGAATACGTCGCTCATCCACGCCCGGACGGAGGCCGGGCCCCGGTAACAGCCGGGAACGGACTGGGACAAGACCTCCGCATGAGATAAGAGGAAACGCCACCTATGGCTCGACTAGTAGGCGTCGATCTACCGCATGACAAGCGGATGGAGATCGCGCTGACCTACATCTTCGGCATCGGCCGTACCCGCTCCAACGAGATTTTGGCCGCCACCGGCATCGACAAGGATCTGCGGACCAAGGATCTCACCGATGACCAGCTGACCCACCTGCGTGACTACATCGAAGCCAACTTGAAGGTGGAGGGCGATCTGCGCCGCGAGGTGCAGGGCGACATTCGCCGCAAGATCGAGATCGGCTGCTACCAGGGCCTGCGGCATCGCCGCGGCATGCCGGTGCGCGGCCAGCGGACCAAGACCAACGCGCGGACTCGCAAGGGACCCAAGCGCACCATTGCAGGCAAGAAGAAGGCCAGGTAACCGATGCCACCGAAGAAGGCAAGTGGTGCTGCGGCGCCCAAGAAGGGTCAGAAGACCCGCAGACGGGAAAAAAAGAACGTCCCGCACGGCGCCGCGCACATCAAGAGCACGTTCAACAACACGATCGTGACGATCACCGACCCACAGGGCAACGTCATCGCTTGGGCGTCGTCGGGCCATGTCGGCTTCAAGGGTTCGCGGAAATCGACACCGTTCGCCGCGCAGCTCGCCGCCGAGAACGCCGCCCGCAAGGCTCAGGAGCACGGCGTGAAGAAGGTCGACGTGTTCGTGAAGGGCCCCGGCTCGGGCCGGGAGACCGCGATCCGCTCGCTGCAGGCCGCAGGCCTGGAGGTCGGCGCGATCTCTGACGTCACCCCCCAGCCACACAACGGCGTCCGTCCGCCGAAGCGACGCAGGGTCTAGGAGGAGAAACAACCGATGGCTCGTTACACCGGACCCGTCACCCGCAAGTCGCGCCGGTTCCGCACCGACCTCGTCGGCGGCGACCAGGCGTTCGAGAAGCGTCCCTACCCGCCCGGCCAGCACGGCCGCGCGCGGATCAAGGAGAGCGAATACCTGCTGCAGCTACAGGAGAAGCAGAAGGCCCGCTTCACCTACGGCGTCATGGAAAAGCAGTTCCGCCGCTACTACGAGGAGGCCGCGGGCCGTCCCGGCAAGACCGGTGACGAGCTGCTGCAGATCCTGGAGAGCCGGCTGGACAACGTGATCTACCGGGCGGGCATCGCGCGCACCCGGCGGATGGCCCGTCAGCTCGTCACGCACGGCCACTTCACGGTCAACGGCGTGCGCGTCGACGTTCCCAGCTATCGGGTGTCGCAGTACGACATCATCGACGTGCGGGACAAGTCGGTGAACTCGGTGCCGTTCCAGATCGCGCGGGAGACCGCCGGCGAGCGCCCGATCCCGAGCTGGCTGCAGGTGGTGGGGGAGCGCCAGCGCATCCTGATCCACCAATTGCCCGAGCGTGCGCAGATCGAGGTGCCGCTCACCGAGCAGCTGATCGTCGAGTACTACTCGAAGTAACAAGACTTCCCGCGCCGCCCGGTGCGGGACACCTGAGCGGCATCAAATAGCGGGTGCCGAGAAGGAGAAGAAGAAACACCATGCTGATCTCACAGCGACCCACACTGTCGGAGGAGATCCTCACCGACAACCGGTCCCAGTTCGTCATCGAACCGCTGGAGCCGGGATTCGGTTACACCCTGGGCAATTCGCTGCGGCGGACCCTGCTGTCGTCCATTCCCGGTGCGGCGGTCACCAGCATCCGTATCGACGGCGTGCTGCACGAGTTCACCACCGTGCCCGGCGTCAAGGAAGACGTCACCGCGATCATCCTGAACCTCAAGGGCCTGGTCGTGTCCTCGGAGGAGGACGAGCCGGTCACCATGTACCTGCGCAAGCAGGGTCCGGGTGCCGTCACCGCGGGTGACATCGTGCCGCCCGCCGGTGTCACCGTGCACAACCCCGGCATGCACATCGCGACGCTGAACGACAAGGGCAAGCTCGAGGTCGAGCTGGTCGTCGAGCGCGGCCGCGGCTACGTGCCTGCCGTGCAGAACCGGGCCTCCGGCGCCGAAATCGGCCGTATCCCAGTCGATTCCATCTACTCGCCGGTGCTCAAGGTCACCTACAAGGTGGACGCCACCCGTGTCGAGCAGCGCACCGACTTCGACAAGCTGATCCTGGACGTGGAGACCAAGAGTTCGATCACTCCCCGCGACGCGCTGGCATCGGCGGGTAAGACCCTGGTCGAATTGTTCGGTCTGGCACGCGAACTCAACGTCGAGGCCGAGGGCATCGAGATCGGGCCGTCGCCCGCCGAGGCCGACCACATCGCGTCGTTCGCGCTGCCGATCGACGACCTGGACCTGACCGTGCGCTCCTACAACTGCCTCAAGCGCGAGGGCGTGCACACCGTCGGCGAGCTGGTCTCGCGCACCGAGTCCGACCTGCTCGACATCCGCAACTTCGGCCAGAAGTCCATCGACGAGGTGAAGGTCAAGCTGCACCAGCTGGGTCTGTCGCTCAAGGACAGCCCGCCGAGCTTCGACCCGTCGGAGGTTGCGGGCTACGACGTCGCCACAGGCACCTGGTCCACCGAGGGTGCCTACGACGACCAGGACTACGCGGAAACCGAACAGCTCTAAAGGCCAGAATCATCTAGACAGGAGCGACAGCAATGCCCAAGCCCACCAAGGGCCCTCGCCTCGGCGGGTCGTCTTCGCACCAGAAGGCCCTTCTGGCCAACCTGGCCACGTCGCTGTTCGAGCACGGTCGGATCAAGACGACCGAGCCGAAGGCCCGTGCGCTGCGGCCGTACGCGGAGAAGCTGATCACGCACGCGAAAAAGGGCACGCTGCACAACCGTCGAGAGGTTCTCAAGAAGATCCGCGACAAGGACATCGTGCACGCGTTGTTCGAGGAGATCGGACCGTTCTATAGCGACCGCAACGGTGGCTACACCCGGATCATCAAGGTCGAGGCGCGCAAGGGTGACAACGCCCCGATGGCCGTGATCGAGCTGGTGCGGGAGAAGACGGTGACGTCGGAGGCCGATCGGGCGCGTCGGGTGAAGGCTTCCAAGAAGGCCGACGCTCCTGTCGCGGCAGCGGCGGCGCCGCAGGCCGCCGTCGAGCCGGAGGCGGCGGAGGGCCCGACGGTCGAGGAGGTCGAGACCGAGACGGCTGAAGTCGGGGCTGAGGCCGCCGAGCCCGAAGAGGCCAAGGCTGAGGCCGCCGATGAGGGCGACGGAGCCAGCGACAGTTAGCGAGGACGTCCGTCTGCGGCTCGATATCGCCTACGACGGAACGGATTTCGCGGGCTGGGCAACTCAGGCCGGGCAGAGAACCGTCGCCGGCGTTCTCGACGAGGCGCTGACGACGGTTTTCCGCACCCCGGTGCGGCTGCGCGCTGCCGGGCGCACCGACACCGGCGTGCACGCCACCGGGCAGGTGGCACACGTCGACGTGCCGGACGATGCGCTGCCCAACGCTTATCCGCGCGCACCGCGCGCCGGCGAACCGGAATTTCTGCCGCTGCTGCGGCGTCTGGGCCGGTTCCTGCCCACCGACGTCCGGGTCCTCGGGATCACCCGCGCCCCAGTGGGTTTCGACGCCCGCTTCTCGGCGCTGCGCCGGCATTACGCCTACCGGTTGTCCACGGCGCCCTACGGCGTGGAACCGCAGGAGGCACGCTACGTCACCGCGTGGCCCCGCGCGCTGGACCTGGACGCGATGGGTACCGCGTCGCGAGACCTGTTGGGGCTGCACGACTTTGCGGCGTTCTGCCGTCAGCGCGACGGCGCCACCACGATCCGGGATCTGCAGCGGTTGGACTGGTCGCGTGACGGTGAGTTGATCACCGCGCACGTGACCGCCGACGCGTTCTGTTGGTCGATGGTGCGCTCACTGATCGGGGCGCTGCTTGCCGTTGGCGAGCATCGGCGTCCGGTCACCTGGTGTCGCGACCTGCTCACCGCGACGGACCGCTCCAGCGACTTCGCGGCCGCGCCCGCGCACGGTTTGACGCTGATCGGCGTGGACTACCCACCCGATGACGAGCTTGCGTCGCGGATCCTGATCACCCGCGATCTGCGTACGCGCTAGAGCCTGCCCGCGGCGAAGCTGGCGGCTTGATCCACCAGTCCGGAGTTGAGATACGACGGCTGCAGATGCGACGGCCAATTCATGCCGTTACGACAGATCGGGTCGCCCTGTGCACACTGGTCGATCGTCTTACCCGCAAAGGCGGGGGCGACCTGCCGGGTGCCATTACCGAACAACGCAACCGCCGCGACGTGCTGATCCGCGCCCGGCGGTATGCGGCTCCAGGTCGCGAGATCAACCACCTCGGCGCCCAGGGAATAGCCGCCGAGCACCTCGCGGGTGTTCGGGCACTGCTTGGCCATGGCTTGAACGTGGGCGCTTATGTCGTTGGCGCCTGCGTCGACGCTGATGTTTGCGGGATAGTTGACCCCATATGCTCCAACCGGCATAGCCGTCTTACCGCGCAGCGAATTGAGGAACGCGTCGCCGATAATGCCGAGTCCGGGTGGTTCCTCCCGGCCCCGGGCGAATACCACTTCGGCGCCCGGGCACGCGGCCGATGCGATCGGCACCGTGGCGGGGGCGATCACCAACGTCGCGGCGAGCAATGTCGCGGCCGCGAAACCGCGCAGCTTCATGGGCCGATATATTAACCGGCCAGCCTATGCGGTCAGTGGATCGCCGAAACCAAATCAGGCGAAGGCG
The DNA here is from genome assembly GCF_050205645.1 of Mycobacterium heidelbergense. Classification (GTDB taxonomy): domain Bacteria; phylum Actinomycetota; class Actinomycetes; order Mycobacteriales; family Mycobacteriaceae; genus Mycobacterium; species Mycobacterium heidelbergense_A. The sequence continues at coordinate 232,158 of NZ_JBNMQT010000002.1, forward strand.
TCGGCGCCGCGGGCACGGGAGCCGTCGTAGGGGGAACCGACGATCCGGGCCCTGGCGCCTGCGGCACGGAACCTGGTGACTGCGGCGCGGATCCCGGCGATTGCGGACCGGATCCCGGCGATTGCGGACCGGATCCCGGCGTCTGCGGGCCATACCCCGGTGACGTGGGACCGTACCCGGGTACCTGCTGACCGGTTCCGGCCATCAGCTTCGACGCGACGAAGGCCGCGGCCTGAGTGGTGTACACCGGCACATACCCCTCAGTGTGCCCGCTCCACTCGTTGCCCTGGCCCGCGTGACAGATCGGGTCTTGCGGATTGCAGAGATCGATCGCCTTGGACCCGAGCAGCGTGCTCTGGGCCGGCAGCGTTCCACCGGCGCGGTCGGCCACGTCGCCGAAGGTGGCGACGGCCGCGATGTTGTTGGCGTATTGCGGTGGCAGCGAGTTGCCCCAGTTGATGCCGCCGATGGGAACACCGGCCACGATGTCCATCACCGAGGCGCCCTGGGAGTAGCCGCCCAGCACGATCTTGGTGCTCGGGCACTTCTCCACGCTCTTCTTGACGCGGTCGATGGTGTCGTTGGCGCCGTCGCCGCCGTGCAGCTGCAGCTTGCTGGCGGCGTAGTTCACCCCGTAGGGCAGGATGTTCATGCCGGTCTGCTGGCGCAGCGAGTCGACGAAGGCGTCGCCGACGCGGCCCAGGCCGGGGGGCTCGTTGGTGCCGCGGGCGAAGATGACCTCGGCATCCGGGCAGTCGTCGGCGGAGGCGATCGACGCCGCGCTTGGGAGGGCGAGCAGGCCGGTCGCGGTGACCAGCGCCGAAGCGCTCAGGCCGACCCAGCGACCTGCGGACCGCGCGCCGCCCGCCCGAGGGCTACGTATGCGGTGGGTAAACACCCGGAAATTTTACCCGGATCCGGCAAACCCGAAACTCGGCCGACCTGTGGATAAACCTGCACAGGGCGCTCGGCGTGCGGTTTACCGTGAAGCCGAAATCCGGATTCGACAAATTTCCCGGGGGAATTTTGGACCGATCCTTGCCCCGACGATCGCCGACCCGCGTGCAGATCAGCGCCTACCGATTTCTGCTGCGTCGCATCGAGTGCGCATTGCTGAGCGGGGACACCGGCGTCGCCGGCCGACACCTCCGGGCACGGAGGGTATCGCTGACGGCCGGGTGCGCGCTGGCGGCCGTCGTCGTCGCCGGATCCACGCTTCTTGCTTTGCTACGGCCACAGGTGGCGTTCGATCGCGCATCGATCGTGATGGGCCGACAATCCGGAGCGCTGTACGTGCGGGTGGGTGACATTTGGCATCCTGTGCTGAACCTGTCCTCGGCACGGTTGATCGCAAGAACCAATGCCGACCCGCAACCCGTGCGCGAGTCCGACCTTGCACGCACCAAACGCGGTCCGCTGCTTGGGATTCCGGGTGCGCCGCAAATTCTCGGCCCGCCGCTGTCGGCGGACGAATCGGTGTGGACGATCTGCGATACGGCCGGTAACGCGCTGACGACGGTGCTCGTCGGGCCCGTTGGAGGACCGGCCTTCCGCCGACTGAGCCCCGAGGACGCCGTCGTGGTGGCTCCTAGCTCGGGTTCGCCGGCTTACCTGCTTTACAACGGACAGCGAGCGGTCGTGGATCTCGCAGACAGCGCCGTGGTGCGCGCGTTGAGGTTAGAGGGCCGCACGCCGCGAGTCGTTTCGCCGTCATTGCTCAGCGCCATTCCCGAGGCGCCGCCGATCGCGCCGCCGCGAATTCGCGACGCGGGCGCAAAGGCCGCCGGACTGCCCGGATTTTCGGCGGGCGATGTGTTGCGCATCACACGAGCCGGCGGTGACGAGTATTACGTCGCTTTGGCCACCGGTGCGCAGCGAATCGGTCAGGTCACCGCGGATATGCTGCGTTTCAGCAATTCGCACGGCAGCGCAAACATCATCCCGGCGGCGCCGGACGCGATCCGCGCCGCGCCGATCGTCACGACGCTGCCGGTGGCGAGTTTCCCCGACCGCGCGCCGCGCGACGGCGGCATGAGCGATGCCGAAACCACCGTGTGCGCGACGTGGACCGCCGCTTCCGGGCGTTCCGACATCGCTTTCCTGGCCGGCGGCGGGCTGCCGTTGCCGGTCGGTCAGGTGCCGGTGACCTTGTTACAGGCAGACGGCCGCGGCCCCGCACTGGACGCGGTATACCTGCCGCCCGCCCGCAGCGCCTACGTACGGGGCGACGCGCAGGGCGGCGCACGGTACCTGGTCACCGACACCGGGGTCCGGTTCGCGATTCACGACGATGACGCGGCACACGATCTCGGGCTTCCGGCGGCCGCGCTCCGGGCGCCCTGGCCGATGCTGGCGGCCCTGCCGTCCGGGCCCGAACTGAGCAGAGAAAGCGCGTCAGTCGCTCGAGACACTGTTGCGGGACCGCCTTAACCGACCCTTGGCCGCGCCGGCGATCAGGGCCGCCGCCAGCGCGGCCAAGCAGATCGCCGCGCCGCCCAATGCGGTGTTACGGCCCTGACGGTCAAGCGGCGCCGGTGCCAGAGGGGGAGGGATCGGCACCGGCGCCGGGTCTGGTTTGGACGTGTTGATCGGCGGAGTCGCGTCGGTGCTGACCGCGGCAAGGGCATCGATGCTGCCGTTGCCGACGACCGGATCCCATCCGGCCGCCGGGTGATGGGCGGTCGATTCGATGCGCTGCATCACCTGTCGCGCGGTCATCGTCGGGAATCGCGCTCGGATGAGCGCAGCCAGCCCGCTGACGACTGGCGCCGCGTAGCTCGTGCCGGAAAGCGATGCTGAGCCAAGCGAATTCACCGCCTCACCGACGGCGGCGACGTCCACCCAGGGGCCGGCAAGGGTAAAGGCCGATGGCTCGCCTTCGGCGTTCACCGACGCGACGGCCAGCACGTAGTCGTCATACCAGGCCGGACTGACTGCGACGGTGACGGTGTCCCGCGTCGCATCCGGACGTTGCGGCGGGCACTGCGCGCTGCCGCCGGTGTTGCCCGCCGCGGCAACGATTACCGCATTCTTGACGTCGACCGCGTATGCCAATGCTGCACCCAGCGATCGATCGTCGAGCTGCGAACCGATCGGAACGCACGCGACCGACGAAACGTTGATCACCGACGCGCCGAGATCGGCGGCCGTTCGGACGGCTCGCGCCATCGTGTCGACGTCGCCCACCCCAGCGCTGGACCGGTCGTTCGCCGGAGCGAACTTGGAGCTGGACTGGCGGATGCTGATCAGGGTGACGTCGGGCGCCACGCCACCGAAGCTGTGACCTCGGGGATCCGGTGTCGCAGCGATGATTCCGGCCACCAATGTGCCATGCGCGTCGCAATCCTGGGTGCCGTCGCCGGTGGACACGTAGTCACCACCGGGCACCACGTCGGGTAGCCGGCCGTGTCGCGAGACTCCGGTGTCGATGACCGCGACGCGTTGGCCGGCACCGCGGGTGAGCTGCCAGATCCGCGGTAGGTCGAGATGTGCAAGTTGGTCGCCGCCTGGGGCTGAATCCGATGCCATCGTCGTGCAAGCCTCGCGTTGCACGGTCGGCCGCGGTGGCGCGGGCAGGGCCGGCTTCGGCAGCCACGTGTCGTCGATCTTCGGTGGCGAAACCGCGTGCGCCGACGGTGTTCCGAACTGGGACAGCGCTGTGAGCACCGATACCGCCAGCAGCCGCATGGCGCGTGACGCGGTCAACTCCATGTCGGATTCAAGCTACGAACAGCGCCATAGACGCCGCATATCCAGCAGGTCAGGGGCACCATCGCGATGAGGGCCAGATACTCCACCAGCTCAGCGCCCCGACTCACAAGGGGCGACGTGGGCATCGCCGGCGCGACGAAGCCCAGGTAGAGTGCCGCGGCGACGAATATCGCGGTCATCGCCGCGATCCAGGGTCCGCGATCCGGGATGCTGGCCGCAGTAATTGCGAATGTTGTTCCGGTAGTGACGATTCCGCCGACGACAAATATCAGCGCCCTTCTCCCGTCAACGCCGTGCGCGTGCAGCAGCAGGACCGCGCCCGTGGCGGTGGCAAAAGCGATGCAGCTGAGCCTCGGTGCGCCGCTGACAACGGTGACGATGGCGCCCAGGGTGGCCGAACACGAGAACGCGGCGAGCAGGCTGGTCAGCCAGTGATCGGCACGGGTTGCTTTGGCAGCCAGACGATCCTGCCTATCCTCGCCCGCTGCGGGCGGCAGCCGAGGCGATAATCCAGCCAGCATGATCGAAACCCGTGCCGCCATTTCGAGCAAGCCGAGCGAGGCCAGCACGGATACCGACGCGATGATGTGCAAGGGGGCCGTTGTGATGACACCCGCCAACGCGGCGATCGCGACGACCATTGCGAAGCACGTCACCGCGGTCAACGTGACACGACCACACCCCGATAGGCGCATCGCCAACACCGACGTCACTGCAGCCCCCATCGCGGCCAGGAGTAGGCCGGGGATGCCCGGAGCTCCAGGTACAGCCAGAAAGCCCGCGATCGCCGCAAAAACGGTGGCGATCAGGCCGAGCGTGAGCCCCGCCATCGGGTCGCCGTGCGCCCGGTGCGCAAAGACGGCAAACAGGAGAGCAAGCAAGCCTGCGAATGCCGCGACGCCCGCAGTGGTGTAGCGGGTGGCGTGGCCCCCGACGGCGTTTCGAACGAGCGTGACGGCCCCGATACCAGTTAGGCAGCCCGCCACCACCGCGCCCATGACGCGATTCGTCAGCCGGTCCGAGGACCGTTCTGAATCTCGTGCTGTCGCACCCAGCGTCGCTGACACCGCCTCCGCCACATCGTCGCAACGCGCAACCGGTTGCGCCGGTCGCGCTTGGCTTAGAACCATCACAGTCCCGTCACGGACGCCGTTCTGCGCCAACGTCGTCGACGCATCCAATGCGGACGAACCGGGGAGGAACAGGTGGTAACGCTCCCCCGGGGGACAGATGGAATTTTCGCTGTCGAGGTCCGACACGATGTCAACGATCGACGGGATCAGGGCGGCGACGGGCACCCCGGCGGGCAGCGACAAATCGAGGAGTGCGCTGCCGGCATGAACCGACACGCGGCGCAGTCCCGGATCGGACACGGACAAGGACGACCCCTTCAGACTTGAATTGTCGGCACGGTAACCGGTTCTCGATCAACCGGTTTCCGGCTATCCACAGGCGAGTTGCGTCCGATTCAGGTGCTCCTTACCGTTCGTCGAACGGTGGGAGGGGTCAGGATGACTGAGGTTTTCGCGCCTGCGGTCCGCGTTCCGCCGCCCGCGGTCGAGACGGCGGACGTCAACATCGCCGTGCCGCCCGAGCTACCTCGCTCCCCGTCGTCCGGCCCGCTGGTGCGGCTGGTGCCGGTTCTCATATCCCTCGGGAGTCTTGGCGTCATGGCAGCGGCCTTCATTTCGGGGTCGGCCGCAACCCGCAGTCCCACATTCCTGGCATTTCCCGTGATGATGCTGGCTTCGATGATTGCTACGACGGTGGTCGGACGTGGGCGTCGGCAGAGCGGAGGCGTGGACGCGGATCGAGTCGAATACCTCGCATATCTAAGCCGCCTGCGCGCGACGGTCGCGGAAACCGCTGCGGCACAGCTCTCGTCACTCAGATGGACACATCCCGACCCCGAGACGTTGTGGACGATGATCGGCGGACCGCGAATGTGGGAGCGGCAAGCGAAGGACGGCGACTTCTGCGTCATCCGCGTCGGCGTCGGACCCCAGCCGCTCGCCACGCGTTTGGTGGCCCCGGAAATCCCGCCCGCGGAGATCGCGGACCCGGTCACCGCAACGGCGTTGGACCGGTTTGTCCGTGCGCACTCGACGATCGAGGAAGCGCCGATCGCGATCGGCTTGCGGGCGGCTACGACGTTAACGATCGACGGCGATTCGGGCGAAGCGCGCGGAGCCCTGCGCGCGATGGTATGCCAACTCGCCGTGTTGCATCCTCCGGGCCAGTTGCTGATCGTCGCCGTGATCAGCGAGCGCAACAGATGTCACTGGGATTGGCTGAAATGGCTGCCGCACAACCAACATCCGGCCGCGCTCGATACGTTGGGATCGGCGCGCATGGTGTATCGGAGTCCGAAAGAAGCACAGCGAGCCTTGGCCGTTACGAGCGGGCCGCACGTGGTGGTGATCAACGACCGTGGCGAGCGCATCGCGCCCGGGGTGATTGCGGGCGCGACGCTCCTCGAGGTCGGCGGCGGCGACACGCCGTTGGCAATCAAGCATGCCGGCGAAACTTTGGCGTTGGACCACCCCGACCACATGGACGCCCTCGATGCGCTGATCTGTGCTCGGCGGCTGGCCGGGTACCGTGCCGGAGCGGCCTCTCACCCCGAGGGCCCGGTCTGGTCGGATCTGATGGGGTTGGGGGATCTCTCCCGCTTCGACCCGGTCCCCCTGTGGCACAGCCAGGACCGCCGCCACCGCCTCCGCGTTCCGATCGGGACGACGGTCGACGGAAAGCCGCTCGAGCTCGATATCAAAGAGCCCGCCGAAAACGGCATGGGCCCACACGGCCTCTGCGTGGGCGCCACCGGCTCGGGCAAGTCGGAGCTGCTGCGCACCGTGGCATTGGGCATGATGGCGCGGAACTCGCCCGAGGTACTCAACCTGCTCCTCGTCGACTTCAAGGGCGGCGCAACGTTTCTCGATTTGGCGCGTGCTCCGCATGTGGCCGCGGTCATCACCAACCTCTCGGACGAGGCGCCGCTGGTGGCCCGGATGCGGGATGCCCTGGCCGGTGAGATGAACCGACGACAGCAATTGCTGCGGGCGGCGGGCCATGGCAGCGTCGCGGCCTACGGAGAGGCGCGGCGGGTCGGCATGCAATCGGTGGCGCTGCCGACATTGTTCATTGTCGTCGACGAATTCTCCGAACTGCTCAGCCAGCATCCTGATTTCGCCGACATGTTTGTTGCGATCGGCCGGCTCGGCCGGTCGCTGGGTATGCACCTGTTGCTGGCCAGCCAGCGCCTCGACGAAGGCCGGCTGCGAGGCCTGGAAGCCCATCTTTCTTATCGGGTATGCCTGAAGACTCTGTCCGCGAGCGAATCGCGAATCTTGCTGGGAACAGTTGACGCGTACCAACTACCGAGTACGCCCGGTGCCGGTTACCTGCGCTGTGGTGGCGAGCCGATTCGTTTCCAGACCGCATTCGTCTCGGGACCGCTGTCCGCCCCGCGCGCGGGTGTCGCCACCGCGACGACGTCGCCTTCCGTGCAGCCTTTCAGCACACGCGCCGCCGGCCCAATCACACACGACGCCGGGACAAGTCGGCCGCCCGCACAAACCGTCCTGGGTGGGGTACTGGACCGACTGTCCGTGCAGGGCCCTCCCGCACACCGAGTCTGGCTGCCGCCGCTCGGTCCGACACCCCCGTTGGCGAGCTTGTTGCGCGACACCGGATTTCCGAGGGGCGGCCTCATCGCACCCATCGGCATCGTCGACCGTCCTTTCGAGCAGTCCCGGGCCCCGCTCATGGTCGACTTGTCCGGAGCCGCGGGCAATGTCGCGATCGTAGGAGCACCCCAATCAGGAAAGTCGGCAGCGCTGCGCACACTGATCACAGCGTTGGCGGCCACTCACGGTCCACGCCGGGTGCAGTTCTACTGCCTGGATTTCGGCGGCGGCACGCTGGCGCCGCTAGCTACATTGCCCCACGTGGGCACCGTCGCCGGCAGGGCCGAGCCGGCGCTGGTCGCTCGCATGGTCGCCGAAATGGAATCGATCGTCCGCTCTCGGGACTTCGATCGAACCGATGCGGCATCCGATTCCACTCGGCCGGGCGACGTTTTCCTCGTCGTCGACGGCTGGGCGACCCTGCGCCATGAGTTCGAGGCGCTCGAAGAAGCGATCACTTCGCTGGCGACGCAGGGGCTTTCATTCGGCGTGCACGTAATCTTGTCGGCGTCGCGCTGGGCGGAGATCAGGCCGTCGCTGAAGGATCAGATCGGCACCCGCATCGAGTTGCGGCTGGGTGACCCCGCCGACTCCGAAATCGACCGCAAGCGGGCGCAGCAGGTGCCACGAGACAAACCCGGCCGCGGCCTCTCCCGCGAGGGGCTGCACATGCTGATCGCGCTGGCGATGGACCCGAGGGAGCTGGCACGCCGTGACGGCGAGTCAGCTGCGCCCCCAATACGGCTGCTGCCGGCGCACGTGGATCGCGAGGCTGCCGTCCACCGAGCGAGTGACGAACTCGGAGGGCAAATCCTGCTCGGGCTCGAGGAGCGTCGACTGCAGCCGGTCACGGTGGACTTCGATCAGCATTCACATCTGCTGATCCTCGGAGACAACGAGTGCGGAAAGACGGCGACGCTACGGACCCTGTGCCGCGAGATCGTACGCACTAATAGCACCGCGGAAGCGCAGCTTTTGATAGTCGACTATCGGCGCTCCCTGCTCGGGGTCATCGAGTCGGAACATCTTGGCGGCTATGCCATGTCGCCGGCCGCACTGGGTGCATTGCTGCCCGGTGTCCTCGACCTGTTGAGACAGCGGATGCCCCCTCCGGACGTGAGCCAGGCGCAGTTGCGAGCCAGGTCTTGGTGGTCCGGTCCGGATATCTACGTCGTCGTCGACGACTATGACCTGGTCGCTGCCCCAGCCGAGAGTCCACTCGTGGCCATCTCCGAGTTTCTGCCGCATGCAAGGGATCTGGGACTGCACATCGTCGTGGCACGGCGCAGTGCTGGCGCGGCACGCGCCCTGTTCGAGCCTCCGCTGGCCGGTCTGCGCAACCTCGGTTGCGTGGCACTCGTGATGAGTGGAGGTCCGGACGAGGGTGCGCTGTTAGGCTGCCGCCCCACCCGGCTGCCACCGGGTCGTGGTGTCCTGGTCACTCGTGCCGGCGACGAACAGCTTGTACAGGTGTTTTGGAGCCCGCCGGCATGAGCCCGTCGTGAGCGGTCATCGCACAATCATTGAAGTCGGCCCGGGCACGATCCACCGATTGTGTTGCGGCTCAACCACTGTCGCCGACACCGAGATCACCAGGGCGGCGCTGGAATCGATAGACGATCCGGTGGCCGTGGTGGACGGCCGGCCGGTCGCGGTCGATTCGGTGTGGCGAACCGTGCTGCGATCGGTGGCTTGCCCGAGGCCGGGCCCACACAAAGCCGTGGTCGTGGTTCACCCGTCGTGGTGGTCATCGTCGCGCGTCGGCCTGCTGACCGCGGCCGCCGACGGCCTCGCCGACGATGTGTCCGCACGCCCACGATCGTGGCTCCTGAGGCAGTCGTCCAAGGCCGAACCGGAGGCGGTGGTGGTGGAGATCGCCGAACGGCTGGTGTCGATCGCCGGTGTCGACGTCGTCGCCGTGCCCCGCCTGACGGAACCCGGCCCTGTCGCCGAGCAGGTGGTCCGTATCGTCGACGAGATCGCATGCGGGACAACGACGGCCACGCTGATCGATGCGCCGGTGACGGTGGCAGGAGCTACGGCGCTTGCGACATTGATCGCCGACGCGCTGCGCAGTAGCGGCCGGACGGCGGTGGAGATCGGTGACTCCGCGCTGCCAAGCCTCGCCGCGTTGGCGCAGCCGTCGTTGTCGGCCCACGACGAGACGCCCTCACCGCCGTCGAACCCGAAGGTCCGTTCGCACGCCTGGATGCTCAGGGGAATCGCAGCAGCCGTGGTCGTCCTGGCCGCGGCGGTGCCGGCGGTGGCCTCCATGGGTCGTCACGGCGTCACGCGCGCGGACACCGCGGCGATGACCTTTCTGGTGGAAGGCCGGGTAGCGCTGAGCGTGCCCGCGAATTGGCCCACGCAGCGTGTGATCGCAGGACCCGGTTCGGCACGGGTGCAGGTCACGTCGCCATCAGATCCCGAAGTCGCGTTGCACGTCACGCAGTCGCCGGTGCCCAAGGAGTCACTGGGTGACACCGCTGAGCGGTTGAAGCGCGCGATCGACGCTGAGCCCGCCGGGGTGTTCATCGACTTCAACCCTTCCGGGACCAGCGCGGGCCGGCCGGCGGTGACCTACCGCGAAGTGCGCGACAGCCACCAGGTGCGCTGGACCGTGCTGCTGGACGGAACGGTCCGGATCAGTATCGGATGCCAGAGCCGGCCCGGCGGTGAGGACGCCGTCCAGGACGCGTGCGAGCGGGCGGTGCGGTCTGCGCACGCGATCAATGGAACCTAACGGGCGTCCGCATGGTCGTAGTTGGTATGGGAACACCGAACACACTGAGCGCCGACTTCGACCTGATGCGCTCCATCGCGGCGACAACCGATGCCCGCAACGAAGAAATCCGGGTGATGCTGCAGGCATTTATCAGCCGCATGAGCAGTGTGCCGCAGTCGGTGTGGGGTGGGCTCGCCGCCGCGCGGTTCAAGGATGTGGTCGATCGTTGGAACGCCGAGTCGATGAGGCTCTACCACGTCCTGCACGCGATCGCCGAGACGATTCGGCACAACGAGGCGGTGCTGCAGGAGGCCGGTCAGATCCACGCCGACCACATCGCCGCCGCCGGCGGAAACCTCTGATCGGAGTTGGCGTGGATCCGGTGTTGTCGTACAGCTTTGGCGAAATCGAATTCTCCGTGCGCCAGGAGATTCACGCCACGTCAGCCCGCTTCAATGCCGCGCTGGACGAGCTGAGATCGCAAATCGCTCCGCTGCAGCAGTTGTGGACCCGCGAAGCCGCGGCCGCGTACCAGGCCGAGCAGCTCAGGTGGCATCAGGCGGCGACGGCGCTCAACGAGATATTGGTCGACCTTGGAAACGCCGTACGCGACGGCGCGGATGAGGTGGCGGGCGCCGACCGCCGGGCAGCGGGGGCCTGGGGGAGGTAGCCCGATGCACGAGACCCTGTGCGGTCCTGGCGGAGGAGAGCCGCCAGGACCGCACAGTTCTTTCTAATGCTCCTATTGACTGATCCTCACTACGTCTTCTGCGGGGAAAATGATGTTTTACCTGGGCAATTATATGTCTATCTAGCTTGACTAGAAACCGTCTAGCATACTGGACTAAAATGGTTACAGATGAACCAGCGCGAGAAGTCGCTAAGCGGCTCAAGGATGCGGGTTTTATCCGGGTCAGCACCGATGGGCGTCATTCCAAGTGGCGACACCCGTCCGGTGTGTGGGTGCCGGTGTCCGAGAGCCATCGGATGATCAGTGCGGGCGTTGTCCGCAAGATCAACAGGGCCATCGAGGAGAGCAAGGGGAAACGCCAGTGAGTCACGAGTACAAGGTGGAGGTCGTCCGCGATGGGCGGTGGTGGATGATCCACGTCCCCGAAATCGACCAAGTCACTCAAGGACGCCGCGTCAGCGAAATCGTCCCTATGGCCGAGTCCCTAATTGCAGTCAGCACCGATCAGCCGCTCACCGACATTACGGTGCGGGTCGTCAGCATTGAGGTTCCGGGACTTGGTGATGTTGCTGCGCGCGCCACCGCGATCGCGGATGCGCGTAATGCCGCCGCGCAGGCGGCCGAAGCCGCACAGCACGACGCCGCCGAGTATGCTCGCGCGCTCGCCGAGGCTGGCGTTCCGGTGCGCGACACTGCCGACTTACTGCACGTGTCGCCGCAGCGCGTCAGTCAACTTGCCACAGCGCGTTAAACCGGCGTCTCGGACCGGCTGATTGAAACTGCCCCGTTACCGACGGTTGAGACGATTTTGACCTGCGGGGATGGGGGTCGGTAAGCTGCTCGGTTGGCGTGCGGTACGCCGGGGCCTCGGGTCAATGTCGGTCGCCGAGATCAAACCCCACCGTCAACGCCTGACCGATACCCGGGTCACACCGGGATCCACCTCGAGAAGAAGAAGGTAAGCGCTGTGCCCACATACGCGCCCAAGGCGGGTGACACCACGAGGTCGTGGTATGTCATCGACGCCACGGACGTGGTGCTTGGCCGCCTTGCCGTCGCAGCAGCCACCCTGCTGCGCGGTAAGCACAAGCCGACGTTCGCTCCCAATGTCGATGGCGGCGACTTCGTCATCGTCATCAACGCCGACAAGGTCGCCATCAGCGGCGACAAACTGCAGAACAAGCTGGCCTTCACCCACTCGGGGTATCCCGGCGGCCTGCACAAGCGCACGATCGGCGAGCTGATGGAAAAGCACCCGACCCGCGTGGTGGAAAACGCGATCGTCGGCATGCTGCCCAAGAACAAGCTCAGCCGTCAGATCCAGCGCAAGCTCCATGTCTACGCGGGCCCGGAGCATCCCCACATCGCACAAAAGCCGGTTCCGTACGAGATCAAGCAGGTGGCCCAGTGACCGAAACAACCGAGGCCTTGGAAGACACAGCGACCCCGGCCACCCCGGAAACCCCGGAGACCCCGGCCGCTCCGGCCGAGACCCCGGCGGCCAAGCCCAGCGAGCCGTTCGTGTTCGAACGGCCCATCCAGACCGTCGGCCGCCGCAAGGAGGCCGTGGTGCGGGTGCGCATCGTGCCCGGGACCGGCAAGTTCGACCTCAACGGGCGCAGCCTGGAGGACTACTTCCCCAACAAGGTGCACCAGCAGCTGATCAAGGCCCCGCTGGTCACCGTCGACCGGGTGGAGAGCTTCGACATCTTCGCGCTGCTGCACGGCGGGGGCCCCTCGGGTCAGGCCGGCGCGCTGCGACTGGGCATCGCCCGGGCGTTGATCCTGGCCTCGCCGGACGACCGGCCGGCTTTGAAGAAGGCCGGATTCCTCACCCGTGATCCGCGTGCCACCGAGCGCAAGAAGTACGGCCTGAAGAAGGCGCGCAAGGCGCCGCAGTACAGCAAGCGCTGATCGCCGATCACTTTCTGGCCGCAACCGTGCATCTACTGCACCTTTAGCGGCGTGTCCGCGCACAAACACGCACGGTTTCGTCCAGAAATGAACGGGCATGTGTTAGGTGCACGACCGTCAACTGTGAGAGGTTTATCCGCATGGGTCGACTATTCGGCACCGACGGCGTTCGCGGGGTCGCCAATCGTGAGTTGACCGCCGAGCTGGCGTTGGCGCTGGGCTCCGCGGCGGCGCGGCGGCTGGCGAGCGCGGGGGGACCGGGCCGCCGAGTCGCCGTGATCGGTCGCGATCCGCGAGCCAGCGGCGAAATGTTGGAGGCGGCGGTGATCGCCGGCCTGACCAGCGAGGGCGTGGATGCACTGCGTGTCGGCGTGCTGCCGACCCCCGCCGTGGCCTACCTGACCGGCGCCTACGACGCCGACTTCGGGGTGATGATCTCGGCGTCGCACAACCCGATGCCCGACAACGGCATCAAGATCTTCGGTCCGGGCGGCCACAAGCTGGACGACGACACCGAGGATCAGATCGAAGAACTGGTCGCGGCCGGGCCCGGGTTGCGCCAAGTCGGCGCCGGAATCGGCCGGGTTCTCGACGCCGAGGATGCCGCGGACCGCTACCTGCGCCACGTCGGCAAGGTCAGCACGCTGCCGCTCGACGGCCTGACCGTGGTCGTCGACTGCGCCCACGGCGCGGCGTCGGTGGCCGCACCGCGCGCCTATCGCGCGGCCGGCGCCCGGGTCATCCCGATCCACGCCGAGCCCAACGGGCTCAACATCAACGACGGCTGCGGCTCGACGCACCTGGATTCGCTGCGGGCGGCCGTTATCGACCACCGCGCCGATCTAGGCCTGGCGCACGACGGCGACGCCGACCGGTGCCTGGCCATCGACGCCAACGGCGAACTCGTCGACGGCGACGCGATCATGGTGGTGCTTGCGCGCGCGATGCAGGAGGCCGGCGAGCTGGCCTCGAACACCTTGGTGACCACGGTGATGAGCAATCTCGGCCTGCACCTGGCCATGCGCGCGGCCGGGATCACGGTGCACACCACCGCCGTCGGCGACCGCTACGTCCTGGAGGCTTTGCGGGCCGGCGAGTACAGCCTCGGCGGTGAGCAATCCGGCCACATCGTGATGCCCGCACTGGGGTCGACCGGCGATGGGATCGTCACCGGCCTGCGGCTGATGACGCGCATGATGCAGACCGGCTCGTCGCTGGCCGAGCTTGCCTCGCAGATGCAGACGTTGCCGCAGGTGCTGATCAACGTCGAGGTTGCCGACAAGGCCGCCGCGGCCGCCGCGCCGGCGGTGCAGGCCGCGGTCGAGCGGGCAAAAGCGGAGCTCGGTGATACCGGGCGAATCCTGTTGCGCCCCTCGGGAACTGAACCAATGATCCGGGTGATGGTCGAAGCACCCGAAGCGGACGTGGCTCGGCACGTCGCCACCCGAGTCGCCGAAGCGGTGAGCGCTCAGCGCTGATCCGCGATCCTGGAACCCCGACGCGGGATCCGGCGTCGGATTAGGCATGAGATTCGATAGTCCAGTAAGACACAACGCTTTTGCCCGCACCGGGATCGACGTCGCGGCGGTGCATAGGGTCGCCGACCAATTGCGCGGCGCGGCCGAACTCGTCGACGCCGCGGTGAGCGACCATCTGGCCGAGCTGGCTTTCAGTGGCGCCACCGCGGGCCGGGCCCACACCGCGCGCGGCGACGCGTTGCGCGGCCAGTTGGAGCAACTTGTGGCGCAGTTGTCGCAGTGGTCGCGGGCGTCCGTCGCAATCGCTGTCGCCCTGCGGTCGGGCGCCGAGCGCTATGCCGATGCCGAGCTGTATGCCGCGGCGCGGATCGCCTGATAGTGGGCGATCGTTTGGACGTCGCCGAGCGCCTCGCCGAGGGCGCGCTCGCCGTCGAGCACACACAAACATACGTGCGGGCTTGCCAGGCGCTGGGTTACGAACAATCCGACCTCACGTCGAACCCCGCCCAGGTCCGCGACTGGTACGGCAGCGAAGACGGTCTGAATCTTCAAGCGCTCGACCGCGATTGCGCGGAGCTGCGGGCGGCGGGCGACGCGGTGACAGAAGGCCTGCGCATACAACGTGGCCAGATCGGCGAGCTGGCGGCGGCCTGGACGGGACCCGGGGGAGACGCGGCGCTCGCGTTTCTGCAGCGTCATTGCGATGAAGCAGGCGCCCTTGCGATCGAAGTGCGCGCTGCGGCCCAGCGATGTGAGTCGCTGCGTGACAACTTGTGGTGTCTGGTTGACGCAAAGGTCGCGACTGCCATCGCCATCGACGATCGCACGCAGGCGCAGCGCTCGACGTGGTTGGCCGCAGCGGCTTCTGTCACAACCGGGCCGGGGGATCGGTGGACGGCCGCGGACATCGTCCGGGACCAGGTGAAACCTTACGTGGACAACGACATTCGCACCGAGTGGGTAAGCGCGATGCGTTCATCGCTCGCCGGGGTCGCCGCGTCCTACGACATGGTCACCGACAAGATGGCCGCTACGCCGATCGTGTACTTCGAGCTTCCGGGCGACCTCGCTCCCGGCTGGCAACCAGTTGAGCCGGTCCCGCCGAGCGCGCCCGCCGCGGCGCCAGCTGTGGTGACGCCGGCCGCTGCGGTGCCGCCCGCGGTCACACCCGCCGCTGCGGCACCGCCGGCGGCTCCTGCCGCAGCGGTTCCGCCCACTGATCCCGCCCCGGCGCCGGATTTGGGAACGGCGCTCGGTGGTGCTTCGGGGATGCCCAGCGGCGCGGGAGATCTGGGCGGACTGAGCGGTCTTGGCGGCCTGGGCGGACTTGCTAGCCGAATCGTCGATGCGATGGGCGGGCTGTTGGGTTCGGCGGGCGACGCGCTCGGGGGCGACGACCTGTTCGACAAGGATGCGTTCGACGAGGATCCGTTCCATCCGGACGACGAGCACGACGACTCCGACGACCGGCCCGATGACGAGGCGGACAAATCCGACCAGCCCGAAGAGGGCGACAAGGCCGCCGGGGATAAACCGGTTGAGGCGGCCCTACCGGTCGACGCGCCGGCGTCGGCGGGCGCGACACCGATCGGAGCGGCGCCATCGGCTGACGGGCTCCCGCCGGCCGAAGCGCCGCCCCCGGGTGAACCGCCGCCCGCCGCTACGCCCGCACCGGCCGCTGCGCCGCCGACCGACGGATCAACCCCGTGCGAGATCGCCGCGGATCAACTTCCGCAGGCGGGACCGTGAGCGCTCAGGAGGGCCGCAGCTGGAGCGCTTCCTCGACGAAGCGCACGGACTCTTCGGCGTCGGTCGCCATCGGGGCCACCAATAGCGTCGTGACGCCGGACTCGGCGAAGGCGGCCAGGCGCTCGGCGATAAAGCCGCGGGGTCCGACCAGTGACATCCCGCGCACCAATTCGTCGGGCACCAAGTCGATCGCCTCACGCTTGCGGCCGGACAGATACAGCTCCTGGATCTTGTCCGCGACCTCGCCGAACCCGTAGCGCGTCGCCAGGTTGTGGTAGAAGTTTCGGCCCTTGGCGCCCATTCCGCCGAGATAGAGGGCCAGCTGCGGCTTGGCCCACGCCAGCCGATCCTCCACGTCGTCGCCGATGGCCAACGACGCGTGCACCATGACGTCCAGCGGTCCCAGCGCCGGATCCCGCTTTGCGGCACCGGCTTTCAGCGCCTCGCCCCAGACCGAGTCGGCCTTCTCGGGAAGATAGAAGACCGGCTGCCAGCCCTCGGCGATCTCGGCGGTGAGCTCGACGTTCTTCGGTCCCAGCGCCGCGATCGTTATCGGAATGCGTTCGCGCACAGGGTGATTGATCAGCTGCAAGGGTTTGCCCAACCCCGTTCCGCGATCCGCGGGCAGCGGCAGCTGGTAGTACTTCCCGTCGTATTGCACCCGCTCGCGGCGCCACACCTTCCGGCAGATCTCGACGACCTCGCGGGTACGGCCGAGCGGGGCGTCGAACGCGACGCCGTGAAACCCCTCCATCACCTGAGGCCCCGACGTGCCGATGCCAAGACGGAACCGGCCGTCAGAGACGAAGTCCAGGCCCGCCGCGGTCATGGCCAGCAGCGACGGCGTGCGGATGTAGATGGGAACCACGCCCGTGGCCAATTCGACGGTGTTGGTCTTGGCGGCCAGATACCCCAGCTGGCTGATGGCGTCGTACGAATACGCCTCGGCCACCACCGCGATGTCGATGCCTTGCTTTTCCAGTTCGACGACGCGGTCGACGGCCTCTTTAAAGCCGCCCGAATAATCCAGAGCGATCCCGATTCGCATCAACGATGCATATCACGCCGTGCGATTGTCTTCGCCGCTGACCTCAGCCTGCCGACGTGCCCGTCCAGTATTCCGCGAACCGCTGACCGTCGCCGGTGAGTCGGAGGATGTCATTGCCGGTGAACGAGACGGGGCCGTCCGGGCCGCGACCCGCCCCGACCCAGCGGCCAGCGACGAATGCGCCGTCGGAAAAAGGCCCGATTTCAACAGAAAAATTCAAGTCGTCCAGCATGTTTCGTGTCTGCTCGACGATCTGATGGAGTTCGTCCGGGCCGTGTACGTCGCGGTCGGGCCAATGGCCTACGAAGTCCTCGGTGACGATCTCGGCAGCGATCGGTTGCCCTGCCCACAGGCCGGTGATCCAGCGGTCATACAGCGCTTCGACGGTAGCCATTGCGCGCGACTACCCATTCGGCGTGAGCGCAATCACTTGAGCAGCGCGACGATCTTTTCTCCGGGAGTGACCGGCTCTGCCTCGGGATCCACCGGGACCGTCTTGGGCAGGTGCGCGTCCGGGTCGGCGAAGGCGCGATACGTCTTGTCGCCAGCGAGCGTGGCGAGCAGGTACCCGGTCAGCAGCGCGCGAACCGATCGCCGCGTGCCGCGGTGCGGGCCGGGCAGCCCGACCGCCTTCGTCAGGCGCCTGCCCTCGACCAGGCCACCGGGTTGGGCCTTGCTCACAATGCGCAACGTCGCCGCGTCCCACGCACGGGCCAGCGCCAAGGCGTTGGAATTCAACGTCTTTGGGTCTCCCGGCGCGGTCAAGATCAAACCCGGGACCCGCAGCGTCGCGGCCGGCTGCTCGGCCGGGGGACTGGTGACGGTCGGGAACAGCGCCGCCACGGCCGCGGGCTTGGCCGACATGCCGGCCGCCGCGAACACCGCGGCCGAGCCACCGAAACCGTGGCCCACCACCCCGAGCTTGGCGGGGTGCACGCTGATCTTGCCGGGCCCGAGCCGCACGCCGGCAACGATGTCGAGAGCCGTGCCGAGATCGAACGCCAGGTTGAGCACCGAGGGCGCCAGCCCGCGTTCCGTGTCGGGAGCGGCGGCCACGATGCCCCACGACGCCAGATGCTCCAACAAACCCGAATAGCGGGCGGCACCGGCCAGCCACGTGTGACCGAACGCCACACCGGGCAGATTCAATCCGGCTTCCGGCGTGTAGACCACCCCCGGCAAACCAGCGAAGGCCAGGTCACCGCGCAAAACCCGATGTGGGCCGGGCCGGCTGAGAGCTTTGACTAGCTTGCGGATGCGGGCCACGCGTCGACGTTAGCGCACCTCGATCAGCCCGAGCCGCCAGAGCGCCGCGTACACCTGGCGCAGCGGAATGCTCAGCAAACGAGCCGTCGTGTCCAGCACCGGGTCACCCCGGCCGATCGGCGGCCGAGGGCTCACCACCACTTCGTCGTACGGAACAGCAGTCATGATCCGCTCCTTAAGATGGCGTGGGGAATTCCGAGACAAAATTGGCGAATATCGGCATTGATGTCTACCTGAAGAGCCGGCAAAGAGCAATTGATCGATGGGGCGGCGAAGCCGTACTGCAGCACAACGGTTGTGCTGCAACATTGTTCGTCGTAGTGACGGTTCCTTTCACTAGCCGATATTCCGAAGTTTAAGTGTGCGTCGCTGTGGAGCAATGAAAGTATAGAAAACGTCAGAAATACATTAGGTGACAAACACGCATTGCTTAGAAATATGATTTCGACCGAAAAGTAGCGACCGCCCGTCCCCGTCGAGCGCGCTTCGCCGGCGACCGCGCCCGGCACTGCCGCCCCCTTAGCGCGTTTACGCAGGTCAGCGCGCTGGCCGTCCGTCCTGCTGGGTCCGCCAGGGCCGCTCCACTACCCTGTGCAGGATGTGCGGAATTGTCGGCTACGTCGGGCAGCGCCCTGCCTTCGATGTCGTCATGGACGCGCTGCGCCGGATGGAGTACCGCGGCTACGACTCGTCGGGAATCGCGCTGCTCGACGGCAAGGGCAAACTCACCGTGCGCCGCCGCGCCGGCCGGCTGGCCAACTTGGACAAGACGACGGCCGAGATGCCGCCGGCCGCGCTGACCGGAACCACCGGACTGGGCCACACCCGCTGGGCCACCCACGGCCGGCCCACCGACCGCAACGCGCACCCGCACCGCGACGCCGCCGGCAAGATCGCCGTCGTCCACAACGGCATCATCGAGAACTACGCCGCCCTGCGCCACGAACTGGAGGCCAACGGCGTCGAGTTTTCCAGCGACACCGACACCGAAGTCGCGGTGCACCTGGTTTCGCACGCCTATCGCCATGGTGAAACAGCCGGTGATTTCGTGGCCTCGGTGCTGGCCGTGCTGCGCCGGCTGGAGGGCCACTTCACCCTGGTGTTCGCCAACGCCGACGAACCCGACACGATCGTCGCCGCCCGCCGGTCGACGCCGCTGGTGCTGGGGGTCGGGGACGGCGAGATGTTCGTCGGCTCGGACGTGGCCGCGTTCATCACCCACACCCGCAACGCCGTCGAACTCGGCCAGGACCAGGCCGTGGTGCTCACCGCCGACGGCTACCGGATCACCGACTTCCACGGCAACGCAGACGTGGAATACCGCGAGTTCTACATCGACTGGGACCTGTCCGCCGCCGAAAAGGGCGGCTACGAGTTCTTCATGCTCAAGGAGATCGCCGAGCAGCCCACCGCGGTGGCCGACACCCTGCTCGGCCATTTCGTCAACGGCCGGATCGTGCTCGACGAGCAGCGACTGTCCGACCAGGAACTACGCGAAATCGACAAGGTATTCGTCGTCGCCTGCGGCACCGCGTATCACTCAGGGCTGCTGGCGAAATACGCGATCGAGCACTGGACGCGGCTGCCCGTGGAAGTCGAGCTCGCCAGCGAATTCCGTTACCGGGACCCGGTTTTGGACCGCAGCACGCTGGTGGTCGCCATCTCGCAGTCCGGCGAGACCGCGGACACCCTGGAAGCGGTCCGGCACGCCAAGGATCAGAAGGCCAAGGTGCTGGCGATCTGCAACACCAACGGCTCGCAGATCCCGCGCGAGTGCGACGCGGTGCTCTACACCCGCGCCGGCCCGGAGATCGGCGTCGCCTCTACCAAGACATTCCTGGCGCAGATCGCCGCCAACTATCTCGTCGGCCTGGCGCTGGCGCAGGCCCGCGGCACCAAGTATCCCGACGAGGTCGAAAGCGAGTACCGCGAACTCGAGGCGATGCCAGACCTGGTGGCGCGGGTGCTTGCGACGGTCGAACCGGTCGGCGCCCTTGCCCATCGGTTCGCCCAATCCTCGACCATCCTCTTCCTGGGTCGCCACGTCGGCTACCCGGTGGCGCTGGAAGGCGCGCTGAAGCTCAAAGAGCTGGCCTACATGCACGCCGAGGGGTTCGCGGCCGGCGAACTCAAGCACGGCCCGATCGCGCTGATCGAGGACGACCTGCCCGTCATCGTCGTCATGCCCTCACCGAAGGGGTCGGCCACGCTGCACGCCAAGCTGCTGTCCAATATCCGCGAGATCCAGTCCCGCGGCGCGGTGACGATCGTGATCGCCGAAGAGGGCGACGACACCGTTCGGCCCTACGCGGATCACTTATTCGAAATCCCCGCCGTATCAACCCTTTTGCAGCCGCTGCTGTCGACCATCCCGCTACAGGTGTTCGCGGCGTCGGTGGCGCAAGCCCGCGGTTACGACGTGGACAAGCCACGAAACCTGGCCAAGTCCGTCACCGTCGAATAGTCGGGTTGTTTCGCCCGTAACGCCTCCCGCCCGCGTGGTCCGCCTTTACAATCGCTGGCCGGGCCGCAATTCATGCAGATGATCTAGTTGGGGAGGCATCGTTGTCCGCGGATCACTCGCGTCCCAGGCCGTCACTCATGACCTTCGGCGCCATCGGTCTCGTCGTTGCCGTCGTCGCGGCGTACGTCGCGTCGGTAGCGCTGTACGCCGCCAGCGGCGGGCACCACCGCCCGGAGATCCCGGCCGGGACTGACCGGAGCACGGCCACGTTGATCATCGAAGACATTCAGTCGAACTACAGCGTGTTGATGGCCAACCTATCCATCTCGCCGGGATCGGCCCTGTTGGATCCGGCAACCCAGCACCTCAAGGAAGACCTTGGTCTCCGCGTGCGATCCGTGGCTCAGCCGACCCGGCGCACGTGGACGAAAGGGATGTTGCCAGGTGTCTTCCCGGTCCCGCTGACCATCGCGGGAGAGATCGAGAATTGGCCCTTGGACCACTACGGTTCCGGACCGGTCGAGATCGAGCTCTTGCACGGCCCGGGGGAGGTGCCCGAGCGCCTACCGGTGACGTTCATCAACCACCTGGCCGGTTGGCAGGTGTCCGTCGACGGGTCAGGCCCTTACCGGGTAAACGTGCACCGCTCGGCCAGTGCGGGCGCGTTCGGCGTGGTCATTCTCGGCGTCCTCATCGCGATCGCCGGCCTGGGCCTCTTCGTTGCGATCCAGACCGTGCGCGACCGGCGAAGGTTTCAGCCGCCGATGACAACGTGGTACGCGGCGATGCTGTTCGCGGTGGTACCGCTGAGAAATGCGCTTCCCGGCTCGCCGCCGTTCGGCGGCTGGGTCGACATCACGATCGTTTTGTGGGTGCTGGTCGCGTTGGTGATCTCGATGCTGCTCTACATCGCCTGCTGGTGGCGCCATCTGAGGCCCGAGTCGGAGAAGCCGGCGGCTCCAGCGGAGGCCACGTCGCCGGCCGAAGCCGAGTCGGCGGCATCGGCGTCACCGGCGTGCAACAGTTGAGCGGTGGCCAATGCATCGGTGGGGACACGACTGCGCGGCATGGCGCTCGCGGTCTGGCGCTTCATCATTGGGGCGCCCCTGACCTACAGCTGGCTGTTGGTGCTGCTGATCACGACGATCGTGCAAAACCAACTTCCCGGGCGGGAACTGCACTCCGTGCTGCTGCACCGCTCCACCAACATCCACGAGTTGGGCACCAACCCGCTGGGTGTGCTGTTCTCCAGCCTGCTGTGGATCGACGGCAAGAACCTGGAGCCGTTCCTGCTGCTGTTCACCCTGTTCCTCGCGCCGGCCGAACACTGGCTGGGCCAGCTGCGCTGGCTCACCGTGGGATTGACGTCCCACATCCTTGCCACCTATATCAGCGAAGGCATCCTCTACTACGCGATCGAGGAACACGAAGCGCCGGAACGGCTGGTGCACGCGCGCGACATCGGCGTCAGCTATTTCCTTGTCGGCGTGATGGCCGTGCTGACCTATCACATTGCGCGGCCGTGGCGCTGGGGCTACCTCGGGGTGCTGTTCGTCATCTTCGGTTTTCCGCTGCTCACGATGAACCACCACGCGCTGAACTTCACCGCGATCGGCCACTTCGCGTCGATCCTCATCGGGCTGTGCTTCTACGCGATGGCACGAGAACGCAAGCGTCCGCCGCTGAACCCGGCGAAACTCGGAACCGCTTTCCGCCGCTTCCGGTCCGGGGAAACCTAGGCTGGCTTCGATGCGGCATTACTACTCCGTAGACGCGATCCGCGACGCCGAGGCGCCGCTGCTGGCCAGCCTGCCCGACGGGGCCCTGATGAGACGGGCCGCCTTCGGGCTGGCCAACGAGATCATCGCGGAGCTGACCGCCCGCACCGGCGGGGTCGCCGGCCGTCGGGTGTGCGCGGTCGTCGGCTCGGGCGACAACGGCGGCGACGCGCTGTGGGCGGCGACCTTCCTGCGCCGTCGCGGCGCGGGCGCCGACGCGGTGCTGCTCAAGCCGGATCGCACCCACCGCAAGGGGCTGGCGGCCTTCCGGAAAGCCGGCGGGCGGATTGTCGAAAGCGTCTCGGCCACAACCGATCTCGTCATCGACGGAGTAGTGGGAATCTCCGGTTCGGGGCCGCTGCGGCCGGCGGCGGCCGAGGTGTTCGCCGCCGCCGAGGGGATCCCGGTGATCGCCGTCGACACCCCCAGCGGGATCGACGTGGAGACCGGGGCGATCACCGGCCCCGCCGTGCGCGCGGCGCTCACGGTCACCTTCGGCGGGCTCAAGCCGGTCCACGCGCTGGCCGACTGCGGGCGCGTCGTCCTGGTCGACATCGGGCTCGACCTGCCGGACACCTCAAAAACATCAGTGCTGGGTTTCGAAGCCGCCGATGTGGCCGCGCGGTGGCCGGTGCCCGGCCCCCACGACGACAAGTACACCCAGGGCGTGACGGGCGTGATGGCTGGCTCGTCGACCTATCCGGGCGCTGCGGTGCTGTGCACCGGGGCCGCCGTCGCCGCGACCTCCGGCATGGTCCGCTATGCCGGCAGCGCGCACGCCGAGGTGCTCGCGCAGTGGCCCGAAGTGATCGCATCGCCCACCCCGGCGGCCGCCGGGCGGGTGCAGTCCTGGGTAGTCGGGCCGGGCTTGGGCACCGATGACGCCGGGGCCGCCGCGCTGTGGTTCGCGCTGGAGACCGACCTGCCCGTGATCGTCGACGCCGACGGGTTGACCATCCTGGCCGCCCACCCCGACCTCGTCGCCAACCGCGCGGCACCGACCGTGCTGACACCGCACGCGGGCGAATTCGCGCGGCTCGCGGGTAGCCCGCCCGGTGACGATCGCGTGGGCGCGGTCCGCAAGCTGGCCGACACCTTCGGCGCCACCGTGCTGCTCAAGGGGAACGTCACGATCGTCGCCGACCCCGGCGGACCGGTCTATCTCAATCCCGCGGGGCAGTCCTGGGCGGCGACCGCGGGCTCCGGCGACGTGCTCTCGGGGATGATCGGCGCGCTGCTGGCCTCCGGGCTGCCGGCCGGTGAGGCGGCCGCGGCCGCGGCGTTCGTGCATGCCCGCGCGGCGGCGCTGTCGGCCGCCGACCCCGGACCCGGCGAGGCGCCGACGTCGTCGTCGCGGATGGTCCCGCACATCCGGGCCGCCCTCGGCGCCCTCTAGCCGCACACAGTCTTTTCCAGCAGAAAGGATCCGCCGTGACCCGCAGCCACCCGTCGGTGCCCGCGCACTCGATCGCCCCCGCCTACACCGGCCGCCTGTTCACCGCGCCGGTTCCCGCGCTGCGGTTGCCCGAGGAGTCGATGGAGCCGGAAGCCGCCTACCGCTTCATCCACGACGAGCTGATGCTCGACGGCAGTTCCCGGCTGAACCTGGCCACCTTCGTCACCACGTGGATGGACCCCGAGGCCGGGAAGCTGATGGCCGAGACGTTCGACAAGAACATGATCGACAAGGACGAATACCCCGCGACCGCGGCCATCGAACAGCGCTGCGTGTGCATGGTGGCCGACCTGTTCCACGCCGACGGCCTGAGCGACGACGACCCCGGCAGCGCCTGCGGGGTGTCCACGATCGGCTCCAGCGAGGCGGTGATGCTGGGCGGCCTGGCCATGAAGTGGCGGTGGCGCGAAAAGGTCGGGAAAGACTGGAAGGGCCGCACCCCGAACCTGGTGATGGGCTCCAACGTCCAAGTGGTCTGGGAGAAATTCTGCCGCTACTTCGACGTCGAACCCCGCTATCTGCCGATGGAGGAGGGGCGCTACGTCATCACCCCCGAGCAGGTGGTCGACGCCGTCGACGAGAACACCATCGGCGTGGTCGCGATCCTGGGCACCACCTACACCGGCGAACTCGAGCCCATCGCCGAGATCTGCGCGGCGCTGGACAAGTTAGCCGGCAAGCCCCTTTCAGAAGGCGGCGTGGATGTTCCGGTGCATGTCGACGCCGCCAGCGGCGGCTTTGTGGTGCCGTTCCTGCATCCGGAGCTGAAGTGGGATTTCCGGCTGCCCAGGGTGGTGTCGATCAACGTCAGCGGCCACAAGTACGGGCTGACCTACCCCGGCGTCGGGTTCGTGGTGTGGCGGGGCAAGGAGTACCTGCCCGAGGACCTGGTGTTCCACGTGAATTATCTGGGCGGCGACATGCCGACCTTCACCCTGAACTTCTCCCGACCCGGCAACCAGGTCGTTGGCCAGTACTACAACTTTCTGCGGCTGGGCCGCGAGGGCTACACCCAGGTCATGCAGACGCTGTCGTCGACCGCGCGCTGGCTGGGCGAGCAACTGCGTGTGGGAGACCACTGCGAGCTGATCTCTGACGGCTCGGCGATCCCGGTAGTCAGCTTCCGGCTCGCCCGCGGTCTGGGCTACACCGAGTTCGACGTCTCCCACGAGCTGCGCGGCTACGGGTGGCAGGTGCCCGCCTACACCATGCCGGAGAACGCGACGGACATCTCGGTGCTGCGCATCGTGGTGCGCGAGGGCCTCTCCGCCGACCTGGCACGGGCCCTGCACGACGACGCCCGCACCGCCCTGGCCTCGCTCGACAAGCTCAAGCCGGGCGGTCACTACGAGGCGCAGCACTTCGCGCACTGACGCTCGCGGGCAGCCCGCAGAGCCGGTTCTGGGACAATGGCGGCCGTGGCCGTTACGCCGATATCCCTGAGCCCTGGGGTCCTCGCCGAGGCCGTCGTGGACCTGGGCGCGATCGAGCACAACGTGCGGGTGCTGCGCGAGCACGCTGGTCCCGCGCGGCTGATGGCTGTCGTCAAGGCCGACGGCTACGGCCACGGGGCCAACCGGGTCGCCCGCGCCGCGTTGGCCGCCGGGGCGGCCGAACTGGGTGTCGCCACCGTCGACGAGGCGCTGGCGCTGCGCGCCGACGGGATCACCGCGCCGGTGCTGGCCTGGCTGCACCCGCCCGGGCTCGACTTCGGGCCCGCGCTGCTCGCCGACATCGAGATCGCCGTGTCCTCGGTGCGCCAGCTCGACGAGCTGCTGGACGCGGTGCGCCGCACCGGCCGCACCGCGACCGTGACCGTCAAGGTCGACACCGGGCTGAACCGTAACGGCGTCGCCCCCGCGTCATACCCCTCGATGCTGACCGCGCTGCGCCAGGCCGTCGCCGAGGACGCCATCCGGCTGCGCGGGCTGATGTCGCACATGGTCTACGCCGACCAACCCGACAATTCGATCAACGACGTTCAGGCGCAACGGCTCAGTGACATGCTGGTGCAGGCGCGCGAGGCGGGGGTGACCTTCGAGCTTGCGCACCTGGCGAATTCGGCGGCCACCATGTCCCGTCCCGACCTGGCCTTCGATATGGTGCGCCCGGGCATCGCGGTGTACGGCCTGAGCCCTGTGCCGCAGCTCGGCGACCTGGGATTGATGCCCGCGATGACGGTGAAATGCGCTGTCGCGCTAGTGAAGTCGATTAGCGCCGGCGAGGGTGTGTCTTACGGACACACCTGGATAGCCGAGCGCGACACCACCGTCGCGCTGATGCCGATCGGCTACGCGGACGGTGTTTTCCGGTCGCTGGGCGGCCGGCTTGACGTGTTGATCAACGGCCGGCGGCGCCCCGGCGTCGGGCGGATCTGCATGGACCAATTCCTCGTCGACCTGGGTCCCGGTCCGATCGATGTCGCCGAGGGCGACGAGGCGATCCTGTTCGGGCCCGGCAGCAGCGGCGAACCCACCGCCCAGGACTGGGCCGACCTGCTCGGCACCATCCACTACGAAGTGGTCACCAGCCCGCGCGGGCGCATCACCAGGACCTATCGCGAGGCCGGAACCGTTGAGCGATAAGAGAACCCGCAGGCGCCACCGGGAAAGGGCTTGGCTTGCGGGGGGCACCGGGCTGACTGCGGTCGCCACCATCGTCGGGGCCTCGGCCCGCCGCTCGATGATCCAACGGGCCACGGACGTCGAAGACCCTTACGCCGACGAGGATTTCGAAAGAACAGCCAGCGACCGCGGCTACGTGGTGACCACGGCCGACGGCGTCCCGTTGGCCGTCCGCGAAGTCGGCCCGGTGGACGCGCCCGTGACGATGGTCTTCGCCCATGGCTTCTGTCTGCGCATGGGCGCCTTCTACTTCCAGCGCACCCGGCTCGCCGAGAAATGGGGGCCGCGGGTGCGGATGGTCTTCTACGACCAGCGCGGCCACGGCCTCTCCGGCGAAGCCGAGCCCGAGACGTACACGCTGACCCAGCTGGGCCAGGACCTGGAAGCCGTGCTGACCGAGGTCGCGCCGCAGGGTGTCGTCGTGCTGGTCGGCCATTCGATGGGCGGCATGACGGTGTTGTCACACGCCCGGCAGTACCCCGAGCAGTACGGGCGCATGATCGTCGGCGCGGCGCTGATTTCCTCTGCCGCCGAAGGCGTTACCCGTTCGCCGCTAGGGGAGGTCCTGAAAAACCCTGCGGTGGAAGCACTTCGGTTCACCGCCCGGTCCGCCCCGAAGCTGACGCACCGCGGCCGCAACGTGTCGCGGTCGCTGATCGCGCCGGTTCTGCGGGCCGCGTCCTACAGCGACCTGCACGTCAGCCGAAGCCTGGACGCCTTCTCCCAACGCATGATGAACGGCACCCCGATCCCCACGCTGGTGGGATTCTTGCGGGCACTGGAAGTGCACGACGAAACCGCCGGGCTGTGGACGTTGCTGCGCATTCCGACGCTGATCGCCTGCGGTGACCACGACCTGATCACCCCCGACGAATACTCCAGGAAGATGGCGGCCTCCCTGCCGCAGTCCGAGCTGGTCATCGTCACCGGGGCCAGTCACCTGGCGCTGCTGGACAAACATGAAGCCATCAACGACGGGCTGGTCCGGCTGGTCAACCGCGCGACACCGAGCAAGGTGGTGCTGCGCTACCGGCGCCTGCGGGAACGGTTCCGGCGCCATGGCTGAGCAGGGCACCGCCACCTGCGAGCGCGTCGAGGACACCGTGGCGCTCGGGTGCCGGCTGGGCGAGCAGCTGCGCGCCGGCGACGTGGTAGTGCTCTCCGGTCCGCTCGGCGCCGGAAAGACGGTGCTGGCCAAGGGCATTGCCGCCGCGATGGACGTCGACGGCCCGGTCACCTCACCGACGTATGTGCTCGCGCGGGTGCACCCCGCGCGGCGGCCAGGCGCGCCGGCGATGATTCACGTCGACGTCTACCGGCTGCTGGACCACCGGGGCGCCGACCTGCTCGGCGAGCTCGACTCGCTGGACCTCGATACCGAGCTCGACGACGCTGTCGTCGTGGTGGAGTGGGGCCAAGGCCTGGCCGAACGCCTGTCCGAGCGGCACCTGGACGTGCGCCTCGAGCGGGTCAGCCATTCCGACGTGCGGATCGCGACCTGGGAGTGGAATCGCTCGTGAATGTGGTTCTCGCCCTGGATACTTCGACGCCTGCGGTCACGGCCGGCGTCGTGCGGCTGTCCGATCACGCCGTCCTGGCCGAGCGGGTCACCGTCGACGCCCGGGCACACGCCGAACGGCTCACCCCCAACGCGCTGGCCGCCCTGGACGAGGCCGGGCTGAGCATGGCCGAGCTCGACGCCGTCGTGGTGGGCTGCGGTCCCGGCCCGTTCACCGGCCTGCGGGCGGGGATGGCGACCGCCGCCGCATACGGGCACGCGCTGGGCATCCCGGTACACGGGGTGTGCAGCCTGGACGCCATCGGGGTGCGAACCACCGGCGACACACTGGTGGTCACCGACGCCCGCCGCCGCGAGGTCTACTGGGCTCGCTACCGCGACGGGGTGCGTACCGCCGGCCCGGCGGTCAACGCCCCGGCCGACGTCGACCCCGGTCCTGCACGCGCGGTGGCGGGTTCGCCCGAGCACGCGGGGGGGTTCGGCCTGCCGATCTGCGAGCCGGTCTACCCGACGTCGGCCGGGCTGGTCGCCGCGGTGCCCGACTGGTCGGCGGACCCCGCGCCACTGGTGGCGCTGTATCTACGCCGGCCCGACGCAAAGCCCCTGGCGGCCCCCCGGTGACCGCGCCCAGCGAGCCCGTGACCATCGGGGCGTTGATACCCGCCGACGCCGAGCGCTGCGCACAGCTCGAGGCCCAGCTGTTCGACGGCGACGATCCCTGGCCCGCGGTGGCGTTCAACCGTGAACTGGCCAGCTCGCACAACCACTATGTGGCCGCGCGCGCCGCCGGACGCGTGGTGGGCTATGCGGGGATCTCCCGGTTGGGCCGCAATCCGCCGTTCGAATACGAGGTGCACACGATCGGCGTGGACCCGGCATTCCAGGGACAGGGCATCGGCCGCCGCCTGCTTGACGAGTTGCTGAATTTCGCCGACGGCGGCGTGGTCTATCTGGAGGTGCGCACGGACAACGAGGCGGCCATCGCGCTGTACCGCAGCGCAGGCTTCGCCCAGATCGGCCTGCGCCGGCGCTACTACCGCGTCAGCGGCGCCGACGCGTACACGATGCGGCGGGAGGCCCAATGACGCGCGCCGGCGACGATGCAGTGGGGGCACCCCCAGCCGCGAAGCGGCGAGGGGGACGAAGCGATGAGGAGGAGCGGCGCCAAATGACGGTGATCCTGGCGATCGAAACCTCCTGCGACGAAACGGGAGTCGGCATCGCGCGGCTGAACGATGACGGCGCGGCGACCCTGTTGGCCGACGAAGTGGCATCCAGCGTCGACGAGCACGTGCGGTTCGGTGGCGTGGTGCCCGAGATCGCCTCGCGCGCGCATCTGGAAGCCCTGGGTCCCGCCATGCGTCGCGCGCTGTCCGCGGCCGGCGTGGAACGACCCGACGTCGTCGCCGCTACGATCGGGCCCGGCCTCGCCGGTGCCTTATTGGTGGGAGTGGCTGCGGCCAAGGCGTATTCGGCCGCGTGGGAGGTGCCGTTCTACGCCGTCAACCACCTCGGCGGGCACCTGGCCGCCGACGTATACGAACACGGACCGCTGCCCGAATGCGTGGCGCTGCTGGTATCCGGTGGCCACACGCATCTGCTGCACGTGCGTTCGCTCGGCGAGCCGATCGTCGAGCTGGGCAGCACCGTCGACGACGCCGCGGGCGAGGCGTACGACAAGGTCGCGCGCCTGCTGGGCCTGGGCTACCCGGGCGGAAAGGTGCTCGACGACCTGGCCCACACCGGTGACCGCGAAGCCATCACGTTCCCGCGCGGCATGACCGGCCCGGCCGACGACCCGCATGCCTTCAGCTTCTCCGGGCTCAAGACCGCCGTCGCGCGATACGTGGAGAGCCACCCCGACGCCGCCACGGCCGACATCGCCGCGGGCTTCCAGGAAGCCGTCGCCGACGTGCTGACCATGAAGGCGGTCCGAGCGGCGACCGGGCTCGGCGTCGAGACCCTCCTGATCGCCGGGGGAGTGGCCGCCAACTCCCGGTTGCGGGAGCTGGCCACCCAGCGCTGCGCGGCGGCGGGCCTGACGCTCCGGATCCCCAGACCGCGGCTGTGCACCGACAACGGGGCGATGATCGCCGCGTTCGCCGCGCAGCTGGTGGCCGCCGGGGCGTCGCCCTCACCGCTGGACGTGGCCAGCGACCCCGGGCTGCCGGTGGTAAAAGGGCAGGTCAGCTGAGTGCACGGCGCCATCCCGCGGGAAGCAGCAGGGCGGCCTTGAGTGCTAGCACTCTCATGTATAGAGTGCTAGGTGGCAATCGGCCAACCCCCCGTGTCGGCACCCGCGACGACGGCGCGAGGGTACGGGCGGATGCCGAATCACCTGACAATTCGGACGGTTCGGGGACAAGCCCCGGACCGACCGCCAACTCCGGTCCGGGCCCACCCCGGACCCGACCCAAATAGTGGAGGGCTCCAATCGTGGCGAAGGTGAACATCAAGCCACTCGAGGACAAGATTCTCGTGCAGGCCAACGAGGCCGAGACCACGACCGCGTCCGGTCTGGTCATTCCTGACACCGCCAAGGAGAAGCCGCAGGAAGGCACCGTCGTCGCAGTCGGCCCCGGCCGCTGGGACGAGGACGGCGCGAAGCGGATCCCGGTGGACGTGTCGGAGGGTGACACCGTCATCTACAGCAAGTACGGCGGCACCGAGATCAAATACAACGGCGAGGAATACCTCATCCTGTCGGCACGCGACGTGCTGGCCGTCGTATCCAAGTAAAGAACCGTGTTCCGCCCCGGCGATCCCCTGTAACCACGGGTGATTTCCGGGGCGGCTCGCGTTGAAGGGGAGCCTTGATGAGCAAGCTGATTGAGTACGACGAGACCGCGCGCCGCGCCATGGAGGCCGGCGTCGACAAGCTCGCCGACGCGGTACGCGTGACGTTGGGCCCACGTGGCCGGCATGTGGTGCTGGCCAAGGCATTTGGCGGTCCCGCGATCACCAACGACGGCGTCACCGTCGCGCGCGAGATCGACCTGGAAGACCCATTCGAGAACCTGGGCGCCCAGCTGGTGAAGTCGGTGGCGACCAAGACCAACGACGTCGCCGGCGACGGCACCACCACCGCGACCGTGTTGGCCCAGGCATTGGTCAAGGGCGGCCTACGTATGGTCGCCGCCGGCGCCAACCCGATCGCGCTCGGCGCCGGAATCGGCAAGGCCGCCGACGCGGTGTCCGAGGCGCTGCTGGCCGCCGCCACCCCGGTGTCCGGCAAGGAAGGCATCGCCCAGGTGGCGACGGTCTCCTCGCGCGACGCGCAGATCGGTGAACTCGTCGGCGAGGCCATGAGCAAGGTGGGCCACGACGGCGTGGTCAGCGTCGAGGAATCCTCGACGCTCAGCACCGAGCTGGACTTCACCGAGGGCGTCGGCTTCGACAAGGGCTTCCTGTCGGCGTACTTCGTCACCGACTTCGACTCCCAGGAGGCGGTGCTCGAAGACGCGCTGATCCTGCTGCATCAGGACAAGGTCAGCTCGCTGCCCGACCTGCTGCCCATGCTGGAGAAGGTCGCCGAGGCCGGCAAGCCGCTGCTGATCATCGCCGAAGACGTCGAGGGCGAGGCCCTGGCCACGCTGGTCGTCAACTCCATCCGCAAGACGCTCAAGGCCGTCGCGGTCAAGTCGCCGTTCTTCGGCGATCGCCGCAAGGCCTTCATGGAAGACCTGGCGATAGTGACGGGCGGACAGGTCGTCAATCCGGACGCCGGCCTGCTGCTGCGCGAAGTCGGCACCGAGGTGCTGGGCACCGCGCGCCGCGTTGTGGTCAGCAAGGACGACACCATCATCGTCGAGGGCGGCGGCTCGGCGGATGCGGTCGCCAATCGCATCAGCCAGCTGCGCGCCGAGATCGACAAGAGCGACTCGGACTGGGATCGCGAGAAGTTGCAGGAGCGGCTGGCCAAGCTGGCCGGCGGGGTGGCCGTCATCAAGGTGGGCGCCGCGACCGAGACCGCGCTCAAGGAGCGCAAGGAAAGCGTCGAGGATGCCGTCGCGGCCGCCAAGGCCGCGGTCGAAGAGGGCATCGTCGCGGGCGGTGGATCGGCGCTGATCCAAGCCGGCAAAAAGCTGCAGGACCTGCGCGCGTCGCTGAGCGGCGACGAGGCCCTCGGCGTCGACGTGTTCTCCGAAGCGCTTCCCGCACCGCTGTACTGGATCGCCACCAACGCGGGGCTCGACGGCGCGGTCGCGGTCCACAAGGTCAGCGAGCTACCCGCCGGGCAGGGGCTGAACGCGGACACGCTGAGCTACGGCGACTTGGTCGCCGAAGGCGTGATCGATCCCGTCAAGGTCACCCGCTCGGCGGTGCTCAACGCGGGGTCGGTCGCCCGGATGGTGCTCACCACCGAGACCGCGGTGGTCGACAAGCCGGCCGAGGAGGACGACGACCACAGCCACGGGCATCACCACCACTAGCTGATTGACTGTGGGGCTTATGTACGAAAACGCAACGGAATTCGTGCATAGGCCCCACGGTCGGCACCGCTGAGCGCGTCAGCGGCCGCGCGGAAGTACCGGCGGAGTCGTCACGGTGATCGTCGGCGTCGACGTGAAGGTCGGCGGGGTGGTGACCGTGACGGTGCTGGTGCTCGTGCTCGTGGACGGCGGCGCCACGGCCGTCGTGGTGGTGATCGTGGTGGCGGTAGTTGTCTCCGTGGTGGACGACGTCGTCGTAGCGGCCGCCGCGGCAATCACACCGCAGGCCACCCGCTTGCCCGATTCACCGGTGGAGCCGGTGCTCAAGTTATCCGCGTCTTGGTGGATGACCAGCGAGCTACCCGACCCGTTCCGCAGGTCCGCGGCGGTGATCGAGTTCGTGGTGGTGACGAGTTTCGCCGAGCCATCGGTTCGCACCTGGAGCGCGGTCAGCTCGCCGCTCGCCGGATAGCCGGTGTGACCCGGTGCCTGGTAGACGCCTCCAGCCGAACTGAAGTCCCCGGGGTCGCATCTGCCGATCGAGTGGATTTGCAGCCCGTGGAAACCCGGGCTTAGAACCTGGTTGGCGCCGGCCTCGACGGTCACAGTCGCGTAGCCGTCGGCGAAATCGAAGGTGGCGTTGGCGACCACCGTCCCGTCGGAGCTCTTCAACTGCGTGGCCATTCTCTCCGCGCCGGCCGGCGACGTGGTCAGCGGTGATGTGTTGGGCTGGCTGGCGCGCTGGTTCGTGCATGCGCCCAGCGGTGCCGCGGTGGCGGCCAGTACCGCGGCCGCAACGGCTACTTCCCTCTTCAAGCCCGTATTCATGCACGGGAGCTACCCGAATTAGCCGGAGTCAAACTCTCTACAGCAGCGGCCGCGGGTCGAACACCACGCGCACCCGTTGGGCGCGCCCGTTTTCCACGTGACACCAATTCACGACGGGGACGGGGTCGCCATCCTTCGGATGCAGGTTGAACCACGTCAGCACATCGCGGTCGTCGGCCAGCATCTTCTCGACGGTGATGTCGTCGAGCATCTGACCGAAGCCTGCGAGTTGCTTGACGTAGTCGTCGGCGCCGCTGGCGCTCCCCATCGGTCCGGAGAAAGTCACGTCGTCGGCGAGGATCGCGCGCAGGCCATCGAAGTCCTTGCGCTTCCAGCTGTCGAAGTATGTTCTTGCGATCTGTGTCGGTTCCATGCCTTCATCCTGCTCGCGAAACTGGCATACGTCGAAGATATGTTGATGATCCAACGCATAATCAATAGTTATGGAGCTGCATCAACTCGAGTACCTCGTCGCGGTGGCGGAAGAGGCGAGTTTCACCAAGGCCGCCGCGCGCGTGCATATCGCGCAGCCAGGGGTCAGCGCGCAGATCCGCCGGCTGGAGTCCGAACTCGGCCATGCGCTGTTCGACCGCTCCGGCGGCTCGGTCCGCCTGACCGACGCGGGCGCCAGGGTGCTGCCACCGGCGCGGGCCGCGCTGGCCGCGGTACACGAAATCGCCGCTGTCGCAGAGCAACTGCGGGGCGTGCTGCGCGGGCGGGTCGCGGTCGGGATGATGCCGTCGTGCCCGCCCGAGGTCGTCACCGGCACCCTTGCCGCCTTTCACGACGAGCATCCGGGCGTCGAGATCAGCTTGGTAGAGGCGCCTTCGGCCGATTTGATCGCCGGCCTGCGCGACGGCGCGATCGATTTGGCCGTCGTCGGGTTTGCGTCCGCGTTGGACCGCGGCATCGAGGTGCAGGTGATCAACGACGACGTGTTGGTGGCGGCCGTCGCACCGGGAAGCGACCTTGCCCGACGGACTTCGATCTCGTTGCGAGCGCTCGCCGAGCATCCGCTGATCTGCCTGCCGCGCGGCGCGGGCATCCGGGCCGGCCTGGACGAGGGCTGCGCGGCCGCCGGCGTCCGCGCCCACATTGCGCTGGAGGCCAGCAACCCCGTGGTGGTCGGTGATTTCGCGGCACGGTCGCTCGGCGTTGCGGTGCTGCCGCATTCCTACGTGCGCACCCGCGACGATCTGCACGCGATCCGCATCAGCCGTCCGGCGTTGCGGGCGCGTGTCGGTGTGGCGTGGCGCGCCGACGGCCGGCTGTCACCGGCCGCAACGGCTCTCGTCGAGTTGTGGCGCCGCGTCGGCCGTAGATCACAGTGAGCTCAGCACGGCCGCACGGACGCGAACGCGGAACTTGTTGATCGCCGATCGACGCAGTTGGGCCATGCGCTCGACCATTTGGTTCCCCAGCGTGTCGAGCATGTTCTCGCTCAAATCTATTGGGGCCGGGCACAAGTCACGCTCCTCTTCGCTGGCGTGGGCGTCCAGGACCGTGACGAACGAGTGCCATTCGTCCTCGTACTGCGGTGCGCTCGGCGGCGTCCGAAGCAGCATCGCCAGCTGATCCCAGACCTGCCGGTGCTCCGCATGGGCGATAGCAACCAGCTTGCTCGCCTCCTGTACCGCCGGATAGAACAGGTCGTCCTCGATGCGCATGTGGATGTCCAGCTCAATCAACAGCTCGCCGAGGGATTCTTGCCGCTCATCGGTATCCGGCGGTATGGCGGTGGTCTTCGCGCACAGTCCCCGTAACACCTTGTGGTGCTCGAACAGCACGTCATAGGCATTCATATCGCCACTCCGCGTACTTCGACCAGTCCGTCGCGGATCCGCACCGGGTAGCGCGGCAGCGCCGCCGTCGCCGGTCCGCGCAGCACTTCTCCGGATTCGCACGCGAACCGGGAACCATGCCAGGGGCACACGATTCGATCACGGTCGATCCAGCCGTCGTCCATCGGTGCACCCAGATGCGGGCAGTGCCCACCGACGGCCACCACCTGGCCGTCGTTGCGATACAGGACCACGCCGACGCCGGCCACCTCGACCCGCTGCGGCTGGTCGTCCAAAGCCGTTGCCGACAGCACCGGCGTCCAACGGTCCCCACTCAGCCGAGCTCCAGAGCGATCCACCCCGGTGCCCGACGCGAACACCAAATCGCCGCCTAGGTATCCGCTGCCAAGGGTCAGGCCGTAGCCCAGCGCACTGCTCGCCATTCCGCGCAGCTGACGGCCGTCGCGGCGCTGCCGCCACGACACCGCGTACAGGCCCGTCGCGATCACGTTCAGCACTCCGTGCACGACACCGATTCGACGCGATCGTTCGTGGGTGTGCTGCCAGTCGGTCAGACCGGTAGCGGCCGCGCCGACGCTTCCGACAAGTCCGACGCCCAACGCAAACCGTGCGGCGTGACGGAGGTCGGTGGCGCGTCCGGGGAGCAGGCTGGCCGCATCCATCGCGACCGTTGTCGCCACCGCGCCCGTCGGCAGGGACGTCAACGCCGGATGAAGCGGATGACCGAGCCAGGTGCCGTGCAGTGCGTTGCTAACGCGATCCCGGTATCGGCCCGTGGCCGCGAACGCGAACATCAGAGCGTGCTCGAGGCGGTAGCTGGGTCGATCCAGCCACGCTTGCTGTCCCAGGGTCGTTCTTACGGCGAGTCCGGCATTGCGGACCCGCGCTTCGAAATTGTTCCAGCGCTTAGCCACAGCGCCCCTCCTGCGCGACCGCGAATCGACGCGGGCCCCGACACCGCGAGCGATCGAGCGAATCTAGGACCGCGGCCGGTTCGCCCAGTCCATGACTAGTACACGCACCGTGGTGCCGAACCGTTCAATCGCTGGGAGATCAGGCGCTGCGACGGATACCGCGCGCGCGGCCGATGTCGCCCTTCAGCAGTAGGTCGCGCTCGGATTCCGACAGGCCGCCCCAAACACCGTACGGCTCAGCGACTTCCAGCGCGTGGGCACGGCACTCCTGGATCACGGGGCACTGCCGGCACATCTCCTTAGCGCGCTGTTCGCGTTGCATGCGCGCGCGGCCGCGCTCGCCGTCCGGATGGAAGAACATCGACGAATCGACACCGCGGCACAGGCCCTGCAGTTGCCAGTTCCAGATATCGGCGTTGGGCCCAGGTAGCTGCTCCGGCTGTGGCATGGCTAGTTCCCTCTCTGCACGGCACGCCCAGAATGTCAGGTTCGCGAAACGATTGTGCAACTGATTTCGGGGGGACGTCACCGATGACTACCCGTCATTGCTAGAACTTAGGGGCGGCGGTGAATTTCCGTCAATAGGCGCTTAGTGTGGCAAAATACATGACCGTTGCTGCAGAATTAACTCTGCGTTCATCTGCGACGCATTTACCGCACAAGAGCCGTGCTACCAGCTAGTTGACGCCCCTTGGGATTTCGCTGCTCAGGGCGGTTGGAAGGGGAGGGGCTAATTTGTACACGCCGATCGTGATTAACATTTCAGTAACACAGACACCACGAACTGTTTACTACTATCACCGTGATTGAAACTCGTCACACTTCGACGATCGACGCAACGCTGGCGGCCGCCGCGTTCGGAAACCAGCCGCAAAGCTGGCCTTTGCCAACCGCGACCACACCCCGGCAATTGTGGCTGCGCGCCGTCGCGTCCGGCGGGCAGGGTCGCTACGGCAGCGCGTTTCGCGACCTCGCCGCGCTGCGCCGCAGCGGTGCCGGCGGCCCGCTGGTCTCGCTGGCGCACAGCACGCAGGGATCGTTCCTACGTCAGCTCGGCTGGCACGAACGCGCGCGTGGCTGGGATGGTCGCGCCCTGGCGCTGGCCGGCACCGATCCCGAGGCGCAGGCCGACGCCCTCATCGGGCTGGCCGCCGACGCGCTGGGCGTCGGCCGCTTCGCCGCCGCGGCAGCGTTGTTGACGCGCGCAGACTCGACGCTGGCGGCCGCGACGGTGCCCGACCGGCTCGCGGTGCGCCGGAGGTGGGTGGGCGCCGAATTGGCCATGGCCTCCGGCGAAGGCGACGTCGCCGTCCGTCGCGCCGAGGAAGCCGTCGAACTGGCGGGGGCGATGGGCTCCGGTCGGCTCGAGGCCTCGGCGCGCCACCGGGTCAAAAGCGATGTGGTGCTCGCCGCGGCCCTGTGCAGCGCGGGCCGCGCCGACCGCGCCCGGGAGGTCGCCGAGGCGGCGCTGGACGCCACCGAGCGATTCGGGTTGATACCCCTTCGGTGGGCGCTGGCTTGCTTGCTGATTGATATCGGAAGCGTCACATTTTCGGCACGAGAACTGCCCGAAATTCGCGATGTCTGCGCAGGCCAGGTGCGGCGCGCCGGTGGGGCGTGGCGTTCCGCTTGAATCGGCCTTGCGGCCGTTAAAGTCATTGCGTGAGTTAGCCCGTGATAGCCCGTGCTGTGTCCGGTTCGTAACGTTGGAGATACCGCCGTCGATGACAATTCAAGCGGAACGTCTCGACGCTGTGGTTGCCGAGGCCGTAGCGGGAGACACGAAGGCATTACGGGAGGTGCTGGAGACCATCCGTCCGATTGTCGTGCGGTATTGCCGGGCTCGGGTCGGCACAATCGATCGGGGTGGCCTGTCAGCCGATGACGTGGCGCAGGAGGTTTGCTTGGCCACTATTACGGCGCTGCCGCGCTACCGGGATCGGGGTCGCCCATTCCTGGCCTTCCTGTACGGCATCGCGGCCCACAAGGTAGCCGACGCCCACCGGGCCGCCGGCCGTGATCTCGCCTTCCCCTCCGACTCGGTTCCCGAGCGCTGGTCGTCCGAGGCCGGCCCCGAACAGCGTGCCATCGAGGCCGATTCGGCCAGCCGCATGAACGAACTGCTCGAGATCTTGCCCGCCAAGCAGCGCGAGATTCTGATCCTGCGCGTCGTCGTCGGCCTGTCCGCCGAGGAGACAGCCGCCGCCGTCGGCGCAACACCCGGGGCGGTGCGGGTGGCCCAGCACCGTGCTTTGAACCGCCTCAAATCCGAGATCATCGCGGCGGGTGACTATGCCTGAATTCGGTTACGCGGTACCGGAGCAACCCGCCCTGGACGAGTTGGCCCGCACCGACCTGTTGCTCGACGCGCTGGCCGAGCGTCAGCCGGTCGACATCGACGACCCCGACGACCCTGATTTTGAAGCGCTGGCCGCTCTCCTGGCGGAATGGCGTGACGATCTGCGGTGGCCTCCAGCCAGTGCCCTGGTGTCGCCGGAAGATGCGATCGAGGCGCTGCGCGTCGGACTTGCCGAACGCGGCGGGCACAGCCGTCGTGGCCTGGCGGCGATCGGGTCGGTGGCCGCGACACTGTTGGTCCTCAGCGGCTTCGGCGCCATGGTGGTCGAGGCCCGGCCCGGGAACGCGTTGTACGGCCTGCACGCGATGTTCTACGACCAGCCGCGGGTCAACGACCAAAAGATCGAGCTGTCGGCCAAGGCCGAGCTGGCGAAGGTTCAGCAACTGATCAACGAAGGCCAATGGGCCCAGGCCCACGACCAGCTGGCCGAGGTCAGCAGCGCCGTGCAGTCCATGAACGCCGGGGCCAGCCGCACCGACCTGATGGATCAGGTCAATCTGCTGAACACCCGCGTCGAGTCGCGCGACCCGAACGCCACGCTGCCGCCGCCGCAGGCCGTTACCCCGGCGCCGCAGACCAAGCCACCGAAGGCCCCGGCCGCCTCGACCACGCCGAGTGTGTCGCCGACTCCGAGCACCACGGCGCCCACGGCGGTCAGCCCGAGCCCTTCGTCTTCCACTTCACCGACAACCTCGACGACTCCGTCGTCGGGCCACCACCATCACCACGGGCAGTCGTCCACGCCGTCTTCGGCGGCGCCAGGCGGCTAGCTACCGGGCGCTGGAGGTGCTGAGGCGTTCAGTGACGCCGGTGAAACCCGTCGGCGTCTGACGTCGCTTCGTTGAGCGACGCGTCGGCATATCCCCGGCAGTAATCCCACGTGACGTACGCGTCGGGTTCGGGGTCGTAGGCGGGCTCGTGCGGACGGACGGTGCCGTCGATGAGCAGCTGCAGCAAATTCGCGCGCAACATGTCCCAGTCGTGGTAGTGGTCTTGCTGGCACTCGTCGCAGCACACGACCAGGCCGCGAATCCCCTTGTGCGCCAACAGAGCTTCGTAAACGGCCAGGTCGGCCAGGTCGGCCTCCACCGCCATTCGCTCTTGGGCGTCCAGAGGCTGTCCCGGCTCGACGGCGTCCAGTGCCGCCGACGGGTCG
The DNA here is from genome assembly GCF_050205645.1 of Mycobacterium heidelbergense. Classification (GTDB taxonomy): domain Bacteria; phylum Actinomycetota; class Actinomycetes; order Mycobacteriales; family Mycobacteriaceae; genus Mycobacterium; species Mycobacterium heidelbergense_A. The sequence goes on from NZ_JBNMQT010000002.1 coordinate 271,762, forward strand.
CAGGGGTCGTCGGCAAACGGGTCGGGTGGCAAACCCGGTGGGAGGTGGTCGCGCACGCCTCTAGACTACGCAGGCGGGCCGTCATAACGCCAGCAGGGAGGTCGCGCGTGGCCCGGCGTAAACGGGCTCGCGGCACGCCCGGGCTAGCGGGTCTCGATGGTCTCCCCGAGCCGATAGGATGGGTTTCTCACTCCGCGCGCATGGAGGGCTTCACCGATGTCCCGTGGCATGTCCCACCTAGAAGACAGCTCCGAGCTGGTCGCCAGTCCGTACGTGCGCGACGCGCCCGTGGGCGGCCTGGCCGACGACCGGGTGGTGACCGGGGGCGACGACCCGTACAAGGTGGCGATGCTGGGACTGACCTTCGACGACGTCTTGCTGTTGCCCTCCGCTTCCGACGTGGTGCCCGCCACCGCCGACACGTCCAGCCAGCTCACCAAGAAGATCAGACTCAAAGTGCCGCTGGTCAGCTCGGCGATGGACACGGTGACCGAATCCCGGATGGCCATCGCGATGGCCCGGGCCGGCGGCATGGGCGTGCTGCACCGCAACCTGCCGGTCGCCGAGCAGGCCGGCCAGGTCGAGATGGTCAAGCGGTCCGAGGCCGGCATGGTCACCGATCCGGTCACCTGCCGGCCGGACAACACTTTGGCTCAGGTCGACGCGATGTGCGCCAAGTTCCGGATCTCCGGGCTGCCGGTGGTCGACGACGCGGGCGCGCTGGTCGGCATCATCACCAACCGCGACATGCGCTTCGAGGTCGATCAGACCAGACAGGTCGCCGAGGTGATGACCAAGGCCCCGCTGATCACCGCCCAGGAGGGCGTCAGCGCCGACGCGGCGCTGGGCCTATTGCGCCGCAACAAGATCGAGAAACTGCCCATCGTTGACGGTCATGGCAGGCTGACCGGGCTGATCACCGTCAAGGACTTCGTCAAGACCGAACAACACCCGCTGGCCACCAAGGACAGTGACGGGCGGCTGCTGGTCGGCGCCGCCGTCGGCGTCGGCGGCGACGCGTGGGTGCGCGCGATGATGCTGGTCGACGCTGGGGTGGACGTGCTGATCGTGGACACCGCTCACGCGCACAACCGGCTGGTCCTCGACATGGTCGGCAAACTCAAGGCCGAGGTCGGCGAGAAGGTCGAGGTGATCGGCGGCAACGTCGCCACCAGGGCGGCCGCCGCTGCTTTGGTCGACGCCGGTGCCGACGCGGTGAAGGTTGGCGTCGGACCGGGCTCGATCTGCACCACCCGGGTGGTGGCCGGCGTCGGCGCGCCCCAGATCACCGCGATCCTGGAGGCCGTCGCGGTGTGCGGTCCGGCCGGCGTGCCGGTCATCGCAGACGGGGGCCTGCAGTACTCCGGCGATATCGCCAAGGCATTGGCCGCGGGCGCGTCGACCGCCATGCTGGGCTCGCTGCTGGCCGGTACCGCCGAGGCGCCGGGCGAGCTGATTTTCGTCAACGGCAAGCAGTTCAAGAGCTATCGGGGGATGGGGTCGCTGGGCGCCATGCAGGGCCGGGGCGGGGCGAAGTCCTACTCCAAGGACCGCTACTTCGCCGACGACGCCTTGAGCGAGGACAAGTTGGTCCCCGAGGGCATCGAGGGCCGGGTGCCGTTCCGCGGCCCGCTGTCCTCGGTGATCCACCAGCTGACCGGCGGCCTGCGGGCCGCGATGGGATACACCGGCTCGCCCACCATCGAGGTGCTGCAGCAGGCGCAGTTCGTCCGGATCACACCGGCCGGGCTCAAGGAGAGCCACCCGCACGACGTCGCAATGACCGTCGAAGCACCTAATTACTACGCGCGGTGAGCAGCGAACTGGCCATGGTCGAGATCGGGATGGGTCGCGTCGCCCGTCGCACCTACGAACTCAGTGAAGTCAGCATCGTGCCGTCGCGGCGCACCCGCTCGTCGCAGGACGTGTCGACGGCCTGGCAGCTGGACGCCTACCGCTTCGAGATCCCGGTGGTGGCGCACCCGACCGATGCCCTGGTGTCGCCGGAGTTCGCGATCGAGCTCGGCCGGCTCGGCGGCCTCGGGGTGCTCAACGGCGAGGGGCTGATCGGCCGGCACGCCGACGTCGGGGCCAAGATCGCGCAGCTTGTCGAGGCGGCGGAAAAGGAGCCCGAACCCTCGGCGTCGATCCGGCTGCTGCAGGAGCTGCATGCGGCGCCGCTGAACCCGGACCTGTTGGGTGCCGCGGTGGCCCGCATCCGCGACGCCGGGGTGATCACCGCGGTGCGGGTGAGCCCGCAGAACGCGCAGGCGCTGACGCCGGTGCTGGTGGCGGCCGGCATCGATCTGCTGGTCATCCAGGGCACCATCGTCTCCGCCGAGCGCGTGGCCAGCGATGGCGAGCCACTGAACCTGAAGACCTTCATCTCCGAGCTCGACGTGCCGGTGGTCGCCGGCGGCGTGCTCGACCATCGCACCGCGCTGCATCTGATGCGCACCGGTGCCGCGGGCGTCATCGTCGGCTACGGCTCCACCCGCGGCGTGACCACCAGCGACGAGGTGCTGGGCATCAGCGTGCCGATGGCCACCGCCATCGCCGACGCCGCGGCCGCGCGGCGCGAATACCTCGACGAGACCGGCGGCCGCTACGTGCACGTGCTGGCCGACGGCGACATCCACACCTCCGGCGAGCTGGCCAAGGCCATCGCCTGCGGGGCCGACGCGGTGGTGCTCGGCACGCCGCTGGCCGAAAGCGCCGAGGCGCTCGGCGACGGGTGGTTCTGGCCGGCCGCGGCGGCGCACCCGTCGCTGCCGCGAGGGGCGCTGCTGCAGATCGCGGTCGGGGAGCGGCCGCCTCTGCGCCAGGTTCTCAACGGTCCGTCCGACGATCCGTTCGGCAGCCTGAACCTGGTCGGCGGGCTGCGCCGCGCGATGGCCAAGGCCGGCTATTGCGACCTCAAGGAGTTCCAGAAGGTCGGCCTGACCGTCGGCTGCTGACCGCTTTCGGCCGTCGACGTGCGGCCAGCCGCACGCTCCACTCCGAATGTGCGGCAGGCCGCACGCCGGCGCCGAAGGGGCGGCGTTACCCGACCTGGTTTATTACCGGCCGGTACGGCCATACTGGGGCCATGAAACCGGACTACGACGTCCTGATCATCGGATCGGGTTTTGGGGGGAGCGTCAGCGCGCTGCGGCTGACCGAAAAGGGTTACCGGGTAGGCGTGTTGGAGGCCGGCCGCCGCTTCTCGGACGAGGAGTTCGCCAAGACGTCCTGGGATCTGCGCAAGTTCCTCTGGGCGCCCCGGCTGGGGTGCTACGGCATCCAACGGATCCACCCGCTGCGCAACGTCATGATCCTGGCCGGCGCGGGTGTGGGCGGCGGTTCGCTCAACTACGCCAACACGTTGTACGTCCCGCCCGAGCCGTTCTTCAAAGATCCACAGTGGGCCCACATCACCGACTGGCGCAGCGAGCTGATGCCGCACTACGAGCAGGCGCAGCGGATGCTCGGCGTCGTGCTCAACCCGACCTTCACCGACGCCGACCGCGTCGTGAAGGCCGTCGCCGACGACATGGGGTGCGGCGACACCTGGGTGCCCACCCCGGTCGGGGTCTTCTTCGGGCCCGACGGCACCAAGACGCCGGGCAAGACCGTTCCCGACCCGTACTTCGGCGGCGCGGGGCCGGCGCGCACCGGCTGCCTGGAATGCGGCTGCTGCATGACGGGGTGCCGCTACGGCGCCAAGAACACGCTGCTGAAGAACTACCTAGGGCTAGCGGAATCGGCTGGGGCACAAGTGATTCCGATGACGACCGTCAAGGGGTTCGAGCAGCGGCCCGACGGGCTATGGGAGGTCCGCACCGTTCGCACCGGAAGTTGGCTGCGCCGGGACAGGCGCACGTACACCGCCGACTACCTGATCCTGGCCGCGGGGACGTGGGGAACGCAGCACCTGTTGTTCAAGATGCGCGACAAGGGCCGCCTGCCGCGCCTGTCGAAGCGGCTGGGCGTGTTGACCCGGACCAACTCCGAATCGATCGTGGGCGCCGGCCGGTTGGAGGTCTCGCCGGATCTGGATTTGACCCACGGCGTGGCGATCACGTCGTCGATCCACCCCACGTCGGACACCCACATCGAACCGGTGCGCTACGGCAAGGGCTCCAACGCGATGGGGCTGCTGCAGACGTTGATGACCGACGGCCCCGGCCCCGAGGGCACCGACGTGCCCCGCTGGAAGCAGTTGCTCGACACGGGCCGCGAGGATCCGCGCAGCATGCTGCGGCTGCTCAATCCGCGCCAGTGGAGCGAGCGCACGATGATAGCGCTGGTGATGCAGCACCTGGATAACTCGATCACCACCTTCACCAAGCGCGGGAAGCTGGGCATCCGCTGGTACACCAGCAAACAGGGCCACGGCGAGCCGAACCCGACGTGGATTCCGGTCGGCAACGAGGTAACCCGCCGCATCGCCGCCAAGATCGACGGCGTTGCCGGCGGCACGTGGGGCGAGCTCTTCAACATCCCGCTGACCGCGCACTTCCTCGGCGGCGCGGTGATCGGCCACGGCCCCGAGCACGGGGTCATCGACCCGTACCACAGGGTCTACGGCTACCCGACGCTGCTGGTGGTGGACGGCGCGGCGATATCGGCGAACCTGGGCGTCAACCCGTCGCTGTCCATCACTGCCCAGGCGGAGCGGGCCGCGTCACTGTGGCCGAACAAGGGCGAGATCGATGAGCGTCCCCTGCAGGGTGACGCCTACCGCCGGCTGGCCCCGATCGCCCCCCAGCACCCGGTGGTACCCCTCGACGCACCGGGTGCCCTGCGCTGGCTGCCGGTCGATCCGGTCAGCTCTGCCGGTTGAGTGACGATCGCGAGCGCGGCGTAGCCGGGCGCTGCGGGTCGTCACCATCGGCCTGAGAGTCAGCTGGCGATCACCTCGAGGGGTGCGCCGCTGACTACCCGGCTGCGCTCGCCGTGGACGCTGACGGGCACGTCGCCCATCAACGTGACCCGGTGCATGAGGCGGGGTTGGTTGTCGTAGTCGTCGACGGCCCGGTGCTGGGTCGCCCGGTTGTCCCAAATGGCAACGTCTCCCGGCGCCCAATTCCAGCGAATGGTGTTCTCGGGCATCGTGATTCGCCGTTGCAGCATTTCCAGCAGCAGGCCTGACTCGCGGTCGTCCAGGCCGACGAACCCGCGCACGAAATCGCCGAGCAGCAGGGTGCGCTCACCGGTCTCCGGGTGCACCCGCACCACGGGATGCTCGGTGCGGAAATCCGGCTTCTCGAACGCCTGCCGGAAGGCCCGCTGTGTGTCGGTCAGCGCCTGGTCGGTGACGTAGTCGTAGCGGTTGGTGTGCAGCGCCCACAGGTTGTCGACGAGGCAGCGCAGCGGTTCGGGCAGGTTGGTGTAGGCCGCCGCGGTCGACGCCCACAGCGTCGACCCGCCGTAGCTGGGCAGGGTGACCGCGCGCAGGATCGACGCCGCCGGGTAGTTGGCGGCGAACGTCACATCGGTGTGCCAGCGCGTGGCCTTTCCGTACTCGGAGTTGATCGGCGTGATGACCGGCGCGTCCTTGGCGGCGAGCACCGACGCGGCCGGATGGCCGATCGGAGTGCCCAGCAGGCGGGCGAATGCGAGCTGCCGCTGGTCGTCGAGGTGGTGCTGGTGGCGGAAGAAGATCACCTTATGGGTCAGCAGCGCCTGGTGGATCGCTTCGACCGCGGCCGGGTCCAGGTCGCCGCCCAGGCGCACCCCGTCGACCCGGGCGCCGATGCGGCTGCCCAGCTTGGTAACGGTTACAGGCTGCGTCATTTTGTCGTCCTTTTGTGTCATCCTAGGTGTAGTCAACTGACTACATACGCTACTGTAGTCATATGACTACAGCTTCCGCAAGGGGCCGCTCGAAACCGCCCACCGGGCGGGAGGAGGTGGCGGCGGCGATCCTGGAAGCGGCCACCGACCTCTTCGCCGAGCGGGGCCCGGCGGCGACCTCGATCCGCGACATCGCCGCGCGATCGAGGGTCAACCACGGGCTGGTGTTTCGTCATTTCGGCACCAAGGAACAGCTCGTCGGCGCCGTGCTCGATCAGCTGGGGGCGAACCTGAAAGAGCGGCTGCAGTCCGGCTCGACACTCGACGTCTTGGACGACGTCCTGGACCGGCAGATGCGGGTCATGGCCCGTACCCTGCTGGACGGGTATCCGGCCGCCCAGTTGCAAAAGCACTTTCCGAACATCGCGGCCCTGCTGGACATGGTGCGGCCACTGCATGAGAAGGACACCGCCGCACGGTTAGCCGTGGCCAATGCCCTTGCGCTGCAATTCGGTTGGCGGTTGTTCGCGCCCATTCTGCGCTCGGCCACCGGGCTGGACGACATGCCCGAGCCCGACATCCGCGAGGCGGTCCGCGCCGAAGTGGCCCGGATCGTCCAGCCGCACTGACGCTCAGCTATCGGTCAGCTGCTGAAGCATGCTGCGCCGGTGCACGGGCTCGCGGCCCGGCGGCTGGGGTGGCGCCGGCAACAGCGGCTTGCGCCTGCGCACCGCGATGGTCGTCGGCTTCTCGGTGCTCAGCTCGAGGTCCTCGCCGGCATGCCGGATGGTCAGGTCGCCACCGGGCCCGTCGCGCAGGGTATAGGTGACATCGGAGTGGTTGGCGTCGATGGTCAACCGGAAATCCCGCCACCGCAACCGGAAACGAAGGCGCGAAATACCATCGGGCAGTTGGGGATCCAGGGCCAGGATGCCCTCGTCGTCGCGCAGGCCGCCGAAACCGTTGATCAGCGCCATCCACGCGCCGGCAAGGGAAGCCATGTGCAGTCCGTCGCGGGTGTTGCTGTGCAAGTCGCGCAGGTCGATCAGCGCGGCCTCGTACGCGTAGTCATGCGCGAGCTCCAGATGCCCGACCTCCGCGCACATCACCGCCTGGGTGCAGGCCGACAGCGACGAGTCGCGCACCATCCGGCGTTCGTAGTAGTCGACGTTGCGGGCCTTCTGTTCGGCGGTGAATGCGTGGCTCTGCAATTGCATCGCCAGCACCAGGTCGGCCTGCTTGATCACCTGCGCGGGGTAGAGCCGCACATACGCCTCGTGCAACAGCAGCGGATAGGTCGTGTTGGCTTCAAAGTCCCACTCCGCGAAGGTGGTAAAGCCTTCGCACTGCTGATGGACTCCCAGTTCTTCGTCGTAGGGAATGTTCACCGCCGCGGCCGCATCACGCCACGAGGCGGCCTCCTCGGTGGAGACGCCCAGTTCTGCTGCCTTCTCGGGATGGCGATTACACGCGTCGGCGGCGACGAGCAGATTGTGCGCGGCCATCAGGTTGGTGAACACGTTGTCGCGAACGATCGCCGTGTATTCGTCGGGACCGGTGACCCCGTCCAGGTGCCAGACGCCGTGGCGGTCGTGGTGCCCGAGCGACATCCACAACCGCGAGGTCTCGACCAGAACATTCAGACCGCACTCGGCCTCCAGCGATTGGTCGCCGGTGACCACGCGATACCGCTCGAAGGCCATCGCGATGTCGGCGTTGATATGCCAGGCCGCGGTGCCGGCCGGCCAGTACGCTGAGCACTCCTGGCCGCGAATGGTGCGCCACGGAAAGGCGACACCCTCCAGGCCGAGTTCGGCCGCCCGGTCCCGGGCCAGATCCATCGTCGAGGCCCGCCATCGCAGGGCATCGGCGACCGCGTGCGGCGCGGTATAGGTGAGCACCGGAAGCACGTATCCCTCGGTGTCCCAGAAGGCGTGGCCGTCGTAGCCGGTTCCGGTCAGCCCCTTGCTGGGAATCGCGCGGCGCTCGGCGCGCGCACTGGCCTGCAACAGGTGGAACAGTCCGAAGCGCACCGCCTGCTGCGATTCGGAGTCGCCCTCGACCTCGACGTCGGCGCTCTCCCAGAAGTTGTCCAGGTAGGCCCGCTGCGAGTCCAGCAGACCCTGCCACCCGGTGTAGCGCGCGCTGTGCAGCGCGGCGGCCGCCTGGTCGCGCAACGCCGGGCGCGAACGCAGACTCGACCAGCCGTAGGCCAGATATTTGACGATGCGCAGCTTTTGGCCCGGGCGCAGCCCGCAGATGACCGTGGTGCGCGCCAAGTCCTCACGCGCGTCGGTGGCGACCTCGACCCGCCCGGGCACGTCGATCTCGTGATCCATGGCGGCGGCCATCATCAGCGCGCTGCTGCGGGTCCGGTGCATGAGAAGCGCGCCGTACTCGGTCTTTTCGTGGTCGACGGCCTCCAGCGGGTTGTCCAGGATCGCCGCCACCCGCGGGTCGGCCGACGTCGTCGGCTGATCCTCGTTGGTGACCAGCTCGGACTGCACGGTCACGCGGACGAATTCGTCGACGGCCTCGACGACGTATTCGATGGCCGCGACGCTGCGTTGCGCCAGGGACACCAGCCGGGTGGACACCACCTTGACCTGCTTGCCAGAGGGCGAACACCAGTGCGCCCGGCGGGTCAGCGTCCCGGCGCGCAGGTCGAGGGTCCGCTCGTGGGATACCAGCTTGCCGTACCGGACGTCGAAGGGCTCGTCCCCGACGAGCAGGCGAAAGATCTTGCCGTTGGTCACGTCGACGACGGTCTGACCGGCCTCGGGGTAGCCGTATCCGGCCTCGGCGTAGGGCAGCGGCCGGATCTCGTAGAAGGAGTTCAAATAGGTGCCCGGCAGGCCGTGCGGTTCGCCCTCGTCGAGGTTGCCGCGCAACCCGATGTGCCCGTTGGACAGGGCGAACAGGGATTCCGACTGGGCGATCAGGTTCAGATCGAGCTTGGTCTCGCGGACCTGCCACGGTTCGACCGGGAACGCTTCCTGGGTGATCATGACTGCAGCAATTCGGCCAGATCGGTCACCACCACGTCGGCGCCGTTTCGCCGCAAATCCTCGGCCTGGCCCACTCGGTCGACGCCCACCACGAAGCCGAAGTTACCGGCACGACCGGCCTGCACGCCGGATAACGCGTCCTCGAATACGGCCGCCGCGTCGGCCGGGACGTCGAGCAGCTGTGCGGCCCGCAGGAAGGAGTCGGGGGCGGGCTTGCCGGCGATGTGCTCGTCGCGCAGCGTGATTCCGTCCACTCGCTGCTGGACGAACCGGTCGAGCCCGGTGATCTCCAGCACGTCGCGGGTGTTGGCGCTCGAGGACACCACCGCGATGCCGAGGCCCGCCGCCGAGGCCGCTTCCAGATAGCGGCGCGACCCTTCGAACACCTTGACCCCGTCGTCGTGCAGCACCTTCTGGAACATGTCGTTCTTGCGGTTGCCCAGGCCGTAGACGGTATCGGCGCCGTCGGGATCGTCGGGACTGCCTTCGGGCAGCTGGATTCCGCGGCTGCTCAGAAACGACCGGACTCCATCCTCACGTTTCTTGCCGTCCACGTACTGCCGGTAGTCCGCCGCCTCGTCGAAGGGGACGAACTTTTCGCCCGTGCTCTCGGCGCGTTGGGAAAGATAGGCGTCGAACATGGCCTTCCAGGCCTTGGTGTGCACGCTCGCGGTGTCGGTGAGCACACCGTCGAGGTCGAACAGGCAGGCACGCACCTTCTCTGGCAGACCCAGCACGGCGGATCCTCACTCTTGGGCTTGTCGGGCGATACCACTTCACCATGTCGACATGTTCGTCGCCACCGATCGGCGGGTATTGGGGTGGGGGACTGGACGCCGGTGTGCGCTGGCGGCGAGGATGCCGGAGTCGGCGACGAAGGCTTGCAGGCCCAGCGGCTTGGCGGCCGGGCCAGCATGACCGCATGAGTGCTGCCGCCGGATTGGTGACCTCAGCCCGCGCTGTCGTGCGCCCCTTTGCCGTCCTCCGGAGCCCAGGTGCGTGGGATCATCGGCATGCTGGGTCCGTCGCCGAATTCATCACCGGCCAGGGTGGTCAGGCCCGCCGGGGCGGCGGCTTTCTTGCGTGCCGTGCCGGCGAAGCCCTGGTTCCCGGCGCCGCGTTCTGACGCCGTCGTCGCCGGCTCATCCCATTCGGGATCGACGTCGACATTCATGTCCATGAACTCGGCGCCGTAACCACGCTGTCGCGCCCGCTGGCGCCGCCTGGTGCGCGCCGCTTCACGGACCGCCGCCGCGGAGAAGGCCGCAGCCGAATCGGGCTCCGGCGCCTTCTTTTTCGCACTGGCAGCAGCGCGCGCACTCATGTCCGAACCAAACCCGACACCGGGAGGCGCAACGGCATACGGAGGCACGGATGGGGCCGCACCCGAGGCCGCCGGCGCGGGCGGTGCCGGGCTGGCCGCCGTGGTCGCTGCGGGAGCAGGCGCAGGGGCGGGTGCCGACGCGGTGGCCGCGGCAGGCGCGCCGGCCGGGGTCGTGCCGAGCGCCGCCGGCGGGCTGGGCGCTGCAGCAGCGGGTGGGGCTGCCGGCGCCGGCACGGGCGCAGGCGGGGCCGAAATCCCCAGCCCCGCAAAACCGCCCAGCGCTCCGAAGGGGGCCACCGCGAGGAGCGCGGGAACCAAAAACAACTGTGGCTGCGTCGGGAGCCAACTACCGAGCTGGGCCAAGTGAGTCGGCCAGTCGAGCAGCACGAGGTTGGTGATGAACTCGAAAGCCGCCGCCGGGTTTTCCTGCAGCAACGCCCCAAACTGTTGAAAATCCGAAAAAAGTTCGAGGGCTCGAGCCACCCACCAGAGCAAGTCTCCCGGATTGGTATAGGCCTCGAAAGGCAGTCCGTTGAGCGTGCCCTCGACGGGATCCCAGTCGATTCCAAACACCCGCAGGATCTGGGCGACGAACTGATTGAGGGGGCTGTCGAACCCGTGGTCATGGTCATGGTGGTCATCGTCTTGCTCGTGGTCGTCTTCTACGGCGGCATCGGATTTCAGGATCTGCGGCGCCGGGGCTGTCGGCGGTGTGGCCGCCACCGCCGCCGTGGAGACGGCCTGATAAGTCGCCATCGTGGCGGCGGCCTGAACCCACATCCGCGCATAGTCGGCCTCGTTGACCGCGATCGGAATCGTATTGATACCAAAGAAATTCGTCGCCACCAGCGCGCCGTGGACGGCGTGGTTGGTGGCCAGCTCCGGCAGCGTCGGCATCGCTGCCAACGCGGCGGTGTAGGCCGTGCCCGCCGTCTCATGCTGTGCGGCCGCCGCGTCGCTGTGCGCGCTGGCCTGCGCCAACCACGCCAGATACGGGGCATGCGCGGCCACGTAGGACTCCGCGCTCGGACCCTGCCACGCCCCGGCCTGCGTCGAGGCCAACACCGCGCTGAGTTCTTCTGCCGCCGAAGCGTATTCGGCACTCATCGAGCTCCACGCGGCGGCCGCTGCGAACAGAGACGCCGGCCCCGGGCCGCTGCTCAGCAACCCCGAGTGCACCTCGGGCGGAAAGGCCATCCAAATCGGTGCGGTCATCGATGGACGCCCCCGCTGCGGGCGGCGATCAGCGGGGTGGTTGCGGCGGGCAACGTCATCACGGCAACTCCTGGGCTGGGCGCGCTTGCAGAATCATCGCGAAGGTAAGTGAAAATGATTGTCGTTATCAATGCCAGCCGCAAACCTCATACCAAAGGCATAAGCTCACCTCGGCCTCGACAATCCACAAGCGCTTCGGCGGAGGAAGCGCACCATCTCCGCCGGGCGCTCGAGAGCCGCCACAGATCACCTGCCGTTGCTCGGCTCATCCGTACCGAACGTGGACGGGACATCCCGGCCTGGCCGCTGGAGTTTCGCGCCGCGCGCCCACACAAAAATGCCCACAGCAAGAATCAGCACGAACGGTATGTCGGTGAGGAACTTGCTCCAGTATTTGTCCAATTCAGTGGCGGCCTGCACGATCATCAAGCCACCGTGTGCCAGGTTGGCCCACGCTGTGAAGCGCAGGAAGGACGCATAGCTGTATGGGTGTGCAGCGGCGATCAGGAGGAAAACACCCCAGACGATGTAGATCACCATCAGCATCGGCGGAACGTGCATATGCTCGCTGCCGCAACGAACGTCGTTCCAGATCGTCCAGTTCAAAGCCCCGCCGTGTTCGGCCAGCAGCGGGGATTGCGCGAGGAATCCCACGATGAGCAGACCGAAGATCGTCAGCGTCAATACACCGTAGACGCGCAGAAACACTTTGAATGCCAAGCCGTTTCCTGGCACGCGTTCGCTATTGATGTTTGCGCTCATCGAACTTCCCTTCATCCTCTATTTGTCGTGGTCTGGTGATTGGCAGATCAAGGCGTTGCCGCCACCTCCGCTGGTGCGCAACCGTGATCAGTACGCGGCGGTGAAGAGCGCTCGATGATGCCTCGGGTTGTCGATCTCGTCGACGAAGGCGATGGCGTAGTCGGCGCCGCCGAGGCGGGAGTTGCCGTCGGCGTCGACGAGGAGCACGTCCTCACCGACGCGGAAGATCCCGGTGCGCTCGCCGGGGTTGTCGGAGTTGTACTCCGCGGGTGGGGAAAGGCTGAACCAGTCCACGCCTTCGGGCAACGCGCGCAGCCGCGTCATCACCTCGGCATGCGCGATGCCATCTTCCCTGTACTCCTCGGGGAAGAGCGGCGTGTCCAGCGCGCGCGGCCCACCGGATGAAACGCGCAGGTTGCCGGCGCCGCCCACCATGCCGATGCGTACCGCGTTGTCGGTGGCAATTCGGCCCAGGATCGGGATGTATTCGGCCAGGCCGGTGCCATGCGCCGGCACGGCGACCACGACTACGTCCGCGTCGACCGCGACATCACGCACGAATCGCTCGTCGAACAATGAGCCTTGCCGGACGTCCAGGTCGGTGCGGCCGGCCAACGGGCTGGTGTCGCGGGCCACCGCGATCACCCGGTGCCCGCGGGACAGCGCCTCCGTGGCGATGTTCCCGCCGGAGTAGCCGGTCGCCCCGAAAATCGCAATTGTTGTCATGTCGATATGGAGGCGACGAGTCGCCGAAACTCATCGCAGAGAACGACGCCGGACCGGAAGCCAGCATGCCGCCAGCGGGATGGTGGTGAGCGCGCCGAGCACGAGGACCCCGGCGATGTGCTTGTGTTCGTCGTGCATGGCGACGGCCATGACGAGCATGGTCGCGAAGTGGGCGGCGTTCGCGGTGAGATTGAAGTCGAGGAACAGCCGGTTGGCGAGCGGGTCGCGCGCCGACGCGAACAGGAAGAGCGCCCAGACGATGTAGACGGTGGCGAACATGACGGCCACCGCATCCCCGCCGTCGCCCCAGTCGAAAAGCCGGGCGAAAAACGGCGGCAAGGCGCCGATGTGATGCGTGCTCGCGAGAACGAGGTCGGGCACGAAGAAGAGCAGGTAACCGATCGCGGTCAGCCGGATCACCAGCGGAAGCCAGGCCGAGGCGCGAGTTTGGTTCATGTGCGGGCGGTTTCGCGGATGATGCGGACCATGTCGGCCGGCCGCTCCAGCGCGGAGAAGTGACCCGCGCCGGCCACCGTGACGGGTCTGACGTTCAGCAGACGAGTGACCTGTTCGCGTTCGGCGGGGCGCGACCAGTCGCGTTCGGAATAGACCAGTGTCACGGGCACACTCACCTCCGGGTAGCGCGCCCGCGCGGCGATGAGCCCCGTGAGGCTGCGCATGATCGCGCGGCCCACCCGCGGGTAGCCGCGTCTGCGGCCGCTGCGGCGCAGCTCGACGAGGAAGTCCTTCGGCAGCGCGCCGCGGTCGGCGAAGCCGCCGGCCAGCACGCCTTTGAGGATGAGACGGTTTTCCAGTGCAGCGAAGATCGGTCCGGAGCCGGGAAGGCGGATGGCCGTCCCGATCACGCGGGCGAACCAGTTGCCGCGTTCCAGGCCGCCGGGATAGTCGTAGGGGTTGAACGCGATCACGTTGCGCACGTTGTCGGCCAGGTCGATGGAGGCCAGCAGCGCGATCGCGGCGCCCATCGATTCACCGGCCAGCGTGACGCCACGCAGGTCGAGCGTGCGCACGAATTCCACGACGGCGCTTCGCAGTTCGGGCTCGTCGTACTGGGCGTCCTTGGCGATGTCGGACCAGCCCATGCCGGGGAAGTCCAGGGCGTAGACCGTGAACTCGTCCCAGAGCGCGGGGATGACTCGCTGGAAGTAGTCCAGCTGCGTGCGGACCGTGTGCAGCAGGACCAGCGGCGGGCCGCTTCCCGCAGTGAAGTAACGCAGTCGCGACCCGTCCGAGCGGCGGAGGAACTTCACCTCGCCGCGGTCGCCGGCCCACACCCTCGTGTAGTCGTGGTCCGGAATCTCGTTGTGTTGCATGGTGTCAGCCTTCACTAACGGCCTGGATAGCTCGGAGCCGTCCGTCGGCCAGGGCTTGGGTGAGGTTCTCCGCCTTGCGCGCGAAGTCGGTGACGAAGGCGTGCAGGCCAAGGGGGTTGGCGGGCTGGGCCAGCACGGCCTGCATGAGCGCGGCCGCCTGATCGGTCAGATCGTTCCAGTGCTCGATCGAGAATCCGGCGGACTCGACGACGGCCCGCAATGCTTCGGGGGTGACGAGGTGGCTGTGGCCGGGCTGGTCGGCCCACGGCAGCGGATAGTCGAGCTCGCCCTGATCGCCAAGGGTGATGTCCCACATGGCAAGCCGGCCAGTGTCTTTCAGCACTCGTCGCGCCTCGGAGTACAGCCGTGCTTTGTCGGCGACGTTCATCTGGACGTGCTGGCTGATGAGGACGTCGAAGGTGCCGTCGGGGAACGGCAGTTCGGTGACGTCGGCCGGGCGGACGCCGATTAGATCATCGAGCCCGACGAGGCGATTGAGCCAACGGCTGGTGTCGCAGTATTCGTCGGTGAGATCGACGGCATCAACCGTGCAGCCGTAACGGTCGGCGACGTAGCGGGCGGTGCCGCCGACCCCGCTGCCGGCGTCGAGCACCCTACTGGCGCTGGTGATTCGCGCCAGCTCCACCAGCTGGCCGGTGGCGATGCGACCCATGGTGTGGAAGTCCTCCAGCAGGGCCAGGTCGGCGGGCGCGAGGTGGTCGAGGTCCTTGCCGGCGGCGAGCAGGGCCCGCTCGATGTTGTTGCGCGACAGGCCCGTCGAGTACTGCTGCTGGATCGTGTCGTTCATTTCCGCACCTGCGCCCACGCGGTGATGAGGGGAGGCATCGAGATGAGGGCGTTGACCGCTAGCGCCTCTTCGCGGTATCGCGGCACGAAGTCCTCGATGTCGGCCAGCCCGTCGATGGCGAGGCCGTTCTGTTCCGCTATCGGTGAGACCAAGCGCCACATCGCCGCGCCGTAGGCCAGCAGGTCGGAGTCGGCGGCCGTGCCGATCGGCGTGCCGAGAGTCAGCCGCGGCGCACCCAGGCCGGCGTCGGCGAACACTGTGTGCAATGTGGTGCCGAACCGCGCGGACAGTCCCATCGCCTCGAAGGCGTGGACGATGCCCGCGATCACGTGACCGAACAGCGGCATGTCGGGGACGCTGCGCGCAGCGGTGACGTCGATCTCGGAGAACGCGATCACGCCGCCGGGGCGTACCAACGAGCGCAGGTGTCGCAGCGTGGCCGCCGGGTCCGGCAGGTGCATGAGGATCAACCGGCCTATCACCGCGTCGACCGGTTCGTCGACGGCGATCGCGCCGATCGCGGCCGTCGTGAAATGAACTGTGGTCAAGCCCTTTTCGGCGGCGCGGGCGGTAGCCAGCTCGACCATGTCGGGTGCGGCGTCGACGCCCAGCACGGTCCCAGTCGGGCCGACCACCCGGGCCGCGGCGAACGAGACGTCGCCGGGTCCGCTGCCGACGTCGAGCACCCGCATGCCCGGTCGCAGCCCGGCCAGCCGCAGTGCATGCTCGGTATAGGGGTCGTACAGCCGTGCCTGCAGGAGCAGCCGCTGCACCTCCACGTCGGCGTGGCCCAGGACATACGTGCTCTCTGATGTACCCATTGGTTTCGTGCCTTTCTATACGGGAGCGGTTTAGGCGTTCGCCAGTTCGGGGGATGTCGGTCGCGCGGCCCGTGCCGGAAGCAGCCAACCAACGACGATCGCGGCGCCTAACGCGATGCCCGCGCAGACCAGCGAGCTCACCTGCAGGCCGTCCAGGAATGCGTTGTCGACGGTGGCCCGGACATAGCCGGCCTGGTGCGCCGGCAACTGCTCGATCACCTGGTGCGCGAACGCCATCGAGTGCCGCATCGCGTCGGCCGGCAGCCCGGTCAGCGAGGCAGACGAGAGATGTCCCGAGTACACCGACGCGAAGATGCTGCCGGCGATGGCCACGCCGAGGGTGCCGCCCAGCTCACGCGTGGTGTCGTTGACGGCCGAGCCGACGCCGGCCTTGTCGGCGGCCAGCGATCCCATGATGGCCTCGGTGGCCGGGGCGGTGGTCAGGCCGAGGCCGCCGCCGAGCAGCACCATCTGCAGCGCGATCTCGATGTAGGGCGTGGCGGCGTCCGCCGTGGACGCCCACGCCAGCCCGCCGGCGAACACGATGAGGCCGGTGGCGACGACTGCGGTGGTGCCGATTCGTTCGACCAGCCGGGGGCCCAGGATGCTCGCCAGCGCGATCAAGGCGGCAACCGGCAGCAATCGCACGCCGCTCTGAAATGCCGTGTAGCCCTTGATGAATTGGAAGTACTGGGTGATCACGAAGATGAAGCCGAACAACGTCAGAAAGCCGGCGGTCACCGCGAGGCTGCCACCGGAGAATCGGCGGTTGAAGAACACCGAGACGTCCAGCATCGGATGGGTGCTGCGCTGCTCCCACAGCGCGAACCCGGCGAGAACGGCCGCGGCGAGCGCGAACCCGGCCACGGTCCGGCCGTTGGTCCATCCCCACGTCGGCGCCTCGATGACGGTGTAGACCAGCGTCGTGATCCCGGCCGCGGACAGGACCAGGCCGGGCACGTCGACGCGCGGTGCCGCGGGGTCGCGTGAGGTGGGAACGAACAGGATGCCGCCGGCGATGGCCAGCGCCGCGATCGGAATGTTCACCATGAAGATCGAGCCCCACCAGAAGTGTTCGAGCAGCCAGCCGCCGCTGATCGGGCCCACGGCCACCCCGACGCCGACCATGGCCGCCCACAGCCCGATGGCCTTGGCGCGCGCCACCGGGTCGGTGAAGATGTTGGTGATCAGGCCCAGCGTGGTCGGAAAGATCACGGCCGCGCCCACCCCCATGGCGGCGCGGGCCGCGATCAGTGCGTCGGCCGAATTCGCTTGTGCCGCAACGGCGGATGTGAGCGCGAACACCGCGAGCCCGGAGTTGAGCCAGGCCCGCCGGCCGTAGCGGTCGGACAGGCTGCCGGCCGACAGCAGCAGGCCGGACATGACCAGGGTGTAGGCGTCGACGATCCATTGCAGCTGGGCGGTGTCGGCGCCGAGCTGACGCGACAGCGTGGGCAGCGCGACGTTGACGATGGTGGCGTCGACGCTGATGACGAAGACGCCCAGGCAGATGACGGCGAGTGCGGTAATCGGGTGGTTTCGGAGTATCGGTTCGGTACGCATGGACAAGAGACTAAACCCGATAGACAAATAAATCAAGTAATAACTTGAAAAAGATGTTCCGCGCAGGTAGGGTGGCGTTATGCCGTCCCGCAGGAACTACAACCAGAACTGCCCGATCGCTCGCGGCCTCGACATCCTCGGCGAGCGGTGGACGCTGCTGATCCTGCGCGAGCTGGTCGGCGGGCCGCGCCGCTACGGCGATCTGCGCGACCAGCTCCCCGGCATCGCGACCAACCTGTTGGCCGAGCGGCTCAAGGAACTGCAAGACGCCGGGCTCGTCGACCGCGCCGACCTACCCGCCCCGATCGGGCGCACCGTGTACACGCTCAGCGACCTGGGCTGGCAGCGGGTGCTGCCGATCCTGCGGAGCATCGCGTGGTTCGGGCTGGACTGGCTGGACCCGATCGGGGATGGGCCGGTATCGCCGCTGAACGGGTTCCTGGCGGGCATCCTGCTGGGCTTCGATTCGGGTGCCGCGGCCGGTTTGGAGGCGACGTGCCGCATCGACATCGACGGCCGTCGTTTCGAGTTCGCCGTCACGGAGGGTCGTCTCGCCGGGGCGCGCGGCGAGCCCGCGGTGATCATCACGGCCAGCGCGGCGGACCTTGTCAACGCCCGGCTCGGGTCGACCGACGCCAAGCGCAAGGCGGCGCTGCGGCACGTCGACTTCGCGGGCGACCCGGGCGCGGTCGACGCGGTGCGTCAGGCATTTTCGCTGTAGGGCCTCACCAGGACACCGGAAGTTCGACGAGGCCTCCGGCGAGCACGTCGTGGCGCATGGGCACCGTCGCGGGATCGACCGCTAGGCGCATCGACGGAAACCGCGGGATCAACTGAGAGAAAACCGCTTTCAGCTCGATGCGGGCGAGCGGGGCCCCGATGCAATAGTGCCCGCCGTATCCGAACGCGAGATGGGCGGCTTCCTTACGGGCGACGTCGACGCGTTGCGGGTCGGCGAACGTCGCCGGGTCGTGGTTGGCCGCTCCGACGTCCAGCAGTACCAGGTCTCCGGCGTGGATGGCGACACCGTCGATGTCGAAGTCCGTGCGCGCGTAGCGGGGAATGCCGCCCACCCCGCCCCCGGTTGTCGACGCTCGTAACAGTTCCTCTACGGCGTTGGGAATCAGCGCGGGGTTATCAACAAGCGCCTGCCATTGATCGCGGTTCGTCAGCAATTGCATTGTCCCCAGCCCGATCTGGACCACCGTGGTCTCGTGTCCGGCGAAGAGCAAGAGCATCGACATCGTCGCGGCGTCTTCGTCGGAGATGCCGTCGGTAGCGCACAGCCGCGACATCACGTCGTCGCCGGGGTGGGTGCGTTTGCGCTCGACCAGCCTGCGGCCGTAGTCGAACAGCTCGGCCAGCCCGCGCTCGGAGCGGTCGTGGTCGCGCACGTTGCCGGCGTCCTCCGCCCACGCGCGGAATTGGTCACGATCGGCATAGGGCACGCCGAGTAGCTCGCAGATCACCAGGATGGGCAGCGGCAGCGCCAACCGTGCGTGCAGATCGGCCGGGGGACCTTGCTTTTCGAGTTCGTCCAGCAGGCCGGTGGTGAGTGCCTCCACTCTCGGTATCAGCGAACGCAGGTGTTTGGGCGAGAAATGGGGTTGCAGGAGCGCCCGCATCCGTGCGTGGTCGGCAGCCTCGGTGTCGAAGTCGCCCAGCGGGCCACCGAACAACGCCGATTCCCCGGTACGCGCGGCCGTTTCGGGTTCGCGATGAGAACGGCCGAGGCGGTCGTCGTCGAGCAGCCGTCGCACCCGGGTGTAGTCGGTGACCAGCCAGGCCTCGTCGCCGACCGCGGTGCGGACCCGGGGCAGTCGGATGGATGTCATCGCATGTCATCGCCAAGTAGAAGAAGCCTTATACAAGGCTACTTGTATACTCAGCCATAGACAAGAGGAGGTTGGGGTGACGGTTGTCCAATCCGAGCCGACCCGGCGGATGCCCCGCGCCCAACGGCGCGAGCAGATCCTCGAGGCCGCGACGCGTGCCTTCGCCCGTGGCGGGTTCGCGAATACCGGGCTCGATGCCATCGCCGCGGAGGCCGGCGTTACCCCGGTGATCCTGTACCGGCATTTCGCTTCGAAGGCCGACCTGTATCGGGAGGTGATCGAGAGCGGCCACACTCGGCTGCGCGAGGCCACCGGCGGGCAAGACGTCGATGATGCCAGCATTCCCGCGTTCATCCGCGCAGCCGCGGCCGATCCGGACGCCTTCCGGCTGCTCTACCGTTATGTCGCGCGCGAGCCGGAGTTTCACGACATCATCGACACGCTCATCGAGAGTTCGACCGACCTCACCCGCCGCCACCTCGCGGGCATCGCCGACGATCGGTGGCGCAGTTGGGCGGCGCGGCTGCTACCCAGCCTGACGATCGACGCGGTCATCGCCTGGCTCGACGCGGGCCAGCCTGATCCCCATGAAGCCGCCACCCGGATCCGGAGCGTCGTCGATGCCGTGATCCAGGCGGCGTCGCACTGATCGGGGCCGTCGCCGGCAGCCACTAGACTTTCTGCCGTGGCCGAACCTGATGTCGATGGGCATGCCGCGCCGGCTCGACCGGTGCTGGTCGTCGACTTCGGTGCGCAGTATGCGCAGCTGATCGCCCGCCGGGTGCGGGAGGCGCGGGTCTTCTCGGAGGTGATCCCGCACACCGCCTCGGTCGAGGAGATCAAGGCCCGTGACCCGGTGGCGCTGGTCCTTTCCGGCGGGCCGGCCAGCGTCTACACCGAAGGCGCGCCGCAACTCGATCCGGCGGTGTTCGACCTCGGGCTGCCGGTGTTCGGCATCTGCTACGGGTTTCAGGCCATGGCGCAGGCGCTGGGCGGGACGGTCGCCCACACCGGCACCAGCGAGTACGGCCGCACCGAGCTGAAAGTTACTGGGGGCGAATTGCATTCGGGGCTGCCCGGTGTGCAGCCCGTCTGGATGAGTCACGGCGACGCCGTCACCGCCGCCCCGGACGGATTCGACGTGGTGGCCAGCAGCCCGGGTGCGGTGGTGGCCGCCTTCGAGAACCGCGAGCGGCGCCTGGCCGGGGTGCAGTACCACCCCGAGGTGATGCACACCCCGCACGGGCAACAGGTGCTCAGCCGGTTCCTGCATGACTTCGCCGGGCTCGGCGCCGAGTGGACGGCGGCCAACATCGCCGAGGCGCTCGTCGAGCAGGTGCGCGCGCAGATCGGCGACGGCCACGCGATCTGCGGGCTGTCCGGCGGCGTGGATTCCGCGGTGGCCGCGGCGCTGGTGCAGCGAGCCATCGGTGATCGGCTGACGTGCGTCTTCGTCGACCACGGGCTGCTGCGCGCGGGCGAGCGCGATCAGGTGCAGCGCGATTTCGTGGCCGCCACCGGCGCCAACCTGGTCACCGTCGACGCCGCGGAGACCTTCCTGCAGGCGCTGTCGGGGGTGACCAATCCCGAAGGCAAGCGCAAGATCATCGGCCGACAGTTCATCCGGGCGTTCGAGGGTGCGGTCCGGGATGTGTTGGGGGACAAGCCGGTTGAGTTCCTGGTGCAGGGCACGCTGTATCCCGACGTGGTGGAGTCCGGCGGGGGCAGCGGCACCGCCAACATCAAGAGCCACCACAACGTCGGCGGCCTGCCCGGCGACCTGAAGTTCAAACTCGTCGAGCCGCTGCGGCTGCTGTTCAAAGACGAGGTGCGCGCCGTCGGGCGGGAGTTGGGTCTGCCGGAGGAAATCGTTGCGCGCCAACCGTTTCCGGGACCAGGGCTGGGCATCCGGATCGTCGGCGAGGTCACCGCGAAGCGGCTGGACACGTTGCGGCGTGCCGACGCGATCGCGCGCGAGGAACTCACCGCCGCCGGGTTGGACAGCCAGATCTGGCAGTGCCCGGTGGTGCTGCTGGCCGACATCCGCTCGGTCGGCGTCCAGGGCGACAACCGCACCTACGGGCATCCGATCGTGCTGCGGCCGGTGTCCAGCGAGGACGCGATGACCGCGGACTGGACGCGGGTGCCCTACGAGGTGCTGGAGCGCATCTCCACCCGCATCACCAACGAGGTCGCCGAGGTCAACCGCGTGATCCTGGACATCACCAGCAAGCCGCCAGGCACCATCGAGTGGGAATAGGCTCGCGGGTTTCTGCGGGCTTGGCTTTCGCGGCGAACGTGCGGCCAGCCGCACACTCGCGGCTGGCTACTCCACGAATTCGCTTCTGCCATAAGCAATGCTGGCCGCGTTCCAGTTCCCGCCGGCCTCGGCGACGAGCCGACTTGCGATGTCTCGGTCGTCGTTCCCGGCCACCAGGATCAACGTGTGGTCGGTGGTGGTGACCGACCCGCCCCGGATGCGGTCGCGGGCGGCCGGGTCGGCCGCCAGCGCGTGGCCGAAGCGGGCGACGTCGACGTCCGGCACGGCGATGATGATCGCGTCCGCTTCTGGCGCGTGCTGCGGTAGGTAGTCGAAGGTCAGCACCGCTTCCTGATTGAACTGGCGGCGCAGCGCCTCGGCGGCGCTGCGCAACGAGTCCTCGGCCCCGCACAGGTGAAATTCGCGCGAGCGCTCATCGGTGATCTGATGCAGCGCCTTCGACCAGTACACCCCGTCGAGCGGGGTCGATCCCATCGCCGGCGCGCCGTTTAGCGCGAGCGTCACGTCGGCCTGCATCTCGAACAGGGGATCGGTGTCGTCGGTGGCGAACAGCTCCGCGGGTTGACAGGGCGCGGCATGGGTTGGCGCGGGAAAAGTGACGCAAAAAAGCACCATCAGCCCCACCAGTACCGAGCGCATAAAGCAGCCTCTCATGTTTCTTGACGGTTGTCGGGGGCTGGGTGTTTACTCCAAATATATCGAACATGCGTTCGAATCAGTGCTCAGTAGGAGGCAGTCATGATCGCGGCTTTGGCCTCCGACCAAACCCGGGAAAACCGCGCTGAGCAGCTGGAATCGCTGCGCCGGCGGATGGCAGAGATGTCGGGGCGGGCCGTCGCCACTGTCGATGACCTGCTGCCGGACTCCGAGTCCCGGCTGGTGACCCCACAGTGGCTGGCGGAGTTGCTGCAAGTCCAGTTGCCGAGGGGAACGGTGGCGGTGCTGTCGGGGGCCCGGTCACTGCTTTTGGGCATGGTCGCCGCGGTGACTGCGGCCGGGGGCAACGTGGCTATCGTCGGCCAGCCGGACATCGGACTGCTGGCCGCCGCGGAGATGGGGGCGGATCTGAGCCGGCTCGCGGTGATACCGGATCCCGGGACCGATCCGGTGGAGGTGGCCGCGGTGCTCATCGACGGCATGGATTTGGTGGTACTCGGTCTGGGCGGGCGCCGGGTGCCGCATACCCGCGCGCGGGCGGTGGTGGCGCGGGCCCGCAGCAAGGGGTGCACCCTGCTGGTCACCGACGGCGATTGGCAAGGGGCGCCGACGCGGCTTGCGGCCCGGGTCTGCGGCTACGAGATCACTTCGGCTTCTCCAGGGGCTCCCGCCCCTGGATTCGGACGCATCAGCGGGGTGCGGCTGCAGGTCAGTGGCGTATGTGCGGGCAGACGGGTGATCGGCCGAGCGCGAGCCGGGTGAAGTCGGGTGGTGTCTTCCGGTCCCGGGTCCCGGGTACTGGCGATCTGGTGCATGGACTGGCCCGCGGTCGCGGCGGCGGCGTCAGCGGACCTGCCCGCGACTGCTCCCATCGCGGTGACGTTGGCCAATCGGGTGATCGCCTGTTCGTCGGCCGCTCGTGCGGTGGGAGTGCGCCGAGGGCTGCGACGCCGCGAGGCCGCGGCCCGGTGTCCGCAACTGCACGTCGCGACCGCCGACGCCGACCGCGACGCCCGCTTCTTCGAAGGGGTGATCGCGGCGGTGGACGATCTGGTGCCCCGCGCCGAGGTGCTGCGGCCCGGCCTTCTGGTGTTGCCGGTGCGCGGCGCGGCCCGTTATTTCGGGTCCGAGGAGAAGGCCGCCGAGCGGCTGATCGACGCGGTGGCCGCGGCCGGCGCCGAGTGTCAGGTCGGGATCGCCGACCAGTTGTCCACCGCGGTCTTCGCCGCGCGCGCGGGTCGGATCGTGGAACCGGGAGGCGACGCGAAGTTCCTGTCGGTGCTCTCGATCAGGCAGCTGGCCACCGAGCCGAGCCTGTCGGGTCCGGGGCGAGAAGAGCTGACGGATCTGTTGTGGCGGATGGGGATTCGCACCATCGGGCAGTTCGCCGCGCTGTCCCGCACCGACGTGGCCTCCAGGTTCGGCGCCGACGGGGTGACCGCGCACCGCTTCGCCCGCGGTGAACCCGAGCGGGGCCCGTCCGGGCGGGAGCCGCCACCGGAACTCGAGGCCGTCCTGGACTGCGATCCACCGATCGACCGGGTCGATGCCGCGGCATTCGCCGGACGCTCGCTGGCCGGCACACTGCACCAGATGCTGATGGCCGCCGGAGTGGGCTGCACCCGGCTGGCCATCCACGCCGTCACCGCCAACGACGAAGAGCTGCAACGGGTGTGGCGGTGCGCCGAGCCGCTGACCGAGGACGCCACCGCCGACCGGGTGCGCTGGCAGCTGGACGGGTGGTTGAGCAATCGGACCGCGCAGGACCGGCCCACGGCGGCGGTGACGTTGTTGCGGCTGCAGGCGGTGGAGGTGGTGTCCGCCGAGGCGCTGCAATTGCCGCTATGGGGCGGTCTCGGCGAGGAGGACCGGCTGCGGGCCCGCCGGGCGCTGGTGCGGGTGCAGGGCCTGCTCGGCCCGGAGGCGGTGCGGGTTCCGGTGCTCTCCGGCGGCCGCGGGCCCGCCGAACGCATCACGCTGACACCGCTGGGCGACGAGCCGGTGCCGAGCGCCGACCCCGGCCTGCCGTGGCCCGGGCAACTGCCCGAGCCGTCGCCCGCGGTCCTGCTCGACGACCCGGTGGAATTGCTTGATGCCCAAGGCAATCCGATACGGGTGACCGGACGGGGGCTGTTCTCGGCCGACCCCGTCCGGCTGACCGTGCACGCTCGAGACGAGCGGCTGAGCTGGTGGGCCGGGCCGTGGCCGGTCGACGAGCGGTGGTGGGATCCTGACGCCAAGGGCCGCGCCGCCCGCGCCCAGGTCTTGCTGGAGGACGAGCGAGCGTTTCTGCTGTGCTACCGCCAGCGGCGCTGGTATCTCGAGGGGAGTTACGAGTGACGGTGCTTATCCGGTGGGCCGCAATGCGTCCGGCGTCAGGTCCTTCAGCGAGGGATAGCCGTCGACGGCCATGATCAGATCCGCTTCGGCCAGCAGGGAGCGCAGCACGTGCACCACACCGTCGACACCGCCGAGCGCCAGGCCGTAGGCGTAGGGGCGGCCGATCCCCACCGCGGTCGCGCCCATCGCCAGGGCTTTGATGATGTCGGCGCCGCTGCGCACGCCCGAGTCGAACAGCACCGGCATCCCGTCGGCGGCTTCCAGCACGCCGGGCAGGCAATCCAGGCAGGGCAGCCCGCCGTTGGCCTGCCGGCCGCCGTGGTTGGAACAGTAAATGTCGTCCACGCCAATGTCTTTGGCGCGACGGACATCGTCGGGATGGCAGATGCCCTTCACCATCAGCGGCAGCGCGGTCTCCGACCGCAGCCACTCCAGGTCGCTCCACCGGAACGGGCCACCGAAAATCGGCAACTTGCGCACCGCCGCCTCGGTGGCGTCCTCGCCCGGTTGCAGGCCGGCGCGGAAGACCGGATCGGAGGTGTAGTTGGCCAGACACCCACTGGGCACCTGAGGGTAGTTCCCGGCGCTCAGGTCGCGCGGGCGCCACCCGGTGACCCAGGTGTCCAGGGTGACCGCGATGGCCTTGAAGCCGCACGCCTCGGCGCGATGCACCAGGCTGGCCGCCATCTCACGGTCGGGCGGCGTATAGAGCTGGAAAAAGCTTGGGGTATCGCCGAGTTCGCGCACGACGTCTTCCATGGGGTCGGACGTGAGCGTGCCCACAAAGAACGGCACACTCGTGCGGGCGGACGCCCGGGCCGCGGCCAGGTCGCCGTGCCCGTCCTGGGCGCAGACCCCGAGGACCCCGATCGGCGCCATGAAGATCGGGGACGGCAGGGTGATGCCGAACAATTCGACGGACATGTCGCGCTCCTCGGGGGCGATGCCCATGCGGGGGAACAGGCCCCAGCGTTTGAAGGCCTCGGCGTTTGCCCGCTGGGTGTGCTCGTCGCCGGCGCCACCGGCAACGTACCCCAGCACCTTCGGGGGCATCGCAGCGGCCGCCTTGGCCTCCAGGTCGGCGAACTTGATGGGGTAGGGCGGCTGGCGGCCCGCCTGGCCTTGTTCGTAAAGTTCGTTCTGATACTCGGCGAAAGCCATGGGCGGATTCCTTCCTAATCGCTTGTGGGCCAGATCTTTCGCGTCAACAGCGCGCCGGCCGCCGCGGCCGCGCCCAAGGCCGCCGCCGGAATGGCCACCCGGGCAACACGCGTCCGCGGGTCCGGTCGGGGCCGGTCCGGGGGAGCGGCCGAGCGGATGTCGGCCGAGCCGTTGGCCATGGCCATGACCTGACCCAGGTGCACGGCGCTGGCCGCGCCGGAGTCGCCGATCTGGGTCTGGCAGGAAAACCCGTTGGCCACCACCAGGGCGTCCGGATTCTTCCGGATCGCCGGCAACAGCGCCTGCTCGCCGCAGTCGAGCGAAATCTGGTACTTGCCCTGCTCAAATCCCCACGAGCCGGCCAGCCCGCAGCACCCACCGGAGACCGGTTCGACGTCGAGGCCCATTTTCTCGAGCACCTTTTCGTCGGCGTCGACACCGCCGGTGGCGCGCTGGTGGCAGTGACCCCACAACAGGACCCGCCCGCCGCGTACCTTGGGTGGTTCGATGTCGAACGAGGTGAGGAACTCAGCGAAGTGATAGCTGTTGCGGGCCAACCGGTCCGCGTCATCGTCGTACGACATCAGCTTCTTGAGCTCGTCCTTGAAGACGGCCAGGCAGCTCGGTTCCATCCCGACAACCGGTGTGCCGGCGCGTATTTCGTTGCGCAACCGGTCCAGGACATGGGTCAGGTAGTGCTGCGCGGCGTCGAGGAAGCCGTAGTCGTACAGTGGGCGACCGCAGCAGATGTGGCCCATGGGCATGACGACCCGCCAGCCCGCGGCCTCGATCGCTTCGACGCAGGCCACGCCGACGTCGGTGTGCAGGCGGTTGTTGAAGGTATCGGGGAACAGGATCACCCGCCGGCCGCCGGCGTTGACGACCGGACGCGCGGCGAACCACTGCTGCAGCGTCATCGGTGCGAAGGTGGGTAGCGGCCGGCGCCGGTCAATTCCGCCCAGCGCCTTGGCTATTCGCGAGAGGCCCGGCGTCTGGGTGGCGAGGTTTGCCAGCTCCGGCATCGCGCTGGCCAACCGGGCGGCCTGGTCGATGAACCCGAACGCGTAGGCATAGCGCGGCCGCCAGCGGCGCAGCGACCGGAAGTGGTGGTAGAGGAATTCGGCCTTGTAGGTGGGAATGTCCACGTTGACCGGGCAGTCGCTGGTGCAGCCCTTGCACGCCAGGCAAAGATCCAGCGCGTCGGCCACCTCGTTGGACTGCCAGCCGTCGGTGATCACCTCGCCGCGCAGCATTTCGAACAGCAGCCGCGCCCGACCCCGGGTCGAGTGCATCTCCTCCCGAGTGACCTGGTAGCTGGGACACATGGTGGACGTCGCCTCGGGCACTCGGCACTCGCCGACCCCGACGCAGCGCAGCGCCGCGTGCGAGAAGTCGCCGTCATCCTCGGAGTAGGCGAATTTCACCTGCGGCCGCGGCGGGTTGTAGTCGGTGCCCAGCTTGAGGTTCTCGTCGAAGCGATACGCGTCGATCACCTTGCCCGGGTTCATCTTCCACTCGGGGTCCCAGATCAGCTTGAACTTGCGCATCGCCTCGATCAACCGCGGACTGTACTGCTTGCCGAGCAACTCGGCGCGCTGTTGACCGTCGCCGTGTTCGCCGGACATCGAGCCGCCGTAGGACGCCACCAGGTCCCCGGCCGCTTCGAGGAAGTGCCGGTAGGTGCGCAGCCCATCGGTGTGCCGCAGGTCGAAACTGATCCGGGAGTGAATGCAGCCCTCGCCCAGGTGCCCGTACATGGCGCCACGCAGGTCGTGGTCGGCGTAGAGGCGCTGTAGATCGCGCAGGTAGTCGCCGACCCGCGCGGGCGGCACGGCCGAGTCCTCCCACCCGGGCCAGTGATCGCCGCTATCGGCGGGGAACGCCGTCGACCCCAGGCCGGCCTCGCGGATCGCCCACAGTTCCTCGCTGTTCCCGCCGTCCTGCTTGCTTCGCGACAGCACGATGCGATCGTCGTCGTAGCCCTGCTTCTTGCGCAGCCAGCCCGCGAATTCCTCGGCGCGGCGCAGTGATTCGCCCGGCTCGTCGGACCCGAACTGCACGAACAACCACGCCCCGGTGGACTTGGGCCGAGGCAGCGCCGCTCGACCCGCGGAATTGACGCCGGTCAGCTCCTGGTTGTGGACCAGCAGGTGGTCGACCGCCTCGAGACCGATCGGCTTCCATGCCATGATCTCCGGCACCACGTCGCCGGCCTCGCCGATCGAGTCGTACTGGACGACAACCAGGGTGCGGTGGTCCATCGCCGGGGTGAGCATGACGGTGGCCGTCAGCGCGACCGCGCAGGTGCTCTCCGTCCCCACCAAGGCCCGCGCGACGTTGAAGCCGTTCTCGGGCAGCAGCTCGTCGAGGTTGTAGCCGGACACCCGCCGCGGCAGCTCGTCGACGGACGGAAAGCCTTTGCGGATGTCCTCGGCGTACTCGTCGCGCAAATCCCGTAGCGCAGCATAGATTTCGCCCTTGCGGCCGCCGGCGGCGATGATGGCGTCGAGGTTTTTCTCCTCGTCGACGCCGACCGTGAACCGCGCCCCGTCATAGGTGACGATGTCCAGCTCCTGGGTGTTGTCGGAGGTGCGCGGTCCGGGGCCGTACAGGTGCGACTGGATCGAGTGCACCCCGCACGAGTTGTTGCCGATGTTGCCGCCCAGCGTGCACCGCGAGTGCGACGACGGGTCGGGGCCGAACACCAACCCGTGTTCGCCGGTGGCCTTGTTGAGTTGTTCGTTGATCACGCCGGTCTGCACCGTGGCGAGCCGGCGTGCCGGGTCGATGTCGATGATGTCGGTGAGGTACTTCGAAAAGTCGATCACCACAGCCACGTTGACGGTTTCGCCCGACAGGCTGGTGCCGCCGCCGCGGCACAGGACCGGGGCGTGGTAGGCGTGGGCCGCCCGGACCGTCTGCACGACGTCCTCCAGCGTTTTGGGCACCACCACCCCGATCGGCACCTGCCTGAAATTGGACGCGTCGTTGGCGTACATCGCCAGCGTGGCGGTGTCGAACCGCACTTCGCCGGTGACGTGCCGGCGCAGCTGGTTCTCCAGGCCGGTGACGTTGATCTTGTCGACGGCGGCCATTCCGGCGACGAAGCGCGTGTCCGGGCGGGCGGGGATCGTCCGCACCTCGTCGGCCCTGAGCAGGTTCATAATCGCTCCCTTCGGTCCGGACAGCTACCCATAGCAACGATTGCCGGAGGCCACAATTCGTCGGCTACCCGCGGATATGGCCGTCAAACGGCGCAGACGCTGGTTATCGGGTGTGTCCGGTGGGTGCGCGGGTAGTCATCCAGCATGGCTTTGCGTGCGAGTTCACCGATCCCCGTCGAATCCGTCGAGGCCTCGGCCTACTCGATCCCGACCGACGCGCCGGAGTCCGACGGCACCCTGGAGTGGGACTCGACGACCCTCGTCCTGACGAGCGTGCGCGCCGGCGGACAGGTCGGGGTCGGCTACACCTACGCGGGCACGCCCGTCGTCGGCGTCGTGTGCTCCAAGCTGGCCGACGTACTCACGGGCGCGGACGCGCTGCAACCGCCGGCGCGGTGGGCGCAGATGCAGGACGCGGTCCGCAACCTCGGCAAGCCGGGGGTGGTCGCCGAGGCGATTTCGGCGCTCGACATCGCGCTGTGGGACTTACGCGCTCGCCTGTTGGAGGAACCGTTGGTCGTCGCGCTCGGTGCCGTGCACGACGCCACCCCGATCTACGGCAGCGGCGGGTTCACGTCGTACGACAACGATGCCCTGCGCGCGCAGCTGAGCGGCTGGGTCGAGGCCGGCATTCCCCGGGTCAAGATGAAGGTGGGCCGCGACCCGGACGCCGACGCCGGTCGCGTCGCGGCCGCCCGGGCGGCAATCGGCGACGACACCGAGCTGTTCGTCGACGCCAACGGGGCCTATCACCGCAAGCAGGCGCTGCAGTGGGCCGAATGCTACGCCGAGTACGACGTGCGGTGGTTCGAAGAACCGGTGTCCTCCGACGATCTCGACGGATTACGCCAGTTGTGCGAGCGCGGTCCGGCCGGCATGGACATCGCGGCCGGCGAATATGGGTATCACCTGCCCTACTTCCATCAGATGCTCGCCGCGGGCGCGGTCGACTGCCTGCAGGCCGACGTCACCAGGGCCCTCGGCATCACCGGCGTGCTCAAGGTTGCCGCGTTGTGCGACGCGCGGGGCATGGACCTCTCGCTGCATTGCGCGCCGCAGATCAGCGCCCAGGTCGGCACCGCCATCTGGCACCTGCGCCACCTCGAGTATTTCCACGACCATGTGCGGATCGAACGGCTCGCGTTCGACGGGACCATCGATCCCGAGCCGGGCGGCCTACTGCGCCCGGACCGCACCGCGCCCGGACACGGGTTGACCGTCAAGGACGCGGATCTCGAGCAATTCCGCGTCGCCTGAACTCATCGGTCTCGCGCGCGAACCTCCCAACCCGTGCGATGAACCGGTCGAAGAACGCTGCGGGATCCACGCCAATACCGATGTGCGCGTTGGGTTCCCGGCCCCAGCGCCCCGACCAGTCGACGACGGTCATGCCGCGGGTCAGGGTCCCGGCCAGCTCGACGTCGACCGTCGCCGCCCGGGTCGTCACCAGCTCCAGCTCCAGCGCCACGGCGGCGGCCAGCGGATCGTGCAGATGTGCCACGTATCCGTGGGTGTGGTCGTGGTGGACCTCGCAGTAGTACCGCAGCGCATCCTCGATCACCCGGATCAGCGGATTCGATGCCGTCGAGCGGGTGCCGCGTTCGTCGTCGGCGCTCAGCGGCGTGGTGGTCGAGTTGGCCGCGGCCGCCAGCCGCGCCAGCATCTCCGGCGTCATCGCGATGTGCTGGGTGAGATCCAGCCCGCACAGGATCGGAAGTCGTTGGGGGTCAAGTGCTTTAGACCAGGCCGCGAACACCTCGGCGGCGGCCTCGGGGTCCACGCTGATGTTCCATTCGGCGACCGGATTGGTGTTGCCCCGGTAGTCGTAGGCGCCGCCCATGATCACCAGCCGGCGCAGCAGCGTCGGAAGCGCGGGCTCGGCGCGCAGCGCCAGCGCCAGGTTGGTCAGCGGCGCGGTGGCCACGCCGATCAACTCCCCGGGGTGGGCGTGCGCCGCACGCACCCAGGCGGTCGCGGAATCGTAGTCGGTGAGCAGGCGGCCGGTGGGCGGCAAGTCGGCGTACCCCATGCCCTTCGGGCCGTGCGCCTTCCCGGAGCGCAACGGACAACTCAACGGCTGCTGGGCTCCCTTGGACACGGGTATGTCTGTGGCCCCGCACAATTCGAGCAGACCCAGGTTGTTCTCGCACACCTGATCCACCGCGACGTTGCCGGCCGTCGAGGCGATGCCGACCACGTCCGCGTCCGGGCTGGCCAGCATGTATATCAGCGCCAGCGCGTCGTCGACACCGGTGTCGACGTCGACGAAAACGGGCTTCACCGCGGCAAGATTACCGGGCCGCTCAGGGCCAGCGGGACGCGAACGTGATCACCAGGACATCGCGCTGCGCCGGCGCGGGGCCGTCAATGGGCCGGACCGGGGTGACACCGTGCAGGGTCCGGCGGTCGTCGCCCAGCAGCAACGTCCCGGGCTCGGCCAGCGTGGTCGTCAGCAACCGGCGACCGTCCAGGTCGCACACCGAACTCTCGCCGCCGATGGCGTTGCGGCGTCCGATCATCAGCGCGCTGACCAGGGTGACGCCGTCGCGGTGCATGCCCTCGGGCGTCGGATGGCCGCCGTCGCCGGTGGATCGGACGCGGAACGGATGCACCTTGACGTTCCAGTTGACCGCGTCGTCCAGGGCTTCCGCAAAGCGGGCCAGCAGCTTGATCACCTTGTGCAGCAAGGGATCTTGGCCGAACGCGTCGGTCAGCGGCTCGAAGTCGCGACCCCGGTTGATGTAGAGGGGATTGGAGTCGTCCGGCTGCGCGAAGGTGTTGGCGGGCATCCGTCGCGCAACCCCGTCGCGAAACAGGTACTGGCCGTAGCGGCGCAGCCGCACCACGCCCAGCTCCGCGGCGTAGGGGTCGGGCACCAGGTCCTGCCAGTGCCGGCCAAAGCGCGTCCACGCTTCACGGCCCACCCCGAGGCTCCGGGTCACATCGAACGACGGAATCAGGGCCGCGCCCGTGCCGGTGAGCTGCTCCGCCGCGACGGCCACCGGGTCGGCGTGCGTGCGCCGGTCGGAAGTAATCCGGGCCATCGGTCGGGAATACCGCGATCCAGTGCGGCCAAACGCAACTAGCGGATTTACCAGTGCACTCCGGGCACCAATCGCACCAGTCGCTTGACGGGGCGGGGTGTCCGGATCCCGCGGGTGACGGTTCGCGCCGGACGCTTCGGCTTACGGCGTGCTGGCGCCGCCGCGCCCGCGTCGGTGGGCAGCCCGCGGGCCGCGGCCGAATCCGGGTAGCCCAGGTAGAGCTGATGCAGGATCCGCCGCGACAGCCTCGGCGTGAAGTAGTTGCCGACCTCGGCCAGCGTGCCCATCGGGGTATCGATGCGGGCCGGTTTCTCCACGAGCCCGCGCACCACCATGGCGGCGGCGCGCTCGGGGCTGATCGCCGGGACCGGGTTGAGCCGTTGCGACGGCACGATCATGGGCGTGCGGACCAGCGGCATATGGATGTTGGTGAACGTGATGTGGTCGGACAGCGTCTCCGTCGCGACGACGTCGGCGAACGCATCCAGCGCGGCCTTGGTGGGCAGGTACGAACTGTATTTCGGATTGCGGGCCTGCACCCCGGCGCTGGACACGTTGACGACGTGCCCGAACCGGCGCTCGCGCCAGTGCGGCAACAGCGCCAGCACCATCCGCACCGCGCCGAAGTAGTTGACCGCCATCACCCGTTCGTAGTCGTGCATGCGGTCAGTCGCGTTGACCACCGAGCGCCGGATCGACCGGCCGGCGTTGTTCACCAGGTAGTCGACGTGGTCGAAGCGACCGAGGATGTCCTTGACGGTGTGTTCCACCGAGGTGGAGTCGGTGACGTCGCAGGTGAACGCGAACGCCTGGCCGCCGTTGGCGCGGATCTCGGCCACCAGCTGATCCAGCGCGTCGGCGTTGCGGGCCAGCGCGAAAACCGTCGCGCCCTTTTCCGCGACGGCAATGGCCGACGCGCGGCCGATGCCGCTCGATGCGCCGGTGATGATGACGTGCCGGCCCTGCAGCGGTCCCGTCGGGTCGTCGCGCCGCGCGCGGTCGGGGTCGAGGTGCTCGGCCCAGTACCGCCACAGCTTGGGGGCGTAGCTCGCGAACTCGGGAACCTCGATGCCGGTGCCGCGCAACGCTTTCCGGGTCTCGTCGCTGACGAATGCGGGTTTCAGGTCGACGACGTCGAGGATCTCGGCGGGAATCCCCAGCTGGGTGGCCGCCATGTTGCGCATCCATTTGGCGCGCCCACTGGCCTTCAGCACCGGCGTCGCCACCGAGCGGGGCAGTGACCCACGCAGCGGGGGCAGCCCGGCCGCCTTCGCGACACCGCGGTAGATGCCGCGCAGCCCAATGGTTTTCGGCGCGGTGAGGTGGAAGGTCTGCCCATCTCGACCCTCGGCGTGCATGAGGGCGACCAGCGCGTCGGCCACGTAGTCGACCGGGACGATGTTGGTGCGCCCCGTGTCGGGCAGCAGGATCGGTGTCAACTTGGGAAGGCGGGCCAGCACGGACAATATTCCGAAGAAGTAGTAGGGCCCGTCGACCTTGTCCATCTCGCCGGTGCGTGAATCGCCGACCACGACCGCGGGGCGGTAGACGCGGTAGCGCAGCCCGGGCGCCGACCGCACCAGCGACTCGGCCTCGAACTTGGTCTGGTGATACGGCGTCGGCAACTGCTGGCCGACGTCGAAGTCGTCCTCGGTGTACTCGCCGGCGAAGTCACCGGCCACGGCGATCGACGACACGTGATGAAGCGTGGCGCCCAGCCGCTGCGCCAGCTCGATGACGGCGCGGGTTCCCTCCACGTTGGCGGCCCGCTGCTCGGCCTCGCCGGCGGTGAGGTCGTAGATCGCCGCGCAGTGCACGACGTGGGCGACTCGACCCAGCTCCGCCACGGTCTCGTCGCTGAGCGCCAGCTCCGGGAGCTCGCCGACCAGTGGTTTCGCCCGTTCCCCCCACTCGGCGGCGAGGCGTTCGAAGCGGCCCAGCGACTGGCGGCGGACCAGCACCCACACCTCGGCGTCGGCGCGTGCTTCCAACAGGCGAGCTACGACGCGGCGACCAATAAACCCGGTACCGCCGGTAACGACATACCGCATGCAGCCATGGTGGCGGTTGGTGCCGCGCACGTCAACCGTGATCTGTACCGCTTTCGGGCGGCCCGGTGCCGCTCAGGTGAAGTTGCGGATGCCGTCCCAGTCCACCAGCGTCCAGCCGTCCGCCGGGTTGCCGGTGACGACCACGCGGCCGATGTTCGGCAGGGGATGGCTGCTCAGCAGGCTGGTCTTGGCGTTCTTCGTGTTCATCAACGTCCACACCATGATCGCCGTGCCCTGCGAGAAAACCGCCGGATTGTGGTGGCCGCTGTTGTAGATCTTCTGGATCGCAGCGGTGAACTGGTCGTTGAACTGTTTGCCGCTGACCGACCCCGGAATGCTGTTCTGGAGGTCGCCGTTGATCCAGTCCGCGGGCGCCAGCATGTACGTCGAGCTCGACATCGTTTCGGGTTTGCCGTTGTACCAGCCGGCATTGATCGACCGCAGGCCGTTCAGCACCTCGACCTGCTTGCCTAGTTCACTGGCCAGCGGCCCGGCGGTCTGCTGGGCTTCCGCCATCTCCGAGGCGTAGACGCTGTCGTACTGGTTGTGGCCGGCCTGGTGTACCACCTGCTGGGCCTGCCCCTTGCCTTCGGCGGTGAGGCTGGGGCCCGGGATACCGGTATCGATGACCCCGTCCGCATTCGCCTGGGACTGCGCGTTCCGGATGAAGGTCAGGGTGATGCTGTGCGCCTGCGCCGACCCGCCGCAGGCACCGACGATTACCGTTGCGGCAAGCACGCTGGCCGCCTTCCAGATCATGCTGCGATTGCGCATGGCGATAGCCTGCCCTGCCCACCGTGTCGGTGGGAAGGGTTTGCGATGGTTGAGTGCAGAAAAAGCCGAATTTCCACGGGAGAGGATGCTCGTATGGCGATTGATCCGAGTGCCGTCGGTGCGGTGACCGAACCGATGACCTTCGAATGGACCGACCGGGACACGCTGCTGTATGCCCTCGGCGTCGGTTGCGGGATCGACGACTTGTCGTTCACCACCGAGAACAGCCACGACACCCCCCAACAAGTGCTACCCACCTATGCGGTGATCTGCTGCCCCGCGTTCGGGGCGGCGGGCAAGATCGGAAAGTTCAACTGGGCCATGCTGTTACACGGATCGCAGGGCATCCGGCTGCATGCGCCGCTGCCGGCGGCGGGAAAGCTTTCGGTGGTCTCCGAGGTCACCGACATTCAGGACAAGGGCGAGGGCAAGAACGCCGTCGTGATGCTGCGCTCTCGCGGCACGGACCCGGACTCGGGGCAGCTGATCGCCGAAGCGTCGACCACCTTCGTCATCCGGGGCGCGGGCGGATTCGGGGGGCAGCCGGGTCAGCGGCCGGTCGCGCCGGAATTTCCGGACCGCGAGCCCGACGTCCGGATCCCGCTGCCCACCCGCGAGGACCAGGCGCTGATCTACCGGCTGTCCGGTGACCGCAACCCCCTGCACAGCGACCCGTGGTTCGCGCGGGAGCTCGCCGGGTTCCCCAAGCCGATCCTGCACGGGCTGTGCAGCTACGGAGTGTCGGGCCGGGCGCTGGTCGCAGAGCTCGGCAAGGGTGTCGCCGCCAACGTCACCTCGATCGATGCGCGGTTCAGCTCGCCGGTGTTTCCCGGCGAGACGCTGACGACGCTGATCTGGCGGACCGAGCCGGGCAAGGCGGTGTTCCGCACCGAGGCGTCTTCTGCCGCCAACGGCGGCGAGGATGGGGCTACCCGGGTGGTGCTGGACGACGGCGCGGCGGAATACGTGGACGGCTAGCTGGACGGCTAGCCCACGTGCGCGTCGCTTAGCTGACGCGCCAGCCGGTCGGTGAACTCGGTGACCCGCGCGGGGCTGTCCAGCGCGAACAGCGCCGCGGTGGCACGGTCACCATCGTCGGTGTGCCGCACCACAATTGGGACGCCGTCGTGGCGCACCGCGTCGAACGCATCCTCGTCGGTGATGTCGTCGCCGAGGTAGATGGG
This sequence comes from Mycobacterium heidelbergense, assembly GCF_050205645.1. Classification (GTDB taxonomy): domain Bacteria; phylum Actinomycetota; class Actinomycetes; order Mycobacteriales; family Mycobacteriaceae; genus Mycobacterium; species Mycobacterium heidelbergense_A. The sequence continues at coordinate 307,592 of NZ_JBNMQT010000002.1, forward strand.
CGTCAGGCTCGCGCCCGCCGGAGGGCCGGCATCGCGCAGGTGGTCGATCACCCACCGAAGGGTTTTTCCCTTGTCCCAGTCGATATCCGGACGCAACTCGATGACTTCGCGGCCGGTGGTGACGCGAAGCGCATGACGCTGACCCGCCGCGCGCACCGCCGCCGCCGCCTCGCCGACGCGATCGCGGGCGGCATTGCGATAGTGCACGGCTACACCGAATCGCTTGTGCTCCACCACAACGCCGGGAATCGGCCCGAGCTGGTCGCGCAGCTCGCCGGCGACGCGCTCCAGCACCGGTATGGCCGCCGCCGCGGCGTCGTTTTGGTGGTGCGTCCCGTCGGGTGCGGTCAGCTCGAAACCGTGGCTGCCCGCATACCAGATGCCGGGCAGGCCGACCCGCTCGGTGACGTCGGCGAGGTCGCGGCCGGACAGCACCGCGACCGGGCAGTGCGCGGCCAATTTCCGCAGCGCCTCGGCCGCGCCGGCGGCCGGCCTGGCCGTGTCCGGATCGTCGACGATGTCCGACAGCGTGCCGTCGAAGTCGAAGAACACCGCCGGCTGCCGGGCGGTCAGGCCCGCGGCCAGGCCGAGGGACTGCAATGCGTCCGGAAGTTGCGAGAGCCGTCGGTCCCCGGTCCGCACGGTCACTTCCTGCAACCCGGCGACGACCGCGTCGGCGCCGAACCCGCGCAGCTCGTCGCGGTGACCCGTGGGGTCGACCCCGATGACCAACGCGAATCCACCGTCGCGCCCGGCCGTGACTCCGGCTGCGTCGTGCGCGACGACGACGCACCGACCGGGTCGCGCACCCAGCTCGCCGGCCGTCTCGACGGGGCCGCCCACGTGTACGTCACCCAGATCGCCGGCCTTAGCCAGCGCGTCTCGGCGGGCGGGGTCGTGGGTAAAAATGGCGGTGCGGGCACCGATCTCGTGCAGCAGCCGGATCAGCGTCACCGCCGAGTCGGCCGCGCCGCCCTCGGCCGTCACCACCGCGTCGAGGTCGAACAGCACCGCGTCATGGCGGCGCGGGTCGATGATGACCGGCCCCAACTTGCGCACGACCAACCTTCTCACGGTGATCGACGCGGCCAAGGGTCAGCACGCGGAATCGAACATACATTCGATATACTCGAGGCGTGGGCTGGTTCAACGGGCCGCCAAGCTGGTCGGAAATGGAGCGGGTGCTCGATGGCAAGCCGCGCCGTGCGGGGGGCCCGGCCCCGGTCGCCCCGGCTTTCGAAGCCGGGGGAGACGTCCCCACCTCGCGCAAGCGCGGGGCGTATGAGCCGCCGGACGACAACCGGAGGGTCCGCTCGTCCGTCGCCTACGCCGAGCTGCACGCGCATTCGGCGTACAGCTTCCTCGACGGGGCCAGCACTCCGGAGGAGCTGGTCGAGGAGGCGGCCCGACTGGATCTGCGCGCTCTGGCATTGACCGACCACAACGGGCTCTACGGGGCGGTGCGGTTCGCCGAAGCGGCCGCGGAACTCGACGTGCGTACCGTCTTCGGCGCCGAACTGTCTTTCGCGCCCGTCGCCCGCACCGAGGAGCCCGATCCGCCCGGCCCGCATCTGCTGGTGCTGGCCCGTGGCCCGGAAGGCTACCGCCGGCTGTCGCGGCAGCTGGCCGCGGCGCATCTGGCCGGCGGTGAGAAGGGCAAGCTGCGCTACGACTTCGATGCGCTGACCGAGGCAGCGGGCGGGCACTGGCACATCCTGACCGGGTGCCGCAAAGGCCATGTGCGCCAAGCGCTTTCCGACGGCGGTCCGGACGCGGCGGCCCGCGCGCTGGCCGACCTGGTGGACCGGTTCGGCGCCGCGCGGGTCAGCATCGAGTTGACCCATCACGGTCATCCGCTCGACGACGAACGCAACGAGGCGCTGGCCGCCCTCGCGCCGCGGTTCGGTGTCGGTGTCGTCGCCACCACCGGCGCGCACTTCGCGGGGCCGTCGCGGCGCCGACTGGCCATGGCGATGGGGGCGATCCGGGCCCGGCAGTCGCTGGATTCCGCCGCCGGATGGCTGGCGCCGCTGGGCGGTTCGCATCTGCGCTCCGGCGAGGAGATGGCCCGGCTGTTCGCCCAGCGGCCCGAGGCGGTGACCGCCGCGGCCGAGCTTGGCGAGCAGTGCGCGTTCGGGCTGGCGCTCATCGCCCCGCAGCTGCCGCCGTTCGACGTGCCCGACGGGCACACCGAGGACAGCTGGCTGCGGCAGCTGGTGATGGCCGGGGCGCGCGATCGTTACGGACCGGCCGAGGCCGCGCCGCGGGCCTACTCCCAGATCGAGCATGAGCTGAAAGTCATTGCGCAACTGCAGTTTCCGGGATACTTCCTGGTGGTACACGACATCGCCCGGTTCTGCCGGGACAACAACATCCTGTGCCAGGGCAGGGGATCGGCGGCCAACTCCGCGGTCTGTTATGCCCTCGGCGTCACCGCCGTGGACCCGGTGACCAACGAGCTGTTGTTCGAGCGCTTCCTGTCGCCCGCCCGTGACGGTCCGCCCGACATCGACATGGACATCGAATCCGACCAGCGCGAAAAGGCCATCCAGTACGTCTACGACAAATACGGCCGGGACTACGCCGCACAGGTCGCCAACGTCATCACCTACCGGGGGCGAATCGCGGTGCGCGACATGGCCCGCGCCCTGGGCTTCTCGCAGGGGCAGCAGGACGCGTGGAGCAAGCAGGTCAGCAGCTGGAACGGGTTAGCCGACTCGCCGGACATCGAAGACATTCCCGAGCGGGTGATCGACCTTGCCACCCAGATCCGGAACCTGCCGCGGCACATGGGCATCCACTCCGGGGGGATGGTGATCTGCGACCGCCCGATCGCCGACGTGTGCCCGGTGGAGTGGGCCCGCATGGAGAACCGCAGCGTTCTGCAATGGGACAAAGACGACTGCGCGGCAATCGGTTTGGTGAAGTTCGACCTGCTCGGGCTGGGCATGCTCTCGGCGCTGCACTATGCGAAGGACCTGGTGGCCGAACACGAGGGCATCGAGGTCGACCTGGCCAGGCTCGATCTGTCCGAACCGGCGGTGTACGAGATGCTGGCGCGCGCCGATTCCGTCGGCGTGTTCCAGGTGGAGTCGCGGGCGCAGATGGCCACGTTGCCGCGGCTGCGGCCCCGGGAGTTCTACGACCTGGTGGTGGAGGTGGCGCTGATCCGTCCCGGGCCCATCCAGGGCGGGTCGGTACACCCTTACATCCGGCGGCGCAACGGCATCGACCCGGTCGTCTACGACCACCCCTCCATGGAACCGGCGCTGCGAAAGACGCTGGGAGTTCCGCTCTTTCAAGAGCAGCTGATGCAGCTGGCGGTCGACTGCGCCGGCTTCTCGGCCGCCGAGGCCGACCAGCTGCGGCGCGCCATGGGATCCAAGCGTTCGGCCGAGCGCATGCGACGCCTGCGCGGCCGGTTCTACGACGGCATGCGCGCGCTGCACGGCGCCACCGACGAAGTGATCGAGCGAACCTACGAAAAGCTAGAGGCATTCGCCAATTTCGGCTTCCCGGAAAGTCACGCGCTGTCCTTCGCGTCGCTGGTGTTCTACTCGTCGTGGTTCAAGCTGCACCACCCGGCGGCGTTCTGTGCCGCGCTGCTGCGCGCACAGCCGATGGGTTTTTATTCCCCGCAGTCGCTGGTGGCCGATGCGCGCAGGCACGGGGTGGTGGTGCACGGTCCGTGTGTCAACGCCAGCCTGGCGCACGCCACTCTCGAGAACGCCGGCACGGAGGTGCGGCTGGGTCTGGGCGCCGTCCGTCATATCGGCGACGATCTCGCCGAACAGCTGGTCGAGGAGCGAAAAGCCCACGGCCCGTTCGCTTCTCTGCTGGATCTGACCGCCCGGCTACAGCTATCCGTGCCGCAGACCGAAGCGCTGGCGACCGCCGGGGCTTTCGCGTGCTTCGAGATGTCCCGCCGCGAGGGTTTGTGGGCGGCCGGGGCGGCGGCCACTCAGCGGCCCGACCGGTTACCCGGCGTGGGATCGTCGTCGCACATTCCGGCGCTGCCGGGGATGAGCGAGCTGGAACTGGCCGCCGCCGACGTGTGGGCCACCGGGATCTCGCCGGACAGCTATCCGACGCAGTTCCTGCGCGACGACCTCGACGCGTTGGGCGTGGTTCCCGCCGAGAAGCTGCTGAGCGTGCCCGACGGCGACCGCGTGCTGATCGCCGGCGCGGTGACCCACCGGCAGCGACCCGCGACGGCCCAAGGGGTGACCTTCCTCAATCTCGAGGACGAGACCGGGATGGTCAACGTGCTCTGCACGCCGGGAGTGTGGGCCCGGCACCGCAAGCTGGCCAACACGGCGCCGGCGCTGCTGGTCCGCGGTCAGGTCCAAAATGCCAGCGGCGCAGTCACTGTCGTGGCCGAGCGGTTGGGCCGCATCACCTTGGCGGTCGGCTCGCGCTCGCGTGACTTCCGCTGACGACCGGTAAGCGGTGGGCTATCCGGTTGGCGTCGTCCATACCTTGGTCGGGGTGATCGACAGCCGGGTGCTGTAGGAACCCATCGCCTCGGTCAGGCCGAACTTCGCGGCCTCCTCGCTGTACTTCGCCCAGTAGGGCTCGTCGTCGCGGCAGTCGACGTCGGTGGCGTCCACCGCGGCGACCCCGCCGACCACGATGATGCCGCCGCCGTTGCCGTCGGAATCCAGATTGACGCTCACCTTGGGGTGGGATTTGATGTGCGCCACCTTGGCCGCCTGCGGCATGGAGTACACCGTCAGTCTGGCCCCGTCGAAGTAGAACCAGATCAACCGCGGGACCGGTTGCCCCGATTTTGCGACGGTGGTCAGCCACCCATAGTGGTCGGACATAAGCCTGCCGGAAACCTCTTGTGTCAGTTCGACGCTCATGGCACGAATCTAGCCCGCAGGTAGTCTCCACACATGACCCTCAACTTGTCCGTCGACGACGTTCTCACCACCACCCGCTCGGTCCGCAAGCGCCTCGATTTCGCCAAGCCGGTATCCCGCGAAGTGTTGATGGAATGCCTCGACTTGGCGCTGCAGGCGCCAACCGGGTCCAACTCGCAGGGCTGGCAGTGGGTCTTCGTCGAGGACGCCGAGAAGAAGAAGGCGATCGGCGACATCTACCTGAACAATGCCCGCGGCTACCTCGCCTCGCGCCGTCGCCCGAGTACGCCGAGGGGGACACCCGCGGCGAGCGGATGGGCAAGGTCCGGGATTCCGCGACCTATCTCGCCGAGCACATGCACGAGGCGCCGGTGCTAATGATTCCCTGCATCCAAGGCCGCGAGGACAAGACGCCGCTGGGCGGCGTGTCGTTCTGGGCGTCGCTATTTCCCGCGGTGTGGAGCTTCTGCCTGGGGCTGCGTTCCCGCGGCCTGGGCTCCTGCTGGACGACGCTGCACCTACTGCGCGACGGCGAAAAGCAGGCCGCCGAGGTGCTCGGCATTCCCTACGACGAGTACAGCCAGGGCGGGCTGTTCCCGATCGCCTACACCAAAGGCACCGACTTCCGGCGGGCCAAGCGGTTGCCCGCCGAGAGCCTCACGCACTGGAACACCTGGTAGCCGCTAGGTCGTCAGCGGCCACACCTCGACGATCCCGCGCGCGTGGGCGGCCTTGCGGCAGTCGTCGCTCACGCGGTCGTACCCGGGTTACGGGTCGACCGGCAGGAGGATGGTCTTCCCGTGCAGGCGGCCGGCGTCGGAGTCGGTATGGACGGCCGCGGCCTGGTCGAGCGGGCGCCGGTCGGCGACTTCGATGCGCAGTTGCCCGGCGTCGACGCGGCTGACGAGCCCGGCCAGCTGCGCGGCATCACTGCGGACAAAGACCCGTTGCGTGCGGACCCGGCGGCCGGGGTTTTCCGGGCCGGACGTCATGGTGCCTACGTGGCAGCCGCCGTCGGCGACGACGCCGATGAGGGCTTTGGTCTGCTCGTCGGAGGTGCTGACCAGGTTGAGCACCACGTCGAACGGTGCACCATCGACGTCGATCGGCGAGCGCGTGTAGTCGATGTAATCGACGATCCGGTCGGCGCCCAAGCCGCGCAGACGCTCGGCGTCACGCGCCTTGGCGGTCGCGGTCACGACGGCACCGGCCTGCTTGGCTAACTGAATCGCATAGCCGCCGACCGCGCCTGACGCGCCGTTGATCAGGATTGTCTGGCCGGCCGTCAAGCCGGCGATCTCGAACAGGGCCTGCCACGCCGTCAATGCGGGCTCCGGCAGTGCAGCCGCGTCCGTTAGATCCACCGACTGCGGTGCGGCGGCCAGCGACTCGGCCGGCGCTATCGCGTACTCCGCGGCGGCGCCATCGGCATCCAGCGGCAGAAACGCCACCACCGCATCGCCGACATTCCATCCCTGAACCCCGTCACCGAGTTCGGCGATCGTGCCCGCTACGTCGACGCCGGGGATGTGCGGGAAGCTGATTTCGTACGCCTCGGCCAGGTAGCCGCCGCGCATGCCGGCATCCACCGGGTTGAACGAGGTGGCGGCCACCTTCACCAGCACCTGCCGCGGGCCCGGCACCGGTCGCGGCGCCTCCTCGTACCGCAGAACGTCGCTATCGCCGTAACGGTGGTATCGCACAGCCTTCATGACTTTCTCCTTCCTTGATTGCTTCGATGTTGAAGCAGTTATGCCTGGAGTAACTTGCTTCAATATCGAAGCAATTCCGAGGACGGCTGTGACGGTCGTCTCATTGCTTCGATGTTGAAACATTAAGATGGCGGAATGGCCGAAGGCCTCAAGCCCGTGCAGTTGCGCACTTACTTCGCCCTGACCGAGGCGAACAGCTTGCTCCAGTACGCCGTGCGCCAACAGCTGCAGGCCGAGGGCGGCCTCAGCTATGTGCAGTTCGAGGTCTTGGCCAAACTGGTCGACGCCGGCCGCCCGCTCACCATGACCGAGCTCGCCGACGGTGTGGTCTACAGCCGCAGCGGCCTGACCCATCAGGCCGGCCTATTGGAAAAAGCGGGCCTTATCACCCGCGAAGGCAGTACCGATGACAAGCGCGCCACGGTAGTCGACATCACTGAGGCGGGCCGAGCCCGTGTCGCCAAGGTCTTACCCGGCCACATCCAGGTCGTACGCGACCTGCTGTACGGCGCACTTTCTGATCAGGACGCCCAGACCCTCGGCGACCTGATGAGTCGCGTCCGCGACCACATGCGTGATCGGCCACCCCGTTCGGCCGCCCCGCGCAAACGCACCGGCTGATCGACCGCGGCTAGACCGCGCCCGAATAGCCGTGCTGGCGCCAGGCCTCGTACACGGCGATCGCCGCAGCGTTGGCAAGGTTCAGGGAGCGCCGGCCGGCCAGCATGGGGATGCGCACCTGCTGAGTGACGTGGGGGTCGGCCAGGGTCGCCGCGTCCAGCCCGTCGGGTTCCGGCCCGAACATCAGCACGTCGCCGGCCCGGTAACTGATGTCGGCGAACGAGGTGTTCGCGTGCGCGGTGAACGCCACCACCCGCGCCGGCGACAGCGCGTTCCACGCCGCCGGCAGCGACGGGTGCACGGTGACCGACGCAAGGTCGTGGTAGTCCAGCCCGGCCCGCCGCAGCTTGGGCTCGGACAGATCGAAACCCAGCGGCTCGACCAGGTGCAATTCGGCGCCGGTGGCGGCCGCCGTCCTGATGGCATTGCCGGTGTTGGGGGCGATGCGCGGGCTATAGAACAGCAGCCGAAACATCTGCCGATCATTGCAAAACCGTCCACACCGGTGACCCGCCGTGTTTGCCAGATTTGCTCGTCGGTGTAGGCAGAAACCTTGAAGGGCTCTGTCTGCTCAGTAGCAATTCTGGTGACCTGAGGCTTGGGCTGTCATACTCGTCGGATTGCCAGGCGTTTTCCGCTCGCGCCTTTCTGCGCGGGGTGGGTGCGAATAAAGCAGGAAGTTTCATGAGGCTCTTTTGTTCAGCGCTGAATGCCAGCGCAGCGGCCCGTCACGCGGCCGCGACCGCGTGACCATGTTCGCCCGCCCGGCCGACTCGGTTGAGGCGGTTCCCCCCGAGTTCGCCGATGCCCCCGCCGCCCCGGCGCCGGTCAAGCGTCCGCCGGCCTGGTCGCTGACCAACTGGCCGGTGCGGTGGAAAGTCCTCGCGATCGTGCTGGTCCCGCTGGTTTTGGCGTCGCTTTTCGCCGCGTTGCGCGTGAACGCCGCCATGGCCAACTCCAGCGGCCTGCGGCTGGCCGCGGCCCGTGCCGACGTCCTACCGGCGATCACCAAGTACATGTCCGCGCTCGACGTGGCGCTGATGGCGAGCTCCGCCAACCGCGACCAGGAAGGCGCGAAGAAGAACTTCGAGGCCCGCAAGGGCGAGCTGGCGGCGCGGCTGGCCGACACCGACGTGACCCCCGACGTCCGGTCGGCGGTGACCAACCTGCTCAACGGGGGGCAGGCGCTGTTGAGCAAGGTGGCCGACAACAGCATCGGTTTGCGGGAGCGGGTGACGACCTATGCGCCGCTGCTGTTGACGGCCGAAGACGTCATCAACGCGTCGGTCCGGGTCGACGACGAGAAGATCCGCGCCGAGGCGCAGGGGCTGAGCCGCGCGGTCGGGGCCCGCGGACAGATGACGATGCAGGAGATCCTGGTGACCCGGGGCGCGGACCTGCCCGAGCCGCAACTGCGCACCTCGATGATCACGCTGGCCGGTACCGAGCCGTCGACGCTGTTCGGGATGAGCGAAGTGCTGGGCGCGGGCTCGCCCGAAGCCAAGACCCTGCAGCAGCAGATGGTGACCCGGATGGCGATGATGTCGGACCCGGCCAGCCCGCTCGTCGACAATCCCGAGCTGCTGCGCTCGATACGGACCACCGACGGGATCGCCGAACAGGTCATCAAGGACGCCACCGCGTCGGTGACCAAGTCGGTGCACGCCCAGGCCGACGACCGCCGCCGCGCCGCCATCCTCGACAGCATCCTGGTGCTGGCCGCCATCGTGGTCGCTCTGGCGATCGTCTTGCTGGTGGCGCGCGCGCTCGTCGTGCCGCTGCGGGTGCTGCGCGACGCCGCGCTCAAAGTCGCGCACACCGACCTCGAGGAAGAGGTCGCGCTGGTCAAAGGCGGTGGCGCCGAGCCGATTCCGCAGCCGTTGCCGGTGTACACCACCGAGGAAATCGGCCAGGTTGCCCACGCCGTCGACGAACTGCACACCCAGGCCCTGCTGCTCGCCGGCGACGAGGCGCGGCTGCGGCTGCTCGTCAACGACATGTTCGAGACGATGTCGCGGCGCAGCCGGTCGCTGGTCGACCAGCAGCTGCAGCTCATCGACCGGCTGGAACGCAACGAGGAGGATCCCGACCGCCTGGACAGCCTCTTCCGGCTGGACCACCTGGCGGCCCGGCTGCGCCGCAACAGTGCCAACCTGCTGGTGCTGGCGGGCGCGCAGCTGGCGCGCGACCAGCGCGAGCCGGTGCCGCTCGCGACGGTGATCAATGCCGCCGTCTCCGAGGTCGAGGACTACCGCCGCGTCGAAATCGCCCGGGTACCCGAGTCCACGCTGATTGGTGCGGCCGCCGGTGGTGCCATCCATCTGTTCGCCGAGCTGATCGACAACGCCCTGCGCTACTCGCCGCCGACGACGTCCGTGCGGATCTCCGGGGCGCCTGGCGGCGACGGCGGGGTGCTGGTGCGGATCGCCGACGCCGGCTTGGGCATGAACGACGCGGATCGGCGCATCGCCAACATGCGGCTGCAGGCCGGCGGCGAGGTCACCCCCGACAATGCCCGCCACATGGGGCTTTTCGTGGTCGGCCGGATCGCCGCCCGGCACGGTATCCGCGTCGGGCTGCGCGGTCCGGGCCCCAACGAGGCGGCCACCGGTACGACGGCCGAGATCTACCTACCGGCGACGGTGCTCGTGGGCGCCGCCTCGCGGGCGGCGGCGGCGCGGGCACGGGCACGGGGCGTGTCCTCGCCGAGCACCCAACTCGCCAACGCGATGGCGACGACGGACCCCGGCGGCGAGGCCGCCCTGCGGGACGCCGACGTGGCCACGTCGTCCGCGTCGTCCACCCACAACGGTGCTCACACGGCTGCCCCACCGGCTTCCCAAACGCCGGTTCCGCCGATCACCCTGTTGCCGCGCCGCGACCCGGGTTCCAGCGGCATCACCGAAGTGCCCGCCCAAGAACCCGCGCGGCCGCGCCGGCACCGGCGCGAGCTGGCCACGCCCTGGTGGGAGACCCAGAAGCAGCCCGAGCCGAAACCGGCGCCGCCCCCGGAGCCCGAAACCCCCGCAACGGCGGTCTCGGACACCTCGGCATTCTTCGCCGCCCGGTCCCGGGATGCCGTAGAGCCCGCGGAGACGCCGGCCGCCGAACCGGCCAACGCGGACGCCGACGTGCCGGTCAGCGAGGAAGCCGACGCGTCGGTCACCCCGATCCGGTCCGTCCCGTCGATCGCATCGATCCCGTCGATCCCCGAGGCGCCGGAGGCTCCGGAGGCCGTGGAGACCCCGAGCGAGGACGACGTGATCTACCGGCGGATGCTCTCGGAGATGCTGGGCGACCCGCACGACCTGGTCAACAGCGCCGACCTGGATTGGCAATCGGTGTGGGACCGTGGCTGGTCGCTGGCCGCCGAGGCCGAGGACAAGCCCGTCGAGTCGCACACCGCCGAGCACGGCCTGCCGGTGCGCACGCCCGGCGCCCGGCTGGTGCCCGGCGCGGCCAACGGTGTCGGCCTCTCCGCGCACGACCGGCCCGACGAGGACGGCCCCGACCAGGATGAAGAAGGCTCCCTCGTAGGATCGAATGGCGGATCCGGTTCCAGCCGGTCCGAGCGGCGGCCGCAGCACGCGGCGGCGGTGCGCGACCCCGACGCGGTTCGCGCCTCCTTCAGCAGCCATTTCGGCGGCGTGCGCACCGGACGCTCCCATGCCCGCGAATCGAATCAAGGACCCGATCAGGAATGACGTCAGCGGATAACTCACTGGACTGGTTGGTGACGAACTTCGCCCGCGAGGTCCCCGGGGTGGCGCACGCGCTGCTGGTGTCCGTCGACGGGCTGCCCATCGCCGCCAGCGAGCATCTGCCCCGCGAACGGGCCGACCAGTTGGCCGCGGTGGCCTCCGGGCTCGCGAGCCTCGCGACCGGCGCCGCGCAGCTGTTCGAGGGCGGGCAGGTGCTGCAATCCGTGGTCGAGATGCAGAACGGCTATCTCTTGCTGATGCGCGTCGGCGACGGCTCACACCTGGCCACGCTGGCGGTGACGTCGTGTGACATCGGTCAGATCGGTTACGAGATGGCCATCCTTGTCGAACGGGTGGGCGGCGTCGTGCAGTCCTCTCGCCGGTCCGCTGCACACTCGTGAGTCGCGATGGACAAACGCGAGTCCTGGCCGCCCTCACGTGAGGCGAGCCTCGTCCGTCCCTACACCCTGACGTCCGGACGGACCGGAACCAAAGTCGACCTTCCGCTGGAAGCGCCGATTCAGGCGTTACAAGCCGGACTGGCGCACCGATGGCCGCCCAACGATGCGAGAGGCAAAATCATCCAACTGTGCGTCAAAAGCCCGTCCGTCGCGGAAATCTCGGCCCGGCTCGATTTGCCGGTCGGTGTCACGCGCGTCTTGATCGGCGATCTGGTGCTCTCCGAATACGTTCGAGTGCATCGAACGTTGACCGAGCGTTCGACCCGCGATGAGCGCCACGAACTCATAGGAAGGACGCTGCGTGCCCTACGCGCACTCTGAGCCGCACCCCGATGCGCACTCCGATGAAGGAGCCACCGCCTCGACGAAAATCGTCATCGCGGGTGGGTTCGGTGCCGGCAAGACCACGTTCGTCGGGGCGGTTTCGGAGATCATGCCGCTGCGCACCGAGGAGATGGTCACCGACGCCTCGGCCGGCGTCGACATGCTCGAGGCGACCCCCAACAAGCGGACCACCACGGTCGCTATGGACTTCGGCCGGATCACCCTGGAAGAGGACCTGGTGCTCTACCTGTTCGGCACCCCGGGCCAGCGCAGGTTCTGGTTCATGTGGGACGACCTGGTCCGCGGCGCCATCGGGGCGATCGTCCTGGTCGACTGCCGACGGCTGCAGGACAGCTTCGCCGCGGTCGACTTCTTCGAGCACCGCAACCTGCCTTTCTTGATCGCGGTCAACGAATTCGAAGGCGCGCCACGCTATCCCGTCGACGAGGTGCGCGAAGCGCTGACCCTGCCCCGCCACATCCCGGTCATCTCCGTCGACGCACGGGATCGCAGATCGGCGACCGACGCGCTGATCGCGGTCAGCGAGTACGCACTGGAAACGCTGGCCGCGAGCTGACCGCTTTGCAGCACTGGGTCGATTGCGAGTTTTACGGCAGGGATTTTCGCGACGAGGACCTCAGCCGGTTGCGCACTGAACGTGCCGTGTTCACCGAATGCAATTTCAACGGCGCCAACCTGGCCGAATCGCAGCACCTCGGATCCGCTTTTCGCAACTGCACATTCGAGCGAACGCTGTTGTGGCACAGCACGTTTGCGCAGTGCAGCATGCTGGGTTCGGTCTTTGTGCAATGCCGGCTGCGGCCCACGACCTTCGACGAGGTGGACTTCACGCTCGCGGTGCTCGGCGGCAACGACCTGCGCGGTGTCGAGCTGAGCGGCTGCCGGCTGCGCGAGACCAGCCTGGTGGAAACCGACCTGCGCAAGGCCGTGCTGCGTGGCGCCGACCTGTCCGGTGCGCGGACCGTCGGCACCCGGCTCGACGACGCCGACCTGCGCGGCGCGACCGTCGACCCGTCGTTGTGGCGAACCGCCACGCTGATCGGTGCGCGCGTCGACGTCGGCCAGGCCGTCGCCTTCGCGGCCGCCCATGGGCTGCGGTTGGACGGCGGCCCGGACGCCTGAGACGCAATCGCTTGAGCCGCTATCGCGTGAGGGGCTATCGCTTGAGGCGCTATCGCTTGAGCCGCATGCGCCACCACACGACGCCGGTGTAGAACACCGACAATGCCGCGAGCATGGCCATATCGAAAAGCCAGGTGCCGGACGTGTGCTGGAAGTGGCGGTCACGGGGACTCTGCGGGCCGGGTGCCACCGTCCACAAATCCACCGTCGATCCCGACGCCGCATATCCCCACCGCGAGGGCACCACCCAGGACAGCTGATCGAGAAAGATCCGGTTCGTGATGGGAACCATGCCGCCGGACAGCACCATCTGCATCATCAACGACACCACCAGCAGCGGCATGATCTGCTCATTGGAGCGAGCCAGCGACGACAGCAGCAGGCCGAGCATCGCCGAGGCCACGCAGGTCGCCGCGACGGTGACGTACAGCTCGAAGGTGGCTGCGGAAGTAGAGTGGCCGAGCAGCACGGCCGGCCGCGTCGGCGCGCCCTTGCCCACTATCACGATGGTGGTCGCGATCACCGCCTGGACGATGGCGAACACGCAGAACACGACGACCTTCGCGCCCAGATAGGCCCCGGTCGACAGACCGACCGCCTGCTCTCGCCGGAAGATGGCGCGCTCGCCGATGAGGTCACGCAGCGTCAGTGCGGTGCCCATGAAGGCGGCGGCCATGGTCAGCAGCATCAAGATCGTCGCGGCCTCGCCGGCGGAGGCACTCGTCGGGTCGGCGATGCCGAAACCGGTGTCGCCGGGAACGGTCAGTGACAGCGCACCCATGACGAACGGCAACAGCGCCAGGAACACGAAATATGCACGGTCGGAGACGATCAGGCGAACCTGGCGCCGCGCGATCGTGGAGAACTGTCGACGCACGCTGGTGTGCGCCGCGTCGCCCAGTTCGGCCGCGGGCGCTTCGGCCTCCGGGGGCGGCGGGGGTTTGTTCTGGGCCAGGAACCGGCGGTTGGCCTCGTCCGGGTCGGCGCCCACCTTCGCGAAGATGTGGGCCCAGTTGGTGGTCCCCATGACTTCACCGATCTGGTCGGGTGCGCCCAGGAACGCGGTCTTGCCGCCGGGGGCCATCAGCAGCACCTGATCGCAGATGTCCAGATACGTCAGCGAGTGGGTGACCACCAACACCACGCGGCCGGCATCGGCGAGTTGCCGCAGCATCGTCATGACTTGCAGGTCCAGTGCGGGGTCCAGGCCCGAGGTCGGTTCGTCGAGGATCAGCAGCGACGGCCCGGTGAGCAACTCGAGCGCGACAGAGGCGCGTTTGCGCTGGCCGCCGGAGAGCTTGTCGACCCGGGTGTCCGCGTGCTGGGTCAGCCCCAGCTCGTCGAGGACCTGCGCGACGACCTCTTCGCGGTCGGCCTTGCTGGTGTCCGGTGGCAGGCGCAGCTCGGCGGCGTAGCCGAGCGCCTGGTTGACGGTCAGCTGGCGGTGCACGACGTCGTCCTGGGGCACCATCCCGATCCTGGTCCGCAGCGTGGCGTAGGCGGTGTGGATGTTGTGGCCCTCGAAGGTGACCGTGCCGGCCGTCGGGGTGGCGTAGCCGGCAATCAGCCGCGACAGCGTGCTCTTGCCGGCGCCGGAGCCGCCGATGATGGCGGTCAGCGTGCCGGGCCTGGCCGTCATCGAGATCTTCTCGAGCAGGTTCTTGCCGTCGACGCTGAAGTCGACGTGGCGGACCTCAAGGCCGCCGGTGCGCGTCGCTGCCTCCTGGCGGCGCAGCAGGACGCCGCCGGTGAAGACCAGGTCGACGTTGCCGATCGTGACGACGTCGCCCTCGGACAGCAGCGCGGACCCGACCCGGAGCCCGTTGACGAACGTCCCGTTGATGCTGTGGGCGTCGCGGATCTCGGTGCCGAGCGGCGTCGGGGCCAGGAACGCGTGGTAGCGCGACGCCAGCACGTCGTGGATGACGATGTCGTTGTCGATCGCGCGGCCGATCCGCGCGGCGCCGGCGACCGGTGCCGCCCCCGATTCGGGTCCCAGGGGTTTGATCGTTCTGGTCGGGGCGTCGGGCCCGGACGCGGCCGCGGGTGGCACCTGCTGTGTCTGTGCTTTGGGCGCGACGATCGGAACCGGCTGCGGCGAGCCGGGCAGATAGCGGCGCGCCGCGGGTGATTGGCGGGGCACGGGCTGCGAGCGCGACGCCGGGCTGCGAATGGCACCCGACGGTGGCCCCTCGGGTGGCGCGATCGTCGGGATCACCTGCGTCGTCCGTGGTAGCGAGCCGACGCTGCCCCGGTGGTGTCCGACCTCGAAGGTGATCCGCGGTCCGTCGGGCTTGCCGATGTTGATGCTCTGCCCGTCCTGAATGTCGACGTTGGGCACGCGCTGGCCGTTGACGAACACACCGTTGAGCGAGTTGTTGTCCACCGCCACCCAGCGGCCCTGGTCGAAGCGCAACAGCACGTGCGCGCGGGCGACGAGCGGATGGGCCACCCGCAGGTCGGCGCGCAGGTCGCTACCGACTACCACGTCGCCGCCGGGGGCGAAGCTGCCCTGGGATCGGTTGGACCGAACCGTCAGCACGGGTTGCGCGGGCCGATTCATTTATTCAGTGCCGCTTGAGCCGGATCTTCCACCACACGATGGCGCTGTAGACCACGCTCAACACTCCGAGCATCACCATGTCGAACAGCAGAATGTGTTTGGAGTGCTGCCAGACCGGGTCGTTGGTCGGGATCTGTTTGACCTTCACCAGTGACGGAAAGTCGATCGAGGACGCACCGCCGGCGTAGCCCCACCTGGCGGGTGTCAGCCATGCGAGCTGCTCGAGGCCGACGCGTTGGTAGACCGGGATCATCCCGCCGGATAGCACCAGCTGCGACATGATCGACACCACGAGCAGCGGCATGATCTGCTCGTTGGACTGCGCCAGGGCGGACAACAGCAGGCCGAGCATCGCGGAAGCAACACAGGTGCCGGCGACGGTGACGAACAGCGAGAACGTCGAGTTGCCGAAGAAAGGCGGGTCTGCGGTCGGCGCGCCCTTGCCCAGCCGCACGATGAACGTTGCGATCGCTGCTTGCGCGGTCGCGAAGACGCAGAACACCACGATTTTGGCCAGCAGGTACGCCGTGGTGGACAGGCCGACGGCCTGCTCCCGGCGGAAGATGGCGCGCTCGCCGATGAGGTCGCGGATGGTCAGCGCGGTGCCCATGAAGACGGCGCCGATGTTCAACAGCACCATGATGTACTGCGGCTGCGTGGGCGCGAGACCGAGCGGGTCGGCGGGACCGAGGCCGGGCTTTGGACCCTTCACGGTCAGCGACAACGCGCCGATGAGGAACGGCAAGATCGCCAGGAAGATCGTGTAACCGCGGTCGGACACGACGAGGCGAACCTGACGGCGGGCGATCGTCGATAGCTGCCGCCACAGGTCGGTTTGGGGTGGTTCGCCCAGATCCGCCGGGCTCTCGGGAGCCGGCGCCTGCGACGACGGCTGGTTGCGTTCCTTGAAGCGGCGGTTGGCCTCGTCGGGATCGGCGCCCACCTTGGCGAAGATGTCGGCCCAGTTGCGAGTCCCCATAGCGGCCTCGACCTGGTCGGGCGGCCCGCAGAATGCGGTCTTACCGCCGGGCGCGACCAGCAGGATCTGATCGCAGACGTCGAGATAGGACACGGAGTGGGTCACCACCAACACCACGCGGCCGGCGTCGGCGAGCTGGCGCAGCATCAGCATGACCTGACGGTCCAGCGCCGGGTCCAGACCGGAGGTGGGCTCGTCGAGAAGCAGCAGCGATGGTTGGGTCAGTAGCTCGAGTGCCACCGAAGCGCGTTTGCGCTGGCCGCCGGAGAGCTTGTCGACCCGCGTGTCGGCGTGTTTGGTCAGCTCGAGTTCCTCGAGCACCTGAGCGACGACCTGGGCGCGTTCCTCTTTGCTGGTGTCGGGCGGCAGGCGCAGCTCGGCGGCGTAGCCAAGGGCCTGGTTGACGGTCAGCTGGCGGTGCACCACGTCGTCCTGCGGGACCATCCCGATCCTGCTGCGCATGGACGCATATTCGGTATGGATGTTGTGACCCTCGAAGGTCACCGAGCCCGAAGTCGGCGTGGTGTAGCCGACGATCAGCCGCGACAGGGTCGTCTTGCCGGCGCCGGAACCACCGATGATGGCGGTCAGCGTGCCGGGCCGGGCGGTCAGCGAGATGTGGTCCAGAAGTTGCTTGCCGTGGTCGACGGTGAAGCAGACCGAGTTCACCTCCAGGCCGCCGGTGCGCGTCGCCGCTTCCGTGCGGCGGACCAGCGTGTCGCCGGTGAACACGAGGTCGACGTTGCCGATCGTGACCACGTCGCCCTGGGTGAGCACAGCGGACCCGACCCGCACACCGTTGACGAAGGTCCCGTTGACACTGTGCGCGTCGCGGATTTCCGTGCCCAGCGGCGTCTGGGTCAGAAACGCGTGATGGCGAGACGCCAGCACGTCCTGGATCACGATGTCGTTGTCGGTGGCACGGCCGATCGTGAGCGAGCCGACCGGCTTCTGTATCGCCCCGGACCGCGACGGCAGCAACGCCTGGAACATCTTCGTTGCCAGGTTGCCCACCTCGGGTTGTTTGGGGGCGGTGCGCGACATCTCGGTGTGCGGTGCGGCCGGCGCCGACGCCGGAATCTGCGGCGGCGGGAAGTTGGGTGGCGGTGGCGGCGCGCCTGGCGGAAACGCAGTCGGCCGCGCCGGTGGTGGTCCCGGCGGTGGGCCCGGATGCGGTCGACGCAGTGGGGGCGCGGCGCGATTCGGCGGGCGCCCCGGCGGGCCGGGTGGCGCGGGTGGAGGGACCGGCTGACCCGGGGCCGGCGAGGGCGGCCACGCCGTTCCCGCCGCGTGTGCCGCCACGGGGATGCCCATCGACTCGGTGCGGGGTGGGCGACCCGCCATCCCTTGGTAGTGGCCGATTTCGAAGGTCAGCTGCGGCCCGTCGGGATTGCCGATGTTGACGGTCTGGCCGTCGTGGATGTCGACCACCGGCACCCGGCGGCCGTTGACGAAAGTCCCGTTCAGCGAACCGTTGTCGATCGCCAGCCACCTGCCCTGGTCGAAGCGCAGCAGCAGATGGGCACGCGAGATCAGTGGGTGCGTGATGCGCATGTCGGCGCGCAGATCGCGACCGACCACCACGTCGTGGCCCGCCGCGAAAGTCCGTTCCGACCCATCGTGTCGAACGGTTAGCGCTGGCGGTGCTGCTGCGGTCATCGCCACAACTCTAGCTGGTGCAGGCGCCGTCAACGGGTAGCGTCTGGCGCCCCGGTGACCACGCAGTGCGTCCGGCTGTAGACCGTGGGCATGCAGCGATTGCAGTGCGTGCACGCCGAATGCACGCCGTGCGCGGCGCCGTCGGCGGCGATCCGATTGATCAGGTCCGGCTCGGCCAGCAGGGCCCGGGCCATCGCGACGAATTGGAATCCCTCCGCCATCGCCAGGTCCATCGTCTCCCGGTTGGTGATGCCGCCGAGCAGGATCAGCGGCATCGTCAGCTCGGCGCGGAACAGCTTGGCGTGGCGCAAAAGATAGGCCTCGCGGTAGGTGTACTCGCGAAGGAATTTCTTGCCGGTCATGCGGATGCCCCAGCGCAGCGGCGGCTTGAAAGCGCCGGCGAACTCCTTGACCGGTGCGTCGCCATGGAACAGATACATCGGGTTGACTAGCGAGCTGCCGGCGGTGAGTTCGATCGCGTCCAGCCCGCCGTCGTCCTGCAGCCATTTGGCGGTGGTCAGCGATTCCTCGGTGCTGATGCCGCCGCGCACACCGTCGGCCATGTTCAGCTTGGCGGTCACCGCGATCGGCGTCCCCTCTTTCTCCACCGCGCGCCGGACGGCCATCACCATGCCGCGGGCCAGCTTGGCACGGTTCTCCAGCGATCCGCCGAACTCGTCGTCGCGACGGTTGATCAGCGGCGACAGGAATGAGCTCGCCAAATAGTTGTGACCCAAATGGATTTCGACCGCGTCGAAGCCCGCCTCGATGGCCAGCCGCGCGGCGTTGGCGTGTCCTTCGATGACGTCGTCGATGTCCTCGCGGGTCGCCTTCTTCGCGAATCGCATCCCGATCGGGTTGAAGAACCGCACCGGCGCCAGGGCGGTGGCCTTGTTGGAGCGGGCGTTGGCCACCGGGCCGGCGTGGCCGATCTGCGCGCTCACCGCCGCGCCCTCGGCATGGATCGCGTCGGTGAGTCGCCGCAGTCCCGGCACCGCCTCGGGGCGCATCCAGAGTCCGTTGCCCTCCGTGCGGCCGCCGGGCGAGACCGCGCAGTAGGCGACGGTGGTCATGCCCACCCCGCCGGCGGCCGGCAGCCGGTGGTATTCGATCAAGTCGTCGCTCACCAGCGCGCCGGGCGTGCGTGCCTCGAACGTCGCGGCCTTGATGATCCGGTTGCGCAGCGTGACGGGGCCCAGCTTGGCCGGCGAGAACACGTCTGGGGTCTCGGGCATGTGGGCAGCGTAATCCTTGGCCATGGAACACTGTCAGGCGTGGGCGCAATCACGCTGGACGGCAAGGCCACCCGTGACGAGATCTTCGTTGACCTCAAGAAGCGCGTCGCCGAGTTGACGGCCGCGGGTCGCACACCCGGGCTGGGCACCATCCTGGTCGGGGACGACCCGGGCTCGCAGGCCTACGTCCGCGGCAAGCACGCCGATTGTGCCAAGGTGGGCATCAACTCGATCCGCCGCGACCTGCCCGCCGACATCAGCGCGGCCGTGCTCGACGAGACGATCGACGAGCTGAACGGCAATCCCGACTGCACCGGTTACATCGTGCAATTGCCGCTGCCCAAGCACCTCGACGAGAACGCGGCGCTGGAGCGCGTCGACCCCGACAAGGACGCCGACGGGCTGCACCCGACGAACCTGGGCCGGCTGGTGCTGAACAAGTCCGCCCCGCTGCCGTGCACCCCGCGCGGCATCGTGCATTTGTTGCGGCGCTACGACGTCGAGATCGCCGGGGCGCACGTGGTCGTCATCGGCCGGGGTGTCACGGTGGGCCGCCCGCTGGGCCTGCTGCTGACCCGCCGCTCCGAGAACGCCACGGTGACGTTGTGCCACACCGGAACTCGCGACCTGCCCGCGTTGACCAAGCAGGCGGACATCATCGTGGCCGCGGTAGGAGTGCCGCACCTGCTGACCGCCGACATGGTGCGGCCCGGCGTCGCAGTGCTCGACGTCGGCGTCAGCCGGGTGGACGGCAAGCTCGTCGGCGACGTGCATCCGGACGTGTGGGACGTCGCCGGTCACGTGTCACCGAATCCCGGCGGCGTCGGCCCGCTGACCCGGGCGTTCCTGCTGACCAACGTCGTCGAGTTGGCCGAGCAGCGATGACCGCCAGGTCCCTCCTGCGGGCGCTGGTGCGAGCCCAGTGGCCGATTCTGTCGGTCGGGCTGATCTTCGCCGTGGCTTTGGTGTTGGTCGGGGCCAACTTCTGGCGCCGCGGCTCGCTGCTGATCGGCATCGGCGTCGGGGTGGCGGCGGCGCTGCGGCTGGTCTTGTCCGAAGACCGTGCCGGGCTGCTGGTGGTGCGCAGCAAGGGCACCGACTTCGTGACGACCGCGATGGTCGGGGCGGCGATGATCTACATCGCGTCGACCATCGACCCGCTGGGAACGCGTTAGATCCCCGGCTTTAGATCCCCGGTGTGCCTGGGATGCCGGGCATGCCCCCAGGCACACCCGGCATCCCTCCCGGCATGCCCGGCATCCCCCCCGGCATGCCCGGGACCTGCGGCACACCAGATAGGTTGCCGTTGGCTATGTTTCCGTTGGCTAGGGTTGCCATCTCGGTCGGGCAGTACGTCTGTATCGCGATCGTGGTGAACATCTGAGCCATTCCCGGCGACAGGCCGGCGCCCCGCACGCGCTGCACGGCTGCGGCCATGCTCCCGCCCGGCTGGGCGAGCATCGGGCAGATGGATTCGCCGACGGCCATCGCGTTGCCGGGTTGGCCGAAGTCGACGCCGGCGTGGTTCAGCGCGTCGATGAAGGCGTCGTCGGTCGCCGGGTCCGCCTCGGCGGGCGCCGAAAAGGCCGCTGCCACCGTGAGCAGGGCGGCTACCGCCGCCAGCAGGCGGATTGTCAGGGGCTGACGACGAAACAGCCACAGCCAGTCCTGAGTTCGTGCCAGAGCCTTCAACAGTTTCCCCATCTGTCCCGAGTGCACTCACAGCACTCAAATCACTCTAGGAACTTTGATCTACTACTGTCACATTTACAACACGGGGAGATAAAGGTTTGCACACTATGCGTTTCGTGAACGCGACGTGCCCGCGACATCAGTTATTGGGGCGGTTATTGGGGCGGTTATTGGAGCGGTTATTGGAGCGGCTGCATCCGGCCCGCGCGTCGACACCGGACTTTCCCGGCGAAATGGTCCAGAATCTCGGCGCATGACGACGAATCGCAGCCGTCCGTCTGACCCCGCGATCTCCGGTGCGATCTCCCGGCAGACGTTTCTTCGCGGCGCCGTCGCATTGGCGAGCGGGGCGGTGTTCGGCGGTCCGCGTGCCGCGGCCGACCCGGATCCCGGCTGGGGTGGTCTGGCCTCGTCGATCGGCGGCACTGTTCTGTTGCCGGCCAACGGAACTCAGTTCGCGACGGGCAAGCAAGTCTTCAATTCGTTCTACGACAACTCCAATCCCGCTGCGGTGGTGAGGGTTTCGTCGCAGGCCGATGTGCAGAAGGCCTTGTCGTTCGCCACGGCGCACAACCTGAAGGTCGCGCCGCGCGGGGGAGGCCATTCCTACGTCGGCGCGTCCAGCGCTCCCGGCACGATGGTGCTCGACCTGCGCGGGCTACCGGGGGGCGCGAATTTCGACGGCGTTAGCGGCAACGTCACGGTGACGCCGGCGACGAATCTGTATGCGGTCCACCAGGCGTGCGCCGCGGCGGGCCGCGCGATCCCCACCGGGAGCTGTCCGACGGTCGGCGTCGCGGGGCTGGCGCTCGGCGGCGGTATTGGGGCCGATTCCCGGCACGCGGGCCTGACGTGCGACGCACTGAAGTCCGCCACCGTGGTGCTGCCGAGCGGCGATGTGGTCACCGCCTCGGCTAGTGACCATCCGGATCTGTTCTGGGCCCTTTGCGGCGGTGGCGGTGGCAATTTCGGTGTGATCACGTCGATGACGTTCGGGACCTTCGCCACCGCCGACAGCGACGTGGTCCGGCTCGATTTCCCGCCGGCGTCGGCCGTTCAGGTGCTCGTCGGCTGGCAGTCCTGGCTGACCGCCGCGGACCGAAACACCGGCGGAATCGTCGATCTCGCCATCGGCGCGACTCCGAGGTGCCACATTCTGGCGATTTGTCCGGCGGGCGCGGGAGCCGGGGTGGCCGATGCCACCAAATCGGCGGTCGGCGTGGCGCCCACCGCGGTGCAGAACAAGACGATGAGCCATATGGATCTGGTGATGTTTCTGGCCGGCGGTAGCGCGGCACCTCCGCCCCGTGGGTTCGTCGCCGGATCCGACGTCATCGGCCCCGTGGATTCGGCTGCGGCCCATGCCATTGCCACCGCGATCGGGCAGTGGCCCGCCTCGGCGGGACAAGCGTCGGTGCTCGTCGACCCGTTGGGCGGGGCGGTGGGCGATGTGGCCGCCGGAGACACCGCGTTTCCCTGGCGTCAGCAGTCCGCGGTGCTGCAATGGTATGTGGAGCCGGCCGGGAGCCAGGTCTCCGCTGCGAATCAGTGGCTGAATTCCGCGCATCAAGCGGTGCAACAGTTTTCGGCCGGCGGTTACGTCAACTACCTGGAGGCCAACACCGAGGCGGCCCGCTACTTCGGACCGAATCTGCCACGGCTGACGACCGTCCGGCAGAAGTACGACCCGAACCGGATCATGTTCTCCGGATTGAATTTCTGACGAACTTTTTCAGTGTGCGTCAGTGGTTTTCTTGACGGCGTTTTTGTCGGTGGGTCGGGCTAGTTTCGCAATATGAGTTCCGGCGCAGCTGTCGACCGCGAGGCGATGGCGGCTGCTTTTGATGCGTTGGACGCCGCACTCGACGTGGTCGCCGCGCTGGACTTCGATCCGTTGACCACGCCCGAACGCTTCCGCTTCTTGGAGCGCTGCGAACGGGCGCGTCGCCGGTTACCGGCGGTGGAGCATCCGCTGATCAATCAGCTTGGCCGCCAAGCCACTCCGGAGGAGATGGGCGGCAAGCTCTCGCATGCTATGGCCGAGTGGACGCTGATCAGTCGCGCCGAGGCTTCCCGGCGCATCCGCGAAGCCGCCGATCTGGGTCCCCGGCAAGCATTGACGGGAGAACCCCTCCCTCCTGTGCTGCCGGGCACCGCCGCCGCACAACGGGAAGGCAAGCTCGGCGCTGGGCAGGTCGCGGTCATCCGCCGCTTCCATCACCAGCTGCCGGGCTGGATCGATGACTCCACCCGAGAGCAGGCCGAAGCCGAATTGACCAAGCAGGGCAGCCAGTTTCGTCCGGAACAACTGGCCGGGCTCGCCGACACGCTGGCTGACTGCCTCAACCCCGACGGCACCTACACCCACGAGGATCGCGCGCGCCGCCGCGGACTGACGCTGGGCAGCCAGGGCTTGGATGGGATGTCGCAGCTGCGAGGCTGGTTGACACCGGAGGCCCGCGCCACACTGGAGGCGGTGCTGGCCAAGCTGGCCGCGCCCGGGATGTGCAACCCCGAAGACCAGGCCCCGTGTGTCGACGGCGCGCCCGCTCAAGAGGCTATCGACAGAGACGCCCGCTCGGCGGGCCAGCGCAATCACGATGGGCTCAATGCCGCGCTGCGCGCTCTACTCGCGTCGGGAAAGCTCGGTCAGCACAATGGGTTACCGGCGTCCATCGTCGTCACCACTACCCTCACCGAGCTGGAAGCCGCCGCCGGCACGGGCCTCACCGGTGGCGGCACCATCCTGCCCATGAGCGACGTGATCCGCCTGGCCCGGCATGCCCGTCACTACCTCGCCATCTTCGACAAGGGCAAGGCGCTGGCGCTCTATCACACGAAACGGCTCGCCAACCCCGCCCAGCGGATTGTGTTGTACGCCAAGGACCGCGGCTGCTCGGCGCCGGGCTGCGACGTGCCCGGGTATTACAGCGAAGTCCATCACGTCACCGATTACGCGAAGTGCCGCACTACCGACGTCAATGAGCTCACCTTCGGCTGCGGCCCCCACCACCGGCTGCTGCAACCCGGCGGATGGACAACTCGAAAACGCACGAACGGCGACACCGAATGGATCCCGCCCCCACACTTGGATCGCGGCCAACCGCGAACCAACACCTTCCATCACCCCGAGAAACTGTTGCGCTACGACGAGGACGACGACGAGTGGTAACTGCTGGCGTCCGCCCTATAACCGGCCCTACTCGGCCAGGGTCGCGCGGATGCACACGGTGACGTAAGGCATCGCCAGGCCGGTGGAATTCGCGAGCGCCGGATGGGTGGCCAGCAACTCGCGCACCTGGTCGAGCGTCCTGGTGCGGACCTCGGTCGGGGAAGTGATGCAGTAACTACGCGAAGCCACCAGGTCGATCAAGGCTTGCGGGGTAAGGTAATTCGTCCATTCGACTTGATGGCGCTGCGGCTCGGCGAACGGCGCGGGCAATCCGACGTCGAAGCGACCCCTGTCGCCATCGCTGCCGATGATCTCGCCCAGTTCGCGTACCCAGCCGAGCCTTTCGTCACGGGTGTTCCAGACCAGACCCAACCGGCCGCCCGGCCGCAGCACGCGGGCCACCTCGGGAACAGCGCGCTCGGAATCCACCCAGTGCCACGCCTGGGCGACCAGGACCGCGTCAACGCTGTTGTCCTCCAACGGAATCTCCTCGGCGGTGCCCAGCACCGCGCGAGTCTCCGGCAGCGAACTGCGCAGCACCTCCAGCATGTCCGGAATGGGGTCGACGGCCACCACGTCCAGGCCGCGCTCCACCAGGCGCGTGGTCAGCTTGCCGGTACCCGCACCGAGGTCGAGCACTTGACGCGCGCCACGCGGCAACAACCAGTCGATCGCTTCGGGCGGATACGACGGACGCCCACGCTCGTACGCAGCGGCCGCGGAACCGAACGACAGCGAGCGGTCGTGCCTGGGGCGGGTCACCTTGGTCATGTGCTTGTCACGCGCCTTCGTTCCCGGCCAATTCCAGGGTCTTGCGGATCAAGTCGTTGACCGCCTCGGCTTCGATCAGGAAGCCGTCGTGACCGTACGGGGATTCGAGCACATGCAGGCCGGTGCAGCCCGGCAGCAGCTCGGCCAGTTCCTCCTGGAACCGCAGCGGGTACAGCCGGTCACTGGTGATGCCGCCGACGACGACGGGTACCGGGCACCCGCGCAGCGCTTTTCGCACCCCGCCGCGGCCGCGGCCGACGTCGTGGCTGCTACACGATGCGCTCAACGCCACGTAGGTACCAGCGTCAAAGCGGTCCACCAGCTTGTCGCCCTGGTGCTCCAGGTAGCTCTGCACCGCGTAGCGGCCGCCGTTCAACGGGTCCTCATCGCCCTGGCTGCCGTTGGCGAACCGGGTGTCGAGCTCGGCCTCGCCGCGGTAGGTCAGGTGGGCGAAGCGACGGGCGATGGACATCCCGAAATCGGGCTTGCGCCCGGTGCCGTAGTAGTCGCCGCCCTGCCAGTCGGGGTCGCCCTTGATGACCGAAATCTGGGTCTCCAGATGGCCGATCAGGTCAGCGGAGCTGCGGGCGCTCATCGCCAACAGCAGTGCGGCCCGGACCTGGTCCGGGCGACCCACCATCCACTCCAAAGCCCTTAGACCGCCCATCGATCCGCCGATGACGGCGGCGACCTGCTTGATGCCCAGTGCGGCGAGCGCGGCGACGTCCGCCTCAACCTGATCCCGCACGGAAATGCGCGGAAACCTGGAGCCCCACGGCTTGCCGTCCGGCGCATACGAGCTGGGCCCGGTGGAGCCACGACAACCGCCCAGCACGTTGGTGGCCACCGCGCACCAGCGGTTGGTGTCGATCGGGGCGCCCGGCCCGGCCACCCCGTCCCACCAGCCGGCCGTGGGATGCTCGGGTCCTGCGGGTCCCGTGATGTGCGAATCGCCGGTGAGCGCGTGCATCACCACAACCACGTTGTCACGCGTTGGCGACAATTCGCCCCAGCGCTGAACGGCTATCCGGACATCGTCGATCACCGCACCGCTTTCGAGCGTGAGTGAGCCGATGTCGACCAGGCCGATTTCGCCTTCGGGGGGCAGCGTCTGGGCGGGAGTCTGGCGTGGAATGTCGGACGTCATCATCTCAGAGTTCATCACAACGCTGCCGTCACGCGCTTTCGTTCTGGGCCAATTCGTCGTGGGCCAATTCGAGCCGGGCCAATTCGAGGGTCTTACTGATCATGTCGCTGACCGCCTCAAATTCCAGTAGGAAGCCGTCGTGCCCGTAGGGAGAGTCGACCACCTGCAGGCCGGTGCAGCCGGGCAGCAGCTCGGCCAGTTCCTCCTGCAACCGCAGCGGGTACAGCCGGTCACTGGTGATACCGCCGACTACCACCGGCACCGGGCACCTGCGCAGCGCCTCGCGAACCCCGCCGCGGCCACGGCCGACGTCGTGGCTGTTGAGCGTCTCGGTCAGGACAACGTAGCTACCGGCATCGAACCGGTCCACCAGCTTGTCGCCCTGGTATTCCAGATAGCTCTGCACTGCGTAGCGGCCGCCGTTCAATGGGTCCTCATCGCCCTGGCCGCCGTTGGCGAACCGGGTGTCGAGCTCGACCTCGCCGCGGTAGGTCAGGTGCGCGAAGCGGCGGGCAATCGCCAGGCCGGCATCCGGTGTTCGGCCGCTGTCGTAGTAATCGCCGCCCTGCCAGTTCGGGTCGGTCTTGATGGCGGCGATCTGAGTGGATTGGGTTCCGATCTGGTTGGCGGTGGCGCGCGCACCGACGGCCAGCAGTAGCCCGGCCCCAACATCGTCGGGGTGGCTGACTATCCATTCCAAAGCCCTTGCGCCGCCCATGGATCCGCCCACGACAGCGGCAACCCGTTCGATACCCAGCGCCGCCAGCGCGGCGACGTCCGCTTCCACCTGATCCCGCACGGAAATGTGCGGAAACCTCGAGCCCCACGGCTTTCCGTCCCTGGCAAGGGAACTCGGCCCCGTAGAGCCGCTGCAACCACCCAGCACATTGGTGGCCACAGCGCACCAGCGGTTGGTGTCGATCGGGGCGCCCGGGCCGGCCACTCCGGCCCACCATCCGGCGGTGGGGTGCCCGGGCCCGGCGGGTCCGGTGATGTGCGAATCCCCGGTGAGCGCATGCAGCACCACCACCACGTTGTCACGCGTTGGCGACAATTCACCCCAGCGCTGGATGGCGATGTAGACATCGTCGATCACCGCACCGTTCTCGAGCGTGAGCGAGCCGATGTCGACCAAGCCGATTTCGCCTTCGGCGGGCAGCGTTTGGGTGGGAATTTCGAAAATCGTCACGTCTGAGGTCCTCAGAACGCCGCCACCGTCTGCGGGTCGCCGGCTTGAGCGGACCCTGCTGCGGGCGCACCGAATTTCCGCGCAGCGGCGAAGCCCAGCTCCAAGTCGGCGAGGATGTCGTCGATCCCCTCGATGCCGACGGCCAGCCGCACCAGCCCCGGGCTGACTCCGGTGCTCAGCTGCTCGGCGGGGCTCAGCTGGGCGTGCGTGGTCGACGCGGGATGAATCACCAGGGAGCGCACGTCGCCGATGTTGGCGACGTGACTGTGCAGTTGCAGCGCGTTGACGAACGCTTTGCCGGCCTCGACACCGCCTGCCAGCTCGAACGCCAGAACGGCCCCGGTTCCCTTGGGCGCCAGCTTCTTTGCGCGCTCATGCCACGGCGAGCTGGGCAGCCCGGCGTAATTGACCGACAGCACATCGTCGCGCGCGGCCAGGAACTCGGCGACGCGTTGCGCATTGGCGACGTGGCGCTCCACGCGCAGACTCAACGTCTCCAGGCCCAGTGCCACCAGGAACGCGTTGAACGGCGCCGCCGCCGACCCGTAGTCGCGCAGCAGTTGCACGCGGGCCTTGACCGCATAGGCCGGCGGTCCCAGCTCGGCGTACACCACGCCGTGGTAACTCGGGTCGGGTGTGGTGAACCCGGGAAAGCGACCCTGCGTCCAGTCGAACGTGCCGCCGTCGACGATGACGCCGGCGATCGCCGCGCCGTGCCCGCCCAGATATTTGGTGGCCGAGTGCACGACGATGTCGGCGCCCTGCGCCAGAGGCTGAATCAAATACGGTGTGGCGATGGTGTTGTCGACGATCAGCGGTACACCGTTGGCGTGGGCCACGCCGGCGACCCCCGGGGTGTCCAGGATGTCGATCTGCGGGTTGGAGATGGTTTCGCCGAAGAACGCCTTGGTGTTCGGCCGCACCGCGGCGTGCCAGGAGTCCAGGTCGTCGGGATCCTCGACGAAGCTGACGTCGATGCCGAGCTTCGCCAGCGAATAGTGGAACAAGTTGTAAGTGCCGCCGTACAGCCGCGGACTCGAGACGATGTGATCCCCGGCACTCGCGAGGTTCAATATGGCGAACGTCTCAGCGGCCTGCCCGGAGGACAGGAAGAGCGCGGCCACGCCGCCCTCGAGCGCGGCGATGCGCTGTTCGACGACGTCGGTGGTGGGGTTCCCGATGCGGGTGTAGATGTTGCCCGGAACCTCGAGCCCGAACAGCGCGGCCGCGTGGCTGGTGTCGTTGAACGTGTAGGACGTGGTCTGGTAAATCGGCAGGGCACGGGCGCTGGTCGCCGGGTCGGGAGTCTGGCCGGCGTGGACCTGCTTCGTCTCGAACGACCAGGTTTCGGACGAGCCGTGTGCGGTCGGATCGGGCTTGAGACTGGTTTCGTCGCTCATGGAAAGCTTCCCCTCTAGTCAGGGGCCCGTCATGGCGGACCCGCGCTTGCCGGATAGCCCGTTGCGGCTACTCAACCTGGTCATCACCCGGGGCACCCCACCGCGGTTGGAGGGTTGCCGGCCAGCAAGCCGGGGCTTGTCGCTGGCGCTCATGACCGATACGAAGCCTAGCTTATTGTGCGGAGGGGGCGCCAATGGGCCGATGCAGCGGCCATCGGTGCGGCCATCGGTGTGGCCATCGGTGCCGCCATCGGTGCCCCAGTGTGCGGGCTGGCCTGCGGGTCGACACCTGTCCAAATCCCCTTGATAACGTGGCAAGCAGAACGCTGAACCCCATCCATATCTGACCCAACGCCTCTGACCCAACGCCGGGAGATGGACCAACCGTGTGCGCCGAACAGCCGACCGTCATCTACACGCTGACCGACGAGGCGCCGCTGCTGGCGACCTACGCGTTCCTGCCGATTCTGCGAGCCTTCGCCGAGCCCGCGGGCATCAAGATCGAGGCGCGTGACATCTCCGTGGCCGCTCGGATCCTTGCCGAGTTCCCCGATGACCTGACCGAAGAGCAGCGGGTGCCGGACGACCTGGCGGAACTGGGTGCGCTGACGAAGCGACCCGACACCAACATCATCAAGCTGCCCAACATCAGCGCCTCGGTGCCCCAGTTGGTCGCCGCGATCAAGGAGTTGCAAGGCAAGGGGTACAAGATTCCGGACTTTCCGCAGAGTCCGAAGACCGACGAGGACAAGGCAATTCGCGAGCGATACGCCAAATGCCTTGGCAGCGCGGTCAACCCGGTACTGCGTGAAGGCAACTCCGACCGACGTGCGCCCAAGGCCGTCAAGGAGTACGCGCGCAAGCACCCGCACAGCATGGGGGAGTTCTCGCCGGCGGCGCGCACCCACGTCGCGACCATGCGGCACGGCGACTTCTACCACGGCGAGAAGTCGATGACGCTGGATCGCGCGCGCAACGTGAAGATGGTGCTGGAAACCAAAGGCGGGCAGACCCTCGAGCTCAAACCCAAGGTCGAGCTGCGCGACGGCGACGTCATCGACAGCATGTTCATGAGCAAGAAGGCGCTCTGCGAGTTCTACGAGGAGCAGATGCAGGACGCCTACGAAACCGGCGTGATGTTCTCCCTGCACGTCAAGGCGACGATGATGAAGGTGTCGCACCCTATCGTCTTCGGTCACGCCGTGAAGGTCTTCTACAAGGACGCGTTCGCCAAGCACCAGGCGCTGTTCGACGAACTCGGCGTCAACGTCAACAACGGCTTGGCGGATCTCTACGACAAGATCGAGTCGCTGCCCGCGTCGCTGCGCGAGGAGATCATCCGCGACGTCCACGCCTGCCACGAACACCGACCCGAGCTGGCGATGGTCGATTCGGCCAAGGGCATCACCAACTTCCATTCGCCCAGCGACGTGATCGTGGATGCGTCGATGCCGGCGATGATCCGCGCCGGCGGCAAGATGTGGGGCGCCGACGGGCGGCAGAAGGACACCAAGGCCGTCAACCCCGAGTCGACGTTCGCCCGCATCTACCAGGAGATCATCAATTTCTGTAAAACCCACGGGCAGTTCGACCCGACGACGATGGGCACGGTGCCCAACGTCGGCCTGATGGCGCAGCAGGCCGAGGAGTACGGCTCGCACGACAAGACGTTCGAGATTCCCGAAGACGGCGTCGCCAACATCGTCGACCTCGACACCGGGGAAGTCCTGCTCACCCAGAATGTGGAAGAAGGCGACATCTGGCGGATGCCCATCGTCACCGACGAAGCGATCCGCGACTGGGTCAAGCTGGCCGTCACCCGGGCCCGAAACTCGGGCATGACGGTGGTGTTCTGGCTGGACACCGAACGGCCGCACGAGGTCGAGCTGCGCAAGAAGGTCAAGGCCTACCTGAAGGAGCACGACACCGAGGGCTTGCAGATCCAGATCATGCCGCAGGTGTGGGCCATGAGGTACACGCTGGAGCGCCTGATGCGCGGGCAGGACACCATTGCCGCGACGGGAAACATCCTGCGCGACTACCTCACCGACCTGTTCCCGATCCTGGAGCTCGGGACCAGCGCCAAGATGCTGTCCATCGTTCCGCTGATGTCCGGCGGCGGAATGTACGAAACCGGAGCAGGCGGTTCGGCGCCCAAGCACGTGCACCAACTGGTCGAGGAAAATCATCTGCGCTGGGATTCCCTCGGCGAGTTCCTCGCTCTGGAAGCGTGTTTCGAAGACATCGGCATCAAGACCGACAACGAGCGCGCCAAGATTCTGGGCAAGACCCTGGACGCGGCGATCGGCAAGCTTTTGGACAACAACAAGAGCCCGTCGCGCAAGACCGGCGAACTCGACAACCGCGGCAGCCAGTTCTACCTGGCGCTGTACTGGGCCGAGCAACTTGCCGCGCAATCCGACGACGAAGAGTTGCGCGCGCACTTCGCCGCGCTGGCCGAGGAACTGGGCCGCAACGAGGACGCCATCGTGGGCGAACTCGCGCAGGCGCAGGGCGAGGCGGTCGACATCGGTGGCTACTACCGCCCGGACGCCGAGAAGACGACTGCGGTGATGCGGCCGAGCAAAACGTTCAATGAAGCGCTAGCAGCTTCGCAAGCCTCCTCAGGCTGAGAGTCGCAAGAAGAAAGTCGAACTCGCTATGTCCAACGAATCCAAGATCAAAGTCAAGGGCCCGATAGTCGAGCTCGACGGCGACGAGATGACCCGCGTCATCTGGAAGCTCATCAAGGACATGCTGATCCTGCCCCATCTCGACATCAACCTGGAGTACTACGACCTGGGCATGGAGCACCGCGACCGCACCGACGACCAGGTGACGATCGACGCGGCCTACGCCATCAAGAAGCACGGTGTGGGCGTCAAGTGCGCGACCATCACTCCCGACGAGGCGCGCGTCCAGGAGTTCAACCTGAAGAAGATGTGGCTGTCGCCCAACGGGACGATCCGAAACATCTTGGGCGGCACCATTTTCCGCGAACCGATCGTGATCTCCAATGTCCCGCGGCTGGTTCCGGGCTGGACCAAGCCAATCGTCATCGGCCGTCATGCTTTCGGTGATCAGTACCGGGCGACCAACTTCAAGGTCGACAAGCCCGGAACCGTGACATTGACTTTCACGCCCGCAGACGGCAGCGAGCCGATGGTGCACGAGATGGTGTCCATCCCCGAGGACGGCGGTGTCGTGATGGGGATGTACAACTTCAAGGAATCCATCCGCGATTTCGCCCGCGCGTCCTTCGCGTACGGCCTGAACGCCAAATGGCCGGTGTATCTGTCGACGAAGAACACCATCCTCAAGGCCTACGACGGCATGTTCAAAGACGAGTTCCAGCGCATCTACGAAGAGGAATTCAAGGACAAGTTCGAGGCCGAGGGGCTGACCTACGAGCACCGGCTTATCGACGACATGGTGGCGGCCTGCCTTAAGTGGGAGGGCGGCTACGTGTGGGCCTGTAAGAACTACGACGGCGACGTCCAGTCGGACACCGTCGCGCAGGGCTACGGATCCCTGGGATTGATGACGTCGGTGCTGATGACCGCGGACGGCAAGACGGTCGAGGCGGAAGCCGCACACGGCACCGTCACCAGGCATTTCCGGCAGTACCAGGCCGGCAAGCCGACGTCGACCAACCCGATCGCCTCGATCTTCGCCTGGACGCGCGGTCTGCAGCATCGCGGAAAGCTGGACGACACGCCTGAGGTGATCGAGTTCGCCCAGAAGCTGGAGGACGTCGTCATCGGCACCGTCGAGGGCGGCAAGATGACCAAGGACCTCGCCATCCTCATCGGTCCTGACCAGGAGTGGCAGAACAGCGAGGAATTCCTCAACTCGATCGCCGAGAACCTCGAAAAGGAACTGACTAACTAACTAGCCGGCGGGTTTTCGGCCGCCCGCAGCGGCGGGCTGCACTCGTCGATGAATTCTGAGATGACCTGGGTCACGCGCTCGGGCGCCTCGAACATCGGAACGTGCCCGACACCGTCGAGCTTGGTGATCTTCGTTCCCGCGGGCAGGTGATCGGTGAAATGCCGGCTGAATCTGCTGGGCGGCACCACGCGGTCCTTCTCGCACAGCACCAGCTGGACGGGCACCGCGGTCTCGGCCAACTCGAGCAACCCGGGCTGCATCAGCGACTTGAAAAGCAGCTGGAAATAGGCCGGGCAATGCGCGGCGTCGTCGATGACGCCGGACAGTTCGCGTTCGCTGACGCCGTCCGGCGACGCGCTCAGCGGCAGGGTCGCCAGGCGCCGGCTGAACGGCAGCTGCAGGGTCCGTTGACCGAGCAATCGCGCCAGCACCAGCAACGGCATGCCCGAGAGGAACTTGCTGATCACCTCGAATTTGACCGGGCTCCAGCGCGTCCAGCCGCCCGCGGCACCGATGCCGGTCACGCTGCGCGCCCGCCCGCGCCGCTCGAGTTCGAACGCGACCCAGCCGCCCAGCGAGTTGCCCACCATGTGGGCGTTGTCCCAGCCGAGTTCGTCGAGCTGCCGCTCGACGTGGTCGGCCAGCACCGATGAGCTCAACAGCCAGGTGCCCGCATACGGTCCGCCGTTGTGCCCGGCCATGGTCGGGGCGAACACCTCGTAGCGACCGGTGTCGGCCAGCCGCGGCGCCACCCCGTCCCACACCGTCTGCGACATGAGGAACCCGTGCAGTAGCAGGACCGGCTCTCCGGAACCGTCCCGAGGGCCCTGCGTAGAACCAAGGTGGATCGGCGGGCGAGTCGTCATGTTGCCGACACTAAATGCGGTACCGCCGGTACCGCAAGGCGGGCTGATCGCGAGCGCGCGGCTGGCCGCACACTCGGCGCGGCGGCGGCGCGTGAAAAGATCGGGGGCATCATGAGCACCGCTACCGGACCCAGCCGCATCTTTTCGGGCGTGCAGCCCACGTCCGATTCGCTTCACCTCGGTAACGCTTTGGGCGCCGTCACCCAATGGGTCGCGCTGCAGGACGACCACGACTCGTTCTTCTGCGTGGTCGACCTGCACGCCATCACGGTCCCGCAGGATCCCGAGGCATTGCGACGCCGAACCCTGGTGACCGCCGCGCAGTACCTCGCGCTGGGCATCGATCCGGCGCGCAGCACCGTTTTCGTGCAGAGCCAGGTGCCCGCCCACGCGCAGTTGGCATGGGTGCTGGGCTGCTTCACCGGCTTCGGGCAGGCGTCGCGCATGACGCAGTTCAAGGACAAGTCACTGCGCCAGGGCAGCGACTCCACCACCGTCGGCTTGTTCACCTACCCCGTCCTGCAGGCTGCCGACGTGCTGGCGTACGACACCGATCTGGTGCCCGTCGGCGAGGACCAGCGCCAACACCTCGAGTTGGCGCGCGATGTCGCGCAACGGTTCAACGCCCGCTTCCCGGATACCTTCGTGGTTCCCGACGTGCTCATCCCCAAGGTCACCGCGAAGATCTACGACCTGGGCGACCCGACGTCGAAGATGAGCAAGTCGGCGGCCACCGACGCCGGGTTGATCAACCTGCTCGACGATCCGGCGTTGTCCGCCAAGAAGATTCGCTCGGCCGTGACCGACAGCGAGCGCGAGATCCGTTACGACACCGAGGCGAAGGCGGGCGTGTCGAACCTGCTGACCATCCAATCGGCGGTCACGGGTGTCGACATCGACAAGCTTGTCGAGGGCTACGCCGGACGCGGTTACGGCGATCTGAAGAAGGACACGGCCGATGCCGTGGTCGAGTTCGTCAGGCCGATCAAGAACCGGGTCGACGAATTGATGGCCGATCGCACCGAATTGGAGGCCGTGCTGGCCGCCGGCGCGCAGCGCGCCCAGGATGTGGCCGGGAAAACCGTACAGCGGGTTTACGATCGGCTGGGGTTCCTTCCCTGACGGAGTCCGGAGTCCGCAACAGAGTCCGCAACGGAGTCCGCAACAGAGTCCGCAACGGAGTCCGCAACAGAAGCAGCAGGATTCACCATGACCGAGTCGGCCGAACCGGGATTCCTGGATCGGCTGCGGGCCCGGTTCGGATGGCTCGACCACGTGATGCGCGCCTATGGCCGCTTCGACGACCGCAACGGCAGCTTCTTCGCGGCGGGCTTGAGCTACTACACGATCTTCGCGTTATTTCCCTTGCTGATGGTGGGTTTCGCGATCGTCGGATTCACCCTGTCCCGTCGCCCCCAGCTGCTGGACACAATTCAGAACCATATCCACGCCTCGGTGCCCGGCTCGCTGGGGCAGCAGCTGGTCCAGTTGATGAATTCGGCGATCGACGCGCGGGCGTCCGTCGGTGTGATCGGTTTGGCGACCGCGGCCTGGGCCGGCCTGGGCTGGATGTCACACCTGCGGCAGGCGCTGACCGAGATGTGGTGGGACCAACGCATCGACTCGCCGGGTTTCGTGCGCAACAAGTTGTCCGATCTGCTGGCGATGCTGGCCACGTTCTTGGTGCTGATGGCCACCGTCGCGTTGAGCACGCTCACCCACGCCGCGCCGATGTCGGCCGTGTTGAGGTGGCTTGGGATACCGCAGTATTCGGTGTTCGACCTGATCTTCAGGATCGTTTCGCTAGTGGTGTCCTGGCTGGTTTCCTGGCTGCTGTTCACCTGGATGATCGCCCGGCTGCCGCGTGAAAAAGTGAGCCTGGTCGCCTCGATGCGGGGCGGGTTGATGGCGGCGATCGGCTTCGAACTGTTCAAACAGGTGGGATCGATCTACCTGCAGACCGTGTTGCGCAGCCCGGCGGGCGCCGTGTTCGGTCCGGTGTTGGGCCTGATGGTGTTCGCCTACATCACCGGCTTTCTCGTCCTGTTCGCCGCCGCATGGGCCGCCACCGCGTCCACCGATCCGCGCGCCAAGCCCGTCGAGCCGCCGGCGCCCGCGATCATCGCCCCGCGGGTACAGCTGCGCGAGGGGCCCAGCGCGGGTCAGACCCTGGCCGCGATCGCCGCGGGAGCCGTTGGCGCGCTGGCCTTTTCCCGCCTGACCCGCCGCGGGCGATAGCCCCGCATCGGCCGCCAATTGCACGATCGGCGGTGCCGCTCGCGGATCCCGCTCCTCAAATTTCGCCCGTGTTCGGGCCCACGGTGAGTATCGTAACCTCGCGAACTGCACACACCGCTGGGATCGGGGGTGAATGTGGAGAGGCTGGCTCAGGCACTGGCCGCGTCGATGGATCCAGTGTCTTTGATGAGGCGCGTTGCCGAGCAGGCTTGCGCGTTTATGCAGAAAGCCGACGGGGCCGCCGTCACGCTACTCCGTGCCTCCGATAACACGTACGTGACCGTTTCCGGACACGGCGCGCTAGCGACGACTCCGGGTTTCGTGGTGCCCAAACAGGGCAGTATTCAGGGGCTCGCGGCGCGGGAGAAACACCCCAAGCTGATAAACGATGCCTGCGCAGACCGACGATTGTCGCCACGCGTCCGTGCGATGAACAAGCAGTGGGGGACCCGGTCGTGGGCGGCGATTCCCCTGATGTACAACGACGACCCCATCGGTTCACTGCTGCTGGCCGCGAGGGCCCCCAGTGCGTTCACTGACGCAGATGCCGACGCGCTGCTCGCCATCAGTGCGTTCGTTTCCGCCGCGATCGGCGCCCAGTCACAGCTGTCAACGCTGCTCACCCAGGTGATGAGCGAGAGCGACGATCGCGGGCAACGTGCGCTCACCGAGCGGTTCATTGCCTCGGTGATGTTGCCCGAAGCGGCGGAGACCGAGGGGCTGCAAAAGCGACTGGACGCACTGTTGGCACGGCCGAACGCTTTCAGCGCGGTCTTCCAGCCCATCGTCCATCTGGCAAGCGGCACGACGGCCGCCTACGAAGGGTTGATACGTTTTCCCGCATCGTCAGAGCTGACCCCGACCCAAGGGTTCAGCGCCGCGCGGCGCCTGGGCCGGGGCATCGAATTAGAACACGCCGCGCTATGCACCGTCCTGAGTGCTGCTCGCCGCATCCCCGGCGATTGTCCGGTCGCAGCCAACCTGAGCCCGAGCGCCGTGCTGGAGCCGGCGATTCAAGACGTGCTGGCGGCCCACGACCGGGCGTTGGTCGTGGAAATCACCGAGCACGAACCGTTTCCCGATGACCTCGGCCCGGGTCTGAAGCCTCTTCGTGATCGCGGCATACGCGTGGCCGTCGACGATGCCGGCGCCGGATATGCCAGCTTCGCCCAACTGCTGCGGCTACGCCCGGACATCATCAAGATCGACGGGGCGTTGATTGCCGGCATCGACGACGATCCCGCCAAACGTGCGTTGGCGACCGCACTGAGTTCGCTGGCATCCGAGCTGGACGCGAAATTGGTGGCCGAAGCTGTCGAGACACCCGGCCAGCTCCAGACGCTGATTCGTCTCGGTGTCGAATATGGCCAAGGCCTTCACCTGGGGCGACCTCAACCCTAGATGTGACACCAGTCGCCACGGACCATGACGGCGGTCACTTCCAAAGTGCCGTTCAGCACAACAAGATTGGCGTCGCAGCCCTCGCGCAGGCTGCCCAACCGTTGCAGGCCCAGCGCCCGCGCCGGCGTCGTCGCCGTCGCCCGCACCGCGGCGGCCAATCCCACGTCGGCGGCCACGGTGCGGAAGAGCCGATCCATCGTCGCGGTGCTGCCGGCGATCGTCGAGGTTCCGCGCACCCGCGCCACGCCGGACTCCACGTCGATCGCCACCGAGCCGAGCCGAAACGGCCCGTCGTCGCAGCCGGCCGCGGCGATGGCGTCGGTGATCACGGCGACCCGGTCGGGTCCGGCCGCCCCGAGCACCGCGCGCATTACTGCCGGGTGGACGTGCACGCCGTCGGCGATGAGCTCCACGGTGACCCGCGGGTCCTGCAGCAGCGCGAGGGCCGGGCCGGGCTCGCGGTGGTGCAGCGCCGGCATCGCGTTGAACAGATGCGTGCCGACCGTGGCGCCCAGGGCGAGCGCGCGGTTGGTCTGCTCGTAGGTTGCATCCGTATGACCCACGGCGACAACCACATCCGCTTCCAGGAAGCGCCGGATCGCGTCGTCGCTGCCGGCCCGCTCGGGCGCCAGCGTGACCATCCGGATCGTTCCCCCGCCGGCGGCGAGCACAGCGTCGATCTCGGCGGGGTCGGGATCGCGCATCTGGGTAGGGTCGTGCGCTCCGCAACGAGCCGCGCTAAGCCACGGCCCCTCCAGGTGGATGCCCGCGACGACGCCCCGCCGCGTCGCGTCGGCCAGTGCCCGCACGCCGGCGAGCAGCTCCGCGGGGGAGGCGGTGACCAGGCTGGCCAGCGTCGTGGTCGTGCCGTGAGCCAGGTGAAACGCGGCGGCCTTGGCGATTTCCCCCGCCTGCAAGTACGAAGCCCCACCGCCGCCGTGCACGTGCATGTCGATAAAGCCCGGCACCACAACGCAATCGGGAAAATCGCGGTCCGCGGGCCCCCGCGACCGATCCGGCGGTGCGCCGGCCCCACAGGCGACGATCTGCGCGCCGGAGGTCTCGATCCATCCCGGCCGGCACACCTCACCGTCGAGTACGACGGTGCCCGCGCTGATCATGGGCCCGTATTTTCCCAACGGCCGCCGTTTTCCCAGAAGTGGCTTATCTCCTCGAGTTGGCGTCCCTTGGTCTCGGGAGCCGACCGGTGTACGAAGCCGAAGGCGGCCACCGCGAGGGCCGCGAACACCGCGAAAGTCCCCGCACCGCCGAGGGAATGCAGCATCGTCAGAAAAACGGCCGCAACGATCGCGTTGGCCACCAGGTTGGAGGTGAGCATCGCGCTCGAACCGATGGACCGTAGCCGGGACGGGAAACTCTCGCTCGCGTAGACCCAGCCCAGCGAGCCGAAACCCAGGGTGTAGCCGATGATGAACAACAGCACGCCGGCGAACCCGAAAAACAGTCCGGCGCCGCCCAGATGGCCCTGGGCGAACACGGCGATCAGGATGACGTCGGCGGCGATCATCATCGCGATGCCGGACAACAGGATTGGGCGGCGGCCCACCCGGTCGACGAGAACCAGCGCGGTGCACACGGCCGCCAAGCCTGCGACCTGAACCAGGGCGGGCAGGGCCAGCAGCGCAAAATTGCCCGTGAAGCCCATGGCTTCGAATATTCGGGGGCTGTAGTAGATGATCGCGTTGATGCCGGTGATCTGGATCAGGAAGCCGAGCGTGACCACGAAGGTGGTGGCCCGCAGATAGGGCCTGCGAAACATCTCCAGCAGCATTTCGCGCAGCCCGCCGCCGCTCTCTTCCCTTATGGCAGTGGCGATCTCGGCGAGTTCGTCGTCGGCTTGTGCGGTGGCCTCCACGCCCAGCAGGGCCCGCCGGGCGTCGTCGGCCCGGCCCTTCAGCAGATACCACCGAGCGGTATCGGGCAGCCGGGCCAGCAGGGGCAGCAGGAGCACCGCGGGCACGGCGGCCAGGCCCAGCATCCACCGCCAGCTGTGGGTCCCGGCCAACAGATAGCCGGTCAGGTAGCCGATGATCAGGGCGCTGACGATCGCCAGTTGATAGGCGGTCAGCAGTGAGCCACGCACGGCCGCCGGAGCCGATTCCGCGATGTATACCGGGACGACGACCACCATCACGCCGATGGTCAGGCCGAGCACAAATCGTGCGGCCAACAGCATCGGTAGCGAGACGGAGAGCGCACCGAGAAGCGCGAATACCGCGTAGCCGGCGGCGATCAGGACCATCGATTTCTTGCGCCCGATCGCGTTGGCGAGTACGCCGCCACCGAGCGCCCCGGCGATCTGGCCGATCACCACCATCGTCGTCAGCAGTTCTTGTTGCCGGGTCGTGAGTCCGAAGTCCTCGGTGATGAACAGCTGGGCGCCGGCGATGATTGACAGGTCGTAGCCGTAGATGATGCCGAGGCTGGCCGCGGTGAGCCCAACCCGCAGGCCCCGCCGCGATGGGCGGGCTTGAGTCATTTCGGTGAGTCTAATGTTGCGGACGAGTGCTCATCGAAGGCGCACCCCGACCGCGTGTCCCCCGATCGGGGGACCGCAAATTCCACCCGCGCTGCCCGATCGGTGGATACTTTAGGCTGCTCAGCGCCCATAAATTCTTCAGGCATGCCCGCATTCCCGGCGCCCACCGCCCCGGCACAGCCGCGCGTGTTCGGTCGCCTGCTTTCTCAGGGGACCTTCTACAACGCCGGCATGCAACTCAGCAACGGCACCGTGGTGCTGCCGTTCATCTGCGCACACCAGGGTCTCAGCTGGGTGGCCGCGTTGCTCTTTCCGGCCTTCAGCCTCGGCGATATCGTCGGGAACTCGGTGTCTCCGGTGGTGCTGCAGCGGGTGGGTCTGATGCGGCACCGGCTGCTGGCGGTGTTGGTGGCGAGCGTGGCCGCACTGATCTTGTGCGACGCGTTCGTTCCTTGGAACGGCGGTCTCGCCGCGCCGGTGTTTCTGTTGACTTGCGCGGCAGCCGGAGTTCTCCTCGGAATCACCGGCGTCGCGTACCCCGACCTGATCTCCAGCAAGCTATCCGCGGCGGGGCGTGGCGAGCTGTTGCTGTTCCAGAGTGCCATCGGGTCGGTGCTGGCCACCCTGGTCACGTTGTTCGTCGT
This sequence comes from Mycobacterium heidelbergense, assembly GCF_050205645.1. Lineage (GTDB taxonomy): Bacteria > Actinomycetota > Actinomycetes > Mycobacteriales > Mycobacteriaceae > Mycobacterium > Mycobacterium heidelbergense_A. The sequence goes on from NZ_JBNMQT010000002.1 coordinate 347,766, forward strand.
TCCGGTACTGGCGCACGGCGACGAGATGACGTATCGCCGCGATCTGCTGTGGCTGGGCGCAGCCGGACTGGTCGTCTCCGCCGTCGCGGCGCTGTCCGTCGGTCCGGTGCGGTCCGCCTCGAACACCACCCGGACGTCCGCGCGGGAGACCTACCGGCAGGGCTTCGCGGTCGCCCGCTCCCAGCCATGGTTCCGCCGGTATGTAACCGCGTGCCTGTTGTTCGCCCCGGTCACCCTTGGCACCACGTTCTATGCGCTGCGGACCGCCCACCAAAACGGCAGCTTGCATGTGTTGGTGATCCTGTCGAGCATCGGATTGGTTTTCGGGTCGCCGCTGTGGCGCAAGGTTTTCCAGCTCTTCGGAGTGCGCGGGATGATGCTGGGCAGTGCCCTGCTCAGCATCACCGCCGCCACGCTGACCGTGGTTGCCGAGTCGTCCGGCCAGTGGTTCCACATCTGGGCGTACGGCACGGTGTTCCTGCTGGCGACGGTGGCCGGGCAGGCTGTCTTCGCCGCGGCGATTTCGTGGCTCAGCGCGGTGGCTGACGAGTCGCACCGCGCGACACTGATCGCGTTCAGCTCGACGCTGGTTGCTATCGAGGCCATGGCGCTCGCATTTGTGCTCGGCAGCATCGCGCAGAACCACACCGCGATCTGGCCGGACGTGGTGGTACTGCTCCTGGCCGTCGCCGCCGCCATTGCGGCGCTGGGAGCACCGAAGTCGGAGACCCGACCGGCACCCGCGGATCGCGAGCGCACGGTGGCGTTCGCGCCCCGGTCCTTCGCGAAGGTCGCGCCGGCGGTGAGCCTTCAGGCCGCCTAGGTCAGGGCCTAGGTCAGGGGCCAGGTCAGGAGCTAGGTCAGGGGCCGTTCCGGCGACTTGTCGGCGGGCGTCTGCAACAGTGCGCGTACCAGACGACGGGTCGCGTACGGCCGAAGCATCTGGCTGGCCGGGCGCGGGCGTACCCGTTGCGGCCACCAGAACCAGCGTCCGAGTAATGCGGCGATGGACGGCGTCATGAACGAGCGCACGATGAGGGTGTCGAAGAGCAAGCCCAATCCGATGGTGGTGCCGATCTGGCCGATGATCCGCAAGTCGCTGAAGATAAAGAGCGACATGGTGACGGCAAATACCATCCCGGCGGCCGTGACCACCCCGCCGGTGCCGGCCATCGCGCGGATGATCCCGGTGTTCAAACCCGAATTGACTTCCTCCTTGAGCCGGGAGATCAGCAACAGGTTGTAATCCGAACCCACCGCCAAGAGCAGGATCACCGACATCGCCATTACCAGCCAATACAAATCGACGTGGAGGAGGTCCTGCCAGACGAGCACGGACAGGCCGAAGGATGAGCCCAGGGAGAGCAGCACGGTCCCGACGATGACGGCGGCGGCAATCACGCTTCGGGTGACGATCATCATGATGATCAGAATGAGGCTGATCGCGGCCACTCCGGCGATCAGCAGATCGTAGGTGGCGCCCTCTTGGATGTCGCGGAACATCGCGGCGGTGCCGCCGAGAGATATCGCGGCGCCCTGCAGTGGAGTTCCCTTGATGGCCTCCTTCGCCGCCTGTTGGATCGGCTCGACACGGCCGATGCCCGCAGGCGACTCCGGATCTCCCTCGAGGGCAATGACGAAGCGGGCCGCCTTGCCGTCGGGTGACAAGAACATCTTGAGGCCGCGCTTGAAATCCGGATTGTCAATGGCCGACTGGGGCAGATAGAACGAATCGTCGACCTGGGCGGCGTCAAAGACCCGGCCCATGGCGCCGGGGTCTTTGGTATTCATCTCTTGCTGCTTGTAGAACGACAAGAGCGTGCCGTGCCAGACGACCATCATGTCTCGCATGATCGTCATCGTCGACAGCATGGGCAGCATCTGCGCACGCATCTCCGGCAAAAGCTTGACGAGGATATCCAGGTCCTTGGCGAGGAATGCCAGCTTCTCGCTCAGCTGGTCCACATTATCGAATGTGTCGAATACTGCTCGGATCGCCCAGCAGGCGGGGATATCGAAACAATGTTTCTCCCAGTAGAAATAGCTACCGATCGGGCGAAGGAAATCCGAGAGATCCGCAAGGTGATCCCTGATTGTGTCCGTGATATTCGACATGTCGTGGGTCAGGCTGTCCATGTCGGCCGTATTGTCGATGATCTTGCCCATGATGTCGTACATGCGATGCATGGTTTCGATCGACACATCCATCGCCTGTACCTGCACCAGCATGTCGTCCAACCGGTCCTTCATGAACCCCATGTTTTCGGCGTTCGGGACGCCTTGCATGCTGATGAGGAATGGAATCGACGTGTGCTTGATGGACGTTCCCAGCGGCCTGGTTATCGATTTCACCTGTGCGATTCCGGGGCTGTGAAATATCGTCTTGGCCACCTTGTCCAACACCAGCATGTCAACCGACGTGCGCATGTCGTGATTGCTCTCGAGCAACAGCACCTCGGGGTTGAGCCGGGCCAGCGAAAAGTGGCGGGCCGCCGCCCGATCCCCGATATTGGACGGCATACCCGCCGGCATGTATTTGCCCAGCGCGTAAGTAGTCCGATAAGTCGGCAATGCCAGCAGGCCAATTGACGCAACCAGGCACGTCGCGAAGAGCACCGGGCCCGGCCAACGAACAATCGCAGTGCCCACTCGGCGCCAGCGCCGGGTGTTGAGTCTTCGCTTGGGGTCGAACAGCTCGAAGAAGCTGGCGACGGTCAGCACGGCCGGGCCGAGGGTGATCGCGGCAAGCACGGCAACCAGCATGCCGATGGCACAGGGAGCACCGAGCGAGTGGAAGTACGGAAGTCGCGCAAAGCTGAGGCAAAGCATGGCGCCGGCGATGGTCAAACCTGAGCCCAAAATCACGTGAACGGTGCCGTGAATCATGGTGAAAAAGGCGGTTTTTCGATCCTCCCCCGCATAGCGGGCCTCGTGGTAACGGCCGAGCATGAAGATCGCATAGTCGGTGCTGGCGGCAATGGCCAAGAGGGTGAGCAGGTTGACCGCGAAGGTCGACAGACCAAACACGTTGTGGGCAGCCAGAAATGCCACGGTCCCGCGAATTGCCCCGAGCTCGATCCCGACCATGGCCAGGACGAGGGCCATGGTGACCACGGACCGGTAGATGAACAGCAACATCACCGCGATCACCACACCGGTAATCAGGGTGACCCTGCCGATACTTTTGTCCCCGGCCACCGATTGATCAGCGATCTGGGCTGTCGGACCGGTGACGTAGGCCCTGATCCCCGGCGGCGCCGGCGTGCTGTCCACGATGTGCCGCACGGCGAAAACCGAGTTGTACGCCTCCGTCTCGCTTTTGCCGGCGAGATAGACGACGACGTACGCGGCCTTGTCATCGGCGCTTTGCGATCCCGTGGCGGTGAGCGGATCATTCCAGAAGTCCTGGATGTGCGCGACGTGGCGGGTGTCGGCTGAAAGCCTGTGCAGCAGTTCGTTATAGAACCGGTGAGCGGCATCGGCGAGTGGTTTGTCGCCTTCCAGCACCACGGTGACCGCGTTCTCGGAATCAAACTCGCCGAACACCTTGCCGATTCGTTTTATCGCCTGAATCGAGGCGCCGCCCTTGGGACTCATGGATACCGAGTGCGCTTTTCCGACCGCTTCCAGTTGCGGGACGGCGATATTGAGAATGGCGGTGAGCACCACCCACAACAGGACGATTGGGGCCGCAAACCGGCGGATCATCCGCGGGAAGAGCGGCGGGCTGGAATCCGGGTCGGCGTCCGTTTCGCTCATCCGCCGGCCACTTCGCAATAGGTCAGGGCCTTCGGTCCGGTCACAGACCTTTCGTCCTTGATCGCACCATTCACGGTGATCCGGCAGCCGAGCACGTCGCCGCTGCTCTGTGCCTCAAGGTTGACGGTGATCGCGGTCAGCGTCGTCGTCACCGTTTGGGACCAAGGGAGGGGCACATTTTCCAGTTGTTGCACCCTGGCATCGGGGTCCAAATAGGCGATTCTTGCGGACGTGGCAGGTCCGAAGATTTCATAGGTCACCCGTTTTGGGTTGTACGGCGGGATATCACGATCGGCCTTAACTCGCACAACGGGGTGTCCGTGAACGCCAAACATCCCGTGCAGACGATAGATGCCGAACCCCGCGACGCTGGCCACCGCGAGGACGGCCAGCAATAACCACATTCGTTTGACGAACCTGGTAACCCGAATCATCTTTTCCCTCGTGTTGTGCCACCGGGTCGCAATATCGCGTGTCGCGTCATTGCTGCGTCGTCGCATTAGCGACGGAAACGCTACCGCGAATGGGCCGCAGCATCCTTGCGTTTCAGCGAATTGTTATGTGCGGCTAGTGCTGCGGTTCATCGAGCGCGCGACCATGATCAACGCGAACACGATGATGGCGCCGATGACGGCCACGCCCACCCGCACCGGCAGCGCGTCGGCCGACGGCAGGATCCCGCCGGCCTGGGCGTCGTTGCCCTGCCGGTCGGCCGCCGCATCCGGCTTGGTGGCCATCAGCGAGCGGTCGGGTTCGATCAGGTTGCCGACTTGGGTGCCCGTCGGGGTGCTGAACCCGTAGTCCAGCAGGTGCGCGGCCTGCTCCCACGGGGCGATCGGCTGCCGCGTCCCGTGCAGCAGCACCGCCATCAGCCGTCGCCCGTCGTGGTTGGCCGCGCCGACGAAGGTCTGCCCGGCGTCGTCGGTGTAGCCGGTCTTGCCGCCCAACGCGCCCGGGTATTTGAACAGCAGCTGGTTGTCGTTCTCCAGCTCATAGCCGGGATGGTCGCCGTGGCCGGGGAAGTCGAAAGTCCGGGTGGCCACGATGTCGGCGAAGGTGGGGTTCTGCCAGGCATGCCGGTAGAACAGCCCGATGTCGTAGGCCGACGTGCTCATGCCGGGCCCGTCCAGTCCCGACGGCGTCACCACCCGGGTGTCCTGGCCGCCGAGCTTGGCTGCCAGCACGTTGATCTTCTCCAGCGCCTGCTGCATCCCGCCCAGCTGCATGGACAGCGCGTGCGCGGCGTCGTTGCCGGAGTGCATCAGCAGCCCGTGCAATAACTGGTTGACCGTGTAGGTACCGCCGTCGTCCACGCCGACTTTGGTGCCTTCGGCGGCCGCGTCGTCCGGCGTGCCGACGACGGACTTGTTGAGCGGCAGCGCATTCAGGGACGCCATCGCCACCAGCACCTTGATGATGCTGGCCGGGCGGTGACGGCCGTGCGGGTCCTTGGCGGCGACGACCGCGCCGCTGTCCAGATCCGCGACCAGCCAGGCGTCGGCGGAGACGTCGTTCGGCAGCGGCGGGGTGCCGGGCGCGGCGACGATGCCGCAGCCGCCGAGCGCCTCGCCGCCGACCGGCTTGGGGGGCACCGCGAGCGGGATCGGCGCGTCGCCGGCTTGTGGGACCTCCGACGAATCCACGGCGGGCGGCGTGGATACCTGGTACGGGCAGTTGGGGGGACCGGCGTTGGGCCCGGGGCTGGGCTCGGCGTTTGCAAACGCCGGCAGAGCAACCGGCACAGCGATCGGCGCGCCGGCCATAGCAGCGGTCATGAAAACAGCCGCTGCCAGGCATGACGCGGAACGTAACAGGCTCATTGCTTCAGCAGACTAGGCGATCGGATGGTCAATTCCCGGGAGCCGCGCTGTGACTGATGGGGCAGATGTTACAAACCCGCTCGTGCGAGCGCGGACGGCGCGGAAGCACTACGCTGACACCATTCAAAACAACCGATTTTGGTCTCGAATGTCGAAGTTCCGGCGCGACGGTGACGATTCGGCGCCGCGATCGCTGGAACATTTGCTCAAGCAGGTCGAGAAGGGGACGCAGGTTCGCAGCTCCGGACTCGACGGTGTGTTAGACGACCTGAAGCAGCATCGCGACAGCACCACCAACGCCGACCTGCGTTCGGCGCTCGCCTGGCTCTGCAACGCGCAATCGCGGATGGCGAGCAGCCCGTCGCCGGCGCATTCCAGGGATGTGTTGCTGGCGGCGTACGAGGTCAAACGAGTCCTCGCCGTCGGCTAAGTCGTTGCCGGGTCTGGCCGTTCCCCCGATCGGGGGACATGCAATTCGTCCGGCCGTATCCGATCGGAGGATAGTTCTGCCTGCTCAGCGCCCATAGTGTCGGTGTCATGGCCGCATCGCTGGACGGGGTTTCAGTACACACGAACCCGTTCCCGCGCCTGCCGTCCCAGGGCGCCTTTTACACCGCCGGGATGCAGTTCAGCAATGGCGCGGTGGTGTTGCCGTTCATCTGCGCACACCTGGGCCTCACCTGGCTGGCCGCGCTGCTGTTTCCGGTGTACGGGCTTGGCTCCATCGTGGGAAATTCGGTGTCTCCCGCGGTCCTGCGGCGAGTGGGCCAGGTGCGGCACCTGCTGCTGGCGGCGATGGCGGCGAGTGCGGCCGCGCTGATCTTGTGTGGCGCGGTGATCCGTTGGAGTGGCGTGCTCGCGGGGGCGGTATTTCTGCTGATGAGCGCTGGGGGCGGAGTCCTCGTCGCGGTCTCCAATGTCGCCTACCCCGACATGCCGTCCAGCAAGCTGTCCGCGCTGAGGCTGCTGATGGTCCAGGGGGCCATCGCGTCGGTGATCGCCACCGTTGCCGCCCTGTTCGTGGTGCCCGGGTTCGCCACCGGTGACAAGGCGACGTTGCACCGCGACCTGCTGTGCCTGGGCGCATTCGGCCTGGCCGCCGCCGGCTTCGCGGCACTGTTCGTCGGCCCGGCGCGGTCCACGTCCACCGCCCCGAGGATCTCCGTGCGCGACACCTGCCGGCAGGGCTTCGGGGTCGCCCGCACCCAGCCGTGGTTTCGCCGGTATGTGATCACGTGCCTGTTGTTCGCCCCGCTGTCGCTGGGCACCACCTTCTATGCCCTGCGTACCGCGCACGAGAGCGGCACTTTGCGCGTGCTGGTGGCCCTGTCCAGCATCGCGCTGGTCATCGGTTCCACGCTGTGGCGCAAGGTCTACCAGCTCTTCGGGGTGCGCGGCATGCTGCTGGGCAGTGCCCTGCTGAGCGCCGGCGCCGGCGTGTTGTCCATCGCGGCCGAGGCGTGCGGCCAGTGGGTTCACATCTGGGCCTACGGCACCGTGTTCTTGCTGGCGACGGTGGCCGCCCTGGCCGTCTTCGCCGCGGCGATTTCGTGGATCGGCGAGGTCGCCGCCGAACCGCACCGCGGGATACTGATCGGGTTTTGCTCGATGCTGCTTGCCATCGAAACCACGGCGCTGGGAGGCGCCCTCGGCGGCATCGCACAAAACCACGCCACGATCTGGCCGGTCGCAGTCGTCCTGATCCTGGCCGTCGCCGCCGCCGTCGCGGCAATGGGCGCACCCGCGTCGCAGCCGCGCCTCGCCGCGGAGCCGGCCTAGGGCCGGGTCGGCTGCGCCCTCTCTTCGGTGGGCGTCTGCAGCAGGGCACGCACCAGACGACGGGCCGCGTAGGGCCGAAGCATGTGGCTGGCCGGACGCGGTCGCACCCGTTGCGGCCACCAGAACCAGCGCCCGAGCAACGCGGCAATCGACGGCGTCATAAAGGAGCGCACGATCAGTGTGTCGAAGAGCAAGCCCAACCCGATGGTGGTTCCGATCTGTCCGATGATCCGCAAATCGCTGAAGATAAAGAGCGACATGGTCACGGCGAACACCATGCCGGCGGCCGTCACCACCCCTCCGGTGCCGGCCATCGCGCGGATGATCCCCGTATTCAAACCGGCGCCGATTTCCTCTTTGAGGCGGGACACCAGCAACAGGTTGTAATCCGAACCCACCGCCAAGAGCAGCATCACCGACATCGCCAACACCAGCCAATACAAATCGATGCCGAGCAGGTCCTGCCAGACGAGCACGGACAGGCCGAACGAGGAGCCCAGCGAGAGCAGCACCGTGCCGACGATGACGGCGGCGGCAACCACGCTTCGGGTGACGATCATCATGATGATCACGATGAGACTGATCGCAGCGACCCCGGCGATCAGCAGATCGTAGGTGGCGCCCTCTTGTAGGTCTTTGAACGTCGCCGCGACGCCGCCCATCGAGATCACGGCGCCCTGGAGCGGAGTTCCCTTGATGGCTTCTCTTGCCGCCTGCTGGATCGGCTCGACACGGGCAATGCCCTCAGGCGTGTCGGGCTCTCCCTCGAGGGAAATGATGAAGCGGGCCGCCTTGCCATCCGGCGACAAGAACATCTTGAGGCCGCGCTTGAAATCCGGGTTCTCGAAGGCCGACTGGGGCAGATAGAACGAATCGTCGACCTGGGCGGCGTCAAAGGCCCGGCCCATCTCTCCCGGGTCTTTGCTATTCATCTCCTGCTCGTTGTCGAGAGACGCTAGTGTGCCGTGCCATACCACCATCATGTCTCGCATGATTTTCATCGTCGACAGCATCGGCAGCATCTGCGCTCGCATCTCCGGCAAAAGCTTGACGAGGATATCCAGGTCCTTGGTGAGAAATCTCAGCTTCTCGCTCAGCTGGTCCACATTGTCGAACGTGTCGAATACCGATCGAATCGCCCAGCAGACGGGGATGTCGAAACAATGTTTCTCCCAGTAGAAATAGCTACCGATCGGGCGAAGGAAATCCGAGAGATCCGCAAGGTGATCCCTTATCAAGTCGGTGATGTTCGACATGTCGTGGGTGAGGTGATCCATGTCGACGGTGTCGTCGACAACTCCGCCCATGAGTTGATACATGCGCTGCATCGCTTCGATGGACACATCCATCGCCTGCACCTGGACCAGCATGTCGTTCAAGCGGTCCTTCATGAACCCCATGTTTTCGGCATTCACTACGCCTTGCATGCTGACGATGAACGGGATCGAGGTGTGCTTGATGGACGTCCCCAGCGGCCTGGTTATCGATTTCACCTGTGCGATTCCGGGGCTGTTAAAGATCGCCTTCGCGACCTTGTCCAACACCAGCGTGTCCACCGGATCGCGCATGTCGTGATCGGATTCGAGCAGCAGCACCTCGGGGTTGAGTCGCGCCTGCGAAAAGTGTCGACCCGCGGCCGCATCCCCGACATTGGACGGCATGCTGGGGGACATGAATTTGCGTAGGTCGTAAGTCGCCTTGTAAGTCGGCAAGGCGAGCAGGCCAATTGACGCAACCAGGCATGTCGTGATGAGCACTGGGCCGGGCCAGCGGACGATTGCGGTGCCCACTCGGCGCCAGCGTCGGGTGTTCAGCCTGCGCTTGGGGTCGAAGAGCTTGAAGATGCTGCCAACGGCCAGCACCGCCGGCCCGAGCGTGAGCGCGGCGAGAACCGCGATCAACATGCCGATGGCGCAGGGAGCGCCGAGCGTCTTGAAATACGGAAGTCGGGCAAGGCTCAGGCAATACATCGCGCCGGCGATGGTCAGGCCCGAGCCCAAAATCACGTGGGCGGTCCCGCGAAACATCGTGTAGAAGGCGGTTTTTCGATCCTCGCCCGCATAGCGCGCCTCGTGGTAGCGGCCCAGCATGAAGATCGTGTAGTCCGTGCTGGCGGCGATGGCCAGGAGGGTGAGCAAGTTGGTTGCGAACGTCGAAAGACCGAAAAGGTTGTGGTAAGCGAGAAACGCGACGGTTCCGCGGATTGCCCCCAGGTCGATCACGACCATGACCAGGACGAGAACCATGGTGACCACGGACCGGTAGATGAACAGCAACATCACCGCGATCACCGAGGCGGTGATCAGCGTGACCTTGGCGACGCTCCTGTCACCAGCCTCCGTCTGATCGGCGATTAGCGCGTACGGGCCGGTGACGTAGGCCTTGACCCCGCGCGGCGCCGGTGTGCCATTCACGATTTGGCGGACGGCGTGCACGGAGTTGTACGCCTGCGTTTCGTTGTTGCCGACGAGGTACACCACGACGTACGCGGCCTTGTCGTCCGCGCTTTGCGATCCCCCCGCCGTCAGGGGATCACTCCAGAAGTCCTGGATGTGCGCGACGTGGCGGGTGTCCGCCGAAAGCTTGCGCATCAGGTCGCTGTAGAACCGGTGCGCAGTGTCGTCCAGTGGCTTGTCGCCTTCCAGCACAATTGTCACCCGGCTGTTGGAATCAAACTCGCCGAATACCTGACCCACATGCTTGATCGCCTGAACCGCGGGCGCGTCTTTCGGGCTCAGCGATACCGAGCGTGCTTTTCCGACGACTTCCAGCTGTGGGACGGCAATATTGAGAATGGCTGTGAGCCCTAGCCATAACAGGACGATCGGAACCGCAAAGCGGGTGATCATCCGCGGCATAAACGGCGCTTTGGGGGGCCGGCTGAGAGCGCCCATCGCGCAGAACGTACACCTGCGACGGGCAACCGCGACTTGTATTTCAGCTAATCGTTATGTTTGCCGGCATTCAATCTCGGGCGACTACGCGCGACTACACGTCGCAGAGCACGGTGCGCAGGATGGATTCGATCGTGTCGAACTCGGCCTGGCCACTGATCAGCGGCGGGGCCAGCTGGATGACGGAATCGCCGCGGTCGTCGGTGCGGCAGTACATCCCGGCGTCGAACAGCGCCGCCGAGACGCGGCCCAGCAGCGCCCGACGTTCGTCGTCGGTGAAGGTCTGCTTGGTCGCCTGGTCCTTGACCAGTTCGACGCCGTAGAAGTAGCCCTCGCCGCGAACGTCTCCGACGATGGGCAGGTCGTACAGCTTCTCCAGGGTGGCGCGAAATGCCGGGGCGTGGGTCTTGACGTGATCGTTGAGCCCCTCGCGCTCGAAGATGTCGAGGTTGGCCAGCGCCACGGCGGCCGACACCGGATGACCGCCGAACGTGTAGCCGTGCGGAAACATCGTCTTGCCGTCGTCGAAGGGCTCGAACAACTTCTCGCTCGCGATCATCGCGCCGATCGGTGAGTAGCCCGACGTCATGCCCTTGGCGCAGGTGATCATGTCGGGCACGTAGCCGAAGTCGTCGCAGGCGAACATCGAGCCGATCCGGCCGAACGCGCAGATCACCTCGTCGGAGACCAGCAGCACGTCGTACTCGTCGCAGATCTCGCGGACCCGTTCGAAATAGCCCGGGGGCGGCGGGATGGAGCCGCCGGCGTTCTGCACCGGTTCCAGGAAAACCGCCGCGACGGTCTGCGGGCCCTCGAACTCGATGGCCTCGGCGATCCGGTCGGCGGCCCACTGCCCGAAGGCTTTCGGGTCGGTGTCGAACGGTTCCGGTGCGCGATAGAAGTTGGTGTTGGGCACGCGGAAACCGCCCGGCGTCACCGGCTCGAAGGGCGCCTTGTACAACGGCAGCCCGGTGATCGCCAGCGCACCCTGGGTGGTGCCGTGATAGGCGACCGATCGCGAAATCACCTTGTGTTTCCCGGGTTTTCCGGTCAGCTTGAAATACTGCTTGGCCACTTTCCATGCGGTCTCGACGGCCTCGGTGCCCCCGGTCGTGAAGAAGACCCGGTTGAGGTCGCCCGGCGCGTAGCGCGCGAGGCGCTCGGCGAGCTCGATCGCGGGCGGGGTGGCATAGCCCCACAGCGGGAAGAACGCCAGGGTGCTCGCCTGCCGGGCCGCGACCTCGGCCAGTTCGGCGCGGCCGTGGCCGACCTGCACGGTGAACAGACCGGACAGCGCGTCGAGGTAGCTGTTGCCGCGGTCGTCGAAGATGGTGACGCCCTCGCCGCGGGTGATGATCGGCGGCGTGAAGTGGGGGCCGTGCCGGGTGAAATGCAGCCAGAGGTGTTCGGTCATCGCCGCGAGCGTAACGCTAGGCTCGCGATATGACCGCAGCGCAGCAGGTCAGTGAGTTCGAAGAGCTGCGGCCGCATCTCCTGTCGGTCGCCTACCGGCTGACGGGAACGGTGGCCGACGCCGAGGACATCGTCCAGGACGCCTGGTTGCGCTGGGATTCCGCCGAGACCGCAGGCGCGATCACCGATCTGCGCGCGTGGCTGACGACCGTGGTCAGCCGGCTCGGGCTGGACAAGCTGCGGTCGGCCGCGCATCGCCGCGAGACCTACACCGGAAATTGGCTGCCCGAGCCGGTGGTCACCGGTTTCCTGGATGCTCAAGAACCCGATCCGCTGGCCGCGGTGGTGGCCGCCGAGGACGCTCGGTTCGCGGCGATGGTGGTGCTCGAGCGGCTGACTCCCGATCAGCGGGTCGCGTTCGTGTTGCACGACGGGTTCGCGGTGCCCTTCGCGGAAGTGGCCGAGGTGTTGGGGATCAACGAGGCCGCCGCCCGGCAGCTGGCGTCGCGGGCCCGTAAGGCCTTGAACGGTCCAGGCGCCGAACCGCCTCCCGAGCCCGACCCGTCGCACAACGAGGTGGTTGGCCAGCTGATGGCCGCCATGTCCGCCGGCGACGTGGAGGCCGTCGTGGCGCTGCTGCATCCCGACGTGACGTTCACCGGCGATTCGAATGGCAAGGCGCCCACGGCAGTTCACGTTATCCACGGGCCCGACAAGGTCGTCCGGTTCATGCTCGGCCTGGCCCGCCGCTACGGCCCCGATTTTTACACGGCCTATCAGCTGGGGCTGGTCAACGGCGAGCTCGGCATCTACACGGCCGGGTTCCCGGCCAGCGACGGCTACCGCGAGATGTGTCCGAGGGTGATGGCGATGACGGTGCGCGACGGAAAGGTCTGTGCCCTATGGGATATCGCCAACCCCGACAAGTTCACCGGCTCTCCGCTGCGGCGTGAGCGGCGGTAAGTCAGTGGAGTCAAGAGGGGATTGGAGAGGGTAGATGGCCGGCAGCGTCGCCGAGGCGATGGGCAAGTTGATGTTCCGCGGTATGGACAAGATGCGGCACCGCAGCGCCTTCGACGTCGGCGCCAGTAGTCCGCAAGGTAAGGACTTCACGGGTTTCGAGAAGACGCGGCAAATCCTGTTGGTGACGTTCAAGCGTTCCGGCGAGGCGATGCCGAGCCCGATCAATCACGGTGTCGCCGACGGGAAGATCTACGTCCGAACGGACGGCTCCACCGGAAAGGTCAAGCGGATCAAGAACAATCCGCGCGTAGTGGTGGTGCCGAGCAGTCTTCGCGGCAAGCCGAAAGGGCAGGCGGTGGCCGGCGCGGCCAGGATTCTGCCCGAGTCCGAACATGCGCACGCGGACAAGGTGATCGCGTCGAACTGGAGCCTGCCGATGAAGTTGTTCGAGCGCAGTCTGGACAAGGGCAGCGCGGCGTTCGATATCCCCACCACGTACATCGAGATCGCACCCACGCCCGAGCCTTGATCAGCGCGCGCCGTGGTTTTCCCTCGGCCCACAGCGCACTGGCTGGCGAGGCCGACGAAGTTGAGGTAGGCGTCGGGTAGGTCAGCCTGACGTGTGAAGGCCACCGGGATTCCGTTGGCGCGCAACGTTTTCGCGTATGCCTCGCCGTCGTCGCGGATCGGATCGAAACCCAGACGCGCATGCCGCCACCTCAGCGCCGGCCCGCGGTATGGGATCCGTCGATTGGGGGGTAGGGACCCGTACTCAATTCTGGCCAGTCGGCCGATACGAATGTCGAAATCGCCTGGGCACCGTAGGTACGTGGTTCGCAATACACCGGCTAGACGGTCGAGCGATGGATTTCGCAGCACTACCGCCGGAAATTAACTCCGCCAGGATGTACGCAGGCCCGGGGCCGGGTCCGATGCTGGCGGCCGCGGCCGCCTGGCATGGGTTGGCCGCCGACTTGCATGCGACGGCAGCGTCGTACGCCTCGGTGATCTCCGGACTGACCGGCGGGCCGTGGCAAGGCTCCGCGTCGGTATCGATGGCGTCGGCGGCCACACACTACTTCGCGTGGATGAGTGCCACCGCCGCCCAGGCGGCGCAGGCGGGCACCCAGGCCCAGGCCGCCGCCGGCGCGTATGAGGCAGCGTTCGCGATGACGGTTCCTCCGTCGGTGATCGCGGCCAACCGGGCCGCGCTGATGGCGCTGATTGCTACCAACATCGTCGGGCAGAACACCCCGGCGATCGCGGCCGCCGAAGCGCAATATGCCGAGATGTGGGCCCAGGATGCTGGTGCCATGTATGGCTACGCCAGCGCGTCGGCGGCGGCCGCGACGTTGCCACCGTTCACCCCGCCGCCACCGATCACCCACCCCGCCGGCCCGGTGGCGGGAACACACGCGCACACGATCATGTCGAAGGGCTCGCGAGTAATCTCCGCGGTTCCGCACGCGCTTCAGCGGCTCGCGTCGCCCGACCCGACGAATCACCCCCTGTACTACCTTCTCGACGTCGTGGCCAACATCGGTGTGGTTGCCGCATCGGCTTCGTCGGTTCTGAGTTCATGCATGGCGACAATCGGCACCATGGGCGGGCTCGTGAACGGCGCGGCGCCGGTCGCGGGTGCTCCGGCTACGGCAGCTCCCGGAGGCCTGCCTTCCGTCGCGGGCGTTGCGGGATCGGCGGGTCTGGGGGCCGGCGCGGGCGCGGCGTCGGCGGGTCTGGGTCGGGCGACGTCGATTGGACCGCTCTCGGTGCCGCCGAGCTGGGCCACGTCGTCGGCGACAAGCCCTATGGCCTCGGCTCTGGGCAGCACACCCTTCACCCCACCTCCGAGTAGCGGGCCCCCGGGCGTGTCCGCAATGCCGATAACGGGCCTGGCGGCGAACGCCAACGGCAACGGCAACGTCGTTCCAAAATATGGATTCCGCCCCACGGTGGTCATCCGCACGCCGGCCGCCGGCTAACAAAAAGCTGTGCGCTCCACCGATCGCAGGAGCCGGCTTCCACCGCCCAAACCCGCAACGGTTGGATGGTTCAGACCGGAAGCGGGCCTTACGTTCTCGGTATGCCAAAGACGTCGTCCCTTGCAGACATAGCTCATCTGTCAAGCCAAATGAAGACCTCAGGACATCCCGCGCTGGCGAATGGGCAAGTCCCTACGAGCGTTGCAATCGAGGTGTTCAAGGTATTCACTTTCGAGGCCGCGCATTTTCTGCCGAACGTTGCAGCGGGTCACCAATGCGGTTTCCTTCACGGTCATAGCTACAAAGTGGTTGTGGGCGTTAAGGGAATCCCCGACTCGCACACCGGATTTGTCGTTGACTTCGCCGAGATCAAGTGCGCGATCAAGCCCGTGCTAGATCAGCTCGACCACAGTGCGCTGAATCACTTCATTGAGAATCCGACGTGCGAGAACGTCGCCTGCTGGATCTGGCAGCGGCTGCGCATTCCCGGACTTTCCTACATCGAGGTGTGGGAGACCGCAACGTCCGGCTGTCGCAAAAACGCCGTATCCGCCTGACGAAAGGAAGCGAGCTATGGATCTCGCCGACGCTGAGGTCGCTGTGAAGGCGCTCCTGGTAGCGATGGACGTCGATGAGCACGATCACACCGCCGATACTCCCGGCCGCGTGGCGCGAGCGTGGCGAGACATGCTCGCCGGCTATTGCGAGGATCCCGCCGACCACCTCGGCCGCGTATTTCCGGCGCCGCAGGAACCCGGGCTGGTGATCGTAGAGGGCATTACGTTGATGTCCACCTGCGCACACCATCTGCTGCCGTTCAGCGGGCACGCCACCGTCGCGTACCGACCCGGGCCCGGTCAGCGAATCGTAGGGCTGTCGAAGCTGGCGCGGGTGGTGCACGGTTATGCGCGGAGGCTGCAGGTCCAGGAGCGGATCGGTTGCCAGGTGGTCGACGCCATCACCGACCGGCTACGCCCGTCGGGTGCAATGTGTCTCATCACCGCCACTCACGACTGCATGAGGCTTCGGGGCATCAGCGAGCCTCATGCTGCTACGACGACCGAGACGCGCCGGGGCAACCTACTCGATCACGAGGTCGCGTTGATCCACGCGCGGCATCAGGGCGTGCGCCGTTGACGGTAGGACAAATCAGCCGACGAATCAGCCGACAATTCAGCCGGCGAGGGCCGCGATGGCCTGTGAGTGGTTGTGGCACTTGACATTAGCGAGCTCATCGCGACACGCCCGAGCCCGGTTTTGCCCGCTCGTTGGGTGGAAGACCCCCAAATGGTACGAACTGCTCGGGTACTCCTTTACCCCGACGAGTTGTGATAACGGCGTCCGCACGGAGTCGCCGCGTGCGACTCTCGCTGCGATCGCGTCCAGATCGAACCGCGGGTGCCAGTCCAGCTCTTGGCGCGCTCTGGCGTTGACGTACACACGGTCCAGGCGGTCTGGGAACCGCCAGCCGCGTTCTCTCCACGCGGCCGCGGCCACCGGCACGCGGCGCGCGAACACCGACTCCGCGTCGGTTCGCAACTCGGCCATGTCGTCACGCGTGAACGGTGTGGTGGCCGCGATGACGTAGCGCCCAAACCCCAGACTCGGCGCCTGCTGCGCCGCTTTCAGGTGCGCGTCGACGGCGTCTTCGAGCGCGACCCGGCGTGACGCGTACTCGTTGGCCTTCACGTTGTCGTCGCTGCGTCCGTCGTGAACGTGTGGCATGTCGTCGCCGTCGGCGAAGAATCGCGCGACGCGCAGCACCACGCAGGGCAGGCCGTCGTTGCGGTGCGCCAACTGGCAGAGGTCCTCGGCGGCGGCCTTGGTGACGCCGTAGATGTTCTTGGGAATCGGCGTCACGGATTCGTCGATCCACTCCGCGGGCCGCCCCGGCGACGGCACGAGCGCGTCACCGAACACCGTCGTCGATGATGTCATCACGAATGCGCGAACGCCGGCCGCCACGGCCGCATCCAGAAGCGTCTGCGTGCCACCGATATTGGTGTCCAAGAATGCCTGGTGCGGCACGAATGCCAGCTGTGGCTTGTGCAGCGTGGCGGTGTGAAACACCACATCCACGTCGGCCATGAGCTCGCGCGTCAGCCCTGGATCAGTTATGGAGCCAACAACATTGGTCCACTTCGACGGCCGTGCGTCGAGCCCGACGGTGTCGGCGCCGCGGGCACGCAGGGTGCGCACAAGCGCTTCGCCGAGGTGACCGGAACTGCCCGTTACCAGGGCCCGCGTCGGGGCGTTGGGATTGCTCATGGATGCTCCGGCTTCGCTGGCATTCGTCTGCCGAGCGTGACTCGCTCGGGTCACCACCACTATTTCGTCATGATCGCCGATTGTCCGTCGGGTCTCTGGCGGAGTCAGGGGATGAAACGCTCTCCCCCAATCGGGGGAGACACGCTCAATCGCAGGAGCGCGGTTCACCGCGGTTGAGGGCCGATCGGCGGATTAGCGTCTCGCTTTTCGCGACTTACGTTCGTGACCGAAGCCCGTCGATTACCGACATGAGCGTGGCCCTTTGGTGAAGGACGAAATGATGACGGCATCCCCGGCCGCTAGGCGTGATACCCCGGGGCGCTACGAGTATCCGCCGGTGATCGGGGTCCTCCTGGCCGGCAACTTGCTCGTGCGCGCCGCGGGATTCGCCTATCCGTTCATGGCATATCACGTTGCCGAGCGGGGGAACGCGTCCGGAACCGTGGGCACGATTTTGGCGGTGTTCGGAGTCGGCTGGGTAGTGGGCCAGCTACTCTGCGGGTGGCTGATTGACCGGCTGGGAAGACGATCCACGCTGGCGGCCATGATGCTGTTAGCGGGGCTGGCATCGGCGCTGCTGGCCGGTGCAAAAACGGCTGGGGCATTGGTAGTGGGGGCCGCGCTGGTCGGGGTGGTCTTCGACGCGCCGCGACCGGTGCTCAGTGCAGCGATCAACGAACTAATTCCCGATCCTCGGAAGCGGGCGAAAGTCGACGCTTGGCGGCTGGGTTGGACGACGAACGCCGGCGCTGCGATCAGCGGCGGACTCGGCGGTCTGCTCGCAGACGCGATCGGCGTACCCGCTCTGTATTGGATCAACGCCGTGGCGTTCGCGCTTTTCGCGGCGATCGCGTTGAGCGGCATGCCGCCCGATGTGCGCCGCCCACCGGCGATCACTAAAGCCGGTTACCGTCGGGCTTTTTCGGACCGCCGATTGATGCTGCTGTTGGTCAGCAGCGCCGCCACATTGACGGCCTCCATCGGTTTCTTCGCCGCCCTGCCGATGTTGATGTCGCGTCATGGCCTGGGTGCCGGTGCGTACGGCTGGACGCAGCTGGCCAATGCATCGACCGTCATGGCGCTGACGCCATTACTCGCTCCGTGGCTGAGCCGACAAGTTGCGGCACTTCCAAGAATGGACATTCTGGCCACGGCAGCGGCATGGACCACCGGGTGCTTGGCGACCGCCGTCGTAGCGGATTCCACACTTGGCTTCAGCCTGGCGACGGCGGCGTGTGCTCCCGGTGAGATCGCCTGGTTTGTGGTGGCCGCCGGCGTCGTCCACCGGATCGCCCCGCCCGAGCATCGTGGGCGCTACCACGGGGTGTGGGGCATGGCCCTGGCGCTGGCGGCGATCGTCGCGCCCCTCCTGGCGGCATACGGACTGGGGCATGGCGGTCCGCCGGTGGTGGCGGTCTCCATCCTCGTCGTTGGCCTCGCCGGCGCCGCGCTGTGTGTGCCGCTAGCGCGTGTTGTGGCCGCCGGGAGCGACCCGTCCACACGGGTCGAGGAGGCGTGGCCCGCTGACGAGCAGGCACCTGCCGTCAGAAGCCACGGCTCCGTTAAACGCCGGATTTGGTGGAGGAACTTTTCTCCCCCTAATGGGGGAGAGCCACACCGCGGCCAGTTGCCACAGAGACTACTGACGCCACCTCCTGGGAAGCACGAAACATATTGCGGCAGAGTAACTTAGACGCCGCTCACACCCGCGTTCAGATCGCGTGGAGTGCCGGGGATCATGCCGCATGACCCCCGAATCACGTCGTTGCGTGGGCAATCGCGGTGTGGCATATCTAGGGCGTGATCGAAATTATTCTCCTTGGAACGGGCAGCCCGATACCCGATCCGCTGCGGGCCGGGCCCGCGACCCTGTTACGTGCGGGTGGTCAGACGTTTCTGATCGACTGCGGCAGGGGTGTGTTACAGCGTGCCGCCGCGATCGGCGTCGGCGCGAACGCGCTGACCGCCCTGCTCCTCACCCACCTGCACAGCGACCATATCGCCGACCTGGGCGACGTGCTGATCACCCGATGGGTGAGCACCTTCACGCCCGAACCGGCACCCTTGCCGATCATCGGTCCGCCCGGGACCGCAGCCGCGGTCGAAGCGACGCTCGCCGCATTCGGCGCCGACATCGGCTATCGGATTGCGCACCACGCCGACCTGAACGGTCCTCCCGCCGTCGACGTCCGCGAATGCACCGAGGGCATCGTGTGGGACCGCGGCGACGTGCACATCCAGGCCGCGCCGACGGATCACCGGCCAGTGTGTCCGACCATCGGCTTCCGGTGTGAGCATGATTCGGCGTCGGTCGTCTTGGCCGGCGACACGGTGCCGTGCACCTCCCTCGACGAGCTGGCCGACGGCGCTGATGCATTGGTACACACCGTGATCCGCAAAGATCTCATCGAGGCCCTGCCGCTGCGGCGGCTCCGCGACATCTGCGACTATCACTCATCGGTCGAAGAGGCCGCCGGCACCGCCGAGCGGGCCGGTGTCGGCACGCTGGTCCTGACCCACTGCGTGCCCGCGGTCGCGCCGGGTCAGGAGGACGACTGGCGGGCTCGCGCGCGGTCACAGTTCAGTGGGCGCATCGAGCTAGGGCCGGACTTGCATCGCGTAGAGGTGAAATCAGGGAAAGCGGCCCCGTGAGGAGCAAGAATACGACCGTGGCCGGTGGACCAACGCGACATTTCGGGAGCAACCCATGAATTACCCCTCAAAACCGATCAAAGTGGTCGTGGCCGACGACCACCCGGTGACCAGACAAGGCGTGGTACGAGCGCTGAATTCAAGCGGAAGAGTAGAGGTTGTCGCCGAAGTGGCCGACGGCAGAGCCGCTTTGGAGGCGATCCGCGAGTTACGGCCGGCGGTGGCGCTGCTCGACTACAAGATGCCCGAACTCAATGGTCTTGACGTCGTCCACGCCGTCACCCGCGACGCGCTGCCCACCAGCATCGTGCTGCTCAGCGCCTTCGACGACAGCTCGGTTGTGTACAAAGCCCTGGCCGAAGGCGCCAAGGGCTACCTGACCAAAGAGTCCGACAGCGACGAGATCATCACCGCGGTCCTCAAATGCGCGGCCGGCGACGGTTACCTGCCTACCCACCTGTCCGGTGCACTGGCAGGTGAACTCCAGCAGCGGGCTAAAGGCGAGTCCGCGCTGTTGACGGCGCGCGAACAGGAGGTGGTGCGCATGATGGCCGACGGGTTGTCGGTTCCTCAGATCGCGTCGCGGCTGCATCTGGCGCCCAGCACGGTCAAGTCGCATGTGCAGAACCTCTACGAGAAGCTCAAGGTCTCCGACCGGGGAGCCGCGGTGGCCGAGGCGATGCGGCGTCGATTGGTGGAGTGACCGAGCGCTCTAGCTACACCCGCAGCGGGACTTCGATGTGGATGTGCGCTCCGGTGGGTTCGTCGACGATACGCATGCTGCCACCGGCGGCCTCTACCCGCGCCCGATGCGACGCCAGGCCGATGTGCCCCTCCGCGAGGCGGCGCGCCGCGGCGTCGCGCCTGATCCCAATCCCGTTGTCCGCCACGTCGAGACAGCACGCGTCGTCGACCACCGCCAGTTTCACGGAGGCCCGGCTGGCACGGGAATGACGGACCACGTTGGACAGCAACTCGCGAGTCACCCCAAATATCATCGGGTCGATCGCGTTGTTGCCGGGATACTCGATATCGGTTGCGATGGCGATGCCCGATCGCTCCGCGGTCAGCGAGGCCAGCTTGTGCACCGCGGCGCCAAGCCCCACCTCGTCGAGGACCTCCGGGTGCAGCTCGAACGTGGCCTCCCGCAGGCGCCGCGACGCCTCCTGCAGGCTGGCCACCGCGCGGTCGAGCTGCGCCGCGGGTGTCGTCTTGCGCAGGTCGGAGATGTCGCGACGGGCGGCGAGCACATCCTGCAGCGGACCGTCGTGGATGGCTTCGGCGATCTGGCGTCGCTGCGCCTCCGAAGAGGTCATCGTATCCGCGAGCAATTCCTCGCGTGACGCGGTTACCGTGGCGACTTCGTCCTCGTACCTCGCCCGAAGCACGGCCACCACCAACCTCGCGGAACAGACGAATGCATACATCGCCAGCAGCAGCATCGTTTCGGGCCACCCAATGCGCGGCCGAATCACCGGGTCTTGCAACAGTACTATCGCGAACGCGATGTAGATCGTCCCCAGCACCACCGCCGTCGGCCGCCACGACACTCCAGTCGCTACCAACATCGGCAGCAGGGCCATCAGTAGCAAGGGAAGGTATCCACCCGGCGACATCAGCTTGAAGCACCACACCGCCGCGATGTCGACGAGCGTGAGGATCACCACGAACCAGTCGCCGGTGACCAGATGGCTTGGGGGAGAAAGCACCACGACAGCCGCGGTCACCGCGATCGTGGCGTACAGGGCGACCAGGACGCCCTCGTTGACCCATTTGCCGGGATCGGTGCTCACCAGCATCGCACCGACCATGATGGCCACCACGCCGACACGAAGCCCGTACCCTGCGCGCAGCGATCGAAGCCGGTGCGTCCGGCGCACTCGGTAGAGATCGGATGTACTCATTGATTAACGATGTTCATTTGCCGAGCCGCGAAATGCAACGACCCTCGAGCCATTGGCGTCGTGCTACTTGCAGGCGCTCCAACTGAACCACCGTCCACCCTGGGCGCAGACGGTCCCGTTAGGGGTGTAATCCGTTGGCGGCGGCGGATTGTAGGCCGGTGGGGCTGGGCACCCGCTGACCGACCAGTGGCGGCCGCCGACGCTGCCGCAGGTGTCGGCGTGGGCGGCCGCCGGCATCACGATGGGCAGCCAGACTGCCGCGGCCGCCGCAACCGCTAGCACCCACGCCGCAGTCGCCGCGGCCCATGACCGCGCGGTCCGGCGCGTTTTGTGCCTGGCCTGCCCGGCATTGCCCATCGGGGTTGCGGTGCAGTTCATTTCGGTTCTCCCAAGTCAGTTCAATGCGGATGGCGGGGGGTGCTTGGCTCCGCTCATTGGCCAGTCTTGCGCGATGATGTTGGTCGGTCTATCGGGTGAAAGCCGGATGGGGTGGGGGAAATCGTCTCCCCCTTTCGACGGGGTCCGAGTTCGACCGCTGAAGTCACCGGCCCGGATACGTGTCCGGGTAATCAGCGCTCGGCCTGGCTTCCCTCCGCCCACGGAACCCGGCAGGCGTCACCGGAGTTGAAGCCCTGCTCGGTGATGCCCAGGGCGGAGTTCACCCGCGCCCGCATGTTCTCGAGCCCGATCTGATAGGTCAGCTCGAACACTCCGGCGTCGCCGAAGCGCGCCCGCAGGTCGGTGACCTGCTCGTCGGTGACGGTGTGCGGATCGGTGGTCATCGCGTCGGCGTAGGCGATGGCGGCGCGCTCGTCGTCCGTGAACGCCGCTGAGGTGGCGTAGTTGTCGATGTCCTTCAGCCGCTCCATGTCCAGGCCGTCCAGGCGCTGCAGCATCGACCCGAAGTCGACGCACCAGGAGCAGCCGATCGCGCGCGCGGTCCACAACACCGCGAGCTCACGCACGCTGACCGGGAGCGTCTTCGACGCCCGGTCGACCATGGTCTCGTGCACGGCGCCGGCGATCATCAGCTTGCGATGATGCGCGGACACGGCGAACGGTTCGGGGACCTGGCCGTAGCGCCGCTTGGCGACCCGGTACATCGCGCGGATCAGCAGTCCGGCGCGCTTGGGGGGCAGGGGCTCGATGCGTGTTTTCTGTGTCATACCCCTCAGACGAGACGGGCCCCGAATGTGTGACGCGCTTTCCGGAGGCAGCGCTAGCGCGTGAACATCAGCGCGCGCTTGACCTCCTGGATCGCCTTGGTCACCTCGATGCCCCGCGGGCAGGATTCGGTGCAGTTGAACGTGGTGCGGCAGCGCCACACGCCGTCGACCTCGTTGAGGATGTCGAGGCGCTCGGCGGCGGCCTCGTCGCGGCTGTCGAAGATGAAGCGGTGCGCGTTGACGATCGCGGCCGGGCCGTAGTAGCTGCCCTCGTGCCAGAAGATCGGGCAGCTGGTGGTGCAGCACGCGCACAGGATGCACTTGGTGGTGTCGTCGTAGCGGGCGCGATCGGTCGGGCTCTGGATGCGTTCCCGCGTCGGGGGATTGCCGGTGGTGATCAGGTACGGCTTCACCGCGCGGTAGGCGTCGAAGAACGGCTCCATGTCGACCACGAGGTCCTTCTCCACCGGCAGCCCGCGGATGGGTTCGACCGTGATGGTCAACGGCTTGCCGGGCTTTTTGGGGAGCAGGTCGCGCATCAGCACCTTGCACGCCAGTCGGTTGACGCCGTTGATGCGCATGGCGTCCGACCCGCACACCCCGTGCGCGCAGGATCGCCGGAAGGTCAGCGTCCCGTCGAGGTAGCTCTTGATGTAGATCAACAGGTTGAGCAGTCGGTCGCTGGGCAGGCAGGGCACCCGAAAGCTTTGCCACCCACCGGTTTTCGCGAAGGCGTCGGGCTGGTCTGGGTTGAACCGGGCGATCTTGACGGTCACCATCACCGCGCCCTCCGGAACCGGCGGCAGCGGCGGGTCCAAAGTTTCGGCGTCCGACACCTCTCCTGGTTCCAAAGCCATCAGTACTTCCGTTCCTTGGGTTCGTAGCGGGTCTGCACCACGGGCTTGAAGTCCAGCGCGATGTCGCTCAGCAGGTCGGTGCCCTGTTTGTAGGCCATGGTGTGGCGCATGTAGTTGACGTCGTCGCGGTTCGGATAGTCCTCGCGCGCATGCCCGCCGCGGGACTCCTTGCGATTCAGGGCGCCGACGACGGTGACCTCGGCCAGTTCCAGCAGGAAGCCCAGCTCGATGGCCTCCAACAGGTCGCTGTTGTAGCGCTTGCCCTTGTCGTGCACGGTGATTCGGGAGTAGCGCTCTTTCAAAGCGTGGATGTCGGTCAGCGCCTGCTTGAGCGTCTCCTCGGTGCGGAACACCGCGGCGTTGTTGTCCATCGTCTGCTGCAGGGCGCCGCGGATGTCGGCGACCCGCTCGTTGCCGTGCTCGGAGAGGATGTCGGCCACCCACCCGACTACCATCCCCTCCGGCTCCGGCGGCATGTCGACGAAGTCGTGCCCCCGGGCGTATGCCGCCGCCGCGATGCCGGCCCGGCGACCGAAGACGTTGATGTCCAGCAGCGAATTGGTGCCCAGCCGGTTGGCGCCGTGCACCGACACGCACGCGCACTCGCCGGCCGCGTACAGGCCCGGGACGGTGGAAGTGTTGTCCCGCAACACCTGTCCGGTGACGGTAGTCGGGATGCCGCCCATCAAGTAGTGACAGGTCGGGTAGACCGGAACCAGCTCGTGCACCGGGTCCACACCCAGGTAGGTGCGGGCGAACTCGGTGATGTCGGGCAGCTTGGCCTCGAGCACATCCTCACCGAGGTGGCGCACGTCGATGTAGACGTAGTCCTTGTGCGGCCCGGCGCCGCGGCCCTCCAGCACCTCCAACACCATCGAGCGGGCGACGATGTCGCGGGGCGCCAGGTCGACGATGGTCGGGGCGTAGCGCTCCATGAAGCGCTCGCCCTCGCCGTTGAGCAGCCGGCCCCCTTCGCCGCGCACCGCTTCGGAGATCAGGATGCCCAGGCCGGCGAGCCCGGTCGGGTGGAACTGGTGAAACTCCATGTCCTCCAACGGAAGTCCCTTGCGGAAGACGATGCCGATGCCGTCGCCGGTCAGCGTGTGCGCGTTGGAGGTGGTCTTGTACATCCGGCCCGAACCGCCGGTGGCGAGCACGACGGCCTTGGCGTGGAAGACGTGGATGTTGCCGGTGGCCAGCTCGTAGGCGATGACCCCGGTGGCTACCGGACCGCTCGGGGTCTGCGTCAAAGCCAGGTCGAGCGCGTAGAACTCATTGAAAAACTCCACGTCGTGCCTGACGCAGTTTTGGTAGAGCGTCTGCAGGATCATGTGGCCGGTGCGGTCGGCGGCGTAACAGGCCCGGCGCACCGGGGCCTTGCCGTGATCGCGGGTGTGCCCGCCGAAGCGGCGCTGGTCGATGCGGCCCTCGGGGGTCCGGTTGAACGGCATCCCCATTTTCTCCAGGTCGAGCACCGCGTCGATGGCTTCCTTGCACATGATCTCGACGGCGTCCTGGTCGGCGAGGTAGTCGCCACCCTTGACCGTGTCGAAGGTGTGCCATTCCCAGTTGTCGTCCTCGACGTTGGCCAGCGCGGCGCACATGCCGCCCTGGGCGGCCCCGGTGTGGCTGCGGGTGGGGTAGAGCTTGGTGAGCACCGCGGTGCGCACGCGGGGGCCGGCCTCGACGGCTGCCCGCATTCCCGCACCGCCGGCGCCGACGATCACCACGTCGTATCGGTGTTGCTGGATCACCGGTCAGCCTCCGATATTCGGGTCGAACGTCATGAGCACGTAGGTGCCCAGCACCAGCGTGAATCCCATCGACAGCAGCAGCAGGCTGTTGAGCCAGAATCGGGTGCGATCCGTGCGGGCGTAGTCGTCGATGATGGTGCGCAGGCCGTTGCCGCCGTGCAGTTGCGCCAGCCACAACAGCGCCAGGTCCCAGAACTGCCAGAACGGCGACGCCCAACGCTGGGCCACGTAGTTGAAGTCGATGCGGTATACCCCGTTGTCCCACATCAGCATGATGAACAGGTGCCCGAGGGCCAGGACGACCAGCGCGACGCCGGAGAACCGCATGAACAGCCACGCGAACTTCTCGAAGTTGGGTATGCCGGCGCGACGCCGCGGCGAGCGCGGATTGTCCAGGCTCGCCGGACGGTCGTGGCTGCGCTGGTGCACCGGCGCTATCTCGCCTCTTTGGTTTAGGGAGCCGAGCTGAAGGTCGGGGCTGCTCATCGGAAGTGCTCCCACATGTGGATGCCCAGCGTTACTCCCACCGGGACCATGAGCAGCAGGAAGACGATGCAAACGGTCCAGAACATCAGCCGCTGGTAGCGGGGGCCCTGCGCCCAGAAGTCGATCAGGATCACCCGGATTCCGTTCAGGCCGTGGAACGCCACCGCGGCGACCAGGCCGAATTCCATCAGGCCCACGATCGGCGTCTTGTAGGTCGCGATCACCTCGTTGTAGGCCTGCGGGCTGACCCGGACCAGGGCGGTGTCCAAAACGTGCACGAACAAGAAGAAGAAGATGGTGGCACCGGTGATGCGATGCAGCACCCACGACCACATGCCGGGATCCCCCCGATACAGGGTTCGCGGCGGCCGCCGCTTGCGCGAGGGTGTCGACGCCGATATGGCCGGATCCGCGGTTGTCGCCTGTGTACTCACTGAAGTTCTCACCGCCTTCGTCAACAAGCCGGGCAACCGAGCTTAGCCCCGCAACGATGGGCCGCGGTAGGAGATCGGTCCGGCCAAGACGCCGTGTCGCGTCGGAGTTAGGGTGGCTGCTTGAGCCGGCCCAACGAGTCAGCCCATCGGTGAACGGGGGTTGCGAAATGCCAGATGTCGATTGGAATATGCTGCGGGACAACGCGATCCACGCGGCTGCTGGAGCCTATGCGCCGTACTCGCGATTCCCGGTGGGTGCCGCCGCACTGGTCGACGACGGCCGCGTGGTCACCGGTTGCAATGTGGAGAACGTCTCATATGGCCTTGGTCTCTGTGCCGAGTGCGGTGTGGTGTGCGCCCTACATTCCACCGGCGGGGGCCGGCTGGTCGCGCTGGCATGCGTGGACGGGCAGGGATCCCCGCTGATGCCGTGCGGGCGATGCCGTCAGGTGCTGCTGGAGCACGGCGGTCCCGAGTTGCTGATCGACCATCCGGCGGGGTCCCGCCGGCTCGACGAGCTGCTGCCCGATGCGTTCGGCGCCGAGGTTCCGCGGGAACGTTCTTGACCGATTTCGGATTCGACGCGGCATTCGACGCGCCGACGGTGATCAGGACCAAGCGCGACGGCGGCAGGTTGTCCGACGCCGCCATCGCGTGGGTCGTCGACGCCTACACCGACGGCCGCGTCGCCGACGAGCAGATGGCGGCGCTGCTGATGGCGATCGTCCTGCGCGGCATGGACCGCGGCGAGATCGCCCAGTGGACGGCGGCGATGCTGGCGTCCGGTAAGCGGTTGGACTTCAGCGACCTGCGCCGCGACGGGCGGCCGCTGCCCACCGTGGACAAGCACTCCACCGGCGGGGTCGGGGACAAGATCACCCTGCCGCTGCTGCCCGTCGTCGCCGCGTGCGGTGCGGCGGTGCCGCAGGCCTCGGGCCGCGGGCTCGGACACACCGGCGGCACCCTGGACAAAGTGGAATCCATCGCCGGATTCACCGCCCAGCTGTCCAACGGGCGGGTCCGCGAACAGCTCGTCGATGTGGGCGCGGCGATCTTCGCCGCGGGCGAGCTGGCGCCCGCGGACGCCAAGCTGTACGCGCTGCGCGATGTCACCGGCACCGTCGAGTCCCTGCCCCTGATCGCCAGCTCGGTGATGAGCAAGAAGCTGGCCGAGGGCGCGGGCGCGCTGGTGCTCGACGTGAAGGCCGGCGCGGGGGCGTTGCTGACGTCGGAGGCGGACTCCCGCGAGCTGGCCGACATCATGATCGAGCTGGGCGCCGCGCACGGGGTGCCCACGCGCGCGCTGCTGACGGACATGAACGCCCCGCTGGGCGCGGCCGTCGGCAACGCGCTCGAGGTCGCCGAATCCCTGGAGGTCCTGGCCGGCGGCGGGCCGCCCGACGTGGTGGAGCTGACGTTACGGCTGGCCGGCGAAATGCTCGAACTCGCCGGGATCGACGGCACCGATCCCGCGCAGACCCTGCGCGACGGCACCGCGATGGACCGATTTCGCCGGCTCGTCGCCGCCCAGGGCGGTGATTTGTCGATACCGTTGCCGATCGGTGCGCGGTCCGAGACCGTGACCGCCACCCGGGGCGGCACAATGGGCGATATCGACGCGATGGCAGTGGGGCTGGCGGCATGGCGGCTCGGTGCGGGCAGATCCCGCCCGGGCGAACGGGTGCAATTCGGCGCCGGCGTGAAGATCCACCGCCGTCCCGGCGAACGCGTAGCGGCCGGTGAGCCGTTGTTCACCCTCTACACCGACACTCCCGAACGGGTGGGCGCCGCGATGGCCGAGCTGGACGGCGCCTGGAGCGTCGGGGGCACGCCGCCGGCATCAAGGCCGCTGATCATCGATCGGATCGCCACGTGACCACACCTTTGGATCTGCGGCAGATCGGAAAAGCGCCGAAGGCCCTGCTACACGATCACCTCGACGGTGGGCTGCGCCCGTCGACCGTGCTGGAGATCGCGGGCCAGATCGGCTACGACGGGCTGCCCGCCACCGACGTCGAGGAGCTGGCCACCTGGTTTCGCACCCGGTCGCACAGCGGTTCGCTGGAGCGCTACCTGGAGCCGTTCTCGCACACGGTCGCGGTGATGCAGACGTCCGAATCGCTGCATCGGGTGGCCTACGAGTGTGTGGAGGACCTGGCCGCCGATTCGGTGGTCTACGCCGAGGTGCGCTTCGCGCCCGAGCTGCACATCGACCGCGGGCTGTCTTTCGACGAGATCGTCGACGCCGTGCTCGCGGGTTTCGCCGACGGGGAGAAGGCCTGCGCCGCCGCCGGCCGGCCCATCGTGGTGCGCCTGTTGGTCACGGCCATGCGGCATGCCGCGGTGTCACGGGAGATCGCCGAGCTGGCGATCCGCTTCCGCGACAAGGGAGTCGTCGGCTTCGACATCGCCGGGGCGGAGGCCGGCAACCCGCCGTCGCGGCACCTTGACGCCTTCGAATACATGCGAGATCACAACGCGCGCTTCACCATTCACGCGGGGGAGGCCTTCGGCTTGCCGTCCATCCACGAGGCGATCGCGTTCTGCGGGGCGGACCGGCTGGGCCATGGGGTGCGGATCGTCGACGACATCGACGTCTTGGACGACGGTGGTGTGCGGTTGGGCAGGTTGGCATCGATCCTGCGGGACAAGCGAATTCCGCTGGAGATGTGCCCCAGCTCCAACGTGCAGACCGGCGCGGCCAAGAGCATCGCGGACCATCCGTTCGATCTGCTGGCCCGATCCCGGTTCCGGGTGACCGTCAACACCGACAACCGGCTGATGAGCGATACCTCGATGAGCCTGGAAATGCACCGCCTCGTCGAGGCTTTCGGCTACGGATGGAGCGACCTCGAGCGCTTCACCATCAATGCGATGAAGTCGGCGTTCATTCCGTTCGACGAACGGCTGGCAATCATCGACGAGGTGATCAAGCCGCGCTACGCGGTGCTGATCGGTTAGAGCGGCGGGTCCGGCGGGGACCGGCTGCGGCCCGGCCCTATCTGGCAGCCATTTAGCGCCGTGCCACCGACGGGTTCCGTGCCGAACCCGGCCGCAGTCGGCAAACCTGTTGAAAGAACCGAGACTGTGGATAGCCTGCTGGCGTGAACGCGCCAATCAGGCTGTCTCGCTTGGCAAATGATGGTGGTCAACACCCTGGGCGCGGATTGGGCGGCCGAGATTTGTCGTACCCCCCTGCGATGATGTGGTCATGTCCTCGACCGCCTCCCTTGCCTCGGCGGTCAGCCCTGCCGAGCGCCTTGAGGTGCTCTTCGAGGAGTTGGCGGAGCTAGCAGGTCAGCGCAACGCGATTGATGGGCGCATCGTGGACATCGTCGCCGAGATTGATAGAGACCAGCTGTGGGGAGCCACCGGCGCCCGCTCGGTACCGGCGTTGGTGGCCTGGAAGCTGGGCTGGTCATCGGCAAATGCCCGCGCGATCACCACCGTGGCGCGCCGGCTGGAGGAGTTTCCCCGCTGCACGGCGGGCATGGCCGAAGGCCGGCTGTCGCTGGATCAGGTCGGGGTCATCGCGGCGGGGGCGGGGGAGGGTTCCGATGAGCATTACGCCCAATTGGCGGGAGTGGCCACGGTTAATCAACTGCGCACCGCGGTGAAGTTGGAACCGCGACCCGAACCCGATTTTCGGCCTACACCTCAGCGCTCGATCACTAAGACCTCCGACGACGAGGGCAGCTGTTGGCGGATCCGGCTTCCGCACACCGACGCGGCGAAGTTCGATGCGGCGTTGGCGTCGCATCTTGATGCGCTGATCGCCGAGTGGAAACACGATCGCGACAACGACGAACGGGTGTGCGATCAGGGGCCGCCGGTGCCGAGCACCGCTGATGCGTTCCTGCGACTGGTCGAGACCGGATGGGACGCCGAGGTGGCCCGCCGGCCCCACGGGCAGCACACCACCGTCGTGATGCATCTCGATATCGAGGCGCGCATCGCAGCGCTGCATCGGGGCCCGGTGTTGTCGCAGTCCGATCGCCGCTACCTGTCATGCGACGCGACGTGTGAGGTGTGGTTCGAACGTGACGGTCAGGTCATCGGCGCCGGCCGGTCGACTCGGCTGATCAACCGCCGGCTTCGCCGTGTGCTCGAGCACCGCCACCGCACCTGCGCGGTTCCCGGCTGCGGGGCCACCCGGGGTCTGCACGCTCATCACCTCCGACACTGGGAAGACGGCGGGCCCACCGAGCTGGCCAACCTCGTGCTGGTCTGCCCCTATCATCACCGGCTGCACCATCGCGGCATCATCACCATCACCGGGCCCGCCCACGCCCTGCATGTCAGCGACAGCGTCGGGCGACCGCTAAGCGCCGGCTCGCTGGCGCGCCCACCCAACCACCCCCCGCCCGTGGTGGGCCCGGGA
>NZ_JBNMQT010000003.1:0-365077 GCF_050205645.1 Mycobacterium heidelbergense
GGCGATGACCGCGGCTTGTTGGACCCCGTCGAGTTGGGTTAGGGCGGCGCGGATTTCGCCGAGTTCGATGCGGTAGCCGCGGATTTTGACTTGCTCATCGGCGCGGCCCACATAGTCGAGTTGGCCATCGGCGCGCCAGCGCACCAAGTCCCCGGTGCGATACATCCGCGCCCCTGGTCCCCCCCATGGGCAGGCCACAAACCGCGACGCGGTCAACCCCGGGCGCCGCCAATACCCGCAGCCCACCCCGGCGCCAGCCACATACAACTCCCCGACCACCCCGATCGGCACCGGGCGCAGCCACCTATCGAGCACCCACAACGCGGTGCCCGAGACCGGCGCGCCGATCGGAGGTGGCTCCCCATCCGGTGTCAGGGGCGCAGTCAAGGTCACACACATCGTGGTTTCGGTCGGGCCATAGCCGTTAATCACCACCCGACCCGAGCCCGCCCAGGCCGCCACCACCTGGGCCGGGCAGAACTCGCCACCGAGCACCAACGTCAGCGACTCCAACCCTTGCGCAGATAACGCCGCTGCCGCAGAAGGGGTTTGGGTTAGCACGCTGACGTATTGGGCAGCGAGCACATCGTGAAAGTCGGTGGCGCAACGAGTCAGCGTGTCCGGTATCACAACCAGCCGCCCACCATGAAGCAACGGTCCCCAGATCTCCCACACCGAAATGTCGAAGGCAAGCGAATGACACTGCGCCCACACCCGCCCCGACCCGGCCGGCAACTCGGCATCCACCGACGCCAACAGTTGAGTGATGTTGTGGTGAGTGACCGCCACCGCCTTAGGCACCCCCGTGGTGCCCGAGGTGTAAATCAGATGAGCGATATCCTCTGGATCCGGCCCCGCCAACGCGATGCAGGGCTGGGCTTGCACCGCCGCATCGCCGACATCGATGACCGCCACGTCGAATCCGTCGAGCCGCGCAGCCAGATCGGCGGTGGTCAGCACCGCCACCGGCGCGGCATCGGTGAGCATGAACTCGATGCGCCCCCGGGGATGTTCAGGGTCGATGGGCAGATACGCCGCCCCGGTTTTGAGCACCGCGGTGATCGCGACGATGGCGCGCGCACAGCGCTCCATCAACACCCCCACCACACACCCAGCACCCACACCGCGGCCAACCAACAAATGGGCTAACCGGTTGGCCGCCTCATCGAGTTCCCGGTAAGTCCACGACTGCTCACCACAACTGAGCGCCACCGCATCCGGGGTGCGGGCCACCTGCTGGGCAAACAACTCCGGAACCGACACCGGCGCGCTTAGCGCCTCGCTCACCACCGCCCTATGACCCATCTCATCCAGGCGGGAATGCTCCGCCGCATCAAGCACATCCACCGACGACACCCGCCGCCGCGCGTCAGCGGTCAACGCCACCAACACCCGCTCCAACCGTTCAACGAGCACCTCGATGCTGGCGGTGTCGAAC
This sequence comes from Mycobacterium heidelbergense, assembly GCF_050205645.1. Classification (GTDB taxonomy): domain Bacteria; phylum Actinomycetota; class Actinomycetes; order Mycobacteriales; family Mycobacteriaceae; genus Mycobacterium; species Mycobacterium heidelbergense_A. The sequence continues at coordinate 1,439 of NZ_JBNMQT010000003.1, forward strand.
ACATCGGTGCGAAACTCCACCGCCCCGCCAATCCCGGCGGGCTCACCAGCCTCGGTGAAACGCTCCCCCAACGAAAACGCCACATCCATACGCGCGCTATGGGTATCCAACGGCACCGAGGTGACCTCAACACCCTCCAACACCAAACCCGCAGCCGGGTCATTGGACCCAGCGAAGTTCTGCCAAGCCAACATCACCTGAATCAGCGGATGATGGCGCAACGACCGAGCCGGATTAAGCCGCTCCACCAACACCTCAAACGGCACGTGCTGGTGTTCGAACGCTTCCAGACTGCGCGCCCGAACCTGCCCCAGCAGCTCAGCAAAACTCAGATCGCCACCCAAATCGACCCGCAGCACCAAGGTGTTGACGAAAAAGCCCACCAACTCATCCAGGGCCGGATCACCCCGACCGGCCACCGCGAACCCCACCCCCACATCAGAACTGGCACAAACCTTCGACAACAACACCGCCAACGCCGCCTGCACCACCATGAAACTCGTCGCATTGTGCTCACGCGCCACCCGGGCAACCCGCCGCTGCAACCCCACCGACCACTCCACGGCCACACTGGCACCACCAGGATCAGCCACCACCGGATACGACCGATCAGCCGGCAACTCCAAACGCTGGGGCATCCCAGCCAAAACCCGCTCCCAATAAGCCAACTCAGCCGCAATAGCACTACGAGGATCAGACTCCGACCCCAACCACCCCCGCTGCCACAACGCATAATCGGCATACTGCACCGCCAACGGCGCCCACCCCGGCGCCCGACCCATCCGCCGCGCCCGATACGCCTCGCCCACATCCCTGACCATCGGCGCCGGTGACCACCCGTCAAAAGCTATGTGGTGCAATACAATCCCGACGACATACTGCTCGCGCCCCACCGAAAAGAACTGCGCGCGAATGGGGATTTCGGCCGACAAATCGAATCGATACCCCGCCAGGGCCATCAACTCGTCGCGCACGTCGCGCTCGGGCAACGACACCACCGCCGGGCCGCCGCGGCGCCACATGCCAGCCTGGGCCGGCAACACCTCTTGGAACGGCACTCCGTCGATGGCGCGAAATATGGTGCGCAGCGATTCGTGGCGGACGATGACGTCATCCAGGGCCGCACCCAACGCATCGACATCCAGCGCCCCGTCGATCCGAAACGCGGTCGGCATGTTATAGGTCGGAGCCTGGCCCTCGAACTGGTTGAGGAACCACAACCGCTGCTGGGCAAACGACAACGGAACCCGGGCCGGGCGCGGCATCACCCGCAGCGGCGGGACGCCAGGCCCGCCACGATGACGGTGCAGATAGTCGGCGAGCTGCCCGACGGTGGAAGCCTCAAACAGGTACCGCACCGGCACTTCCCTGCCCAACGCCAACTGCAGGCGCGCGGTCACCCGTGTGGCGATCAACGAATCGCCACCGAGGGCGAAGAAATCATCGTCCAGCCCGACCCGGTCCAGGCCCAAAACGTCGCTGAACACCTGGGCGACGATTTTTTCGTTCTCGGTCTGCGGCGCCCGGAAAGATGCGGCCGCAAATATCGGTGCCGGCAGGGCCCTGCGGTCGATCTTGCCCGAGGAGGTCAACGGGAACTCGTCGAGCACCATAATCTGGGCCGGCATCATGTAATCGGGCAGCCGTGCGTTCAACCGCTCACGAACCGCGCTGATCTTGATGTTGGTTTGCGGGTCATTGGCACTGGTGCCGCGCCGGCGAGCCGTCGACAGATACAGGTCGGTGGGTGCTGGGGGGTGCGGGTCGGTGGGGATGATGAAAACCGCGTCCACAGCGCCGGGTTGGGCACCCCAGGTCACCGCCACCTGGTATCCGGTGGTCTCGCCGAGCCGGTACAACGCTTCGGGCACAACGGCGTCGGCGGCGTCGGCGGTGGCATCGGCCAGCGCGTCGGCCGGGGAGCGTCCGGCAGCCAGGGCGGCTTCGACGCGGACGTCGGTGATCAGCCCGGCGCGCGGGATGTCGGTAATGCGAACAGTCGCTGGATGTTCGGATATCAATCGGTCTTGCAACCCGTTCAGGCCTTCGCATTGGGCCCATGTCCAGGTGGGTGCGCTGGCCAGTGAGCGCACCGGGATGGGGGCTTTGTGGACGATGACGTCGTAGCGGTAGCGGTTGAGCTCGTTACCGGCCAATCCACGTTTGACTTCGATGGCTAGTCCGGCCACGCGTGGATGGTCGGCGGCCCACGTGGTGAAAAACTCTGGGGCCAACAGCAATTCGGGCTCACTGACCATGGCGCGATAGACGCGTGCCCGGATCTCAGCGGCGTCGGTATCGGTGTCGGTGTCGGTGGCCGTGGCGCGGGCGAGCGCAACTCCGGTTTGCAATGCGCCTTGCAGCGTGTAGTTGCGCACATCGCCGATGAACAATCTCCCGCCGGGGGCTAGTAGATCCACGGCGTTATCGATGATCTCGGCCAGATAGTCCGCGTTGGGGAAATACTGGATTACCGAGTTGAGAATGATGGTGTCGAAATGGCCCCGCGGCAAACCCTCGGTGACGTGCGCGGGCTGGGCTAGTAGCTCGACTCGATCACGCCATGGAACCTGCAATTGCTCCAGCACGCAGGCCAGGTTGTCGATGGCGACCGGCGAAATGTCGCTGGCGACATAGTGCTCACACCGAGGGGCGATCTGCGACAAGATCAGCCCGGAGCCCGCGCCGATCTCCAACACGCGTCTGGGCTCCAGGGCCATGATCCGATCCACCGTGGCCGAACGCCACTCGATCATTTCCTCGAGCGGGATCGGGTCATCGGTGTAGCTGCTGTTCCAGCCCCGGAAATCCTTGCCGAAGTCCCCGATCTCGGCGCCATAGAGCTGGTCGTTCACGTGTTGCCACTGTTCGACGCTTTCGGCGACGTGATCCGCGGTCGCGGTGTGTTCGAGGGTGATATAGGCGATCAGGTGTGTGCCGGCGGAGTCGTGGTGCACGGTGACGGCGGCCTGGGTGACCTGCGGGCAGGCCAGCAGGCTGTTTTCGATTTCGCCAAGTTCGATGCGCTGTCCGCGCAGTTTGATCTGGGTATCGGGCCGACCCACGTAAACGAGAGTGCCGGCGGGAGTCCACCGCACCAGGTCGCCCGTGCGATACATCCGTGCGCCACGACCTCCGTGGGGATTGGCCACGAACCGTTCCGCGGTCAACTCCGCGCGGCCCACGTAGCCGTGCGCCAGCGCGGGCCCACCCAGATACAGCTCGCCCACCACCCCGATCGGCGCCGGGTTCAACCGCGCGTCGAGCACCAGCGCGCATACCCCCGGAATCGGAGCGCCGATGCTGACCGGCTGCCCCGCCGACAGCGGCGCGGTGGAGGTGGAGCAGATGGTGGACTCGGTGGGACCGTAGCCGTTGAACATCCGCCGGCCCGGGGCCCAGGCGGCCACCACTGCCGCCGGGCAGGCCTCTCCCATCGTGATTAGCGTGTCCAGCCCGTCGAGCCGGGTCCGATCCAGGGACGACAGCGCCGTCGGGGTCAACGCCGCCGCGCTGACGCGCTGGTCCCGCACCAACGCGGTCAACGCCTCCCCGGCGTATACCTGCGGCGGCGCGACCACCAACGCCGCTCCGGATCCCGCCGCCCACAACCAATCGAAGATCGACGCATCGAAGGTGGGCGCGGCCACCATCAGCACCCGCGCACCCGCGCCCAAGCCATATATTGCGCGTTGCGCCGCGGCTAGCCCCAGCAGACCGGCGTGACTGACCGCCACCCCTTTGGGTGCGCCGGTGGACCCCGAGGTGAACATGACGTAGGCGGTGTTATTCACGCCCAGCGGTGCGCAGCGATCGACGTCGGTGATGGCCCGCGCATCGCGATCCGACACGTCCATCTCGTCGATCCGCAGCACCCGACGTGCCCCGGCCCCGGCCACGGTGTCGGCACCGCAGGTCACCACACACACCGCCGCCACTGCGTCCAACACGGTGGCGATGCGATCGGCCGGGTGGACCGGATCGACCGGCACGTACACGCCGCCGGACTTGATCACGGCCCACCACGCCGCGACCAACTCCACACAGCGGCCCATCGCCACGCCCACCGCACGCTCGGGGCCCACCCCGGCCTCGATCAGCACCCGCGCCAACCGCGTCGACCACTCGTCAAGCTCGCGATACGACAGCTCCCGGGCGCCGTCGATCACGGCCGCCGCATCGGAATCGGCGGCGACCGTCGCCGCCAACAACTGCGGCGCCACCCCAATCGGCGCGCCCACCCCAGCACCGGACCACCCCGACAACACCAGCTCGCGCTCACCTGGATCCAGAACCGACACCTCTCCCACGACCAGCGACGCATCCGCCACCAAGAGGCGGTCCAGGAGCATTTCCAGACGCGTTGTGTGCCCGCCGATTTCGTCGGGGGTGTAGCGGTCGGGATTCCACATCAACTGAATTCGTGGCGTGCCGTCGCCCAGCCGCGGATAGATGTTGACGGCGATGTCCTGGATGGGATAGATGCTCAATACGTTGTACGTCGTTTCCGACGGTCCGAAACGAAGCGGGGCAACGAAGTCGAGCACGTTGATCGCCGCGCCGAACTCGACGTTCATGTCGACACGGTTTGTACCGGCGATCAGGTCCGGCCAGTGCCGAAATTGTTGGTGGCGCAGCGCACCGACCAAAGCCTTGGCGGCTCGATCGGTCAGTGCGCCAATAGTGTCGCGGTCATCGACGTCGATCAGCAGTGGCACCATGTTCGACACCATGCCGGCACACGTTTTCAGCGCCGCGGTCGTGCGCGCCGAAACCGGCAGTGACAACGAGACATTTTGGCGCCCTGAGGTTTTCGCAATAAACACCGCCATTGCGGCGACAAACCTCGCGACATCGAACTGGTCATGCGTGGACTCCGAGAATCGCTGACCGCACACCAGTTCGCGCACCCGGGGGTGGCGTGGTGCCACCGACCTCCGCGTCCCGCCCAAGTCGATAAGGTCCAGAGGTCCACGCACGACGCTCTTCCAATACTCGGCATCGGCACGACTGCGTGAGGACTGCTCATACTCCCGGTCCGCGTCGCGCAGCAATGTGAACTCAGAGAAGTCGACTTCACCGGTGTCGGGTGCTGATCCCGAGTAGACCTCCGCGATGTGCCGGGCGAAATTGTTGGCGCCGTATCCGTCACAGAGAACGTGGTGGGTGCGCAGGTAGAAGTACGACAGGTTGTCGGTGATCCGCAGCAGTACGAAATTGGTGAGTCGGTCATGCGCCAGATCAATTGGATGGCGGTAGTCGTCGTTCATCCAGCTGCGAGCGGCGGCTACCGGGTCACTCTCCGCGCGCAGATCGATGCAGCGTGTGATCCCCGTCCTCGTAAGGGAGCGGTCGACTATGAAGACCGGCTCGCCGCCATCGAGGGCTAGCCGCGCGCATGGCGTGCCGAATCGTGTTGCCGCCGATTCGCATGCGACCGTGAGCCTTTCGGCGTCGACATCGTGATCGATCGCCATGAAAGCGGCAAAGTTGTACGGGACTTCAGGATGGAGTTGTTGGGCAGCCCATATGGACCGCTGCGGGGCGGTTAGCGGCCCCAACATGTCTGGTTGCGTGCCGTAGTTGAGCATGATGACGGCGAACCCCCTATTTAGGGCCGGCGGCCCGCGGAATCGCAAGCGCCTTACTGGCTTTCGTGCAATAGGGGCCGTCGTTCGCCTGTCCGAAGTCGATCAGCGATGCGTAGTCCCCGAGCAGCCGTACTAGATAGCGGCTGCTGACCTTGAAACTCACGTAAAGTTTCCGGGCCATCTCCCCGAAGGCCTCAAATCCCCGACGCCTGATACACCATTCGACGACCCCGTGCTGGATCTATGGTGCGGCGGCCCGGCCCCCCCGCACGCCTGCGATGACACTCAATCCCCAACCACATGTAGACACGAGCGCCCGTGCCGATCGGTTCAATCGAATGTCCGCGCCGCCGACACGTGTCGCCGTGCAGCTGCTGCGCGCGCAGCCAGGCGGATGCTGCGCGCGGGGACGTCTGGCACAGATCGCTTAATCGTTGGCGCGAAAGCCTGTTGACGACTTAGCTTTTCAGCAACGCGGCGAATCCCGTAGTCGATGAACATGTGTACAGCAGCATCGCGCCGCCGATTCGCCTCCTACAGCGGTGCCGTCAGAAAAGGCTAGCCATCGACGAACGTCACGCCTCGCGCACCTCGGGGTCGGGTTGCGCCTCGCTGTCGGAGTACCCGTGGGGCTTTCTGGGCCGACGGTTGGCTGCGACGAGCCGCATCAGGAGCGCGGGCTGCAAGAGCCGGGCTGGCGGGTCGACAAAATGCATCACGCGGAGGGTCGCTTCGGCGATCACCGGATCGTTCGCGGCGGCAGCCTGCGCCTTGTCCATTTGCCAATTGATCACGCCCTTGAGCGGCCGACGCCAACCACCTGCCTGCGACACGGTGAAATCGGTGAGCCGGTTCCCCCGCCAAACAGGCGCGATCTGCTTGGCGGTTGCCTTGAAGAACCGCCGGCTCAGGTCGCCGTCGCGATCGGCCAGGCAGTCTCGAAGCGCCATGGCCTGCAGCGCGGCCATGGTCATGCCCTGCATGTACACCGGGTTGAAGCTGCAGATCGCGTCGCCGATCACCAGCAGCCCCGCCGGGAATCGGCGCAGCTTGTCATAGCGCCGCCAGATGCTGGCCGGGTATCGCTGCGTCGACAACGCACCCACCGGGTCGGCGGCCCGCAGCGCAGCGATCAAAAAAGCGGGCGCGAATTCCGCGGCGCAATCGATGACGCCGGGCAGGTTGTCGGGTAGTTCATAACCGCCCACGCCGAACAGGGTCAGAATCCAGGTGCCGTGCTCGTAGGCCACCACCACCACGCCGACCGGGCGGTCGGGCAGCGGGCCGACCGAGACACCCAACTTGTCGTCGAGCATGCCTTCGGGAATGCGCAGAAATTGACTGGCGTAGTTCAGCTGCACCGGGTAGCGCTGTTCGACCGGCCGCTCGTAGCCGAGCTTGTCTAGGAACGCCGGCATGCGCGCGGCCCGGCCCGTCGCATCGACCACCATGTCGGCATCCAGCACGGTCTCCGCACCGGTGTCGCGGTTGACCACCCGAACTCCGGTGACCCGATGGGCCGGGACGGCGATCGGCTCGACGACGTCATGGCCCTCCAGGATTCTCACCTTCGCCAGCGCGCGCACGCGTCGCCTGACGTGGGACTCCAAAAAGGGTCGGCTCGGTTGATACAAGACCAGCGCTGCCGGGTCAACGAATTTGCCCGAGAGATTAAGCTCGTGCTGGCCCAACCGGATATACGCACGCGATGGCTCGTTGTCGAGGACATTGGCGCCCCCGGCGACGAGTTCGTCGAGCAGGCCGGGGAACAGCTCGCCCAAGGTTTTCGAGCCGGTGCTCAGCAGGGCATGAAAGTGCCGTCCCTGGGGCACGCCGCGCCGCTGTTCGGCGCCGTCGGGCAGCCGGTCGCGCTCGACAAGCGTGACCGTTTCGTAAAAGTCCGACAACACCCGAGCGGCCAGCAGCCCGGCCATGCTCGCGCCGCAGACAACTGCTCGCCGCCCCCGCTTACTCATCGGCACTCCCTCGCAAGAACCCGATGATGGTGCCGGACTACACGGCCGCCACCGTAGTTATCACGATCCGGACCAGCCGCCGGTTCATTGAGTCCGAGCCGCCGGACGTTACACTTTGCGCCCATGCGGAAACTCATTGCCGCAGCCGCCGCTGCGCTCACGGTCAGCATCGTCGGTGCCACTGTCAGCCCGGCCACCGCAGGGGCCGACAGCATGCAGCCGGCCGGCTCGGTGCCGATTCCCGACGGCCCGGCCCAGACCTGGATCGTGGCCGACCTCGACAGCGGTCAGGTGCTGGCCGGCCGCGACCAGAACGCGGCCCACCCGCCCGCGAGCACCATCAAGGTCCTGTTGGCGTTGGTGGCCTTGGACGAGCTGAGCCTGGACTCCACCGTCGTCGCCGACGTCGCGGACACCCAGGTCGAGTGCAACTGTGTCGGCGTCAAACCCGGCCACATCTATACCGCGCGCCAACTGCTCGACGGGCTGCTGCTGGTGTCGGGCAACGATGCCGCCAACACGCTGGCACATCAGCTTGGCGGCGCTGACGTCGCGGTCGGCAAGATGAACGCCAAAGCTGCCTCACTCGGGGCGACCAACACCCACGCGGCGACCCCGTCGGGGCTGGACGGGCCCGGCGGCTCCGGGGCCTCCACGGCCCACGACCTGGCCGTCATCTTCCGGGCCGCGATGGCCAATCCGGTGTTCGCGCACATCACCGCCGAGCCGTCGGCGATGTTCCCCGGAGATCACGGCGATGAACCGATCACCAACCAGGACGAACTGTTACAGCGCTATCCCGGCGCCATCGGCGGCAAGACCGGGTTCACCAACGCGGCCCGCAAGACCTTCGTCGGCGCCGCGGCCCGCGGTGGTCGCCGCTTAGTGATCGCCATGATGTACGGGATGGTGAAACAGGGCGGGCCCACGTATTGGGATCAGGCGGCAAGCCTGTTCGACTGGGGTTTCGCACTCAACCCGGAGACCGGCATCGGCGCGCTGTAACCGCTTGTCACACAGTCTCGTTCGGCAACAACCCGGTTATCAGCGCGGTCAACAGCGCAATCCGGCGCTCCTCCAGATCCGGTTCTGGCAGCACCCCTCGCACGATTGCCGCTCCGTCGAAGACGTTGGTCAGCAATGCCACCAGAACCGGGAAGGTGTCTTCGGGGATGGTTTCCGTCCCGGGCAGGGTGCGCGCGGCGTCGAGAATCTTCGCCGAGTACTGGGCCATCACCTGGGCCAGATGCGCGTTGAGCTTCTCGTCGGTACGCGCGGCGACCATCAGCTCGTACAGCACCGCGTTGGTCGCGCCGCTGGTGATGTCCCGCAGGATCGTCAGCGCGGCTTCCAGTGCCGGGCGGTCGGCCGGGATCTCGGCGACCTGCTTGGTGAATGACTCCACCTGCCGGCGCAGGACCTCCGATGCGGTGGCGGCCATGAAGTCGCCCATCGTCTCGAAGTGCCGGAACAGTGCACCCACGGAGACGCCCGCGCGCTTGGTGATCACGGCCGCCGAGGCGCGGGCGTAGCCGACCTCGATGATGCTGGCGATGCACGCCTCGAGGAGCCGTCCGATGGTGTCCTCGCGGCGTTGCTGCTGCGTTCTGGCCATCTCAGTCGCTCACACCAGCGCGGCCGAGCGCTGCTCGCGCTGCCGTCGCGCACCGGCCCGCAGGTAGCGGCCCGACTTCGCGGTCTGACCGTAGCCGTCGCGGAATTGGCCCTTCTCGAAGACGACGGCGCCGTTGACACCGGTCGCGACGACGGCCTCGTCGTTGCGGTTGACCATGCGCCGCAGGCCGCCGTAGAAGGGAACCTCCTCCTCGTAGTAACCCTCGACCGAGTCGTTCAGGCCGGCCGGGTCGATCACCACGAAGTCCGCGCGGTCGCCCTCGCGCAGCGTGCCGGCGTCGAGGCCGAACCACTCGGCCAGCTCGCCTGTCAGCCGGTGCACCGCGTGTTGGGTGGACATGAACGGCGCGCCGGCCCGGTGGGCGTCGCGAGTTCGCTTGAGCAGCTTGATCGGGAAGTTGTAGAAGGCCATGTTGCGCAGGTGCGCACCGGCATCCGAGAAGCCCATGTGCACGCTTTCCTCCTTTGCGAGCGCGTCGAGCAGCTTGGGCCGGTGGTTGGCCACGATGGTCGTCCATCGCACGTTGCGTTCGCCGTTTTCGACCAGCACATCGAGGAACGCGTCCAGCGGGTGCAGCCCGCGCTCGTCGGCGATCGCGCCAAAGCTCTTGCCGATCAACGACTTATCGGGGCACTCGACGATGACCGCGTCGTGGAAGTCGCGGTGCCACAGCGACGGCCCCAGCTTGACGCGGTCGAACTCCTTGCGGAACTGTCGCCGGTACGCCTCGTCGGCCAGCAGCTCGTTGCGCTCCAACTGGTCGCGCAGATGCAGGGCGGCCGTGCCGGCGCCGAACTCCTCGAAGACCGGCAGGTCGATTCCGTCGGAGTACAACTCGAACGGCACCGGCAGGTGCTGGAACCGCACGCTCGAGCCCAGCAGCTTGTTCGCCAGGCGAGTCGCCGGCCCGAACACGTAGACGGCGAGCGGGTTCGACTTGGCGTCGGCGGACACCAACAGACTCATCCGAACTCCCTTGCGGCGTCCGAATATTCGGCTGCTGGTCAGGAAGAACATCAGCGCGGACGCGGGGTTCTCGACGTCGGGTGCGCTCTGCAGGATCCGCCCGCGCTTGCGCAGCACCTTGATCAGCCTGCGCCGTTCCCGCCACGTAGCGAAGGTGGACGGCAGCGCCCGCGACCGGAAGCGTTCGCCGTCGAGCTTGTCGATCGCCGCGTCCATGCCGGACATGCCTAGCATCCCGGCCTCGAGCGCCTCGTCGAGCAAGGTCGCCATCTTCTCCAGTTCGGCGTCGGTGGGCTTGACGGTGGCGTCGGTCGCCCGGTCGAGCCCCAGCACCGTGCTGCGCAGGTCCGAATGACCAAGCAGCGAACTGACATTCGGCCCGAGCGGCAGCGAGTCAACGGCCGCGACGTATTCGGCGGCGGTGGTCCAGGTCCGGTTGCTCTCCAGCGCGCCGTGGACGTACTCGCGGGGCACGGCCTCGACCCGGCTGAACAGGTCGGCGGCATCCTCGGTGTCGGCATAGACCGTCGACAGCGAGCACATGCCCAGCAGCACCGTGGTGACGCCATGGCGCACCGACTCACGCAGGCCGGGATCCAGCAGCACCTCGGCGTCGTAGTGGGTGTGCACGTCGATGAAGCCGGGCATCACCCACTTGCCCGCCGCGTCGATCACCTCGGGGCAACCGGTCTCGTCCAGCGGCCCGTCCGCGACCGTGGCCACCACGCCGTCGCGAATTCCGAGCGTGCGGGTTTGCGGGGCACCGCCGGTGCCGTCGAACCACAATCCATCGCGAATGATCACGTCGTAGGTCACTGTCTTCCTCCTGTTAGGTTGCGACGACCGTAACATAGATAGCAAGCACTCGCAATCTTTTCCTGGAAACTATCCGCGGCGCGGAATATGCGCAGGTCACCCGCGGAACACGGCGCCTCGCAGGATCACCAGATCGGGCCGGTTCAGCACGCCGGGCCCCTCGCGCGGGTCGTCCACGTAGCACAACAGGTCGGCCGAGGCCCCGTGATCCAGGCCGGGCCGGCCCAGCCAGCGACGGGCATCCCAGCAGGCCGCGCCCAAGGCCTGCGTCGGGCTCATCCCGATCCCCTTGAGGGCTTCGACCTCGTCGGCGATGCGGCCGTGCGCGATCATGCTGCCGGCATCGCTACCGGCATACATCGGGACACCCGCGTCCAGGGCCGCCGCGACCCGCTCACGGCAGCGGGCGTGCAGGTCGCGCATGTGGGCGGCGTAGGTCGGATAGCGCTTGGCGTTGTCGGCGATACCCGGAAAGTTCTCGGTGATGTTGATCAGCGTGGGCACCAATGCCGTCCCGTGCTCGAGCATCAGGGCGATGGTGTCGTCGGTGAGCCCGGTGCCGTGTTCGATGCAGTCGATGCCGGCCTTGATCAGGCCGGGCATGGCCTCGTCGCTGAAGACGTGTGCGGTGACCCGGGCACCGTGGGCGTGCGCGGTGTCGATCGCGGCCGCCAGCACGTCGTCGGACCACAGCGGAGCGAGGTCGCCGACGCCGCGGTCGATCCAGTCGCCGACCAGCTTGACCCAGCCGTCGCCGCGCTTCGCCTCCTCGGCCACCGCCGCCGGCAGCTGGGATTCGTCTTCGAGTTCGACGGAGAAGCCGGCCTGGTAGCGCTTGGGCCGGGCCAGGTGCTTTCCGGCGCGGATGATGCGGGGCAGGTCGTCGTGGTCGTCGAGGCTGCGGGTGTCGGTCGGCGCGCCGCAGTCACGCAGCAGCAGCGCGCCGACGTCGCGTTCGGTCTCGGCCTGGGCGATCGCCTCCTCGATCGGGATCTCGCCGTGGTGACCGAGGCCGACGTGACAATGCGCATCCACCAGCCCCGGCACGATCCAGCCTTGAAAACCAGACGAGCCGAAAACGGTGTCGGCCCCGGCGACCGGCTCGGTGCTGATGCGGCCGTCGACGATCCACAGCTCGATCTCGGTCTCGTCGGGCAGCCCCAGACCTCGCACGTGCATGCGCACGGCGCGGCTACTTCCGGTGGTGACGATCCGCTTCGCCCGGCTCCGCCGCGCTCGCGATCGTCACGATCCGATGGTGACGACCCGCTTTGCCCGGCTCCGCCGCGCTCGCGATCGTCACGATTTCTTGCCGGGGAACTTCAGCTTGGACAGGTCGAAGTCCGCCAGCGCGGGCGGCAGCTCGTCGAGGCCCTCGGGCATCTGCGACAGGTCGGGGAACCCCGGAGGCATCCCCGCCATCCCCGGCATGCCCGCGGCCAGCGGGTTGCGGACCTTGGGCGGGGTCGGTCCCCGTCCGCCCTTCTTGCCCTTCTTGCCCTTGGCGCCCTTGCTCTTTCGCGTCGCGGACTTGCGGCCGATACCGGGGATTCCCATGCCGCCGAGCATGGACGACATCATCTTGCGGGCCTCGAAGAAGCGGTCGACCAGCTGATTGACCTCCGACACCGTCACACCCGAGCCGTTGGCGATGCGCAGCCGCCGCGAGGCGTTGATGATCTTGGGGTCGGCGCGCTCCTGCGGCGTCATCCCGCGAATGATGGCCTGCAACCGGTCGAGTTGGCGGTCGTCGACCTCGGCCAGCGCCTCCTTCATCTGACCGGCGCCGGGCAGCATGCCCAGCAGGTTGCCGATCGGGCCCATCTTGCGGATGGCGAGCATCTGTTCCAGGAAGTCCTCGAGCGTCAGCTCGCCGGCGCCGATCTTGACCGCGGCGGCCTCGGCCTGTTCCGCGTCGAAGACCTGCTCGGCTTGTTCGATCAGGCTGAGCACGTCGCCCATGCCCAGGATGCGGCTGGCCATGCGATCGGGGTGGAAGACGTCGAAGTCCTCGAGCTTCTCGCCGGTGGAGGCGAAAAGGATTGGGACACCGGTGACCTCACGGACCGATAGCGCGGCCCCACCGCGGGCGTCGCCGTCGAGCTTGGTCAACACCACGCCGGTGAAGCCGACGCCCTCGCGGAACGCCTCCGCGGTGGTGACGGCGTCCTGGCCGATCATCGCGTCCAGGACGAAGATGACCTCGTCGGGGTCGGTGGCGTCGCGGATGGCCGCGGCCTGGGCCATCAGCTCCTCGTCGATGCCCAGCCGGCCGGCGGTGTCCACGATGACGACGTCGAAGTGTTTGGCGCGGGCCTCCTCGAGACCCGCGGCCGCGACGGCGACCGGGTCGCCGGGCCCGGACTCCGGGGACTCGCCGGGATGCGGCGCGAACACTGGTACGCCGGCGCGCTCGCCGACGACCTGCAGTTGGTTCACCGCGGCGGGCCGCTGCAGGTCGCAGGCCACCAGCAGAGGCGTGTGTCCCTGCCCGCGCAGCCAGGCGGCCAACTTCCCGGCCAGCGACGTCTTACCGGAACCCTGCAGGCCCGCGAGCATCACCACGGTCGGCGGCGCCTTCGCGAACGCCAGCTGGCGGGTTTCGCCGCCCAGGATGCCGATGAGTTCCTCGTTGACGATCTTGACGACCTGCTGCGCCGGGTTGAGCGCACCCGACACCTCGGCGCCCCGGGCGCGGTCCTTGATCCGGCCGACGAAGGCCCGCACCACGGGCAGCGAAACGTCCGCTTCCAGCAGCGCGAGCCGGATTTCGCGGGTGGTGGCCTCGATGTCGGCGTCGGTCAGTCGGCCCTTGCCGCGCAGCCCGGCAAGGGCGCCGGTCAATCGGTCGGACAGCGATTCAAACACCCCGTCAGCCTAGCGGCTGGGAACTTTGGCTCGAGTGTGCGGCCAGCCGCACATTCGACGCCGAGCGTGCGGCCAGCCGCACGTTCGGATGGGTTCTAGACTGCGGATTCATGCTCGAGGTGATCGACAAGGGACGCTGTACCGCCGCGCATCCGGTGCCGCTGCTTTTCGTCCACGGCGGCTGGCACGGCGCCTGGTGCTGGGACGACGGCTTCCTGGACTTCTTTGCCGACGCCGGCTATCGCGCGGTCGCGATGAGCCTGCGCGGGCACGGCACCAGCCCCACGACCAAGCCGCTGCAGCACGTCTCCATCGCCGACTACATCGACGACGTCCGTTCGGTGGCCGACGACTTGGGTGGCGCGCCAGTGCTGATCGGCCATTCCCTGGGTGGCTACACGATCCAGCGCTACCTCGAGGACCGAACCGCACCGGCCGCGGTGCTGGTGGGCTCCCTGCCGCCGCAGGGTGTGCTCGGCGCGGCGCTGCGCGTCTGGCGACGCCGGCCGTGGATGACCGTGCACTCGTTCCACGACCCCACGTTGGTCAAATTCCTGCGCACCCAGGCGCTCGCCCGCGAATACCTGTTCTGCGCCGACACGCCCGAGGCCGTCGTCGAATCCTGCTGGAAACGCGCCGGGCCCGAGAGCATCCGCGCGGCGATGACCGATCCGATGCTGCGCCGGGTCGATACCGCGCGGGTGAGGACCCCGATTCTGGTCCTCGGTGGCCTGCACGACGGCTTCGTCAGCGTGCGCGCGGTGCGCGCGACGGCGCGCGCCTACCGGACCGAACCCGAGTTCTTCGACATGGGACACAACATGATGCTCGAGCCGGGCTGGGCCGACGTCGCCGCACGAATCGACGCGTGGCTGCAAACCCGCGACCTGGCGGGCCACGCCATCTAGCTCGCGTCGCTTCAGCACCGAAAAGCGTTGGCATGCTACATTTCACACCCGCCGCCGCGTCGCGGGCCGGGCGCAAGACTTGTCAGGGCGTGACCAGCCACGGGGGGAACTTTGTCGGTGCAGCCGGTCGGCGCCCAGGCGTTGCGGGGCTGGCAGCGCCGGGCGTTGGTGAAGTATCTGGCCGCCCAGCCGCGCGACTTCCTCGCCGTGGCCACCCCCGGGTCCGGCAAGACGACGTTCGCGCTGCGGGTGGCGGCCGAACTGCTCGCCCATCGCGCCGTCGAGCAGATCACCGTGGTGGTCCCCACCGAGCACCTGAAGGTCCAGTGGGCGCAGGCCGCGGGTCGGCACGGTCTCGCCCTGGACCCGCGATTCTCCAACACCAGCCCGCGGACCTCGCCCGAGTATCACGGCGTGATGGTCACCTACGCCCAGGTCGCGGCGCATCCCACGCTGCACCGGGTGCGCACCGAACAACGCAAAACCCTGGTCATCTTCGACGAGATCCATCACGGCGGTGACGCCAAGACCTGGGGTGAGGCCATCCGCGAAGCCTTCGGCGACGCCACCCGCCGACTTGCCTTGACGGGCACACCTTTTCGCAGCGACGACAGCCCGATCCCGTTCGTCACGTACGAGCCGGGAGCCGACGGGGCGCTGCGGTCGCAGGCCGACCACACCTACGGCTACGCCGAAGGGCTGGCCGACGGTGTGGTCCGGCCGGTGGTGTTCCTCGCCTACTCCGGGCAGGCGCGCTGGCGCGACAGCGCCGGCGAGGAGCACGCGGCACGGCTCGGCGAGCCGCTGTCCGCCGAGCAGACCGCCCGGGCGTGGCGCACGGCGCTAGACCCCGCGGGCGAGTGGATGCCCGCGGTGATCGCCGCCGCCGACCAACGGCTGCGCGGGCTGCGGACCCATGTGCCCGACGCCGGGGGCATGATCATCGCCTCCGACCAGGCTGCGGCGCGCGCGTACGCCGCGCTGCTGAAGAAGCTGACATCCGAGGCGCCGACGGTGGTGTTGTCCGACGACCCGGGATCCTCGGCCCGCATCACGCAATTCGCCGAGGGCACCGGCCGGTGGCTCGTCGCGGTGCGCATGGTCTCCGAAGGCGTTGACGTGCCCCGGCTTTCGGTCGGGATCTACGCGACCAGCGCCTCGACACCGCTGTTCTTCGCGCAGGCCGTCGGCCGGTTCGTGCGGTCTCGCCGGCCCGGGGAATCCGCGAGCATCTTCGTGCCGTCGGTGCCCAACCTGCTGCAGCTGGCGAGCGAGTTGGAGGCCCAGCGCAACCACGTGCTCGGCCAACCGCACCGCGAAGCCGACGACCCCCTCGACGGGGATCCCGCGCTGCGGACGCAAACCGAAAAGACGGAAGCCGATCAGGGTTTCACGTCGTTGGGCGCGGACGCGGAACTCGATCAGGTGATCTTCGACGGCTCCTCGTTCGGCACCGCCACCCCGGCCGGAAGCGACGAGGAGGCCGACTACCTCGGCATCCCCGGCTTACTCGACGCCGAGCAGATGCGCGCCCTGCTGCACCGCCGCCAGGACGAGCAGCTGCAGAGGCGCGCGGCCGCCAATCAAGGCGCGCCGATGCCCTCGGTGACGGTGCACGGGCAGCTGCGCGAACTGCGCAGCGAACTCAACACTTTGGTGTCGATTGCGCATCACCGCACCGGGAAACCGCACGGGTGGATCCACAACGAACTGCGCCGCCGCTGCGGGGGGCCGCCGATAGCCGCCGCAACTCGCGAGCAACTCAAGGCGCGCATCGTCGCTGTGCGCCAATTGAATTCGGAGCACTCGTGACTGCGGCCTAGATGACCGCCACCTCGTCCGCGGCACCTAAGACGGCCAGCAGGTGTTTTTGCACCTCGGCTCGCGCGGTGTCGTCACCGCCCGGCTCGGGCCCGGGCGGCAGCACCACCGAGAACACGTCGGCGGCCGTCGACCCGAACGTGTTGACCTTCGCCCAAACGATATCCGCCCCAGCCCTTTCCAGCGCCCGGGTCAGTAAGGCGAGCAGGCCGGGCCGATCCATCGCGCGCACCTCGACGGCCAGCTGGCCGTCGGATGCGGTGTCGAGCCACAGGATGTGGGGTGGGGCGGTGGAACGCGTCAGGGGCGCTCCCGCCTGTACCTCGCCCGCCCGCGCCGACGCCGTGGCCTCGGCGTGCCGTTTCTCCACCATCGCCAGGACATCGATGTCGCCGGCGAGGGCGCCCACGAACTGCTGGCGCAGCAATTCGGCCGCGGGCGGGGAGCCGAAGTGCGGCGACACCACGAATTCGGTGACCGCGACGCCCTCGTGGCTGTTCACCGTCGCCGAATGGACTCCCAGCGAGTTCAGCGCCAGCACGGCGGCCGCCTTCGACACCAGTCCGCGCTGGTCCGCGGCGACCATGACGACGTGATAGGCGCGCGAGCCGTCGGCGGGCGTGATCTCCACGTGCACCCCGCGGTCGGCCGCCAGCGAAAGATAATGCGGCGCAGTCGGTTCGACCTGCGGCAGGGCCTCACCGGCCATCACCAACCGGCAGCGGCTCACCAGATCGTCGACCAGCAGGGCCTTCCATTCGCTCCACACCCCGGGCCCGGTGGCCTTGGAGTCGGCTTCCGTCAGCGCGTGCAGCACCTCGAGCAGTTGCGGATCCCCGCCGAGCGCCTCGGATACGCCCTCGATGGTGGCGGGGTCGTTCAGGTCGCTGCGGGTGGCCACGATCGGCAGCAGCAGGTGGTGGCGCGCCAATTTCGAGAGCAATTCGATGTCGGGGGATGCGATCCCGAGCCGGGCGCCGATCTCCCGTGTCATCTCGGCGCCGAGCACACTGTGATCGACGCCCCGGCCCTTTCCGATGTCGTGCAGCAGCGCGCCGAGCGCGAGCAAGTCGGGACGCGCCACGCGGGTGGACAGTGGCGCCGCGTGGACGGCGGTCTCGACCACGTGGCGATCGACCGTCCACTTGTGCGCGACATCGCGGGGCGGAAGGTCGCGAATCGCAGCCCATTCCGGCAACAATCGCTCCCATATCCCGGTGCGGTCGAGCGCTTCGATCGTCGCCACAGTCGTGGGCCCGGCGGAAAGCACGACCAGCAGGTCGTCCAGCGCTTCGCGCGGCCAGGGCGTCGGCAGCTCGGGCGCGCCGGTCGCGAGGCGGTTCAATGTGGCGGCGCCGATGGGCAATCCGGTGTCGGCCGATGCGGCCGCCACGCGGAGCACCAGGCCGGGGTCGGTTTCGGGTTGGGCATCGCGGGCGAGCACGATTTCGCCGGAGTACTCGACGACGCCTTCGTCGAGTGGTCGGCGTTTCGGGCGCCGCACCAAAGCCGAAACCCCGCGGCGCGGCAGCGCGTTTTCCGCGGTGCGCATCCCGGTTTCGGCGTGATAGCCGATGGTGCGACCGGCGCTGGAAAGCTTGCGGGACAGGTCGAAGCGGTCGCCGATGTGCAAGGCGGCGCTGATCTCGTCCGCGAACTGGGCCAGCAGCTGATCGCGTCCGCGGCCCGACACCCGGTGCAGCTCGGTGCGCACATCGAGCAGCGTCAGGTAGGCGTCGTCCAGTGAACCCCCCGGTGTCTCCGGGCGACCCATACCGTGGCGGTCGATGAGCTGGGCGACCCCCAGCGCGTCGAGCAGTTGCACGTCGCGCAGGCCGCCGCGGCCCGATTTCAGGTCCGGCTCGGCCCGTTGCGATATCCGGCCACATCGCTGCCAGCGCGCCTGTGTTATTTCGACCAGCTCGTCCATCCGGGAACGAATTGCGCTGCGCCACTGCTTTCTTGCGCCGGAGATCAATTCGTCGGACAGCTGCGGATCGCCTGCGATGTGGCGGGCGTCCAACATGCCCAGGGCCGCGATCATGTCGGCATTGGCGACGCCGAGTGCCCCGGAGACCGTTCGCACGCTGTGGTCCAGCCGGACGTTGGCGTCCCACAACGGATACCACAGCTTGTCGGCGACCCGCTGCAACACGTCGGCAGACTTGTTGTCGTGCAACAGCATTAGGTCCAGATCGGAATACGGCAGCAGCTCGTGTCGGCCGATGCCGCCGATCCCGACGATCGCGAAGCCACTGGTGTCGGTGATCCCGATCTCGGCCGCCTTGGCGGTCAGCCAGGACTCGTGCAGATCCAGCCAGGCGTGCCGCAGCTCGGCAGCATGCAGACCAACGCCATCGGAGAGCAGCTTGCGCCGCGCCTCAGCCAAATCGCCTGCCTCGCAGGCGCTTTCTGCTCCGTTCCCGGACGGATCGGGTGGGTCTGGATTCATACCCTCCCGGCCCGTCCGGGTCGGATCAGCAATGTGCGGCTGCTGTCACAGCGCATCGGTTCCGCGTTCACCCGTGCGGACCCGCACTATGGTTTCCACGGGACTCACCCAGACCTTGCCGTCACCGATCTTGCCGGTGCGCGCCGAGCGAACGATGCTGTCCACCACCTTGTCGACGATCGAGTCGTCGACAACGACCTCGATCCGCACCTTCGGCACGAAGTCAACCGAGTATTCCGCGCCCCGGTAGACCTCCGTGTGGCCCTTCTGCCGTCCGTAGCCCTGAACTTCGCTGACCGTCATCCCCAGGACGCCCGCCTCCTCGAGGGTGGTCTTGACGTCATCAAGGGTGAACGGCTTTACGATCGCGGTGATCAGCTTCATGCGTGCTCTGCCTCCACTTTCTCGTCCACCCGGTCCTCAGAACCGTTACGGTCGTCCAGCGCAGTTCGTGTCGTTAGCCCAGACCCCTGGCCGCCGATCACTCCAAAATCGTAGCCGCTCTCCGCGTGCTCGGCCTCGTCGATACCCGAGGATTCCGCCTCGGGGTTGAGGCGCAACCCGATCGTGTACTTCAGGATCAGGGCCAGGATGAGCGTAACGATGCCGGAGTAGAACATGACTGAGAATGCCCCGATCGCCTGCCGCTCCAGCTGCGCCCAGCCGCCGCCGTAGAACAGCCCCTTCGATACCCCGACCACGCCGTTGATCGCCGGGCTCTCCGGCGCGGCGAGGAGGCCGACCAGCAGCGTGCCAGCCAGACCGCCGACCAGGTGCACCCCGACCACGTCGAGCGAGTCGTCGAAGCCCAACCGGAACTTCAGCCCGACCGCCAGCGCGCAGACCACGCCGGCCACCGCGCCGACCACGATCGCGCCCAGGATGTTGACCGACGAGCACGACGGTGTGATGGCAACCAGCCCGGCGACGATGCCCGACGCCGCGCCCAGTGTCGTGGGCTTCCCGTCGCGGATGCGCTCGGTCAGCAGCCAGCCGAGCATGGCGGTGGCAGTGGCAACCGTGGTGGTGATGAACGTCGATCCGGCGGCGCCGTTCGAGCTGGTCGCCGACCCGGCGTTGAACCCGAACCAGCCGAACCACAGCAACCCGGCGCCGAGCATCACGAACGGCAGGTTGTGCGGCCGGAACAGCGTCGTCGGCCAGCCCTTGCGCTTGCCCAGGACGATCGCCAGCATCAGGCCGGCCACACCGGAGTTGATATGGACCGCGGTACCACCGGCGAAGTCGATCGCGTGCAACTTGTTGATGATCCAGCCGCCGTGCTCGGAGGCGAAGCCGTCGGCCGCGAACACCCAGTGCGCGATCGGGAAGTAGACCAGCGTCGCCCACAGCCCGGCGAACACCAACCATGCGGTGAACTTCAGCCGGTCCGCCACCGCACCCGAGATCAGCGCGACGGTGATGATCGCGAACATCAGCTGGAAGGCCACGAAGACCGTGGCCGGCATGGTGCCGGCCAGCGGGATGTCGACCTGTGCGACGCCCTTGGTCGCGTCGGCCTTCACGGCATTGCCGCCAATCAGCTTCGCCAGACCCCAGTAGTCGGACGGGTTGCCTACGACGCCACCCTTGTCGTTACCGAACGACATCGAGTAGCCGTACAGCACCCACAACACTGTCACCACGCCCATGGAGCTGATGCTCATCATGATCATGTTGAGCACGCTTCTGGTGCGGACCATGCCGCCGTAGAAGAAGGCAAGACCAGGCGTCATCAACAGCACCAGTGCGGAACTCGCCAACATCCAGGCGGTATCCCCGGTATCTGGTTGGCCCAATTGCGGGAAACTCACTCGCTTTCACCTCCGGTCGACATGAGTAGGCCGACAGGCAGGTGCCTGTGGCCTGCGAGAACCATGCGCAATTGTTGTTTCGGCAATGGGGCCGCCATGTTTCGGCGGTATTAACGTCCCGCGTGGCGTGTAAGCGGTCTCAGCCGAGCAGCGCGTCCACGAATGCGGCGGGCTCGAACGGCGCCAGGTCGTCGGGTCCTTCGCCGAGTCCGACCAGCTTCACCGGCACGCCGAGCTCTTGCTGAACACGGAAAACGATGCCGCCCTTGGCCGTTCCGTCAAGCTTGGTCAGTACCGCGCCGGTGATTTCCACGACCTCGGCGAAAACCCGCGCCTGCGCCAATCCGTTCTGCCCGATGGTGGCGTCGAGGACCAGCAGCACCTCGTCGACGGCCGCGCGCCGGGTGACGACCCGCTTGACCTTGTCGAGTTCGTCCATCAGCCCGACCTTGGTGTGCAGTCGGCCGGCGGTGTCGATGACGACGACGTCGGCGCCCGCGGCGATCCCCTTGTCGACGGCGTCGAAGGCCACCGACGCCGGGTCGGCGCCTTCGGGACCGCGCACCACGTCGGCGCCGACGCGCGCCGCCCAGGTCTGCAGCTGATCGGCGGCCGCGGCCCGGAACGTGTCGGCGGCGCCCAGGACGACGCGGCGCCCGTCGGCCACCAGTACCCGGGCCAGCTTGCCGACGGTGGTGGTCTTTCCGGTGCCGTTGACGCCGACGATCAGCAGCACCGACGGGTGGTCGGCGTGCGGGAGGGCGCGGATCGACCGGTCCATCGCGGGTTGCAGCTCGGTGATCAGGACGTCGCGCAGCACGGCCTTCGCGTCGGCCTCGGTGCGCGCGTTGCCGCTGGCCAGCCGGCTCCGCAGCTGCGAGACCACCGAATCGGCGACCACGGGGCCCAGATCGGCGACCAACAGCGTGTCCTCGACGTCCTGCCAGGAGTCCTCGTCCAGGTCGCCGCCGCCGATCAAACCCAGCACGCTACGGCCCAGGGCGTTCTGCGATCGGGCCAGCCGGCCGCGCAGTCGTTCCAGCCGGCCCTCGGGCGGCGCGATGGCCTCGATCTCGGCGGCGGCCGGCGACTCCGCGGCCTCCGGTGCGGCCGTGACGGGTTCAGGCGTCTTGGGTTCGGCCACCACCTCCGGGAGGTGGACGTCGGAGATCGTGCGCCGCGGCGCGTCGCGGGGAACGGTGGCGTCGTCACCGACCGCGGGCAACCCGCCGGTGTCAAGCGTCGGTGTGGACTGGCTGAAGGTAATGCCCGACGACGCGGCGTAGCCGCCCGAGCGGTCGATCGCACCCGGTTCGGCCGTCGTCGTCAGACTGATCCGGCGGCGGCGGTAACGCCGCAGACCCAGCACCAGCGCGACGATGATGACCAGGGCGGCGATGGCGCCCAAGACCGCGATGGCGATCCAAAGACCTTGCGACACGCTGACATTCTTCCAAGCGGCCGCGCGCCGGTAGGACCGGCCCCAATTGGAACGGCCCTAGTTGGATGGCGCCGGCCCGCTTCGCCCGGCACGCCGCGCTTGCGACCGGCGCTAGTTGGAGCTGGAGACCAGCTGCTCCACCTGCTGGCCGCGCATGCGCTGCGAGATCACCGCGGTGATGCCGTCGCCCTGCATGGTCACGCCGTACAGCGCGTCGGCGACCTCCATCGTCGGCTTCTGGTGCGTGATGATGATGATCTGCGACTGGGCGCGCAGCTGTTCGAACAGGCAGATCAATCGGCGCAGGTTCACGTCGTCGAGCGCGGCCTCGACCTCGTCCATGATGTAGAACGGCGACGGGCGGGCCCGGAAGATCGCGACGAGCATCGCCACCGCGGTCAATGCCTTTTCGCCGCCGGACAGCAACGACAGCCGGGTGATCTTCTTGCCGGGCGGACGCGCCTCCACCTCGATGCCGGTGGTGAGCATGTCGTCGGGGTCGGTCAGCCGCAGCCGGCCCTCGCCGCCGGGGAACAGCGCGGTAAACACGTCGGAGAATTCGCGTTCGACGTCGGTGAAGGCGTCGGTGAACACCTGGAGGATTCGGGCATCGACGTCGGCGACGACGTCCAGCAGATCCTTGCGGGCCGCCTTGACGTCCTCGAGCTGGGTGGACAGGAAGTTGTAGCGCTCCTCCAGCGCGGCGAACTCCTCCAGGGCGAGCGGGTTGACCCGGCCCAGCTCGGCCAGCTCGCGCTCCGCGCGTTTGGCCCGGCGCTCCTGGGTCGCCCGGTCATACGGCATCGGTGCGGGCATGGTCACCTGTTCGCCACGCTCGCGGGCCTGCTCGAATTCGGCCATCTCGAGATCCGTCGGGGGCAGCGCGACCTCCGGGCCGTACTCGGCGATCAGGTCGGCCGGCGCCATGCCGAACTGCTCCAGCACCATCTGCTCGAGCTGCTCGATGCGCAGCGCCGCCTGGGCGTCGGCCACCTCGTCGCGGTGCAGCGAATCGGTCAGGGTGGCCACCCGGGCCCCGAGCTGATGCACCTCGTCGCGGACCGCCGCCATGGCAACGGATCGCTCCTGACGTTCGGTGACCAGGGCGTCGCGGATCTGCGACGCCGCGTCGACCACGCGGTCCAGCCTCTCGGCCAGCAGCCGTCCGGCGTCGGCCACCGCCGCGGCCACCGCGGCCGCGCGCAATCGCGCCGCGTGCGCTTGCTGGGCCCGGATCCGCGCCTCGCGTTCGGCGGCGGCCGCGCGGCGCAACGAATCCGCCCGCCCGCGCACCGCGTTGGCCCGTTCCTCGGCGGTACGGACCGCGAGACGCGCCTCCACCTCGGCGCCGCGCGCGCTTTCGGCGGCGGCGGCGATCTGCTGGCGGTTGACGGGGTCGGCCACCTGCACGTGCTGCGTTTCTTGGGCGTTGCGCAGCCGGGTTTCGAGCTCGGTGACCTCTTCGACGGTCTGCGCCCGCCCCGACTCCAACTCCTCGCGCTGGTGCAGCAGCCGGTTCCACTCCTGATCGGCGGTGCGGGCGTCCTGGCCCAGCCGGCCGAGCTGCTCGTACATCGCGGAGATCGCGGTGTCGGATTCGTTGAGTGCGGCCAACGCCTGCTCGGCGGAATCTTGACGGGCGCTCTGCTCGGTCAGCGCGCCGGACAGCGCGGCGCTCAGCTGAGCCACCCGCGCCTCCGCCGCCGCGAGCTCGCTGCCGGCCTTGTCGATTTCCGAGGTGAGCTCCAGCGTGGACAGCTTGCGGTCGGAACCGCCGCTCACCCAGCCGGCGCCCACCAGGTCGCCGTCGAGAGTGACCGCGCGCAATTGCGGGCGCGCGGCCACCAGATCCAGCGCCTGGCCCAGGTCGCCGACCACGGCGACACCGGCGAGCATCGCGACCATCGCGCCGCGCAGCCGCTGCGGCGCCTCGACCAGATCGAGCGCCCACAGGGCGCCGCCGGGTAGCTCACCGGCCGGTGCGGGATTGTCGGCGGGCCAGTCGCCCAGCACCAGGGCCGCGCGGCCGCCGTCGGCCGCCTTGAGCGCGGAGACCGCCGAACGGGCGGCGCCGAAGCTTTCGACGGCCAGCGCGTCCGCCGCGGACCCGAGCACCGCGGCCAACGCCGTCTCGTAGCCGGACCGAACCTTGACCAACTTGGCAACGGAGCCGAAAAGTCCTGCGACACTGAAGTTTTGCGTAAGCCACGCCGCGCCGTCCTTGCGCTCGAGGCCCACCGAGAGCGCATCGATGCGGGCCCGCAACGACGCCACCTGACGTTCGGCCTCCCGCTCCGCGGACTGCAGCTCGGCGACGCGTCCGTCCGCCAACCGCAGCGCGGCCACCGTGCGTTCGTGGTGCTCGTCCAGGCCGACCTCGCCCTGATCCAGTTCGCCGACGCGGCCCTGCACGGTTTCGAACTCCGCCTTGGTCTGCTGCGCGCGGATGGCGGCGTGTTCGATGCGTTCGGTCAGGCGCGCGACGCTGTCGTCGATCGATTCGACGCGCGCTCGCATCGTCTCCACCTGACCGGCCAGCCGCGCCAGGCCCTCGCGCCGGTCCGCCTCGGCCCGGACCGCCGCCAGATGGGCCCGGTCGGCCTCGGCGGCGGCGCGCTCGCGCTCGGCCAATTCCGCGCGGGCGGCATCCAGCCGGGTGCCCGCCGCGGCCAGCTCCGCCAACAGCCGCTGCTCGGCGGCCGCGACCTGCTCCGCCTCGGCTTCCAGCGCGTCGGGGTCGGTGTCTCCGGTCGTCACCGGCTCGACGTCGAGATGCTGGGCGCGCTCGTTGGCGATCCGCACGGTGGCGCCCACGCGTTCGGCCAAGGCGGACAGCCCGAACCAGGTGTGCTGAACCGACTCGGCGCGGCCGGACAGGTCGGCGAGCGCGGTCTCGTGCGCGGTCAGCTCCTCGGATGCCACCGCGAGGCGGGCGGCCGCCTCGTCGTGTTCGCGGCGCATGGCCGCCTCGGCCTCCAGGATCGCGTCGCGCTCCACCTGCCGGCTGACCAGGTCGTCGGCGGCCAGCCGCAGTTTGGCGTCACGCAGATCGGCCTGGATGGTTTGGGCGCGACGGGCCACCTCGGCCTGCCGGCCCAGCGGTTTGAGCTGGCGGCGCAGTTCGGTGGTGAGGTCGGTGAGCCGGGCCAGGTTCGCCGACATCGCTTCGAGTTTGCGGAGGGCTTTTTCCTTGCGCTTGCGATGCTTGAGCACGCCGGCGGCTTCCTCGATGAACGCCCGGCGATCCTCGGGTCGCGACTGCAGGATCTCGTCGAGCTTGCCCTGCCCGACGATCACGTGCATCTCTCGCCCGATGCCCGAGTCGCTCAGCAGCTCCTGCACGTCCATCAAACGGCAACTGGCGCCGTTGATTTCGTATTCACTGGCGCCATCGCGGAACATCCGCCGAGTGATCGACACCTCGGAGTACTCGATCGGCAGCGCGTTGTCGGAGTTGTCTATGGTGACGGTGACTTCGGCGCGGCCCAGCGGTGCGCGCGACGAGGTGCCGGCGAAGATGACGTCTTCCATCTTTCCGCCACGCAGCGTCTTTGCGCCCTGCTCCCCCATCACCCACGCCAGGGCATCGACCACGTTGGATTTGCCGGAGCCGTTGGGGCCCACGACGGCGGTGATGCCCGGCTCGAAGCGCAGAGTCGTCGGCGACGCGAAGGACTTGAAGCCCTTCAGCGTCAGACTCTTGAGGTACACGGCTCGCCAGACTACCGGTCAAATTGCCCCGGCCCCGCTCACCGAGGGGTGTCGGCTCGCACGAAATTTGCCTGGTGTTCACTCCTCGACGCACTGGCCACATGGGCCACATCAGTCACTGGGTTCCGTCAGCGCTCGACGAAACCGTCGAACTGTTCCGTTGGGGCCGACCAATCGGCGACGACCTTGTCGACGCGCCCGGGCGTGCCGCGCCCGTCCAGCAGCTGCAGCAGTTTCTCGCCCGCCTCGCGCGGGCCCTGGGCGACCACTCGGACGCGGCCGTCGGGCTGGTTGGCCGCGTATCCGGTGAGGCCCAGCTCCAGCGCGCGGCAGCGGGTCCACCAGCGGAAACCGACGCCCTGGACCGTTCCGTGCACCCAGGCGGTGAGTCGGACGTCAGGACCCGACGTTGGATTGGACACTGGCGACCTCGAAGTTGACTTCTGTGCCGGATTTCAGCGTGCGCCCGACCGTGCAGACCAGGTCGATGGCTCGGTTGACCACCACCAGCAGGCGTTCCTTCTCCTCGTCGGACAATCCCGACAGGTCGAGCTCGAGGGTCTCCTCGAGCCGCGGATAGCGCTCCTGTTCACGGTCGGCCGGCCCGGACACCTTGACCACCGCTTTGTAGTCGTCTCCGAGCCGGCGGGCCAGCGGCTCGTCGCTGGCCATTCCGCTGCACGCGGCGAGTGCGATCTTGAGTAGCTCGCCGGGGGTGAATACGCCCTCGACGTCCTCGGAGCCGACGAGTACCTGCGCACCCCGTGAGCTGTGTCCGGTGTAACGGCGCGATCCGGTGCGTTCGACCCACAGTTCCGTCATAGGTCATTTCTACCGGGCGGGCATACTGCGTTGCATGGCCACTGTCATCGCGTTCCACGCCCATCCGGACGACGAGGTAGTCCTCACCGGTGGCACACTCGCGCGGGCGGCGGCAGCCGGACACCGCGTGGTTCTGGTCACGGCGACCGACGGGCGGGTGCACAACGAGGACGATGGCGTCCGGCTGAACGAACTGCGTTGCAGCGCAGGCATTCTTGGCGCTCACCGGGTCGAGTGCCTCGGCTACGCCGACAGCGGCTACGGTCCCGATTTCTACCCGGATCCGCCCGGCCGGGTCAGGTTCGGGCGAGCCGATGTCGATGAGGCGGCGCAGCGGCTGGCCGATATACTTCGCGAGGAGGACGCCGACCTGTTGCTCAGCTACGAGCGCAACGGCGGCTACGGCCATCGTGATCACGTGCAGGTGCATCACGTCGGCAAGCGGGCAGCCGAGCTCGCGGCGACCCCGCGCGTGCTCGAGACGACGATGCCGCGCGAATTACTGCGCCGGACCAGCGATCTGGCTCATCTGCTGCGGCTACCAGCACCATACGAGCGGGACATCGTCCGCACTGCATACGCTCCGCGGGCGAGCATCACCCATCGCATCAACGTCTTTCGTTTCGCGCGGCAGAAGCGGGACGCGCTTGCCGCACACCGCTCGCAGATCGGCGGCTCCGGCCGGGCCGCGCGCCTGTTCGGGGCGCTGCTTCGAGTGCCACCCCAACTCTTCGGTCTGATATTCCCGTGTGAGTGGTTCGTGGACCCGGCCCTATCGCCAGGTTCGCCGGGAGCCTTGCGCCGCGACATCTTCGATTGATCGGCATGCACACTCAACGCCGCGGCCGCGGCTGGCATTTCGGGCAGTAGAACGACGACCGGTTCATGAACCTCTCCCGGCGCATGACGGTGCCGCAGCGCCGGCAGCTTTCGCCTTCACGGCCATAGGCGTCCAGGGAGCGGTCGAAGTACCCCGACTCGCCGTTGACGTTGACATACAGCGAATCGAAGGATGTCCCGCCCTGCGTCAGGGCTTCGCGCATCACGTCCGCGGCCGAATCCAGCACCGCGCCAAGCTGTTTGCGGGTCAGTGTCGCGGCGATTCGCGAACCGTGCACCTCGGCCCGCCACAGCGCTTCGTCGGCGTAGATATTGCCGATCCCCGACACCACCTGCTGATCCAGCAGCTGGCGCTTGATCTCGGAGTGCTTGTGCCGCA
Organism: Mycobacterium heidelbergense; assembly: GCF_050205645.1. Taxonomy (GTDB): domain Bacteria; phylum Actinomycetota; class Actinomycetes; order Mycobacteriales; family Mycobacteriaceae; genus Mycobacterium; species Mycobacterium heidelbergense_A. Next base: position 29,480 of record NZ_JBNMQT010000003.1, read on the forward strand.
ACACTTTTACGACGGCTTCGGCATCGAACCGGGAATCGAGCGGGTCGCGCGCCAGGTGCGCGACGGGCTGGGGCACCACGCTGCCGTCCACTTCCACGAGGTCGGCGAGCATCCACCCGCCGAAGGTCCGCTGGTCCGCGAAGCTCAGCACGGTCCCGTCGTCGAGCAGCGCGGATATCCGCACATGATCGGCGCGCGGGACGGTTCCCAGCAGCATCTGCCCGCTCATGCCGAGGTGAACGACCAGTGCCTCACCGGTTTCCAGCGTCAGCCAGAGGTATTTACCCCGACGATCCGTTCCGGTGATCCCCACGTCGAGCAGGCGGGCGGTGAGGTCGGCGGGACCGGCCTCGTGGCGGCGCACCGCGCGGGGATGATGAACCCGAACGGCGGTGATCGTCTTGCCCACCACATGGGTCTGCAAGCCGCGGCGCACCACCTCGACTTCGGGTAACTCAGGCATCTAGTGATGATCGCAAGCGCGGCGAAGCCGGGCGCTGCGGGTCATCACCATCGAGTTGGGCATGATCGCAAGCGCGGCGAAGCCGGGCGCTGCGGGTCATCACCATCGAGTTGGGCATGATCGCAAGCGCGGCGAAGCCGGGCGCTGCGGGTCATCACCATCGATCTATGCGGACGATTTCCCCGCGGTGTCCAGCACTTCCAATGCTTTCCACGTCGCGGCGGCTGCCTTCTGCTCGGCTTCCTTCTTGGAGCGGCCCACGCCGGACCCGTATTCGGTTTCCATCACGACGACCACCGCGGTGAATTCCTTGTCGTGGTCCGGCCCCGTGGATGTGACGACGTAGGACGGCGCGCCCATGCCGCGCGCCGCGGTCAGCTCCTGCAGGCTGGTCTTCCAGTCCAGCCCGGCGCCCAGCGTGGGTGCGGCGTCCAGCAGCGGGCCGAACAGCCGCAGGATCACCGCGCGCACCGTGTCGATGCCGTGCTGCAGGTAAATCGCACCCAGCAGCGATTCCATGCCGTCGGCAAGGATGCTCGACTTGTCGGCTCCGCCGGTGTTGGCCTCGCCGCGGCCCAGCAGCAGATGAACGCCGAGCCCGCCTTCGGCCAGGTTGCGCGCAACGTCGGCCAGCGCCTGGGTGTTGACCACGCTGGCGCGCAGTTTGGCCAGGTCGCCCTCCGAACGGTCGGGATGACGGTGATAGAGCTCGTCGGTGACGGTCAGGCCCAGGACGGCGTCGCCGAGAAACTCCAGACGCTCGTTGGTCGGCAGCCCGCCGTGCTCGTAGGCGTAGCTGCGGTGCGTCAACGCCAACGAGAGCAGCTCGTCGGGCAGCTCGACTCCGAGCGCGTCGAGCAGGACCTGCCGCGAGCTCACTGCTCACCCCGCGAATCCGGCTGGGACGCTTCGGGTTCCAATAATTGAGTCAGCTTGGCCCATCGCGGGTCGATGCGGTCATGGTGATGGCCCGGCTCCGCGGCCAGCAAAACACCGCATTCGGGGCACAATCCCGGGCAATCCGGCCTGCACAACGGGGCGAACGGAAGCTCCAGTCCGACGGCGTCGACGATGGGTTGCTCGAGGTCGATGGTGTCCTCGACGATGTGGCCCACCTCGTCTTCCTCGGTGGTCGCCTCGGTCGTGCTGTCCGGATACGCGAAGAGTTCCGTCAGCGCGACCTGCACGCGGCCGGTGACCTCGGTCAGGCAGCGGACACACTCGCCGACGGTCGGCCCGGCCACCGTCCCGGTGACCAGGACGCCTTCCGACACCGACTCGACCCGCAGATCCAGTTCCACCGGCGCGCCTGGTTCGATCGCGATCATGTCCCGCCCGATGCGTGACGGGCTGGGCACGGTGTCGCGCAGGGTGACCATCGCGCCCGGGCGTCGCCCGAGCCGGGTGATATCGATCGCCATCGGCGAGGTCGGGTGTCGCCGCGCCGTGGTGCTGTGCTGCCGCGCCATAGGGGAAATCCTACGGCGCGCGGCGCGCGGCGCGAGGGCGCAACGAAGCGGTCAACGGCCGCCGCGGGGGCTAGCGCGTCGCGTAGTCGTGCGTGCCGGCCGCCGTGCGTAGCTGGTGGCGGCCGCGGCCCACGGAGCGCAGCGTGCCGTTGAGGAACTCCTCGAACTCGGCGAGCTTGTTGTCGACGTAGATGTCGCACTCGCCGCGCAAACGATCGGCCTCGGCGTGCGCCGTGTCGATGAGCCGCGTGGATTCCGCGTTGGCCGCCTGCACCACCTCGTTCTGCGACACCAGGCGCTGCTGTTCCTTGATGCCCTCTTGCACGGCCTTCTCGTAGGAGATGTTGCCGTTTTCGATCAGCCGGTCGGCTTCGGCCTGGGCGCGTCCGACGCTGGCTTCGTATTCGCGTTTGGCCGCCGTGGCGATGCGAATCGACTCCTCGCGGGCCTCCCCGAGCATCCGCTCGCTGTGCTGCCGCGCCTCGCTCACCATGCGGTCCGCCTGGGCTTTTGCGTCCGAAAGGATGCGGTCGGCCTCGGCGCGGGCGTGGTTGAGCATCGACTCCGACTCGGTGGTCGCCGAGGACACCATGGATTCGGCGTGCGTCTTGGCGTCGTGCAGCATCGAATCGCGCGCGTCCAGCACGTCCTGGGCATCGTCCAGCTCGCCGGGGATTGCGTCTTTGATGTCGTCGATCAGCTCGAGGACGTCACCGCGGGGCACCACACAGCCGGCCGTCATCGGCACGCCGCGGGCTTCTTCGACGATGGCGCCCAATTCGTCCAGCGCTTCAAACACTCGATACACGGCCATGCCCTCCTGGCGTCTTGCAAAAGCTCCTGTTGTTACCAGTGTGCCTGGTGTTACGTCTGTGACGGCGGTGGCGAGGCCGGTGTGTCGGGCATTTGCTCGGGGAACAAACGGGAAAACCCCAGTACACCGGCGTTGACCAGATCGTTACCGTCCATATTTGCGGCAGTGCCGGAGTTGGCAAAGTCCGGTTATTTTGCCGTCAGTATATGAGCCTTTGCCAACCCCAACCGTTTTGCTGTCGCGCTGCGGCGGTCGGCGACCTAGCGTTTGCCCCAGTCCCATCGCGGGGTTGTCAGCAGGCTCTGGCCGGTGATGCGGGTCTCGCCGAAGTCCTTGTACAGCTCGATGCCGACCGCCGCATCCTCCAGGAATCCCAGCAGCGAACGCGAATGGGTGACGACGACCACCTGGGTCTGCGACGCCGCGGCGCGGATCAGCGACGCCAGCGGGCCCACCAGGCTCGGGTGCAGTGAGGTTTCGGGCTCGTTGAGCACCATCAGCGACGGCGCCTGCGGGCTCAGCAGGGCGGCGGCCCACAGGAGGAACCGCAGCGTGCCGTCGGACAATTCGGCCGCCCGCAGCGGGCGCAGCATGCCGCGCTGGCCCAGCTGGAGGTCGAACAGCCCGTCGTTGACGACGACCGAGACCGACGCACCGTCGAAGGTGTCGGCGACGACGCGGCTCAAATCGTCGATTTCGGCCTCGATGATCGTCTGAATGGCGGCGGCCAGATCGTGGCCGTCATCGGAGAGCACCGGGGTGCGGGTGCCCACCTGCGGGCGCCGCGCGGGCGCCCCGGCGTCAACCCGGAAGCCGTCGTAGAAGCGCCAGCCGCGCAGCCGCTCACGCACGGCGGCGAGTTCGGGAAGCGCTTGCGGGTTGGCATATTCCGCCAGCACGCTGCGATACGACGGCAATGTTCGGCACAGCTCGTCGAACCCACTGCCCGATTGCGCGCTGACTTCGGCGAAAGTGCGTGTCCTGCGCACCAGGGTGGTCGCCGCCCGCAGTACCGGGCCGACGAACAACGCCTCTCGCTTGATCTCCGGATCGCGTGCGAACGCCGACCGGGCCCGGCCGGTCGACTGCGGCAGTCCGAGATCCACCAGATAACCGAAATCGTCTGCGGCGAAACCGAGTTCGAGAGACACCGGCCGGTTGTTGCGCGCGGTTCCTTGCGCCTTTCCCGTCCGGCGCGCGGCGCCGAGTTGCTCGGGCCCGGCCCATAGGACGGATTCCAGACCGCCCTCGCGGGCCAGCGACCCGATCACCTCGCCGCGACCACAATCGGCCAGCAATCGCAGCGCGCGATACAGCGACGACTTTCCGACGCCGTTTTCGCCCGTGATGATCGACAGCCGGCCCAGTGGCAGGATTACTTCCCGCAGCGAGCGGTACCCGCGGATCGCGACCGTTTGCAACACGTGCCCGACTCTAACTTCGCCGGCCGACACCACGCGGGATATACCCCTGTAGGGTATTATCGCCGCAGAATCGCCGCGGGACGAACCGGAGCGGAGGACCAGTGACGGACAAGGTGCTACCGGCAATCGGGCATGCGTTGGCGCTGGCGGGGTCGATGACGTGGGAGATCACCTGGGCGCTGATCCTGGGCTTCGCGTTGTCGGCGGTGGTCCAGGCCGTGGTGCGCCGCTCGACGATCGTGAGCCTGATGGGCGATGACCGGCCCCGGACGCTGGCGGTGGCCGCGGGGCTGGGAGCCGCGTCGTCGTCGTGCTCCTACGCCGCGGTGGCCCTGGCCCGATCGCTGTTCCGCAAAGGCGCCAACTTCACCGCCGCCATGGCGTTCGAAATCGGTTCCACCAATCTCGTGGTCGAGTTGGGCATCATCCTCGCCCTGCTGGTGGGCTGGCAGTTCACCGCCGCGGAATTCGTCGGCGGCCCGCTGATGATCGTCGTATTGGCCGTGCTGTTCCGGCTTTTCGTGCGCTCTCGCCTGATCGACGCGGCCCGCGAGCAGGCCGAGCGGGGAATCGCCGGATCGATGGAAGGCCACGCCGCCATGGACATGTCCATCCAAGGCGACGGCTCGTTCTGGCGGCGGCTGTTCTCCACGGCGGGCTTCACCTCGGTTTCGCATGTGTTCGTCATGGAGTGGCTTGCGATCCTGCGCGATCTCGTGCTGGGCCTGTTGATCGCAGGTGCCATCGCGGCGTGGGTTCCCGAAAGCTTTTGGCAGAGCTTCTTTTTGGCCAGCCATCCGGGCTGGGCGGCGCTATGGGGACCGATCGTTGGGCCCATCGTGGCGATCGTGTCCTTCGTCTGTTCAATCGGCAATGTGCCGCTGGCCGCGGTGCTTTGGAACGGCGGCATCAGCTTCGGCGGTGTCATCGCGTTCATCTTCGCCGACCTGATCATCCTGCCGATCTTGAATATCTACCGGAAGTATTACGGCGTCAAAATGGCGCTGGCGCTGCTCGGCACCTTCTACGTCGCGATGGTCGCCGCCGGGTACCTCGTCGAATTGATCTTTGGCACAGCCGATCTCATCCCACATTCCCGCAACGCCACGGTCATGGAAGCGTCGATCTCGTGGAACTACACCACTTGGCTCAACATCGCCTTCCTCGGCTTCGCGGCCATCCTGGTCGCGCGGTTCATCACCTCGGGGGGACTTCCAATGCTGCGCATGATGGGCGGCTCGCCCGAGGCGCAGCCAGATGAGAGTGGCCACAGCCACCACTAGTGGTCGCTGGCTCAGCCGGTGGCACCGGAAATGCGGTCGCGCAACCGGCGATTCACCGGTTCGGGCAGCAGCTCCGACACGTCACCGCCCAGCGTCGCGACCTCTTTGGCCAGCGACGAGGACACGAACGAATACCGCGGGGCGGTGGCCACGAAGAACGTGTCGACGCCGGCGATGTGTTTGTTCATCTGCGCCATCTGCAGCTCGTACTCGAAGTCGGTGCCGGTGCGCAGGCCCTTCACGATGGCTGTCATCCCCCGCGACCTGACGAAGTCGACGACGAGACCCTGTCCGACCTCCACCCGCAGGTTCGGCAGGTGGGTGGTGGATTCTTCGATCATCGCGATCCGCTCGTCGATGTCGAACATGCCCTTCTTGGCGGGGTTGGTCAGGATCGCCACGACGACTTCGTCGAACTGGGCGGAGGCGCGTTCGAAAACGTCGATGTGGCCCAACGTCACCGGGTCAAACGATCCCGGGCATACCGCGCCGCTCATGGTCGATGACGCTACACGCCTGCGTCAGCACCATTCGGCCAACTCCAACCGGGTGTCGCCGTAAACGCGCGGGGTCCACGGCGACCAGCCCGCCGGCCAGTTCAGCGGTGGGCCGGCGGCGGCACGCTCGACCACCGCGACGGTTCCCTCGCGCACCCAGCCGTGCGCGGTCAGCGCGACCAGGACAGCCTCGATTTCGGCGGCCTCGATGTCGTAGGGCGGGTCCGCCAGCACCAGGTCCACCGGAGACGGACTCCCGGCCGCCAACACCGAGGCCACCGGCCCGCGGCGCAGCGTCGCCCCGGGCAGGCCCAGCGCCTCGATGTTGCGGGCGATGACGGCGGCGCTGCCGTGGTCGGACTCCACGAAGAGCGCGGACGCCGCACCGCGGGACAGGGCCTCGAGCCCCAGTGCCCCCGAACCGGCGTAGAGGTCCAGGACCGTCAGCCCGCTCAGATCGCGCCGGGCGGTGACGATGTTGAACAGCGACTCCCGGACCCGATCGGTGGTCGGCCGGGTTCCCTTCGGCGGGACCGCAATACGCCGCCCACCGACGATGCCGCCGATGATCCGTGTCACTCGCCGAGGCTCACAAAAGCGTCGACCAATAGTCCCAAAACCGCACCAAGATCAGCAGAAACACGGCGGTGAACCACAGCGCGGCGATCGACCAGCGCCAGTCGAACAGCACCCGCACCAATGCGCGGTTCGTGCTCGCCAGCACCGGGCGCAGCACGACGGAGAGTTCCACCACCAGCAGCGAGATGGTGACCACCCAGACCACCATGCAGTAAGGACACAACGCCCCGATTCGGTACAAGCTCTGGAAGATCAGCCAGTGCACGAACGCCGCACCGACTAGGGTGCCCATCGCCAGCCCAACCCAATACCATTGGGGCAGAGGAATTTTCGCCACAGCGAGCACACCAGTGACCACCACCACGGTAAAGCCCACGATGCCGAGCAGCGGATTGGGGAAGCCCAGCAGGGATGCCTGCGGTGTGACCATCACCGAGCCGCACGAGACGATCGGGTTGAAGTTGCACGACGGCACGTATGACGGGTTGAGCAGGATTTTGACCTTCTCCACCGTCAGCGTCAGCGACGCGAACAAGCCGATCGCCCCGGCGATCAGCACCCACCATGCGCTCAGCGCGGGTACCGGCGCTACGGGCGACGATTCCGGCGTCAGGTCGTCCGGAGGCGCGGCGGCTTCTGCTGACACCGCGACCGTCGCTACGCGGCGGGAGCGACGGCGTTGTCGAGCCCCGGCACGTCGCCCACGATGGACTTGATCTTGGCGACCAGCGCATCAGGCGTCGACGGTTCGTAGTTCTCGCCGTTGATCTTGATCGTCGGGGTTGCGGTGATGTTTGCGGCCGCCGCTTCCCCGGTGACCTTGGAGAGGTACTTACCGCTGTTGATGCAGTCCGGGACCTTGCCCACCACGCCGGCTTCGCGGGCGAGTTCGATCAGTTTCGCGTTGTCGGGAAAGCTGCTGCCGCGTTCGTCGGGTTGGACTCGGGTGGTGTACAGCGCGGTATGGAAACGGCGAAACGCGTCCATGGACTCGTCGGCGACGCACAACGCCGCCGCGCCGGCCCGCGACGAATAGTTCTGGTTCCTCGAGTTGTCGAGGATGGCGACCATGGAGTAGTCGGCCGCGATCGCGCCGGTGTCGATGAGCTTGGACACCGTCGGCCCGTAGGTGCGCTCGAAGTTGCCGCACGCGGGGCACAGGAAGTCCTCGTAGAAGGTGACCACGGCCTTGGGGTTGGACGTCCCGGGCTGGGTCACCAGCTTGCTCGACGTCACCCGCACCGTGTCTCCCTCGCCGCTGGCCGCGGCCTTCTTGTCGTGGTGGGTCATCACGATGTAGGAGACGATCGCGACCAGCAGGATCACGACGAAGGCGGTGCCGCCGATCTGGAAGAGTCGGCCGGATTTGCCGGTGCCTGACTTCAAGTCGAATCGAGGGGGACGGTTGGGTTTGTCGGCCACTGGTTCGCTGATCCTTCGGTGCGGGCTTGTGCGTGGGTCGGGCGGCGCGCCTCTACATTACCGGCGAGTGTCGATCAGGCCCGGCTCAGATGAGCACGCAGGGCCGAGATCAGTTCGCTGGTCGCGGCGGCACTGCCGCCGCCAAGCGGGAACAGGCTGGCGAAGCCGTGGGTCAGCGAACCCATGGGCCGCAGGTCCACCGCAGTGCCGGCGGCCCGCAGCGCCGTCGCGTAGCTCTCGCCCTCGTCGCGCAGCGGGTCGAAACCCGCGACCGCGATGAGCGCCGGCGCCAGCCCCGACAGAGACTCGGCCAGTAGCGGCGAAAGCCGCGGATCGGTCCGGTCGAGCGTGGAACGTCGCAGGTATTGCGAGTCGAACCAGTCCATGTCGCGTTTGGTCAGCAGGAAGCCGCGGGCGAACAGGCTCATCGACCTGGTCTGCGCGGTGAAATCGGTCCGTGGGTAGAGCAGCCACTGCAGCACCGGCGCGGGACCACCCGCGTCGCGCGCCAGCTGGCAGACGACGGCGGCGAGGTTGCCTCCGGCGCTGTCGCCGCCCACCGCGACGCGCCCGGGAATCGCACCGAGTTGGCCGGCGTGCTCGTGGGCCCAGGTGAAGGCCGCGTAGGCGTCCTCCACTGCGGCCGGGGCCGCGTGCTCGGGGGCCAGCCTGTAGTCGATCGACAGCACATGGATGCCGGCATCGCGGCTGGTCAACCGGCACAGCGCGTCATGGGTGTCCAGGTCACCGATCGTCCAGCCACCGCCGTGATAGAAGACCAGCAACGGCGCCGCCGCACCGTTGGGCGGGCGGTAGTGCCGCGCCGCGATCTCACCGCCCGGCCCGGGCAGCGTGATGTCGTCCACCTCGACATGAATCTGCGGACCGGAAAAGCTCAGCAGGCCCTCGCGCATCTGGGCGCGGGAGGCCGCCGCGTCGTCGTCGACGACCAGGCCGTCGATGCCGACAACCCGCTGGCCCGTCAGCATCAGCTGCAGCGTGGGATCCAAAGTGTTGCCGTCGATCATGATCGCGCGGCTTCGAACCAGCATCCGCTGGGCTGCCGTCGGGATCCACGGAATGACCTTGAGACCGGCGGCGGTGGCCAGGCCCTGCAGGCGGCTGGTCCACCCGATTGGTGCCTGTCTCGCTCCGAGGTCCAGGTCCCACGCGCCTGGCAGACTCTGTGTCATGGCAGCTCCCTTGGTGACGCTGAATGACGGAAATTCGATCCCCGCCGTCGGGCTCGGAGTCTTCCAGATCCCGCCGGCAGACACCGAGCAGGCGGTGGCTGCCGCCCTGCGCGCCGGTTACCGACATATCGACACCGCCGCGGCCTACCGCAACGAGCGGGAGACCGGGCGCGCGGTTGCCGCCTCCGACGTGCCGCGCGACCAACTGTACGTGGTAACCAAATTGGCGAACCCGGACCAGGGCTACGACAGCACGCTGCGGGCATTCGACGCCAGCATGGACCGGCTCGGCCTGGATTATCTCGACCTCTATCTCATCCATTGGCCGCAGCCGGCGCTGAACAAGTTCGTCGACACCTTCAAGGCATTCGCCCACCTGCGCGACCAGGGCCGCATCCGGTCCATCGGAGTCAGCAATTTCGAGCCCGAGCACCTCTCGGTTCTCATCGATGCCATTGGCATCGTTCCGGCGGTCAATCAGATCGAACTGCACCCACGATTCACCCAAAAAGAATTGCGCGAGGTGCACGCCCAACGCGGCATCGCGACCGAGGCGTGGGCGCCCCTGGGCCAGGGATCGCTGCTGACGCATCCGATGATCACCGCCGTCGCGGCGGAGTGTGGGCGGACAGCTGCCCAGGTGTTGATTCGCTGGCATATCCAGCTGGGTAATATCGTGATCCCCAAGTCGGTCAACCCCGCACGGATTGCGAGCAACCTCGACGTGTTCGATTTCGAACTGAGCGAAAACGAAATGGCGACGATCTCCTCGCTCGACGACGGAACCCGGCTTGGTCCGAATCCACGAACTTTCAATTTCGCAGGTAGGTGAATGACGTTGACTGGCGAGTCGGGCTCGGCCGGATCCTCAGCGATACCCTCGATAGCTCTCAATGACGAAAACACGATGCCGTTGCTCGGCCTGGGCGTCGCCGATCTATCCGACGATGAGGCCGAACGCGCGGTGTCGGCGGCGCTGGAACTCGGCTGCCGGCTCATCGACACGGCCTCGGCCTACGGGAACGAAGCCGGCGTCGGGCGCGCGATCGCTGCCTCCGGCATTCCCCGCGCTGAGCTGTTCGTCACCACGAAGCTGGCCTGTGCCGACCAGGGCTTCATGAAGGCCCAGGAGGCCTGCAACGCCAGCCTGGAGCGCCTCGGCCTGGACTACGTCGATCTCTACCTGATTCACTGGCCGGTCCCGTCGGCGGGCAACTATGTGAACTCTTTCGGCGGCATGATCCAGTCGCGCGGGGAAGGCCACGCCCGCTCGATCGGTGTCTCCAACTTCACCGAGGAGTACCTGACGACGGTCATCGACCTCGCCTTCGTCACCCCGGCGGTCAACCAGATCGAGCTGCACCCGCTGTTCAACCAGGACGAGCTGCGCAAGGCGAACACGCAACACAACGTCGTCACGCAGTCCTACACGCCGCTGGCGCTGGGCAAGCTGAACGACAACCCGACGGTGGCCTCGGTCGCCGGCGAGTACGGCAAGACGGCCGCGCAGGTGCTGTTGCGGTGGAACCTGCAACTGGGCAATGCGGTGGTCTTCCGGTCGGCCGACGCCGAGCACATCGCCGGCAACCTCGACGTGTTCGACTTCGAGTTGGCCGCCGAGCACATCGATGCGATCACCGGCCTCAACGACGGCACCCGGCTGCGCCCGGATCCGGACACCTACGAGGGCCCTTAGCGCTACCGGTGCTGGTCGTGAGCGACCAGCACTGCGGCTCTGGTCTGAAGTTCCGCTCGGGTGAGGAGTCCGCGACGGCACAGGACGTGTTCCAGCGCGGCCAGCCATCGCTGGTAGTAATCCAATCCTCCGGCTGGTTGTGCCTGACGCTCCCACTCCTGGATTTCGCCGATCAGCAGTTGGTGAAACTCATGCAAGCCAAACCTACCCGCATCGGAGAGGGCGACCGCGAGCGCGAAAACCGTTGCCTCCCAAGGCGCGGAAAACGTCAACTCGCCGTTGATTCGAGGAAGCTTGCCGGGACCGTGGGCATCGAGGCGCTCCACGATTGCGTGTCGAGTCATGGGCGCGTCGGCTGTTCGGGCGGGTCGGCGATGAGGGCGACGCCGGTCATCGCCTCGCGGGTGACGATGGCAACGAGGTCGTCGATGCTCCAGCCCGTGGTGTGGGCGGGCCGGCGGGGCAAGACTAGATAGCGGGTCTCCGCGGTGGAGTCCCAGACGCGGATTTCGGTCGACTGGTCCAGGTGCACTCCGAACTCGGCGAGCACCGCGCGAGGCTCGATCACCACGCGGGCCCGGTACTCGGGAGATTTGTACCAGGTTGGCGGAAGACCTAGAAGCGTCCACGGGTAACACGAGCACAGCGTGCAGACGATCACGTTGTGGACGCCCTCCGTGTTTTCCACGACGACGAGCTCGGTTGGGGCGTTGAGGCCCAGTTCTTTCAGGGCGGCGTTGGCGTCCGCGAGGAGGCGCTCTTTGTACCCCGGGTCGCTCCAGGCGCGGGCTACGACTCGTGCACCGTTGAGCGGACCGATGTCGTGTTCGAGCATCGCGGCAATCGCGTCGATGGCCGCGGGTGTGATCAGTCCCTTTTCCAGGAGCAGTGATTCGATGGCGCGGGTGCGCAGGGCGGGGTCCGATCGCTCCGAATGTTGTTGGCTGTCTTGATGACTCATGCCGCCTCCAGGTAGCTCTCCCACATCCCGAGCTGCACCTTCATGTTGGCCTCGGCGGTGTCTCCCCACAGATCGTGACCGTCGAAGCTCACCGTGTAGACGTGTTGCGGGTTCTCCCCCATGCCGTGTGCATCGGTGTCGGGAAACACCGCGGCGGGATGGATGCGGGTGATGACGCCGCGATGGCCGCGCACATAACGGGGCAGCCTGGTGTGGCCGCGGGGATGAATATTGCGTGCAATGACCTCGTCGCCCACCGCGAACCGTCCCGGATGATCGGTCTCGCGGCGGTTAGTCGGTTCACCGCCTCGCGTCGGCGGTCCCGATGTGCCGGGCGGGTGAACATCGCCGTCGCGGCGTTGCGGGTCCGCACCACCGGCGAGCCGCTCGACGCGATCGCGGATCTCGCCCGGGTCCACGAGACGGCGGTGCACCAGCGCCCCTTCCAGCCCGGCAAGGTGGCGCCCGAAGTACCCATCCTGCAAGTAGCGCAGCGGCGGCAGACTCTCGATGGCGTAGCGCAAAACACCACCGCCGCCGAGGTGGCCCGCGACGAGCAACGCCATCGTCATGGCCTCCACGCGGCCCTCCCACGCGGCATGAAAAACCGGCTCGTCCTGTGGGCGCGGAATGGGCCCGAAGGATTGCATTCCGCCCTGGTCGTGTTCTCCGTTCACGGACCGATCCCTTTCCCGTCGGCTCGTGATCGCCTGCCGTTCAGTGCTTTTAGCGTCAACAGCCGATATGTCTACATCTGTAGACATATCGACGTTAACATCGCGGCGTCACGTTGTCTACAGTCGTAGACACACTCGGAGGAATTTGTGGGGAACGTGTAGGTTCAGGCCGCCGGGCAGGTGCCCGCGGCCCGGCGTAGCACGTCCGTCGAGGGCTGATCGACGGGCAACTGGTAACCGCGCAGCACGGCGATGAACTGCATGGCGTACTGGCACGCGAAGGCGGCGTTCGGCGGCATCCACTGCGCCGGCGGCGAATCGCCCTTGTCCTGATTCGCCTGCCCCTCGACGGCCAGCAAGTTGGCCGGATCGTTGGCGAAACGCAAACGTTCGGTCTCAGGCCACGCGTAGGCCCCCATGTCCCAGGCGTAGGCGAGCGGGACGATGTGGTCGATCTGCACCGATTCGCCGACCTTGGCGCCGCGCTGGAACGCGACGGTGGTGTTGGTGTACGGGTCGTGCAGGGTCCCGGTGGCCACCGCGCTCGGGCAGCGCTTGACCGACACGTACGTCTTGTCGACGAGATCGCGGTCGAGGATGTCGTCGCGAGTGTCACACCCGTTGTGGCCCAATGGGGCATCGTTGTCGTCGTCCCAGGCGTCGCCGTACGCCGCCCTGCGGTAGTCGTAGCGGTGGATCCGCTGTGGCAGCACGGTGATGCCCGCCAGCACGTCGGCACCGGGCTGCACCGTCGGGACGTCCGCGCGGGCGGCGACCTCGGCGCGCTTGGCCGCCGAGGAGCCCAGCGTCTGGTAGGCGACCAGCACCGCGAGCACCGCGGCGAGCGACAACCACAGCAGCACTTTGCGATTCATGACTTGTCCAGATATTCGATGCGGTCGGTGTCGGTGAACCGCGCCGCCAGCACCTCCAGCCCGGGATGTGGGTGCGCGTCCTCGTAGGCCTGCGCGCAGAAGTCCCGGGCGGCCTCGATGTATGCCAGATGATCGGCGAGCGACAGCAATCGAAGCCCGATCGCCTTGCCGGACTGGTTGCGGCCCAACACATCTCCCTCGCGGCGTTCCTTGAGATCGAGGTCGGCAAGGGCGAACCCGTCCATGGTCGCGGCGACGGCGGACAACCGGTGACCGGCCGGCGATCTCGGCGAGGCCCAACTGGCGAACAGGCACAGGCTCGGATGCTCGCCGCGGCCGATGCGACCCCGCAGCTGATGTAACTGGCTGATTCCGAACCGGTCGGCGTCCATCACCAACATGACCGTGGCGTTGGGGACGTCCACGCCCACCTCGATGACGGTGGTGCACACCAACACATCGATCTCGCCGGCGCGAAAGGCGGCCATCGCGGCGTCCTTCTCCTCGGCGGACAGCCGCCCGTGCATGAGCCCGAGCCGCAGGTTCGCCAGCTCGCCAGAACGCAGTCGGGCGTATAGGCCTTCGGCGGTTTCCGGCGGTCGGGCATTCTGCTCCCCTTTCTGCCCCCCGTTCTGCGAGTCGCCTTTCTGTGGCTCGTCCGTTTCGTCGATCCGGGGCGCCACCACATAAGCCTGGCGGCCGGCGCCGACCTCTTCGATGATGCGCTGCCAGGCGCGGCCGAGCCAGGCGGGCTTGTCGTTGATGAAGATGACGTTGCTGGTGATCGGCTGGCGCCCGCGCGGAAGTTCGCGCAGCGTCGAGGTTTCCAGGTCCCCGTAGACGGTGAGCGCGACGGTGCGCGGGATCGGCGTGGCCGTCATCACCAACAGGTGCGGCGTGATGCCGGCACGAGCCTTGGCGCGCAATTGATCTCGCTGCTCCACCCCGAACCTGTGTTGCTCGTCGACCACCACCATGCCCAGGTTGTGGAAGTCCACCGCATCCTGCAGCAGCGCATGGGTGCCGACGACGATGCCGACCTGACCGCCGGCGATCTCGTCGCGGACCTGCTGCTTGTGCGCCGCGGTCATCGAGCCGGTGAGCAGCGCCACCCTGGTCGCGTTCTCGGCCCCACCCAGCTGGCCGCCCATCGCCAACGGCCCCAAGACATCGCTGATCGACCGGAGGTGTTGTGCGGCAAGCACTTCCGTCGGCGCCAGCAGCGCACACTGATAACCGGCGTCGACCATCTGCAGCATCGCCAGCACCGCGACGATCGTCTTACCCGAGCCCACCTCGCCCTGCAACAGGCGGTTGAGCGGGCGGGTCGCGGCCAGCCCGTCGGACAGCACCGCGAGCACCTCTCGCTGTCCCGCCGTCAGCTCGAAGGGCAACCGCCGCAGCAACTCCGCCGCCAGACCGTCCGGGCGCGGCGCGGCCGGGGGACCCGATTCGGAGAGCTCACCGTGGCGGCGGGCGACCAGCGCCCACTGCAGGCCGACGGCCTCGTCGAACGTCAGCCGCTGCCGCGCGCGCTCGCGTTCTTCGTCGCTTTCGGAGAGATGGATGGCGCGCAGCGCCTGATCCTCGGAGATCAGGCCGAGCCGGTCAAGCAGTTCGGCGGGCAGCGGATCGGGCACGGGATCCAGGACGTCGAGCACCTGGCGGACGCAGGCGAAGATGTCCCAGCTCTGCAGCTTCGCGCTGGCCGGATAGATCGCAAAGAAGCGGCGCTCGTACACCTCCACCACTTCTTCGCCGCTGGCGGCGTGAGAGGCGTTGGCGATGGTTTTCAGCGACTTGGTGCCGCGGTTGCGACCGTCCGGCGAGTCGAGGATCAGGAACGCGGGATGCGTGAGCTGCATGACGTTCCGGAAAAACCCGACTTCCCCGGAGAGCATCACCTTCGTGTCTTTGGTGAGGTCCTTTTTGATGTAGTTCGCGTTGAAGAATGTGGCGGTCACCCTGCCGCGTCCGGAGCCGACGGTGATGCGGTGACACAGCTTCTTCCGGTTCTTCTTCATCGGGAACGTCTCGGTGGCGGTGATCGTGTCGACGATCGTGATGTGCTCGCCGGTTTCCGGCCGCTCGTCCTCGGCGCCGCGCACCGAAGCACCCTGCGTGTAGGCGCGCGGGTAGTGCCGCAGCAGGTCGTCGACGGTCCGGATGCCGAAGACGTCGTCGAGGTCGCCGGCGGCCTTGGCGCCCACGATGTAGTCCAGCCGGTCACCCAGTGACACCACGGCTATTCGACCCCGATCAGCAGGGCGTCGCCGCGATGGCCGGTGCGGTAGATCACCAGCTCGGTCCCCGGATGGTGGTCATGCACATGCTGTTGCAGGATGTCGCCGACGGCGGCTTCGGTTTCGACGCCGGCCCCGACCAGCACCGTCACCAGGTCGCCGCCCGACGCCAGCAGCAGATCGAGCAGGCCGATCGCCGCCGCGGCCGGATCGGCCGCCACGATCAGCACCTCGTCGCCCGCGATGCCTAGGCCGTCACCGGGCTGACAGCGCCCCGCCCAGGTCAGCGCGCTTTCGGTCGCGATGCGCACCGATCCGTGCCGGGCGGCTCCGGCGGCGCGGGCCATCGTGTAGCCGTCGTCGACGGCCTGGCGGTCGGTTTCGTGCACGGCCAGCGCGGCCAGGCCCTGCACCATCGAGCCGGTCGGTATCGGCACCACGTCGATGCCCCACCCGATGGCGGTGGTGCAGCCGGCGACCAGCTCCTCGGCGGCCACATAGCCGTTGGGCAGCACCATCACCTGTGCGGCGCCGGTGTCGACGAGCGCGCGCACCAGCTGGTGGGCGCTGATATCCGTGGCCGGGTCGCCCGCCTCGCGATCCGGTTGCAGCACGCAGGCGCCCTCACCGGCGAACAGCTCGGCGGCGCCGTCGCCGTCGACCACGGCCAATACCGCCCGCTCCCGCGTCCAGCTGCCCGCCGGCAGCCCCGTGACGCCGGAGCTCAGGGCCGAGACCACGATCCGGCTCGGCCGCCCGCCCGCCAGCCCCGCTTCCACCGCGGCTCCGGCGTCGTCGGTGTGCACGTGCACCGAGTAGGTGCCCTGCGCGGTCGCGGGCGCGATGGCCACGGAATCACCCAATTCCGACAGCCGGTTCCGCAGCGCGTCCGCCGCCGCGGGATCGCACCCGTCCAGGCGGTACATCACCTCGAACTGCGGCGCGGGGCGTTCGGCGGGCGCCTCCGGCTGCGGCGCGCGGGGCGACAACTCGTACACCGTGCGGGCCGGCGCCTGCCCGATGACGGTGCTGCGCAGCGCGTCCAACAGGACCAGCAGGCCCCGTCCCCCGGCGTCGACCGCACCGGCGTCGGCGAGGACGTCGAGCTGTTCGGTGGTTTTCTCCAGCGCGACGACCGCCGCGTCGCCCGCGGCGGTGATCGCCGAGGCCAGCCCGTAGTCCGCGCATTCCTCGACGGCCTCGGCCGCGGCCCGCAGGACCGAGACGATGGTTCCCGGGACCTCCTGCCCGCCCATCGAGGCGATGACCAGATCGACGCCGCGTTGCAGCGCGCCGGCCAGGGTCGCGGCGTCCATTTCGGGCAATTCACCGCCGCGGTCGGCGGCCGCGCCGGCGGTGACATCGGCGATACCGCGCAGGATCTGGGACAGGATCACGCCGGAATTGCCGCGGGCCCCGTTCAGCGCCCCGGCAGATAGGGCGCCCGCGACGCGGGCGACGCATCCGGAGCCGCCGTCGGCGCGCGCGTTGGCCTCGGCCAGGGCGGAACGCATGGTGAACAGCATGTTGGCGCCGGTATCGGAATCGGCGACCGGGAACACGTTGAGCCGGTTGATCTCGTCGATATGAGTGATCAGGTCGCTGACGGCGGTGTGCGCCCAGTCGCGCAGGGCCACCGCGTCCAGCAAACGATCCTGCGACGACGTGCTCAGGGTGACCCACCTCCTCGGAGCCTCATTCGAGTGAACCGGCATATTGAGCCTAGCCAGGGATGGCGACGGCGCCGGTCGTTGCCGCCGGTGGACTGTTGACCGTTTTGGTGGTTGCCCGCAGCAGTCGGTATTCTGGGCTGGCCCGGGTCAGCCTGGGCCGTCCCGGCTCGTCGAGATCCATCCTGAGTGCCGGAACCCCGAATTTTGAGGAGCAAAGAATGGCCGCTGTGTGCGATATCTGCGGGAAAGGCCCCGGCTTCGGTAAGTCGGTGTCGCACTCCCACCGCCGCACCAGTCGCCGGTGGGACCCCAACGTCCAGACCGTGCACGTCGTGACCCGCCCCGGCGGCAACAAGCAGCGGATCAACGCCTGCACGTCCTGCATCAAGGCCGGCAAGGTCGTCCGCGGCTAGCCCCGAACAACGATGACGGTCTTGCCCGCGCTCCGAACCGCGCGCTGACCGCTTTCGAACGCTTCCCGACCCCTGTCGAGGGGGAACGTCGCCGCGATTTCCACGCGCAGCCGGCCGCTGTCCACGAGGGCCGCGAGCTCACCGAGCTGGTCTCGATTGGGCTCGACGATGAAGAACGTCGCCGCGATCCCGTATTCGTCGGCTTTGCCCGCGGGCGGCGGCGCCGACAGGGTGATCAGCCGCCCGCCCCGGCGCACCACCGAGAAGGATCGGTCCAGCGTCTCGCCGCCGACGGTGTCGATGACGACGTCGTAGGCGTCACCGGTTTCCTCGAACCGTTCGCTCCGAACGTCGATGACCCGCTGCGCGCCGAAGCCGCGCAGCAGTTCGCCCGCATCGCTGCGCACGGTCGCGGTGACCTCCGCGCCGAGGATCGCAGCCAGTTGCACCGTCAAGGCGCCGACCCCGCCGGCGCCGCCGTGCACCAACACGGCCTCCCCGGGTTGCACCGCCGCCTGGTCGACCAACGCCTGCAGGGCGGTGAGCCCGGCGAGGGGCAAGGCGGCGGCGACGACATGTGAGACCGCCGACGGCTTGGCGGCCAGCTCGGCCGCGGGGACGGCGGCGAAATCCGCTGCCGCGCCGTCGCGGTCGAATCCGATCAACCCGTACACCTCGTCGCCGGGCGCGAAACCTCCTACGCCCGTGCCGATGTCGGAGACGACGCCGGATACCTCGTGCGACGGGATCACCGGAGTGCGGCTGACGCCGTCGCGGGTCCACGTTTCGTCCCATGTCAATTCGTCGAACGTGATGGCCGCGGCGTGCACCGCCACGACGACCTCGCCGGCGCCCGCTACCGGCGCCGGAGCGCGCTCGACGACGAGGACCTCCGGGCCGCCCCGACGGTGCGCGCGCAGCGCCATCATCTCGGTCACGGCAGCCGCCAATCGACCGGCGCGGCGCCCATGCCGACGAGCAGCTCGTTGGCGCGGCTGAACGGGCGCGAGCCGAAGAACCCGCGCGACGCCGACAGCGGCGACGGGTGCGGCGACTCGATCGCCACGCAATCCCCTTCGGCCAGTATGGGTTTGAGCGTTGACGCGTCGCGGCCCCACAGGATGGCCACCAGCGGCCGGGACCGCTCGACCAGGGCGCGAATCGCGCACTCGGTCACGGCCTCCCAGCCCTTGCCCCGATGCGACGCGGGATTATTGGGGCGCACCGTCAGCACCCTGTTGAGAAGCAGCACGCCGCGCTGCGCCCACGGCGTGAGGTCGCCGCACGAGGGCTGGGGATGGCCCAGGTCGGCGCTGTACTCATCGAAGATGTTGGCCAGGCTTCGTGGCAGCGGACGCACCTCGGGAGCCACCGAAAAGCTCAGACCCACAGCATGTCCCGGTGTCGGGTAGGGGTCTTGGCCGACGATCAACACCCGGACGTCATCGAACGGAAACGTGAAGGCGCGCAACACGTTCGGTCCGGCGGGCAGATACCTGCGCCCCGCGGCGATCTCGGCCCGCAGGAATTGGCCCATCTGGGCGACCTGCTCGGCCACCGGCTCCAGCGCGGCCGCCCAGCCCTGCTCGACGAGTTCCTTCAACGGGCGCGCGGTCACCGCAGTCCCTGCACCAGGAGCACCACCGTGTCGGCGCCCGCGCGCCGGTCCTTCGCGATGTCCTCGTATTCGGGCGATCGCACAAAAGCGTGGAACGCCGCCTCGTCGGGAAAGGACATCAACACCACCTTCTCGCGGTCCCACTGTCCCTCCGCGACCTTCGGCGACTCGTCGGCGGCCAGCAGGGTTCCGGTGTGACGGGCGAAGACCTCCATGAACCTCGCCTGGTAGCGGTCGTAGACCGCCCGGTCGGTGAATTTCAGCTGGGCGATCGCATAGACGGTCACCCTAATATTTAAAGCCACACTAATACGACTGCCACCCCGCGTAGCCGCTCCACTCCGCTCCGTCGACGAGCACGCGGGCCGGCCCGTCGAGGACCCGGCCGACGACGCGCCAGCCGGCCGGCGCCGCACCGGCGAAACAGGCCGCCAGGGCGTGGTCTTCGCCACCGGCCAGCACCCACGACCACGGGTCGGCGCCCACGGCGGCGGCGGCCGCGGCCAGCGCATCGCGGTCCGCCGCCAGGGCGGCGGTGGACAGGTCGATCCCCACCCCGGACGCCTCGGCGACGTGGCGCAGGTCGGCCACCAGACCGTCGGACACGTCGATCATCGCCTCCGCACCCGCACCCGCGGCCGCGGCTCCGGCGCCGTACGGCGGCTCGGGCACCAGGTGACGACGCCGCAGCTCGTCGAACCCACCAATGCCGTTGTGCCACAGGGCATATCCCGCGGCGGAGCGGCCCAGCTCGCCGGCGACGGCGAGCACCGAACCGGCGCGGGCCCCCGACCGCAGCACCGGCGCGCGTCCGTCCAGGTCGCCCAGCACGGTCACCGACAACACCCACTGGGGGCAGCTGACCAGATCACCGCCGGCGATGCCCGCGCCGATCCGCGCCGCCTCGTCCCACAGCCCGTCGACGAGCGCGTCCACGTCGGCCGCACGGGTATCACCGGGGGCGCCGAAGCCGACGACGAACGCCGCGGCCCGCGCGCCCATCGCCTCGATGTCGGCGGCGTTCTGCGCGATCGCCTTGCGGCCGACGTCGTGGGGCGTCGACCAGTCCAGCCGGAAATGCCGATCCTGCACCAGCACGTCGGTCGATACCACGGTGCGACCGTCCGCCGCCGATACCAGCGCCGCGTCATCGCCGGGCCCGAGCAGCACCTGGTCGGGTTGCCGGCGTCCCCGCACCAACCGATCGATGACCGCGAATTCACCAAGCTGAGCCAGCGTGGGGAACTCCCCCGCTGCGTCGTCGCGCACGCCACCTCCTCCGGCCACTCTGGGGTCGCCCCGACCTGCGGTAAGTTGGGTCTTTGCCCGACCGCGCCAGTGTAGGAGACAGGAGGTGCGCGGGCGGTGACGACCGACCCCAATAGCGCGACCGATCTCGGCGGACCTCCGCGCGCCGCGATGATCGCCGCGGTCGCGCTGGCAATCGCGGCGATCGGCGCGATCCTGGTCATCGCGGCGAACCGCGAGGCGCCACCACAACCCGTGGCCATTCCGGCCGTTCCCGCGCCGCAAGCGGCCAGCGCCGCATGCAAGGCGCTGACGGACGCGCTGCCGCAGCGGCTGGGAAACTATCAGCGCGCGTCCGTCGCGCAGCCGGCGCCGCAGGGCGCGGCCGCCTGGCGGTCCGGACCCGACAGCCAGCCACTGGTGCTGCGCTGCGGACTCGACCGCCCGGCCGAATTCGTGGTGGGATCCCCGATCCAGGCCGTCGACCGGGTGCAGTGGTTTGAGGTTGGCGCCCAACAGCAATCCGCCGGCCCCCCATCGACTAATGCGGGCAGATCCACCTGGTACACCGTGGACCGGCCGGTGTACGTCGCGTTGACGCTGCCGTCGGGATCGGGGCCGACGCCCATCCAGCAGCTCTCCGAGATCATCGACCACACCATCGCCGCGGTGCCGATCGATCCCGCCCGACCCGGCGAGCGTTAGCGCAGACCCACGCCCCGCGCCAGCGCGGTCTCCACCATCGTCGCCAGCAGAGTTGGATAGTCGACGCCGCTGGCCGCCCACATCCTCGGGTACATCGAGATCGTGGTGAAGCCCGGCATCGTGTTGATCTCGTTGATCACCGGCCCGTCGTCGGTGAGGAAGAAATCGACCCGGGCCAGGCCCTGGCAGTCGATGGCCTTGAACGCCCGGATCGCCAATTCGCGTATCGCATCGGCGATCTCGTCGTCGACCTTCGCCGGAACGTCCAATTCGGCTGCGTCGTCGAGGTATTTGGTCGCGAAGTCGTAGAACGAGTCCTCGCGGCCGCGCACCCCGGCCACCCGGATCTCCCCCAAAGTGCTGGCTTCCACTGTGCCGTCGGGCATTTCGAGCACACCGCACTCCAGCTCACGACCGCTGATCGCCGCCTCCACGATCACCTTCGGATCATGCCGGCGCGCATTCGCCACCGCGGCCGGCAGCTCGTCCCAACTCGACACCCGGCTCACGCCGATCGACGAGCCGCCCCGCGCGGGCTTGACGAACACCGGCAAACCCAGCCGCTCGCACTCGTCGAGGGGCAGCGCTGCCTGCGCTGGGCGCAACACCGCATGCGGGCCGACCGGAAGTCCTTCGGCGGTAAGCAGTTTCTTGGTGAATTCCTTGTCCATACCGACCGAACTGGACAGCACGCCGGCGCCGACGTAGGGCACACCGGCCAATTCGAGCAGTCCCTGGATCGTGCCGTCTTCGCCGTACGGGCCGTGCAGCACCGGAAAGACCACGTCGACCGACGCCAGGACTTCTCCGGCCTTGGGACCTGCGCCGGCCTGAAGCGACACCAGCTGGCCGCCGCGCCGCGGATCGGCCGGCAGCGCAAGCTCTGTGCCCGAGGCGGTGGTCACCCCGGGCAGCTGCCGGTCGGTGATCGCCAGCGCGTCCGGGTCGCCGTCGGTGAGCACCCACGAACCCTCCGGAGTGATGCCGATCGCGACCACCTCGAAACGCTGCGGGTCGAGGTTGCGCAGAATGCTCCCGGCGGACACGCACGAGATGGCGTGCTCGTTGCTGCGCCCGCCGAAGACGACGGCGACGCGCACGCGGTCGCTGGCACTCACAACCTGGAGAGGCTACCGGGTGGAGCGCCCTCGGGTCGGGCGCCGGGCCGCTAGCTGGGGTTTCATTCGGGCTTGGTGCTGCGGCCCAGCAGCAGGGCCATCGCCTCGTCCACCGAGAGCCCCTTGTGACAGACCCTGTGCACGGCTTCGGTCAACGGCATCTCGACGTCGTAGCTGGAGGCCAGCGCCAGCACGGCCTCGCACGACGTCACCCCCTCGACGACGTGGCCGTCCCTCGCATGCATCGCCGACTCCATGGTTCCACCGCGCCCCAGGCACTCGCCGAAGGATCGGTTACGCGAATGCGGCGACGTGCACGTGGCCACCAAGTCACCCACCCCCGCCAGGCCGGCCAGCGTTGCGCCCTTGGCGCCCAGCGCCATCCCCAGGCGCATGATCTCCGCCAGGCCGCGGGTGATGATCGCCGCCACGGTGTTTTCGCCGAGGCCGACGCCGACCGCCATCCCGCACGCGAGCGCGATGACGTTTTTGCACGCCCCACCTATCTCGGTGCCGACCACATCGCTGTTGGTGTACGGGCGGAAGTACCCGCTGTTCAGCATCCGCTGCACGGCGACGGCGCGGCCGGAGTCGCTGCATGCGACAACGGTGGCGGCGGGCTGACATTCGGCGATCTCGCTGGCCAGGTTCGGTCCCGAAATCACCGCGACCTGCGCGGGGTCGACACCCGTCACCGAAACGATGACCTGACTCATCCGCATCAGGGTGACCAGCTCGATGCCCTTCGCCAGACTGACCAGCGTCGCGCCGTCGGCCAACCAGGGTGCCCACTGCTCGAGGTTGGCCCGCATCGTCTGCGCGGGCACCGCCAGCAGCACCGTCGACGAGCCGGCCAGCGCCTCTTTGGCATCGGCGGTGGCGCGGATGCCACCCGGCAGCAACGTGCCGGGCAGATAGGCGGGGTTGTATCGGGTGGCGTTGATCTGCTCGGCGACGTCGGGTCGCCGGGCCCACAGCGTTACCCGTGCTTCCGGTCCCCCGGCGTCCACCAGCACCTTGGCCAGCGCGGTGCCCCACGCACCGGCGCCCATCACCGCAACGGCGCCCTCTGAACCGGGCATCGTGCTGGCCATTTACCACCCCGTCTGTCGTCGCGACCGTGTACCGCGCCGCCTTCTTATCGCGTTGCCGGCGCTTCAGATTAGCCCGAGGCGGCAACGCGGGAATCGGCGCTGGCAGGATGGCCTCATGAGCGGCACACGCGCCGACGGTGCGGGCGACGGGGCAGCTGACGTTGCGTTGATCATCGCCGTCAAGCGGTTGGCCGCCGCCAAGACCAGGCTGGCCCCGGTGTTCTCGGCGCAAACCCGGGAGAGCGTGGTGCTCGCCATGCTGGTCGACACCCTGACCGCCGCGGCGGGCGTCGCATCGGTGGGCTCGATCACCGTCATCACACCCGACGACGCCGCGGCGGCCGCGGCGGCCGACCTCGGGGCGAACGTGCTGGCCGACCCGACGCCGGAGGGCCACGGCGACCCGCTGAACAACGCGATCGGCGCCGCCGAACGCGCGGTGGCCCGGTCGTTCTCGAATGTCGTTGTCCTGCAAGGCGATTTGCCGGCGCTGCAGACACAGGAACTGGCCGAGGCGATCGCCGCCGCCCGGCAACATCGGCGCAGCTTCGTCGCCGACCGGCTGGCGACCGGAACCGCGGCGCTGTGCGCATTCGGTTCCTTTCTCGAGCCGCAGTTCGGGCCGGATTCCTGCGCGCGGCACCGCCGTTCGGGTGCGATCGAGCTGACCGGCGCGTGGCCCGGCCTGCGCTGCGACGTCGACACACCCGCCGACCTGGCGGCCGCGCGCCACCTCGGCGTCGGCGCGGCGACGGCCCGTGCCGTCGCGCGGCACTGAGAGACGAAGGCGGATCCGGCCCGGCGGCAGCAAACCTGTCCGGCGGATGAACGACGCGCCAACGACGGATGGATGTCTGTCGGGCGCTAGCAGCACCAGCGGGTGATGCGGGATGATCGCATGGTGACCGAAACCGAAGCCGAGGCGCGCCTCGCAGAAACGGCATGGCAACCCGATGGTTCGGCGCTGGCCGCACCGCCGGCCGCGACCCCCGCCGCGATCAGCGATGCGCTGCCGGAGGACCGTTACCTCAACCGGGAACTGAGCTGGCTGGACTTCAACGCGCGCGTCCTCGCGCTGGCCGACGACAACTCGCTGCCGCTGCTGGAGCGGGCAAAGTTTCTGGCGATCTTCGCTTCCAATCTCGACGAGTTCTACATGGTTCGGGTCGCCGGACTGAAGCGCCGCGACGAGATGGGGTTGTCGGTCCGCTCGGCCGACGGTCTGACACCGCGTGAGCAATTGGCCCGCATCGGCGAGCAGACGCAGCGGATCGCGACGCGGCACGCCCGCGTGTTTCTCGATTCGGTGCGGCCGGCCCTGGCCGAGGAAGGCATTCACATCGTCACGTGGGCCGATCTGGATCAGGCCGAGCGCGACGAACTGTCGACCTATTTCAACGAGCAGGTCTTCCCCGTCCTGACACCGTTGGCCGTCGATCCCGCGCACCCGTTCCCGTTTGTGAGCGGACTGAGCCTGAACCTGGCGGTCACGGTGAAGCAACCCGAAGACGGCGGTCAGCACTTCGCGCGAGTCAAGGTGCCCGACAACGTCGATCGCTTCGTCGAGCTCGGCAGCCGCGAGCCTGCGCGAGAAGGCTCCAGCGGCGGCGACGCGCGGGCCATGATCCGGTACCTGCCATTGGAAGAGCTGATCGCGGCGTTCCTTCCGGTGCTGTTCCCCGGTATGGACGTCGTCGAACATCACGCCTTCCGCATTACCCGCAACGCGGACTTCGAAGTCGAGGAGGACCGCGACGAAGACCTGCTGCAAGCGCTGGAGCGGGAATTGGCGCGCCGGCGGTTCGGTTCTCCGGTGCGACTCGAGATCGCCGACGACATGACCGAGGGCATGCTGGAACTGCTGCTGCGGGAACTCGACGTGAATCCCAGCGACGTCATCGAAGTGCCCGGGCTACTCGACCTGTCGTCGCTGTGGCAGATCTATGGACTGGACCGTCCGGGTCTCAAAGACCCGGCGTTCGTTCCGGACACCCACCCCGCGTTCGCCGATCGGGAAACCCCCAAGAGCATCTTCGCGACGCTGCGCGAAGGCGATGTGCTGGTGCATCATCCGTACGATTCGTTCTCCACCAGCGTGCAGCGATTCATCGAGCAGGCCGCCGCGGACCCCAACGTGCTGGCGATCAAACAGACGCTGTACCGCACATCGGGTGATTCGCCGATCGTTCGGGCGCTGATCGAAGCCGCCGAGGCCGGAAAGCAGGCGGTGGCGCTCGTCGAGATCAAGGCACGCTTCGACGAACAGGCCAACATCCGCTGGGCGCGTGCGCTGGAACAAGCGGGCGTGCACGTAGTCTACGGACTCGTCGGCCTCAAGACACATTGCAAGACGTGCCTGGTGGTGCGCCGCGAGGGTTCGACGATCCGGCGGTACTGCCACATCGGGACCGGCAACTACAACAGCAAGACGGCGCGGCTGTATGAGGATGTCGGGCTGCTCACGGCGGCACCCGATATCGGGGCCGACCTGACCGACCTGTTCAATTCGCTGACCGGCTACTCCCGAAAAGTGTCCTACCGCAACCTCTTGGTGGCGCCGGACGGCATTCGCACCGGCATCATCGAACGCGTCGAGCGTGAGATCGTCGCGCACGGCGAAAGCGGCGGTGGCCGGATCCGGCTCAAGATGAACGCTCTCGTCGACGAGCAGGTGATCGACGCGTTGTATCGCGCATCGCGCGCGGGCGTGCGGGTCGAGGTGGTGGTGCGCGGCATCTGCGCGCTGCGCCCGGAAACGGAGGGCTTCTCGGAAAACATTTCGGTCCGCTCGATTCTCGGCCGGTTCCTGGAGCACTCGCGGATCATCCATTTCGACCGCATCAACGAGTTCTGGATCGGCAGCGCCGACATGATGCACCGCAATCTCGACCGTCGAGTCGAGGTGCTGGTTCAGGTCAAAGACCCAAGGCTCACCGCATATCTGGATGACCTGTTCGAGTCCGCGCTGGACCCATCCACTCGGTGCTGGGAGCTCGGGTCCGACGGGCAGTGGACCGCATCGCCACAGGATGGTCAGAGCGTGCGTGACCATCAGGTATCGCTGATGGAGCTGCACCGTAGCGCCTGATGCCGTGTGCTACGTTTCGAGGTCACGCCCAAGGCCGGAGCGACCCAGGCCGAATTAACCTGCAGGAGTGAGGTGTCGGACCAGAACTCGTCCGCCGGCCGGCATTCGGGGAGCCGGCTCGTGTACGCCGCCGGCGCGGTGTTGTGGCGGCCCGGGACTTTTGATTCGGCCAACCCGGAAATCGCCGTCATCCACCGGCCGCGATATGACGACTGGTCGCTGCCCAAGGGCAAAGTCGACCCGGGCGAGACCGCGCCCGTTGCCGCGGCGCGCGAAGTGATGGAGGAGACCGGGCACCACTGTGTCCTCGGCAGGCGACTTCCCGCCGTGAGTTACCCCATCGACCAGGGCGTCAAAAAGGTGTACTACTGGGCGGCCCGCGCGTCGGGCGGGGAATTCAGCGCGGGTAGCGAGGTCGACGAGCTGATCTGGCTGCCGGTCCGTGACGCGATGAAGAAACTGGACTACGTGCACGATCGAAAAGTATTGCGCCGCTTTGCAAAACAGCCAGCAGATACGAAGACCGTATTGGTGGTCCGGCACGGCACCGCCGGCCGCAAATCCCGGTTCTCTGGGGACGACACCAAACGACCGCTGGACAAGAGGGGACGCGCGCAGGCGGAGGCACTCGTCCCACAGCTGATGGTCTTCGGCGCCACCGACGTCTACGCGGCCGACCGGCTCCGCTGCCACCAGACGGTGGAACCGCTCGCGGAGGAACTGGGTGTCACGGTCCGCAACGAGCCGACCCTCACCGAAGAGTCGTACGCCAAGAACCCGAAACGCGGGCGGCACCGGGTGTTGGATATCGCCGCGCAGGACGGCACGCCGGTGATCTGCACGCAGGGCAAGGTGATTCCGGACCTGATCGCATGGTGGTGCGAACGCGACGGCGTGCGCCCCGACAAGTCGCGCAACCACAAGGGCAGTACGTGGGTG
Source organism: Mycobacterium heidelbergense (assembly GCF_050205645.1). Taxonomy (GTDB): domain Bacteria; phylum Actinomycetota; class Actinomycetes; order Mycobacteriales; family Mycobacteriaceae; genus Mycobacterium; species Mycobacterium heidelbergense_A. Next base: position 56,972 of record NZ_JBNMQT010000003.1, read on the forward strand.
CTGTCGCTGGCGGCGGGCCGGGTAGTGGCGGCCAACCACATCGGCGGCTCGCTGGCCGCCAACGTCCGGGCCTAAACACGCGAATACCCTTTGGGGGCACCGCTGCCCCCAAAGGGTATCTGCGTCTGGATTTCGGGTTGTGCTTAGCGACGGCCGCGGCGCGCGGTCGCCTTCTTGGCCGGAGCTCTCTTCGCAGCCTTCTTGGCGGGAGCCCTCTTGGTCGCCTTCTTAGCCGGCGTCCTCTTGGTCGCGGCCTTCTTGGCCGGTGCCCTCTTGGTCGCCTTCTTAGCCGGCGTCCTCTTGGTCGCGGCCTTCTTGGCCGGAGCCCTCTTGGTCGCCTTCTTAGCCGGCGCGCGCTTGGTCGCGGCCTTCTTGGCCGGAGCCTTCTTGGCGGCCTTCTTGGCCGGAGACTTCTTGGCGGCGGCCTTCTTGGCCGGAGCTTTCTTGGCAGCCTTCTTGGCTGCACCGCCCACAACACCACGCTTCACTGCAGGTCCTTCCGACGGGAGGCGCTGTGCGCCAGAGACAACCGCTTTGAATTGGGCACCCGGACGAAACGCCGGGACAGACGTCGGCTTCACTTTCACCGTCTCGCCGGTGCGCGGATTGCGGGCCACGCGCGCTGCGCGGCGGCGCTGTTCGAACACACCGAAGCCGGTAATAGTTACGCTGTCGCCCTTGTGCACCGCGCGCACAATGGTGTCGACAACATTCTCGACAGCAGCGGTCGCTTGCCGACGGTCCGAGCCCAATTTCTGCGTGAGCACGTCAATGAGCTCTGCTTTGTTCATCCAAAATCCTCCGAAGCCAGTGGTCCTCGTTTCGAACCAACTAGCGAACACGGTAAACCCTCACCTGGCAAATTGCCAAGCGCCACGCGCAATTTCAAGACGCGATGATCGGAATTTTCGCAATCCGGTTGCCGCCCTTGACCGGTGGCGCACCCCGAATTCGACCCGCTTACTTAGCCGAGCGAGACGAAATTCCGCCCGGTTCGACCCGCATCAGGAGCTGGGTAGAGTGCGCGGTTTCCACTCCGGACGCGCCGCCTCAAACGATTCGATGTCACGGAGTTTTCGCAGCGTAAGGGCTATATCGTCAAGACCCTCGAGCAATCGCCACGCAGTGTGATCGTCAATCTTGAACGGCAGCACCGCCGTTCCCGCGGTGATATTTCGATCTTGAAGATTGGCAGTGATTTCCAAGCCCGGACTCTGCTCGATGAGCTTCCAAAGAAGCTCGACGCCATCCTGGCCGACTTCCGCCGCGAGCAGCCCCGCCTTGCCCGCGTTGCCCCGGAAAATGTCACCGAATCGAGACGAGATGACCACCCGGAACCCGTAGTCCATGAGCGCCCACACCGCATGCTCACGCGACGATCCGGTGCCGAAATCGGGGCCGGCCACCAGAACCGAGCCGCGGTCAAAGGGGCTGAGGTTTAGGACGAATGAGGGATCCGAGCGCCACGTCGCGAACAAGCCGTCCTCGAAACCGGTTCGGGTGACGCGCTTCAAATACACCGCGGGAATGATCTGGTCGGTGTCCACATTGGAGCGCCGCAGTGGCACGCCGATACCGGTGTGGGTGTGAAAGGCTTCCATGTTCATCCTCTATCGAAGTGGAATCAGTTCAAGTCGGCCGGCGCGGACAGCGTGCCGCGCACCGCGGTAGCCGCAGCAACGACCGGCGACACCAAATGCGTACGGCCGCCTTTGCCCTGCCGCCCTTCGAAGTTGCGGTTCGACGTCGCCGCGCAGCGCTCCCCTGGTGCAAGTTGATCGGGGTTCATGCCCAGGCACATCGAGCAACCCGCCTGCCGCCACTCCGCACCCGCGGCGGTGAATATCTCACCGAGTCCCTCGGCCTCGGCCTCGGCGCGCACCCGCATCGAGCCCGGAACAACCAGCATCCGCACGCCCGGGGCCACCTTGCGCCCACGCAACACCTCGGCCACCGCCCGCAGATCTTCGATGCGGCCGTTGGTGCACGAGCCGACGAATACGGCGTCGACGGCGATTTCGCGCATCGGCACCCCGGGTCGAAGATCCATGTACGCCAAGGCTTTCTCCGCGGCCTGCCGCTCGCCCTCGTCGCTCATCAGGTCGGGGTCCGGGACATTCGCGGCCAACGGGACGCCCTGTCCGGGGTTTGTTCCCCACGTGACAAATGGGCTCAACGACGTCGCGTCGAGATAGACCTCGGTGTCGAAGGCCGCGCCGGGATCGGTGCGCAGCTGCTGCCAATAGGAGACGGCGGCGTCCCATTGCGCGCCGCGCGGCGCGTGCGGACGATCGCGCAGAAACTCGTATGTGGTTTCGTCGGGCGCCACCATGCCCGCCCGGGCACCCGCTTCGATGCTCATATTGCAGATCGTCATCCGGCCTTCCATGGACAGCGACTCGATGGCGCTGCCGCGATATTCGATGACGTGACCCTGTCCACCGCCGGTGCCGATCTTTGCGATCAACGCCAGAATGATGTCCTTGGCCGTCACACCGGCCGGCAATTGCCCGTCGACATTGACCGCCATTGTCTTGAATGGCCGAAGCGGCAACGTCTGCGTAGCCAGTACATGTTCGACCTCCGATGTTCCGATGCCCATCGCCAGCGCGCCGAAAGCGCCATGAGTAGAGGTGTGGCTGTCGCCGCAGACGATCGTCATTCCCGGCTGAGTCAGCCCCAACTGCGGCCCGACGACGTGGACGATGCCCTGCTCGATATCCCCCATCGGATGGAGCCGCACACCGAATTCGGCACAGTTTCGCCGCAACGTCTCGACCTGGGTGCGCGAGATCGGGTCGGCGATCGGCTTGTCGATGTCGATGGTGGGCACGTTGTGATCTTCGGTAGCAAGCGTCAGGTCGGGCCGGCGCACCGGGCGGCCGGCAAGGCGCAGCCCGTCGAACGCCTGGGGGCTGGTGACCTCGTGCACCAGATGAAGGTCGATGTAGATCACGTCGGGCCCGGAGCCCTCACCCGACGCCACAACGTGGTCGTCCCAGACCTTTTCGGCCAGTGTGCGCGGCGTGCCTGCCATCTTCGATGCCTCGATTCGTTCAAAACTGGCTATCTCACAATGCGAGACGCTAGTATCTCCTTGTGAGACAGGATAGCGGAATCGGCGTCCTCGACAAAAGCGTGGGGCTGCTGCACACGATCGCGGAATCTCCCTGCGGGTTGGCCGAACTGTGTGAGCGGAGCGGGTTGCCCCGCGCGACGGCCTACCGGTTGGCGGCCGCCCTCGAAGTCCATCGCCTGCTGGCACGCGACGACGAAGGGCGCTGGCGGCTGGGTCCCGCGCTGACCGAACTCGCGGCCCGCGTCAACGATCCGCTGCTGGCCGCCGGCGCGGCGGTGCTCCCGCAATTGCGCGAAACCACCGGGGAGAGCGTGCAGCTGTACCGTCGCGAGGGCACCTCGCGGGTCTGTGTCGCGGCGCTGGAACCGGCTGCGGGCCTTCGCGATACGGTTCCGGTCGGCGCCCGCCTGCCGATGACCGCGGGCTCGGGGGCCAAAGTGTTGCTGGCCCACAGCGACGCCGCCACCCAGCAGGCGGTGCTGCCCGCGGCGAAATTCACCGAACGGGCGCTGGCCGAAGTGCGCCGTCGCGGTTGGGCACAAAGCGTGGCCGAGCGCGAGCCCGGGGTCGCCAGCGTCTCGGCGCCGGTGCGCGACGGTCGCGGCGTCGTCGTCGCCGCCATCTCGGTGTCCGGGCCCATCGACCGAATCGGGCGCCGGCCGGGTGCGCGCTGGGCCGCCGATCTGGTGTCCGCGGCCGAAGCGCTGACCCGTCGCCTGTAATTCGAACCGAGTGTGCGTTCACGGTGGCGAGTGTGCGTTCAGGGCGCCCTCAGCGCACGCCCGAAAACGACCTGACAGACTGACGCCATGGGAACCAATCAGCGCGCGAGCATCGTCATGTCGGAGGACGAGATCGCCGATTTCGTCGTCAAGAGCCGCACCGGAACATTGGCCACCGTCGGCCCCGACGGCCAGCCGCACTTGACCGCCATGTGGTACGCCGTGGTCGACGGCGAAATCTGGCTGGAGACCAAGGCCAAGTCGCAGAAGGCGGTCAACCTCAAACGGGATCCGCGGGTGAGCTTTTTGATCGAGGGCGGCGACACCTACGACACGCTGCGCGGGGTGTCCTTCGAAGGCGTCGCCGAGATCGTCGACGATCCCGACGTCTCACACCGAGTCGGCGTCAGCGTGTTCGAGCGCTACACCGGCCCCTACAGCGACGACATGAAGCCCTTCGTCGAGCAGATGATGAACAAGCGGGTCTGCGTGCGCATCGTGGCCGCACGGTCGCGTTCGTGGGATCACCGCAAGCTCGGCTTGCCGGCAATGCCGGTGGGCGGATCGACCGCGCCCGCGGTGGTGGGGACCGGCCAGTAATAATTTGTAGCCCCGATGGGATTCGAACCCACGCTACCGCCGTGAGAGGGCGGCGTCCTAGGCCGCTAGACGACGGGGCCTGAACCGATCCGAGCTGTCAGCATAGCTCACCCGCATATGCCCACCTAATCGCTTGCGGTGGCCGGATTTTGCTGGGGTACCAGGACTCGAACCTAGAATGGCTGAACCAGAATCAGCTGTGTTGCCAATTACACCATACCCCATTGGCCGCCTAAAGCCGCAGGTCAGAGCGCATTCTACGGACTCAATCGCCCATGGCTGCGCGGCTGCCGGCGGCCTTTGTAAACCGCAGTGCAGAGTACCAAAAACTTAGAGCGCGCCAGCGCGGGCGGCCCGCAGCCGGCGCAGGCTGCGCTCGCGGCCGAGCAGCTCCAGTGATTCAAATAACGGCGGGCTGATCGTCGTCCCGGTGGCGGCGACGCGGATCGGGCCGAACGCTTTGCGCGGTTTGAGCGCCAGTCCCTCGATCAGCGCGGCCTTGAGGGCGTCCTCGATCCGCGCGGTCGTCCACTCCGCGACGCCGTCCAGCGCGGCCAGCGCCGCGTCGAGCACCGCGGCCCCTTCCGCGCCGAGTTCTTTGGCGGCGGCCTTGGGATCGATCGCGTATTCCTCGTCGTTGAGGAACTTCAGCAGGTCCCATGCGTCCGCGAGCACCACGATGCGGGTCTGCACGAGCTCGGCGGCGGTGGCGAACGAGGCGTCATCCAAGTCGAGGCGATGGCCGTGTGCGTCGAAGTACTCGCGCAGCCTGCCGGCGAAGTCGTCGGCGGTGAGCATCCGGATGTGCTCGGCGTTGAGCGCGTCGGCCTTCTTCTGGTCGAATCGGGCCGGATTCGAGTTGACGTCCACCACGTCGAAGGCGGCCACCATTTCGTCGAGGCTGAACAGATCGTGATCGTCGGCGATCGCCCAGCCCAGCAACGCAAGATAATTCAGCAACCCTTCGGGAATGAAACCCCGGTCGCGGTGGGCGAACAGATTCGACTGCGGATCACGCTTGGAGAGCTTCTTCGTTCCCTCACCCAATACCGTTGGCAGGTGGGCGAATTGCGGGACCCGCTCGGCGACCCCGATCCGGATCAGCGCCTGATACAGCGCTAGCTGACGCGGAGTCGACGGCAGCAGGTCCTCGCCACGCAGCACGTGCGTGATCTTCATCAGCGCGTCGTCACACGGGTTGACCAAGGTGTACAACGGATCTCCGCTTGCCCGGGTCAAAGCGAAGTCGGGCACGGTGCCGGCAGCGAAGGTGGTGGGCCCGCGCACCAGGTCGTCCCAGTTCAGATCTTCGTCGGGCATTCGCAGCCGTACCACCGGCTTGCGTCCCTCGGCGAGAAACGCGGCCCGTTGGGGGTCGGTCAGCTGTCGGTCGAAGTTGTCGTAGCCCAGCTTCGGGTTGCGACCGGCGGCGATGTGACGGGCCTCCACCTCCTCCGGCGTGGAAAAGGCATGGTAGGCCTCCCCTGCCGCGAGCAGCTCGGCCACCACCTCTTGGTAGATGTCGCCGCGCTGCGACTGCCGGTACGGGCCGTAGGGTCCGCCGACCTCGGGACCCTCGTCCCAGTCGAGGCCGAGCCAGCGCAGCGCGTCGAGCAGCGCCAGATAGCTTTCCTCGGTGTCGCGTGCGGCGTCGGTGTCCTCGATGCGAAAGACGAAGGTGCCGCCGGTGTGCCGCGCATAGGCCCAGTTGAACAGCGCGGTGCGCACCATCCCCACGTGCGGCGTACCGGTGGGCGACGGGCAGAACCGCACCCGGACTTTGGCTGCTTCGGGAGCTGGGGAAGTCACGACTTTCCTTTGCGGACTACGGGATTGGTGAGGCTGCCGATTCCCTCGATGCTGATGGAGACGATGTCACCGTTCTCGATGGGACCGACCCCCGCCGGCGTTCCGGTGAGGATGAGATCGCCGGGCAGCAGGGTCATCACGGCCGAGATCCATTCCACGATGTCGCCGACGTCGTGGATCATCGACGAGGTTCGGCTGTGTTGCTTGACGTCGCCGTTGACTTCGGTGCGCAGTTCGAGATCGGCCGGATCGACGTCGGTGACGATCCAGGGGCCGACCGGGCAGAACGTGTCGTGGCCCTTGGCCCGAGTCCACTGCCCGTCGGCCTGTTGCTGGTCGCGCGCCGACACATCGTTGGCGATGGTGTAGCCGAGGATGTTGGCGGCGGCCTGCGCGGCCGGGACATCCTTGCACGGGCGGCCGATCACCGCCGCCAGCTCCCCCTCGAAATGCACCGGTGATGCGTTGGCGGGCAACCGAATCGGCACGTTGGGTCCGACGATGGCGGTGTTGGGCTTGAGGAATATCACCGGATCCGCCGGTACCGGGCCCGTTCGGCCGCCCATCTCCGCGATGTGATCGGCGTAGTTCTTCCCGACGCAGACCACCTTGCCGGCCAGCATCGGCGCCAGCAGCCGGATATCGGCCAACGGCCAGGATCGGCCGGTGAACGTCGGCGTGCCGAACGGGTGCTCGGCGATCTCGCGGGCGGTCATCCCGCTGGGATCGTCCAGCGGACCCTCGATGCTGACGAAGGCGACGCCGTCCGGGCTGGCGATTCGTCCTAGGCGCATTCGCACGAGCCTAGTAATGGCCGATCACGCCTGCCTCGGCCGGGCATCGTGCGAGCATGGGCGGATGCCGTCGGACCCGAAAAAGGCGGGCCAACTCAGCACCGGGGCGCGCTGGTCGATCATGATCGTCTCGCTGGGGGTAACGGCGAGTTCTTTCCTCTTCATCAACGGCGTCGCATTCCTGATCCCCTCGCTGCAGGCCTTGCGCGGCGTTTCACTGCCCGAAGCCGGTCTGCTGTCGTCGATGCCCAGCTGGGGCATGGTCACCACGCTGATCCTGTGGGGCTACGTGCTGGATCGCGTCGGCGAGCGCCTCGTGATGACCGCGGGCTCGGCGCTCACCGCGGCGGCGGCATACGCTGCGGCATCGGTGCATTCGATGGTGTGGGTCGGTGTTTACCTGTTCCTCGGCGGCATGGCCGCGGCGAGTTGCAACACCGCCGGCGGCCGGCTGGTGTCAGGCTGGTTTCCGCCGCAGCAACGCGGCCTGGCGATGGGGATCCGCCAGACCGCGCAACCGCTGGGAATCGCCTTCGGCGCGCTGGTGATACCCGAACTGGGCGAACACAGCATCCGCGCCGGGCTGATGTTGCCCGCGCTGGTGTGCGCGGTGGCCGCGGTGGCCAGCGTGATCGGAGTCGCGAATCCACCGGGGAAGTCCCGCAAGACGGCCACCGTGCAGGAACTGGCCAGCCCGTACCGGGGGTCGGTGGTGCTCTGGCGAATTCACGCGGTGGCGGGCCTGTTGATGATGCCGCAGACCGTGACCGTGACGTTCATGCTGGTGTGGCTGATGAACCACCATGGTTGGTCGGTTGGGGCCGCCGGGGGTTTGGTGACCCTCGCGCAGCTACTCGGCGCGCTGGGCCGCGTCGGGGTCGGCCGTTGGTCGGACCGGGTCGGCTCGCGGATGTGGCCGGTCCGCATCATCGCCGCCGCGGCGGCCCTGACCCTTTTCCTGCTGGCGTTGAGCGACCACATGGATTCGCGATTCGACGTGCCGCTCATGATCGCCATCTCGGTGCTCGCGGTGCTCGACAACGGTTTGGAAGCAACCGCGATCACCGAATTCGCCGGTCCGTTCTGGAGCGGACGGGCGCTGGGTGTGCAGAACACCACGCAACGGCTGATGGCCGCCGCGGGGCCGCCGCTATTCGGCGCGTTGATCGCGGCGGAGAAATACCCGTCCGCGTGGGCGTGGTGCGGGGTGTTTCCCTTGCTGGCGATCCCGTTGGTGCCGACGAGGCTGCTCCCACCGGGTTTGGAAACTACAGCGCGGCTGCGATCCGTTCGCCGACTTCGCTGGTGGCGAGCTGTTCGTTCGGGCGGTTCGCCAGATAAGTCGCGACGGCCCGGTCCACCAGGGCGGCGGCGTCGTCCTCACCCAGGTGGGCAAGCAGCAGCGCCACCGACATGATCGCCGCCGTCGGATCCGCGATGCCCTGACCGGCGATGTCGGGCGCGCTGCCGTGCACGGGTTCGAACATCGACGGATTGGTCCGGGTGGCATCGATATTTCCACTGGCGGCCAAGCCAATTCCGCCGCACACCGCCGCGGCCAAGTCGGTGATGATGTCGCCGAACAGGTTGTCGGTGACGATCACGTCGAAGCGCCCCGGGTCGGTGACCAGGAAGATGGTGGCGGCGTCGACGTGCTGATAGGCCACCTCGACGTCGGGATAGTCTTCGCCGACCTCCGCCACGACCCGCGACCACAGCTTCCCGGCGAAGGTGAGCACGTTGTTCTTGTGCACCAGCGTCAGGTGCTTGCGACGCCGCTGCGCGCGCTCGAACGCGTCGGCCACCACGCGGCGCACGCCGAACGCGGTGTTGACGCTGACCTCGGTGGCCACCTCCTGGGGCGTGCCCACCCGGATCGCGCCGCCGGTGCCGGTGTAGGGCCCTTCGGTCCCCTCGCGCACCACCACGAAGTCGATGTCGGGGTTTCCGGCCAGCGGACCGCTCACCCCCGGATACAGGCGGGCCGGTCGCAGGTTGACGTGATGATCCAGCTCAAAACGCAAGCGCAACAACAGGCCTCGCTCCAGCACGCCGCTGGGCACCGACGGATCACCGACCGCGCCGAGCAGGATGGCGTCGTGCGCGCGCAGCTCGGCGAGCACCGAGTCCGGCAGTAGCTCACCGGTGGCGTGGAACCGTCGGGCGCCCAGGTCGTAGTCCGTCCGCTGCACGCCCGGCACGACCGCGTCAAGGACTTTGAGGGCCTCGGCCACCACCTCGGGGCCGATTCCGTCGCCGCCGATCACCGCCAGTTTCACGACAGGTCAACCACTTCGAGCTTATTCGCCCCCACCGCCGTCGAGATCTCCGAGCGGACGGCGTCCGGCACGTCTTGGTCGAGCCGCAACAGGATCGTCGCGCTCGGACCCTCGGCGTCCTCGGACAGTTGCGCGGCTTGGATATTCACCCCGGCCGCACCCAGCAGGGTGCCGATCTTGCCCAGCGCGCCGGGCTGGTCGATGTAGTTGATCACCAGGTTCGTACCCTGGGCGCGCAGATCGAAGTTGCGCCCGTTGATCTGGACGATCTTCTCGACCAGCTGCGGACCGGACAGCGTGCCCGCCACGTTGACGCACGAGCCGTCGTGGGCGAGCGCCCGCACGTCGACCACGCTGCGGTGGTTGGGACTTTCCGAGGCGGTGCTGAGCTCGGCGGTAACGCCGCGTTCGGCGGCCAGCGCCGGCGCGTTGACGAACGTGACCGGATCCTCGATGACCGCCGAGAACAGGCCGCGCAGCGCCGAAAGCCGCAGCACCTCAACGTCTTCGGAAGCCAGCTCGCCGCGCACCTCCACGACCAACGATGCCGGCAGGCCGTCGGACAGCGCGGCGGCCAGCACTCCGAGCTTGCGCGCCAGGTCCAGCCAGGGCGCCACCTCCTCGTTCACCACTCCGCCGCCGACGTTGACCGCGTCGGGAACGAACTCCCCCGCCAGCGCCAGCCGCACGCTTTCGGCCACGTCGGTGCCGGCCCGGTCCTGGGCCTCGGCGGTGGAGGCGCCCAGGTGCGGTGTGACCACCACCTGCGGCAGCTCGAACAGCGGGCTGTCGGTGCAGGGTTCGCTGGAGAACACGTCGAGCCCCGCGGCGCGCACGTGGCCATTGCTCACCGCGTCGGCCAGCGCCGCCTCGTCGACCAGCCCACCGCGGGCGGCGTTGACGATGATGACGCCCGGCTTGGTCTTGGCCAGCGCCTCCTTGTCGATCAGGCCGGCCGTCTCCGGGGTCTTCGGCAGGTGCACCGAGATGAAGTCGGCCCGCGTCAGCAGCTCGTCGAGGGACAGCAGCTCGATGCCGAGCTGCGCGGCGCGCGCGGGCGCCACATACGGGTCGTAGGCGACGACGTGGGTGCCGAAGGCCGCGACGCGCTGGGCGACCAACTGGCCGATCCGGCCCAGCCCCACCACGCCGACGGTCTTGCCGAAAATCTCGGTACCCGAGAATGACGAGCGTTTCCAGGTGTGTTCGCGCAGTGAGGCATCGGCCGCCGCGATCTGGCGGGACGCGGCCAGCAGCAGCGCCAGCGCGTGCTCGGCGGCGCTGTGGATGTTCGACGTCGGCGCGTTGACGACCAGCACACCGCGCTCCGTCGCGGCGTCGACATCGACGTTGTCGAGCCCGACGCCGGCGCGCGCGACGATCTTGAGCTTGGGGGCCGCGGCGAGCACCTCGGCGTCGACGGTGGTGGCCGAGCGCACCAGCAGCGCGTCGGCCTCGGGCACCGCGGCCAGCAGCTTCTCCCGGTCGGGACCGTCGACCCAGCGCACCTCGACCTGGTCTCCCAGGGCGGCGACGGTCGATTGGGCGAGTTTGTCGGCAATTAACACAACAGGCAAGTTCACCCGACCAGGCTATAGGCCGGCGTCTCCGCTCTAATTGACCGGTGGACGTCACCGTCGTCGGCAGCGGGCCCAACGGGCTGACAGCGGCCGTAATCTGCGCCCGCGCCGGACTCAAAGTGCAGGTCGTCGAGGCCCAGCCGACCTTCGGCGGCGGCGCGCGCACGGCGGCCGACCCAGAATTTCCCGGAGTCCAACACGACATCTGCTCGGCGGTTCACCCGCTGGCGCTGGCGTCGCCGTTCTTCGCGGAGTTCGATCTGCCCGCCCGAGGGGTGCGGCTGGAGGTGCCCGAGATCGCGTACGCCAATCCGCTGCCGGGCCGCCCCGCCGTGATCGCCTACCGCGATCTGGACCGCACCTGCGCCGAGTTGACCGACGGGGCATCCTGGCGGCGGCTGCTGGGCCCCTTGGTGACGGACTCGCCCGAGGTGGTCGGATTGCTGCTCGGCGACAAGCGCTCGGTGCCCCCCTCGTTGCCGTCCGCGCTGCGCCTTGGGCTGCGGATGCTGGCCCAGGGCACTGTCGCGTGGGGATCGCTGGCCGGCGAAGACGCCCGCGCGCTGTTCACCGGCGTTGCCGCTCATGTCATTTCGCGAATGCCGTCGCTGACTGCCGCCGGCGCCGGGTTGATGTTGGCGACACTGGCCCATTCGGTCGGCTGGCCGATTCCGGTAGGCGGCAGCCAGGCGATCACCGACGCGCTAATCGCCGACCTGCGCGCGCACGGCGGCGAGCTGACTGCCGGCTACGAAATCACCGGGCCGCCAAGCGGTGTCGTCGCATTCGACACGGCACCGACCGCGCTGCTGCGCATTTACGGCGACGCGCTACCCTCCCGTTACGCTAAGGCATTGCGCCGCTACCGTTTCGGACCTGGGGTCGCCAAGGTCGACTTCGTGCTCGGCGGCGAGATTCCGTGGTCGGACGAGCGGTTGCGCCACGCGCCGACCCTTCATCTCGGCGGCACCCGCGAGCAGATGGCGCACGCCGAAGCCGAAATCGCGGCCGGCCGCCACGCGCAGTGGCCGATGGTGCTGGCGGCCGCGCCCCACCTCGCCGATCCCGCCCGCATCGACGGCCGGGGCCGCCGCCCGTTCTGGACCTACGCCCACGTGCCCTCGGGCTCCACCGTCGACGCGACGAAGGCAGTGACCGCGGTGATGGAGCGATTCGCACCCGGCTTCCGCGACCTCGTGCTGGCGGCCCGTGCGGTGCCCGCCGCGCGGATGTGCGACCACAACGCCAACTACGTGGGCGGCGATATCGGGATGGGCGGAAATTCGGCGTGGCGCGCGATCGCCGGCCCCACGCCGCGCCTGAACCCTTGGCGCACACCGATTCCCAAGGCGTATCTGTGTTCCGCGGCCACCCCGCCCGGCGGCGGCGTGCACGGCATGGCCGGCTACTACGCCGCGCGCACCCTGCTGCGCCGCGAATTCGGGCTGGGCATGCCTAGGCTTGGGCCATGACCAAGCTCGCGATCATCTACTACTCGGCCACCGGTCACGGCACCGCGATGGCGCAGCGCGTCGCCGCGGCGGCCGAGGCCGCGCGCGCCGAAGTCCGCCTGCGACACGTCGGCGAAACGCGCGACCCGGAGTCGTTCGCCCAGAACCCGGCCTGGACGGCGAACTACGAAGCGACCAAGGATCTTCCCGCGGCAACCGGCGACGACATCGTGTGGGCCGACGCGGTGATCTTCGGCTCGCCGACCCGGTTCGGTTCGCCCGCAGCGCAATTGCGCGCCTTCCTCGACTCGCTGGGTGGGCTCTGGGCCGAGGGCAAGTTGGCCGACAAGGTGTACGCGGGCTTCACGTCCTCCAACACCCTGCACGGCGGCCAGGAAACCACGCTGGTCGCGCTGTATTTCACGCTGATGCACTTCGGCGGCATCATCGTGCCGCCGGGCTACACCGATCCGGTCAAGTTCGTCGACGGCAACCCGTATGGGGTGAGCCTGGTCTCCACCCACGACAACATCCACGAGTTCGACGACGCGACCAACGACGCGCTCGACCATCTGGCGCGCCGCGTTGTACGCACGGCCGACCGCCTGACCTCGTAGCCCCTGCCGCAGTTCACGTTTCGGCGCCCGTCAGGCGTCGTCGGCCAGCGCCGCGCGCACGACGGCGTGCGCTTGCGGGGTTATCGGATCCACGATGTCGTCGAAATCGTCGTGCTTGTCGACGTAGGCCGCGACGAACGGGCACAGTGCCACGATGCGTCTACCCGACGCGCGGGTGTCCGCGAGCGCGGCCGCGACGAGCATGCTGCCCAGGCCTTGTCCGGCGAAGTCGTCGCCGGTTTCGGTGTGGTAGAAGATGCGCTGCGTGGCGGTATCGACGTAGGCGGCCAGCCCCGCCTGCACGCCGCCGACGCTGATCTCATACCGCTTGGGTTTGCGATCGGCGGCATTGGTGACGGACGGCTCCGCCATGGCGCCCCTATCTGTTGGTTGAGGCCGGCCGCGCCAGAGGCTACGCCGTCTCGGTGATCGGGCGGTCAACCCAGCTCATCAGGTCGCGCAGCTTCTTGCCGGTCACTTCGATGGGATGCTCGGCGTTTTGCTTGCGCAGCTGCTCGAGTTGCTTGTTGCCGCCCTCGACGTTGGCCACCAGCTTCTTGACGAAGCTGCCGTCCTGGATGTCACGCAGGATGGCGCGCATCCGCTCCTTGGTGTCGGCGTCGATGACGCGCGGGCCCGACAGGTATCCACCGAATTCCGCTGTGTCGGAGACCGAGTAGTTCATCCGGGCGATGCCACCCTCGTACATCAGGTCGACGATGAGCTTCAGCTCGTGCAGCACCTCGAAGTACGCCATCTCCGGCGGATAGCCCGCCTCGACCATCACGTCGAAGCCCGTCTTCACCAGTTCCTCTGTGCCACCGCACAATACGGCCTGCTCACCGAAGAGGTCGGTTTCGGTCTCGTCTTTGAAGGTCGTTTTGATGACCCCGGCCCGGGTGCCGCCGATGGCCTTGGCGTAGGACAGCGCCAGCGCCTGGCCGTTGCCGGTGGGGTCTTGGTCGACGGCGATCAGGCACGGCACGCCCTTGCCGTCGACGAACTGGCGGCGCACCAGGTGGCCGGGACCTTTGGGGGCGACCATCGCGATCGTGACGTCGGCGGGCGGCTTGATCAAACCGAAGTGAACGTTGAGCCCGTGGCCGAAAAACAATGCGTCGCCGGCGTTCAGGTTGGGCTCGATCTCGTTTTTGAAGATGTCGGCCTGCGCGGTGTCGGGAGCCAGCAAGATGATCACGTCGGCCCACTTGGCGACCTCGGCGGGCGTGTCGACGTCCAGGCCCTGCTCGGAAACCTTGGCCCGGGACTTCGAACCCTCCTGCAGCCCGACGCGGACCTGCACGCCCGAGTCGCGCAGGCTCAGCGAGTGCGCGTGCCCTTGGCTGCCGTATCCGATGACGCCGACCTTGCGGCCCTGGATGATCGACAGGTCTGCGTCGTCGTCGTAGAACATCTCTAATGCCACTGTGAATTTTCCTTCTATTCGATGAGTTACTTGGCGGTACCGATGCCGCGTGAACCGCGGGCCATCGAGACCATGCCGGATTGCACGATTTCGCGAATGCCGAACGGCTCCAGGACCCCCAGCAGCGCCTCGAGCTTGCCGCGGTCGCCGGTGGCCTCGATGGTCAGTGCCTCCGGCGATACGTCAACCACCTTGGCGCGGAAGAGATTTACGGCCTCGATCACCTGGCTGCGAGAACCGGCGTCGGCGCGCACCTTGATCAGGGCCAGCTCCCGGGACACCGAGTTCTCCTCGTCCTGCTCGATGATCTTGATGACGTTGATCAGTTTGTTGAGCTGCTTGGTGACCTGCTCGAGCGGAGTGTCCTCGCACGAGACCACGATGGTCATCCGCGACATGTCCTTCTGCTCGGTGGCGCCGACAGCCAACGACTCGATGTTGAAACCACGCCGCGAGAACAGCGCCGCAACCCGTGCGAGCGCACCGGGCTTGTCCTCGACCAGCACCGACAACGTGTGCGTCTTAGGCGATCCCATCATGTGCGCCGCTCCTCCTCATCGCTACGTCCCCCTCGCCGCTCCGCGGCTGGGGGCGCCCCCACTGCATCGTCGCCGGCGCGCATCACGCGTGCCCTTCGCTCTCGTCATCGAATAGCGGGCGAATGCCACGGGCCGCCTGAATCTCG
The DNA here is from genome assembly GCF_050205645.1 of Mycobacterium heidelbergense. Taxonomy (GTDB): domain Bacteria; phylum Actinomycetota; class Actinomycetes; order Mycobacteriales; family Mycobacteriaceae; genus Mycobacterium; species Mycobacterium heidelbergense_A. The sequence continues at coordinate 72,014 of NZ_JBNMQT010000003.1, forward strand.
TCATTGCTGGTCCCGGCGGCCACCATCGGCCACACCTGCGCGTCGGCGCCCACGATGAAGTCGATCACCACCGGGCGGTCGGTGATCGCGCGCGCCGCGTTGATCACGTCGGCGACGTCTTCTTCACGCTCGCAACGCAATCCGACGCAACCCAGCGCCTCGGCCAGCTTCACGAAGTCCGGGATGCGGTGCGAGTGCGTGGCCAGGTCGGTCTGCGAGTAGCGCTCCCCGTAGAACAGGCTCTGCCACTGCCGCACCATGCCGAGGTTGCCGTTGTTGATCAGCGCCACCTTGATCGGTATGCCCTCGATCGCGCAGGTAGCCAGTTCCTGGTTGGTCATCTGGAAGCACCCGTCACCGTCGATCGCCCAGACCTCCGCGTCGGGACGGGCGATCTTGGCGCCCATGGCCGCCGGGATCGCGAAGCCCATGGTGCCCAGCCCGCCGGAATTCAGCCAGGTGCGCGGCTTTTCGTAGCGAATGAACTGCGCGGCCCACATCTGGTGCTGACCGACACCGGCGACGTAGACGGCGTCCGGGCCTGCGATCTGGCCCAGCTTCTCGATCACGTACTCCGGGCCGAGGCTGCCGTCGCTCTGCGGTCCATAACTCAGCGGATAGGTGGACTGGACCTCCTGCAGGTATCGCCACCAATCGGCCATGTCGATCTTTCCCGGAATCTCGTAGTGCCGCAGCATCGAGATGAGTTCGGTGATAACGGCTTTGACGTCGCCGACGATGGGCACATCGGCGTGCCGGTTCTTGCCGATCTCCGCCGGGTCGATGTCGGCGTGGATGACCTTGGCCTCGGGCGCGAACGAGGCGAGCTGTCCGGTGACCCGGTCGTCGAAGCGGGTGCCCAGCGCGATCAGCAGGTCGCTGCGTTGCAGCGCGGCGACCGCGGCGACGGTGCCGTGCATGCCGGGCATGCCCAGGTTCTGCTCATGGCTGTCCGGGAAGGCGCCGCGCGCCATCAACGTGGTGACCACCGGAATACCGGTCAGCTCGGCCAAATCTCGCAGCTGCTCGGTCGCCTCACCGCGGATCACACCGCCGCCGACGTAGAGCACCGGTTTGGTCGCGGCGCCGATCAGCTTGGCCGCCTCGCGGATCTGCCGGCCGTGCGGTTTGGTGTTCGGCTTGTAACCGGGCAGATCCATGCGCGGCGGCCAGCTGAACGTGCACTGCCCCTGCAGCACGTCCTTGGGGATGTCGACGAGGACGGCGCCCGGGCGTCCCGAGGACGCGATGTGGAACGCCTCCGCCAGCACCCGGGGAATGTCGTCGCCGGAGCGAACCAGGAAGTTGTGCTTGGTGATCGGCATCGTGATGCCCGAGATGTCGGCCTCTTGGAAGGCGTCGGTGCCGATCAGCCCGCGACCGACCTGCCCGGTGACCGCGACCACGGGGATGGAGTCCATCTGCGCATCGGCCAGCGCGGTCACCAGGTTGGTGGCGCCGGGACCCGAGGTGGCCATGCAGACCCCGACCCGGCCGGTGGCGTGTGCGTAGCCACTGGCGGCGTGACCGGCGCCCTGCTCGTGGCGGACCAGCACGTGGCGCAGTTTCTTCGAGTCGAACAGCGGGTCATAGACGGGCAGTACGGCGCCGCCGGGGATGCCGAAGATGACGTCGACGTCGAGCTCCTCCAGCGACCGGATTACCGACTGGGCGCCGGTCAGTTGCTCCGGCGCAATGCGCTTCGACTGGGCGGCCTTCGCGGCGGGTTTCGGCGCGCCGTTGGCCGCTTCCTGCGACCCGGCGTGTGGCCTCGTGGGTGCGCTCACTCTCGTCCTCTTCGTCTTCGTTGTCTGTGGGCAAGAAAAAACCCCCGTCAGCTCAGCTGCTGCACGAGGGCGTTGGTGGGAGGATCGCTTCAAATGCTGAAGTGTTAGTCAGCCACCAACGCGCCGACTAATTACTACGAGCATTCCGGGCTTTCCGGCGGGTTCCATAGCCCCCGACGGTAGCCTTCGCACAGCTCAGCCGTCAAATCCGCGACCGCTCCGGCGGAGTGGAATGATGCTCGGGTGCCTACCGGTTCGTCCGCCCCCACACCCGCTGGCCCGCCCGTGGTGATCAAAATTTCGCCGATGGCGCACATCGCCGTCGGATTCTTGACCCTCGGGTTGCTGATACCGGTGCTGGCCTGGCCGCCGTCGGCGCCGCTGCTCGTCATCCCGGTGGTGTTGTCGGCGATTGTCATCCGGCTGCGCACGGTCGCCGACGACCGGGGCGTGACGGTGCGGAGCCTGCTCGGCAGCCGCACGGTGCCCTGGGAGGACATCGACGGGCTGCGCTTTCACCGGGGTTCCTGGGCGCGGGCCCGCCTCAAAAGCGGTGACGAATTGCGGTTGCCCGCGGTCACGTTCGCGACGCTGCCGCAGCTGACGGAAGCCAGCTCGGGACGCGTTCCCAACCCGTATCAGTAACCCGTCTCAGGCGAGCGGGTTGACTCCGTTGAGCAGCGCCCACACGCCGATGCCGGCGGCGATGCCGGCGAGCAGGGCGGCGAAGGATCCGATGAACGGCCGATGCGCCCAGCCCCGGCGCGCGTCCAGGCCGTAGCGGCCCGGTCCGGCCAGGATCACCGCGACCGCGAGGACGATCAGGGTGACTTGGTATTCGTGCCCGTCCGGCAGGAAGAACGGGAAACTGTGCGAATGCGGCTTCGCCGACATGGTGACCAGCAGGCCGTTGATCAGGAATGCCAGCGCGCCGGCCGCGGCGAGGGGGGTGAACAGCCCCAACACCAGCAGCGCGGCCGCGACGAGCTCGCCCCCGGCGCTGACGTAGGCCAGGATGTCGGCGTGCTGATAGCCGGCGTCGGACAGTGAGTTCTTGAACCCGGCCACTCCCTGGCCGCCCCACCACCCGAACAGCTTCTGCATCGCGTGGGCGCCGAGCACCACGCCGAGCCCGACCCGCAGAACCAGCAAACCGAGATGCTGGGTGCCACGCCTGCCGACCTCGAGATGGCGCTCGTCGTCCTCGGCTGCATCGATCTCCGCGGGCTCTGCCGCCGAGACGCCGGACTCCGACTGCGGCTGGACGTACGGCAAGGGCTCCTGCTGGTCGAGCAGGTGGTAGCCGGAGCCGGCCGGACCGGGATCCTGGTACGGGATGACGGTGGTGGTTCCGAAATCGCCCGGGTACCCGACCGGTGTCAGGTCGTCTTCCGGGTCGACCACCCGCGCGGTGGCGGGCCGTGCCGGGATTGGCTCTTCGGCCTCGCCGGGCCGCTGCCAAAGTCCGTCATTAGGTTGACTGGTCACGGGTGTCAGGGTAAGGGCATTTGGCCGGAAATCAGGGATTTGAGCGGCCCTTTCGCCAGGCAATCGGCGCTTACCCCGCCAAATTGGCCCGGATTGTCCCCAAATGGTCTCGGCATCATTTCGAAACGGTGAACTCCCGCCGAAACCGGCCGGCCGGCGGGGCCGAACCGGCGGTGCTGCCGATGACGCAACGGCAGGTCTGTGGCGGCAGTGCCCGCGATGTCCGTAGCCTGTCGATCATGCGACTCGGGCGATCAGGGTGGTCGATTCGGTGCGCGCTCGCTGCACTGTCCGCGGTGATGCTCGTGTCGAGCGGCTGCGCGCGGTTCGACGACGCACAGTCCCAGCCGTTCACCACCAACCCGGAACTCAAGCCGCAGCCCAGCTCGACGCCTCCCCCGCCGCCGCCGCTGCCGCCCACACCGTTCCCCAAGGCGTGCCCCGCGCCCGGGGTTATGCAGGGCTGCTTGGAGAGCACGAGCGGCCTCATCATGGGGCCCGACAGCAAAACCGCGTTGGTGGCCGAGCGCACCACCGGGGCGGTCAAGGACATCTCGGTCAGCGCCGAGCCGAAGGTCAAGATGGTCATTCCCGTCGACCCGTCCGGTGACGGCGGCCTGATGGACATCGTGCTGTCGCCCACCTATCAGCAGGACCGCTTGATGTACGCCTACATCAGCACGCCCGGTGACAACCGGGTGATCCGGATCGCCGACGGGGACATCCCGAAGGACATTCTGACCGGGATTCCCAAGGGCGCCACCGGGAACACCGGAGCGCTGATCTTCACCAGTCCCACCACGCTGGTGGTGCTGACCGGCGATGCGGGCAACCCGGCCGCGGCCGCCGATCCCAAATCGCTGGCCGGCAAGGTCCTGCGCATCGAGCAGCCCACCACGATCGGTCAGGCGCCGCCGACGACGGCGCTGTCGGGCGTCGGTTCGGGTGGCGGCCTGTGCATCGATCCCGTCGACGGCTCGCTGTATGTCGCCGACCGCACCCCCACCGCGGACCGGTTGCAGCGCATCACCAAAACCTCCGAGGTCTCCACGGTGTGGACCTGGCCGGACAAGCCCGGCGTCGCCGGGTGCGCGGCCATGGACGGGACGGTGCTGGTCAACCTGATCAATACCAAGCTGACGGTGGCGGTGCGACTCGCGCCGAACACCGGCGCCGTGACCGGTGAACCCGACGTGGTTCGCAAGGACACCCACGCCCACGCGTTCGCGCTGCGGATGTCGCCCGATGGAAACGTCTGGGGCGCCACCGTCAACAAGACCGCCGGCGACGCCGAGAAGCTCGACGACGTGGTGTTCCCGTTGTTCCCGCAGGGTGGCGGCTTCCCGCGCAACAACGACGACAAGACCTGACGCGTCTATCCCTTGGCTAGCCCTGGCCGCAGGCCGCCAGGACCAGCTCGCGCACCCGCGCCGCGTCGGCCTGGCCGCGGGTCGCCTTCATCACCGCGCCGACGATCGCCCCCGCCGCGGCGACCTTGCCCCCGCGAATCTTCTCCGCCACATCGGGATTGGCGGCCAGGGCCTCGTCGACGGCGGCTTGTGTCACCGAGTCGTCGCGCACCAGCTCCAGACCGCGGGCGGCCATTACCTGATCGGGCTCGCCCTCCCCGGCCAGCACGCCCTCCACGACCTCGCGGGCCAGCTTGTTGGACAGCTTTCCCTTGTCGACCAGCGCGATCACCGCAGCGACCTGGGCCGGCGTGATGGCCAGTTCCTCCAACGCGACACCGGCCTCATTGGCCTTCTGCACCAAGAAGTTTCCCCACCAGGAGCGGGCTTCCTTGCTGGACGCGCCGTGCTTGACCGTCGCGGCGACCAGTTCGACCGCGCCGGCGTTGATCAGATCGCGCATGATCTCGTCGGAAACACCCCACTCCTGCTGAATCCGCTTGCGGCCCAGCCACGGTAGCTCCGGAATGGTCTGGCGCAGCCGCTCGACCACTTCGCGGCTGGGCGCGACGGGCTCCAGGTCGGGCTCGGGGAAATAGCGATAGTCCTGGGCCGTCTCTTTGGCACGGCCCGGGCTGGTGTACCCCGCTTCGTGAAAGTGCCTGGTTTCCTGGATGATTCGGCCACCGGACGCCAGGACGGCGCCCTGACGCTGCATCTCGTAGCGGACGGCGACCTCGACGCTTTTCAGCGAGTTCACGTTCTTGGTCTCGGTCCGGGTGCCGAACTCGTCCGCCCCCGCCGGCTTCAGCGATACGTTGGCATCACAGCGCATCGAACCCTGGTCCATCCGGACATCGGAAACCTCCAACGCGCGCAACAGGTCTCGCAACGCCGTCACATAGGACCGAGCGATCTGCGGCGCCCGTGCCCCGGCGCCGACGATGGGCTTGGTGACGATCTCGATCAGCGGCACCCCGGCGCGGTTGTAGTCGATCAGCGAGGTCGTCGCGCCGTGGATGCGGCCCGTCTCACTGCCGATGTGGGTGAGCTTGCCGGTGTCCTCCTCCATGTGCGCGCGCTCGATGTCCACCCGCCACGTGCTGCCGTCTTCCAGCGGTACATCGAGGTGGCCGTTGATGGCGATCGGCTCGTCGTACTGCGAAATCTGGTAGTTCTTCGGCATGTCCGGATAGAAGTAGTTCTTCCGCGCGAAGCGGCACCAGGGCACGATCTCGCAATTGAGCGCGAGGCCGATGCGGATCGCCGACTCCACCGCGGTCCGGTTGAGCACCGGTAGCGAGCCGGGCAGCCCCAGGCACACCGGGCACACCTGGGTGTTGGGCTCGGCGCCGAAGGTGGTCGCGCAGCCGCAGAACATTTTGGTAGCGGTGGACAGCTCGACGTGCACCTCGAGGCCGAGCACCGGATCGAAGCGCGCGACGACGTCGTCGTAATCCAGCAGCTCAGCGCCCGAAGCGTGGGGTGCGCCCGCGGCAACAGTCATGCGGTCGATACTAGGGCGTCCTACTCGATGCGCCGCCCGGGGACCATGTCGGCCAGCGCGGCCGCCAGCTCCAGGTAGCTGCGCCGGCTTTGCCTGCTCAGCCGGTCCAGCCCGATCTCTTTGCCCTCATGCACATGCCGATCGAACGGCAACTGCACGGTGGTGGCGACGCGAGCGGAGAGGTCCTCGAGTTCCTTGAGCGCCACGGCGTCCGGCTTGGCCCTCTCGACGTGGTTGATCGCGAGCGCGGTCGACTTCATCAGTCGCTGATATCCGTTGTTGCACAACCATTCCAGCGTCGTTCTGCTCTTCCGTACCGCGTCGATGGAGGTGCTGGTAACCACCACGAGCGCCCGCGACTCCGGCAGCACGGCGTCCATCACGGCCGAGTTGACCGCCTTGACGCAATCGATCAGCAGCACCGAATAGTGGTTACGCAGAATCGAGAACGCTTTGACGACGTCGCGGCGCTCCAGTCGCCAGTCGGCGCGCCCATAGTCAGGCAGCCCGAGGACTTCGAGCCCGAAGCTGTTCATGTAGGTATGCGCCCGGATGTCCCGGTATTGGGTCGCCGTGTCGTCCAAAAGCAGGTCGGCCATGCTCAGCGGGTTGCTGCGACCATGCCGCCCCGCCAGGTCGCCGTCGTCGAGGTCGACGGCGAGCACCCGGTCGCCGCGCACGCTGGCGAACGTCGAGCCGAGCGCCTCGACCACCGCGGTCTTGCCGACGCCGCCTTTGAAGTTGAGGACCGCGATGGGAAAGACACCGCCCAGGACCGTGCGGATGCGGTCCCGCAGCTGCTGTTCGTGCGTTGCGTCCTTGCCCGGACCCAGATCGATCCCGGTGACGCGACGGATCGCATCCCGCCAGTTGAAGCCGGCCGACTCCCCGGGATCCGGCTCGCTGAGGATGTCGAGTGCCGTCCCGCCCCGCAGCCACTCGGGGTGAAACCACGGCGGCGTCACCGGCCGCGCCGGGGCCCGCCTGGGCGGCCTCGCCGGCTCGGCAGCTCTGGCCGGACGGCGGCGTGGGGACGGGGCCGGGCGGTAGGGCTCCGGCTCGGTGTCCGCTGCGGGATCGGGAGCGGGGCGCCGCGAAGGCGCAGGTGGCGGTCGGCGCCGGGGGCCTGCCGGCCCGCCCGGTGCGGCGGGTGGCTGAACGACTCCGCGAACCGAACCGCGGTTGCTCATACCCCGGTATAGCCGCTGAGGACATCCGGCTAAACCACCAAAATGTGCCCCTCTACCGGGAGCGAAGGGTTTCGGCGGCGGAGTCGGCCGAGCGCGTCGCCACTTAGCCGAAGAAGGCGGCAGCGTCGTCGTAGCGGCTCTCCGGCACCAGCTTGAGTTGGCGCACGGCGTCCGCCAGCGGCACCCGGCCGATGTCCTGGCCGCGAAGCGACACCATCTGGCCGTACTCGCCCGCATGCGCGGCGTCGGCGGCGTTGACCCCGAACCTGGTCGCCAGCACGCGGTCGTAGGCCGTCGGGGTGCCGCCCCGCTGGACGTGGCCCAGCACGGTCACCCGCACCTCCTTGTTGATCCGCTTTTCGACCTCGGCGCCCAGCTGGGCGGCCACGCCGGTGAAGCGCTCGTGGCCGAACTCGTCAATTCCGCCTTCGCGCAACGCAATCGAGCCGGGGATGGGCTTGGCTCCCTCGGCAACCACGCAGATGAAGTGCGAATCCCCGCGCTGGAAGCGCCTTTTGACGAGTCGGCACACTTCCTCGACATCGAAGGGCTGTTCGGGGATGAGCGTCATGTGCGCGCCGGAGGCCAGCCCGGCGTTCAGCGCGATCCATCCGGCGTGCCTGCCCATCACCTCCACCAGCATCACGCGCTGGTGTGATTCGGCGGTGCTGTGTAACCGGTCGATGGCGTCGGTGGCCACCGTCAGCGCGGTGTCGTGGCCGAAAGTCACGTCGGTGCAATCGATGTCGTTGTCGATGGTTTTCGGCACGCCGACGACGGGCACGTTCTCCTCCGACAGCCAGTGCGCGGCCGTCAGGGTGCCCTCACCACCGATCGGGATGAGCACGTCGATGCCGTTGTCGTCCAGCGTCTGTTTGATCTGGTTCAGTCCGGCCCGCAGTTTGTCGGGGTGAACGCGGGCGGTGCCCAGCATCGTTCCGCCCTTGGCCAGCAGCCGGTCGTTGCGGTCGTCGTTGGCCAGCTGCATGCGCCGGTTCTCCAGCAACCCGCGCCAACCGTCTTGGAATCCGACCACCGACGATCCGTATCGGGAGTCGCAGGTGCGCACCACCGCCCGGATAACGGCGTTGAGCCCCGGGCAGTCGCCGCCCCCGGTGAGAATTCCGATCCGCATGCCCTTATCTTGCCCTGCCGGGCGTGACCGCGGGTTCTCAGATGGCCGACGGTAGGGGTCCGCGGGCGGCCTCGTAGGCGGCGCCCACTCGGTATAGCCGATCGTCCGCCAACGCCGGCGCCATGATCTGCAGCCCCACCGGCAGGCCGTCGTCCGGAGACAGCCCCGACGGCACCGACATGCCGCAGTGGCCGGCCAGGTTCAGCGGCAATGTACACAGGTCGAACAGGTACATCGCCAGCGGATCGTCGACCTTCTCCCCCAGGCCGAACGCGGTGGTCGGGGTCGCCGGCGACACCAGAACGTCCACGGTGCGATAGGCCTCGTCAAGGTCGCGCGCGATCAACGTGCGCACCTTCTGCGCCTGGTTGTAGTAGGCGTCGTAATAGCCCGCCGAGAGGGCATAGGTGCCGATCATGATGCGCCGCTTGACCTCCGGACCGAAACCGGCGGCGCGGGTCAGCGCCATCACCTCCTCGGCGCTGTGCGTGCCGTCGTCACCGACGCGCAGGCCGTACCGCATCGCGTCGAAGCGTGCCAGGTTGCTCGACACCTCCGACGGCAGGATCAAGTAGTAGGCGGGCAGCGCGTAATCGAAGTGCGGGCAGTCGACTTCGCTCACCTCGGCGCCCAGGGTCCGCAGCTGCTCTACGGCGGCCTCGAACGACGACAGCACCCCCGGCTGGTAGCCCTCGCCGCTGTGCAGCTGGCGCACCACCCCGATCCGCACGCCTTTCAGGTCACCGCCGGCACCGGCTCTCGCGGCGCCCACCACGTCGGGCACCTCGGCGTCGACGGACGTCGAATCGCGGGCATCGTGCCCGGCGATCACGTGATGCAGCAGCGCAGTGTCGAGCACCGTGCGCGCACACGGGCCGCCCTGATCGAGCGAGGAGGCGCAGGCCACCAGCCCGTAGCGGGACACCGTGCCGTAGGTGGGTTTGACACCGACCGTCGCGGTCAGCGCGGCGGGTTGACGGATCGAGCCGCCGGTGTCGGATCCGATCGCCAGCGGCGCCTGGAACGCCGCCAGCGCCGCCGCGCTGCCCCCGCCGGAGCCGCCGGGCACCCGCTCGACGTTCCACGGGTTACGCGTCGGGCCGTAGGCGGAGTTCTCGGTCGAGGAGCCCATCGCGAACTCGTCCATGTTGGTCTTGCCCAGGATCGGGATGCCGGCGGCGCGCAGCCGCTCGGTGACGGTGGCGTCGTACGGCGAGCGCCAGCCCTCGAGGATCTTGGAGCCGCAGGTCGTCGGCATGTCGGTGGTCGTGAACACGTCCTTGAGCGCCAGCGGCACCCCGGCCAGCGCCGACGGCGGTTCTTCGCCCGCGGCCAGCGCCTTGTCGACGGCCGCCGCCGCCGCCAGGGCCGCGTCCGCGGCCACGTGCAAAAACGCGCCGTACTGCTCGTCGGTTGCCTCGATCTGGTCCAGGCAGGCCTTGGTGAGCTCGACCGACGAGACCTCCTTGGCGGCGATCCTCGCGGCCAAGGTCGCGGCGTCGGACCGGATGAGGTCGGTCACTGGGCCTCTCCCAGGATCTGCGGGACGGCGAAGCGGCCGTCGACGGCTTCGGGCGCCTCGGCCAGCGCCTGCTCCTGGGTGAGGCACGGCGCCGTCTCGTCCGGGCGCGTGACGTTGACGTCCTTGAGCGGGTTGTCGGTCGCTTCGACGCCGGCGACATCGACCGCCTGGATCTGGCTGACGTGGGTCAGGATGGCGTCGAGCTGGCCGGCGAAGCTGTCCAGCTCGGCGTCGCTCAACGCCAGCCGGGCCAGCCTGGCAAGGTGCGCAACCTCGTCGCGGGAGATCTGGGACACGAGCGAAAAGCCTACCTAGGCGCGGACGTCCCGCTTTCGGGCCGGTCGCGCCCGCCGACGCTGAGGCGAGCCGAGCGTGCGGCCAGCCGCACGCTGGGTGCCGAGCGTGCGGCCAGCCGCACGCTCGGCGGCAGTAAAGCAGGACACCGGCCGAAATGCCACCGGCGCCCCGCTGTGCCAAAGTGGGCGCGTGCCGTCGTATCTGTTGCGCATCGAGCTGCTGGACCGCCCGGGCAGCCTGGGCTCGCTCGCGGTCGCGCTGGGTTCGGTGGGCGCCGACATTCTGTCGCTCGACGTGGTGGAGCGCAGCTCGGGCTATGCGACCGACGACCTGGTCATCGAACTTCCGCTCGGGGCGATGCCCGACACCTTGATCACCGCCGCCGAATCGCTGCCCGGGGTCCGGGTGGACAGCGTGCGTCCGCACACCGGCCTGCTCGAAGCGCACCGTGAGCTGGAGTTGCTCGACCATGTCGCCGCGGCGGCAGACAACGCGTCCCGGCTGCAGGTTCTGGTCGACGGGGCGCCCAAGGTGCTGCGGGTGAGCTGGTGCGCGGTGGTGCGGGGTTCGGACGGCGAGCTGCAGCGCCTCGCGGCCAGCCCGGGCGCCCCGGAAACCAAAGCGGATTCGGCGCCGTGGCTGCCGATCGAGCAGGCCGTGACCCTCGACGGCAACGCCGAGTGGGTGCCGCAGGCATGGCGCGAGATGGACACCACGATGGTCGCCGCACCGCTGGGCGATCCACACACCGCGGTGGTGCTCGGCCGTCCGGGCCCCGAATTCCGGCCGTCGGAGGTGGCCCGATTGGGTTATCTGGCCGGAATCGTGGCCACCATGTTGCGCTGAATTATCTAGCGACCGATGGGGATTTGGGCGCCGCCGGGTCACCGTCCTCCCACAGCAGCAGTTGACGCACCGCGGAACGTGGCCCGTAGGGCCGCAGCATCGTGCTGGCCGGGCGGGGGCGCACTCGTAGGGGCCACCAGAACCACCGGCCCAAAAGCGTTGCGACGGAAGGTGTCATGAAGGAGCGCACGATCAGTGTGTCGAACAACAGGCCGAGGCCGATCGTGGTACCGATCTGGCCGAGGACCTGAAAACCGCTGAACACGAACGCGCACATGGTGACGGCGAAGACGATGCCGGCGGATGTGACCACCGACCCGGAGCCGGCCATCGCCCGGATGATCCCGGTCTTCAACCCGGCAGGGATCTCTTCCTTGAACCGCGAAATCAAGAGCAGGTTGTAGTCGGATCCCACGGCCAGCAGCAGGATCACCGCCAGCGCGAGCACCACCCAGTACAGCTGGACCCCAAAGATGTACTGCCAAACCAGCACCGAAAGGCCGAAGGACGCGCCCAGCGAAAGCGCAACCGTGCCAACGATGACCAGCGCGGCGACCAAACTCCGCGTGATGATCATCATGATCAGCAATATCAGGCTCAGTGCGGCGAGCGCCACGATCATCAGGTCGTACTTGGCGCCGTCCTGGATGTCCTTGTACGTGGCCGCGGTGCCGCCGACGTAGACCTTGGCGCCGGCCATGGGCGTGCCCTTCAGGGCCTCGTGCGCGGCCTTGGTGATTGGGTCGATGTGTGAGATGCCTTCGGGCGTCGCGGGATCGCCGTCATGGGTGACGATCATGCGGGCCGCCTTGCCGTCGGGCGAGACGAACAGTTTCAGCCCGCGCTTGAAATCGGGATTATCGAAAACCTCCGGGGGCAGGTAGAAGCTGTCATCGTTCTTTGCGGCATCGAACGCACGCCCCAGCGCCGTCGCGTTATCGATCGCGGACTGCGTCTGCGCGTTGATACCGGACTGCGTCGCGTGGCTCGCCAACGTCAATGCGCGATTGGTCTCCTGGCTGTCGATCTGCGGCGGTATGAGTGCCACCAGTTTCGGCTGCAACTCGTCGAGCTTATCCAAAGTGGCCGTGAGGTTTTCGAATTTTTCGGTGAGCTGATCGATGCCGTCCAGGGCGTCCAGAACGGACCTGATCGCCCAGCAGGCGGGGATGTCGAAGCAGTGCTTCTCCCAATAGAAGTAGCTGCGGATCGGCCTGAAGAAGTCGTCGAAATTCGCGATCTTGTCGCGCAGGTCCCTGATCGTGTCGACGGTGTCGTGAAAGCTTTGGGTTTCGCTGTGGGTGGCGGCGGCCAGCTGCTGCTGCAGCACGTACTGCTGTCGCAAAATGTTGATCGTCTTCGACAATTCGCCGGCCTGCTTGAGCAGGTCGTCGGCCCGTTCTCGCTGATACGTCAGGTTTTGCTGCTGGGCCGCGCTCTGATTGCTGACCACAAAGGCGAGCGAGCTGTGGTCGATCGGCGTTCCCAGCGGGCGGGTGATGGTCTGGACCTGCGCGACGCCGGGCACGTGGAACACCGCCTTGGCCACCCGGTCCAGAATGAGCATGTCGGCCGGGTTACGGATGTCGTGATCCGTTTCGACCATCAACAATTCGGGCTCCAGCCGGGCGCGGGAAAAATGCCGCTCGGCCGCGGTGTAACCGACATTGGCCGGCGCGCTTTGGGGCATGTAGGGACGAGTGTCGTAACTCGTCTTGTATCCGGGCAGCGCAAGAAGACCCACCAGGGCCAACGCGCACGCCGCGGTGAGGACGGGAGCGGGCCAGCGGACGATGGCCGTGCCGATCCGCCGCCATCCCCGGGTTCGCATCGCGCGCTTCGGCTCGAAGATGCCCACCAACGCGCCCAGAGTAAGCACGGCCGGGCCGAGGGTAAGCGAGGCGGCCAGTGCGACGAGAATGCCTAGCGCGGCAGGGATTCCCAGACTTTGGAAATAGGGCAGCCGGGTAAAGCTGAGGCAAGCCACAGCGCCGGCGACGGTCAGGCCCGAACCCAAGACGATGTGGGCCGTTCCGTGATACATCGTGTGGTACGCGGTTTCCTTGTCCTCGCCGGACCCGCGCGCTTCTTGATATCGGCCGACGAAGAATATCGCGTAATCCGTTCCGGCGGCGATGACCAGCAACGTGAGCAGATTCGTCGCGTACGTCGACAGCCCGATTATTCCTTCGTTGCCGAGAAACGCGACGAGCCCACGGGCCGCGGACATCTCGATGAGCACCGTGAAGAGCACGAGCAGCGTCGTGAGGATGGAGCGATACACGAAGAACAACATCAACGCGATCACCCCGATGGTTATCGCAGTGACCTTTGCGGTGCCCTTGCTGCCGACGTCGAACTGATCGGAGATCAATGGCGCCGCGCCGGTGACATATGCCTTGACGCCCGGCGGTGGTTGCATGTGCTCGACGATGTCGCGGACGGCGCCCACTCCCTCATTGGCCAATGCCGAGCCTTGATTGCCCGCGAGGAACAGCTGGACGTAGGCGGCCTTGCCGTCCGTGCTCTGGGATCCGGCCGCGGTCAGGGTGTCTCCCCAGAAGTCCTGAACGTGCTCGACGTGCTTCTTGTCCTGCTCGAGCTTGCGGATCATCGCGTCGTAGAACTGGTGGGCGTCCGCGCCGAGCGGCTTGTCGCCTTCGAGCACGATCATCGCCGAGCTGTCGGTGTCGAATTCGTGGAAGGCTTGGCCGATGCGTTTGATCGCCTTCAGCGATGGCGCGTCGGGCGAGTTCAGCGCCACATTGTGTGTTTTACCAACGTCTTCCAGCTGCGGCACCGCAACGTTGGTGATGGCGGCCAGCGCCACCCAGAACAACAGGATCGGCAGCGCAAGCCGGCGGATGGTGTGCGGCACCCGAGGCCGCGACTGTTGATGGTTGCTCATCCAGACTTATCCAGACTTATCCAGGCAGAAGGTGTAGGCGTCGACTTTGTTGACGGTGCGTTCGGCTTTGACTTCACCGTTGACGGTGATGCGGCACCCGAGGGTGTCGCCATTTCCCTGCGCCACAACGTTGCCCACGACCGCGGGCTCGGTCGTGGTGATCGTGTACGACCATGGCAGGGGCGCGTTTTTGACTTCCTGCGGCTGGGCGTTGACGTCAAGGTAGTTGATGGTGGCCACCGCGCCCGGCGAGCCGAATACCTCGAGGACCACCTGCTTGGGGTTGAACGGGACGATCTCATTGGCGAGGCCGCTATTGGCCGTCGTGTTGTAGTGCGAGCCGAAGATTCCGTGCAGGCGATAGATCGCAAATCCCACGAGGGCGACCACCAGCGCGGCGACCAGGACCATCCAGCCGCGTCTGACGAGGGTGGCAATCGAAATCCCCTTCACCCGTTAGCCTTTCGATCATCGGGCGATACGGTCAACCTCGATGCTAGGGCGGTTGCCGGCGCTTCGCGGTCGATGGATAGCTCTGACAGTACGGTACTGAACCGTACTGCACAAGAGACGCGAGCGTACACATTCATCGTCCGGATCGGGTGAGCCCGGGCATGAGGACGTCGTCGACGAGAACCTGCACGGTGCGACGGGTGGGCGGCCGGCCCGGCATGATGGACCGGAAGATGAGATAGCCGGGCAGTAGGTCCCAGAGTTCGTCGTTGATGGCCTCCTGGGCGATCTCGCCACGATCAACGGCCTGTTGCAGCACGTGCCGTATCAAGGCCTTGCGCTGATCGATGAATTGACGTTGCATCACCTCGTTGAGTGCCGGGTTGCGCGACACCTCGACCATCACCGCGCGGATCGTGCTGGCGAGCTGGCGTGTCTCCTGACAGCAGACCTCACCCAGCCGTAGCAAGTCGCCCCGCAGCGTGCCGGTCTCCGGCGCGACCGCGACCTGACGGACGCCCTCGATGAAGGCGGCCAACACCAGTTCGGCCTTCGACGGCCAGCGTCGATACACGGTGGCCTTGCTGGCGCGGGCGGCGCTGGCCACCTCGTCCACCGTCAACCGGTCATAGCCGTGCTCCTGAAGCAGCCGCAAAGTCACCGCAAGCAACTCGGCTTCGCGGGGCGACCACGGTGATGCCTCACCCCACCGATCGGCAGCCTGGGTCATAGCGCACACAATAGGCCCGCCGGGGCTGTACGGTCCAGTACCGTACTCGTCACTCCGCCGACTCGGCGGCTTCCTCCCCCACGGGCGGTCCGTCCTCGAGCAGCCGGCGAAACCCATCCTCGTCGAGAACCGGCACGCCGAGTTCGACGGCCTTGTCGTATTTGGATCCCGGCGAGTCGCCGGCAACGACATAGTCGGTCTTCTTCGACACCGAACCCGCGGCCTTGCCGCCGCGCGACACGATCGCCTCCTTGGCGTCGTCGCGCGAAAAGCCCGTCAGGGAGCCGGTAACCACGATCGTCAGGCCTTCCAGCGTGCGCGGCACGCTGGAGTCGCGCTCGTCGGCCATCCGCACCCCGGCGGCCCGCCACTTGTCGACGATCGCGCGGTGCCAGTCGACGGTGAACCACTCGGTGACGGCGGCGGCGATCGTCGGTCCCACGCCCTCGACCGCGGCCAACTGTTCGGTCGACGCCTCTTCGATGGATTGCAGATCGCCGAATTCGGTTGCCAGCGCGCGCGCTGCCGTCGGACCGACATGCCGGATGGACAACGCGACCAGCACTCGCCACAGCGGTTGCGACTTGGCCTTCGCGAGGTTGGCCAGCAGCCGCTTGCCGTTGGCCGACACCGCGCCGCTCTTGGTGGTGAACAACTCGGTGCGCAGCAGGTCGTCCTCGGTGAGCGAGAACAGGTCTCCCTCGTCGGAGATCACTCCGGCCTGCAGCAGCGCGATGGCGGCCTCGTATCCCAGCGCCTCGATGTCGAAGGCGCCGCGACCA
The DNA here is from genome assembly GCF_050205645.1 of Mycobacterium heidelbergense. Classification (GTDB taxonomy): domain Bacteria; phylum Actinomycetota; class Actinomycetes; order Mycobacteriales; family Mycobacteriaceae; genus Mycobacterium; species Mycobacterium heidelbergense_A. Next base: position 88,068 of record NZ_JBNMQT010000003.1, read on the forward strand.
GCGACGTGAAACACCCGCTCCCGCAGTTGCGCCGGGCAGGAGCGCGAGTTGGGACAACGGATGTCGGCGTCGCCCTCCTTGGCGGGAGCCAGCTTGGTGCCGCACTCGGGACACGTTGTGGGCATGACGAATTCGCGTTCCGAGCCGTCGCGCAGGTCGACGACGGGTCCCAGCACTTCGGGAATCACGTCGCCGGCCTTGCGGATCACCACGGTGTCGCCGATCAGCACCCCCTTGCGCTTGACCTCGGCGGCGTTGTGCAGCGTGGCAAGACCCACGGTGGAGCCGGAGACGGTAACCGGCGTCATGAACGCGAACGGCGTGACGCGCCCGGTGCGGCCGACGTTGACCCGGATATCGAGCAGCTCGGTCTGCACCTCCTGGGGCGGATACTTGTAGGCGATCGCCCACCGCGGCGCCCGTGACGTGGACCCGAGCCGCCGCTGCAGCGCCACATCGTCGACTTTGACTACGACACCGTCGATTTCGTGATCCACGTCGTGACGGTGCTCGCCCCAGTAGGCGATGCGCTCAAGCGCGCCGGCCACGTCCTTGACCCGGGTGGTGTGGTCGGAGACGGGCAGGCCCCAGGCCCCCAGCGCGAGGTACGCGTCGTGCAGGCTGGCCGGCCGGAACCCTTCGGTGTGCCCGACCCCGTGGCAGATCATCCGGAGCTTGCGCCGGGCCGTGACCGCGGGGTCCTTTTGGCGAAGGGAGCCCGCGGCGCTGTTGCGCGGGTTGGCGAACGGCGTCTTGCCGTCCTCGACCAGTGCGGCGTTGAGGGCTTCGAAATCGTCGAGCCGGAAGAACACCTCGCCGCGCACCTCGAGCACGTCGGGTATCGGATAGTCGTCGCCGGCCGTCAACCGCTCGGGCACGTCGTCGATGGTGCGCGCATTCAGCGTGACGTCCTCGCCGGTGCGCCCGTCGCCCCGGGTGGCCGCCCGCACCAGCCGGCCGTCGCGGTAGACCAAAGCCAATGCGACACCGTCGATTTTGAGCTCGCACAGGTACGGCACGTCGTTGCCGACCTCAGCGCGGACCCGGGCGGCCCACAGGTCGAACTCTTCGGTGCTGAACACGTTGTCCAGGGACAGCATTCGTTCCAGATGTTCGGCGGATGTGAAATCCGTGGCGAAGCCCGCGCCGCCGACGAGCTGGGTGGGCGAATCGGGCGTGCGCAGTTCGGGATGCTCGTCCTCCAGCGCACCCAACCGCCGCAGCAGGTCGTCGAATTCCGCGTCGGAGATGATCGGCGCGTCGCGCACGTAGTAGCGGAACTGGTGTTCGCGCACCTCGTCGGCCAGCTCACGCCACTGGCGCCGTACCTCGGATGGGACGGGGTCATCCTCTGGCGAGCTCACCTTCGCAGGCTATCGAAGGGCTCTGACGTCACATGCGCCGAGATTGCCGTGGTGGTCGCGATCTGCGCCCGGACCGCAGCCCTGGCGGCAATCTGGGCGAGCACCCGGCCCTTTCAGTCCTCCACGTATGCCCGCAACCGGTCCGCCGCGGCGTCCCACCGCCGCGACAGCTGGTTCAGGTAGTCACTGGCCCAGGCCAGGGGTTCGGTCTGCACGGTCCAGATGCGTTCGCGACCCCGCCGGTTGCTGGTGACCAAACCGACCGATTCGAGCAGCTGCAGATGCTTGCTGGCGGCCTGACGCGTGACCGGAATGACGCTGATGACTTGCGATGTCGAACTCGGACCGAGATCGCAGAGCCGAACGATGATGCGCAGCCGGTTGGGGTCCCCGAGCGCGTCGAACAGCGGCGCGCCCACCGAAAGCTGTGCGGTCACACCCGCAGGCCTTCGGCGTATCTGCGAACCAGGTCGGCCTGGATCCCCCAGCCCTCGGAGTTGGCGTCGTACGACGCGTAGCGGCGCGTCTCGGGGATGGCGTCGAAACCGGATTCGGTGATGGTGAGCAGCACACCGTCGGGCGTCTCCGACAGGGCGAACTCGACCAGCGTGGTCGGTTCCCGGTCGTAGTCAACGTTCGGGTCGACGGCAAAAGGATGCCAGCGGTAGGCGAACCGCCGCTGCGGTTCGATGGCAACGATCTGCCACGTGGAGCGGGTCCCGGCGTGGGGCTGCTGACGTTTGGCGACTTCCTCGTCGACTGTGGTCGGGGTGATCGTCGCGCCGACGGGCTCGCCCTCGACGAAGGGCCCGTCGAAGCGGACGCCGAACCAGCGCCCGAACTCGTCGGCGTCGGTGATGGCCCGCCACACCCGGTCCAGCGGTGCTCGCAACAATGTTTGCTTCTGGATTCGATCCGTACTCATATGCAACCTCCTAGTTGCCTTTCAGCCAAGCACACCGTCGCGCGATATGCAACCAATTGGTTGCCTATGTGATCGCGTCGGGGTCTTGGGCGAACGCGTCGGCGGCCTTACGGGCCAGCTCGATCGCGGTACGGGCCCACTGCGGCGTGGCCGTCGCCAGGCCGCAGGCGGGGGTGAGACCGATGCGGTCGCGCAGCGCCGGGCGGTCGAATCCGAGTCGATCAGTCACCGCGACGACCGCGGCGGCGATTTCCTCCACCGACGGCTTCTTGTCCGGTTGCCGTATGGGGACCACGCCGAGCATGACGGTGCGCCCGGATTCGACGAATGCCGCGACGCCGTCCAGATCCGCCGCCCGCAACGTAGCTGCTTCCACCGATACGGCGCCAATGGTGCTGCGCTGCAACAGGTTCCACGGCAATCCGGGCGCGCAGCTGTGCACCAGCACCTCGGCGCCCGCCGTCGCGACGCACGTGTCGAGCAGCGCGCCGGCGACCGCCTCGTCGAGCGCGGCGACCGGGCTGAGCGCGGTGACGCCCCTCAGCTCCCCGCCCAACGCCGCCGGCAGCGACGGTTCGTCGAACTGGACCACGACCGGTGTGTCGAGCCGCCGCGCCAGCGCCGCGCGATGCGCGGCTACGCCTTCGGCCAGCGAGGCCGCCAGATCGCGCACCGCTCCGGAATCGGTGATCGCCCGGTGGCCGTTGGCCAGCTCGAGTTCGGCCGCCAGCGTGATCGGCCCGGGCGCCTGCACCTTGACCACGCGCCCGGCGCCGCGCAGGCCAGCGGTCTCCCATGCCTCCTCCAGAGCGTCCATGTCCTCGTCGAAGAGGCTGACGGCCCTGCGTGTCACCGCGCCGGGCCGGGCGGCGATGCGATAGCCGCGCGGCGCCGTGTCGATGGCCACGTCGATCAGAAGTGCGCCCGCGCGGCCAAGCATGTCGGCGCCGACTCCCCTGGCCGGCAGCTCAACGATGTGGGCGAGTGCGTCCGCCAGCTCACCGACGACGACCTCGGCGGCCTGCCGCGGCTGCGTGCCCGGCCACGACCCCACGCCGCTGGCCCTGGCGAACGCAGTGCCGAAAACACTCACCCGGCAACCGTATTCGACCTCCAGTCGCGGGACGCTGGCCAGGGGGTGTTTGCGGCTGGATCGGGCGAGTAGGTTCGAGCCAGGAAGGGTGCGTGCAAAAGGTGTCGCAGATCCGGGGATTGGCGCGGCCGCTGCTGTTGTGCGGCGCGGCGCTGCTGATGGCGGCGTGCACCCGGGTGGTGGGCGGCACCGCGGTACCCGCATTCGGCGAGGCCCATCGGGGCGTGCAGGGCGTCAATGTCGACACCATCCTGCTGGACCAGCCACGCATGCAAGCGATTACCGGCGCCGGCCAGCACCTGACGATCATCCCCACGATGGACGACACGTCTCCGGTGGACATCGACGCGCTGGCCGACAACACCCCGCGCGAATGCCGGTTCCTGTTCGCCGAGACGGCAACATTCGGGCCCGACATCCAGGAATTCCACAAGACCACCTTCCAGGACCCGCCCGACGGCGCGCTGATCTCCGAGGGCGCCGCGGCCTATCGAGACCCCGACGGCGCGCGGGGTGCGTTCGGCGCGCTGGTGAAGACCGTCGGAAACTGCGCGGACGGCGTGGCCGGCCAAATGTTCGTCGGCGAGTGGAAGGCCGACGCGAACTCGCTGCACATGCGGCCCGGCGGCTGCGGTCGCGACTACCGGGTGCTGTCGGTGGCCTTGCTGGAGGTCACGTTCTGCGGCTTCCCGCAGACGGTGTCTGACATCGTGATGACGAACATCATCGCCAACGTGCCGGGCTAGCATTGTCAGCCGTTGGGCTGCCTGGCGTCACCCGCCTGACGAGCACGAAGTAGCCGGTCGCCGGATTCAACTAACCTTCCGCGCACGTCGTCGAGATCTACTTCGATCAAAGAGTGCCCACGTTTGCGCCACACACCTGCGATCATCACCGCCTCGATGTTGGCCAGACTGGCGTGCAGGGCTGCCGCGATCGGGTCGTGGGCCGGCCAAAGGTTCAGCGCCCGGGCATCGATGACGACCAAATCGGCCTGCATGCCCGGCTCGAGTCGCCCGACGCTGTCGGTCAGGCCAAGAGCTCTGGCGCCCTCGACGGTGGCCCATGACAGGGCCTGCTTGCTAGTGACGGACGCGGTAGCCGACATCATTCCTGTCTTCTGCCGATGGCGTTCATGGTCGCGGCCACGCTGATGGGCCACCGCAATCCTTGCGGCGGTGAGGATTTCGCCGGACACCGCAGTTACCGTGTCGGTGCCAAGCGACGGTGCCGAACCGAGGCGCAACAGTCGTCCGGTGACGGGAGCGCAATGGCCGTGACAGAGTTCGTTTTCCGGCGTCGTGGTAAAAGTGACACCCACGTCGACCAACGTTCGAAGCCAGTCGTCGCTCAGACCCGCGCCATGCACGACGTTGGTGCGGGGCCCCAATAGGCCCGCCGCGTGCGCGGCTGCCCACGCGGCCGAGGGCTGTCCACCGCTTTGATGCATGGAGGCGATGAGCTGCCGTTCTTCCGCGGCACGCATATCAGCTACCGCCACATCAGGAGTCGAGATTTGCGGTCCATTGATCGCCATACCGACGGTGAGCAACTCATGGTTGCCGACGGGGCCGTCGAGCATTCGGTCCACCTCTTGGAGCGGATGCGCGACTTCAGGGTCGCGATTGGGCGACCCGTGCAAAAAGACGGCTCGGATCCCGGATTCGACAAGCGCCTCGGCCGCGGCGTCGCTGTGCTCTGGTGTCGGGTTGTTGTGACACCAGTCACCGAGTGTGGTTGTACCACAGTTAATTTGATTCAACGCACCCGCGAGAGTGCCGATGTAGATGTCGTCCGGAGTGCAATACGGAGCGATGTCGGCGTGCACGCGCTGCAGGTATTCCAGCAGTGTCCAGTCGGCGCCCGCGAAACTCAGCGCGCCCTGCCAGGTGTGCAGGTGCGCGTTGATCAGACCGGGAATGACGATACGGCCCGACAGATCAAGGGTTTCAACGGTTGACCGGTCGTGGTGTTCACCGATGTCACTGATCCGGCCGTCCTCGATCAGGATATCGACGCGCTCTGCGTCGGGTCGGCGCGGCGACATGGTGATCACCGTGGCTCCCTGCAGCAGGATGCTGGTCATCGTGTTCAGGCCGGGTCCGGCGCATCCCAGGGCACGGTGGCCGACACCCAGTGCGTGATCTGCTCTTCCTGATCGTTGCGATGCAGGTGCCGCGGCGGCTGGGCAAAAGTTTCGTAGGGCCGGCAGCGCACGACAACACGTTGCTCTGCAACACGCATAGCGTCGACATACGCGCGCGCTTCCTCGGGAAGCGCCTGGCCCGACATCCGTCCCGCGACCGCCATCATGACATCGCACACCAGTTCCGGGTCATCGTCGATCACCGCGTTTGCATACACCTGTAGATACGCGAAGGGCCAATTCTCATCGAGCACACAGAGGCTCACTTTGCCGTCGCGTGCGATGACCCGAGACTTGCCGCGTTCTGCCATCGTCGACACCAGCAGCTCATCGTCATCAGTGGGGATGTAGTAGACCACCGACATGCCCGGGCCGTCCTTTTTCCGACGGTAGCCGAACACGCAGGTGCGGTGGGTACGCACGAAAGCGCGCCGCTCGGAGGGCAACATATCGCGGTCGCTGGGAGCCACGAACGGCTCGGTCGCAAGTGGAAGCAGCATGGGGGGTGGTCCTCTGTCGGGTTCGATTAATGGATACAGTGTTGCCGTTATTGCTCTTGGCTGTCAAGAGGCGCCATACTTGGCCTCGTGACAACCGGGCATCGCCACGCTGCGGGCGCGCCGCAGCACAATCGCCGTTCCCCCGGCCGCCCGCCCATTCCGTTGGATCGGGTGGTCACGACGGCGCTTCAGATCGTCGACGAGGAGGGGACCGACGCACTGTCGATGCGAACCCTGGCGCAGCGGCTAGATTCGGGGACCGCCACCTTATATCGGCACTTCACCGGCCGGGCGGACGTGATTGCCCATGTCGTCGACCGCGTGTTCGGCGAGATCGGCCAGTCCGATCTCAGCACGATGACTTGGCAGGAAGCGGCTAAAGCCGCTGCCAACAGCATGTTTGACGCGTTGCGCCGCCACCATAACGTGGCGCGTTTACTGGCTGAGAATGTGCCGGTCGGCCCCAACGCGCTCGCCGCGCGGGAACGTCTGATCGCCGTCTTGCTCGATAACGGATTTCCGCCTCAGCTCGCGGCGCGTTCTTATGCAACGGTGGCTCGCTACATCTTGGGTTTCGCCATCCAGCTCACCACCGCTCGCGACGAAGTCGACGGCGCCCGGCTGACACGGGTATTCCACGACCTGGATCAGTCCCAGTTTCCCGCCACCACCGCCGTCGCCGACAACCTCCCAGTGCCCTTGGAGGATGAGTTCGCGTTCGGACTCGAACTCATCATTGATGGGCTGACTCAGGAGCTTTCGCGCCACCGAGGCCGGGAAAAAACCAAACGGCGCAACGGCTAAGTGGCGATGGCGGGCTACTGGCCGAAAATCTAGCCGCGGGTGCCGGTGATGGTGGCGCTGCCCAGCACCTCGTCGCCGCCGGGGTCCGGGCGATACATCACCAGCGTCTGGCCGGGCGCTACGCCGCGCAGCGGGGTACGCAACCGCACGTCGAGCTCGTCGCCGACCAATTCGGCTACCGCACTGGCGGTTTCGCCGTGGGCGCGCACCTGAACCGCGCACTCGACGGGACCCGGGAACGCAACCCCCGCGGTGAAGACCGGCGCCCGTCCCCGCAGCGCAATCACGTCGAGATCGTCCGCTGCACCCACGTGCACGGTCGCGGTGTCGGCGTCGATCGCCGTCACGTAGCGCGGGCGGCCATCGGGTCCCGGCCCGGCGATGCCCAGGCCTTTGCGCTGGCCGATGGTGAAACCGTGCACGCCGTCGTGCGTGGCCAGCACCGCACCGTCGGCGCTGACCACCGCGCCGCGCCGCAGCCCGATGCGCTCCCCCAGAAACGCGCGGGTGTCGCCGGACGGGATGAAGCAGATGTCGTGGCTGTCCGGCTTGTCGGCGACCGCCAGGCCGCGGCGGGCGGCCTCGGCGCGGATCTGCGGCTTGGGCGTGTCACCGATCGGGAACGCGGCGTGGCGCAACTGCTCGGCCGTCAGCACGGCCAGCACGTAGGACTGGTCCTTGTCCGCATCGACGGCGCGACGCAGCCGGCCCTGCGACAACCGGGCGTAGTGGCCGGTGGCCACCGTGTCGAAGCCCAACGCGAGGGCCCTCGCGGACAGAGCCGAGAACTTGATGCGCTGATTGCACCGCACGCAGGGGTTGGGGGTCTCCCCGCGCGCATACGACGACACGAAATCGTCGATCACGTCGGCCTTGAATCGTTCCGCGAAATCCCATACGTAGAAGGGGATTCCGAGCACGTCGGCCACCCGGCGCGCGTCGGAGGCGTCTTCTTTCGAGCAACACCCCCGCGAGCCGGTGCGCAGCGTGCCGGGCGCACTCGACAGTGCCAGGTGCACGCCGACCACGTCGTGCCCGGCGTCGACCATGCGGGCGGCGGCGACCGACGAGTCGACGCCACCGCTCATCGCGGCGAGTACCTTCATCGACCCGCTCCCGCCGCCGCCAGGGCGGCGCGCCGGGCCCGATCCACCGCGCCGGGCAGGACCCCCAACACGGCGTCGATGTCGGCGTCAACACTGGTGTGCCCTAAAGAAAGACGCAGCGAGCCGCGGGCGCTGGCGGGATCGGCGCCCATCGCGATCAGCACGTGTGACGGCTGCGCGACACCGGCGGTGCAAGCCGAGCCGGTCGAGCACTCGATTCCGTTGGCGTCCAACAGCATCAGCAGCGCGTCGCCCTCGCAGCCGCGGAAGGTGAAGTGCGCGTTGCCGGGAAGCCGCTGGGGGTACCTCCCGCTTGCGGGGAACGGGTCGGCGGCGCCGTTGACGATGACATCGTCGATGCCGGCGAGTACGCCTTCGACCAGGCGATCGCGCAACGTTCGCAGCCGCGCGGCGTTGGCGGCCAAGCCGTCCACCGCGACGCGGGTCGCCGCCGCCATTCCGACGGCACCGGCCACATCGGGTGTGCCGGAACGGATGTCGCGCTCCTGCCCGCCGCCATGCGACAGCGGGACACAGGCGACGTCCCGCCGCAGCAGCAACGCGCCCACCGCCGGCGGACCGCCGAACTTGTGGGCGGCCACGCTCATCGCCGACAGTCCGCTGGCGGTGAAATCGACGGGCAGCTGACCGATCGCCTGAATGGCGTCGCTGTGCATCGGGACGCCGAATTCGGCTGCGACGGCCGCGAGTTCGGCGGCTGGCATGACGGTCCCGACTTCGTTGTTGGCCCACATCACCGACACCAGCGCGACGTCGTCGTGGCGGGTAAGCACCTCGCGCAGCGCGGCCGCCGACACCGAGCCGTCGGGCGCGGTGGGCAGCCAGGTCACCTCGGCGTCCTCGTGTTCGACGAGCCAGTTCACCGAGTCGAGCACCGCGTGGTGTTCGACCTCGCTCGTGACGATGCGGCGGCGGCGCGGCTCGGCTCCCCGCCGGGCCCAATAGATCCCCTTGACGGCCAGGTTGTCGCTCTCGGTGCCGCCCGCGGTGAAGATCACCTCCGACGGGCGCGCGCCCAGCTTCTCGGCGATCAGCTCGCGCGATTCCTCGATCCGGCGCCGCGCCGCGCGGCCGCTGGTGTGCAGCGAGGAGGCGTTGCCCACCGTGCCCAGCGCAGCCGTCATCGCCTCGATGGCGGCGGGGTGCATCGGGGTCGTCGCGGCGTGATCGAGATAGACCATGACCCGCCCCACGATACCTGCAGGCCAGGGCAGCCCTGAACCTAGGAAGCCACCAGCACGTGGCGTCGGCCCGGGCGCCGCGACACCCCGACGCCCACGGCCGACTGGCAGCGGCGGGCCAGCAGCCGCCGATCGGCGCCCGGTAGCTGCAGGGATTCGACGTGAACATGGGCCCACGTGCGGCGCACGGTGACCAACCGGCAGATCGACCGCCACAGGGTGTCGTCGCCGACGAAGGCGGGAGCGGTGGAAATGGCGCCGTCGGCGTGGTGGTAGGTCAACCGCAGCGGCTGCACCGGGCGGCCGGCGTCGATCGCGGCCTGGAACATCGCCGGATAAAAGGAACCGCAGGCGACGCCGCACCAGGTGGTGCCTTCGGGGAAGGCCACCACGGTCTGACCGGCGCGCAGCCGATCAGCGACGGTGTCGACCACCCCGGGCAGCCGCCGCAGACTGGCCCGCTCGATGGGGATGATCTTGAGCATGCGCGCCAGGGGTCCGGTGAACATATCCGCGCGGGCGACGAACGCGCCGGGCAGCACCGAACCGATGGCGAAGACGTCCAGCCAGGACATGTGCGGGCTGACAACCAGGACTCCGCGCAGGTTGCGAATCGGGCTGCCCGACACCCGGATCCGCACGCCGAAGCAGCGCAGCACCGCGCGGCAATAGAAGCGCTGCACCCGCAGCTGGCCCGGGAGCGGCACCAGCGCCAGCGGCACCCCGGGCGCCAGCAGCACCGCCAACATGACGCGAAGGGTCACCCGCAGCACCACCCGCCACCGCGGCGGCGCGGTGCCCACACCCACGCAGCTGCTGTCGCACGTCGCGCGGGGCAGCCAAGCGTGGGTGGCGGTCATCGTGCGCCGGCCATCTCGGTAGCCGCCGACACCGACCGGAGCCGCTTCAGATATCGGGTATCGGCCTGTCGTTTGTCGAGCAGCACGCAGAAGTCACCCACGCCGAAATCCGGGTCGCGCGCCGGCTCGCCGCAGACCTGTGCGCCCAGCCGCAGGTAGCCACGCAGCAGCGCCGGAACCGACGGCCGCGGCGGCGCGGGAATGTCATCGAGGGCCCGCCCGTCGACGCGCACCGGCAGGTGCGGCTCGACGCTGTACGCCGCCGGCGCGGCGTGCCGGCTCAGGATGAAGTCGCGGACGCCGCGCAGCTGGCTGCCCGGCACGTCACCGTCCGATTCGGCGCCGATGGGCACCGACACGCAGCCGGTCACGTAGTCGTAGCCGTAGCGGTCCAGGTAGGCCAGGATGCCCGCCCACATCAGCAGCACCACGCCGCCGTTGCGGTGACCGTCGCGCACCACAGCGCGCCCCATCTCCACCAGCGACGGCCGCAGCGGGTCGAAGGCCCGCACGTCGAATTCCGTTGCGGTGTAAAGCCCCCCGGCCGCGATCGCCCCGGCCGGCGCCAACATCCGGTAACAACCCACCAGCTCGCCGGTGTCGTCGTCGCGGACCAGCAGGTGATCGCAGTATTCGTCGAAGCGGTCCGCGTCGACGTGGTCGGCTGTCGGCAGCGCGAAGCCCGGCGTGCTGGTGAACACCTCGTAGCGGAGCCGTTGCGCCGCCTCGATCGAATCGGTGTCGGTGGCCAACAGCAGCGAGTAGCGCGGCCCGGACGAACCGATCGCCTCCGGCTGGTCGCTGGCTATCAGGACAGAAGCAATGCTCATGCCAACAACGTCGCGCAGTCGATGTACCGATCGGCGTCGCCGCTGTGACGTGTCGGTGCACGTCAGATGACGAAATGTCGCAGAAAAAGTGGCGAAAACAACAGCCCCGCGGGTAATCCGCGGGGCCGTTGGTTAACTCGGGGGTGCCGTCAGCCCTTGCGGGCCTTGATCGCGTCGGTGAGTTGCGGGGCGACCTTGAACAGGTCACCCACGATGCCGTAGTCGGCGATCTCGAAGATCGGCGCCTCTTCGTCCTTGTTGACCGCGACGATGGTCTTCGACGTCTGCATGCCGGCGCGGTGCTGGATCGCACCGGAGATGCCCAGCGCGATGTAGAGCTGCGGCGATACCGTCTTGCCGGTCTGGCCGACCTGGAACTGGCCCGGGTAGTAGCCGGAGTCGACGGCGGCGCGCGAGGCCCCGACCGCGGCACCCAGCGAGTCGGCCAGCGCCTCGACGACGTTGAAGTTCTCCGCGCTGCCCACGCCACGGCCACCGGAGACCACGATGGTGGCCTCGGTCAGCTCCGGGCGGTCACCGGCGACGGCGGGCTCGCGCGACGTGATCTTGGTGGCGTTCTCGGCGGGAGCCGGCACCTCCACGGTGACCTGCTCGCCGGCACCCGCGGCCGGCTCGGCGTCGACGGCGCCGGCCCGCACCGTGATCACCGGGGTGTCGCCGTTGGCCTGCGCCTCGACGGTGAACGCGCCACCGAAGATGGAATGGGTGGCCTTGGCGCCCTCCTTGACGTCGACCACGTCGACGAGCAGCCCGGAGCCGATCCGGGCGGCGAGCCGTCCGGCGATCTCCTTGCCGTCGGCGTTGGCGGCCAGCAGCACGGCGGCGGGCGCGTTGGACTCGGCCAGCGCGGCCAGCACGTCGACCGTCGGGGTGATCAGGTAGTTGTCGACGGCGTCGGACTCGGCGACGTAGATCTTGGCGGCGCCGGCCTCCTTCAGCCCGTCGGCCAGCGGCGCGGCCGTGCCGGGCGCGCCGACCACGACGGCGGCCGGCTCACCCAGCGCACGGGCGGCGGTGATCAGTTCGGAGGTGACCTTCTTCAGGGCGCCTTCGGCGTGCTCGACGAGCACCAATACTTCAGCCATGGGTTATATCGCTCTTCTCGTTGGATGACGGGCGTGGGTTCAGATGATCTTCTGGCCGACCAGGTACTGGGCGATCTGGTTGCCGCCTTCACCTTCGTCGGCGACCTTCTCGCCCGCGGTCTTCGGCGGCTTCGGCGTCGACGACAGCACCGTGGTGCCGGCATTGGCCAGCCCGACCTCGTCGCCCTCGACCCCGATCTCGGCCAGCGTCAGGACCGTGACTTCCTTCTTCTTGGCGGCCATGATGCCTTTGAAGGACGGGAAGCGCGGCTCGTTGATCTTCTCGTTGACGCTCACGACCGCGGGCAGCGTGGCCTCGAGGCTGAACACGCCGTCGTCGGTCTCGCGCTCGCCGATCACCTTGCCGCCCTCGAGCGACAGCTTGCGCAGGTGGGTGAGCTGCGGCAGCCCGAGGTACTCGGCGATGATCGCCGGCACCGCACCGCCGACTCCGTCGGTGGCCTCGTTACCGGCGATGACCAGCTCGGTGCCCTCGATGGTGCCCAGCGCGCGGGCCAGCGCCCATCCGGTCTGGATCACGTCCGAGCCGTGCATGCCGTCGTCCTTGAGGTGGACGGCCTTGTCGGCGCCCATCGACAAGGCCTTGCGGATCGCCTCGGTGGCGCGCTCGGGGCCCGCGGTCAGCACGGTCACCGACCCCTCGACGCCGTCGGCGGCCTCTTTCTCGCGAATCTGCAGCGCCTCTTCCACGGCGCGCTCGTTGATCTCGTCCAGCACCGCGTCGGCGGCCTCGCGGTCCAGCGTGAAATCGCCGTCAGTGAGCTTGCGCTCCGACCACGTGTCTGGGACCTGCTTGATCAGGACCACGATGTTCGTCATGAGTGTGGTTCGTCCTCCTCGAAGGAGCTCCGCAGTGCGCGACTGCGGGAACTCGGTACACGTTTCGCAACGCACAGCGGTATTACCACGCGGCAAGTTTGTGCGTTCTGCCCTCACACCATAGCGGGTCGTAGTGCACGTTCCTTCGGCCCGGTTCGCGAATCGGACACTTCGCGTTAGCCTCCCTATGCAATGAGCGCATTCGTCCCCGACGTCCCGCAACGCGTCTCCGGCAACCCCTCGCCGGCGGCTGACGCGGTGTTGACGCTGACAGGCGAGCGCACGATCCCCGATCTGGACATCGAGAACTATTGGTTTCGGCGGCACGAGGTGGTCTACGAACGGCTTGCGCCGCGCTGCGCGGGCCGCGACGTGCTCGAGGCCGGATGTGGCGAAGGTTACGGTGCCGACCTGATCGCGGGCGTCGCCCGCCGGGTTGTCGCGGTCGACTACGACGAGGCCGCGGTGGCCCACGTCCGCGCCCGCTACGCGCGGGTGGAAGTCATGCAGGCAAACCTGGCCGACCTGCCGCTGCCCGAGGCGTCGGTGGACGTCGTGGTGAACTTCCAGGTGATCGAGCACCTGTGGGACCAGGCCCAGTTCGTGGCCGAGTGCGCCCGGGTGCTGCGCCCGTCCGGGTTGTTGATGATGTCGACGCCCAACCGCATCACCTTCTCCCCGGGTCGTGACACCCCGGTCAATCCGTTCCACACCCGCGAACTCAACGCCCGCGAGCTGACCGAGCTGCTGGTCGACGGCGGTTTCGCTGAGGTGTCGATCAGCGGGGTGTTCCACGGTCCGCGGCTGCGCGAGATGGATGCCCGGCACGGCGGCTCGATCATCGACGCGCAGATCGCGCGCGCAGTGGCGGATGCGCCATGGCCGCCCGAGCTGGCCGCGGACGTCGCCGCGGTTACCACCGACGACTTCGACATCGTCGACGCGAGCGTGCGTGACATAGATGACAGCCTCGATCTCGTCGCGATCGCGGTGCGCCCGTGAGCATCGACCGCGTGCCCGGGATGTTCACCCTGGTGCTGCACACCCACCTGCCATGGCTGGCCCACCACGGGCGCTGGCCGGTCGGCGAGGAATGGCTTTACCAGTCCTGGGCCGCGGCATACCTGCCGCTGTTTCGGGTGCTGCGCACCCTGGCCGACGAGGATCGGCGCCCCCACATCACTCTGGGCGTCACGCCGGTGGTCAACGCCCAGCTCGACGACCCGTACTGCCTCGACGGCATGCATCACTGGCTGGCCAACTGGCGGCTGCGGGCGTCCGAAGCGGCCAGCGTGCGCTCCGCGAATGGATCCAAGTCGGCCGACTACCAATCGTGCACACCGGAAGCGTTGCGGGCCTTCGGGATTCGCGAATGTGCCGAGGCCGATGCCGCGCTGGATGATTTCGCCACGCTGTGGCGGCACGGAGGCAGCCCGCTGCTGCGCGGCCTGATCGACGCCGGAACGGTTGAGCTGCTGGGCGGACCGTTGGCCCACCCGTTCCAGCCGCTGCTCGCGCCCCGGCTGCGCGAGTTCGCACTCCGCGAAGGCCTGGCCGACCCCCAGCTGCGGCTGGCCCACACCCCGGGTGGCATCTGGGCGCCCGAGTGCGCGTATGCCCCGGGCATGGAACACGACTACGCCGCGGCGGGCGTCACCCACTTCATGGTCGACGGGCCGTCGCTGCACGGCGATACGGCGCTGGGCCGGCCCGTCGGCGACACCGACGTGGTCGCGTTCGGGCGCGACCTGCAGGTCAGCTACCGGGTGTGGTCGCCGAAGTCCGGCTATCCGGGTCACGCCGCCTATCGCGACTTCCACACCTACGACCACCTCACCGGCCTCAAGCCGGCCCGGGTCACCGGCCGCAACGTGCCCTCGGAGGCCAAGGCGCCCTACGACCCCGAGCGGGCCGACCGCGCCGTCGACGTCCACGTCGCCGACTTCGTCGACGTGGTGCGCACGCGGCTGTTGTCCGAGTCGGAGCGCATCGGGCGGCCCGCCCACGTGGTCGCGGCGTTCGACACCGAGCTGTTCGGCCACTGGTGGTACGAGGGGCCGACGTGGCTGGCGCGGGTGCTGCGCGCCCTGCCCGCCGCCGGCGTTCGGGTCGGCACGCTGAGCGACGCGCTGGCCGGCGGATTCGTCGGCGATGCCGTCGCCTTGCCGCCGAGTTCGTGGGGCTCGGGCAAGGACTGGCAGGTATGGGCCGGCGAGCAGGTGGCCGATCTGGTCCAGCTCAACACCGAAGTGGTCGACACCGCGCTGAGCACCGTGGACAAGGCCTTGGCACAAACCAGGTCGCAGACCGCCTCGCTGGACGGGCCGCTCCCCCGCGACCGCGTCGCCGATCAGATCCTG
Source organism: Mycobacterium heidelbergense (assembly GCF_050205645.1). GTDB lineage: Bacteria > Actinomycetota > Actinomycetes > Mycobacteriales > Mycobacteriaceae > Mycobacterium > Mycobacterium heidelbergense_A. The sequence continues at coordinate 103,204 of NZ_JBNMQT010000003.1, forward strand.
CGCGAGACCCTGCTGACCGTCTCCAGCGACTGGCCGTTCATGGTCAGTAAGGACTCGGCCGCCGACTACGCCCGCTACCGAGCGCACCTGCACGCGCACGCCACCCGCGAGATCGCCGGGGCGCTGGCGTCGGGCCGGCGCGAGACCGCGGAGCGTCTGGCCGACGGCTGGAACCGCGCCGACGGCCTGTTCGGCGCCCTGGACGCTCGAAGGCTCCCCCGATGAAGATCCTCATGGTGTCGTGGGAATACCCGCCGGTGGTGATAGGCGGGCTGGGCCGGCACGTGCATCACCTGTCCACCGCGCTGGCCGCGGCCGGTCACGACGTCGTCGTGCTGTCGCGGCGTCCGTCGGGCACCGATCCCAGCACGCACCCGTCGTCCGACGAACTCAGCGAGGGCGTCCGGGTGATCGCGGCCGCGCAGGACCCGCACGAATTCAGCTTCGGCAGCGACATGATGGCCTGGACCCTGGCGATGGGCCACGCGATGATCCGCGCCGGTCTGCGGCTGAAGAAATTCGGCAGCGACCGGCCGTGGCGTCCCGACGTGGTGCACGCCCACGACTGGCTGGTCGCCCATCCGGCGATCGCGCTCGCCGAATACTACGACGTGCCAATCGTTTCCACGATCCACGCGACGGAGGCCGGGCGACATTCGGGCTGGGTTTCCGGGGCGATCAGCCGTCAAGTGCACGCGGTCGAGTCGTGGCTGGTGCGTGAATCCGATTCGCTGATCACGTGTTCGGCGTCGATGACCGACGAGATCACCGAACTGTTCGGTCCCGGTCTGGCCGAGACCACGGTGATCCCCAACGGCATCGACGCCGCGCGCTGGCCGTTCGCCCCCCGTCGTCCCCGCACCGGACCGGCCGAGCTGCTCTACGTCGGGCGACTGGAGTACGAGAAGGGCGTGCACGACGTGATCGCCGCGCTGCCGCGGATCAGGCGCACGCATCCGGGCACCACGCTGACCGTCGCCGGCGAGGGCACCCAGCAGGACTGGCTCGTCGAGCAGGCCCGTAAACACCGGGTGCTCAAGGCAACTCGGTTCGTCGGGCATTGCGATCACAACGAGCTGCTGGCGTTGCTGCATCGGGCGGACGCCGCCGTGCTGCCCAGCCATTACGAGCCGTTCGGGCTCGCCGCTCTGGAGGCTGCGGCGGCCGGCACCCCGCTGGTGACGTCGAACATCGGCGGCCTGGGCGAAGCGGTGATCAACGGCAAGACCGGCGTGTCGTGTCCGCCTCGCGACGTGGCCGGGCTGGCCGCCGCGGTGCGCATTGTGCTCGACGACCCGCACGCCGCACTGCGACGCGCCGACGCCGCGCGCGAGCGGCTCACCTCCGACTTCGACTGGCGGACCGTGGCCACCCAGACCGCCCAGGTGTATCTGGCCGCCAAACGCCGTGAGCGGCAACCACAACCGCGGCTGCCCATCGTCGAGCACGCCCTGCCGGACCGTTAGGCATATCTGCGTCGTTATTGGGTAGCTCTGTAAGCCAACGCCAAACCTGTTGAGCAGCAAGCGGACTTGGCCCGGCACGAACGGAGCACCGTATGAACAGCTCAACACTGGCCGCGACAACGCTGGCGGTCGGCGCGGCAGCCGGCACCGGAAGCATCGCCAGCCCACGACGTGTCCCTACCTGGTATGCACGGCTTGGCAAACCGCGATACCAGCCACCCGGGGTCGTCTTTCCAGTCGTCTGGACCGCCCTCTACGCCGACATCGCCGCCACGTCGGCGGTGGCTATCGACGGGTTCCGCCGGGCAGGACAGCACGACGAGGCGCGTCGCTATGCCGCCGCGTCGGGAGTCAACCTGCTCCTCAACGCCGGATGGAGTTGGCTTTTCTTCCGGTATCACAATCTCGGCGCGTCCGCGCTCGGCGCGGCGGCCCTGACCGCCAGCAGCGCGGACCTCATCCGCCGCACGACACAGGCCAAACCGCAGGCCGGACTGGCACTTTCGCCTTACGGATTGTGGTGTGCCTTCGCCACCGTTCTGTCCACCCATATCTGGCGGCTCAACCGCCCTGCTGAAACCGGCCTCAGCCGGGCAGCTTGTTCTTGACCGCGCCGTCCTGTTGCTGGGCGACCGTAAGGGCGTAGTCGGTGGGCACGACGTCGCCGGGCGCGCCGTCGAATTCCAGCGTGACGAACGCCTTGCCCTCGGTGAACAGCAGCACGGTCACCGCTTTGGACCTATCCGGCGACGTGCCGGCGACGAGCGTGCCGCCGTCGCCCACCGAAATCGGTTGCGGGTTACCGCCGGTCACCGTGTTGCCCAGCGACGCGACCGACCCGTTCATCGCGTTGGCCGCGGCCCCGGCGTCGGTCAGGATCAGGACCGTGTCGCCGATTCGGGTGGTGTCATCCTCGTTCTTGAACACCACCGCCGCGCCGGGCATCGCGTTGGGGTTTTGGACGGGTGGCTCCGCCGGGGTGAAGACGTCGGGTGGTGTCGTGCTCACGTCGCTGCCCTGAATCAGCAGCGCGGTGTAGTCGGTGCCGGCGGCCGGCGCCAACATTGAAGACATCAAGGACGTCGACGTCGAGGGCGTCGACGCCATAGTGGACGTGCCGCTGCAGGCGGCTACCACCATGCCGGCCAACACCGTGGCCCCCGCGACGCTCGCAACCCCGATCACCCGGCTCGTCATCCGCGGCACCCCCTCCGCTGTGTTACCTCGGTACCGTAACCAACCCCCACGCCGTTCACCAGCAAAGGCGCTTGTCCCAGATCGCAGTTCGGCGGATGTTTACGCAATCCGCCCACCCGACGATGTTTGGCGTGCAATTATCAGCCGATTCACAGTCGCTCACAGTTGTAAGCAGGCCACGGGAGGCGTTATGGCTCAGTCGATCGTTCGGACGTTGCTGGTTTCCGGAGCAGCAGCGGGCCTGATGGCCGGCGTCGCCGCCTGTTCGTGTTCGGTGTCGTCATCGCACACCGTCAGCAAAAGCGATGTCGCCGGCCAGATCACCTCGAAGATGACGGACCCCGCGGGCAACAAGCCGGAGTCGGTGAACTGCCCCAGCGACCTGGACGCGAAGGTCGGTGCGCAGCTGAACTGCGAGATGAAGGCGGGCGGGCAGACCTACAACGTCAACGTCACCGTAACCAGCGTCAACGGCAGCGACGTCAAGTTCGACATGGTGGAGACGGTCGACAAAAACCAGGTCGCCAAGACGATCAGCGAAAAACTCACCCCGCAGCTGGGAAGCAAACCCGATTCGGTGACGTGCCCCGACAACCTCAAAGGCGTCGAAGGCGCCACGCTGCGCTGCCAACTGACCACTAGCGGGAAGAACTACGGGGTGAACGTGACCGTCACCGGTGTCGACGGCGGGACCGTCAACTATCGCTTCGAGGTCGACGACCAGCCCTCGTAGCCCCGTACCCGAAATCGGTTAGCGGGCAGCCTTTTTGCGTTCGATATCCGCCAGCGCGGCCGCCAGCTCCGCGCGCTGCGCGGCCGAGCTCTCCCAGGACAGCTGCCGGTTCTTGACCACCTTCGCCGGCGCGCCGACCGCGATCGAGTAGTCGGGCACCACGCCGCGAACCACCGCGTGCGATCCCAGCACGCAGCCGCGTCCGATGGTGGTGCCGCGCAGCACGGTCACCTTCACCCCGACCCAGGTATCCGGCCCGATCCGGACCGGGGATTTGACGATGCCCTGATCCTTGATCGGCAGGTTGATGTCGTCCATGCGATGGTCGAAATCACAGATGTAGCACCAGTCGGCCATCAGCGCCGAATCCCCGAGCTCGATGTCGAGATAGCAGTTGATGACGTTGTCCCGGCCCAGCACCACCTTGTCGCCGAAGCGCAGCGAGCCCTCGTGCGCGCGGATCGTGTTCTTGTCGCCGATGTGCACCCAGCGACCGATCTCCAGCTGCGCCAGCTCGGGTGTGCAGTGGATCTCGACGTCCTTGCCGAGAAACACCATGCCGCGGGTGATGATGTGCGGGTTGGCCAGCTTGAACTTCAGCAGCCGCCAGTAGCGCACCAGGTACCACGGGGTGTACGCGCGGTTGGCCAGCACCCATTTCAACGAGGCCAACGTGAGGAACTTGGCCTGGCGTGGGTCGCGCAACATCGATCCACGCCAACGGCGATGGAGCGGAGCACCCCACATGGTCGTCATGGCCGGAGAGCTTATCCGAGCCGCCACGGGTTACCCTCACCTGTACTCGATCGCTGCTCTGGAAACGAACCAACGCCGCGGAAGGATTTGGGAAATCGAGGTGCGTGCCCGACAACTCGGTCTTCGGCGTTGGTCATTCGTGGCGGCGACCGCTGCGCTGACCGTGGGACTGGGCGGGTGCGGCAACACCGACTCGTGGGTGCAAGCCTCGGCATCGCAAGGCTGGCCCGCGCAATACGCCGACGCGGCCAACAGCAGCTACACCCCGACCAGCGGCGCCACCAAACTCTCGCTGCAGTGGACGCGGTCGGTAAAGGGTAGCCTGGCTGCCGGGCCCGCGCTGAGCGCACGCGGTTATCTCGCCCTCAACGCGCAGACCCCGGGCGGATGTTCGCTCATGGAGTGGGAGAACGACGACAACGGCCGGCAACGCTGGTGCGTCCGCGTGGTCCAGGGTGGCGGCTTCGCCGGCCCGCTGTTCGACGGCTTCGACAATCTCTACGTCGGGCAGCCCGGGGCCTTCCTCTCCTTTCCCGTGACGCAGTGGACTCGGTGGCGCCAGCCGGTGATCGGAATGCCCACCACACCAAGGTTTTTGGGCGATGGTCAATTGTTGGTCATCACACATCTGGGTCAGGTCCTGACGTTCGACGCCCACCGCGGCATGGTGGTGGGCAGTGCGCTGGATCTGGTCGACGGCGTCGACCCGACCGATGCGACGCGCGGGCTGGCCGATTGTGCGCCGGCGCGCCAAGGTTGTCCGGTGGCGGCGGCCCCGGCCTTCTCGCCGGCCGGCCAGATGGTGGTGATCGGCGTCTGGCAGCCGGGTGCCCCCGCCGCGGGACTGGTTGGGCTGAAATACCATCCGGGCCAGACGCCGCTACTCACCCGCGAGTGGAGCAGCGACGCGGTCGGCGCGGGTGTGATCGCCAGTCCGGCGCTCTCGGCCGACGGGTCCACCGTCTACGTCAACGGCCGCGACCAACGGCTGTGGGCGCTGCACGCCGCCGACGGGAAGGTGAAATGGTCAGTGCCGCTTGGTTTCCTGGCGCAGACGCCGCCGTCGGTGACCCCGCAGGGGCTGATCGTGGCCGGCGGCGGACCCGACACCCGGCTCGCGGCGTTCAAGGATGCCGGCGATCATGCCGATCAGGCTTGGCGGCGCGACGACGTCGGCCCGCTGTCGTCGTCGAGCCTGGCCGGCGGCGGCGTTGGCTACACGGTGGTCGGCACCCCGCCCGGGCAGGGCGCGCCCGGCATGTCGCTGCTGGCCTTCGATCCGGGCAACGGCCACACCCTCAACAGCTATCCGCTGCCGGCGGCCACGGGATATCCCGTCGGGGTGTCGGTCGGCGTTGATCGCCGGGTGGTGGCGTGCACCAGCGACGGCCAGGTCTACGGATTCGGGCCGGCATGAGCGCCGATCGACGCGGCCGGCCCGCGGACGTCGCCGCGACCGTTGTCCTGCTGATCCTTCACGCGGCTCTGTTCGGGGTGACCATCGTGCTGCTCGGCCTGTTCGTCATGGTCACCGACCCGTGCGGCTCCGTGAAATGCGGCGACCCGGCGTGGATCGATCGCGCCACGACGTTGGGAATCTGGGGCGGCGCCGCCGTCTTGGCCGCCGACTTCGTGATCGCCGTATATCTCCTGGTGCGCCGGCGGCGGGCGTTCTTCGTCCCGCTCATCGGCTGCGTGGCCCAGGTGGCGCTGGGCATCGGTGCCGCGGCCATGGAATGGCTGGCCGGCCCGCTGCACTGACCAGGCGGCTCTAGACGGCCAGGGGCGGGATCGCGTTGCGCGGCACCTGGGCCTGGGCGGGACCGGCGACCGCCGGCAGCATCTCGCCGGGGGCGAAGTAAAAGATCAGCTGGTCGTCGGTGATGGCGAAGTTCTGGTAGTGCGACGGGTCGTGACCCGTCGAGGGCAGGATGGCGGCACCGAACGCGCTCTGATTCTCCAGATCGCGCTGCACCAGCGGGAAGATGCTGTCCAGCGGCGTCGTGCCGGGCGCGAACAGGTTGTCGAAAGTGATGGGCTGCTTGGTCCCCAGGTTGTAGTTGAACGCCTTGTACCAAATGGACGGATGCGATCCGCCGAGGTCCTGGAAGAACTTGAGCACCACGCTGCGGGTGCGGGGCGGCTGACCCGAGCTGCGTTGGTCGGCGCTGGTCTCCATCTGGTAGGGCTGGTCGCGCCCGCCGGACGTCTGGGCGACGTTGAGGAAGCCGTCGCGGTTTTGGGTGATGTAGTCGGTCAGCGCCTGTTCGTCGGGGTAGTCGGCAGGGAACGTCAGGGTGATGGCGTAGGTGGACCCGGTGGTGCGCACGTGGCACATCTGGGTGTCGTCGACGGTGCCGCCCATCCCGGCACACGTCGCCGGCGCGGCGGCCGCCGGCCAGCCCAGCAGGGCCGCGGCAGCCAGCACAGTGCTCACTATCACGTAACGCATCGTTCGAATTCGTCCCTCGCAAAATTACGCAGGCGGGGCGCCTGGAAGATCGATGGCAGCCAGCCTACCTGGGCACTATCGAGAGGGGCGGCAGACGAAGGCCGTCGCGTGACTCGCGGATCCGGAGCCGACCCGGGTGACGATCATCGACAGGGATTCCCCGCCGCGCAGCCGCAGCCGCCGCCGCAGTCCGTCGGGGTCGACGCGCACGCCCCGGACCAGGATCTCCAGCGCCCCGCAGTCCCGGGCGGACAGCGCCTGCCGGAGCCGACGCTCGTCGAACGCCAGCTGCTCGAGCACCTCGAACCCGCGGACCGCCGGCGGCAACTCGGAACCGGACAGGTAGGCGATATCGGGATCGAGTTGCCACAGCCCGTGCCGCGCGCCGTAGTGGCGCACCAGGCCGGCCCGCACGACCGCGCCGTCGGGGTCGACGATCCATCGGCCGGCGGGCCGCGTCGGGCAATCGGCGGGCTCGGCGTCGGTGATCTGCTCGCCGGCATCCAGGACGCTCGCTCGACGACGCACACCCGGTTCGGTAAGCCCGGTCGACCACAGGCACGCCTCCCGGACCGAACCGCCATACGACGTCACCTCGATTTCGCCGTCGAAACCGGCGCGCCGCAGGTACTCGAAATCTATTCCGGGACTGCACTTTACGATGAGGTCGCGGCCGCGATACGTGTCGAGCAACTGCCCCAGGCCCGGTTGATAGTCGGCCGGGCGCCAACGCCGCCGCCCGCCCACCCGGCGCGCCGGATCGACGAGCACCACGGCGTCGCGGGTGATCGGACGCAGCGCATCGGCGCGGCACAGGGCGGCGCCGGGACCCAGGTTGTGGCGAGCCATCGCCAGGCGCACCGGGTCGATGTCGCTGCCTACCGCCTCGCTCCCCGACGCGCGCAGCGCGGCCACCTCGGTGCCGATCGAACAGGTCGCGTCGTGAACCAATGCGGCTCCGGCCTTCGCGAGCCGTCCGGCCCGGTGCAGGGCCACCGGCGCCGCGGTCGCCTGCTGCAGGGCCTCGTCGGTGAAGAGCCAGTCGGACACCTCACCGAGCCGGCCGAGCTTGTCCGCGGCGCGGCGGCGCAGCAGCGTCGTCTCCACCAGCACCGGCGCCCGGTCACCGAAGCGGGCACGCACGGAGGCGACGTCGGCGATGCGGGTGCGGTCCGTCAGCGGGAGGTCGGCGACGGCGGCAAGCGCCGCGGTGCCCGCTTCCGACCGCAGATATTCGACGTCGTCGGTGCCGAAGCGCAGCCCGCCGACATTCAGGACGGTTTGACCCCGGTGATCATCACGTTGTAGAACCAGCCCTTCGGCACCACATGCCGCATCACGTTGGCGTCCACCCAGCTGAGCGTCTTCCAGCTGGTGAACGCGAATTTCGCCCAGCCCCAGCCCAGCCGTCCCGGCGGCACCGCGCACTCGAAGGTCCGCAGCGGCCAGCCCAGCATCGCGGCGGTGAACTCGACAGTGGCGGTCGCGACGTCGACGGCGCCGGCGCTGGTGGCCATCCGCTCCAGGTCTTCCGGCGCGAAGGTGTGCAGGTCGACGAGCGCCTCGAGCGCCGCGGCGCGCGAGGACTCGTCCAGCTCGGCCTGCGGGCGCCGCCACCCGGTCAGCCCTGGCAACTTGGTGGCGTTGGTGACGATCCGCCAGGTCAGCGTCGAGAGCGCGCGCGCATAGACCTCGCCGGCATTGCTCGGCTCGCCGGCGAACACGAACCGGCCGCCGGGGCGCAGCACCCGGACCACCTCACGCAGCGACAGCTCGACGTCCGGAATGTGGTGCAGGACGGCGTGCCCGACGACCAGATCGAAGGTGTCGTCGTCGTACGGGATGCCCTCGGCGTCGGCCACCCGGCCGTCGATGTCCAGGCCCAGCGATTGGCCGTTGCGGGTGGCGACCTTGACCATGCCGGGCGAGAGATCGGTGACAGAACCGCGGCGGGCAACGCCGGCCTGGATCAGGTTGAGCAGGAAAAACCCTGTCCCGCAACCTAATTCGAGGGCCCGGTCGTAAGGCAGTTCGCGCAGGACCTGCTCGGGGGCGATGGCGTCGAAGCAGTCCCGGGCGTAATCGATGCAGCGCTGGTCGTAGGAGATCGACCATTTCTCGTCGTACGTCTCGGCTTCCCAGTCGTGGTAAAGCACCTGGGCGAGCTTGCTGTCGTGGCGGGCGGCTTCGACCTGCTCGGCGGTGGCACGCGGGTTGGGGACGGCGTCAGTCGAACTCCTCGTCATGCAGGGCAGCCTAACCGGCGCCCGGATGCGGGTCGAAGACGGCGTTGATGCCGGCCTTGGCGGCGGCGAGCGCGCGCGACGGCCCGTCGAGGAAGCGGCGCGCCCACCCCGCGGCGGCATCGTAGACGTCGTCGGGGGCCACCATCTCGTCGATCAGTCCCAGCGCCAGGGCCTCCTCGGCGTCGAAGAAGCGCCCGCTGAACACCAGGTCCTTGGCCCGGCTCGCCCCTGCCACGCGGGCCAGGCGGGCCATTGCGCCGCCGCCGGGGACCCGGCCCGCCAGGATCTCCGTCGCCCCGAACTTGACGTTGTCGCCGCTGACCCGCCAGTCGGCGGCCAGGGCCAGGGTGAGGCCGGCGCCCAGCGCGTATCCGGTGATCGCGGCCACGGTCGGCTTGGGAATCGCCGCAACGGCGTCGACGGCCTCGCGGCGCACCCGGGCCGCGGTGTCGGCCTCGCCCGGGCTCAGCGTCCGTAGCTCGGGCATGTCGTCGCCGGCGGAGAAGATTTCGTGGCCACCGAACAGGATGACGGCGGCGATGTCGTCGCGGCGCCCCAGCTCGTCAGCCGCGGCCGCGATCTCGCGGTAGACCTGCCGGGTCATCGCGTTCGTGGGCGGCCGCGACAGCAGCAACATGGCCAGGCCGGCATCCCGCGAGCCGTCACTGACCACGACGCTGACGAACTCGCTCAATGCCGCCACCCCATTCCCCCGGCCTCGCGCGCCTGGTGGTAGCGGTCGGAATCGAAGAACTCGAAAATCCAGTTGTCGCCCTGGATTTCGAGATGCGGCTGCACCGGCACGATCTGCCGTTCGACCGCCAACACGTCGGCCACCGTGCGGCCGGCGAGCGAGTCCAGCTGCGTCCACGTCGGCGGCAGCAAGAAGCAACGGCCTGCGGCGAAATCGTCGATGGCGGCCTGCGGTGTCGTCCAGCCGGCGCGGTCGGATTCGGTGTTCTCACCGTCGGCACGCTGACCCCGGGGCAGCGCGGCCACAAAGAAATAGGTGTCGTATCGGCGAGTCCGTTCGGCTTCCGGCGTGACCCAGTTGGCCCATGGCCGCAGCAGGTCGGCGCGCAGTTCCAGGTTTTCCCGGCGCAGGAAATCGGCGAAGGACAGCGTGCCGGCGGCCAGCGCGCGGCGGGCGTCGCCGTACACCGAGGCGTCGCCGACGAGACTGTCCGGTGCCGAACCGGCCTGGCCCGCCGGCCCGGCGAAAAGCACCCCCGATTCCTCGAAGGTCTCGCGGGCCGCGGCGCAGACCAGCGCCTCGGCCAGCTCGGGTTCGATGCCGAAGCGCTGCGCCCACCACTGCGGCGGCGGCCCCGCCCACGCGATCTCGGCGTTGCGGTCGCGGTCGTCGACGCCGCCGCCTGGGAACACCATCGTTCCCGCCGCGAATTCCATCCTCGAGTGCCGCCGCATCAGGAACACGCTCAGGCCGGGCCCGTCGTCGCGGATCAGCATCACGGTCGCGGCCGGCCGCGGAACCAGTGGGGGTTCGTCGTGCGATGCGCTCATAGCAGCCTCCGGTGGGCCGCGCGGCTGCGGACGCGCCGCGCGAAATAGCGCCCGTCGACCATCTCGAGGGCGATCGACTGGCCGAACGCCGCCGAGAGGTTGTCGGCGGTCAGTACGTCGGACAGCAGACCCGCCGCGACCACCCGCCCCTCCGACAGCAGCATGCAGTGGCTGAAGCCGGGGGGAACTTCCTCGACGTGGTGGGTGACCAGCACCAGCGCGGGCGCGTCGGGGTCGGCGGCCAGATCGGCCAGCCTGGCCACCAACTCCTCGCGGCCGCCCAGGTCCAGGCCGGCGGCGGGCTCGTCGAGCAGCAGCAGCTCCGGGTCGGTCATGAGGGCGCGGGCGATCTGCACCCGTTTGCGTTCGCCTTCCGACAGCGTGCCGTAGCTGCGCTCCGCGAGGTGCTCGGCGCCCAGGCTCTCCAGCATGTCGATCGCGCGCCGGTAGTCGATGTCTTCGTAGCGCTCCCGCCATCGGCCCAGCACCGCGTAGCCGGCCGAGACGACGAGATCGCGCACGACTTCGTCGTCGGGCACTCGCTGCGCCAGCACCGAGGACGACAGGCCGATGCGGGCGCGCAACTCCGTGACGTCGACGCGGCCCAGCCGCTCGCCGAGCACGTGGGCGGTGCCCGACGACGGGTGCTCGGCCGCCGCCGCGATCCGCAGCAGCGACGTCTTGCCGGCGCCGTTGGGGCCGACGATCACCCAGCGTTCGTCGAGTTCGACCGCCCAGTCCACCGGCCCGACCAAGGTGCGCCCGCCGCGGCGCAACGACACACCCCGCAAGTCGATCAGCAGATCGGGATCGGATGCGGTGTCGCCGGTTTCGGGCACCCGATCATCGTGCCGTACCGGGGCGCCGCCAGGGCCGCCGGGTCGTTGCCCGCGGCCGACGCTAATCCGAAGGGATCTCCACACGTCGCACTCCAAGATCGCCGGCGTCGGCGGCCTCGATCTCGCCGCGGGTCACGCCGAGCAGGAACAGCACGGTGTCCAGGTACGGGTGGCTCAACGACGCGTCGGCGACCTCACGCAACGCCGGCTTGGCGTTGAACGCCACGCCCAGGCCCGCCGCGGCCAGCATGTCGATGTCGTTGGCACCGTCGCCGACGGCGACGGTCTGCGCCATCGGCACCCCGGCCTGCTGCGCGAAGTCGCGAAGCGCCTTGGCCTTTCCGGGCCGGTCGATGATCGGGCCGACGACCCGGCCGGTCAGTGTGCCGTCGACGATCTCGAGCTCGTTGGCGGCGACGAAGTCCAGCATCAGCTCATGCGCCAGCGGTTCGATGATCCGCCGGAATCCCCCGGAGACCACGCCGCAGTGAAAACCCAAGCGCCGCAACGTCCGCAGCGTGGTACGGGCCCCGGGCATCAGTTCCAGCTGGGCGGCGACCTCGTCGATCACGGTCGCGGGCAGGCCCGCCAGGGTGGCCACCCGCTGCTGCAGCGACTGCGCGAAGTCCAGCTCGCCGCGCATCGCGGCCTCGGTGATCGCGGCGACGGTTCCCTCGGCGCCGGCGCGGGCGGCCAGCATCTCGATGACCTCGCCCTGCACCAGCGTCGAGTCGACGTCGAACACGATGAGCCGTTTGGTGCGCAGGGCCAGGCCGTAGTCCTCGACCGCGATGTCGACGTGCTCCTCGGAGGACACCCGGTTCAGGGCGGTCCGCAGCAGGCCGTCGGCCCCCGGCGGCACCGAGACCCGCAGCTCCAGCCCGGTCACCGGATAGTCGGAAATCCCGCGAATGACGTCGAAGTTGACGCCCAGCGCCGCGGCCTCGCGGGCCACGGCGCCGAACGCGCCGGCGGTAATCGGCCGGCCCAGCACGAAGATGGTGTGGGTCGACGGTTGCCGGATGATCGGCACGTCGTCGCTGCGCTCGATACTGACATCGAGCCCGACCCCGTGGATCGCGGTCTCGACGTCGGCGCGCAACGCGGGGCTTTCGGCGAGCTCCGGCGAGCAGGACACCAGCACCCCCAGCGTCAGCCGCCCCCGGATCACCACCTGCTCGACGTTGAGCAGCTCCACTCCGTGCCGCGACAGCGCGTCGAAGAGCGCCGACGTCACACCCGGATGATCCGCGCCGGTGACGGTGATCAGCACCGACACCCTGTATGGAGTGTTCACCCCTGACTTAGCCTCGCTTAGGGCCGCCGCCGCCCGTCAGCTGCGAACGCTGACGTCGTCGGCTCTGGTGACGTCGCCGCTCGCCGGCCCATGGGCTCGGCCCACGTGCGCCTCGGCGCGCAGCCGCTCGACCATGTGCGGATAGTGCAACTCGAATGCCGGTCGCTCCGAACGGATTCGGGGCAGCTCGGTGAAGTTGTGCCGCGGCGGCGGGCAACTGGTCGCCCACTCCAGCGAGTTGCCGTAGCCCCACGGGTCGTCGACCGTGACGACCTCGCCGTAGCGCCAGCTCTTGAAGACGTTCCAGACGAACGGGAACATCGACGCGCCCAGGATGAACGCACCGATCGTCGAGACGATGTTCAGGGGCTGGAAGCCGTCGGTGGGCAGGTAGTCCGCGTAGCGGCGCGGCATGCCCTGATCGCCCAGCCAGTGCTGCACCAGGAACGTGGTGTGAAAGCCGATGAAGGTCAACCAGAAGTGCAGCTTGCCCAGCCGCTCGTCGAGCAGCCGGCCGGTCATCTTCGGGAACCAGAAGTAAATCCCGGCGAAGGTGGAGAACACGATGGTGCCGAACAGCACGTAGTGGAAGTGCGCCACAACGAAATACGTGTCCGTCACGTGGAAGTCCAGCGGCGGGCTGGCCAGCAGGATACCGGTCAGACCACCCAGCAGGAAGGTCACCAGGAAGCCCACCGAAAACAGCATCGGCGTCTCAAAGGTCAACTGGCCCTTCCACATTGTGAAGGTCCAGTTGAAGAACTTGATCCCGGTCGGCACCGCGATCAGATACGTCATGAACGAAAAGAACGGCAGCAGAACGGCTCCCGTGGCGAACATGTGGTGCGCCCACACCGCCACCGACAGCGCGGCGATCGACAGGGTCGCGTAGACCAGCGTGGTGTAACCGAAGACCGGCTTGCGGGAGAACACCGGGATCACCTCGGTGATGATCCCGAAGAACGGCAGCGCGATGATGTACACCTCGGGATGGCCGAAGAACCAGAACAGGTGCTGCCACAACAGAACTCCGCCGTTGGCCGCGTCGTAGACGTGGGCGCCCAGGTGGCGGTCGGCGGCCAGGCCGAACAGCGCCGCGGTCAGCAACGGGAACGCGATCAGCACCAGGATGGACGTCACCAGGATGTTCCAGGTGAAGATCGGCATCCGGAACATCGTCATCCCGGGTGCTCGCATGCAGACGACCGTGGTGATCATGTTGACCGCGCCCAGGATGGTGCCCAGACCCGCGACGATCAGACCCATGATCCACAGGTCTCCGCCTGCGCCGGGTGAGTGGATGGCGTCGGACAGCGGGGTGTAGGCCGTCCAGCCGAAGTCCGCGGCCCCGCCCGGTACGACGAAACCGGCCATACCCATGGTGGCGCCGAACAAGAACAACCAGAAGGAGAAGGCGTTGAGCCGCGGGAACGCGACGTCGGGCGCGCCGATTTGCAGCGGCAGCACCAGGTTGGCGAAACCGAACACGATCGGTGTCGCATAGAACAGCAGCATGATCGTGCCGTGCATGGTGAACAGCTGATTGAACTGCTCGTTCGACAGGAACTGCAGACCCGGCGCCGCCAACTCGGTGCGCATCAACAGCGCCAGCAGCCCGCCGATGAAGAAGAAGATGAAGCAGGCGACGCAGTACATGATGCCGATCAGCTTGTGATCGGTGGTCGTGATCAGTTTGTAGATGAGGTTCCCTTTGGGACCGGTTCTGGCCGGATACGGGCGGACGGCCTCGAGTTCTCCCAAGGGGGGCGCTTCAGCTGTCAACAGCTCCTCCAAACATTCTCGGACCGGGGCCCAGAACCAATGGTTCGAATCTTAGCCTTCGATCAGGCCGGTGGCGGGCCTGGTCCTACAAACTGTCGTAATCGGCTCCGAAGTCGCCGAATGTTAGCGTCGGACGCGTGCTCAGGAGGCAATCGATCGTGGCCGTGGCCGCGGCATTGGTCGTGGCGTGCGGCGGTTGCGGGTCCGGTTCCGGCTCCAAACCGTCGGCCCGATCGCTGGTCACGCCCACCACCCAGATCGCCGGGGCCGGGGTGCTCGGAAACGACCGCCAGCCCGACGAGTCGTGCGCGCGGGACGTGGCCGCGGCCGACCCGGGGCCACCGACGCGGCAGGCCCACAATGCCGCCGGCGTGACTCCCGACGTCGCTACCGTTCCCGCCGAGGCGCAGCGCATCGTGGTGCTCTCCGGTGATCAGCTCGACGCCCTGTGCGCGCTGGGCCTGCAATCCCGCGTCGTGGCCGCGGCACTGCCGGACGGCTCCCCGAGCCAGCCGTCCTACCTGGGCAAGGCGGTCCACGGCCTGCCCGGCGTCGGAACGCGCAGCAACCCTGACCTGAAAGCGATCGCCGCGGCCCACCCGGATCTGATCCTTGGCTCGCAGGGGTTGACGCCGAAGTTGTACCCGCAGCTTGCGACGATCGCCCCGACGGTGTTCACCGCCGCCCCGGGCGCCGCCTGGCAGGACAACCTGCGCGGGGTCGGCGCGGCCACGGCCCGTGGCGGCGCGGTGGACGTATTGATCGGCGGCTTCGCCCAGCGGGCCACGCAGATCGGCGCCAGCCACGACGCGGCCCACTTCCAGGCATCGGTCGTGCAGCTGACCACCACCAGCATCCGGATCTACGGGTCCAACAACTTTCCGGGCAGCGTGCTCACCGCGGTCGGCGTGGACCGGCCGGCCGCCCAGCGGTTCACCGACAAGCCCTACATCGAGATCGCCGCCACCGACGCCGACCTCGCGAAGGTGCCGAATCTCTCCGCCGCCGACGCCGACGTGATCTATGTGTCGTGTGCCACCCCCGCCGCCGCGGACCGCGCCGCCACCGTCCTGGACAGCGACTCGTGGCGCAAGCTGTCCGCCTATCACGACAACCGGGTTTACGTCGTCAACGACGAGATATGGCAGACCGGGGAGGGCGTGCTCGCGGCCCGCGGCATCGTGGACGACCTCCGCCTGGTCAACGCCCCGATCAACTAATGAGCCGCGACCGATTGGCCTAAAAACTTTACCTTAGCTAAGCTTTTCTAGGACGAACGAACTCGAAGGATCTGCCATGAGCACTGTTTCGGCGTATGCCGCGACGTCGGCCACCGCGCCGCTGACCAAGACCACCATCACCCGCCGCGACCCCGGTCCGCACGACGTCGCGATCGACATCAAGTTCGCCGGGATCTGCCACTCCGACATCCACACCGTCAAAGCCGAATGGGGCCAACCGAATTACCCGGTGGTCCCCGGCCACGAGATCGCCGGCGTGGTGTCCGAGGTCGGTTCGGAGGTCACCAAGTACAAGGTGGGCGACCATGTCGGCGTCGGCTGCATGGTCAACTCCTGCGGCGAGTGCAGTAGCTGCAAGGCCGGGCTCGAGCAGTACTGCAAACCGGGCGCGACCTTCACCTACAACTCGATCGACAAGGACGGAACGTCCACACAGGGCGGCTACAGCCAGGCGATCGTCGTCAACGAGAACTTCGTCGTGCGCATCCCCGACTCGCTGCCGCTGGACAAGGCGGCGCCGCTGCTGTGCGCCGGCATCACGCTGTTCTCGCCGCTGCGGCACTGGAACGCCGGGGCGAACACCCGCCTGGCGATCATCGGCCTGGGCGGCCTGGGGCACATGGGCGTCAAGCTGGGCGCCGCGATGGGCGCCGAGGTGACGGTGCTGTCGCAGTCGCTGAAGAAGATGGAGGATGGGCTGCGCCTGGGCGCGAGCCACTACTACGCGACGGCCGACCCCGACACCTTCAAGAAGCTGCGCAGCAACTTCGACCTGATCCTCAACACGGTGTCGGCGAACCTGAAGCTCAACGACTACCTCGGCCTGCTCGATGTCGACGGGACGCTGGTCGAGCTCGGCATCCCGGAGCATCCGATGGAGGTCGGCGCGTTCCCGCTAGCGCTGGCGCGGCGCAGCCTGTCCGGGTCGAACATCGGCGGGATCGCCGAGACCCAGGAGATGCTGGATTTCTGCGCCGAGCACGACGTGACGCCCGAAATCGAGCTCATCGAGCCGGATTACGTCAACGAGGCATACGAGCGCGTGCTGGCCAGCGACGTGCGCTACCGCTTCGTCATCGACATCTCGAAGCTGTAGGAGCTCAGGAGACCTGCTCCGGGGCCTGCTCCGGTTCGCCGTTCGCACTGCTCTGCTCGGCCGGTCCTATGGAGATGCCGACCAGCGGCCAGCCGGCGGCGGCCAGCTTCGCGGCCACCCGCGCGACGTTCTCCGGACCGGCGTCGTGATGGGTCAGGCCGGAGATGAAATCGGCGATCACATCGCGGTCGATCGCGTCGCCCGGCTCGACCTCCTCGTCGATCGCGTCGACGACTTCGGTGATCTGCTCCTCGGACAACGGCGTGCTGCGCAGCAGCTCCAGCAGCGGAACTCGGTCGGGTCCGGGAACGCCGTCGGGGTAGCCGCATTGCAGCCACCGGATCACTGAACGGAAAAAAGCGGCCGTAGAAGATGGGGTTATCGCCACGCCCCTAAGTGTCACGGGTTGGCGGTCACCCGCGCCACCGGGGCATCGCCCCGCCCCGACATTTCATGCCCCGTTCACCGCCCGTACCGTCGGCCAGCAGAATCCTGCTAGCCGCTGGTCAAAACGATTTTCGTGCATTCTCGTTCGCCGCGCGGAGTACAGTCGAGCCATGACCCGACCCAGCCCGAAGCTTCCCAAGCCAATCGCTTACGTGCATCTCAACAACCCGGGTGATCTGAAACCGGTCCGGGCCTTGCAGCGCGGCTTGGCGGCGCGCCTACGGGACATGGGCCTGGGCGTGCAAACCGAGAGCCTGCGGGAGATGCGCGTCCAGATGGGCCTGGACATGCAGGTCGTGTACGTCAACGTCCGCATGCCGATCCGCGACGGGGTGACGCTGCGCGTACCGGTGATGGCGACGATCGCGCCGAGGTTTTACTCGCCCACCCAGGCGCAACACCTCGATAGTGCCGACGGCACAGGTGCGGCGTCCAATTAGCTCGGTATTGAAAACGGGCCCAGAGAAGCCATCCGCATCAGCGCGTCCGCGACCAAAGCAATAGCAAAGCGTCGAATCAAACCGTTTAAATTCCGAGCAGTTCGGAATGAACAAAATTCAACCAACCGCTGACACGGTTGGCCTAGCATCCCCTGCATGAACCGTGAGGGACAACCCCAGCAGCCAGACAAAGCACGAATAACGCCCGACCCAGCCAACGCCGAGCAGGCGCAAGAGCTAACGACGTCCGAACCCCGGAGCAGCGAACGTCAAGCATCAACAGCGGCCGAGACCAGCAACGAAGTCGCTGATCGATCCAGCGGAATCACAGTAACGGTTCAGCTGCAGGAACCGAAGAAACGCCCACTAGTAAGAATACTTGGCGCCCTAGGGGTATTAATTAGCACCCTAGTCGCCTTCTTCTTAGGCGTCGCATCAAGTCAAGTATCGGATTTTGTCAAACGTTCGGACGACTGCCTCGACGCGCTAGGACAATATAACGTTGGCGTGAGTTCGAATTTCATACTCGCAGAACAATCGCTACATCCGCCTGCCGACGCTCCCGTAGTGGACAACACGCCTTTACTGATTAAGTACAACGACACAATTACCGCGCCGTCCAACAAAATCAGAGTTAAGTGTTTCATCCGTGGAAATCCCCTAAAGCTGAAACCCGCCAATATTGCAGCCTTCAAGTCCAATCTCCACAAGATAGGAGCATGTATGCACGGCCCACCGTGGTGCTCCGACGCTGATGCAGACGCAATCGCCGAGGGCGCGGAACAATCAGCGCAAGACCTGTCAGACGACGCGCAGGAGGTTCCGACTTGGGGTTTACTCCAGCGTGCGCAGTATGTGGTAGCCCACTGGAATTAGCACCTCGCGGGTTTCAGAAGTCCCAGTCCTCGTCCTCGGTGACGACGGCCTTGCCGATCACGTAGGACGAGCCGGAGCCGGAGAAGAAGTCGTGGTTCTCGTCAGCGTTGGGTGACAGCGCGGACAGGATCGCCGGGTTCACGTCGGTCTCGTCGCGGGGGAACAGCGCCTCGTAGCCGAGGTTCATCAGCGCCTTGTTGGCGTTGTAGCGCAGGAACTTCTTCACGTCCTCGGTCAGCCCGACCTCGTCGTAGAGGTCCTGGGTGTATTCCACCTCGTTGTCGTACAGCTCGAAGAGCAGTTCGTAGGTGTAGTCCTTGAGCTCACCGCGCTTGACTTCGTCGACGAGTGCCAGGCCACGCTGGAACTTGTAGCCGATGTAGTAGCCGTGCACGGCCTCGTCGCGGATGATCAACCGGATCATGTCGGCAGTGTTGGTCAGCTTGGCCCGGCTCGACCAGTACATCGGGAGATAGAACCCGGAGTAGAAGAGGAAACTCTCGAGCAGCGTGGAGGCCACCTTGCGCTTGAGTGGCTCGTCGCCCTTGTAGTACTGCATGACGATCTCGGCCTTGCGCTGCAGGTTGGGGTTCTCCTCCGACCAGCGGAACGCGTCGTCGATCTCGGCGGTCGAGCACAGCGTCGAGAAGATGTTGCTGTAGCTGCGCGCGTGCACCGATTCCATGAACGCGATGTTGGTGTACACCGCTTCCTCGTGCGGGGTCAGCGCGTCGGGGATCAGGCTCACCGCCCCGACCGTGCCCTGGATGGTGTCCAGCAGCGTCAGGCCGGTGAAAACCCGCATGGTCATCTGCTTTTCGTGAGCCGTCAGCGTGCCCCAGGACGGGATGTCGTTGGACACCGGCACCTTCTCGGGCAGCCAGAAATTGCCGGTCAGCCGATCCCAGACCTCGGCGTCTTTTTCGTCCTGCAGCCGGTTCCAGTTGATCGCCGAGACGCGGTCAATCAGCTTCAGTTTTTCGCTCACCAGAACCCCACTTCACCAGACGGTTTGCCTGCGGTACTCAGGCTTCAAACACTACCCCTGGGGTGCGACAACCCGCCGCAACACAAGACGTTGTGCTTGCGTGTCGCGGCCTGTCGCTTCATCGAGCGTGTACTCATTGCGAAAAACCGGCCGAGATCTCGCGCTGAGTACACGTTCGGCGCTACGGCGTCGCGGGTTAGTCCAGTCCCGCCTTGCGCAACGTGTGGGTGAGGCCATCCTCCAGCGCGCTCAGCGCCATGTCGGTCAGCCGGCCCAGGTCGTCGATGTCGTGCTCGTCTTTGCCCATCCACGCCTCCAGCGCGACGAACACCGCGGTCGCCAGGCTGTGCGCCGCGATGTCGGCGATCATGGCCCCATCGGCGGTCGGTGCCGATCGTTCGTGGATGAAGCGCGCGATCTCGTCGGCGACCTGATCGCGCATCCGTCGAATGTGCGTGGTGATGATGTCTTGATCCAGGTCGCGCGACCGGATGGTGGCGGCCTCGCGGACCATCGCGAAGTCAAAAGGGAAGGCGTCCACAGCTTTTCGCACCGACGCCGTGATGGGCTCGCCGTGCGGGCGCAGCGCCAGCGCGCGGGCGAACCATTCGAAGCCGATGTCGTAGTCGGCGAATATCACCGCGTGCTTGGAGGGGAAGTGCCGATAGAAGGTTCGCTCGGTCACCCCGACATCGCCGGCGATGTCGGCGACGCTGGTTTGGTGCACTCCGTCGGCGACGAAGCGTTTCATCGCCGCCTGTTGTAGCGCCTGGCGCGTGCGCTGCCTACGCGATTCCACGATGCCAGCATGCCACGAAATGTCACCATTGACGCAAATATGTCATATGTGACATTGTGCGTTCAGGTCGAGCGCTCACACTCCGAGGAGTCACCATGGCGGACTACGACGCGATCGTCATCGGGGCCGGTCACAACGGCCTGGTTGCGGCGAACGTGCTGGCTAAGGGCGGCGCGAAAGTGCTTGTGCTGGAACGGGCTCACTTCCTCGGCGGGATGGCCGCGACGCGGGAGCTCTTCGACGGCTACAAGCACAGCGTCGGCGCGTGGGCGGTGCTGATCTGGCGCCAGGAGATGACCGAGCGCCTGGAGCTCACCAAGTGGGGCTTCGAGCTGATGGACCAGTGGACGTCGACGTGCACGTTCGGCGAGCCCGGGGACACCCCGTTCGTGATGTACAACGACCTCGAACGCATGGCCCGCCACCTGCTCGACGATCACGGCGCCGACACGGCCGCGGCCCTGGGCGGCTTGTTCGCCCACATCGGCCGGTTCGCACCGTATTTCGTCGACTCGGCGTTCGGTCCCCCACTCGACATCATCGAGGTGATCGCCGCGCAGCCCACGCCCGAAGACCGCCACGACTTCGCCCAGATGTGGTACGGCAGCACGATGGACACGGTCCGGCGTTTCCTGGCGCCCGACCAAGCCCGCTGCATCCAGGGCTCGCTTGCGGCGATGTCCATCGACGCGTTCGACGGCGGACCGTGGACCCCGGGCTCGAACGCGTCGACGCTGTATCACTACCTGATCGGCGGTGGCAACGTCGAATACATCATGCCGCGCGGCGGCATCGGGTCACTTAGCACGGCGCTGTGCCGGCGCGCCGAGTCGCTGGGCGCCGAGGTACAGCTCAAACAGCACGTCAAGCAGATCCTGGTGACCGACGGGCGTGCCTCCGGAGTCGAATTGCGCGACGGCACAACGATTTCGGCCGACGTGGTGCTCTCCTCGCTCGACCCATACACCACATTCGTGAATCTGGCCGGCGCGCAACACTTTCCGCCCGACTACATCCGGAAGATCAAGGAAATCAACTTCAACCTCGGATACATCCAGGCGCACCTGACGATCGACCAGGCGCCCCAGTGGATCGAGCGGCTGCAGCCTTTCATGCACGACAACGGGCAATGGTGCCCCACCGTCGCCTACGCGCCGTCACCGGAATACATCAGCGACGCGTGGGAGCAATACCGCAAGGGCCAGCTTCCGGACGCGCCGCCCACCTACCTGTACATCCCCAGCATGGTCGACTCGTCGCTGGCGCCCGAAGGCAAGCACAGCGCAACGATTTTCACGCCGTACTTCCCGACCGGGCTCGACGCCGACGAAAACCGAAGCTGGAAAGAGCAATACGCCGACACCTGCGTGAGAATCTTCGACACTTTCGCGCCCGGGTTCGCCGACTCCGTCACCAATCGGGTCGTGTTCTCCAACCGCTACTTCGGCAGCACCTTCAGCGCGCACGCCGGCGACTACTCGCATGGCTTACTGCAGCCCAACCAGCTGTGGACCGGCCGCGTCGTCGAGGGAGCCGACAAGTTCGCCACGCCGCTCGATGGCCTCTTCCTCTGCGGGCAATGCACCCACCCCGGCCCGGGCGTCACCGGTATCCCCGGGTGGAACGGCGCCGAGGCGGCGCTCAAGCGCCTCGACGCCCGCGTCGGACAGGCCTAGGCAAAGCCCGACCCATGGATGTACCATTTGGTACATGCTCAACGAGGACAGCATCGAGATCGATGCACCGGCGCAGTTGGTATGGGAGGTCTTCAGCGACGTCGAGCGCTGGCCCGAGTGGACCGCCTCGGTGACGTCGCTGGTCGGTCAGGACGGACCCAACATCGCCGTCGGCAGGCGGTTCGCGATCAAGCAACCCGGCATGCAGAAGCTGGTCTGGCAGGTCACCGAGATCGAACCCGGCACGTCCTGGACGTGGGTGCAGCGCTCTCCCGGCTCATTGGTGACCGCGCGCCACTACGTCGATGCCCAACCCGGCGGCCGCACACTGGTGCGCCAGCAACTCGACCAACGGGGTCCACTGGGCGCGCTCGTCGGGCGGCTGATGGTCAAGAAGACCAAGCGCTTCCTGCAACTCGAGGCCCAAGGTCTCAAGGCCCGGTCTGAACAGCTCAGCCGCGCCGATGGCCCGCACTCCTGACTCCCAACGGCGCCGCCAGCTTCTCGACGCGCTGATCGAGGACTTCGCCGCGAACGGCATCGGCGACCGGTCGCTGCGCGACGTGGCCGCCGCGGTCGGCACCAGTCATCGAATGCTGTTGCACCACTTCGGGTCTCGAGAAGATCTGCTGGTGGCGATCGTCGAGGAGGTCGAGCGACGGCAGATGGCTCTCGTCCCCGGTTTGCCGATCAATCCGGCCCAAGGCTTCGCAGCGATGTGGGCCGACCTCCGTCGGCCCGAATTGCGTCAGCTGGAGCGGCTCTTCTTCGAGTGCTACTCGCGGGCGGCCCAAGGCGAAAAGCCGTTCACGCGCATGATTCCCGGCGCCGTCGACGACTGGCTGCGCGAAGTCGAGGCTTCCGCCGATGTTCCCTACGACGGCGCGATGGCACGGCTCGGGCTCGCCGTGACTCGCGGCCTGCTGCTGGATCTCGTCGCCACGAACGACGACGCCGCGGTGGATGCGGCCGCGAAAGCCTTCTCAGAACTGCTAGACCGCGATACTTGACGCTGCCTCAGCCGGTGGTGTGGACGATCAGCACGTCGGTCTTGGACCTGCGGGAGACTTCCGATGGGACTGAACCCAGCAGCCGCCCGGCGACGCTGCTGAGCCCGACGTTGCCGACAACCAGCAGGTCGGCATCGACCTCCTCGGCGAGGTCCACGAGCGCATTGATGGGGGCGCCGACGATCGACTTCTCCTCCACGTTCTGGGCCCCAGCTTGATGCGCGCGCTCCCTGGCGTTCTGCAGGATCGCGTAGTAGGGGGCCTCGCCCACCGTCCGGTAGTCCTGACCGTGGTCGCTCCCCGGCGGGATGGCGTAGCGACCCTTTTCCTCGGGGACGGGGAGATGCGCGGTCGCAACGATCAATTTCGCGCCGTTGTCCGCAGCGATCGCGGCTGCGCGCTCGACCGCACGCAGCGACGAGTCCGAGCCATCGGTGCCGACCACGACGGTCTGATAGGCGCTCATAAGCCTCCTAGTGTAAAGCCCGGCAGCGGTTCCCCCACTAGGACGCCTGAACTCGGCTTCTGCCTGCCTTGCCCACGCCGAAGAACTGGTATTCCTCCGGTTTGACCGAACGGGTCGACATCCAGTACTGCCATGTGTAGCCACCCCAGAGCACCGTGTTCTTGCCGTGCTCGTCGAGGTACCAGCTGCTGCACCCGCCGGTGTTCCATACCGAGTCGGCGAGCTTGCGCTGCAGCTCGTCGTTGAAGCGGTCCTGCGCTTCGCGGGTCGGGGCCAGCGCCTGCGCGCCCATCTTGTCGCATTTCGCGATCGCGTCGGCGACGTAGCGGATCTGCGATTCGATCATGAACACCACGGAGTTGTGGCCCAGGCCCGTATTCGGTCCCAGCAGGAAGAACAGGTTGGGCACGTCGGCGATGGTGATTCCGCGATGCGCACCGATGCCCTCGCGGTTCCAGCGATCGACCAAGTCTTCGCCGTGCTGCCCCTTGATCTGGACGTAGGTGTAGGAGTCGGTGACGTGGAAGCCGGTGGCGTACACGATCACGTCGGCCCGGCGTTCGGTGCCGTCCGCGGTGACGATCCCCTCGCACGTGATGCGAGTGATGCCGTCGGTGATCAATTTGGTCTTCGGGTCCGCGACGGCGCCGTAGTAGGTGGAGGAGTTCAGGATTCGCTTGCAACCGATGCGGTACTTAGGGGTTAGCTTGCGGCGCAGCTCACGGTCTTTCACCGATCGCCAAATGTTCCACTTGCAATACGCCTCAATGAATTTCAGCGCATTAGGACGCTTGGTCATGCCGAAGGCGAGCGCCTCCTGCCCCCAGTAGATCGCGAGGCGCACCAGCGGACGAAGCCCGGGGATGTTTTCCATCGCCGTGCGCAGCGCCGACGGGATCTCGGGGTTGGAACGCGGCACCACCCACGGCGGGGTGCGTTGGTAGAGCTGAAGCTCGGCGACCTGCCCGACGATCTCGGGCACGATCTGGATGGCGCTGGCGCCCGTCCCGATGATCGCCACCCGCTTGCCGGTCAGGTCGACGCTGTGATCCCACTCCGCGGAATGGTAAGCGGGACCGGCGAATTCGTCGCGACC
Organism: Mycobacterium heidelbergense; assembly: GCF_050205645.1. Classification (GTDB taxonomy): domain Bacteria; phylum Actinomycetota; class Actinomycetes; order Mycobacteriales; family Mycobacteriaceae; genus Mycobacterium; species Mycobacterium heidelbergense_A. The sequence goes on from NZ_JBNMQT010000003.1 coordinate 127,631, forward strand.
CTCGATGTCGGGGAACGACGGAATGTGCAAAGCGCCGGCCCCCGAGACCAGGAACTGTGCGACGTATTCGCGCCCGTCGGCGGTGAACACGTGCCAGCGGTACTCGTCGTCGTCCCAATAGGCGCGATCGACCAGGGAGTTGAATTCGATGAAGCGGCGCAGGCCGTACTTCTCGGTGACTCCCTGGAGGTAGTCCCAGATCTCGGGCTGATACGAGAACGGGTTTTTCCAGTCCGGCTTGGGCTCGAAGGAGAACGAGTACAGGTGCGAGGGGATGTCGCACGCGCAGCCGGGGTAGCTGTTGTCGCGCCAGGTGCCGCCGATGTCATCGGCCTTCTCCAGGATGACGAAGTCCACGCTCTGCCGCTGCAACGCGATGGCCATGCCCAGACCCGAGAACCCGGTCCCGATGATGACGACGCGGGTGTGGACGGGCGGCTGGTCGGACTGCGGCAGCGAATCGGCTTCGGTTACGACATCGGTCATGGCGGATCGGGTCTTCCTTTAGCTAACGCAATACCCAGTACCCAGGGTATCGGATAAGGCGAGTGTTATCGACGGCCGTGGCGATGTCAACGTCGCGACGGCTCAGCTGGCGGCCGGGTTGCTGGGCACGGCGCTGTGGATCGGCTGGTCGGGGTCCATCGTGATGCCCAGCGCCTCGGCGGTGCCGACGATGACCCCCATCATGATGGTGGTCAGGTGGGCGACGAATTGCTCGCGCGGCATGCGTCGCGGGCTGTCGGCGTCGGGACCGAGCCACCACTCGGTGGCCGAGGCCGCCGATCCGAAAGCCGCGTGGCCGGCCAGTTCGATCGCCGCGTGGTCGAGCTCCATCTCGCGGAGCTCGTTGTCGAACATGTCGGCCATGGCCAGGGTGATCCCTCGGCCCTCGTCGAGGATCTTGGGGCTCGCGGCGGAACGGCCCTGGATGAAAACGCGCAGCACGTTCGGGTGTTTGTCGACCAGGTCGACGTACTCCTCGACACTGCGCTGGATGACGTCGCGGGCCGAATCGGTTTTCAGGTCGATCGACGGGAAGATCGCCGCCCACAGCATGTCGCGCAGGCGCTGCCCGATCGCCTCGAACAGGTCGGACTTGTCGTGGAAGTGCCGGTAGATCTTCGGCTTGGCGGTGCCGGCCTCCTCGGCGATTTCCCGCACGCTCAGCTCGGGTCCGAGGCGGTCGATGGCGCGGAAGGCGGCGTCGACGATCTCGCCGCGCACCTTCTTGCGGTGCTCGCGCCAGCGTTCACTGCGCGCGTCGACCTTGCGCCCGGGATTCACGCTCGGGTGCGGTGGTCGCGGAATTCTCACCACGTCATGCACCATACCGCGTCGGAGCCGCTGACCAGCGCAGACTGGCTACAGCATGCAGGAGACGCAGCCCTCGACCTCGGTGCCTTCCAGCGCCAGCTGGCGCAGCCGGATGTAGTAGAGCGTCTTGATTCCCTTGCGCCAGGCGTAGATCTGCGCCTTGTTCACGTCGCGAGTCGTGGCGGTGTCCTTGAAGAACAGCGTCAGCGACAGCCCCTGGTCCACGTGCTGGGTGGCCGCGGCGTAGGTGTCGATGATCTTCTCGTAGCCGATCTCGTAGGCGTCCTGGTAGTACTCCAGGTTGTCGTTGGTCATGTAGGGCGCCGGGTAGTAGACCCGCCCGATCTTGCCCTCCTTGCGGATTTCGACCTTCGACACGATCGGGTGGATCGACGACGTCGAGTGGTTGATGTAGGAGATCGACCCGGTCGGCGGCACCGCCTGCAGGTTCTGGTTGTAGATGCCGTGCGCCTGGACCGACTCCTTCAGCCGTTTCCAGTCGTCCTGGGTGGGGATGCGGATCTCGGCATCGGCGAACAGCTGGCGCACCTTGTCGGTCGCCGGCTCCCACACCTGCTCGGTGTACTTGTCGAAGAACTCCCCCGACGCGTACTTCGACTTCTCGAAACCCTTGAAGTGCGTGCCGCGTTCGATCGCGATCCGGTTGGAGGCCCGCAGCGCGTGATACAGCACCGTATAGAAGTAGATGTTGGTGAAGTCCACGCCTTCCTCGGAGCCGTAGAAGATGCCCTCGCGGGCCAGGTAGCCGTGCAGGTTCATCTGCCCGAGCCCGATCGCGTGGGAGTCGTTGTTGCCCTGCTCGATCGAGGGCACCGACGTGATGTGCGTCTGGTCGCTGACCGCCGTCAGCGCGCGGATCGCGACTTCGATCGACTGGGCGAAGTCCGGCGAGTCCATCGTCTTCGCGATGTTCAGCGATCCCAGGTTGCACGAAATGTCTTTGCCCACTTTGGCATACGACAAGTCATCGTTGAAGATCGACGGCGTGGACACCTGCAGGATCTCCGAGCACAGGTTGGAGTGGGTGATCTTGCCCTCGATGGGATTGGCCCGATTCACCGTGTCCTCGTACATGATGTACGGGTAGCCGGACTCGAACTGCAGCTCGGCCAGCGTCTGGAAGAACTCCCGCGCCTTGATCTTGGTCTTGCGGATCCGCGCGTCGTCGACCATCTCGTAGTACTTCTCGGTCACCGAGATGTCGGCGAACGGCACGCCGTAGACCCGCTCCACGTCGTATGGCGAGAACAGGTACATGTCCTCGTTCTTCTTGGCCAGCTCGAAGGTGATGTCGGGGATCACCACGCCCAGGCTCAGCGTCTTGATCCGGATCTTCTCGTCGGCGTTCTCCCGCTTGGTGTCCAGGAAGCGGTAGATGTCGGGGTGATGGGCCTGCAGGTACACCGCGCCGGCGCCCTGACGCGCCCCCAGCTGATTGGCGTAGGAGAAGGAGTCCTCGAGCAGCTTCATGATAGGGATGACGCCCGAGGACTGGTTCTCGATGTTCTTGATCGGCGCGCCGTGCTCGCGAATGTTGGAGAGCAGCAACGCAACTCCCCCACCGCGCTTGGACAGCTGCAGGGCGGAGTTGATCGACCGCCCGATCGACTCCATGTTGTCCTCGATGCGCAAAAGGAAGCACGAAACCGGTTCGCCGCGCTGCTTCTTGCCCGAGTTCAAAAACGTCGGGGTCGCCGGCTGGAACCGGCCGTCGATGATCTCGTCGACCAGCTTCTCGGCCAGCCCGGTGTCGCCGGCCGCCAGCGTCAGCGCGACCATGACCACGCGGTCCTCGAAGCGCTCCAGGTAGCGCTTGCCGTCGAACGTCTTCAGCGTGTAGGAGGTGTAGTACTTGAACGCGCCCAGAAACGTCGGGAAGCGGAACTTCTTGGCATAGGCGCGGTCCAGCAGCTCCTTGACGAAGTTGCGCGAATACTGGTCGAGAACCTCACGCTCGTAATAGTTCTCGCGAATCAGGTAGTCGAGCTTCTCGTCCTGATTGTGGAAGAAGACCGTGTTCTGGTTGACGTGCTCCAGGAAGTACTGCCGCGCCGCCAGCACGTCCTTGTCGAACTGAATCCTGCCGTCCTTGTCGTACAGGTTCAGCATCGCGTTCAGAGCGTGGTAGTCCGTCTCTTCGGGCGGCACGTGCGTGCCGGCGGCTACAGGCTCTGCAGTGACGGTTGGTGGCACGTCTGTTCCTTCCAAAAGTCAGCGAGACCGGCCCGGACGGCATCCACGTCGTCCGGGGTTCCCATCAGTTCGAAGCGGTAGAGGTACGGAACGCCGCACTTGCGCGAGACGACTTCGCCCGCGTAGGCGAATTCCGCACCGAAGTTGTTGTTGCCCGCCGCAATGACGCCGCGGATCAACGACCGGTTGTGCTCGTTGTTCAAAAAGGCGATGACCTGTTTGGGGACGTAGCCACCGTCGTTGATGTCCGGTGTGGCCCGGCCGCCGCCGTACGTCGGCAGTATCAGCACGTACGGCTGGTCGACCTCGATCCGGCCATGCAGCGGGATTCGGGTGGCGGGAACACCCAGCTTCTGCACGAAGCGATGGGTGTTCTCCGACACCGACGAAAAATAGACCAGGTTGCGCTGCGTGGCGTCCATGGCACCGCAACCTCCTTACTTGCTCATCTACTGCACTAGGCGCTCAGCGCGGCTCCAGCAAGCGCCTTGATGCGATCGGGCCGGAAGCCGGACCAGTGGTCGTTGCCGGCCACCACCACGGGGGCCTGCAGGTAGCCCAGCGCCATCACGTAGTCCCGAGACTCCGAGTCCAGGGTGATGTCGACCTTGTCGTAGGCGATGCCCTGTTTGTCCAGAGCCTTGAAGGTGGCGCTGCACTGCACGCATGCCGGCTTGGTGTACACGGTGACGCTCATGGAGCCGCTCCTTTGCGGAAGGGAACTTATTACGGACTGGCAACTGCTGGGGGTACTACGTCTGCGCTATGTTCAGCGGCCCGTCAAGGCCCCAGATTCCCGTCTTGCGGAGGTCAGGCCGAACGGCCTGGCGGTACCCATTCCGGGAGGTGCCCCATGCCCGGCCAGCTTGGGGATCCTGGGATCTGCCGGTGCTCGAAACACTACACCTAGTGGCCGACAAGTTGTCGAGATACAAGATGTTCGGAATAACAATTTTGAAATTCCCTGGTCGCAAGGCTTGCGGCGGCCGCGCTCCCGGCGTGTCGCAGATCACATATCGCGCCGCGGATGCCCATACGGATTGGTATATCACCGGCCACCGACATCGCGTGTTTTGAGCCGGTCCCACCGGCGCGCGCCTCCCCCGCTAGCAAAGCCGCCAGCGGCAACTGGCGGCTTTAGCTATTCGGTTGTCGAAACGGTGCTGGTCGCCGTCGGCCGGCTTGTCGGCTTTCCCCAAATTCAAGCCATCAGCCGACCTCGGCGGCGAGCTTGCCGACGACGTCGCGCACATTCGCCGACAGTTCGGCGTGCTCCGCCGGAGCCCTGCCTTCCAACGTTTTGAACGGCACGGACAGCTTGATCGACTCGACCACCGACGCGCCGGCAATCCCGAACGACTTACGGGTCTCGTCGTGCGCCCACACCCCGCCGTACTGGCCGAACGACCCGCCGATTACCGCCAGCGGCTTGCCCTTCAGCGCGCCGTCGCCGAACGGTCGCGAGAGCCAGTCGATCGCGTTCTTGACCACCGCCGGGATGCTGCCGTTGTACTCGGGGGTGACCACCAGAGCGGCGTCCGCGTCGGCGGCCGCGGCCCGCAGCGCGTTCACCGGAGCCAGCGCCGGGGCGTCGGGCGTCATCGCGGCGTCGATCTCCTCGTTGTAGAACGGCACCTGCGCCAAGCCTTCGAACAGCGTGATGGTGACGCCGTCGGGAGCGACCGCAGCCGCCAGCTCGGCGATCTGACGGTTGATCGACGCCGCACGCAGGCTGCCCACCAACGCCAAGACTTTGATGTCGGACTTGTTCTCTGGCACTGTTCGGTTTCCCTTCGGTTCTTGGTGTACATCCTTGCACGACCAAACCGGACCCTAGTCCGCTTTATTCCGAACGCGTTAAAGTGCAGGTATGAGCCAGCGGTTGCGCGAGTTGCCGGTGTCCGCTCCCCCACAGCTTCCGCAGGAACGAGGCGACGCGGCGCGCAACCGTGCGCTTTTGCTGGAGGCGGCGCGCAACCTGGTAGCCGAGCGCGGCGCGGACGCCGTCACGATGGACGACGTCGCCGCGGCGGCCGGGGTCGGCAAGGGCACCGTCTTCCGGCGATTCGGCAACCGGGCCGGCCTGATGATGGTGCTGCTCGACGACGACGAGCGGGCGAGTCAGCAGGCATTTCTGTTCGGCCCGCCGCCGCTGGGTCCCGATGCGCCCCCGATGGATCGCCTGGTGGCGTTCGGCCGAGAGCGGATGCGCTTCGTCCACGCCCACCACGAGCTGCTGTCGGAGACCAAGCGCGATCCGGAGCTCCGCCACGTCGGGGCCGTCGCGGTGCAGCACACCCACGTGCGGGTGCTGTTGCAGTCGGCGCGAACGACCGGCGACCTCGACGTCCAGGCCGACGCCCTGCTGGCTCTACTCGATGCGGACTATGTGGAGCACCAGCTCAACGAGGGCGGTCACACCCTCAAGACGTTGGGCGACGCGTGGGAAAGCCTGGCGCGCAAGCTGTGTGGGCGGTGACGAACTGGGTCCTGCACGTGGACCTCGACCAGTTCCTGGCATCGGTGGAGCTGCGGCGTCACCCCGAACTGGCCGGGCTGCCGGTGATCGTCGGCGGCAGCGGCGATCCGACCGAACCGCGCAAGGTCGTCACCTGCGCCTCGTACGAGGCCCGCGAGTTCGGTGTGCACGCAGGCATGCCGCTACGCACCGCGGCGCGCCGCTGCCCCGACGCCACGTTCCTCCCGTCGGATCCCGCCGCCTACGACGCGGCCTCCGACGAGGTGATGGGACTGCTGCGCGACCTCGGGCACCCCGTCGAGGTGTGGGGCTGGGACGAGGCCTACGTCGGCTTCGCCGGCGAGCAACCGATGGAAATCGCCGAAAAGATTCAGACGGTCATTTCCTCGGAGACGGGTTTGTCGTGCTCGGTGGGCATCAGCGACAACAAGCAGCGGGCCAAGGTCGCGACCGGGTTCGCAAAACCGGCGGGCGTCTTCGTCCTCACGGACGCGAATTGGATGAATGTGATGGCGGACCGGCCCGTCGACGCCTTGTGGGGCGTGGGACCCAAGACCGCGAAAAAGCTTGCGGCCCTGGGGATAACGACGGTACGCGAACTCGCGCACGGCGATGCCGAGCTGCTGACGTCCACCTTCGGCCCGCGCACCGGTCTTTGGCTGCTGCTGCTCGCCAAGGGTGGCGGCGACGCGGACGTCAGCGCCGAGCCGTGGGTTCCGCGCTCCCGCAGCCACGTCGTGACGTTTCCGCGGGATCTCACCGATCGCGCCGAAATGGATTCGGCGGTAACGGCATTGGCCCGGCAACCGCTCGACGACGTCGCGGCGGGCGGGCGGGTGGTCACCGGGGTGGCGGTGACTGTGCGCACCGCGACGTTTTACACCCGCACCAAGATCCGCAAGCTGGCGGCGCCCACCACGGACGCCGACGTCATCGTCGCGGCCGCGCTGCGCGTCCTGGACCTCTTCGAACTCGACCGGCCGGTCCGGCTACTCGGGGTGCGACTCGAGTTGGTCATGCCGGCGTGAGGGCACCGGGGCGGGCCGTAGTGCGCGGGTGAAGATGACGTTGACCCGGCGCATCGCGACGCTGTAGGGCCACCACGCCAGCCGCTTGAACGCGTAGAGCGCCCGGATGTCCTGCGACGTGTAGATGAGGTATCTGTTCTTTGCGACCCCGGCCAGGATCTTGTCGGCCGCCTTCTCCGGCGATACGGCGTGACCGCTGAAGCGGTCGATCCACCGGCGGACGTTGGGGTCCTCGCGATCGACCCCGGCGATCTCGACCGTGTTGACCAACGGGGTCTTCACCGCGCCGGGCACGACGAGCGACACCCCGATGCGGTGCCGGGCCAGGTCGAAGCGCAGCACCTCGGAAACGCCGCGCAGTCCGAACTTGCTGGCGCTGTAGGCGGCGTGCCAGGGCAACGCGACCAGCCCGGCCGCCGACGACACGTTGACCAGGTGCCCACCCCGCCGGGCGGCCACCATCGGGGGGACGAACGTCTCGATGACGTGGATCGGACCCATCAGGTTGATCGCGACCATCTTGCTCCACTGCTCATGGCTCAGCCGGTCGACGGTTCCCCACGCCGATACCCCGGCGATGTTCATCACCACGTCCATGCTGGGTTGCTTGGCGTGAATGTCGGCGGCGAACGCCGCCACGTCGTCATAGTCGGCGATATCCAGGGCCCGGTACTGCGGCACCTGCGCGCCCACCGCGCGGGCGTCGGCCGCCGTCAGCTCCAGGCCTTCGGGGTTGCGGTCGGTCAGATAGAGTTCGGCTCCCTGCGCGGCCAGCCGTAACGCGGTGGCGCGGCCGATGCCGCTCGCCGCACCGGTTACCAGACACCGCTTCCCCGCGAAATATGCCTTCTGCGCCATGGCCGTGACGATACCGCCGGTAACGCGTTAGCTCTGCCCGCCGCCCCACAGCGAATTGAGCCACAACTGCTCGAGCACCCGCACGCCGCGCTCCACGTCTCGGTCGGGCCCGAGGAAGGTGACGTCGCCGGACAGCATCATCGCGGTGGTCGCGCCGAGCATGCGGACGAGAGCCGGCACATCGTCACTGATCGGATGCGCTGTGCCGGCGGCGATTTCGTCGTCGACGATGCTGACAATCTGGTCGATCACGACGTCGATCTGGCCGTCCAGGATCTCCCGGATCTTCGCATCGGTGTTCCGCGCGTCGTTGCACGCAGTCATGATCGGGTCGTTGTGGGCGAACACCGTGGCGGCGCTACCGACCATGCGCCGCGCAAACGCCGCCGGCGTCTCGCCGGGCGCGCGCGGCGCGAAGTACTGCGTGAGCTCCTCGAGTTCGTGCGTTGCCTCGGCCAGGATCACGGCGAGCACGTCGTACTTGGAGTCGAAGTAGAAGTAAAAGCCGGACCGTGCGATGCGGGCCCGCTCGCTGATGGTGGCGACGGACAGGTCCGCGAACGAACCCTCTTGCAGCAGCTGCCGCACCGCGCTGACGATCGCCTCCCGCTGCAGATCGCCGCGGCTACGCCGGGCGGTGGGCGTCGGGTCGGCTGCCATGGTCTGACCTTGTCATCCCGACCAGAAAAGACCAAAACTTGACAGGCGTCAAGTTCGGACTTCAGGATGGGCTGAAGTGCTAGCGCGCACGTGTCCCGGGATCGCAAAGGAGCGTCCATGGCCGCCACCATCAGCACCCCGCACTACCTGCTCGACCAGGCGCGGCGCCGGTTTACCCCGTCGATCAACAACTTTCCCGGCATGGGCCTGGTCGAACGAAGGCTGCTGAACACTCAATTCCCGGAACACAAGCTCGCCGATCCGCCGCCGGGCAGCGGGCTCAAGCCCGTCCTGGGTGACGCGGGGCTGCCGGTCATCGGGCACATCATCGAGATGCTGCGCGGCGGGCCGGACTATCTGATGTTCCTCTACCAGACCAAAGGACCCGTCGTGTTCGGGGACTCGCCCGTCCTGCCGGGGGTCGCGGCGCTGGGCCCGGACGCGGCGCAGGTCATCTACTCCAACCGCAACAAGGACTACTCGCAGCAGGGTTGGGTCCCGGTGATCGGGCCGTTCTTCCACCGCGGGCTGATGCTGCTCGACTTCGACGAGCACATGTTCCACCGCCGAATCATGCAGGAGGCGTTCGTCCGCTCCCGCCTGGTCAGCTACGTCGAGCAGATGGACAAGGTCGTGTCGCAGGTGGTCGCCGACGACTGGGTGATCGACGATGCGCGCTTCCTGCTTTACCCGGCGATGAAGGAGCTGACCCTCGACATCGCGTCGATGGTGTTCATGGGCCATGAGCCCGGCACCGACCACCAGTTGGTCACCAAGGTCAACAAGGCGTTCACCGTCACCACCCGCGCGGGCAACGCCATCATCCGCACCAGCGTGCCGCCGTTCACCTGGTGGCGCGGCCTCAAGGCGCGCGAATTGCTGGAGGACTACTTCCGCGAACGGGTCAAGGAACAACGCGGCAAGAACGGCACCGATCTGCTGTCGGTGTTGTGCGAGAGCGAGGACGAGGACGGCAACAAGTTCTCCGACGAGGACATCGTCAACCACATGATCTTCTTGATGATGGCCGCCCACGACACGTCGACGTCGACCGCGACGACCATGGTTTACCACCTGGCCGCCAATCCGGATTGGCAGCAGCGCTGCCGCGACGAATCCGACCGGCTCGGCGACGGCCCGCTCGACATCGAGTCGCTGGAGAAGCTGGAGTCGCTCGATTTGGTGATGGACGAGTCGATTCGGATCGTGACCCCGGTGCAGTGGGCGATGCGGCAGACGGTGCGCGACACCGACCTGCTCGGCTACTACATTCCCAAGGGCACCAACGTCATTGCGTACCCCGGGATGAATCATCGCCTGCCGGAACTCTGGACGGATCCGTTGAAGTTCGACCCGGAGCGGTTCTGCGAGCCGCGCAGCGAGCACAAGCGACACCGCTATGCGTTCACGCCGTTCGGCGGCGGTGCGCACAAGTGCATCGGGATGACCTTCGGGCGGTTGGAGGTCAAGACGATCCTGCACCGGCTGCTGCGCCGGTACCGACTGGAACTGCCCCGACCCGGCTACCAGCCGAGCTGGGATTACGGCGGCATGCCGATTCCGAAGGACGGCATGCCGATCGTGCTGCGCCCGCTCTGACGCGGCCGGCCTAGGCCGCGGTGAGCAGCCGGTTGGCGCAGGCGATGACCGCGCGCAACGCCGACTGCGTCGGATCCTCCGACCAGCCCATCGCCCACTCGGAGCGAATCCCGTTGCTGCCGCAGATGAAGGTGGCGGTGAATTCGCCCGATCGCAGCTGATGGAACCTCAGCGTCTCGACGGTGATCCCGCGCTCGTGCAGCATCTCGGTGAGCGCGGCGATCGGCCCGCTGGCGGACGCGGTGGAGGTGCTGATGCGGTCGCCGACGGCGATCATCGCCCGAAAGTTGCGTGCTTGCGGACCAAGTCGCGTGGCGGGCCGCTCGGCGTCCGTGCACGACCAGTGGCCGAGTCGCAGCGGGCCGGCCGTGGGGCTGTAGGTCGCGACGAAGTTCTCCCACGTCATCGCCTCGGCCCGCTCCCGCAGACCGCGCGGCAACGTCGGAAGAGGCTTCGAAACTGGCTTCGAAAGGGGCATGGTGTCGGGCTTCTCTGATCAGCAGGAGCGACCGACGGCGTAGCTTCCGACCCACAGCGGGGGGTCGGTCTGGATCAGACCCCGCTGCGGGTGCTGGCTACTACGGCACGCTTGAGAAGACGCACGAGCGCCGAGGCTAGCCGTCGGCCGCGGCCAACGCAACTGCCTTTACGGCAGTTTCAGGACGAACGCCCCAACACCACGCCGAGGGCAAACCCGAAGTAAAGCAGTCCGGCGAAGGTCGGAATGCCAAGTCGCCCAATGTTAAACAGATACCGTCGCCCCAACCAGCGGGACTACCGGCTCTTCGGCGTGCTTTCGTCCGAAAAAACTTACTTGTGCGTCAAAAAGGGCATAGCATCTGCTGGGTGGTACTAAGCGCAATCGTGGCCACGCACTGGCACGTGAAAGGCAAGCCAATGAATGCGAAGAGCAAAAAGGTTCTCAAAGCCATAGCACTGGGCGCGGGACTTGTCGGGCTATTGCTGCTACCGACGGGATGTTTGATGACGGTGCCGGTCCCCATTCCCGCGGGGTCTCTGGGAGCGCCGGTCACGGTCGTGGCGCCGCCGCCCACAGTCGAGTAAAAGCACGGTTCTATCCAATCGGCCGCGGCGAGGGATCAAGCCGCAGATAGGCCTGGATCGTCGTGCCCGCCGGGGTGCAGTGGGTGCGCACCAAATCCGATATGGCGTTCACCAGAAATAGTCCACGGCTGGCGGGGCCGCTGGGGCCTGGGTTCAGCCGTCCGACCAACGGGTCGTCGAGGCGTCCACTGTCGCGCGCCTCACAGACCAAGTGCTCGTCGTTTCGCCAGAACGCCAGCCGGCACGCGCCGTTGGTGTACATCAAGCTGTTGCTGGCCAGCTCGGTGGCGATCAGCTGCAGATCCTCGATGCCGTCCTGGGACAGTCCGACCCAGTCGGCGTAGTTGACGGCGAAAGCCCGCGCCAGGCGCAGATCCGCGGACTTGCGAACCATGTACGTGACGGCCCCGGGATTGATGGGCAGGGGTTCGTTGTAGCGCGCCAGCACGGCGTCGGGCGCGTATTCGGCGCTGGGGTGCAGCGACCCGCAACTCCACAGCGTCGGGTGGGTAGCACGGACGTCCGCCAGCACGTCGTCATCCAGACGGCTCGCATCGTAGAGGCACAACCCCGTCACCGCGTGACCGTCAAATGCCTCGTTCACCAGCGCCTCACGCTCTACGCAGGCCCAAAGCTCGTTGTCGGTACGGCCCGGCCAGAAGACCTCGCTGACGATGCGCACCCGCCGGTCGGGGTGTTCCTCGACGAAGGAACCCTCCATGGCCATGAATCGATTCGGATTGCGGGCGACCTCGGTGGTGTCGGCCATCCGTAGGCCGTCCGGCGCCCCGCCCACGCCGGACAGCTCGTCGTGTACGAGCGCCATCATGTCGCCGGGCACGGCGACGAGAACCGGTTCATCCATCGCGAGCCCGTCCATGACGAAACCCGCCACGAAATCCAGGTACTCGCGCTGAGAGTGATACAGGAGCGCGGAGTGAACGAAGCCCTGATGTTCCCTTTCCGTGCCCCAGCTCACTTTTTCGGCGCTCCCGCTTTCAACCACAATGCCAACCCCCTGCTGGACCGGCCGTCCTGCCAACGCGTTACCTACCCCAATACCCCCCACACCCCTTGGCTATGCAGGTAATCGGTCACAATGCGGGATCGCCCCAAATGCGGCTCGATCACAGCCACCAGGAGGCCGCGGCGTCCAGATGACGACGAACGCGGTAACGCGCCAGGCTGTCGTCTCCGGCGGCCATCGCCTCGAGAATCCGCCGGTGCGCGTGTTCGACGGCGATGACGTCGGCGGCGGTCGGCAGGGCCCCGCCGGTGCTGAAGCCGTGCCGGCGGAACAACTCGACGATGATCCTGAGAAACAGGTCCAGCAACGCGTTGCCGGCCAGTTGTGCCAGTCCGACGTGGAACCGGAATTCTTCGACGGTGGCCTTGCGCACTTCGTCATCGGTTTGGGGGTTCTCGCCGAACGCCGGCCCATGCGTATCGAGGAAGGCGGCCACGTCGGGTTCGCTGCGCCGCTTGACGACTTTGGCGACGTTGTCGATCTCGATCGCGTCCCGGACGCAACGTAAGTCTTCGCGACTCGGCTTGCGGTACTGCAGATAGAGCGCGATGGTGTCGATGCTGGCTTGCGCCTGAGGTTGAGTGACGACGAGCCCGCCGCCGGGTCCGCGCCGCATCCGCGCCACCGAGTGATATTCGAGCAGCCGCACCGCTTCGCGCAGCACCGCGCGGCTGACCCGGTAGCGCGCCAGCAGCTCCGTCTCGGTCCCGAAGACCGACCCGACCCGCCAGCCTGCGCTCGCGATGTCGTCGCCGATGTTGGCCGCGAGCACCTCGGCGAGCTTGGCCCGTGGTGCCTCGGGGTTGAGTCGCCGCTGGCGTGCCCTGCTTCGGCGCCGGTCGCCATGCTGCTGCAGCCAGGCGGTGACCGCTTCCACGTGGCGCTCGGACAGCGTCTTGGCGCGTGCGGAATCACCGGCGGTGACTGCGGCAACGATTTCGGAATGGTCTTGGTGCATGTAGTCGATCGCCTCGATGGCCTCGCTCTCCGAGTCGGTTCGCGACTGCAGCGCGTATCGCGTGGTGAGCCTCATCAAGACGTCGATAAACAATTGCAGCACGGGGTTTTTGGATCGCTCGGCAAGCGCGATGTGGAATTCGTCTCGCGGCACCGGCAGACCCGGCCTCCAGTGCTCCTCCGCGCGCAGAACCGCACGCAGCCGATCGATGCCGGCCTCGTCGATCCGCTCGGCGGCAAGCGAGGCCGCCAGCGGCTCGAGCACCAGGCGCGCGTTGAGCAAGTCGGCCGGCGTCGTGCCCAGGTACTCGAGATAGATGACGATGGCGCGGGTCGCAGGGCCCGCGTCCGGCTCGCAGATGAGCAGTCCGCCATTGGGTCCCCGCCGCATCCGCGCGACCCGATGATGCTCCACCAGCCGAACGGCCTCCCGAAGCACGGACCGGCTCACGCAAAAGCGTTGTTGCAGAGCGTGTTCGGAACCCAGGGACTCGCCGACGGGCCAGCCACGGCGAACGATGTCGGCCTCGATCTCACGGGCGATCGTCGAAGCCAGTTTGTTCGCTGGGCCGGCCTGTGGCGCGGTATTCATCGACGTGAGGTCTCAACAGGTGAGCAGCATGCATCCCGCGACGGGACCCCCGCCCACGGAAACCACGCCGACCTCCGGGCGCCGCGACACCTGCCGCTCCCCCGCTTCGCCGCGCAACTGCAGACACCCTTCGTGCAACGCCCAATACCCGTGCATGCGCCCGGCTGAGAGTTGGCCGCCGTAGGTGTTCAGCGGCAGCACACCGTCGCGCGCGATCCGGGCACCGCCGTCGACGAAGGGGCCGCCCTCGCCGTCACCGCACACGCCCAGCGCCTCCAGCCAGGCGAGGGTGAGAAAGGTGAAGCCGTCGTACAACTCGGCGAGTTCGAGGTCGGCGGGCTTCAACTCGGTGCGCGACCACATCTGTGCCGCCGCGTCCGACATCGCCATCTTGGGGTAGTCGTCGCGGTGGAACCAACCACCGGCGCCGTCGGACCCGCCGATCGCTTCCACCCGCACGGCGCGGTGTGGGCAGTCGCGGGCGTATTCCGCGTGCGAGACCACCACCGCGATCGACCCGTCGATGGGGACATCGCAGTCCAGCAGCCCGAACGGCGTCGACACCGGCCGCGCGCCCAGGTAGTCGGACATCGTCATCGGTTCGCGGTACACCGCAAGGGGATTCAACGCGGCGTTGCGCCTGCCGTTGAGGGCCAGCCAGCCCAGCTGCTCCTTGGTGGTTCCGTACAACTCCATGTGCCGACGGCAGTTCAGCGCCAGCCAGTTCGCGGCGGAGTAGGCCTGTGCCGCAACCAGATCGTTGACGTCGTCCATCGCGCCGACGGCGGGACGCTCGGCGCCTTCGGGTGTCTCGAACATGCGCGCGAGCGCCGGCGCCGGCGCATTCTCTTCCTGCTTGACGGGGACAGTGCCGCCCAGCATCTGGATGGTCCGGTAGATGACGACGTGATGGGCGCGGCGCTCGGCGACCGCCCGGCACGCCGACATCACCGGGCTCAGCAACCCGCCGGTGCCGAACCCGGAGCCGCAGTCGGCCGCCTCGATCCCCAGCGCGGCGTTGACCTCGGCGGCCGGGGTGTCGCCCAGGGTCGCGATCCCGTCGATGTCGGCGGCCCCCAGACCGGCGTCGGCGACGGCGGACCGCACCGCCTCCATGGTCAGGTCGAATCCCGGGATGCCGGTGCGACGACCTATTCGCGAGATCCCGATGCCCGACAAGATCGCGTCTTTTTCGAAATACGTCATTTGCACCGCCCGAAGGACCAACCCCACCGCACACACTGGACCAATAGAGTGTACTGTATTGGCCGTGCCAGGCGAGTCGCCGTCCCAGCTGCTCATCGAGCATTGCGACCGTTGTGGGCGCTGGGTGCATCCGGCGGCCGGCGAATGTCGCGTGTGCGGCGGCTCGCTGGTGGCCAGGCCGGTCTCCGGACGCGGCACGGTTTTCACCTATACGGTCAACCACCACCCGTACAACCCGGAGATCCCGGTCCCCTACGTGATCGCGATCATCGAGCTCGCCGAACAAAGCGGCCTGCGCCTGGCCGCCAATATCGTTGACTGCGAACCGGATTCGGTCAAGTGCGGGATGCCCGTCGAGTTGCGGCCGGAGAAGGGCGCCGGTGGGGCCCCGTTGTTCGCGCCCGCCTAGCCCCCGAATTCTCTTCCGCTGCACATTGCCGCGCAGTATGCTGCGGGTCCTTAACGACTGCGGGCGATCCGTCGGCAAGAGCTTAGTTGGGATCGGTAGCGAGCCGGTCCTGGTGGAGTTCGAAAGAGACGCCACGGTAGGCGGCGGGCCGAATGTCAGCGGAATGAAAAGAGGCGGCATGAGCGTTAACGACCAATCGGCCACGTCGCGTCAGTTCGCCGCGTCGTCTGGGGCCTTCTCGCCCAACTGGATTCGATACTGGCAGGTCGGTTACACGGCGTTTTTTGCCGTGGCGGTCTTGTTTGGCGCGCTACAGGTCCTGCGCGTGTTAAAGGTCATTCACCTGCCCTTCCCGCATATCGGCGCCCCGGTCATTTACGGCATGGTGGTTGGGCTGCTGGTTGTCGGGGTGGGTTTTGCCGCCCGCATCTTTTGGCGATCGCGGGGCAAGTACCTCATAACCGTGACCGGCGATGGGCTCGCCATCGATCGGCGGCGCGGTGATGTCTATCCACTCGTTGATGCGCAGCTGGGGCTATGGGTAGACAACGGAGTTGCGCTGCATCTGCAATGTGGCCGGCACCGCTTTGTTCTGGGCGGACGCGATCGGCGCATTGCTCCGGCGACACCGCTCGACACGCAGCCGGTGTGGGTCGTCGACGCCTGGCTGGCGGAGTCAGAATTCGACGAGCTGCTGCTCCTGGGCGGCCGGTCCGCTGCACGCGGGCCCGCACCAGGAGAACCGACTCGGTGTCTGCTGTTTCCCAACCCGCTGTTGATCCAAGACATGGGGCCATTCGCGTTGATAAAGAAACACCGACTGACGCAATCGCTCTCGCACCCCCAACTGTTCGTTGACGTCGACAACGGCACGATCCAGGTGATCGACCCCAACAGCAACACGCTCACTGCCCGGGCGTCGGCTTCGCAGGTGACCGCTACACCGGCTACCTACCAGCTCTCGGCGGGTCATGCGTTCCCGTCTGCCCAAAATGTCGCCTCAGACGCGGCGGGCCAGTACTTTTCGACGACGCCCGCCATGTCCGTCGGCGTACCCGGGATGCCACCACTGACCATCGGATGCCGCAATTTCGAAGGACTCAAGCGCCGATTTTCGTGGTCCACCAATGTGCCCGTAACGAATGAACCCCCTGCCTATGCGGTCTCGGCGGCCGACTGGCTGACGCTGACGGAGAAATTCGGCTTGGGGCCGTATCTGGAAGACACGTCGACATAGGCCGGGGGCGGCAGGTGACGCCTGCCGCCGCTAGTTGATCAGCGGGTCGCGGGGCATGCCGAGAATCCGCTCGGCGATCTGGTTTCGGGTCACCTCCGAGGTGCCGCCCGCTATCGCCATGCCGCGGGCGCCCATCATCATGCGGCCGACGATCGCGCCGGGCCCGTCGAGCAGTGCGACCTCGGGTCCCAGCAGCGCCGCGGAGATCGCGCCGCCGTCGATCATGTGCTCGGCCAGCTTGAGTTTGGTGACGTTGCCCTCAGGACCCGGGCCCGCGCCCTCCACGCTGCGGGCGGCGCGGCGCAGGTTCAGCAGCCGCAGCGCGTGATCGTCGGCCAGGAAGTTTCCGACCCGGATTCGCGCGCCCGCCAACCGATCTGACGCTTGAGCAAGCTGCACGAGCTTGGACGCCAGGCCCTCGTAGAACGATCCGCTGCCGCCGATGCTGACCCGCTCGTTGCCCAGCGTCGCCCGCGCCACCGTCCACCCCGAATTGGGCGTGCCGACGACGTCTTCGTCGGGGACGAACAGGTCATTGAAGAACACCTCGTTGAACTCCGAGCCGCCGGTGATCTGCCGCAGCGGCCGAACCTCGACCTCGGGCGCCTTCATGTCGACGATCACGGTGGTGATGCCGGCGTGCTTGGGCGCGTCGGGGTCGGTGCGCACGGTGGCCAAACCGCGCGCGCAGTACTGCGCACCGCTGGTCCACACCTTCTGCCCGTTGATCTTCCAGCCGCCGTCCACCCGGGTGGCCCTGGTCTTCACCGACGCCGCGTCCGATCCGGCTTCGGGCTCGGAGAACAGCTGGCACCAGATCTCGTCCTGGCGCAGCGCCTTCTCCACGAATCTTTCGATCTGCCAAGGAGTTCCGTGCTGGATCAGGGTCAGGATCACCCATCCGGTGATCGAGTAGTCGGGGCGCTTGATGCCCGCCGCGCGGAACTCCTCCTCGATCACCAACTGTTCCACGGCATCGGCCGCGCGACCCCACGGTTTGGGCCAGTGCGGCATCACGTAGCCCGTCTCGATCAGCTTGTCGCGCTGCGCCTTCTTGTCCAGCGCGGCGATCTCGGCGGTATCGGCGTGGATCCGCTTGCGCAGTTCCTCTGCCTCGGGCGGCAGGTCCAGGCTGTTCTCCCGGACAGCGCCGGCCGCGGTGCGATCGAACACGTCGCCGGCCGGCGCGTCGCCGCCGAAAAGCGCCGAGCTCACCAGCGCCCGGCGCAGGTGCAGATGCGCATCGTGTTCCCAGGTGAAGCCGATGCCGCCATGCACCTGAATATTGAGTTCGGCGTTGCGCGCGTAGGCCGGGAATGCCAGCGCCGCGGCCACCGCGGCGATGAGGCGGAACTGCTCCTCATCCTCCGCCGCGGCGCGCGAGGCGTCCCACACCGCGGCGATCGCCGATTCGACGGCCACCAACATGTTCGCGCAATGATGCTTCACCGCTTGGAAAGTAGCGATGGTGCGGCCGAATTGCTGGCGCACCTTGGCATAGTCGACGGCGGCGTCGACACAGTCCGACGCGCCGCCCACCGCTTCCGCGGCCAGCAATGTCCGCGCCCGCGACAATGCCGATTCCCGGGCCCCCGCCAGAATGTCCTCGGCGGCGATGCTCACATTCTCCAGGCGCACCCGCCCGGAACGCCGGGTCGGATCGAAGTTGTCGGGCACGTCCACCGACACACCGGCGCGGCCGCGGTCCAGCACCAGCACGTCGTCGCCGGCCGCGATCAGCAACAGCTCGGCAAGCCCGGCGCCCAACACGATCCCGGCCTCACCGTCGGCAGTGCCGTCCTTGACCCGCACCTGGCCGTCCAGGCCGATGCCGGCGGTCAGGCTTCCATCGATCAGCCCGGGCAGCAGCCGCGACTTCTGCTCGGCGCTACCGTCTTTGGCGATCACCGCCGACGCGATCACGGTCGGCACAAACGGTCCCGGCGCCACCGCGCGGCCGAGTTCTTCGGTCACCACCACGAGTTCGGGCAGCCCGTAGCCCGAGCCGCCGTGTTCTTCGTCGACGTGGAGGCCAAGCCAGCCGAGTTCCACCAGGTTCTGCCAGAACGGGGGCCGGGGTTCGTCCGGCGAATCGAGCAGCGAGCGCGCCGCCCAGCGCGCCTTCTGCGAGGTGAGGAACGCGCGGGCTACCTCGGCGAGCTCGCGATGGTCGTCGGTCAGTGCGATACCCATCGGGCCTCCTCGCTACCGGGCTGACTGCCTGCCCCGCTCCGAGGGGGAGCGGGGCGGCTGCCTAAAGAGGATACTGTATTGCCGCGAGGCCCCGGGCGGCCGGGTTGTCTTACTTGGGCGCGAAGCGCTGCCCGGCGTCCAGCCGCAGGCATTGGCCGTTGAGCATCGGGTTGTCCACGATGGCGGCGACCAGCTTGGCGTACTCCTCGGGCCGACCCAGGCGCTTGGGGAAGGCCGCGTCCTTGGTCAGCGCCGAGGCGAATTCGTCCGGAATGCCCTTGGTCAGACCCGTGGCGAAGAGGCTGGGCGCGATCGCCAGCACCCGGATGCCCAGCGACCCCAGGTCGCGCGCCATGGTCAGGCACATGCCGGCGATGCCCGCCTTGGCGGCAGTGTAGGCGACCTGCCCGATCTGGCCCTCGAAGGCCGCGATGGACGCGGTGTTGATGATGACGCCCCGCTCCTCGTCCTCGGGCTCGTTCTTGCTCATGTGTGCCGCGGCCAGCCGGCTGATGTTGAAGCTGGCGATGAGGTTGAGATCGACGACGGACTGGAAGGACTCCAGGTCGTGCGGGCCGGTCTTGGTCATGGTCCGCTTGGCGATGCCGCCGCCCGCGGTGGTCACCACGACGTGCAAGCCACCCAGGTCGTCGACCGCGGCCTGCAGCGTTTCCTCGGTGCCGCCGAAGTCGGTGACGTCGACGGGGTAGAACTTGCCGCCTACACCTTCGGCGACCTCCTTGCCGTCGGAGCCCTCACGATCGAGCACCGCGACCTGCGCGCCGCGCTCGTGCAGAAGTTCGGCGCTGGCACGTCCCATGCCCGAAGCGCCGCCGATGACGACGACCTTCTTCCCGTTGATCTCCATCCGGACCTCCCTTTTTTGGCTTGTCAGATTCCACGCAATCTGTAACGTTATCTAGGCACGCTAGCGTGTCGGCTCCGAAGGCTTGTCACCGAGCCATGCCAAGCTGGCGACCGTGCTCCTTCTCGACGTGGCGGCGACGTCTGCGGACGTCGGCGGCACCGCGTCGCGCCTGACCAAGGTGGCGCACATCGCCGAGCTGCTCCGCCGCGCGGCGCCGGATCCCGAGCTCGTCTCGATCATCGTGTCGTGGCTCTCGGGTGAGCTGCGGCAACGCCAGATCGGCGTGGGATGGGCGTCGCTGCGGTCGCGTCCGCCCGCGGCGTCGCATCCGACCCTGACCGTCAGCGGTGTCGACGCCGCCCTCTCCGAGATCGGAGCCGTCTCGGGCAAAGGGTCCCAGGCGCGGCGTGCCGAACTCGTCGCGGACCTGTTCGCCGCCGCGACCGAAACCGAACAGACCTTTCTGCTGCGACTCATGAGCGGCGAACTGCGCCAGGGCGCGCTGGCCGGGATCATGGCGGACGCCGTCGCCCGCGCCGCCGATATCCCGGCCGCAGCGGTGCAGCGCGCCGCGATGCTGGGCGGGGACCTGCCCGCGGTAGCGGCGGCCGGGCTTTCCGGCGGGGCCGTCGCACTGGAGGCATTCACCCTGCGGGTTGGCCAACCGGTCGGCCCGATGCTGGCGCAGACCGCCACCAGTGTCGCCGATGCGCTCGAACGCCATGGCGGCACAACGATTTTCGAGGCGAAGCTGGACGGCGCACGTGTGCAGATCCACCGCGCCGGCGACCAGGTCACGGTCTACACCCGAAGCCTCGACGACGTCACCGCCCGGCTGCCCGAGGTGGTCGAGGCGACGCTGGCACTGCCGGTGAGCGAGTTCATCGCTGACGGCGAAGCGATCGCGCTGCGGCCGGACAACCGGCCACACCGCTTCCAGGTCACCGCGTCACGGTTCGGCCGATCCGTCGACGTGGCCGCAGCCCAACTGGCGCAGCCACTTTCGGTGTTCTTCTTCGACGTCTTGCACCGCGACGGCGTCGACCTGCTCGATGCCCCGACCACCGACCGGCTGGCCGCCCTGGACGCGCTGGTGCCACCCGCGCAGCGGGTCGATCGGCTCGCCACGTCCGACCCCGCGGCCGCCACCGCCTTCCTGGACGCGACGCTGGCCGCCGGGCACGAAGGCGTCATGGCGAAAGCGCCGGGGGCGCCCTATCAAGCGGGCCGTCGCGGAGCCGGCTGGCTCAAGGTCAAGCCGGTGCACACGCTCGATCTGGTGGTGCTCGCCGTCGAGTGGGGCTCGGGGCGCCGGCGCGGAAAACTCTCCAATATCCATCTGGGCGCGCGTGATCCGGCCACGGGCGGCTTCGTCATGCTGGGCAAGACCTTCAAGGGAATGACCGACGCCATGCTGGATTGGCAGACCGCGCGGTTTACCGAGCTCGCCGTCGGCGGCACCGACAGCCACGTCGTTGTGGTGCGGCCCGAGCAGGTGGTCGAGATCGCGTTCGACGGGGTGCAAGAGTCGTCGCGCTACCCGGGCGGGCTGGCGCTGCGGTTCGCCCGCGTCGTGCGCTACCGCGACGACAAGAGCCCGGCCGAAGCCGACACCATCGACACCGTGCGAGCGCTGTACTGATTCTCGCCCGGCGACGGACTCCCGGCCGTCGTAGGGTTTGAGCGTGACGGAGCGCATCGCAGCATGGGAAAGCGATAACAGCCAGGTCAGCTACATCCGCACCGATGAGGACTTACCGGCCGTCGCGATCATCGACCGCTCACCGATCACCGTCCGGCACAAGATCGTCTTCGCGGTGATCGCCGTGCTCGGTGCCATCGCGTGGGCGATCATCGCGTTCGCCCGCGGGGAGACGGTGAACGCGGTCTGGTTCGTGGTCGCGGCGATCTGCACCTACATCATCGGGTTCCGGTTCTATGCCCGGCTGATCGAAATGAAGATCGTCCGCCCGCGCGACGACCACGCCACGCCTGCCGAGGTTCTCGACGACGGCACCGACTACGTGCCCACCGACCGGCGCGTGTTGTTCGGCCATCATTTCGCCGCGATCGCCGGAGCCGGACCGCTCGTCGGTCCGGTGCTTGCCACCCAGATGGGTTACTTACCGGGCAGCATCTGGATTGTCATCGGCGCGGTGTTCGGCGGCTGCGTGCAGGACTACTTGGTGCTGTGGATCTCGACCCGGCGGCGGGGCCGTTCCCTTGGTCAGATGGCCCGCGACGAGCTCGGCGTCGTGGGCGGGGCCGCGGCCCTCCTCGGTGTCCTCGTCATCATGGTGATCCTGATCGCGGTGCTGGCACTGATCGTGGTGAAGGCATTGGCCGAGAGCCCATGGGGGGTGTTCTCCATCGCCATGACCATCCCCATCGCCCTGTTCATGGGCTGCTACCTGCGATTCCTGCGTCGCGGTCGGGTAGCGGAAGTATCACTGATCGGGTTCGCGCTGCTGATGCTCGCCGTGGTGTCCGGCAACTGGGTCGCCGAAACATCGTGGGGCGCATCGTGGTTCACCCTGTCCCCCGTCACGCTGTGCTGGTGCCTGATCGTCTATGGCTTCGCCGCATCGGTGCTGCCGGTGTGGTTGCTGCTCGCGCCGCGCGACTACCTGTCGACGTTCATGAAGGTCGGCGCCATCGCGCTCATCGCCATCGGAATCGTCATCGCGCGGCCGGAAATGCAGGCACCCGCAATCTCGCACTTCGCCACCCGAGGCAACGGCCCGGTATTCGCCGGCTCGCTGTTCCCGTTCCTGTTCATCACCATCGCGTGCGGCGCTCTCTCCGGATTCCACTCGTTGATCTCGTCGGGGACGACGCCGAAGATGCTGGAGAAGGAAAGCCAGATGCGGCTGATCGGCTACGGCGGCATGATCACCGAATCCTTCGTCGCCGTCATGGCGCTGATCACCGCGTCGATCCTCAACCAGCACCTGTACTTCACCCTCAACGCGCCGGCCGCGCAGACCGGGGGCACCGCGGCAAGCGCCGCCCACTACGTCAACGGACTCGGGTTGTCGGGCGCCCCCGCCACCGCCGACCAAATCAGCCAGGCCGCCACCAGCATCGGCGAGAAGACGATCGTGTCGCGCACCGGCGGAGCACCGACGCTGGCCCTCGGCATGTCCGAGGTGCTGCAGCGGGTGTTCGGCGGCGCCGGTCTCAAGTCCTTCTGGTATCACTTCGCGATCATGTTCGAGGCGCTGTTCATCCTGACCACCCTCGATGCCGGGACCCGGGTTAATCGCTTCATGCTCTCCGACACGCTGGGCAACTTCGGTGGCCCGCTGGCCAAACTGCGAAACCCGAGCTGGCGCCCCGGCGTATGGGTCTGCAGCCTGGCCGTGGTCGCCGCGTGGGGCAGCATCCTGCTGATGGGCGTGACCGACCCGCTGGGTGGCATCAACACGCTGTTCCCACTGTTCGGGATCGCGAACCAGCTTCTCGCGGCGATCGCGCTGACCGTCGTCACGGTGGTCGTCATCAAGAAGGGCCTGCTGAGGTGGGCGTGGATCCCGGGCGTGCCGCTGCTGTGGGACCTGGCCGTCACGTTGACCGCGTCGTGGCAGAAGATCTTCTCCGGGGATCCCGCGGTCGGCTACTGGACCCAGCATGCGCAGTACTTGGCGGCAAGAAGCGCGGGGAGGACGGCGTTCGGTTCGGCAAAGAACGCCCACCAGCTCGACGAGGTCATTCGGAACACGTTCATCCAGGGCACCCTGTCGATCCTCTTCGCGTTGGTTGTCGTCATCGTGTTCATCGCCGGAATTGCGGTCGCGCTCAAGGCGATTCGCGGCAGCGGCATGCCGTTGACCGAGGACGACCCGGTGCCGTCGAAGTTGTTCGCGCCCTCGGGTCTGGTCCCCACGCCCAGCGAACGCAAGGTGCAGCGGCAATGGGACGCGCTATGACCACCCCGCCGCGCAAATCCGCGCGGACACCGGCGTGTCCGCGTCTGCTGAACCGGGAATACCTCGAAACATGCCAGAAATCGACCTTGACGACCTTTCCACTCCCGAACACGGTTACACCGTCGACGACGAGGATGACGACGACCCCGTCCTGCTCGATCGGTCGGGCGATCACATCCAAACGTGGCGCGAGCGGTACCCGTATGACCACCGGATGCCGCGGGACGAATACGAGCGGCTGAAGCGACGGTTGCAAGTCGAGCTGCTGAAGCTGCAAAACCACAGCAAGCGCACCGGCGGCAGGCACGTGATCGTGTTCGAGGGGCGCGACGCCGCCGGCAAGGGCGGGACTATTCAGCGATTCATGGAGCACCTCAATCCGCGTAGCGCACGGGTGGTGGCCCTGGAGAAGCCCACCGAACGCGAGAAAACACAGTGGTACTTCCAGCGGTACATCAGTCACCTGCCCGCCGGCGGCGAGATGGTCTTGTTCGACCGGTCGTGGTACAACCGCGCGGGCGTGGAGAAGGTGATGGGGTTCTGCACGCCCGACGAATACACCGAATTCATGGAGCAGGCACCGCTTTTCGAGCAGATGTTGGTCGACAACGGGATAAGCCTGACCAAGCTGTGGTTCTCGGTGTCACCGGCCGAGCAACGCACCCGGTTCGCCATTCGGTTGGTGGACCCGGTGCGCCAGTGGAAGTTCTCGCCGATGGACATGGAGTCGATAAACAGGTGGGACGACTACACCGAGGCGAAGGAGGCGATGTTCGAGGCCACCGATACCGATGTCGCGCCTTGGATCGTGGTCAGAAGCAACGACAAGAAGCGTGCCCGGATCAACGCCATGCGATACGTCCTCGCCAAGTCCGATTACGACGACAAGGACGATGAGCTCGTGGGTGAGCCGGATCCATTGATCGTGGGCCGAGCGTTGACCGACTAGGTGACGTTGCCGGCCGACGGCGATGACATGGCGCGGGCTGCTAAGGGTTTCCGACTGGTTCATATCCACCACATGCCCCTCCAGGAGACGACATGCTTTCTGCCCGCATCCGAGCGACAACGTCGGCTCTCTTCGC
The DNA here is from genome assembly GCF_050205645.1 of Mycobacterium heidelbergense. Lineage (GTDB taxonomy): Bacteria > Actinomycetota > Actinomycetes > Mycobacteriales > Mycobacteriaceae > Mycobacterium > Mycobacterium heidelbergense_A. Next base: position 152,354 of record NZ_JBNMQT010000003.1, read on the forward strand.
CGGGACACCCGCGGCGGCTGCGACTTGCGCCCGCAAGCATCCCACCGCGTCAAGTTGCGAGCGCGGATGCCGTTGTCGGCGTAGTAGCGGGTGTAGCGGTCGATGGATGTCTTGTGGTTTTCCTGCCAGAGGATCTCGTTGTCCTGATCGAGGAAGAGCAATTCACCGGTCATGTAGAAGAATATCTCCGAGTCCTCGAAAGCTTCAGGGGTGTGCGAGGACCCGGCAACCTCGTAGAGGGTGTCGCCGGCGCGTGCGACCCAATTGTTCTCCTTATAGCGCCAGGATCCGCTAATCGTATGCGCCACAACGATTCCGGTGTGGTAGTGCGTTCCCAGCTCAATGTTGGCGGGGACTTTCATCGAGACTACGATCTCCGCACGGACCGGATCGACCTTCCAGTATTTCAAGAAGACTTGGTCGGACAGAGGCGTGAACGGTATCCATGGGTTGTCCGGTGGCCACCGGGGCTCCATGTCGGCAGAATCTAATCCGGTTGTGTTCGCGGCACAACGACCTGGCAAATCTTCGAGTGTGGCTCGACTGGTAAGGAGACGTGCTCATGTCCACCTGGCTCATCACCGGCTGCTCGACGGGACTCGGCCGCGCGCTCGCCGAAGCCGTCATCGCGGCCGGCCACAACGCCGTAGTCACCGCTCGCGACGTTGCGAAGGTCGCCGACCTGGAAGACCACGCTGCGCAGCGCGTGCTCCCGGTCGCGCTTGACGTCACCAAGCCCGATCAGGTCGCCTCCGCCGTTCAGCAGGCCGACGAGAGGTTCGGTGGCGTCGACGTTCTGGTTAACAACGCCGGCTACGGCTATCGCGCCGCGGTCGAGGAAGGCGACGACGCCGAAGTCCGCGCGCTGTTCGAGACGCACTTCTTCGGCACCGTCACGATGATCAAGGCCGTGCTACCCGGCATGCGGGCCCGCCGCAGCGGCGCGATCGTGAACATCTCCTCCATCGGCGCCACCGTGAATCCGGTGGGATCCGGCTACTACTCGGCCGCCAAGGCCGCCATCGAGGGCATGAGCGGCTCGCTTCGGGGCGAACTCGCTCCCCTGGGCATTTCGGTGACCGTCGTTGAGCCCGGGGCCTTCCGGACCGACTTCGCCGGGCGCTCGCTCGTGCAGTCGGCCACCATCATCGATGACTACGCCGGCACCGCGGGGCAGCGCCGCAAGGAGAACGACACGATGGACGGCCACCAGGCCGGCGACCCCGCCAAGGCCGCCTCGGCGATCATCGCTGCGGTCGAGTCCGACGAGCCCCCGGGGTTCCTGCTGCTGGGGCCCGACGCCCTAGGCCTGTACCGCTATGTCGCCGACGCGCGCGCCGACGAGATCGCGAAATGGGAAGGCCTGACCGCGGGCACGAACTTCGACGCCTGAACCCGCCCCTGCCGCAATCATTTTCGGATTGCGCCGGCTGCGTCTTCCGTTGGGTGAGCAAAGCGCGCACGATTGGAAGGGTCGGCACGTCTCACAACCCCGAGAGAAGGGAGCGGGCGATGAAGGCCAGGGTCGGCGACTTCCTTGTTGTCAAGGGCACGACAACGGAACGGCATGATCAGCATGCGGAGATCATCGGAGTGCGCGCTGAAGACGGCTCGCCGCCCTACGTGGTGCGATGGCTGGTGACGGGCCACGAGGCGACGGTGTATCCCGGATCCGACGCGGTGGTGGTGACCGCCGCCGAGCACACCGAGGCCGCCCGGCGCGCAGCCGCGCGGGCCGGCCACCCGCAGACATAGCCGCGCTTCCGGGGTCACGAGAATAGATTCGCCGTCTAGGAGAGGAATATTCTCCTCAGCCGAGAGACGCATTACGATCGGTGATGATCGAAGGGGATCTCTGCTGTCCGACACTCTGGAACTCGAACGTCCGCGCGACGGTGTCGCCGTTGTGCGTCTGAACCGACCCGAGCGCCTCAACGCGATCAACGAGGCCATGCAAACCGAACTGCGTCGGATGCTGGCCGATATCGCAGCCGACAACGCGGTGCGCGCGGTGGTTTTGACCGGTGCCGGTCGCGGCTTCTGCGCGGGTATCGACATGCGCGACTTCGGGCCCAACGTGCCGGAGGCCAGCGCGCCGGCGACGGACCGCCTGCGGTTCCAGGAGAACATGGCCGCATTGGCCGAAGCCATCCGCCAATTGCCGCAGCCCGTCATCGCCGCGGTCAACGGCCCCTGTGTCGGTGCGGGATTCGCGTTGTGTCTCGCCTGCGACATCCGGATCTGTTCGGCCGCAGCATCATTCGGCAACGCCGCCATCTTGCTCGGGTTGTCGGGGGCGGAGATGGGCATGAGCTATCACCTGCCCCGGATCGTCGGGACCAGCATCGCGGCCGACTGGATGCTCACCGGTCGCACCGTTTCGGCCGCCGAGGCCGATCGGCGCGCTCTGGTCAGCGAAGTCGTCGAGCCGGATCGGTTGGCCGACCGCGCCTTGGAGTTGGCGTCGCTGATCGCGGATCTTGCCCCGCTTGGTGTGCAACTGACAAAGCGCGCGCTGCAAGTGAACACCGACGCGGCCAGCCTCCCGTCGGCGCTCGAACTGGAAAACCGCAACCAGGTGATCGCACACGCCACCGACGAGGCGGCGGAGCGCCGCAAAAGGTGGTCGCGGTGAGCCGCAACGCAGAGAGGACGACAGATGTCGTGGGACTTCTCCACCGACTCCCAGTGGGCGGAACAACTCGAATGGGTCGAGGACTTCGTGCGCAGCGAATGCGAGCCGATCGACTTGATCGTCAAGGAGTCTCACGACCTGGGCGATCCGGTGCGTCAGGCGCTGATCCCGCCGTTGCAGCAGATCGTCAAGCAGCGCGGCCTGTGGGCCACCCACCTGGGGCCGCATCTGGGCGGTCCCGGCTACGGTCAGGTGAAACTGGCTCTGCTCAACGAGATCCTGGGCCGCTCGGAGTGCGCGCCGATAGTCTTCGGGTCGCAGGCACCCGATTCCGGCAATAGCGAGATCCTTGCGCACTACGGCACGCCCGAGCTCAAAGCGCGCTACCTCGAGCCGCTGCTGGACAACCGCATCGTGTCGTGCTTCTCGATGACCGAACCGCAGGGCGGCGCCGACCCGAAGGTGTTCCGCACCACCGCGGAGCCCGATGGTGACCACTGGATCATCAACGGAGAGAAGTGGTTTTCGTCGTTCGCGTCGATGGCGTCGTTCATCATTGTGATGGCGATGACCGACCCCGAGGCGCCGCCATATCAGCGCTACTCGATGTTCGTCGTGCCCGGCGACACGCCGGGCATCAACGTGATGCGCGACGTCGGGCTGGGGTATCAGCCGCCCGGCGGTGGGCGTGAGGGCTACGTGCGTTATGAAAACGTGCGGGTGCCGGCTGATCACATGCTCGGCCCGCGCGGCGGGGCCTTCGTCGTCGCGCAGACCCGGTTGGGTGGTGGACGGATTCATCACGCGATGCGCACGGTGGGGCTGGTCCGGCGGATCTTCGACATGATCTGTGAGCGGGCGGTGTCGCGCTACACCCAGGGCGAGGCGTTGGCGAACAAGCAACTGGTCCAGGAGATGGTCGCCGACTCGTGGATGGAGATCGAGGCCTTCCGGCTGCTCACACTCCAAACCGCCTGGAAGATCGATCAATTCAACGACTACAAGGCGGTACGCGCCGACATCTCGGCGGTCAAGGCGATGATGCAGAAGGTGCTGCACGACGTGTCGTCGCGGGCGCTTCAGCTACACGGATCGTTGGGGACCACTCATGAGATGCCGTTTGTGCAATACCTGGTGGAGTCGTTCGTGCTCGGCCTTGCCGACGGTCCGACAGAAGTGCACAAGGTGACGCTGGCCCGCCTGTTGCTCAAAGACCGCGCGTCGGCTCCCGATCTGTTCCCCTCCGAGCACCTGCTGCGGTTGCGCGAGGCCGCCGAGGCGAAGTTCGCGGACAAGCTGGCGGGCATCCCGCGCGGCTAGACGGCCTTGGTGACGCCGACGTACGACAGCACCACGTCGGATTCATCGGTGACTCGAGTCAGGGTCGCGTAGGAGCGGATGAACGACTGACCAACGCAACCATCGATTTTGACGTGGAAGTTGCTGATCAAGACCCAGGGATCGGAACCCTTGAACTGTTTCTTGACCACCGGAACCACGATGATGATGCCGGGCTTGAGCCCCACGCTGAGCACGCCGTTAATTGGCGCGGTCACCAACGGCACGACACCGGGCACACCGGTGAATATTCCTGTAAAGGCGAGCCCCGGGCTGAGGCCGGCGCTACCCGCCATCGTGACACCGTTGGACGTGCTCATGTCGATTCCGCAGCCGATTTCGTAACCCACCTCGAGGACGCCATGAGGTGGTTCCGGTCCTTTCAGCGAAGCAACGAACGTCCCGCTGGCGAGGTATTCGCGCGACGAGACCGCCGTAGTCAGCGGCGCGACGGGAACTTGCGACTCGTCCCTCGCCCCGAGGGTCAACGTCCAGCCATCGGGAGTGTCGAGGGCTGCCGGATCGGCCGAAGGTACCTGCCCGTCGGCCGGTGGCGTCTCGGCGGCGGCAGGCTCAGCGTCAGGTTCCGCGGTTCCTGGGGGCGCCATGGTCACTGACATCACGAAGCAGACAGCGACAGCCGCAATGCGGTGCACCACCACAGCGATCGGCCTCACGCGCGACACCGTATGCAGCGTGAGATTCGAGTTGCGAAATTTGCTGGCTATCCCATCAAAGTTGTTGCAGGTTCGTAATTGATATGCGATCTTGCTGCGCAAGAACCGGGGCAAACACCGATGCCCGTTGCCGTGGCGAAAAATTTTGTATCCTCCTCATCCGGCGGGCGGTAGAATCAGCGGCATGAAATTTCGCGTGTGCGCTGCCGGACTGTTTGCCGGCGCGGTGTGTGCCGCGAACTTCTTCGGCGCCACTGGTGTGGCCAACGCAGACCCGCAAACTGATGGGTCGGGCGGAGCCAACATCGTCATCAACCAATTGATATCGGGGGCTGTCCCCGCACTGCGAGCGCCTACGCAAGACGAAGGCGATTCGGAACAGAACTGGGGTGGCGTCGGCATGTACTGCGAGAACCCGTTCGTGCGCTGCCGCTAGTCCAGCATTGACCGAGCGCGCTCCAGCAGCCGCGGCAGCGTGGCCGCCATGGCTTCCAATTCGGCTCGGGGAGAACGTCGTCTGCGGTTGTGTTTGACGATGAGCGACCATGTCGCCACTGACTTGAAGCACGCCAACGCGATGAACCAATCCAAGTCGCTGACCTCGCAACCCAGCTCGCGTTGATAGATGTCGGTGAGCTCAGCGACGGGCGGTGCCATTCCAGCCGAGGCCGAGACGCGCCCATAGGTATCGGGATCACAGTTGATCAGGAACCAGCCCGCATCGACGCGCGGATCGCCGAGCGACCAAATCTCCCAGTCGATCACCGCGGTGATCTGAGCGCCGACGGCCATCAGGTTGCCCAGCCGGAAGTCACCGTGTACCACCCTCGGCGTCATACCCGTTGGCGCGCAACCTAACAACGCGTCGCGCACATCCCGCCAGCCGGGCACCAGGGCGGCGTCGACGGTGAGCAACGTGTCGCACCAGCGCCGGACTTCCGCGAGCGGGTCGATGACCGGGTCACCGCCCAAACCCAAGTCGCTCGGCGACAGGCTGTGCAGGGCGGCCATCGCCCGGCATGCATTGCGGTAACGCTCCGCGAGGTCAGGGGTCGATGGGCAACCGTCGAACAACGGCTCAACACAGTCGCCTTCCACGTGCGACATCACGAACAGGGGCGGGCTTCCCGAGTCCTCCCACAGCACCTCGGGGACCGGAACCTGGGACGCGGCAAGCGCTTTGATGATGCGGGCCTGGCGCAGCACGTCGCGGTGCGCGACCGGCTGCACGCCGGGCGGAGCGACCTTGATCACCACGGCCCGACCATCGCACACACCCCGAAAAGTGAGGCTGGACGCTCCCCCGGCAAGTGAGTCGACGCCGGTGACACCCGCGCCGGCCAGTCGCCGCCGCAGCTCGTCGAGGTCGAGCTCAGCGGCCATTCAGCCCGCCGATTTCGGCCAGCCCACTTCGGCCAGAAACGCCTGGGTGTGCGCGATGCGACCGGTCAGGGTCTTCGGGTCGCCCGTGCACAATCGGAAGGCGGTCTCGGTGATCAGCTCGATGCCCTCGGTGTCGGTCTTGGCCAGGTCGAGGGTGCCGGCCCCGGGGGTCGCCACGGGATTCGACGGGGCGGCGGCGTTGACGGCAATCCCGTCGTCGTAGAGTTCGGCGGCAAGGCTTTTGGTGAGCCGATTGAGCGCGGCCTTGGCCGTACCGTATATCCCGAAGCCCGCGGCGCGGTCGAAGTCGGAGAACGGTGGCCCCGGGGGCAGGTCGCCGCCCACCGACGTCACGTTCAGAATCCAGCCGCGGCGGCGCTCGCGCATCGCGGGAATTGCCAACTGGCACAGATGCAAAGGGCCGAGCACATGCATCTCCATCATCAACCGGGCCCGTCGCTCGGGAAACCCGTCCAGTGGCCGCAGGAAGGTCACCGCGGCGTTGTTGACCAGGATGTCGGGCGCGCCGACGGCCTGCACCACCTCGGCGAAGAGCCGTTCCCGCTCCTCGGTTTGGGACAGATCCGCTTGCACCGCGATGGCCCGACCGCCCGCGGCCGCGATCTCGTCGCGGGTTTGGCTCAGCGACCCTTGGTATTTGGGATCGGGATCCATCGTGCGCGCGGTCAGCGCCACCGTCGCACCCTCGGCCGCAAGCCGCGCGGCGATCGCCTTGCCCAGCCCGCGGCTGCTTCCGGTTACCAGGGCGACCATCCCGTCGATGTCAGCGCCCATCGTCGACCTCCTCCGGAACCTGCATGCGGAAATGGCTTCTCCGAACTAGAGAATGTCATTATCGCCGTCCGATCGGAAGCGCATCGCGGCGCCCCCCGACGCATGGCCTAAATCGTGGGAAGCATGGCGTTGCAGCCACTCCCCACGTCGCGAGCGCCGGCCTAACGTAATGCCGATGCAGCAGGTTCCGGATCTGATAGACACTCCCGCCGCGCAGGCCGCGATGCGGCTGGCCCAGTCGACCGAGTCGCCGTCCGTGTTCAACCACAGCGTGCGCAGCTACCTGTTCGGGGAGCTGCTCGCGGCCCGCGAGGGGATGCGTCCGGGCGCCGACTACGACAGTGAGGCCTTGTTTTTGGGATGCGTCCTGCACGACCTCGGCGTCGGGACCGCGGCACCCGGCAAGGAGCGGTTTGAGGTCGAGGGAGCTGACCTCGCGGCGGCATTCCTGACCGAGCAGGGCTGCGAGCGAGCGGTCGTGGACGGCGTCTGGGAAGCCATCGCACTACATACCTCGATGGGCATCGCCAATCGGCGCGGGGCGCTCTGTTCGCTGACTCAGTCAGGCATCGGCGCCGATTTCGGCCGCAACGCCGAGGCCATCGACGCGCAGACTGCCGCGGCAATCCATGACCGTTACCCGAGGTTGTCCATGGCGCGCACGCTGGTGGACGCGATCGTCGCGCACGCGCAACGCAGCCCGGAGGCCGCGCCACCCTATTCGATGCCGGGCGACCTGCTGCGTGAACGCCGGTCCGGAAGCCCCGCTCTGGTGGAGGTCATGGCAGCGCACGGCCGCTGGGGCGAGTGAGATCAGCGCCGCGGGTTGCCGCGCCGAGCATCGATGGAATGGGTCCCGCCACCCATGAAGACCAGCAGGAAGAAACCGAAGCAGAAGAGAATCGCCAACGTCCCACCATTGCCCGCCGGGGGATCTCCGATCGGCCAGAGCGAGCGCGGCTGATGCATCCAGAAATATGCGACTGCCATTTCGCCCGAGGCAATGAATGCCGCGGCGCGGGTGAACAATCCGGCCGCGATCAGTAACCCCGTCACGAGTTCGATCAAGCCGGCATACCAGGCTGGCCAGGCTCCCACCTGGACCGGCCACGCCGGACGGACGGGCCAACCGAACAGGATCATCGACCCGTATCCGGCGAAGAGCAGACCGTAGACCAACCGAAACAGGCTCAGCACCGCCGGCGCATGGCGGGCGAGGCGATAGTTCAGATTTCTCGTCATACGACAGACGTTACGGTCGCGGCCCAGTCGAGCTACCGGGCCAGCGGCTTGTCGCTTCGTCACTAGTTGGGCACGACAGCCACATTCAGCAGGCTTACCAGGGCGTCGGTCACCTCGCGGGGGCGCTCCTCCATGATGTAGTGGTCGCCGCCCCGCAAGTGGATCAGCCTGGCGTGGGGAATGAGGTCGGCCAATTCACGCGCGGTCTCAAACGGGACATAGGGATCGCGGTCGCCCCAGATCACCGCGACCGGGCACGCGATGGTCGCAAGGCCCTGCGCCAGCCACGGCACGGCGGGCACCGGGTAGTGGGCGAAGAATTCCCAAAATGCGCGCCGGCCCTGTGGTGTGCTCATCCAGCTCAGGTATTCGGCTTCCAGCGCGGTGTCGAAGCAGCCCAGCTTCCGGTAGCGGGCCAAGGCCACGTGATGCAGCTGTGCCAGCGGAAGACGCCGGGCGGCCCCGGCAAGGATAGGGTGCGTCGCGACCCAGCGTTGACCCAACGAGAACCGGTAGAACCCGGGGCGAAAGATGCCGTGTGCGCGCGTGTTCAGCAGGGCGAGCCGCAGCACCCGTTCGGGATGGCGGATGGAGTAACCGAGCCCCAGGAAGCCGCCGTAATCGTGGGCGCACAGGTTGAATCGTTGCCAACCCAATTGCCGCACCAGCCATTCGATCCGGTCCACTTCGTTGTCATACGTCGGTGGGGTCAGCGGCGGATCGGATCTCCCGAAGCCAGGCCAGTCGGGCGCCACGACATGATGGTTGTCGGCCAAAGCCGAGATCTGGTGTCGCCAGCAGGATGCGTTCTGCGGGTAGCCGTGCAACAGCAGCACGGGCTCCCCGGTGCCGGAGGTCAGCGCGAACACCTTGCGTCCGTCGATCTCCCCCACGATGGATCTCATACGACGACCGTATTCGAAAGCCGCTGTGCGCCATGCCCACACATCGAGACAGACGGCGCTCCATTACCGCCATTGCCCGAACTACGCGGCGTCGCGCGTGCTCGTGGGGCGTCTGGTGCAGGGCTGCTGGCACGCGTGGTTGATTCCCGGCAGCACCTGGCTAGTGATGTCGGCCCCGGAGCGGATGGTCAGTAACGAGGTGATTGCGCCGATTACGCAGACGGCCGCGGTGATGGCCATCGCGAGCGCGAAGTCGGCGCCGAGCGGCTGACCGGGGCCTGCTCGGATTCCGGCCGCGACCGGCAGGACGGCGATCGCGATCAGTCCGGCGATGCGCGCAATGGCATTGTTGACGCCCGACGCGGTCCCGGCATAGCTGTCGGGTACCGCCGAAAGAACGGCTGCGGTAAGCGGCGCGACGGTGATGGCCAGGCCGACGCCGAACACGACCACAGCAGGCAGCACCGCAGCCAGATACGTTGCCGCGGGCGCGATTCGCGTCATCAACGCCAGGCCGGCCGCGGCAATCAGCGGGCCGACCGTCATGGGCAGCCGTGGTCCGGTGCGCTGCGCGAGCGCGCCGGCCCACGGGGAGCCGATCAGCATGATGATCGTCAGGGGCAACATCGACAGGCCGGCCGCGAGCGCGGAGTAGCGCAGGCTTTGTTGCAGCTGCAGGGCCAGCAGGAACAAGGCTCCGCCGACTGCCGTGTAGACGGCCAAGGTGGTGAGGTTGGCGCCGGTGAATTGCCAGGAGCGAAACAGGTTTAGGGGCAACAGCGGTGACCGCGCACGCGCTTCGATCAGAGGGAAAGCGACCAACGCCGCGGCGCCGACGGCGGCGGCGGTCACCGTCGCCAACGTCCAACCGCGGGAAGGAAACTCGATCAGCGCGTAGATCACCCCGGCCAGGCCGACCGTGATTGCGGCGGTTCCGAGGATATCAGGGCGGCCGCGCACCGTCGGATCGCGGGATTCGCTGACGTGTCGGCTGGCGATCCACCCCACCGCCACGGCGAGCGGAACATTCAAAAAGAACACCCAGCGCCACGAGGCCGTATCCACCAGCCAGCCGCCGATGAACGGGCCCAGCGCCGTTGTCACCCCGGACATCCCCGCCCAGACCCCCACCGCACGGCCCCGATCCTCATCGGCGATGCCGGCGTCGATCAACGCGAGGCTCCCGGGAACCAGCGCCGCCGCACCGACGCCCTGAACCAGCCGAGCGCCGATCAGCCAGCCGATGGTCGGCGCGACACCACACCCCAGTGACGCGGCGGTGAAGACGACCAATCCCGCAACGAAGATTCGGCGACGGCCGTAACGATCCCCTGCGGCGCCCCCGGCGAGCAGCAACGCACTCAACGTCAGCAGGTAGCCATCGAGGACCCACTGTTGACCGGTCAAGCCCGCACCCATCTCGCGCCCGATGGCCGGCAGCGCGACGTTGACGACAGTGCCGTCCAGCAACGCGATTCCCGAACCGAGGACGGCCGCGGCAATCAGCCAGCGCGCGCCCGCCGTCGCCAATGGCAGCTGATGTGGCGCGCTCGCGGGCCTGTCCACGATGCCGATTCTGCGCCATTCGGCAGCCGCAGCAATTCCCGGGATCGAGGGTCTACCATCTCGGCATGCCGATTCTCGGGGACGCAACCGTTGTCGCCGCGCGAGTGACAAGGTCGACGTCCAATGCCCTGCGGGTTCAGCTCACGACTCCCGAGGGCGCCGAATTGGGGCAAGCAAAGCAAAAAGGCGGCGCCGCCGTCTTGCTCGGATTCAAGAACGGGGGCAAGAGCGAGTACACGCTGTCCAGTCCCGCGGGCGAGGAATTCCGGATCGCGGTAGCGGGAACCACCACGATCACCAAGGACAACACGCCGGTGGGAAGGATCGTGCCGGCCGACGGCGCGGCGCGGTTCGAAGATGGCGGCGGCACCGTCCTGGCGGTGGTCCAGCCGCACACCGGATTCAAGGCCGACAGCGCCTGGCATCACCGGTTGTTATCGCCCTCCGGCCAGGAACTCGGCGTCCTCACCCTGATGACGGTTCGGACCGGTTGGCGGGATATCGAAGAGACGGCCTATCAATTGCTGCTCGACTACAACGTCACCAGCCTGAAAGCGCCGTCGGCCGGTGCAATGCTCCAACTCGGCGCGCCGGTCGCACCAGAGGTGGGCGACGTGTTGGCCGCGGCGTGCGTTGATTTCTCGGTACTGCCCCGCGGATACATCGCCGGTCAGTGATAACCCGGCAGATCCGGCACCCCATCGGCGGTCAGCCAACCGCCGCCGTCGACGACCAGCGTTGCGCCCGTTACGTAGGACGCCGCATCACTGGCCAGGAATAGCACCGCTTCGGCGATCTCGGTGGTCGAGCCGGGCCGTCGCAGCGGGTTTCGTGCGGTGCGCTGGCGATCGTCACCGGCGATTCGCTTGACTCCCTCGGTTCCCGACATCGCCCCGGGCGCAACGATATTCACCCTGACCCCGTCGGGCCCCCATTCGATCGCGCAGGTGCGGGTCAGCGCGTCGACGCCGGCCTTGGCCGAAACGACGTGCGCCTGTAGGGCCATGCCGCGGTATTGGATTGCCGCGCTGATGTTTACGACGGCGCCGCCGTGATCGCGCAGCCATCGGTCGTACGCCACCTTCGATACGTTGAACGTCCCCAGCAGGTCGATGTCGACGACGGCCTTGAATCCGTTGGGGCTCAGGTCGCTGATCGGGACGGGAAAGTTTCCCGCGGCGTTGTTGACGACGATGTCGAGTTGACCGAACGTGTGCAGCACTTCCTCGACGACCGCCGTGACCTCGTCGTGGCGGCGCACGTCGCAGACGCCGTAGACGGCGTCGATCCCCTCTTGCCGCAACGCCCCGACGGCCTCTTGAAGGTTGGGTTCCTTGCGGCTGCAGATGGCGACGCGGGCGCCGTGGCCGCCCAGCACGCGCGCGACCTCCAGGCCGAGCCCGGTGGCGCCGCCCGTGACCAATGCCACCTTCCCCTGCAGGATGTCGTCGCAGAACGGGCTAAGGCGGTTGGTTGCGCTCACCGGCCAACTAGAACACGTTCTAATTCGCATTGGCAAGCACGTCGCCGTCGCGCCGAGATTGCCGTCATGGTCGTGGTCTAAGCCCTAATCACAGCCCTCACGGCAATCTCGGCGGCCAGCTCAACCGCCCATCCCCGCATATCCCTCGGCGAGGCCGCGTAACTGCGCGGCGCCGTCGCCGGCGAAGGAGGCGCCGTGCATCACCGCCAGGGTCGTGGGCTGCAACTGCGCCAACTGCTCGAGCGTGGGTCCCAGATTGGGGGTCAGCGCGGTCGCATGGAAAGTCGCCTCCGCCTCTAAAGCCGGTGCGACGCAGTCGGATTCGGTGAGCGCGGGGCATTGACCGGTGTGGGTGAGCAGATCGCCGGCCAGCAGCGTGGAGGTTGTCTCGTCGAACCAAAGCCCGCTTTCCCAGTTGTGTGGCACGTGTGGGGTGGGGATGAATCGCAGTCGATGAGCGCCGATATCGTGCACGTCGCCGGCGACTACCGGGGGCCGGTCGCACATGTCGTTGAGCGAGAGCATGCACGCCAGCGGCCCGTGAATGACCTCGGCCTGCGGCGCCGCGGCCAGCAGCGTGTTCATCGCCCCGCACTCGTCGGCCTCAACGTGGGCGAACGAAATCCAGCGCAGGCGTTGCAGTGGTATCACCTTCGCGATGGCCGCGGACACCAGCGGAAAGAGCTGCCGCATCCCGCAGTGGAACAGAAATGGCTGCTCCCCGGTCAGCAGGAACTGGTTGAACGTGAACCCGTGTTCGGTGATGCCCGGTACCCACGTGGAAAACCGGTAGACACCGTCGGCGATTTCATCGACGGTGGTTTGGAGCTCGGTACTCATCACAGCAGGCTACGCCGCCGTGCTAGCCGGCACCCTTGCCGTTGTCGACCCGGTAGACGGCTCCATGGACGGCGACCGCGGCGTCGCTGGCGAGGAAGGCGATCACGTTCGCCACATCGAGGGGCTGCATCATCCCGCGCGGCGAGGCGGTGCGCATGATCAGGTCGTAGTTCGGGTTGTCCGGCGCGCTGAACTGTTCGAGTTGCGGTGTGAGCATGCCCCCGGGGCACACCGCGTTGACCCGCAGGCGATCCGCCGTGTACTCCACCGCCAACGCACGCGTGAGCCCGATCAGTCCATGCTTGGCCGCGCAGTAGCCGGCCGAATACGCCTGGCCTTCGACCCCGGCGATGGAGCCGACGTTGACGATGTTGCCGCCCCGCTCCAGCAGATGGGGCAGCGCGGCCCTGCACAGGTAATACGGCCCGTTCAGGTTGACGCCGAGATCTTGCGCCCAGTCGTCGTCGGTCATCGACTCCGTTCGGCGCATCCGGTGCTTGCCGGCGATGTTGACGAGGACGTCCAGTCCGCCGAACTCGCGAATGCACTGCTGCACCGCGTCCCGACAAGCCTGCGCCACAGCAACATCCACCGATGCGTACGAACCACGCTGCACATCGGCGAACACCTCGGCCAAGCGTTTTCTGTCCCGACCGATACCGAAAACCGTTGCGCCCTGGCGGGAAAACAGTCGAGCCGTCTCGGCTCCCAGGCCCGACGACGCGCCGGTCACCAGTGCGACCTTCCCCTGCAGTGCCGACATGGCTGTCCTTGTCCTAGCGCCTCAATAGGACCGCGACGCCCGGCGGCATGCGCTTGGCCCGGAAGCTCTGGCCGAGTCGGCGCGCGGTCAGCAACAGGAGCAGACTGATTGCCAGCCTCCCCAGCGCGATCCGACTCGTTCGCTTCCTCCAGGTTGACGGCGTCGAGCCCACGCGCCGGCCGAAATAGTAGCCGACGCATGCTGCCATCGCGAGAGCGGCGATTGCCGCGAGCACCGTCATCATGACGAGCGTGCTTCGTCACCGTCGCGGCGAGGTCACGCGCGAGGCACAGCTCAGCCGCTCTATCGGTTGAGCAACGAGTCGACGTTGGCGTGAAAGAGACCGGGCATTTCCTGTCCCTCGCAGCCCATCCGCCGGTAGTCGTCCAGCGGCGTCGATGTCCCCTCGGAGTGCGGGTAGTCGCTGCAGAACATGAACACGTCGCCGGCCATCTGGGCCAGCTGCTTGGGGTTCTCGTATGAGAAGGAGGACACCCGGACGTGGTCGAGAAAGTACTCGCTCGGTCGCCGGGACAGTTTCGCGACCGGCCTGCCGTTGAGCTGGGCGGTGAATGCGGACGCACCGTCCAACAGCATCAGAAACTGCGGCACCCAGGAGGAGCTGAGCTCGACGACGCCGAACCGTAAACCTGGGTGACGGTCGAACACGCCGTGCAGGATCAGATCGGACAATGCCAATGCCGGGGGCACCCATAGGAATACGGCCTCGGTGGCGGGCACCAGATCCTGCACCGGATCGTCTTGATACCAGCAATCGTCGAAGACCCGGACCTGATCGGCCACGTGGAAGACCGGCGTGACGGCGTGGTCGACGAATGCGGACCACATCCGGTCATGGTCGGGGTGCGAGAGCTCCCGGCCGTCCACCGGCCCGGCGCCGATCATGGCCAGCGTGATCCCGGCGGCCGCCAGCGTGTCCAGCTCGGCCTCGAGCCACTCCGGGTCGCGCAACGTCAGATGCGCGACGGCATGCAGTCGACCATCGCCTTCGGCCTGCACGACCGCACACCACCGATTCCATGCCGTCATGTTGGCGGTCATCGCCGGAAGCGTCGGCGAAAGGCGCCGCTCCCAGAGCAGTCCGAAGTTAGGGAACAGGACCGCCTCGTCGAGTCCCGCGCCGTCGAGCCAGCGAAGCCGCGCCGCGGGCTGCCAGTAGGCGGCGGGCAACGCGTCGTCGTACCGATAGGAGGGCGGCTTCCCGGCCCGTTGACGGTTGCGGTGCTCCCCGCAGGATGCGGTGTTGCCGGGAAGGTGGACGTCGGCAAGGGCGAGGTGAGCGCCGTGCCAGCTGAGCCAGGTGTAGCCGAGTTCGTCATCGACCAGGCTCAACGCGTCGTCGCGCGCGCCCGGGTCGATATGGTCGGCCCACAGCGACCGACTCTCGTAGAGATGCTGGTCCGAGTCGACGATGCGAGTCACATCGCCAGTTCTCCCACCGCCGCCGTGCCGCGTCAAGGCCGTCACAGACGGCTACCACGATCGCGCGCCCAAACTCGCGGGAATGAAACCGGACCGTAGTCCGATTATGCTAGAAGCCCTCGTCAAGGAAGGACCTCATGAATACAGCACTGTGGATCATCGCCGTCGTCTTAGCAGCCGTTTTCTTTGGCAGCGGTTCGGTGAAGCTGGTCGTACCCAAAGACAAACTTGTCACGTCTGGTCAGGGCTGGGCGCTAAACGTCAACCCCAACAGCCTCCGGCTCATCGGAGTCGCCGAAATACTTGGCGCCGTTGGGTTGATCGTCCCTCCGCTGGTGCACATCGCTCCGGTCCTCGTCCCACTCGCAGCCATAGGACTGGCCCTTGTGATGGTGGGCGCGACCGTAGTCCACGCTAGACGCAAAGAGATCCCCAACGTAGCGGTCAACATGGTGCTGCTGGCGCTGGCCGTGTTCGTGGCCTGGGCCAGGTTTGGTCCGCATTCATTCGCGTCTTAAAAGTCTTCAGGATGCGGTGGCAGGCAAACGTCGACCTTGCCGGCGGCCGCATCCAGTGCTGAACAAAGTTATTTGTTCTCGATATTTGGCATAGTTTGCAGAGCATAAAGGGGTCGATGGTGGACCAATCTGAATTGGATCGATTGACCGATCGTATGGCCAGCGGTAAACGTGCGGCCACGGGCGGCTCGTTTCACAATGACGGTCGCGGGGTCATCGAGAGCGCATTCGAGCTGCTAGATCACGTGGGCGCGTTGGAACCGGTGCGGCTGCTGGACCTGGCGAATGCGACCGGGATACCGCGGGAGACGGTGCGTCGACTGCTGCAGCAGTTAATCGCAGTCGGGGCGGTCAGTCGCGAAGGCACCCACTATCGGCTCGGTGCGAGCCTATTGGGGTTGGGTTCGCAGGTGAGCCCGGAGCGTCGATTGCGGGTGGCCGCCCGACGGCCGATCGCCGAACTCGCTACCGCCACCGGCGCCGCCGTTCAGTTGTCCGCACTGATCGGCGGTGAGGCGGTGTACCTGGACGCGGTGGAGGGTCGGAGGCCGGTGGGATTCCTCGTTGAACCCGGAGCTCGGGTGCCGCCCCAATGTGTGTCCTGGGGGGCCTATAAGGCATTGGGCGGCGGGGCACCGATCGTGGATGCCGGTGGGGTGGTGGCGGGCGTGAGTTGTGTCGCGGTAGCGATTCCGCTGGGGGGCAATGCGGCGGCAGCGGTGTCGGCGCTTGTCGCGGGCCCGCACCCTCCGTTTGGACTGCTAGCTGCCACCAGGGCCACCGGTGCCCGAATCGCCAGCCTGCTTCGTGCACCGTGAATTACTGATCAGCGAAAAACCCACTCAGTGGGCAGCGGTTTTGCCTCTTGGCCCGTGGCTTCATAACGTCACAGGCGTGGACGGACACAACGGGCCGCTCGCCAGTTCGCCAACTGTTGCGGCGCAGCGGCTTTCATTTGGCGCGAATTGGCCGGGCCAATCGAGCGGGAAGTGACAAAAGGATGCCCCAGCGGTCGGTTGTGATTGTAGGTGCCGGTCCAGCGGGGATTTCTGCCGCGTTGAGCCTGAAAGACAAGAGAATTCGGTCCCTGATCGTCGATCGGGCCGACGCGGTGGCCGCGTCGTGGCGCGGTCGGTATGACCGGCTAAGGCTCAACACCGGTCGACAATTTTCCCATCTGCCCGGGCGGCGATACCCGAGAGGGACTCCGCTCTATCCGACCCGCGACCAAGTCGTGGCGCACGTGGACCGGCATGTGCGCGAGGATGGCATCGAGCTATGGCTCAACACTACGGTTGAGCGCATCGACCGGCATCACGCGGGATGGCGGCTGACTACCTCGAACGGCGACCTCGACGCCCGAATCGTCGTGGTCGCAACGGGTTACGAGCACACGCCCTTCATCCCGAACTGGCCGGGCGTCTTCAGCGGTGAGCTATTGCATTCAAGTCGTTATCGAGACCCGGCGCCGTACGCTCACAAGCGCGTGCTGGTTGTCGGCTCGGGATCGTCGGGCATGGAAATCGCCCACGACCTGATCACAGGCGCAGCGACCAAAGTGTGGCTCTCGGTGCGTACTCCACCAAACATCTTGCCGCGCAAAGGGCCTGCGGGTCTGCCCAACGACGTGGTGTCCATTCCGTTGTTCCACCTGCCTTCGCGGATGGCCGACCGGATCTCTGCCGCCGCGCGCCGCCGCGCGTTCGGTGACCTCAGCGAATTCGGTCTGCCCGTTCCTGACGAAGGCCCCTTCACGAAAGCCCGCCGGCTACATGCCGCGCCAACAGTCATTGACCCCGAGGTCGTTGACGCAGTGCGCGACGGATCTGTCGAGGTGGTTGGAGCGGTCAGCGAGCTCGAGGATGCGAAGGTGGCGCTGGCCGACGGTACACGGATCCAGCCCGACGTGATGATCTGCGCGACGGGGTATCGGCCGGGCCTGCATCCGTTGGTCGGACACTTGGGGGTTCTCACACCTGCTGGCGTACCACTCGTGCTGTCGCCGTTGCCTGCCGCCGACGGCCTGTACTTCCATGGTCTGCTGAGCCGCCCCGCGCTAATTGGCTATGTAGCTAAACAATCACGAAAGCTGGCCAAGCGCATCTCGCAAGACCGCCCCCCGCCGTACTGCCAGCGCCGGCCCGCGGCACTGGCCGAGATGCCGCCGGGGACCAGATAACTGCGATAACGGCACCTAATAGTCACGACACATAGGAGAAATATGTCATCCCAAATCATGGACTGGGACAGTGCTTACCGCGAGCAGGGGGAATTTGAGGGCCCGCCGCCGTGGAACATCGGTGAGCCGCAACCGGAATTGGCGGCGCTGATCGCGGCCGGCAGGTTCCGCAGCGACGTGCTCGACGCCGGATGCGGGTTCGCCGAACTGTCTCTGACCCTGGCCGCGCAGGGCTGCACCGTCGTCGGCATCGACCTCGCGCCCACCGCCGTCGCAGCGGCGACCAAGGCGGCCGCCGAGCGTGGCCTTACGACCGCCAGCTTCGCCCAGGCCGACATCACCTCGTTCACCGGTTACGACGGTCGGTTCAAGACGGTGGTCGACAGCACGCTGTTCCATTCGTTGCCGGTCGAGGAGCGCGACGGCTACCTGCGCTCGATCCACCGCGCGGCGGCCCCGGGGGCCGGCTATTTCGTGTTGGCGTTCGCCAAGGGCGCCATCCCCGCGGAGTGGGAAACCAAGCCGAACGAGGTCGACGAGAACGAGTTGCGCGCCGCGGTGAGCAAGTTTTGGGAGATCGACGAGATCCGGCCCGCCTACATCCACGCGAACATTCCCCCGGACGCGGACGGGCCGCCCGAATTTCTACAGCGCGACCGCGACGAGAAGGGCCGCATGAAGATGCCTGCCTACCTGCTGACGGCGCACAAGGCCGGCTGACGCTCTCGATCGTCGAGTCGGCGTCAAGCAGTGGGTCAGGCGGTGCCGATGCCCGGGCCTAAAAGGGGTCCATGGTGGGCCAGTCCGACTTGGGTCGCATGACCGGTCGTGTGGCCAGCGGTAGATGTGTGGGCGCGGCGTGCGGCTCGTTTCACAACGACGGTCGCCGGGTCATCGAGAGCGCGTTTGAGCTGCTTGGTCACCTGAGTGCGTTGGAGCCGGTGCGGCTGGTCGATTTAGCGAATGCAAGCGGGATACCGCGGGAGACGGTCCGTCGAATGCTGCAGCAGTTAATCGCAGTCGGGGCGGTCAGTCGCGAAGGTATCCGTTATCGGCTCGGCGCAAGCCTGCTGGAGCTGGGCGCGCAAGTGGGCTCGGAGCGGCGATTGCGGGCGGCCGCCCGGCGACCGATCGCCGAACTCGCAACGACCACCGGTGCCGCAGTGCACTTGTCCGCGATGATCGGCGGTGAGCTGGTGTACCTGGAAGCGGTGGACGCCCGGGTTCCAGTGGGATTCACAGCCGAACCCGGAGCTCGGGTACCGCCGAGAACCGCGGCCGCGCGCGCCCACACCGAATTGGGCAGCACCGCACCGATCGTGGACCCCGGCGAGGTGATAGCGGATCTGAGTTGTGTCGCGGTAGCGATTCCGCTGGGCAACGGCGCGGTGGCGGTCGTATCGGCGCTTGTCCCGGGACCGCGACCGCCGCTCGGAGTGTTGGCTGCCACCAGGGCCACCGGCACCCGGATCGTCAGCCTCCTGTTTCCGCCGCGCGACCGGGACGACAAGGGCCGGATGAAGTTGCCGGCCTACCTGCTGGCGGCGCACAACGCCGGCTGACGCTCTGGATCGTCGCGTCGGCGTCACCCGCGTCCGGGATAACTTCGTCGACATCATCGGTGAACAAAAATTGCTTGTTCTCGATCGGCATAGTTTGCTGTGTTTGCGCGTTGAACCCTGCGATGTCATGACGATTACGGTGGCATCAGAGCATAGGCATCGGTGATGCGCGGCGCGCCTGTTTAGTGTGCCCTCGGATCGTTTCCTTCTTCGTGTACCGAAAATTGGTGATCGGCGAGAAAAGCTCACTCAGTGGGCGCAGCCTGGCCGTCGGCGCAATCGCTTCTTAACGTCAAACGTGTGACGGGAGCGAGTGCGGAAGATTGGCGCGGAAATATTACTGGCGCAGTTGGAATTCAGGCTGTGGATTGTATTTTCGACTCTCCCATCGCCGTGATGCACCGGTGTGGGAAGCGCTTGCCCGGCGCGCCAATGACATGACGCCGCGGTACTTCCGTTGCCGTCATGAGTCGCTGGCGGCACTGCAGCGCGCTCGAAGCCGTCGCGTCAGGACGGACCTTCTTGCTCGACGTCGTCGTCAACCCTTAGGAGACAGATTGAGTACAACCGATGTGATAACCGCAGCCGCTGACGACCTGGCGAGCCGGATAGGTTCAGCGCAGGTGCAGGTGCCCGATGGCGCGCCGTTGGTCTGGAATGCAGCGGTGCAACATCGTCCGGCATTGCTCGTACGGCCCCGGTCGGCGGGCGACGTACAAGAAGCCATCCGTGTTGCGCGTGACCGGGGGATGCGGCTCTCGGTGCTCGGCGGCGGCCACGACTGGCTGGGTCGCGCTGTGTGCGACGGCGGTCTGGTGATCGACATGTCCGGGATGCGAAGTGTCGCAGTCGATACCCGGGCCCGGGTCGCGACAGTGGGAGGGGGTGTCATTGCGACTGACTTGATCGACGCGGTCACGCGGTACGGGATGGTTGCCGCCACCGGTGTCTGCGGTGCCGTTGGTATGGCCGGCTTGACCCTTGGCGGGGGCTACGGGCCGCTCAACGGGCGGTTCGGACTTGCCTTGGATAACCTGCTCGGCGCCGAGGTCGTCCTGGCGGATGGTCGAGTCGTCACAGCCGATGCCACACATGAGCCGGAGCTGTTCTGGGCCCTGCGCGGTGGTGGCGGGAATTTCGGTGTGGTCACCTCGATGCGTGTGCGGTTGCATCCGGTGGACCGCTTGATTGGCGGGATGATCATGTTTCCATGGTCGCAGGCCGCGATGGTGTGGCGTGGGCTAGGCGAGGTGATGTCGACAGCGCCTGACGAGCTGACCGTGAATAGTGGACTGCTGGTTGGCCCAGACGGCAGTCAAGTGGCCTTCCTTGCACCGGCCTTCAGCGGCGACCTTCGTGCAGGCGAAGCATCCGTCGCTGCGCTCATCGCGCTGGGGACGCCCCTGAGCAGCGACGTCGGGCCCATGACCTACGGCCAAATGTTGCCCCTGTTTGACCAGGCGTGCATCGGTGGACGGTACTGGGCGGTTCGCACCCGCACAGTCGCCGGCTACACACCCGGGGTCATCGATGCGCTCGTCGAGGCCGGGCGCACGGCGACCTCTCCGCCCAGCGCCATCTTCATCCACCACTGTCACGGCGCATCGACTCGCATCGCGCCAGACGAGACCGCGTTCGCCAACCGTCGCGAACATTTCGTTTTCGAAATCGCCGCCGGCTGGCAGGAAGGCGACGGCGCCCGTCATCGCCCCTGGGCCGACGCGCTGTCGGCCGCGCTTGCACCGCACGCACTTCCCGGCGGCTACCAAAACCTCCTTGGACCCGATGACCACGATCAGATCGCAAATGCCTACGGCGAGAACGGCATCCGACTCACCGCCGCAAAAACACACTATGACCCCGACGGTGTCTTCACCGCCATTCCGCTTCCCAGCGTCGGCCAGAAGGAGTGACCGAATGTCGTACATTGTCGATAGTCACCACATCACCATGTCGGTGAACGGCGCGCAGGAGGATGTGGACTTCCACGTCAACGTGCTCGGGCTATGGCTGATCAATCGGACGGTGCTGTCTGACGGGACCCGAACAGGTCGCTGCAGCCGTCGTGGCTGCCGTGCAGCGCGGTCACGGAGACGTGTACCTGCCAGTGCGCCTGACATTTCTCCATCGGGTCCTGCGGCTGCTGCCGACCTGTTGGAGTGAGTGGATGCTACGCGTCTCCAAGTTCGACAGACTGATGGCCAACGCGGTGCACTCCCCCGAGCGTAGTTCCTACAACGCACGAATCAACAACGCCGGCTGAATGATTCATTCCGCCGATGCCTTTCACCACACCGGAAAGATCACCGAAGATGACAAGCACAGCACATGCCAACCACGCCGAGACCCAGCGGCAACTAACCGTGAGTTGTCCGGCCACCGGCGACACCGTCGGCTCGGTGCCGGTGCATTCGTCCACGGATGTCGTGGCAACTGCGACGAGACTGCGTGCGGCGCAACCGCGTTGGGCTGCACTTGGTGTGAATGATCGCGCGAAGTGGCTCGGCAGGTGGCGAGACTGGATCTTCGACCACAGTGACGAACTGCTGACGTTGGTGCAGCTGGAATCGGGCAAATCATGGGGCGACGCCAACATTGAGATCCTGGCCGGTACACAGACCATCAACTACTGGTCAGACAACGCCGCAAAGTTTCTCGCCGACCAGTCGGTCAGGCCTTCGGGCCTGGCCAACATCGCGAAAAAGGTTGTGGTTAGCTACCATCCGCACGAGTTGGTCGGGGTTATCACTCCGTGGAACTACCCGCTCGCGATGCCATTGCTGGATATTCCGGCTGCATTGATGGCCGGCTGCGCGGTCCTGTCCAAGCCCTCGGAGGTCACCCCGCTGGCATGGCAGCGCGCGGTACAGGGCTGGAAAGACATTGGTGCGCCCAATGTTTTGGACCTCGTCACCGGCGCGGGCGACACCGGGGCCGCCGTGGTTGACGCGGTCGACATGGTGATGTTTACCGGCTCGGTGGTGACCGGTCGTCGGATCGGCGTGCGCGCCGCCGAACGACTCATTCCCTGCAGCCTGGAGCTGGGCGGCAAGGACGCGATGATCGTGTGCGCGGATGCCGACCTCGACCGCGCGGTCGATGGCGCGACCTGGGGCGGGTTCTTCAACGCGGGCCAAACCTGCATATCCGTCGAACGAATCTACGTCGAAGCCCCCGCCTATGACACCTTCGTCAACAAACTCGTCGAACGGGCTAACGCCTTGCGACAGGGAATGGACCGCAGCCGCGATTACTCCGTCGATGTGGGGGCGATGGCCACCGAGCAGCAACTCTATACGGTGGCTGCCCATGTGCAGGACGCGGTTTCGAAAGGCGCCAAGGTCCTTGCCGGTGGCACCGCGGCCGACGAGGGGTTGTTCTACCGGCCCACCGTGCTCGTCGATGTCGATCACTCGATGGCCTGCATGCGCGAGGAGACCTTCGGCCCGACGCTGCCGGTGATGAAGGTCAGGAACGCCCAACACGCGGTCGAATTGGCCAACGATTCGATTTACGGCCTGTCGGGCAGCGTCTGGACCTCAGACAAGGCCAAAGGCATGGCACTGGCCCGGCAGATGAACGCGGGAGCGGTGAACATCAACAACGTCTTCATGAACGTCTTTCAATTCCCGGCCCCGATGGCCGGTTGGTCAGAGTCCGGGATCGGTGCGCGTAACGGCGGCGCATCGGGCATACGCAAGTATTGCAAGACCAAAAGCATTGTCGCCGACCGAGTGTCGCCGAAGAAGGAACTCTTCTGGTATCCATACACGCCGCGTAAGGGCCGGGTGCAATCGCTTGCTGCGCGGCTACTGGGAGCCAAAGACTGGCGGCGCCGCTTCAATCGACGGAACCTAATGTCGACTCGCGAGACTTCGGCGCAGTAGCGTGGTTTGAACTAAGCCACATATTGGATTTCAGCCGGGTTGCGCGTCGAGGAAGGCGTGCCAATGCTGAAGGACTCATTGGGTGTCCGCAACCAGACGCCCAACGGCGCTCAGACGTACATCTCGTTAAACCTCGAGAACCTGCCGCCGCACAGATTGTTACGATCGCCTCTGGCGTCCGGGCGAGGGCAACTCCCGTGCGATCCATCCGGTGCGGTAGCGATTCCGCTGGGCAACGGCACTGTGGCAGCGCTGTCGACGATCGTCGCGGGACCGCGACCGCCGCTCGGACTGCTCGCCGCCACCAGGGCCACTGGCGCCCGTATCGCCGGGCTCCTTCGTACACCGTGAATTGGTGATCCAGCCCACTCAGTGGGCACAGAGTGGCCGCTTGTCGACCCGATTCTTAACGTCATGGGCGTGACAGCCACGAATCCTAAGGAAAATGGCTCAGAGGTAGGTACTGCAGGAGCTGTCAGAATCTCAAGGCGACAAAGCATTCTGGCTAAAACGTCGTTGCTGAGCCGGCGCCCAGGCTGGGACCACCTACGCGACCGGCTGGAGTGTGAAATTAACGTCGGTTCAAAACAATTCGCGATGAGCGTACGCACAACCGCACCTGATGCCATCGACTCGGCGCGGGTAAGCGGGATCGTCAACAAGAACATCGTGAACCGGCCAGCGCTTCGGCTGCGCCTCGTCAAGTTCAAAGAAGTAGCAACGCGCATGCGCCCGTATAGCCGTTAGCGATATCCGTTCATCGGTTTCCTGGAAAACACGCCGCCGAGTTGAGGTTACGGAAGGAAGCTCCAATGGTTTTCGCACGTGAAGTCGCGGATTATGTCGTGGTAGGTGCGGGATCGGCTGGAAGTGTGGTTGTCCGGCGGCTGCTCGAGGCCGGCCGCAGCGTGCACGTCATCGAGGCCGGCTCGGCCGATACCGACCCTCGGATTCACTCACTGCAGGGCTGGCCGCTGCTACTGGGCAGCCCACAGGACTGGGGAATGTTCACCGCGCCACAGCAGCACGCCAACAATCGCAGGCTGTTCTGGCCTCGGGGCAAAGTCCTGGGGGGAAGCAGTTCATTGAACGGAATGATCTACATGCGCGGGCATGCCAGTGATTACGAGCGTTGGGCGCAGGTGACCGGCGATCCCAGTTGGGGGTGGGATCAGGTGTTGCCGTTGTTCAAGCGCTCGGAGGCACACGAACTGGGCGGCGACGAGTACCACGGCGCCATCGGACCATTACCCGTGTCCACCATCTCTAACCCGCACCCACTCTCCGAAGCATTCGTCGAGGGGGCATTGGCCCTTGGGCACAAATGGATCGAGGATTTCAATGCCGAGGAGATGGTCGGTGTCGGATACAACCACATCACTGCGTTGCGTGGCGAACGGATGAGTGCGTGGAAGAGCTTCGTCGCGCCGATGCAGGTTCATCCTCGGTTGACGGTGACCACCAGCGCCCTCGTCCATCGGGTACTTCTGGAGAAGGGTCAAGCCGTCGGGGTCGAGTACTCACAAGGAAGCCAACCCCTTCAGCGTGCATACGCCCGCGCGGAGGTAGTGCTCAGCGCAGGTGTCTTGGGCTCACCAAAAGTATTGCTGCTCAGTGGGATCGGACCGAGTGCACATCTGCAATCCGTCGGCGTTACCACGATCGTGGACCTGCCCGCAGTCGGAGCGAATCTGCACGATCATCTGTTGGTCAGCAACATCTATGAGGCCAAGAAGCCCCTGACGGTCGGTGCCAACAATCTGCTCGAGGCACAGCTCTACGCGCGCAGCAGCGGGTGGCAAGGAGCTGCACCGAATTTGCAGCCGCTGTTCATCCACATTCCCTACGCCGCGGGAGGGGGCCCCGTGCCCGAGCATGGGTATACGATCGCCGCGGGATTGGTGGCGCCGAAAGCGCGGGGCACGCTGCGGCTGGCCTCCGCCGACCCGAGCGACCCGCCGCTGGCGGATCCCAATGTTTTGGCCGACCCCAGCGATCTCGAGGCGATGGTCGACGCGGTCGAAATCTGCCGCGACATCGGAGCTTCAGCGGCATTCATGCTGTGGCGCAAGGCCGAAGTCGCTCCGGGGCCCGCAGCTGCGAATCGCAACGCCTTGCGCGCCTTCGTCCGGCAGGCGGTGGGCACGTACCACCATCAGGTCGGCACCTGCAAGATGGGCGCAGCAGATGACCCGAATGCCGTTGTCCAGCCGGATCTTCGAGTGCGTGGCGTCGAGGGTTTGCGAGTCGCGGACGCCTCGGTCATGCCCACGATCACCACCGGCAACACCAACGCCCCCACCATCATGATCGGTGAGCACGCGGCTGATCTACTGCTGAACGGTGACCACTTTGCTCGGCGCGCGTCGAGGGATGACCATCGATCCAGGGTATTTCATGCCAACTGATATTTGCGGCGAGCGGCTGCGATGTCGCATTGCCGAATTGTCCGCCACTGATCCGCAGTTCGCCGCCGCCATCCCCAGCGATACCGTCGCCGCGGCGCTCGGGCAGCCTGGTCTGCGACTCCCGCAGATCGTTCAGGCCGCGCTGGACGGTTACGCGGATCGACCGGCGGTCGGTCGGCGGGCGTTCGAATTCGTCACCCACCCCGCGACCCGACGCACATCGGTGCGGCTGCTGCCGCGCTTCGACACCATCACCTACCGGCAGCTGGGCGACCGCATTGGCGCGCTCGCCCGCGCGTGGGCCGCCGATGGGATGTCTCCCGGCGATCGCGTCTGCATTTTCGGTTTCACCAGCGTCGACTACCTCACTATCGATGTGGCGCTGGGCCAGATCGGTGCCGTGTCGGTGCCTTTGCAGACCAGCGCGGCGCTCCGCCACCTGCTGCCGATCGTGACCGAGACCCAGCCGAACCTCATCGCGTCCAGCGTCAACGAGCTGCCGGACGCCGTCGAGTTGATCCTGACCGGGCGCGCGCAGGCGCAGCTGGCGGTGTTCGATTACCAGCCGGAGGTCGATGATCAGCGCGACGCCCTGCAAGCGGCCCGCACACGATTGGCGGACACCGGTGTGATCGTGGAGACGTTGGACGACATCCTCGCCCGCGGCACGTTCCTGCCCGCGGCCGACGTCGCAGTGCCTGGCGAAGACGACTCGTTGGCCTTGTTGATCTACACCTCCGGCAGCACAGGCGCGCCCAAGGGCGCGATGTACCGAGAGAGTGCCGTTGCCAAGATGTGGCGACGGTCGACCCGCGATTTGGTTGGGGCGAGCGCCGCGTCGATCACGTTGAACTTCATGCCGATGAGCCACGCGATGGCTCGCTTCGTGGTGTACGCGACGCTCGGCAATGGCGGCACAGCGTATTTCGGCGCCACGAGTGACCTCTCGACGCTGCTGGAGGACCTGTCCCTGGTTCGCCCCACAGAGTTGTACTTCGTTCCGCGGATCTGTGAGACGCTCTACGGCGAATATCAGCGCCAGGTCGATCGGCGGCTCGCCGGCAGCACCGACCCCGTGGAGCGTGCGGAGGTTGAAGCCGTCGTGCTGGCCGAACAGCGGCGGTGCCTGCTGGGCGGGCGGTTCGTCTTCGCGATGACGGGCTCGGCGCCCACCTCCCCGGAGCTGAAGGTCTGGGCGGAGACCCTGCTGGAGATGCACCTATTCGACGGCTACGCCTCGACCGAGGCCGGCATGGTTATGTTCGACAACGAGCTACAGCGTCCGCCAGTGATCGACTACAAGCTTGTCGACGTGCCGGATCTGGGGTATTTCTCCACCGACCGGCCGCACCCGCGCGGGGAGTTGCTGCTCAAGGCCGAGAGCATGTTCCCCGGCTACTACAAGCGGGCCGAAACAACGGCCAACGTGTTCGACGAGGACGGGTTCTACCGGACCGGCGACGTCTTCGCCGAGGTCGCGCCCGACCGGCTGGTGTATGTCGATCGCCGCAACAACGTGCTCAAGCTCGCACAGGGCGAGTTCGTCACCCTGGCCAAGCTGGAGGCCGAGTTCGGCAACAGCCCGCTGGTGCGCCAGATTTACATCTACGGCAACAGCGCGCAACCATATCTGTTGGCGGTGGTCGTGCCCACTGAGGAAGCTGTGGCCCGCAACGAGATTGATGCGCTCAAGGCTCTGATTGCCGACTCGTTGCAGAACGTCGCGAAGGATGCCGGGCTGCAGTCCTATGAGGTGCCGCGCGACTTCCTCATCGAGACCACGCCGTTCACGCCGAAAAATGGTCTGCTCACCGATATCGGCAAGCTGGCGTGGCCGAAGCTGAAGCAGCACTACGGCGAGCGGCTCGAGCAGCTCTACGCCGAGCTGGCCGCCGGCCAGGCCAACAAGGTGAGCGACCTGCGCCGCGGTGGGGCAGAGCGTCCGGTGCTCGAAACCGTGAGCCGCGCCGCGGCCGCGATGCTGGGCTCCGCGACCAGTGACCTATCGCCCGAGGCCCACTTCACCGATCTGGGCGGGGACTCGTTGTCCGCCTTGACATTCGGCAACCTGCTGCGCGAGATCTTCGACGTCGACGTGCCAGTTGGCGTCATCGTCAGCCCGGCCAACGATCTGCGGGCGATCGCCGACTACATCGAGGCCGAGCGCCAGGGCACCAAGCGTCCCAGCTTCGCCTCCCTGCACGGCCGCGACGCGACCGAGGTGCGCGCGAGCGACCTGACCCTCGACAAGTTCCTCGATGCCTCGACGCTGGCCGCCGCGCCCGAGCTGCCCAAGCCGGCCTCCGAGGTGCGCACCGTGCTGCTGACCGGCGCGACCGGCTTCCTTGGCCGCTACCTGGCGCTGGAATGGCTCGAGCGGATGGACATGGTCGACGGCAAGGTGATCGCCCTGGTGCGTGCCCGCACGGACGAGGAGGCACGGGCGCGGTTGGACAACACGTTCGACAGTGGTGACCCAAAGTTGTTGGCGCACTACGAGGAATTGGCCGCCAACCACCTCGAGGTGCTCGCCGGCGACAAGGGAGAGGCCAACCTCGGCCTAGACCAGCAGACCTGGCAGCGACTGGCCGGCACCGTCGACCTGATCGTCGACCCGGCCGCCCTGGTTAACCACGTGCTGCCCTACAGCGAGCTGTTCGGCCCCAACGCGCTGGGCACCGCCGAGCTGATCCGCCTCGCGCTGACCACCCGGCAGAAGCCGTACGTCTACACCTCAACGATCGGCGTGGGCGATCAGATCGAGCCGGGCAAGTTCGTCGAGGACGCCGACATCCGCCAGATCAGCGCAACCCGCAAGATCGACGACAACTACGCCAACGGCTACGGCAACAGCAAGTGGGCCGGCGAGGTGTTGCTGCGCGAGGCGCACGACCTGTGCGGCCTGCCCGTCGCGGTGTTCCGCTGCGACATGATCCTGGCCGACACCACGTATGCGGGCGAGCTCAACCTGCCGGACATGTTCACCCGGCTGATGCTGAGCCTGGTCGCCAGCGGCGTGGCACCCGGTTCATTCTACGAGCTCGACGCCGACGGCAACCGCCAGCGCGCCCACTACGACGGGCTGCCCGTCGAGTTCATCGCCGCGGCGATCTCCACCCTGGGCACCCAGACCGAGGGGTTCCAGACCTACCACGTGATGAACCCCTACGACGACGGCATCGGCCTCGACGAGTACGTCGACTGGCTCATCGAGGCCGGTTACCCGATCCAGCGCATCACCGACTACCGCGAATGGTTGCGCCGCTTCGAGGGCGCGATGCGGGCGCTGCCGGACCGCCAGCGCCAGTACTCGCTGCTGCCGCTGCTGCACAACTACCAGAAACCGGAGAAACCGATTCAGGGATCACTGGCGCCAACCGACCGGTTCCGCGCCGCGGTGCAGGAGGCGAAAATTGGCCCGGACAAAGACATCCCACATGTCACGGCGCCGATCATCGTCAAATGCATCACCGACCTGCAGCTGCTCGAACTGCTCTGAACTTCGCGAATGTGAGCGGTATCCCCCGCGCCCCGTGGCGCAAGGCCGAAATCGCTCCGGGACCCGCAGCTGCGACTCGCAACGCCTTGCGCGCCTTCGTCCGGCAGGCGGTGGGCACGTACCACCATCAGGTCGCTACCTGCAAGATGGGCGCAGCAGATGACCCGAATGCCGTTGTCCAGCCGGATCTTCGAGTATATGGCGCTGGACGGTAACAACTTTCAAGACTGATAAGCGTGGTCAAGGCCACAGCCGGTGGCGATCTTGGTATGGCATCGCATGCGCGGCGCGGTTGTGTCGTATGCCTTGGGATCGTTTCCTCCTTTATGCACCTTGCATTAGTGATCAGCGAGAAACGCCCAATCAGTGGGCGCGGACTCGCCGTTGGCGCTGTTGCTTCTTAGCGTCATGAGTGTGATGGAAGCAAATGCTGTCACGAATGGCGCGGAAGTATTGCTGGCGCAGTTGGAATCTCGGGGCGTGGACTGCACTTTCGCCTCTCCCATCGCCGCGATTCCCACAGGAATGCGGCGTTCCGCTGCTCGTCGTCCTTGGCGGCAACCGCAGCACGCATATCAAATCCGCAAAGAGCATGTGTGGCAACGTCATTCAACTCACGCCCTCCGCCGCAACGCGCACAGAAGCCATTACCTCGGCACAAACACTCTCGCTCGACTTCGTCGTCAACCCTTAGGAGACAAGTGAGTACAACCGATGTGATAGCCGCAGCCGACGATCTGGCGAGCCGGATAGGTTCAGCGCAGGTGCAGGTGCCCGACAGTGCGCCGTTGATCTGGAATGCGGCGGTGCAACGTCGTCCGGCTGTGATCGTTCGGCCGGACTCACCGCGTGACGTACAGGAAGCCGTCCGCGTGGCGCGTGACCGCGGGTTGCGGCTCTCGGTGCTCGGCGGCGGCCATGACTGGGTGGGGCGCGCTGTGTGCGACGGCGGTTTGGTGATCGACATGTCCGGGATGCGAAGTGTCACCGTCGATACAAGTGCGCGGGTCGCAACGGTGGGCGGGGGCGTCTTAGCGGCTGAATTGATCGACGCGGTCGCGCCGTACGGGCTGGTTGCCGCCACCGGCATCTGCGGTGGCGTTGGCATGACCGGCCTCACGCTTGGCGGGGGCTACGGACCGCTCAACGGGCGGTTCGGACTTGCCTTGGACAATCTTCTCGGCGCCGAGGTTGTCCTGGCCGATGGCCGAATCGTCACAGCCGATGCGACCCATGAGGCGGAGCTGTTCTGGGCACTGCGCGGTGGTGGCGGCAACTTCGGCGTGGTCACTTCCATGCGGGTGCGGTTGCATCCGCTCGACCGATTGATCGGCGGGATGATCGTGTATCCGTGGTCGCAGGGTGCGACGGTGTGGCGTGGGATTAGTGAGGTGGTGTCCACAGCACCGGACGAGCTGACCGTGGAAAGCGGCGTGATGTCCGGCCCGGACGGCAATCCGGCGGTTTATGTTGTGCCGGCCTGGAGTGGTGATCATCGTTGCGGCCAAGCCGCGGTCGACGCGCTCGCCACGCTCGGAACGCCGCTGATAACCCAAATCGGGCCCATCACCTACGGCGAAGTGCTCGGCCTGTTCGACGTGGGGTATGTCCCCGGATTGGCCCTGGAGGTTCGCACTCGTACGGTGGCGGCCTACACGCCCGAGGTCGTCGACGCGCTGGTCGAGGCCGCGCGGACACTGACCTCGCCGCGCAGCGTCATCCCGATCCACCCTTGTCACGGCGCATCGACTCGCGTCGCCCCCGACCAGACCGCGTTCGGGATCCGCCGCCCACATTTCGTCGTCGAGATCGTCGCCGGCTGGGAAGACGGCGACAGCGTCCGTCATCGCGCCTGGGCCGACGCGGTCTCGGCCGCGCTTGCCCCGCACGCGCTTCCCGGCGGCTACGCCAACCTGCTCAGGCCCGACGACCACGATCAGATCGCAAACGCCTACGGCGAGAACGCCATCCGACTCGTCACCGCAAAGAAGCACTACGACCCCGACGGTGTCTTCACTGCCATTCCCCTTCCCGGCGTCTGTTAGAAGGAGCGATCGAATGTCGTACATCATCGATAGCCACCACATCACCATGTCGGTGAACGGGGCCCAGGAGGACGTCGACTTCCACGTCAAGGTGCTCGGGCTGCGGCTGATCAAACGCACGGTGCTGTTCGACGGGACGATCCCTGTCTATCACCTCTATTACAGCAACGCGGACGGCGACCCGAGCGCAGTGCTCACGACGTTCCCCTTCGCCCAGACCGGGATCTCCGGCCGACGCGGCACTAACCAGGCGCGTGAGGTATTGCTCGCCGTTCCCGCGGGTTCACTGGACTACTGGTCCGCTCGGTTACAGCGGCGGGCCGCCGACGTACACGACGCGACCGTATTCGATCGCCGCCGCGTGTTGTTCCGGCATCCGTGTGGCATCGAATACCAGCTGGTCGAGGTCGACGACGACCCTCGTATTGGTTACAGCGGCAATGGCGTGCCCGAGGAGTACGCCATCCACGGCATCTACGGCGTCGGTGTTCACGTGACGGGGCCCGACACCGCCGTCGATTTCGCCGCCAACCACCTCGGCGCTCACGAGGGCCGGACGGAAGGCGACAGGTTTGCGTTAGAGGTCGGCAAGTCCGGCCTCGGCGGCGCGGTCGAGCTTGTTGTCAATCGCAATGACGAGCCTGGCACTTGGACTTACGGCGCCGGAACCATCCACCACTTCGCCTGGAACGCAGACACTCTCGAGAATCAGAACGACCTGAAATTCGAGATCGAGGGTGCGGGCTACACCGATTTGTCCGAAGTCCGAGACCGCAAGTACTTCAAGTCGGTCTACGTCAGGGCGCCCGGCGGTGCCCTCTTCGAACTGGCCGTGACACACAACGAGGGCGGCTGGGACTGCGACGAGTCGCCACACGAGCTGGGCACCCGATTCCAGCTGCCGGAGCAGTTCGAGGCACGGCGCGAGGAGATCCTCGGCTGCCTCGAACCGATCGGGCTCTGAGACTCGGCCGTCACCCCAGAGGCGATATCGACGCGGCGTGTCTCGGTCTTCCCACCGCCTACATCACCGGCGACAGCGATCATGCGATGCCGCAACCGGGGCCCGAATTTGCCGCCCGGCTCGGTGTCGAACCCATCGTCGTTCCGGGGACGCATAGCGGAATGCTGACCCATCCCGACGAAGTGGCCAAAGCGATCCTCGCGGCCACAATTTCCAGTCCTCATTAGGACCAACCTCGACCACCTGTCC
Organism: Mycobacterium heidelbergense; assembly: GCF_050205645.1. GTDB lineage: Bacteria > Actinomycetota > Actinomycetes > Mycobacteriales > Mycobacteriaceae > Mycobacterium > Mycobacterium heidelbergense_A. The sequence goes on from NZ_JBNMQT010000003.1 coordinate 184,735, forward strand.
ACAGCGGCGGCTCCTGGTCGTTGTACATGCTTTTGGGCCGCCATCGCTGTCTGCGCAACAATCGGCCGGCGTGGTGCTCGGCCACATCCTTCAGATACTCGACGTCGTCGCTGGTCCAGGGTGCTGGCCGGTCCCGTCCAACCACCACCTCGGTTGGCCGTCCTGCTCGTAGCGGGTTATCCGGTAACGCCAGGCGACATGCCTGCCCTCGGCGTCGACGTGCCAGTCCAGCAGTCGCGGACGAACGGCCTCGGGGATCGGCTGGAACGATGCCCAGGGGTGGGTTATCCGGATCTCGACGAACCCGCGACCCATGAATCAACCCTAATAGAAGTGATCGAGACCGCGTCAGGTGTCGGTGCTGCCATTTGCCGACCGCGGCAAGTCCGACCTGGTCGTCAAGATCGGCATAGATGAGGGGCCGTGTCTCGCAGTGATGTTGAACGAGCGGCAGGGCTATTTCGGCGAGACGGTCAGTATCGCAGCGCGGGTGCAGAGCCTGTCGACCTCGCAGGAGATCCACATCACCTGGCCCGCCGTCGGCGCCATCCTGGAAAAGGAGGCGATCCACCCCGTTCAGAAGGAGGCCGCACTGCGCGGCATCGCCGACAAGATCGTGGTGTACGAGATTCCATAACTTTCAACCGCACGACACGATTGGAAATTGAGTGGAGCTAAGGGGACTCGAACCCCTGACCCCCACACTGCCAGTGTGGTGCGCTACCAGCTGCGCCATAGCCCCGAGAAGTTGTGCCCATCGAAGCTACACCACTGGGAACATGCGTTCAAAGTCGCAGGCCAGGACCCCTACCCGATGACTTGGTTCACCACCTCGCGGGCGGTCTTTTGCACCTCGGCCAGATGCTCGGGGCCGTTGAAGGACTCGGCATAGATCTTGTACACGTCCTCGGTGCCCGATGGCCGCGCGGCAAACCACGCATTGGCTGTCGTCACCTTCAGCCCACCCAGCGGCGCGTCGTTGCCGGGCGCGGCGGTGAGCTTGGCGGTGATCGGCTCCCCGGCCAGTTCGGTCGCGGTCACCTCGTCGGGCGACAGCTTGGCCAGCCGGGCCTTCTGGTCGCGGTCTGCGGGCGCGTCGACCCGCGCATAGGAGGGGGTGCCGTACTCGGCGGTCAGCTCCTCATAGCGCTGGGAGGGACTCGAGCCGGTGACGGCCAGGATCTCCGAAGCCAGCAGCGCCAGGATGATCCCGTCCTTGTCGGTGGTCCACACCGTTCCATCGCGGCGCAGGAACGACGCCCCCGCCGACTCCTCGCCGCCGAACCCGATGGTGCCACCGAGCAGGCCGTCGACGAACCACTTGAATCCGACCGGCACCTCGACGAGCTTGCGGCCGAGGCCGGCGACCACACGATCGATGATCGACGAACTCACCACGGTCTTGCCGACCGCGATGCCCTCCGGCCACGACGGCCGATGGGTATAGAGGTAGTCGATGGCGACCGCGAGGTAGTGATTCGGATTCAGCAGCCCGGCGTCGGGCGTGACGATGCCGTGGCGGTCGGAGTCGGCGTCATTGCCAGTGGCGATCTGATAGTGGTCGCGGTTGGCGAACATCGTTCGGATAAGCCCAGCCATCGCATCCGGAGAGCTGCAGTCCATCCGGATCTTGCCGTCGTGGTCCAGCGTCATGAACCGCCACGTCGCGTCGACCAACGGGTTGACCACCGTCAGCTCGAGATTGTGCCGCTCCGCTATTGCGCCCCAGTAATCCACGCTCGCCCCGCCGAGCGGGTCGGCGCCGATCCGCACCCCGGCCGCGCGAATCGCATCCACGTCGACCACATTCGGCAGGTCCTCGACATATCTGGCCAAATAGTCGTAGCGCTCGGCGGTCGCAAGCGCCCGGGCCAGCGGCACCCGCTTGACGCCCGCTCCCGAGCGCAGAATCTCGTTGGCGCGCTTGGCTATTGCGTTGGTGGCATCGGTGTCGGCCGGTCCCCCGTTGGGCGGGTTGTATTTGAAGCCGCCGTCGGACGGCGGGTTGTGCGACGGCGTCACCACGATGCCGTCGGCCAGCGCGTCGGTGCGGCCGCGGTTGTAGGTCAGGATCGCGTGGCTGACCGCCGGCGTGGGCGTGTACCGGTCGGCCGAGTCGATCATGGCGACCACTTCGTTGGCGGCCAGCACCTCAAGCGCCGACACCCAGGCCGGCTCGGAGAGGCCATGCGTATCACGGCCGATGAACAACGGCCCGGTCGTGCCGTGTGCCGCGCGGTACTCGACGATGGCCTGGGTGATCGCCAGAATGTGGGCCTCGTTGAAGGCCCCATTCAACGACGAGCCGCGGTGACCCGACGTGCCGAACGCCACCTGCTGAGCGACGTCGTCGGGATCGGGTTCGATCGCGTAGTACGACGTCACGAGGTGAGGCAGATCGACGAGGTCTTCGGGTCGGGCCGGCTGGCCGGCGCGCGGGTGAGCCATGTACCAATTCTGCGCGTGCGCCACTGGCATGTCCCTCTATGCTGCGAAGCGTTCATCGGCTGGAAAGGAACCAACCCGTGGCCCAACACGATTATCGCGAGTTGGCCGCGGTTTTCGCCGGCGGTGCGCTGGGCGCCCTGGCTCGTGCCGCCCTGAGCACTCTCACGGTCGCCGATCCCGCGAGCTGGCCATGGCCCACCTTCACCGTCAATATCGTCGGCGCCTTTCTGGTCGGTTATTTCACGACCCGGCTGCTAGAGCGGCTGCCGCTGTCGAGTTACCGGCGTCCCCTGCTCGGCACCGGATTGTGCGGCGGCTTGACCACTTTCTCGACGATGCAGGTCGAGACGCTGAAGATGATCGAACACCGCCATTGGGGCCTGGCCGTTGGCTACACCGTCGCCAGCATCGTGTTGGGGTTGCTGGCGGTGCACCTGGCCACCGTGTTGGTTCGGCGGGTGCGGGTGCGCGGATGACGGGCGGCGCGGCGGTCTTGGTCTGGGCCGGCGTCGTACTCGTCGGCGGCGTCGGCTCGGTGCTGCGTTTCCTGGTCGATCGCGCGGTGGCCCGGCGCGTGGCGCAGCCGTTTCCGTTCGGCACACTCGCGGTCAACGTCAGCGGTGCGGCGCTGCTCGGGCTGCTCGGCGGGCTGGCGCTGAGCAGGGACGCGGCCCTGCTGGTCGACACCGCGTTCGTCGGCGCCTACACGACCTTCTCCACGTGGATGCTGGAAACGCAGCGGCTCGGCGAGGAGCGCCAGACGTGGGCGGCGGTCGCCAACATCGTCGTCAGCGTCGTGCTGGGCATGGCCGCGGCATTGCTCGGACAATGGATCGCGGACCGGATATGAACCAGCCCTGCCTGAAGTTGACCGCGTACTTCGGCGAGCGCCAACGCGCCGTCGGCGCGAGCGGGCGGTTTCTGGCCGACAAGATGCTGGACCTGTTCGGCACCAGCGACGTCGCGACCAGTGTGATGCTGCGCGGCATCGCCAGCTTCGGGCCCAGCCACGAGCTGCGTAGCGACATATCACTCAGCCTGTCCGAGGACCCTGGCGTGGCGATCGCTGCGGTCGACGTCGAATCGAAGATCCGTTCCCTGGTCGACGACGTCGGCGCGATGACCGGTCGCGGGCTGGTGACGCTGGAACGCGCGCGACTGGTCACCCCGCAACTGGGCACCGATGCGCTCGCGAACTTCGACACCCACAATGGGGACGCCGCCAAACTCACCGTGTACGTGGGACGCCAAGAGCGCGTTGCCGGCAGAAGGGCGCACCACGCGATATGCGACCTGCTGTACCGACACGGGTTTGCGGGGGCCATCGTGCTTCTCGGTGTCGACGGGACGGCGCACGGCGAGCGCTACCGGGCCCACTTCTTCGGGCGCAACGTCAACGTTCCGATGATGATCATCGCCGTCGGGTCGACGGCGCAAGTTGCGGCCGCCGCAACCGAACTGGCCGCCGCGACACCCAATCCGATATTGACCGTCGAGCGGGTGCGGCTGTGCAAACGCGACGGTGAGCTATTCGCCCGTCCCCAGCAGCTGCCGGCGACCGACGACCAGGGACGCACACTGTGGCAGAAGCTGATGGTGTACACCGCCGAGGGCACCATCCAGGAGGGGCTGCCGATCCACCGGGCGCTGGTGCAGCGACTGCTGCATTCGGAAACGGCCCGAGGGGCGACGGTGCTGCGCGGCATCTGGGGATTTCACGGGAACCATAAACCCCACGGGGACAAGCTGTTCCAGCTGGCGCGGCGGGTTCCGGTGACCACGATCATCGTCGACACCCCGCACTCGATCGCGCGCAGCTTCGATATCGTCGACGAGGTGACGAGCCGACACGGGCTGGTGACCAGCGAGATGGTTCCGGCGGCGCTGTCGCTCGACGAGACCCAGCGGCTCGGTGACATCACCCTGGCACGTCACGAGTACTGACTAGGCTTCTCGGAGCCGGGGGACATCCTCGGGTGTTCGGGGCAACGCGTACAGGGCCATCCGCCGGTTCGACATGTCATGTTCGCCCAAGAACACGCAACCGCCACGCTCGCAAAACTTGCGCGCCAGGACATTACGGTGATCGGGATCGAACATCACCCGGCGACATCGCGGGTCGAGGTTGAGCATGCTACCCAGCATGTGCGGCAGCAAAAAGCTCGCATGTCCCTGCTGAATGTAGTCCAAATCGGCCATCGCGACGTGTAGGCCCAGATCGTAGGGGTCGTACTCGTATCGAGTGGCGATGGAATCCTTTGCCGCCCTGTATAACTCGATGTATGCGCGGTCCGCCCCTCCATGGCTGGCGACGAACGGGCGCGAAAACTGGCTGTCGAGTTGCGCACGCAGGTAACGATGCCAGCGCTCCGTCGGCCAGGCGTACTCCCACGACTCGGCCAGGTGCGGCAGGTTCATCCACTCGGAGATCATCTCCGCGTCGGAGTCCGGGTCGGCGAGGCGCAAACCGTACGGCGCGGGCAATTCCGGTATGGGCGGTGGCGGGACGGCGCGCACCTCGTCCGGGATATCGGTCAGCTCGCGCCGCAGTATGGGTTCGGCTTCAGTCATGTCAACCGGGGAGCCTACCCATCCATCGATCGGCCAGCGCCGAAACCCAGTCGGCGGCCACCCCGGGACGGTCGGGCGGCGCCTCGACCAGTACCAACTCGTCAACGCCCAACTCCACGAGTGCGTCGATATCGCGAACGCTTGGCTCACTCAAGGCGACGGCCACCTTCAGTTCGGGGCGGTCACGCCCGGCCTCGGCGCACAGCCGTCGCAGCTTTCCGATCCGTTCGCGCACCGCCTCGACGCCGGCGAGGTTGAAGCCGTACCAGCCGTCCGCCCATGCCGCGACGCGCCGAAGTGCCGCGTCGCTGTTGCCGCCGACCACGATCGGGATGCCGCCATCGCGGACCGGCTTGGGGTTGACCCGAATCGAATCAAAGCCGGCGAACCTCCCGTCGAACGAGCCGACATCGTCGCGCCACAACGTACGCATGGCGGCGACGTATTCGGCCGTGCGAGCCGCGCGATGTTCGAAAGGCACTCGGAGCGCGGCGAATTCCTCCCTGGACCACCCAACCCCCACCCCGAGTGTCAGTCGCCCGCCGCTCAACTGGTCCAGGCTCGCGGCCTGTTTGGCGACCACGACCGGATTGTGCTCGGGCAGCAGCAACACACCCGTCGCGATGCCGACCCGCGATGAGGCGGCGGCGACGAAACTCAGTGCGATCATCGGATCGAGCCAATCCGCTTGTGCCGGAACGCCGATGACGCCGTCCTCGGAATAGGGATAGCGTGACTCCGACCGGTCCACCATGACAACGTGTTCGCCGGCCCACAAAGTGGCGAAGCCGCACCTGTCCGCGGCCGAGGCGACGGCGTCGATCACCGCGCGGTCGGCGCCGGTGCCGATTCCCAGCGCGTGCAATCCCAGCCGCATCGCGCGACCGTCTCAGCGGCTTTTCAGGAGCTTGGCCAGGACGGCCGCTTGGCTAATGTCGACGTCCCGGGTCGCGGTGACGAGGGTGACGGCGCCGCGTTTGGTCAGCTTGCGCAGTTCCTCCAGCGCGGGGCTGTCGCGCAATTCCGCCGTGTAGCGCGATGCGAATTCGTCGAACCGTTCCGGCTTGTGCTGGTACCACTCACGCAGTTCTTTCGATGGCGCGACGTCCTTGCACCAGGTCCCCACCCGCGGGTCGTCCTTGCGGACTCCCCGCGGCCAGATGCGATCGACCAGGACGCGCTGGCCGTCGTCACCGCCGGCGTCGTCGTAAACCCGCGCCACCCGGATGCGCTTTCTGGCGCCCACACGGTCAGGGTAGCGCTGTTGATCGAGCGCATACCCGCGAAAGCCTCACCCTTGGCCGGTGAGATGCTCGACGTCGATGACCTCGCCGCGATTGATACTCACCCAATCGCGCCCATCGAGGTAGGGCCGCAGACGACGGCCGATGAGTTCGACGTCGGCCGGTGCCTTCGGCCGCTGAAGCTCGTAGACATGCGGCAACTCGGCCATCCCCGTCACGACGCTCCACAGCTTCAGCGAATCCGGCCCGGTCGGCGGGTCCACCAAGACCGGCCCGAACAGGCACTGGCCGGACAGGAACAGCGTCGGAACGCCGTATCCGCCCGCGTCGACGACCCGCTGATGCTCGGCGCGAACCTCGTCATGGGTGGTCGGGTCGTCCAGCGCCGCATCCAACGTCGCCGCGTCGACGCCGATCTCGCCCAGCAGGCGTCGCGCCACCGCCGGGTCGTGCGGCTTGCCACCCGCGGCGTGCAGTTCGTGCCCGATCACCGCGTACCACCGATCCAGCAGCGACATGTCGGTGCGACGCAGCAGCGCCCCGATCCGCATCAGCGACCAGCCGTAGGACCAGTCCCGCTCCCACGGATGCTTCTTGCCGTCTTCGCGATTGATCTCCTCGAGGCTGAAGAACCGCCAATTGATCGTGATCCCCACGTGCTCGCGGACGTCGCGGATCCATAGCGACGTCTGGTAAGCGAACGGACACATCGGGTCGAAGTGAAAGTCCACGACGGTACTCATCGAGCCCTCCGTCTTGCGTCAGTAGTGATACGTGTCCGACGGTGCCGGCATGTGGACCGGTTCGTCCTCGAAGTCCGACGCTTCGATGCCATAGGAGCGAGCCAACTCGAGGATCTTGGTGGCCCGGGCGATGCGCGGCAGGTCGGACCCATTGCGGATCTCTCCCCCGTCACGTTCGAACTCGGCGAAAAACTCCTTGGCCCAGCCGATTTCGTCTTGCGACGGCGACAGCCCCTCGTTCACCACCGCACACTGCTCCGGCGACAGGCAAATCTTGCCGGTCATGCCGAACTCGACGGAGACGGCCGTAGCCTCGATGAGCTTGAGCGCGTTGGAGCCGATCGTCGGGCCGTCGATGGCGCTGGGCAGGTTGGCCGCCCTCGCGGCGATCGTGAAGCGCGACCGAGCGTAAGCCAGCGTGGTCGGGTCCTCTCCCAGCCCGGTGTCGCGCCGGAAATCGCCGATACCGAAGGCAAGCCGGAAGGTACCCTTGGCCGCGGCGATTTCGGTGACGCGCTCAAGACCGCGCGCCGTTTCGACCAGCGCCACGATCGGAACGTCGGGCAGTCGCTTCGCGGTCTCGGTGATGTGGTCCACCGATTCGACCATCGCCAGCATCACTCCCCCGACCCGGGTGCGGGCCAGCGCGGCCAAATCGTCGGCCCACCACGGGGTGCCGAAACCGTTGATGCGAACCCAGTCGGTGTTGTCGCCGCCGAGCCAACGCACGACGTTGTCGCGGGCGGCGGCCTTGTCCTTCGGCGCCACCGCATCCTCGATGTCCAGGACCACGATGTCGGCGCGCGAGCGCGCCGCGGCCTCGAACCGGTCGGCGTGCGCGCCGTTGACCAATAACCAGCTGCGCGCGAGAACCGGATCGATCCGCGAGCCTATGTCGGCGGGATCCGCAGCGTCGATGTTGACCTCGTCATACATTCCCTAAACCGTAGCGATATCGAAAGAGGGCGGTGGAGGCTGGTCACGCTGGACCGTTTGAGCGTTGCCCCCGGGGGTACCTTCCGCCGAAGCGGTGCACAGCCCCAAGCCCGCGCTCCCTTGCACCAATGGAGGTATCGGCGATGGCCGACATGCTTGTTCAATCGCCCGACGAAGTCGTGGCGTTCCTCAAAGCGCAGCACAACCTCATCGAGGACATGTTCGACGAAGTGCTGCACGCGTCGGACCCGCAGGCGCGCGAAAAGCCGTTCGTGGAGTTGCGACAGTTGCTGGCCGTGCACGAGACCGCCGAGGAGATGGTGGTGCACCCCCGTGTTCGCCGCGAGGCCCGCTCCGGCGACACGATCGTCGACGCCCGGTTGACCGAAGAGCACGACGCCAAGGAAGCGCTCTCGCAGATCGAGAAGCTCGACATCACCTCGCAGCGGTTCATCGACGAGCTCACCAAGCTGCGCGACGCCGTGCTCGACCACGCGAAGCACGAGGAGAACGAGGAGTTCCCGGTGCTGAAGCGAGAAGTCGACGCCGACGATCTCAAGCGGATGGGAACCGCGGTGCGGGCGGCCGAGGCCATCGCGCCAACCCGCCCGCATCCCGGCGTGGAATCGGCGAAGCTGAATTTCGCCGTCGGCCCGTTCGCGTCGATGCTCGACCGGGCCCGCGATTTGATCCAACAAGCCGTCGGCTAGTCGCGACCGGCGGCAGCTTCCGTAGTCTCGGTGGCGTGAGCGTCACACCGGAGATGGCCGTCGCCTTGGGCGACCGATTCTCCCGCGAGTTGCCGGAGATGGCCGTCCGCTGGCAAGCCGAGACGCCTCCCGATCCGCAGCTGCTCGTGCTCAACGAGACACTGGCCGAGGAGCTCGGCCTGGATGCGGAGTGGCTGCGGACTCCCGACGGGGTCCGGTTTCTGGCTGGCAACCGCGTCCCCGACGGCGCCGTACCCGTCGCCCAGGCATACGCCGGGCATCAGTTCGGCGGTTACCAGCCGCGGTTGGGCGACGGCCGCGCGCTACTCCTGGGCGAGCTCGTCGACGGCCACGGGCGCGTGCGCGACATCCACCTGAAAGGGTCGGGTCCCACGCCGTTTGCGCGCGGTGGCGACGGCCTGGCCGCCGTAGGGCCGATGTTGCGCGAATACATCGTCAGCGAGGCGATGCACGCCCTGGGCGTCCCGACCACGCGATCCCTGGCCGTCGTGGCTACCGGACGCCCGGTCCAGCGCGAGGCGCTGCTGCCAGGCGCCCTGCTGGTCCGCGTGGCGGGCAGTCACCTGCGGGTGGGCAGCTTCCAGTACGCCGCATCGACCGGCGACATCGGCCTGCTGCGACGGCTGGCCGACCATGCGATCGCGCGCCATCACCCCGGCGCTGCGCAGGCCGAGCGCCCGTACCTCGCTCTGTTCGAGGCGGTGGTCGCCGTCCAGGCCTCGCTGATGGCCCGGTGGATGCTGATCGGGTTCATCCACGGCGTGATGAACACCGACAACATGACGATCTCCGGTGAAACCATCGACTACGGGCCATGCGCGTTCATGGAGGCCTACGACCCGGAGACGGTCTTCAGCTCGATCGATTTCTGGGGCCGCTACGCCTTTGGCAACCAGCCGGCGGTCGCCGGGTGGAACCTCGCCCGATTCGCCGAGACCCTGCTTCCGTTGCTCTCCGACGACGGCGAGGAGGCGGTCGCGCTCGCGGAGGAGGCGTTCGGAGTGTTCCGTGTTCGCTATGACGCCGTCTGGCTATCGGGCATGCGCGCCAAACTCGGTCTGCCGGCCGGGGTCGCCGATGAGGTCGTCAGGTCGTTGGTCGACGAATTGCTCGTCCTGTTGCAGGAGAACGGCGTCGATTACACCTCGTTCTTCCGCCAGCTCGGGCAGGTGGCCCGAGGAACCGCCACATCCGAAGGCGGCTTCGACGATTGGATGTCGCGCTGGCGGGCCCTGGGCCCCAACGCCGAGTCGATGGATCGCGTCAACCCGGTCTACATTCCGCGCAACCATCGGGTCGAGGAGGCGCTGGCCGCGGCCACGGCCGGCGATCTCGATCCGGTCGAGCGACTGCTGCAGGCGGTCAGCGCCCCTTATGAGGAACGAGCCGGTCTCGAGCGCTACGCCAGCCCGGCACCCGAGGATTTCGGGCCCTACCAAACCTTCTGCGGCACTTGAGGTTTACGCCAGCTTGTCGAATTCCGCCTGCAGCTCGTCCAGACGGCGAAGGGTCGGATCGCGGGGCTCGGTGGGCAGTTCCACCAGAACATGATCGACGCCGAGGTCGCGGTAACCCTCGAGATCTTTCGCCTTCCATTCCTCGCCCAGGTGGACGTGGATGATGGGCACGTCGTGATCGGCGAGCGCCCGCAGTTCCGTGAGCGGACCCGACAACAGGTCCGCCGACGGGGTCAGGGAGATCCAGCCGGCCTTTAGCTGGGCGATGCGCTTGAAGTTGGCCGGCCCACCACCGAGATACAACGGCGGATAGGGCTTCGTCAGCGGCTTGGGCCAGCTGTAGATGGGATCGAAGTTCACGAATTCTCCATGGAATTCGGCCTTTTCGTTCGTCCAGATCTCGATCATCGCGCGCAACCGCTCTTCGGACAGGCGTCCCCGCACCGAGGGATCGACACCGTGGTTGGCGATTTCCTCACGCAACCAGCCGACACCCACGCCGAAGCGGAACCGTCCCTGCGACACCAGATCCAGCGACGCGACATCTTTGGCGGTCAGGATCGGGTCGCGCTGCGGGAGCAAGGCGATACCGGTGCCAAGGGTCAGGTTCTCGGTGGCGACTGCCGCCGCCGTCAGCGCCACGAACGGATCCAGGGTGCGGTAGTACTTCGGGGGAATCGGACCACCGGCCGGATACGGCGTCTTCGCATCGACGGGGATGTGCGAGTGCTCGGCGAGGAACAGCGACTCGAACCCGCGCTCCTCGAGCGCCTCGCCCAGCTCCACCGGGCCAATGCCCTCGTCGGTGACAAATGTCAGGACCCCGAAACCCATGTCCGCTCCCATCGTCGTTGGACGGTGACAGTCAACCCCATCGGGGCGCGTTTCATTCCGGCAGACCGCGGGTGAGCGAAAGTCATCGCGAATCGGTTCGAGTCGTGGGACAGTTCCGGAGGTGACGAGGAGCCCGAAAAGCGTCGCCATCGTCGGCGCCGGACCCGGCGGGCTGATCGCGGCTCGATGGCTGCTGTCGCAGGGATTCGAACCCACGATCTTCGAGCAGGGGCCCTCGCTTGGTGGCCAGTGGACGGGCTTGGATGGTCGCAGCGGCGTATGGCCGGCCATGTACACCAACAGCAGTCGTACCGTGACGGCCTTCAGCGACCTCGAGCACGCGAACAACCAGGTGTACCTGCCCAACCGCGAAATTCTCGACTACCTGCACCGCTACGCCCAAACATTCGGGCTCACCCGACGCATCCGGCTGGGCACTCGGGTCGAACTGATCAGCCGGGACGCAGCGAAGTGGCACGTGCGTCACGCCGGCGGGCACGAGCCCTTCGACCGGGTAGTGGTGGCGAGCGGCAGGTTCCACACCCCGGCGATCCCACCCGTTCCAGGTCTCGAAAACTTCTCCGGCTCCCTGCGAGCCATCCCCAGCTACCACTATCGAGACGGCGGCGCGTATCGCGACAAGCGTGTCCTGGTGGCAGGCTGCGCGATCAGTGCCCTCGAGGTCGCGGCGGAACTCACCCAACTCGGCGCACACGTCGTCGTCACCCAGCGGCGGCAGAGGTACGTCGCACCCAAGTTCGCCGCCGGCGTTCCCTCCGACCATCGCCTCTACACCCGATACGGAGTTTTGGCGAACGAGGCGCTTCCGGCAGCCGAGATCGAAAGGCAGCTCAAGGAGATCGTGATCGAGGCGGCGGGCAGCCCCGAGCAGTACGGCGCACCGGCGCCCGACCCGTCGTTGTTCGCCGCCGGTGTCACGCTCAACCAGCACTACCTTCCGCTCGTGGCAGAGGGCCGAATCACGGTGCGGCCGTGGATGAAATCCGTGTCGGGCGCGACGGTCACATTCCTCGACGACCATGCCGAGGAGTTCGACGCGATGGTGTTGGGCACCGGGTTCCATCTGTCGCTGCCGTTTCTCAGTAACGAAATCCGGGCGACCCTCGACCTCGACACCTACCACATGGACGCCGACCGCTACACCTTTCATCCCGAGCTTCCGGGGCTGGCGTTCGTGGGCATGTGGGACCAGTCGGGCGGATACTTCGTGCCGCTCGAACTGCAGGCCAGGTGGATCGCATACACGTGGGGCGGGACGATCCCGGCCAGCAGCGAGATCGACCAGCGGCTGGCGATCGATGCCTATCGCGCCACGCGGGGCTCTCCGCAGAAAACGCAGATGAACCTGGTCGCGGTCACTTTCGCCCGGGCCGCCGGCGTCGAACCCCGGCTGGATAACTGGCCACAGCTGCGCCGCGCTCTACTGTTCGGTCCACTGGCACCGAGTTGCTTTCGCCTCGAGGGCCCGGACGCGCTGCCCGGCGCGCCCGAGGCGTTCGCGCGCGAGGCCGCCGCTTTCGGCACGATCACGTCGAACGAAATGACCGAGCGCGAAAGGTGCTACTGGTCGCTGATCGGAGGTGCGGTCCCCTGACGCTTCGGTCTGCGGCGGGTAGCGCCCCACAGCCCGACGCCGATGCCGATGACCGCGCCACCGAGGCCGATGAGCTGCTGGGGGCGCTTGAGTTCGCCGTGCACGCTCATCCCGCCGATCAGGTCGGCCGCGTCGGCGCCACCGGAGGCGAGGAACCAGCCCCGCGTGTTCTTGCCACGCAGCGCCGCCGTCGCAAGCAGACCGCCGAGCAGGGCGTCGCGATACCCCATCGATCGCAGCAGCAGACGTGCCGTCGGCGTCGGCTCTTCGCTGTCACCCCACAGCCGGTTCGCACCGAGTGGGTCGACGAGGAAATGGACGCCCGAGGCGAGCCGGATGGTGCCCGCGACGAGCCCGGCACGGTCGATCGACATGGCCGCAGCCTAGCGCGACGGCAAACGACGAAGGTGGGATCCGCGAATGGAGAGGATTACCGTGGTTGTTGATGACGGATCAGGGGGACCCGCTCACTCGTCGGCATGGTTACGCGAGCCGTCCAGTCACGCGGCGGCGAAACAAGCTCGCCCCCGACCCCGATGTGCGTCGCGCCATCGTGGCCGCCGCGTCGAAAACCGTCCGCGAGCAGGGAGTCCAGGGGCTGAGTGTCGCCGCGGTCCTGGATCGCGCGCAGCTGAGCACTCGCGCGTTCTACCGGCATTTCGAATCGAAGGATCAGCTGGTTGCGGCGCTGTTTTTGGAGGTGACGCGCAATGAGGTGCTGCACCTGAGAACGAAGATGGCCTCGGCCGCCACCCCGGCCGCGGCGGTGGCCGCCTGGATCGAGGGCCGACTCGACCTCGCCTTCGACGAGAACCTCGACTCGGAACTGCAGCCAGGTTGCGCTGGAGGCCCAGGCCGCGATGTCCGCTTCACCCGAGCTGGTGTCGCCCGCGTACAACGCGATTCTGGAGCCACTCGTCGAGCAGCTTCAGCGCGGCCTGGAACTCGGCGTGTTTCGTGACATCCTTCCGGCGACGGCCGCGAAGTCGATTCACGGCGTCGTGTGGGGACACACTCACCGCCAGCGGGCAACGGGCCCGTTGGCGCGCGCCGACGTTCGCAAGCGTGCGCTGCGGTTCTGCCTGCGGGGATTGGGCGTGCCGCCCGAAACGATCGCCCAAGTCATTGCGAGCAGCGCGGGGGCGGGCGCAAGCGCCGGCTGACAGCCCCGCGGAGCGCCCACCGCCGTTCACCGGGTGGCGGCGCACAGTGGGCGATGGCTACCATGACCGTCATGGCCGAGCCGGGCCCGGCGGCCGATAAGACCGCCGGACTCAACAATGACGAGACTGTCGCCGTACCCAATTCCGCAGCGCCGGAAGTGGCCGAGCTGGCGTGGTCGAGCAACGACGACGACGGCGACGGCGAACGTGACGGCGGCGATCGCCGCGACGACGACGGCCAACCCGCCCGGGCGGGTGACCGCCAATCATGGCGTGCCACTTGGCGTATCGCGGCCGCGCTCGTGGCGGCCGGTCTGGTTCTCGCCGGGGCGATCGTATTTGGGCGTTCGCTGTTGGCCGGCGATACCAAAGCTGCCGCGCCCAGGCCGGCGGCACCGGCTACGCCGAAGGGCGGCGCGACTCCTGGGTCACCGGCGGGTTCACCGCCGTCATCGATCGTGTCCACGCCGGATCAGGACAACAAATACATTCAGGCGCTCAATGATCGGGGCATTTCATTCGCCAATCCGGACGCCGCCATCGCGAACGGCAAGCTGGTCTGCAGCGACATCGGCCGAGGGGTCTCGGTGCCGCAGATCACCGCGGCGTTTCGCGCGAGTAATCCCGGACTCGCCGACTCAGCCAACACCTACGTGACAATCTCCGTCCAGACCTACTGCCCCCAGAACAACAACCTGGTCGGCGGAGGGGCCTGAAACGACTGCGCGCCAACGTATTACGTGGATACGTTCGGTCAATCCCTGAATCCGGCTATGAACCGTTGCACGCTTCGGGTCAGTGACCGCGGGACATGGTCGGGATCCATGAGGTCGTTCTCCGCCAGCGGGCTCGCCTCACCGGCCACCGTCTGCTCGGTAACGGGCCGCAACGACTTGCCGTCCCCCCGTAGCACCTCGATGGCCTCGACGAACGATCCGCGCTCATCCATCGCGCTCTCGAGCTCGTCGACGGACACGTCGAGATGTTCGGACACCAATTCATGCCGCACCGAAGTGATTTGGCGACGCACGTTATCGTGCTCCGGATTGTTCGATTCCGCCTCGATGGCGATGTCGCACTCGCTGTCGAAGCCCAGCGACCGGTTGTTGAGATTCGACGAGCCGATGCGCAGTAACCGATCGTCGATGATCAGCACCTTCGAGTGGACGTAAATCGGTTCACCGCCATCGGTCACCGGCCAATAGACACCCAATCGCCCATGTTCGTCGGCGTCCCACAGGACTTGAATGAGCCGGTGCCGCGCGCTGTCCATCGTTCCCCGCTCGAGGGGATTGTTGCCCCTGCGGGGAATGACGATGACGATCTCCGGGCCGTCGGCTTCCCTGAGTCGAGCGGCAAGCGCATCGACCAGACGCCGGGCCGCAAGATATTGGTTCTCCAGATAGATGGTGTCGCGTGCCGCCGCGATGGCCGCAAGGTTGAGCGCCTCCACTTCCCGCACCTCGCGGCGGTCCTCGAGTTCCGGAAGGGTGCGAGAGATCCCGACGTCGACGTTGCGCAGCGTAGCTTCCAGCCCGCGCGGCCAGGCGACATGCTTCGGGTCGACCGGCTCCAACGACTGGCCTGTCGCGGTCAGCCACCGGGCCCGTGCCTGCTCACCGAGCGCGCGCGCCGCCGCACCGTCAACTGCCGCGGCTACCTCGTGTCGCGGCCCATACCTGCGCCCCATCGTCCGGCGGCCGCGACTGTCGTGCCGATGCGCACGGGTATCCCATCGGTCAAGGGTGAGGTCGACGCCGCCGCAGAAGGCGACCGCATCGTCGATGACCACGATCTTCTGGTGATGAACGGCGCCGATCGGATGCGCGCCGTCGATAGCGAGATGCATCCGCTTGCTGCTGATCTGGTTCAGCAGCGCCACCGGCGTTACCCCGAACCAGATGCCGTCAAACGCAGGGAGCAGACGCAGATTGGACTTCAGCACGTAGATCTCGAGATCCGGTCGTTTCCGCAGCATCCAATACAGGAAGGCGCCCAGCTGGTTGGGGCCGGGAAGCGTCTTGGCGCCTCGCTCGAACGTCGTCCGGGCGTCGAAATCCCATCCGGCGAGGATTATTCGGTGGTGAGCGCGCAGCATCGCCGCCTTGACGTGCCTGAAGTAATCGGCCCCGTCGATGATGTAGGCGAACTGATCGGCGCGCTCAATTCGCCAGCACGTCTGGCCCGGAGCTAGCAATCGATCGTCGCCCACCGCGGACATAGCGCGTGTCTACCACATCGGCGCCCTGTTCACCGGCTCGGTGCCGGGCTCGGCGCCGTTCTCAGTGGCTTCTCAGCAACACGCGAATACCCTGGCGCTTCCATATTGCTTGGCGCAGAGACCCTTAACGGTAGATCCGGATTGCGAGTGCGAGATGAGCAAGCCAAGGGGCGTACCGGAAGGCCCGTGATGCGAATCGCGTCCGTGATCGCCCGCCAACTGCTGGACTGCAAGGCTCGGCCATTGGTCGAGGTTGAAATCACCACCGATACCGGCCATGTCGGTCGCGGGGCATCGCCGACCGGTACATCGGTCGGCGTGCACGAGGCGTTCGTGCTGCGTGACGCGGACCGGGCCGAATACGACGGGCTGAGCGTGCACCGCGCCATCTCCGCCGTGACCGACGAAATCGCGCCCGTTCTCGTTGGCGCGGAACTCGACGACCCGCGGTCCCTGGACCGGGTCCTGATCGAACTCGACGGCACGCCGGACAAGCATCGGCTTGGCGGAAACGCCATCTACTCCACCTCGGTCGCACTGCTGCGCGCGGCTTCCGCCGCGGCGGGCATGCCCACCTACACCTACGTCGGCACACTGCTGGGGCTCGCGCCGCCCACCACTGTGCCGGTGCCCAGCTTCAACATGATCAACGGCGGCCGTTACGGCGATATCTTCCAGACGTTCAACGAGTTTCTCGTCGTGCCCTATCGCGCCGCCTCGATCCAGGCGGCGGTAGAGAAGGGTGTGAGCTTGTTCGGCGTGCTCGGCGAGATGCTCGCCGAGCGGTATGGCCGCGCGCCGCTAGTGGCGTCGTCGTACGGGTATGTCGCTCCGTCCAGCGACCCGCGCGTCGTCCTGCAAATTCTGACCGAAGCCGTCGAGCGCGCCGGCTGTGCCGACGTCATGGCATTCGCCCTGGACTGCGCGTCCAGCGAGGTGTACGACGAGGCCTCCCAGACATATGCGTTCGACGGCGAGCGGTTGAGCGCGAACGCCCTGATCGACTACGTCCGTGGGCTTTCGGAGGAATTCCCGATGTTGTTCGTCGAGGATCTGCTCGATGGGGATGACTGGGATGGGTTCGCCGACGCCGTTCGGGGCATTGACCGTTCGATCATCCTCGGCGACGATCTGATCGTCACCAACCGCGACCGCTTGGAGTTGGCCGTAAAGACATCGGCCGTCGACGGTTTCATCCTCAAGCCCAATCAAGTCGGGACTATCGCGGAGGCGCTGGACTGCTGGGAGTACGCCTCGCACAACGGCATTCTCGCGATCCCGTCGGGCCGATCGGGCGGCGTCATCGACGACGTCGTGATGGACCTGGCGGTGGGATTAGGGGCGCCGTTTCAGAAAAACGGCGCCCCGCGGTCGGGCGAGCGCATCGAGAAGCTCAACTTTCTGCTGCGCGCGGCCGAACGCATCCCGAGCTGCGCGCTGGCGGACGTGCCGGCCTTGGCGAGGTTCTGAGCGACGACAGGTCTTTAGACGCCCAGCACCAGCCCCGCCGTCAAGCCGGCCGCACAGACCGCCGACACGATCGAGAGCGCCACCCAGTCGGCCCGTTTCGGCCGCGACGGGCCCGCCGAGATCTGCCCGGTGCCGCCGCGAGCGGTGATGGCGTCGCCCATCTCGTCCGCACGCCGCAGCGTCACGGTGATGACCGCGACGACGAGGTCGATCACGTCCGCCGCCAGTCGCCGGAGCCGGGCCGCGCGGGTTCGCGGTGTTTGTTTGGGCCGCAACCGGCGAGCAGCGTAGAGCACGCGGAACTCGTCTATCAGCATCGGAAAGGTGCGCAGTGCGAGTCCCAATGCAACCGACCAATCATCGACCGGGATCCGCAATGGTCGCAGCCGGCGACCCAGAGTGGCCACCGCCGGCGCGATTTCGGCGACATTGGTCGTCCAGGACACCACCGCGCCCAGGCCGAGCAACACGACCGAGAGCGCGGTGAAGCGCAGGAAATCCAACAGGCCGCCAAGACCGAGTGAAAACGCGCCCACATGGATCTGCGGACTACCGCCGGCCAACGACGCGGTTGCACCGACGACGATCAGCAGGATCGGAAGCCAGCGCGGCACCGACGGCAGCGCGCCCCGGGGAATGCGTGCGACCCAGGCTCCGGCGAGAACCAGGGCGGCGACGAGTCCGATCGCCGCCCATCCCGGGTAGATGGTCAACAACACCGAAATGGCGCCAACGGCAAGAAGTTTGGTGCCGGCCCATAGTTCGTGGATGGCGGAGCGTCCCGGTACCGGGCGCAACAGCACGACTGGGCGGCGCTGGCGGCTGGTCGGGTGCTTGGCCGCCGGGGCGGCCGTCTCGTTGGTATCCCCCGCATGCGGCGACCCCGACTCCAGCCGACCGTCTCGTAGGTGCAGGATGCGCGGGCACAGTTCCTCCAGGCCGGCGAAGTCATGCGAGATGACCACCACGGTCAGGCCGGTCTCACGCCGCCGATCCGCGAGCAGGCGCACCAGTCCGCGCTGGCTGGCCGCGTCCAGGCCCGCCAGTGGCTCGTCGAGGATCAGTACCCGTGGCGACCGGGCCAGCAATCCGGCCAGCACCACGCGGCGCATCTGGCCGCCGCTGAGTTGATCGATGGGCCGCTTCGCTAGTGCGGCGTCCAGGCCGACGGCTGCCAGCGCCGCGATCACCCTGTCGTGATCGTCGGGCGAAAAGCCCGCTGCGGCAGCGACTTCCAGATCGACGCGGCTGCGCATCAACTGCAGGCGGGCAGCCTGAAATTGGAGCACGACCGCGCCGACCTGCTCTGCAGCGGGGCGCTCGTTGACCATGCACGTGCCGGTGGTGGGCACCGTCAGTCCCGCCATGATCCAAGCCAGCGTCGACTTGCCCGAGCCGTTGTCACCGTGGATCAGCAGCCCGTCGCCCTCGTGCACCGCGAAGCTGATGTCGCGGAGCGCGGTCTGCGCCCACGGAGTGCCACTGCCGTATTCATGGCCGACACCGGTGAGTTCGAGCACCGGTGCGTGTGATCGGCGTACGACGGCGGCTGTCGGCGCCGGCGCCCGTGCTGCTTCGACCATTGCGGTGTTGTCCGCCGATTCGCTGAGGTCGATCGTGCGGTCGGCGTGCTCGGCTTCGTTGTCGTAGTGGGTGATGTGCACCAGGGCGGTTCGGTGCCGGTCGGTCAGACCGGACAGCACGTCGAGCAGCGCATCGCGGCCGCGCTGGTCGACCATGCTGGTGACCTCGTCGGCGATTAGCAGCGCGGGCTCTCGCGCCAGCGCCGCGGCCACGGCCAGGCGCTGCAGTTCACCGCCGGACAGGCCGCCGGTGTCGCGTTCGGCGAGGCCGGCCAGCCCGACTTCACCGAGCAACCGTTCGATATCAATGGTCTTGCCGGGCGGCAATCCCCAGACCACGTCGTCGGCGACGCGCGTGCCGAGCACCTGGCTTTCCGGGTGTTGCATGACGACGGCGGTGCCGCCGAGTTCGCCGAGGCCCACCGCGCCGGGGCGTTCGACGGTGCCCGATGTCGGTTCGCGGCCGGCCAGGATCAGCATCAGCGTGGTTTTCCCCGACCCATTGGCACCGGTGACGGCCACGTGTTCGCCCGCCCGCATGTCCAGGCTGACCGCACGTAACGCATCGCGGTCAGTGTGCGGGTAGCGAAGGCGCACTCCGTCCAGCCGCACCGGGATGGGCTGGATCGGCCCGGAGCCGACGGGCGCATCCAGTTTGTGCACATCGGGAATTCCCCTGAGGCGCACCAGCACTCGCGACAACGCCCACCAACCGATCAACGAGGCACCCATGATCGCAATGACGGCGTATCCGACGATGAGCCACTGCCAGTACTGCAGCGCGTCGGCGGAGAATTGCTTGAGGCCGTGCGCGAACGCCTGTAGATGAGGCACGCGCGAGATCGCCGTCGCGACCCCGTCCACCGTGGCGGTGATCGTGTGGAAGATCAGCTGCCGAAGTCGCACCAGGAAGGTCAACGCGATGACCACCGTGACCCCGACGGCAACACCGGCGCCGAAGGACGTCGCGAGCACGGTCGGTGTGCCGCGACGGCGGCGCTTGACGATTCCGGCCAGTCCACCGACATAGGCACACAGGGCGACCGCCCCGAACCCACTCAGGCCGACGACAAGGAAGCCGATCACACTCGCGGCGACGGTCGCGGTGATCAGAACGCGGAGCCGGTAGCGATAGCTCAGCAGACCCATCGGCACGGTGCCCAGCAGTCCCAGCGCCCCCGCGTGCGGGAGGATGACCGCAATGATCGCGATCGCGGCGCACAGGGCGCCCATCACCGCGGCGTGCGCCAACTCGGCGGGTCGCAGCGATCGAGCCGGACCACGTCCGCTCATCGGTTGCGTGTGACAGTCGTCGGTGTCCTCCGGAACATGCGTCCAAACCAATTGCCGCGTCACCTAATCGAGACCTCGACGGGTGCGCCTGGCGGGCGAAAAAGCTGCTGTAAACATGGGAGCGCCAGCGTATGGACAGACCGCTGAGAAGCCGCTGAGAAGGGCCTCCCGACGATTTCTCCGCAGTGGCGTGGCTATACGCGCGCCAAAAAAATGCCTACCAACCTGCCGGTTCGTTCTATCCTCTAACGGGATTCAGCCCGCTCGTCAGGTGCGGTTTTGGTTTCGCGTCTCGACTGCGCGCCAACTCGTCGGTCAGAGCCTGCCTGAACATTTTCATGGATTCGATTTCCAGTACTCTGGCCGGTCCATTTCGAGAATGCCATTGTGTGCAAAGGGAAAATATTTCTCGATGCGACCTCTAACCCACTCAAGCCTTTGGGTAGTGGTCGGAAAATCAGCAGGCAGCTTGTCTTTTATTATCTCTTCGCGTGGAACACCCCGCTTTATGGCGAACATAACGATGTATTGCCATTTCCCGGAGCGATCGGTGGGACCAAACACGTTGGGAGCGTCAAGGGGTGCAATCATACAGTTGATGGAACCTTCTCGGGGCGAGTCATATATCTGGATTTTGCAATCCGTCGAACGGAAGTAGACGACCGAGCTTTTCGGCCCGCCTTCGTCCACGTCGCCGTCGTAAGCATCCAGCTGAAAGCCAAGTTCGGTTAATAGCGGCTCGACAATTGACCGAACTTCAAGCAAGAATTCTTGCGTCATTTTCCTCCGTCCGCAATACGCACCCACGAGTCCCCGACTTGCCGATAACCATATGACGCTGCGTTGCTCTTTAAAAATGCTATCTCTCTAGCTGAGAAAGAATCCGGATCCACGATTAAAACATCGTCAACAGAAGAAAACTTGCCGAGCAATTCGTAGTCGATACGAGATACTCCGCGCTCCATTTGAGTTCGGAGGAATTGTTCGTTGACTTGCCATGTAAGGTCTTCGGCTTGTGGTCGGCTTAGCCCATGGATCATGGCATCCCACGCCGGGTTGCCGGTATCGAAGTAGATCCCGCCGTGCCCTCTGCCTTCGCCGATGTAGCCGCCGTCCTGGCCGCCGAACTTGCCGAGGACAACCCGGTCTGGGTTATCGCCCACGTAGTGGGTCGACATGTCAGCGAGTTGTTGACTGAGTCCTGGCGTGGGCCCTCCGTGCGCGAACGCGTAATTGAGATCCTCCGCCGCCCCAGCTGCCCACGGATTGTAGGTCGGAGGGTGATCGAAGCCGAGCGGTACATGGGATGAAACCACCGGACCCGTTTCGAGCGCACCGGTGCCAATGTCGCCCAGTCCAGCTTTAACGGCCGCACCCTCCCCGCCGAAGAGCAGCCCGGGCAGCGTCGTGGCAGCGTCGGAGGCTTTGCCGCCGAGATAGTAGGCCGCGCTCGGCGAGTCCAACGCGTTCTTGACTTCCCCGGCCACCGCGCCAATCGGGTTTTGGGCCGTCTCGACGGTGCCCTTCAACATCTGCGTCCATGATTCGAGGACACCCGGCGCTCCAGGTCCTCCTTGACCGAGGAGGTTCTTGATCCCTTGTTCGGTGGCAAGCCAGCGGTCGCCGAACCCTTCGCCGAATCCCGGTGGCGGCGGCGGTGGTGGTTCGGGGGGAACATAGTGGGGCCCGCCGGTTGCGATCCATTGCTGGGCCTGCTGCAAGTAATCATTTAGTCGTGCCTCGATCTGATCCGGCGGCACACCGTCGCTGCGCAGCATTCCGCGGATGATCCCCTTAACGTTCTCCAGTTCTGCGGGCTTTGGCGGAGGCGGCAGTGCACCAGGAACAACCGGCTGTTGAAGCCGTCTCAGCAGGTCCAGCGGGCTGCCGGGTGGAGGTTGTTGATCACCAGCGCCGGGGGGATCATTCCTGCCGGTCGGCAGCAAGAGGTCTTCAAGCGACGGCGGTTTGCCCCCGGCGCCCGCGGGAGCCGGCGGTCCCTTCGGCGGAGCACCGCCGGGCTCCGCATCTGCGGCACCGCCGGGCAGCATCATGTCCTGCCACGTCCGGGGCTTCTCCCCCGGCGCGGGCTTCGGTGAACCTTGCGGCGGCGGCGCACCACCCGGCTGGGATCCCACGGAATCCAGCGGTACGTCGCCAACGGACGCGCCAACCGCGGTGGCGAGCTCGTGGTCGGCGTTGTGGGCATGCACCTTGCAGGCGTTGAGCTCGCCTTGCAATATCTGCAGTTCCTGGGCGAGGTCGATTCGATTCGTCCCAATCCCGTTGGGGCCCACGTCGATTCGCCAGTCCTGCGTGATGGACCAGCCGTTGGCCTGAGCGGCTCGTTCGACGTCATCCAGCTCGCGTTTGCACGCGCCCACGTCCGCCTCGGCGTGCGACACCGCCGCCGCCACCCGCTGCGACTCCGCGCCGTCCGCCTCGATGTCGCGGCGAATCTTGCCCACGTCGGCGCGGAAAGCATCCCCCGCTTCCCCTTGCCATTCGGCGAGAACGTTGTGGGCCTGCTGCAGGCTGTCGCCCAAGCGCTGCAATGTATTAGCGCGTCCGCTGGCCGTCTGGAAAACCGAGTGAATCGCGTTGAGATCCCAGCGCTTGACGTCGGCAGGAGTCAGGGGCGCCACCCGCTACTCCCGTCCCTGCACCGACCTGAGCGCCTGGGCCGATGCATCCTCGTTCTCGACGAAGTTGACCATCGCGTCGCCCACGTGGATCCCCAAACCGCCCACTTGGAGCTTGTGCTGATTGTGTCGGGCCTCCCACCGGGCCGCGAGCTCGGCCAACGCAAGCTGTGAGGACCCGACCCAGCCCGGCGCGGCCTCGGCCAGCCCGTCCTCGTGGCTGACGAAGTCCGAAGCGGCCTCACCAACGGCGTTGAGGATGTGGTTGCTCCCGACGTGCAAAGCGACGGGATCTACTTTTAACTCATCGGCCACGAAGGGCGCCCTTTTCTGTCTGCGGTGATGCGCAGTGAAGCTTAGCCCGTTTGGCGAGGCCACGCCCCTCACCTCGAGTGGTCGAACTGCTGGCGGTCCGAGCATTCTCCGGCCTCGGCCCGGCTATCACCTCGTATGGTGAAGACGGTGTGTGAACCAGCGCCCAGCCGGTCCGATCTACGGCCGGACTTCGTCAGCCGCCGCCAGCTGCTAGGGCTGGCCGGCAGCGTCGGAGTGGCGTCTATGGTCAGCGCCTGCACGCCAAATTCGGGTCTGAGTTCGGCACCGACCAGTGCCAAGCTGACCGCGACCAGTTCGGCACCGTTGCTATGCCGAGACGCGTGGGGCGCGCGCCCAGCCCGCCCCGGAGGAAAGCCCCACACCATCACCCGCATGACCCTCCACCACGAGGCCGTCGTCCTCGGTGACAACCGCAACGCCCCGGGCCACCTCAGACAGGACCAGCGCTATCACCAAGACCAGCACGGATGGATCGACATTGCCTATCACGTCGGCGTCGACCGCAACGGCAACATCTATGAACTGCGGAACACCGAGTTGGCGGGCGACACTGCAACGGACTACAACACGACCGGCCATTTTCTGGTCCTCTGCGAAGGAGACTTCGATCAGGAGGCCGTGTCGGAGGCCCAACTGCGGGGGGCCGCGCTGGCGTTCGCCTGGGCCGCGCGGAACTTTGGCATCGCAACCGACACGTTGGCGGGCCACCGGGACCTAGCCCAGACTTCGTGCCCGGGCGCGAGTCTGTATGCCCACCTCTCCTCGGGTGACCTCAAGCGCCGCGTCGACGATCTGCTGGCCGCGGGCGGAGCGGACCTCCAGCGCTTCTGCGGACCCGATGCGGCCGCACGAGTCGCGGCTATCGAAGCCGGCACCTGATAGATGGTCGCCGTCTACCGCGCCCCGATGCGATCCCGCAACGATGCCGTCGATCCGCAAGCCGCCATCGACCGCGCTCGCCGGCTCGGCGTGTGCGGGTTCGGGCAGAGCGTAAGTCAGCCGGCGGAAGAGGAGCGCCTCGTCCGTCGGGTCGCCCGGTTCGCCGAGCTCGACGACGGCTCATTCGTGTGGACCCGCGACACCGACGGGTGGTTCTGGTTAGGCCGCATCGGCGGGCCATACTTCTACGACGCCGAAAAGACCGCTGCGGCTGTTGATTTGGTGCACGTACGACCCTGCGAGTGGCTGTCCGTTCCGTTACTGGAACAGGATGTGCCGGCGGCTGTCGTTGCCACATTCCGTCGGGGCGGACGGAACTTTCAGGAGATCCACCACCCATCGATCAAGGAAGAAACACAAAGGATTTGGAAGGCGCGGAGAAAACCGCCCGCAGGGGTCAACCGTCGACGGCGAACAGCCCCCACTCGCCCGCCACGCCCTTGAGGACGTGCTCGCCGCGGGCGGCGAAGCTCAGGCCCGACCCGGCGACCAGGTCGACGACGATGCGCGAGACGAGCACCTCGCCCGCCGCGGCCGCGGCTGCAACACGCGCTGCGACGTGGACGGCGATGCCGCTGATGTCGTCGTCGCGCAGCTCGACCTCGCCCGTGTGGACGCCCGCCCGCACCTCGACACCCAGGCTCCGCATCACGTCGCGGATCGCCACGGCACACCGGATCGCGCGGGCGGGCCCATCGAACCGGGCGAGGAAGCCGTCGCCCGTCGTGTTGACCTCACGGCCGTGGAAGCGCTCGAGCTGGCGCCGGACCTGGGCGTCGTGCCTACCGAGCAGCTCCTTCCATCGCTCGTCGCCGAGCTCGACCGCCCGCTTCGTGGAGTCGACGATGTCGGTGAACAGCACGGTCGCCAGGACACGCTCGACCGCGGGCAGCGGACGGACGCCCGTGAGGAACTCCTGGATCTCGTCAAGCAAGGTGTCGGCGTCGCCCGTGAAGAACAGGTGGTCGGCACCGTCGAGCTCGACGAACTTGGACCCGGCGATGCGGTCGGCGACGTAGCGACTCATCTCGAGGCTCACCATCCGGTCGTTGCGCCGATGGAGCACGAGCGTCGGCACCCGGATCGCCGGCAACACGTCGCGGATGTCCAGTTGCGGATAGAGCGCGAAGATGTTGCGGACCATGCCCGGGCTGGCGGCGACGCGCTGCAGCCGCGCCCACCACCCTCGCAGGGCGGCGTCGTCCCGGCGACTCGGGGCCCACGCCCCCAGTCCCACGCCTTCGCCCCAGCCCTTGGCGCTTATCTCGATCAACGCCGAGAGCTGCTTCTCGGTCACGCCGAGCGGGTAGTCGGGCGCTTCGAGCAGGCGGGAGAACGTGCCGTATAGGACGAGCGCCTTGACGCGGTCGGGATGGCTGGCCGTCATCAGCATCGCCATCGTGCCGCCCTCCGAAATGCCCACGAGGTCGGCACTTTCACATCCGGCCGCGTCCATGACGGCGCGCATATCGTCGACGGACTCTTCCAACGTCGACGCGTGCATCACCGGATCCGAGAGTCCGGTGCCGCGTTTGTCGAAGGCGACGACGCGACGGAAGGACGCGAGCCGTGAGTAGAAGTGGGCGACCGACGGCTCCTCCCACATGATGTCGAGGTGCGAGATGAAGCCGGGTGCGACGACGAGGTCGGGTCCAGCTCCGGTCACCGAGAACGCGATGTTCAGGCCGCCGCTCTTGGCATAGCGGATTTCCGGCGCCCTGCCCGCGACGTTCATGGTCGAACCTTACGCCGTGTTGAAGGCAAAAACCGTTGTCGAATCGTAGGTCTCGCCCGGGTTGAGCGTCGTGGGCGGGAAGTTCGGCTGATTTGGCGAATCCGGGTAGTGCTGGGTCTCCATCGTGAATCCCGCGCCCTGCCGGTAGATATGCCCGCTTGTGCCTGTGAACGCCCCGCCGATGAAGTTGGACGTGTAGAACTGCACCCCTGGCTCGGTTGTGGACACAGTCAACGTGCGCCCGGTCTGCGGATCCTCGACCTTGGCTGCCTCCACCAGCCCCGTGTTGTTGCCGCGGTTGATCACCCAGTTATGGTCGTAACCCTGGGCCAGCAACAGCTGCGGGTCATTCGCGGTGATATGCGCGCCGATCGGGGTCGGCGATGTGAAATCGAATGGTGTGCCCTCCACCGGGGCGATCTGCCCGGTCGGGATCTGTGTCGAATCGGTGGGCAGATAGTTGTCGGCGCGAATGGTGACCTTCTGGTCGTAGACGTCGAGCGCGTCCTCACCCGCCAGGTTGAAGTAGCTGTGATTGGTCAGGTTGATCACCGTCGGCGCATCGGTGGTCGCGCGGTAGTCGATGCGCAATTCGTTTTTCTGGTTCACGGTGTAGGTGACGGCTGTCGTCAGCGTGCCGGGATAGCCCATTTCGCCTGCGGGACTGACATATTGGAGCTTCAGGCCGACGCTGTCGGTACCGCTCTCCTGATTGGCTTGCCACACCTTCGTATCAAAACCCGCGCTGCCACCGTGCAGGCTGTTGCCGTTGTTGTTGATCGGCAAGTGATACTCGCTGCCGTTCAAAGAGAATGTTCCCTTGGCGATCCGGTTGCCGTAGCGGCCGATGATCGCACCGAAATAGGTTTTGGCGGATCCGGTGTTGTTCAGGTAGCCGTCCAGCGTCGGAAAGCCCAGCACCACGTTGCCGTTACGCCCGGTGCGATCGGGCACCTCGATCGACTGAATGATGCCGCCGTAGTCCAGGATTCGCACGCGCATGCCGTGCCCGCTGCTAAGCGTGTAGCGGTTCACCGGGGTCCCGGCCGCCTGACCGAACGGCTCGCTGGCGATCGACGGCGGCCCGGCGGATGTAGTGGTCGCCTTGCTACATGCGGCCAACCCCGCGACGAGGGCGATCAGTTGAAGCAATCTTTGGCCGCGCATGGACGCTCCTCGCACTGGGCCACCTCGTGCAGGACGTCCTTAGCGTGCACTATCCCGGAACCTCCGGGCTCGTGGGACTCGTTGGGGTCGCAGACGTCGGGCTCGTAGGACTTGTTGGGGTCGCTGAACTCGTCGGGGTCGCTGAGCTCGTCGGGGTCGCAGAACTCGTCGGGGTCGCAGAACTCGTCGGGGTCGCAGAACTCGTCGGGGTCGCAGGGCTCGTAGGCCGCACAGGGCTCGTAGGACCTGTTGGGCTCGTGGGATTCGCGGGCGTGGGACTCGCGGGCGTGGGACTCGCGGGCGCGGGACTCGCGAGGCCTGGGCCTTCGCCACACCAGTCCGCCACATCTTTCGGGTACTGCTCAAGCGGTGGAGGACAACGCTGCCCCGGCGGGAAATTGGCGCCGGCGTTGAGCAGATCGCAGGGCACGTAGACCTGCTTGCCCGTGGGAGTGTTGGTCAGACACTTCGTCGGCGGTTCGCCATGGGCCTCCACGGGAAGGATGGCCACCACCACCGCCACGGCGCCGAGCACCCAAGCAAGATGGCGATAGGTCATGAGAGCTCCTCGTCTAGCTGCGAAAGTTCATCACCGGACTTCACTGGTGGCAATCCCAAGCAAACGAAATATTGCCCCCGCAACAAGAATTAAAGCCGCTCACCCCAGGCATAATCCAATTCGCGTCTGTTGACGTAGTTGCGGCGCATACCTTATTTTTCGCTTTGACCAGCACTTTCTTGGCGGAGCTGCAGAGAACGAACCCGTCAGGTTTGGGCGAGCGCGCCGACGACGCTGCTGCCGGCGGTCACCGGGCCGCTGAGTGGGGCGGCAAATCACATCGGACAGCTGGCCTCCGGGCTGAGCGCCGCGACCAACGGGACCGATCAGCTCCACACCGGTGCCCAGCAGCTCGAGGGCGCGATCGGCCAACTCTCTGACGGCGCCGATCAACCGTACAAATCAGTTGATCGCGTGTCTGCTCAGCGCCACCGGACTCAGGTGTTTCCGCTTCACTTGCCGTCGGCTCGTCGTTCGCTCTTGGTTCGTCTGACGCCTGAGACACCAGCGGGAACTCGTACGAAGATAGAGCCATGCGAACGCTTGTAGCGCTGACGAGCCTTACCGCCGCAATCGGCTTGGCCGCGCCAGCGCCCGCCGATCCCGGCCCGGACTCGAGCTTCCTGGGTGCGCTCGATAAAGCCGGCATTACCTATCACAGCGGGCCCGAGGCCGTTGCGGCCGCCAAACAGGTCTGCGACTGGGAGAACCAAGGTCAGGGCCGAAGCGACGTCATCTCGGCTATTTCGGCAAGCAATCCAGGATTCACGATGTCCAGCGCCGTTCAGTTCGCAACCCTGGCGGAGGCGTCTTACTGTCCTTCGCGTCCACCGGAACCAGTCGTGCAGGCGCCGCCGCCGGCACCGCCCGATTGGACGGTAGTGCTGGGAATTCTGGGATCATTACCCACACCCGGGGCGGCCTAGCCAGGCCTTCAGCCAGGAACTCGGTGGAGCTGCCGGGAATCGAACCCGGGTCCTACGGCATTCCCTCAAGACTTCTCCGTGCGCAGTTCGCTATGCCTCTACTCGGATCTCCTGTTCACGCGAACTAGCCAGGATGACGATCCCAGTCGCTGTGTATGTCCCGATGAGTCCCGCGACCGGACTCACCGGTGGATCCCTCTAGCTGACGCCAGGGTCCGGGCCGAGGGCGTTCCCGGTCTGACGGACTAGCTGTCGCTTAGGCAGCGAGAGCGTAGTCGCGCTGATGTGAATCGGCGCTTATATATTTGCAGCGACGCTTACGGTGGTCTCTTGCCTGCACCGGCACGCTTCCCTTGATTCGATGCGCGAAGTCGAAACCGTTCAGCCCCTTGTCTATGCGTTCTTCGCTCATCCCCGCCGACTTTCGGCAGGACAATCCATGGTACGCCGTGTTCAACCAGCGGCAACGGAATTATCTTCCGTACGAGGCTGCGGTCAGATCACAAAGTTCAGGTGCTCGACGACCTGCGTGGCCACGTCTTTGTCGCCGTCGAGTTCGATGTCCTGGCTGCGGGCGGGGCTCATCGGGCGCCCGCCGGAAAGCCTGGTGAACTGCAGCCCGTCCATCCGGATCGTCGCGGTCGGTTCCTGGCCGCCGAAGTCGTCGACCAACTGAGCCCGGCCGTCCACGCTGACGTGGATGTTGCGGGCCACCGGGCCGGTCAGCTCGAACAGAATGCGTGAACCTTCGGGCGCTTTGGCCAGCTTGCCCACCACGTATCCCATCGTCGCCGCGACCTCGTCGAGGGAAAGCTGCGACGCGGCCCCGTCGAGCTCGCTGTCGGACGACGGCCGCGACAGCGCCTCGCGCATGTCCTGCTCGTGCATCCAGCAGTCGAACACCCGCACCCGCATGAACCGCCCGTAACTCTCCGGGCCCACCGGCGTCGCGGTGACCGCCTGCCACTCCTCATCCGACAGGGCGGTCAGGGCCGCGCGGCGATCCTTGGTCACCGAGCGGAACTGCTCGAGAACCTCTGAGCCGGGCAGACTGCTGAGATGACGCACCCAGCACTCGTTCATCGCACCGATGTCGTTGCGCACGTGGTCGAGCGCGGAGACGTCGACGTCTGGTTGCGGAGGTGCGACGCCGGCCAGGAACGACTCGGTGCCGATGATGTGCGACACCAGGGCCTTTACGTCCCACGCGGGCAGCGGACTGGCCGCGCACCAGCCACTCTCGGGCAACCCGTCCAGCAGCGCGTCGATGTCGTCCCACACGGCGAAGAGACCGGACAGGACGTCGGATTTATCGAGTTCGGTGATCTGACGAGTGGCCATGGACGGATCCTAGGCCGATCACTGCCTAGCTTGCGGCGATCATCGCCACCGAGCCCATGGCCAACACCATGCCGACCCCCTGGGAGCGGCTCAGCCGCTCGCGCAGCACCACCATCGCCAGCACCACCGTCGCCGCGGGGTACAGCGAGATCAGGATGCTGGCCAACGACAGCAGCCAGGTGTGCAGCGCGAGCAGCATCGTGACGTTGGCGCAGATGTCCAGCAGGGCGACACCCAGTGCCAGCTTCAGCGGCTGCCCGCCCGGCAATCGCAGATTCTTGCTGATCGCGGCCATGGCGAACACCACCGCGGTGGCCGACACCCGGGCGAACAACAGTGGCCAGAGCTTGGACTCCTGGGGCGCCTGATGGAGGAAAACGAGGTTCAGCCCCATCGCCGATCCCGCGAGGAGCGTGAGCCAGCCCACCTTCGGTGTGAACCGATACGGCGTGATGCCGTCGACGCTCGCCTCGCGGCTGACCAGTAAGACCGCGACCAGGGCCAGCACCACACCCAGCGAAGCCGCCTGGCCGGGCCGCTCCCCCAGCGCCACGCCGACCGCCACAGGCACCGCGGCATTGAGCACGGCCGCCAGCGGTGAGACCACCGAGATCGGCCCGGCCGCCAGCGCGGCGAACAACGCCCAGACGCCGAACGCCATGCCGATGCCGTACAGACAGCCCCACACGACCGCGCCCGTCTGGATTGGTCCGCCCACGGCGATGGCCAGCGCGGCGGTCAACACTGTCTCGATCGGGTAGGCCACGAGCATCACTCGCAGCGCAGCTACCCGTCGAGCGGCTACTCCGCCCACGAAATCGCTGACGCCGTAGGTAACGGCCGACAGCTGGGCGTAAGCCGCCCCGATCAGTTGATGCCCTTGGCTCGCCGGCCCATCTCGCGATGCACTTCGCGTTGCGCGTCGCGGCGGGCCAAGTCCTGGCGCTTGTCGTACGCTCGCTTGCCGCGTGCAAGCGCGAGCTCGACCTTGACCTTTCCTTCGGAGAAATACAGAGACAACGGCACGAGGGCGAGGTTACCATCACGTATCTTGCCGACCAGTCTGTCGATTTGTTGCCTATGTAACAACAACTTTCGATTGCGACGTGGCTCATGGTTGGTCCAGCTACCATGCTCGTACTCGGGAATGTGCAAGTTGCGCAACCAGACTTCGCCGTCGTCAACGGTTGCGAACGCGTCGGCCAGTGACGCGTGCCCCTCCCGAAGGCTCTTCACCTCGGTGCCCTGCAAAGCCACTCCGGCCTCGAAAAGTTCGATGACCGAATAGTTGTGTCGCGCTTTGCGATTGGTGGCCACAATCTGTTTGCTGCCACGCTTGCCGCCCGCGGCCTTGTCCCGGCCCGAGTTATTGGCCACAGCTACTACCGCCGCACGTAGAGCCGCAACGTCGCATAGGCGGTCAGGCCGGCCATCGACACGCCGAGCAAAAACAGAATCGGCGAGATGTAAAGGATGTCGGCGTAGTCGACCCGTGCGATCAAATTGGCTTGATAGAACTGGTTTAGCGCGTTGTCGAGGAAGAACGCCCGCACCACGATCAAGCCCAGGATCGCGATGCCCACACCGACGGCCGCGGCGAACATCGCCTCCACCAGGAACGGCAGCTGGGTATACCAGCGGCTGGCCCCGACCAGTCTCATGATCCCGATCTCGGTGCGCCGGGTATACGCCGCCACCTGAACCATGTTGGCAATCAACAGAATCGCGCCGACAGCCTGCACCAGGGCGACGGCGAAGGCGGCGTTGCTCAAGCCGTCCAGGACCGCGAACAGCCGGTCGATCAGATCCTTCTGGTTGAGCACCGATAGCACACCGGGCTGGCCCTGCATCGCGGTGTCAAAGTCCTTGTGCTGCTCGGGGTTTTCCAGCTTGACGATGAACGACGCTGGGAAGGAATCCTTTCCCGCAACGTCCTTGTACTGCGGGAACTTCCGGATAGCGTCCTCGTAAGCGTCCTGGCGATTGAGGAACCGCACGGACTTCACGTCCTGGCGCTTCTCGATCGTCTCCCGCAACGCCTTGCACGGGTTGGCTCCGCAGGCGGGGTCGTTGGCGGAGACGTCCTCGGTGAGGAAGACCTGCGTTTCCACGCGATCGAGGTAGATGGCACGCGAGTGGTCGGCCAGCAAGACGACCAAGAGGCCGCCGCCGAACAGACCGATCGAGATCGCGGTCGTCAGAATCATCGCGACCGTCATGGTGACATTGCGACGAAGACCGGTCAGGACTTCGTTGAGCAGGAAACCGAAGCGCACTTAGCGATCCATTCCGTAGATGCCGCGCTGTTCGTCGCGAACCAGCCTGCCCAACGACAGCTCGACGACGCGCTGCCGCATCGAGTCGACGATGTGGTGGTCGTGCGTCGCCATCAGCACCGTCGTGCCGGTGCGGTTGATCCGCTCCAACAAATCCATGATGTCCTTGCTGGTGTCGGGGTCGAGGTTGCCGGTGGGCTCGTCGGCCAGCAGCACCAGCGGCCGGTTGACGAATGCGCGGGCAATCGCGACCCGTTGCTGCTCGCCGCCGGACAACTCGTGCGGCAGCCGGTTGGCCTTGCCGGACAGGCCGACCGTCTCGAGCACGTCGGGCACAACCCGATTGATCGCTTCCCTGCGTTTGCCGATGACTTCCAGCGCGAAAGCAACGTTTTCGAACACCGTCTTTTGCTGAAGCAGCCGGAAGTCCTGGAACACGCAGCCCAGTACCTGGCGCAGCTTCGGAACGTGCCGGCCCGGCATCTTGTTGACGTGGAACTTCGAGACCCGGATGTCGCCGGTGTTGGGCGTCTCCTCGGCCAGCAGCAGCCGCATGAACGTCGATTTGCCCGAACCCGACGGGCCGATCAGGAAGACGAATTCACCCTTGTCGATTTTGACGTTGATGTCATCCAACGCCGGGCGGGCCGACGCTTTGTACTTCTTGCTGACATGGTCCAGGGTGATCATCACGGCACGCCAGTGTAGCGGTGAATTTCGCTGGCCCGGACGATCAGCTGGCCGGTGGCGCCGATGTCGGCACCGGACCGGGCCCCGGCTGGGGTTGCTGCGGCGCCGGTGACGGGCTCGCGCTCGGCGGGCAGAAGGGCGGCGGCAGCAAACACGGCGGCGTCGGCAGCACGAACGGGGGCGTGGTCGTCGTGGTGACCGGCGGCGGCGGTGGCGGGGGCGGCGGCGTGGACGTGGTCGGCGTCGGGGTGACGGTCACGGTGGGCGCCGGCTGCTGCACCCTGCTGCGCGGCACCCAGGTGTAGTTGGGGTCGGGCACGAACCCGGGCGGCACCACCTGCGGCGCCGCAGGCTTGGGGGGCGGCTCCGGGCGGTAAGTGTCGTAGACCCACCACACCGCCAGGAACGCCACGATCAACACGACGGTCGAGGTGCGGACCCGCCCGCCGAACAGGTGACTCAGTGGCCGGCGCTGTTGGGCCTCGTCGTCGCCCTTCTCGAAAATATTCAGCGTCAGCTTCACCGCTGATGCACCCGGCCCTGGGTCTGTTCCGCGGCTTTGTCGGCTTGCTCGCCGTCGGCCGCGCCCGCCTCCGCCGCGGGCACACCCGCGTCGTCGACGACGCCGACCGTCGCGTCGGCCGCGGTCACGATTCCGGCGCGGGCGAGCGCCCGGATGACCAGGACACGCAGCTGCCGGCCTACCTCGAACTGCTTGCCGGGCAGCGTGCGGGCCACCACACGCAGGGTGACCGTGTCGACGGCGATGCTCTCGACCCCCATCACGGTGGGAGCGTCTAACAGCAATTCCCCCAATAGCGGGTTGTCGAGCGCCCGCTCGCATTCCTGGTGCAAAACCTCATTGACCCGGTTGAGGTCGGCGCTGGTCGACACCGGGATGTCCACCACCGCGCGTGCCCAGTCCTTGGACAGGTTTGTCGCCTTGACGATCTGGCCATTGGGAATGGTCAACACCTCGCCGTCCGGTGAACGCAGCCGGGTCACCCGCAACGTCACGTTCTCGACGGTGCCGCTGGCCTCCGTCGAGGAAACAATGGTGAGGGTGACCAGGTCACCGAAGCCGTACTGCTTCTCGACGATGATGAAAAACCCGGCAAGCAGATCCCTGACCACTTGCTGAGCCCCGAAACCTAGCGCCGCACCCAGCACCGTGGCCGGCGCGATCAACCCACCCATGGAGAACTGCAGTACACCAGCAACCTGAACGAGGACCCAGATCGCGATGACCACGATCGACACCCACTGGATCACCGACGCGACGGCCTGGCGGTGCTTGGTTGCCTCCGAGCGCACCAACGCGTCGCTTTCGGTGAAGCCCACATCGAGTTGCCGGGTCACCTGCTGTGCGATCCAGCTGACGAAGCGTGCCGCCAGCACCGCCGCGATCAGCAGCATGATGATGTGCAGGCCCCTGCCGAGGATCCATTCGCCGATCGCACCGCGCCAAAAGCCGTGCCAGCGATCCGCCATCGATGCAGCGAGAACAGTTGTGTTAGTCGTCATCTTTTCGGTTGCGCCACCGGATTCCCGCTTCCAGGAACCCGTCGATGTCTCCGTCCAGAACGGCCGCCGGATTGCCCACCTCGTACTCGGTTCGCAGATCCTTGACCATCTGATACGGGTGTAGTACGTAGGAGCGCATCTGGTTTCCCCAGGAGCTGCCGCCTTCGCCTTTCAACGCGTCCAGCTCGGCTCGCTCTTCTGATCGCTTGCGCTCCAACAACTTTGCCTGAAGCACTCGCATTGCCGAAACTTTGTTCTGCAGTTGCGACTTTTCGTTCTGACAAGTTACGACGATACCCGTTGGGATGTGGGTTAAACGAACCGCGGAGTCGGTGGTGTTGACCGACTGTCCGCCGGGCCCGCTGGAGCGGTAAACGTCCACTCGCACATCGCCTTCCGGGATGTCGATGTGATCGGTGGTTTCGACCACCGGAAGCACCTCGACTTCGGCGAACGATGTCTGACGCCGGCTTTGGTTGTCGAACGGACTGATCCGTACCAGTCGGTGGGTGCCCTGTTCGACGGACAACGTGCCGTAGGCGAACGGCGCATGCACGGCGAACGTCGCGCTTTTGATCCCCGCTTCCTCGGCATAGGAGGTGTCGAACACCTCGACCGAATACTTGTGTTGCTCGGCCCACCGGATATACATCCGCATCAGCATCTCGGCCCAGTCGGCGGCGTCCACCCCGCCTGCGCCCGAACGAATGGTGACCAGCGCCTCGCGCTCGTCGTACTCACCTGAGAGCAGGGTGCGCACCTCGGCGGCTTCGATGTCCGCGCGCAGGGCCTTGAGCTCCGCGTCCGCCTCGGCCTGCGCGTCGGCCTCGCCCTCCTCGGCGGCCAGTTCGTACATCACCGGCAGGTCGTCCAGGCGCTGCCGCAACTCCTCGATCCGTCGCAGCTCGCCCTGTGTGTGCGATAACTCACTCGTGACGCGCTGCGCACGGGCCTGGTCGTCCCACAGGTGCGGGTCGGACGCCTCGTGCTCGAGCTTCTCGATGCGGCCGCGCAGACCGTCGACATCGAGCACCCGCTCCACCGTGGTCAGGGCGGAGTCAAGGGCGGCGATGTCGGCTTGACGGTCGGGTTCCACAGCCGCCCACGTTACCGGGGGCTTTGCGCTCGGCGAGTGCTCAGGTCACGACCAGCGGTCATGCGTTTAGCATCGAGTCACGATCATGTGCAGCCCCCGACTGCGCCGCGACAGCCCCTCTGCGCGCAGGCCGGGCACTAAACAGAAGGCTCGAGTATGCGCCCATACCATGTCGCCATCGTCGGCTCCGGACCGTCGGGGTTCTTCGCCGCAGCATCGTTGCTGAAAGCCGCCGACACCTCCGACGAGATCGACGTGGCCGTCGACATGATCGAGATGCTGCCCACGCCGTGGGGGCTGGTGCGCTCCGGTGTCGCTCCCGATCACCCCAAGATCAAATCGATCAGCAAACAATTCGAGAAGACCGCCGAGGACCCCCGCTTCCGCTTCTTCGGCAACGTCGTGGTGGGCGAGCACCTCGAGGCGTCCGCACTCGCCGAGCACTACGACGCGGTGATCTACGCCGTCGGGGCGCAGTCGGACCGCTCGCTCAACATTCCCGGTGAGGACCTGCCGGGCAGTGTCGCGGCCGTCGATTTCGTGGGCTGGTACAACGCGCATCCCAACTTCGAGCAGATATCGCCCGATCTGTCGGGCAGTCGCGCGGTGGTGATCGGCAACGGCAACGTCGCGCTCGACGTCGCCCGCATCCTGATCACCGACCCGGGCGAGCTGGCGCGAACCGATATCGCCGATCACGCGCTGGAATCGCTGCGCCCATGCGGTGTGGAGGAAGTGGTGATCGTCGGCCGGCGCGGTCCGCTGCAGACCGCGTTCACGACGCTCGAGCTGCGCGAGCTGGCAGACCTCGAAGGCGTCGACGTGATCGTGGATCCCGCGGACCTGGAGGGCATCACCGACGAGGACGCGGCCGAGGTGGGCAAGGTCTGCAAGCAGAACATCAAGGTGCTGCGCGACTATGCGGGCCGCGAGCCCCGCCCGGGACACCGTCGAATGGTGTTCCGGTTCAAGACGTCCCCGATCGAGATCAAGGGTGACGGCAAGGTGGAGCGGATCGTGCTGGGCCGCAACGAATTGGTCGCCGATCAGAGTGGGCGGGTGGCCGCCAAGGACACCGGTGAGCGCGAGGAACTGTCCGTGCAGCTGGTGGTGCGGTCGGTCGGTTACCGCGGTGTGCCCACCCCGGGACTTCCGTTCGACGACAAAAGCGCGACCATTCCCCACGCCAACGGCCGGGTCGAGGGCAGCCGCAACGAATACGTCGTCGGATGGATCAAGCGCGGGCCGACCGGTGTGATCGGCACCAATAAGAAGGACTCCCAGGACACCGTCGACACGCTGCTGGCCGACCTGGCCCGCGCTAACGGACTGGCCGACTTCCCCGAAGACCATGCCGACAAGCTGGCCGACTGGCTGGCCTCGCGTCAGCCGAAGCTGGTCACCTCCGCTCACTGGGAGGTCATCGATCGCCACGAGCGGGCCGCCGGGGAGCCGCACGGACGCCCGCGGGTCAAGCTGCCGAGCCTGGCCGAGCTGTTGCGCATCGGCCACGGCTGATCACGCGTCGATAAGCACCCCGGGATTGAGAATCCCGGCCGGGTCCAGCGCGGATTTCGCCGCGCGCAGCGCCGCTGCGAACGGGTCGGGACGCTGCATGTCGTACCACGGGCGGTGATCGCGGCCGACGGCGTGGTGGTGAGTGATGGTGCCGCCGGCGGCGATGATCGCCTGCGACACGGCGGCCTTGATCTCGTCCCATTGCGCGTCCAGGGAGTCCCATCGGCCGCCGGCATAGATGCCGTAATACGGAGCCGGGCCGTCGGGATAGACATGGGTGAACCGGCAGGTCACCACGCCGGTCCCGCAGATCCGTTCGATCGCCTCGCAGGCCGCCCCTGTCACCGCGTCGTGCAGGGCCTCGAATGCGTCCCAGGTACACGCGGTCTCGAACGTTTCCGCGATGACGCTGCGGCGGGCCAGCGCGTCGCGCTGGTACGGCATGCGCAGAAAGGCCGAACGCCAATTCCCGGAAGCGTCCGATTTGCTTGCATCGCTTGTGTTTTCGCGATCGCGTCGCGCGGTCAGGACGCCGTGGTGTTCGGCGGCGATCGCCACGGCGCGGTCGAGCCACGCGTCGACGGGGTGATCGGCGGATTCGAAAGCCAGCACCAGCATCCCTCCCCCGACCGCGGCGCCGGCGTTCAGGAATGCCTCGGCCGGATCCAGCAGCCGGCAATTCGACGGGTACAGGCCGGCCTGTGCGATCGTCCGGGTCGCGGCGAGCGCGTTCGCCCAGTCGTCGAACTCCAACGACGCGGTGACCTGCCACTTCGGCCGGTTTTGCAAGCGCATCCACGCCTCCGTGATGATGCCCAGCGTGCCCTCGGAGCCCAGGAACAGCCGATCTGGGGACGGTCCGGCACCGGATCCCGGGAGCCGCCGCGATTCGCTCACCCCGGCCGGGGTGACGACCCGCAGCGATTCCGTCAGGTCGTCGATGTGGGTGTAGAGCGTGGCGAAGTGCCCGCCGGCGCGGGTGGCCAGCCAGCCGCCCAGGCTGGAGAACCCGAACGACTGCGGATAGTGGCGCAGCGTCAAATCGTGTGGGCGCAACTGGTTTTCGATCTCCGGCCCGAGGGCTCCGGCCTGGATGCGGGCGGATCGACTGGTCCGGTCGAGCTCGAGCACCGCGCCCATGGCGGTGGTATCCACCGTGACGGCCGGCCCATCGAAGCGCGGTTCGATGCCGCCGACCACCGAGCTGCCACCGCCGTAAGGGATCACCGAAATTCCTTGGGGTGCTGCCCAATCCAGGACGTCGATCACGTCCTGTTCGCGACGGGGCCGCACTACGAGGTCGGGAATGTGGTCGAGGCGGCCGTGCAGGTTGCGCACGACGTCGCGGAATGCCTTGCCGTGCGCGTGGGCAGCCCGATCGGCGGGGTCAACAGAGCACAGATCGGCCAGCGACGACGGCGGGGCCACCCGTGGCTCGGCCAACCCGAGCGCGTGGGGGTCAGGCGGCCGGTGATCGGTTAGGTCGTGCCCGGGAAGCAGCGCCGCCACGCGTGCGACCAGCTCACGTGTCTCGTGCTCCGAAAGCGCGTCCTCGACGGTGCCCCAGCCCCACCACGAACGCATAGTTGCGGTGTCAGCGTTTCAAGACGACGACGGCGGTGCCCACGATCAGCAGCAGGATGGCCGTGGCGATGGCCCAGCCGGCGCCGGCGAGCCACCAGATGACGGCCAGCGCCACGAGTCCCGGTGAGACCGCGAAGAGCGCTATCCCAGGGTTCTGCCTGATCACCGCGAGGGCGCTCTTTGCCCGGATCGGATCGATTTCTCCGCGTGCCATGCCATCAGGATGCCAGTTCGGGAATCACAGCGAAATACCTAAGGTCCTTACTGCCCACACGGATTCGCCGTAGCGTCGACGTGAGGTGGTCCGCCGGGGAAGGATTGGGTCCATGACTGATGAGCCGGTTACCGTTCTGTCGGAAGACGAGAGTTGGCGACGGCTGGGCGGTGTCGCCCTGGGCCGACTAGTCACCACTTTTGCTGGTGAGCCCGAAGTTTTCCCCGTTAACTATGTGGTTCAGAACCGGACTGTGCTGTTTCGCACCTCCGAGGGCACCAAATTGTTTTCCGCCGTTGCGACCCACACTGTGGTTTTCGAGGCCGACGATCACGATGTCGCCGAAGGCTGGAGCGTAATCGTCAGGGGCCGTGCAAAGGTGCTGCGCACGCCCGCCGAGATCGAGGAAGCCGAAAACGCCCAGCTCATGCCTTGGACAGCGATTCGAAAAGTTCACTACGTCCGGGTAACGCCGTCCGAAATCACGGGCCGCCACTTCAAGTTCGGTCCAGAGCCAGATCCCAACGCCAGCTTTGGCTGACGGCCTGCCTCCGTTCGCCATCCGACCAGCGCAGCAGCGCATCAACATGGTGCGCGGTCAAGTCTGGAATCATCTGGGACCTTCGCAGCGACCTATCTGTCTGCAAGTGCACGACTTGCGGACAGCCGAATTCCGCCGAACTTGCTCTGTAAGCCGGACCAAAACGCGATACTGGGCGTCTCGGGCTCAAGACGATACATAGCTGAAGGCTGCAGAAATGCCCCGTGCGCATGCCCCGCCAGTTCTTTTTTGGCGACGCCCGCCGCGACCCTAGCGGCCCCGTTCAGCCATCCAATCTGCGATAACGCAGGCCCAACCCTTCTTCAGACCACCGCCGACCCGGCGGTGGTGGCGTTGTCGACGCCGATGAACCTCACCGCAAACAACTCACGAAGGAGATGCGACACAATGGATTTCGCATTTTTTCCGCCGGAAATCAATTCGGCCCGAATGTATACCGGACCCGGGGCCGTATCGCTGTTGGCCGCAGCGGGCAGCTGGGACGCGCTGTCCGCCGAGTTGAGCACCACAGCCGAGTCCTACGAGTCGGTGCTCGCCGGCCTGGACTTACAGTGGCGCGGGCCCGCGTCCGAGGCGATGGCGGCCACCGCCACCCGCTACATAGGTTGGCTGCAGACGACAGCCGAACAGACAAAGCAGACGGCCATGCAGGCCAGGACGGCCGCGGCGGCCTATGAGCAGGCCTACGCGATGACGATTCCCCCACCGGCGGTCACCGCCAACCGGACACAACTGACCTCGCTGATCGCGACGAATGTGCTGGGCCAGAACACGGCGGCGATCGCGGCCACCGAGGCGCAGTACGCCGACTATTGGGCTCAGGACGCCGCAGCGATGTCCGCCTATTCCGCCTCCTCGACCGCAGCGACGACTGGGTTGCCTCGGTTCTTTTCTCCGAACAGTGCCACCAACGAGTCCGGGCTCGCCGCTCAGAGCGCCTCTGTCAACCAAGCCAACGCCACTGCTGCCGCCACCCGGTCCGCGGCGGAGGCGGTTTCTGGAGCGGCTGTGCAGCCGGCCGCCGCGGTGGCGGCCGACCCCGGGATCGATCTGGACCTCAGCGCCCTCGACATCATCCAGGCGACCGGCCAGTCACTGAATTCCGTCTACTACATGGAGGCAACCGCCTCCGGGATCATCGGGGCCGAGAACAACCTGGGCATGTTGCCCAAGGTCGCCGCGGCTCCGGGCGCGCTCGCGCCGGCGCTCACCGCGGCACCCCAGGTTGGCGGTGGCGCGGGCCTGGGCAACGTCACCGCAACCCTTTCCCGCGCCGGGACCATCGGGCCGATGTCAGTCACGGCGAGCTGGTCAGCACCGGCGACCAGCCAGATCGCGCGGTTAGAACCCGCCGGCTTCACCACCATTCCGGGCACCGAGGAGGCGGTGGCGTCCGGCTACCCGGGCTACCCCGGGATGCCGGCGGGAAACGTCGCTCGGGGCGCGGGCGTGGGTGCTCCGCCGCGCTACGGCGTCCGGCTCACAGTGATGCCGCGCCCGCCCGCGGCCGGGTGACCGTCAGCTGACTAGCAGTTGTGGTCGCGAACGTTTCGCGACCACACCGCCGCAGTGCTGTTCGCTGCACACGATGCCTATCGAGATGCCTATCGAGATGCCTATCGAGATGTAACACAATGGATTTCGCCTTCTTGCCACCGGAGATCAACTCCGCCCGGATGTACACCGGCCCCGGGGCGGCGCCGCTGTTGGCCGCTGCCGGAAGCTGGGATTCGCTGTCGGCCGAGTTGGGCATCGCGGCCGCCGTGTATGAATCGGTGCTGTCGGGGCTGACCGGCTTGCATTGGCTGGGGCCGGCATCGGAGGCGATGGCTGCCGCCGCCACCCCGTATCTGGGGTGGTTGTACGCGACCGCAGAGCAGGCGGAGCAGACGGCGATCCAGGCCCGGGCGGCCGCGGCTGCCTACGAACTGGCATATGCGATGACGGTGCCCCCGGCGGCGGTCGCGGCCAACCGGATTCAGCTGGCGTTGCTGATAGCAACGAACTTCTTCGGCCAGAACACCGCGGCGATCGCGGCCACCGAGGCGCAGTACGCCGAATATTGGGCCCAGGACGCCACCGCGATGTACGGCTACGCCGCCAGCTCGGCGGTGGCAACGCAATTGCCGCGATTCTCCCGTCCGCACCAGACCACCAACCCAGAAGGCCTGACCGCCCAAAACGCTGCGGTCACCCGCGCCAATGCCGGCGCCGCCCCCAACAGCCCTGCGCCACAGTCGGTTTCGGCGGCACCGTCGGCGGCTCTCCCGCCACTAACCGACCCGGAAGACGAGGAATTGGCCCTGCTCAACGTCATCCAGGCCGCGGGCACCACGCTGAACGGCATCTGGAAGATGGAAGCGACCCCCGCCGGCATCATCGGAGCCGAGAAGGACTTGGGGATGTTGCCGACGCTGGCGGCGCCGGCGCCCCAGCTCGGCGGCGCCTCAAGCCTCGGTGGCGGTCCTGGTCTGGGCAACGTGACCGCGACGCTGGCCCGGGCCGGCAACATCGGGTCGATGTCCGTGCCGGCCAGCTGGGCCGCTCCGTCGGGCACGACCGTTACGGCTTCCGCAACGGCACTGGCGGACAGCGCCTTATCGACGCTCCCCGGCACTGGCGGGCCGGCCGGATCCGGGTCCGGCATGTCGGGCATACCCGGGATACCGGCAGGGAGGGTATCGCGAGCGACGATCGTCGTCCCCCGGTACGGCGCCCGGGTCACGGTGATGGCGCGCCCGCCGGCGGCCGGATGACGGTCGGCTACGCGGGGGGTTCCGGCGGCGCGAACTTCCAATTGTCGGGATTCTTGGTCGAATACAGCACCGGCATCAGCTGGCCGACCGTCGGCCACGCGTCGACATCGACCGCCATGCGTTGATAGACGGAGTACTCGTTGAGGGTGGGCCCGTTGATCACCCCCGCGATCGTGACGTATTGCTCACCCGTGACGTCCGGCCGCGGGCTGACGCCGGTCACCAGCAGCGTGCCGCTCGCCAGCTCGCCGCGCGGGCCACGCGGGATGAACCGCTGGGCAAGGAAGACCGCCAGGACGGCCACGAGGAGGAGCAGCACCCCGAATTCCCACACGCATCCAGGTTAGGGCTTTTCCGAGAGTCCTTTCTGAAAGTCGTGGTAGGACTGCTGGCATGGCCCCGGATGATCTGGCGCTGGCGCTCGTGCTGGCCGACCGTGCGGACACGCTGACTCGTGCCCGGTTCGGCGCACTCGACCTGCGCATCGACACCAAACCGGATCTGACCCCGGTGACCGACGCCGATCGGGCGGTCGAGGCCGACCTGCGCGAGGCGCTCGGACTTGAACGGCCGGACGACAGCATCGTCGGCGAGGAGTTCGGCGGCACCACGTCCTTTACCGGGCGGCAATGGATCATCGACCCGATCGACGGCACCAAGAACTTTGTGCGCGGAGTGCCGGTGTGGGCCAGTTTGATCGCGTTGCTCGAGGACGGCGTGCCCTCGGTCGGGGTGGTGAGCGCCCCCGCGCTGCAGCGTCGGTGGTGGGCCGCCCGCGGCCGGGGCGCGTTCGTCGCCGTCGACGGAGCCCCGCCGCGGAGGCTATCGGTTTCCTCTGTGGCACAGCTGGATTCGGCCAGCCTGTCATTCGCGAGCCTGTCGGGATGGGCGCAGCGCGGTTTACGCGAACGCTTCGTCGAACTGACCGATGCGGTGTGGCGGGTGCGCGCCTTCGGCGACTTCTGGTCCTATTGCCTGCTCGCCGAGGGGGCAATCGATATCGCCGCCGAGCCGGAGGTGTCGGTCTGGGACCTGGCACCCCTCGACATCCTGGTGCGCGAGGCGGGCGGAACGTTCACCGGCTTGGACGGGAGCGCGGGCCCGCACCGCGGCAGCGCCGTCGCGACCAACGGCCTCCTGCATGAACAGGTGCTCGCCCGCATCGGCGACGCGGTCTGAATTAGCCCCGGTGTGAATTAGTTAACAGGGCATTCCCACGCTATCTTACTCCGGAGTAAGATAGCGTCATCCGCATGGCCCCAACGATCGAGGCTGCCGAAATGACCGACACTGTTTCCGGTTCAAACAAGACTCATTCGCCAAAATCGAGCCGCTCACGCTTCCGGCGGCGCGGTCGCAAGACCGGCGTCGGGCTGCAACCGCACCGGCGGACGGGGATCGATATCACCATGGCGCTGCTCACCCCGCTTGTCGGGCAGGAGTTTCTGGACAAATACCATCTGCGCGACCCGCTCAACCGGGCCCTGCGCTACGGGACCAAGACGATCTTCTCCACCGCCGGCGCCACCACCCGGCAGTTCAAGCGGGTCCAAAACCTTCGCGGCGGACCGACCCGGCTCAAGTCGAGCGGCAAGGACTACTACGACCTGACGCCCGACGATGAGCAGAAGATGATCGTCGAGACCCTCGAGGATTTCGCCGAAGAGGTACTGCGGCCCGCGGCTCCCGACGCCGACGAGGCCGCGACCTACCCGCCGGATCTGATCGCCAAGGCCGCCGAGTTGGGCATCACCGCGATCAACATCCCCGAGGACTTCGAGGGGATCGCCGCGCACCGATCCAGCGTCACCAACGTGCTGGCGGCCGAGGCCCTGGCCTACGGCGACA
This sequence comes from Mycobacterium heidelbergense, assembly GCF_050205645.1. Lineage (GTDB taxonomy): Bacteria > Actinomycetota > Actinomycetes > Mycobacteriales > Mycobacteriaceae > Mycobacterium > Mycobacterium heidelbergense_A. Next base: position 228,757 of record NZ_JBNMQT010000003.1, read on the forward strand.
TGGGTCTGGCGCTGCCGATTCTTGCGCCGGGAGGCGTGGCGTCCGCGCTGACCCATTGGGGCAGCGCGGACCAGCAGGCCACCTACCTGCCCGAGTTCGCCGGCGAGAACGTTCCGCAGGCCTGTGTGGCGATCGCGGAGCCACAGCCGCTGTTCGACCCCACCCGGCTGAAGACCACAGCCGTGCGGACACCGAGCGGATACCGGCTCGACGGCGTGAAGTCGTTGGTCCCCGCCGCGGCCGACGCCGAGCTGTTCATCGTCGGTGCGCAACTGAACGGCAAACCGGCGCTGTTCATCGTCGAGTCGTCCACCAAAGGCCTTACCGTCAGGGCGGATCCGAGCATGGGGATCCGTTCGGCGGCCCTGGGCCAGGTCGAACTCTCCGGCGTCTCGGTACCGGCCAGCGCCCGGCTGGGCGAGGACGACGCGACCGACGACGACTACTCCGAGGCGCTCGCGCTGTCCCGGCTGGGCTGGGCGGCGCTGGCCGTGGGCACATCGCACGCGGTCCTCGACTACGTCATCCCGTATGTCAAAGAGCGTGAAGCATTCGGCGAGCCAATTGCCCACCGCCAGGCCGTCGCGTTCATGTGCGCCAACATCGCCATCGAACTCGACGGGCTGCGGCTGATCACCTGGCGCGGGGCGGCGCGTGCCGAGCAGGGCCTTCCGTTCGCCCGCGAGGCCGCGCTGGCCAAGCGGCTCGGCGCCGACAAGGGCATGCAGATCGGGCTGGACGGCGTGCAACTGCTCGGCGGCCACGGCTACACGAAGGAACACCCGGTCGAACGCTGGTACCGGGACCTGCGGGCCATCGGTGTCGCCGAGGGCGTCGTCGTCATCTAAGTCGTCATCTAAGTCGTCATCCAAGTCGGACTTCTAAGCCCGGACTTCTGAAGCGAAAGACCAATCATGGCAATCAATCTGGAACTGCCCCGCAAAATGCAATCGGTGATCGACAAGGCGCACCAGGCCGGCGCGGAGCTGATGCGACCGATCGCCCGCAAGTACGACCTCAAAGAGCACGCCTACCCGGTCGAGCTGGACACGTTGGCCAGCCTGTTCGCCGGAGCAGCCGAGTCCAATGCCCTCGGTCTCGCCGGGGCCGAGGCGTTCCGCAGCAGTGAAACCAAGGAGGAAAACCGCAACGGCGCCAACATGGCCGCGGTCCTCCAGACGCTGGAGGCCTGCTGGGGAGACGCGGCGATGATGCTGTCGATCCCCTATCAGGGCCTGGGCAACGCGGCGATCTCCGGGGTGGCCACCGATGAGCAACTGCAGCGGCTGGGCCGGGTCTGGGCCGCAATGGCCATCACCGAACCGAGCTTCGGGTCCGACTCCGCGGCGGTGTCCACCACCGCCAAGCTGGACGGCGACGAGTACGTGATCAACGGCGAAAAGATCTTCGTCACAGCGGGTTCGCGGGCCACCCACATCGTGGTGTGGGCGACGCTGGACAAGTCGCAGGGGCGGCCCGCGATCAAATCGTTCATCGTTCCGCGCGAACACCCCGGCGTCACCGTCGAGCGGCTGGAGAACAAGCTCGGCATCAAGGGCTCCGACACCGCCGTCATCCGGTTCGACAACGCTCGCATACCGAAGGACAACCTCCTCGGTAACCCCGAAATCGAATCGGGTAAAGGGTTTTCCGGCGTGATGGAGACGTTCGACAACACCCGTCCTGTGGTGGCGGCTATGGCCATTGGGATCGCCCGGGCAGCGCTGGAGGAACTGCGCAAGATCCTGACCGAGGCCGGTGTGGAGATCTCCTACGACAAGCCGTCACACGTCCAAAGCGCCGCCGCGGCCGAATTCCTGCGGATGGAGGCCGACTGGGAGGCCAGCTACCAGCTGACCCTGCGCGCGGCGTGGCAGGCGGACAACAAGATCCCCAACTCCAAAGAAGCGTCCATGGCCAAGGCCAAGGCCGGACGGGTGGGTAGCGACATCACGCTCAAGGCCGTCGAATTGGTCGGCACCACGGGCTATTCCGAGCACACACTGCTGGAGAAGTGGGCGCGTGACTCCAAGATCATGGACATCTTCGAGGGCACTCAGCAGATCCAGCAGCTGGTGGTCGCGCGTCGCCTGCTGGGCCTGTCGTCGGCTGAGCTCAAGTAGCGATCGGCCGCGGAGGGTCGGCCCCGTCGTTCGGCAGGTCGAGCTGCCACCACGAGACGTCGTGCCACGCGCCGAGTTTCCATCCGACCCTGCGGTAATGGCCCGCGGGCCGAAAGCCGAACGCCTGATGCAACGCATTGCTGGCGTCGTTGGGTTGGGTGATGCCGGCGAACGCGTGCCGGAAACCCCGTTCGGTGAGCCGGCGCAGCAGTTCGGCGTAGACCATTCGGCCGCCGCCGGCGCGTCGCCGGTCCTGGGCGACGTAGACGCTTGTCTCGACCGACCACTGATAGGCGGCACGCGAATTGAACTGGTGCGCATAGGCATAACCGATGACGTCCCCGTCAACGTCGAGCACCAGCCATTCGTGCATCACCCGCGCGTTGACGATGCGCGCCGCCATTTCCTCGACCGTCGGCACCTCCGTTTCGAAGGTGATCACGGTGTCCAGCACGTACGGGCGGTAGATCTCGACGCACGCCGCGGCATCGGCGGCCGTCGCGGGCCTGACGCGCATCAACCGACCGCGTTCAGCCGCTCGCGGCTTTCCTCGTCGAGCTCGATCGAGGCGACGTCGAGGTTCTCCTCCAGGTGTCGCACGGACGAGGTGCCCGGGATCAGCAGCACATTGGGTGCCACGCTCAGCGTCCACGCCAAGGCGACCTGGGCCGGGGTGCGACCGATCCGCTCCGCGATCTGCTGCACCAGCGGGTTGGTGAGCACCGGGTTCGGCTGCACGAAGGCGGCCCCCAGCGGGAAGAACGGAACGAACGCGATTCCCCTGGCCGCGCATTCGTCCAGCACCGCGGCCGACTCCCGGTGAATCAGGTTGAAAGCGTTTTGCACACAGGCGATCTCGGTGCGCTCCAGCGCGTGCAATAGGTGATCGCGGTTGATGTTGCTCAGCCCGATGCCGCCGATCAATCCCTCGTCACGGGCTTGGATCATGACCGAGAGCTGGTCGTCGAACAGTTGGTCCGGCCCGTCACTCTCGAACACCCGCAGGTTGACTGCGGCCAGCTGGTCCACGCCGAGTGTCAGCAGGTTCATTTCGATGTCACGGCGCAAGTCGGCAGGCTCGGTAAACGGCAGCCAGGCGCCGGTGTCGTCGCGGTGGCCGCCAACCTTGCTCACCAGGGCCAGGTTCTCCGGGTACGGATGCAACGCCTCGCGGATCAGCTCGTTGGCGACATCGGGGCCGTAGAACTGAGCGGTGTCGATGTGGTTGACGCCGAGCTCGACGGCGCGGCGCAGCACCGCCAGCGCCTCGTCGCGATCCCGCGGTGGCCCGAACGCATTCGGGCCGGGCAGTTGCATCGCGCCGAAGCCGATGCGGGCAACGGAAACGCGACCGAGTGGAAAGGAATCCATACGGTGAGGTTAGCGTCGAGGAATGGACACTTTTCACGCGCTGGTCGCGCGCCAAGACGGTGACCGGATCACCGCGTCGGTCGAGACCCTGAGCCCATCCGACCTACCGCCCGGTGAGGTGACCATCCGGGTCTTGTATTCGAGCGTCAACTTCAAGGACGCGCTGGCGCTGACCCCGAAAGGCGGCGTGGTGCGCGACTATCCCGTGGTGCCGGGCATCGACCTCACCGGCGAGGTGGTCGAGTCGCAGTCGGCCGATTTCGCCGTCGGCGACCAGGTGCTGGCCCACGGGTATGCGATCGGCACCGGCCATCACGGCGGGTACGCGGAATACGCCCGGCTGCCGGTCGACCAGGTGGTGGCGCTCGGTGCCCTGAGCCCGCACGAGGGCGCAGCGATCGGGACCGCCGGGTTCACCGCCGCAATGAGCGTGCAGGCGCTGATCGACTGGGGCATCAAGCCCGATGCCGGATCCGTCGTCGTCACCGGCGCCTCCGGCGGGGTCGGCTCCGTCAGCGTGGACCTGCTGTCCGCCGCTGGCTATCGAGTGGTCGCCTCGAGCGGCAAGGAAAACGCCGCCGAGTTACTCAAAGAGCTTGGCGCCGCGGAGGTTATCGGGCGGCTGCCCGAAGATCCCGACGCCAAACCGCGGCCGCTGGCCAAGGCGCGGTGGGCCGGGGCGGTGGACTGCGTGGGCGGCGCGACGCTGGCCGATGTGCTCAGCGCCGTCGACTACGGCGGGGCGGTGGCCGCCAGCGGCCTCACCGGGGGTCCGGCCCTGCACACCACGGTGATGCCGTTCATCCTGCGCGGCGTCGCGCTGCTGGGGATGGACTCGGTGCTGATGCCGATCGCCCGGCGCCGGAAGTTGTGGGCGCTGCTGGGCGATTCGTTGCGGCCGCGTCATCTGGACTCGGTCGTCAGCGACGTCGACGTCAAAGATGTCGTCGGCGTGATCGATCGGGTGCGTGCCGGTGCATTCACCGGCCGGGCGGTGGTGCGGGTCGCCGGCGGATTTTGAGCTGAAAGTAGGCTTTCCGACCATGCGCGCTGCACGGGTGACTCGGCTGGATGGTCCGGACGCGATTGAGGTAAGCGACGTCGACGAACCCGCGGGTGACGGCGTGGTCGTCGAGGTGCACGCGGCCGGCGCGGCATTCCCCGACGCGCTGCTGACCCGCGGCCTCTATCAGTACCGGCCGGAGCCGCCGTTCGTGCTCGGCGCGGAGATCGCCGGCGTCGTGCGCTCGGCGCCGGATGGCGCTCACGTGGGTCCCGGCGACCGGGTCGTCGGCCTGACGATGCTGTCCGGCGGCATGGCCGAGGTCGCGATCCTCTCACCCGATCGGGTGTTCAAGCTCCCGGACAACGTGAGTTTCGAGGCGGGCGCCGGTCTGCTGTTCAACGACCTGACCGTGTACTTCGCGCTGACCGTGCGTGGCCGGTTGGGCCAGGGTGAGACGGTGCTGGTGCACGGCGCCGCCGGCGGGATCGGGACGTCGACGCTGCGGCTGGCGTCGCTGCTCGGGGCGTCGCGGACCATCGCGGTCGTCAGCACCGAAGACAAGGCGGACGTCGCGACGGCGGCCGGCGCCACCGATGTGGTGCTGGCCGAAGGGTTCAAGGACGCCGTCAAGGAGCTCACCAGCGGCCGCGGTGTCGACGTGGTCGTCGATCCGGTCGGGGGCGATCGGTTCACCGATTCATTGCGCTCGCTGGCCCCGGGCGGCCGGCTGCTGGTCATCGGGTTCACCGGCGGGGAGATTCCGACCGTGAAGGTAAACCGGCTGCTGCTCAACAACGTTGACGTCGTCGGCGTGGGCTGGGGCGCCTGGACGGCCACGCACCCTGACGCGCTCGCCGAGCAGTGGGCCGGTCTCGAAGGCCTGCTCAGCTCGGGCCGGCTGACTCCGCCCACACCCGAGGTCTACCCGCTGGAGCAGGCCGCCGCGGCGGTCGCGTCGCTCGAGAACCGCACCGCCAAAGGGAAAGTCGTGGTGCGCGTCCGCGATTGACACGCGTCCGCGACTGACGCGCGTCGGCGACACATAAACGTCGGCGAAGACACGCCGGAGCGATGCGCAATGGTTTATGTCTCGCGGATACGACCGGGCCTTGTGCGGGCCCAAAAGAAAAAGTAATGTCACTTTCAGTTTTGCGCTGTTTTGTTCCTTCCCCACCCTGGAGCCATCCATGGAATCCTTCGTTCACCTGCGAAAAGGGAAAACGCCGCGCCGGCTGCACGCCGATCTTGACGGCCTCAAGGACGACGAGCTCGGGCGCGGCGGATTCACCGGCCGGACCGCCAACATCTACCGCCGCAACGACCCCACCGCCTACCGCGCTGTGGGGCCGCTGCGCCCTCTCGACGTGTTGTCCACCGAACTCAAACCCAGCGACGCCACCAACGCCAACGGTGGCCCGCTGCTGATGTTCAGCAACGCCGACTGCCGCATCCTGCTGAGCCGTCGGCATGAACCGATGCCGTTCTACACCCGCCACGTCGACGGGGACCTGCTCTGCTTCGTCCACGACGGCACCGGGCTGCTGGAGACAGAGTTCGGGCCACTGCACTACCGCGAAGGCGACTGGGTCTACATCCCGAAGGCGTGCACCTGGCGCCAGGCGCCCGATCGCGAGACCACGCTGTTGATGATCGAGGCCAGCGACGAATTCCGGGTGCCGCCGCCCGGCTCGCTGGGCCGCCACTTCCCCTTCGACCCGTCGCAGGCGACGATCCCCGAACCGGAACCGATCGAGGATGACGGCCGCGAGGAGTACGAAGTGAGGCTCATCCATGCGAGCGGCCCGACGACGCTTTACTACCAACACAATCCGATCGACGTCGAAGGCTGGCGCGGCGACAACTTCGCGTTCACCTTCAACATCGCCGACTACAACGTCATCACCTCCGACAGCGTCCACCTACCGCCGACCGTGCATCTGTTCATGCAGGCCACCGGCGTCTACGTGATGAACTTCTTACCCAGACCCGCCGAAGGCATCCCCGGCACCGAGCGCACACCCTGGTATCACCGCAACGTCGACTACGACGAGATCGCGTTCTTCCACGGCGGCTCGCTCTACGGCATCCCGATGCCGCCGGGCCTGATTTCCCATGCGCCGCAAGGGGTTCACCATGGCGCACCGGAAAAGGCCCGGGAACGGGCCCGCCGCAAATTCGACGAGCACTCACGCGTCGACTGGCAGGTCATCGCCATCGACACTCGCCGGCGCCTGACACCGTCGGCCGAGGTGCTCGCACACGACCTGGGACAGCACTCGTGAAGCACGAATACGACCGAATCCCGTACCTCGTTGCGTTCCAGAACAATTCGGGCGTCCGTGACGTCTACGGTGGGCTGGCCGAGATCACCGTGCTGGAGAGCTATCTACTCAAACCCAACAAGCCGTCGGACACCGTGCTGGTGTTCATGCACCCGATCGGCGGCGGCGCGTACCTGCCGATGATCAACGGCCTGGCCCGCGCCGGCCACCACGTCATCTACTGCAACAGCCGGTTCCGTGGCACGGATTCGGCGCTGCTGATGGAGAAGGTGGTCGAAGACCTCGGCGAGTGCATCAAGGACGCCAAAAACCGGCTGGGGTATGAGAAGGTCGTGCTGGCCGGCTGGAGTGGCGGCGGCTCGCTGTCGGTGTTCTACCAGCAGCAGGCTCAGCACGCGACCATCACGTCGAGCCCGTCCGGCGACGGCCCGGACCTCACCGCGCTGGACCTGCCCGCCGCCGACGGGATTATGTTGCTCGCCGCGCACATCAGCCGGCACGGCACGCTGACCGAATGGCTGGACGCATCCATCCTCGACGAATCCGACCCCACCAAGCGCGATCCCGAGCTCGACCTCTACGACCCCGACAACCCCAACCAGCCGCCGTACAGCCAAGAGTTCCTCACCCGCTACCGGCAGGCTCAGATCGAGCGCAACCGGCGGATCACCGCGTGGGTCAGGAAAAAGCTCGACGAACTAAAAGCCGGCGGCCGCCCCGACGACGAGTTCGGATTCGTCGTGCACGGCACCATGGCCGACCCGCGCTGGCTGGACCCCACCGTCGACCCCAACGAACGCACCCCGGGGACGTGCTACCTGGGCGATCCCCAGGTCGTCAACATGAGCCCCGTCGGGCTGGCCCGATTCTCCACACTGCGCGGCTGGCTCTCGCAGTGGAGCTACGACGAAGCCCGTGGCGACGGCGTGCAGTGTGGGCGCGATGTCGCGGTGCCCGCTCTGGTGATCGGCAACCTCGCCGACGACGCGTGCACGCCCAGCCATACCCGGCGGCTGTTCGAGGCGATCGGGCACCCCGACAAGGAGATGCACGAAATCCCGGGCGCCACGCACTATTACGCCGGCCCCGACCAGCGCGATAAGCTGCGACAGGCCGTCGAGATCATCACCGACTGGCTGGTTCGACACGACTTCGCGAGGCCTTGATGACGGTTACAGGACCGCTGGCCGGCATTCGGGTGCTCGAGCTGGGCACCCTGATCGCCGGACCGTTCGCGGGCCGCCTGCTCGGCGACATGGGCGCCGACGTCATCAAGGTGGAACCGCCCGGCGCTCCGGACCCGTTGCGCACCTGGGGCCAGGCCGAGCTCGACGGACACCACGTGTTCTGGACCGTGCACGCACGCAACAAGCGGGCGATCACGCTCGACCTGCGCCGGCCACGCGGGCGTGAGCTGTTTCTCGATCTCGTCGAAAAATCCGACATCGTGGTGGAGAACTTCCGGCCCGGCACGCTGGAGAAGTGGAAGCTGGGCTACGACGTACTCAGCGAACGCAACCCGGGCATCATCCTGGTTCGGGTATCCGGTTACGGGCAGACCGGGCCGGACGCGCACAAGGCGGGCTACGCCTCGGTGGCCGAAGCCGCCAGCGGGTTGCGACACCTCAACGGCTTTCCGGGCGGCCCGCCGCCCCGGCTGGCGCTTTCACTCGGCGACAGCCTGGCCGGGATGTTCGGCGCCCAGGGCGCGTTGGCCGCGTTGTATCGCCGCGGCGTGACCGGCCACGGCCAGGTGGTCGACGTCGCGCTCACCGAATCATGTTTGGCCGTACAGGAATCCACGATTCCCGACTACGACGTCGGCGGCGTGGTACGTGGGCCGTCGGGCACCCGGCTGGAGGGCATCGCGCCGTCCAACATCTACCGCAGCGCCGATGGCTCCTGGGTAGTGATCGCCGCGAACCAGGACACCGTGTTCGCGCGCCTGTGCGCCGCGATGGGCCGCCCGGAACTGGCCACCGACGACCGCTTTGCCACGCATGGGGCGCGTGGGCGCAACCAGGACGAGCTTGACAAGATCATCGGCGCGTGGGCCGCCGAACGGCAACCCGGCGAAATCATCGAAACGCTGTCTGCCGCAGGCGTGATCTCGGGGCCGATCAACACGGTCGCCGAGGTGGTCGACGACCCACAGCTGCGGGCCCGCGGCATGCTGGTCGAGCACTACGACGAACGCGTCGGGCGTAACGTGCTGGGACCGGGGATCGTGCCGGTGCTGTCCGAATCCCCGGGTGCGGTCCGCAACGCCGGCCCGGCGCGGCCCGGACAGCACAACGACGACGTCTACATCGGGCTGCTGGGCAAGACCGCCGAGGAACTCGACGAGCTAAGGGCCCAGGAGGTGCTATGAACGAGCTTCCGCCCCGGGTCGATATCCGCGAGGTGTCACTGCGCGACGGCCTGCAGATCGAAAAGCCAATCCCGTTGTCGGCCAAGCTGGAACTGCTCGCGGCCGTGGCCGCCACGGGGGTCAGAGAGGTAGAGGCCACCGCGTTCGTCTCCCCCACCAAGGTGCCGTCGATGGCCGACGCCGCCGAACTCGCCGCACAGCTGCACAACTACCCAGACATCGAGTTCTCGGCGCTGGTCGCCAGCCCCGGCGGGGCCAAACGCGCCGTCGCCGCCGGCCTGCGATCGATCGAATACGTCGTGGCGGCCGACGACACGTTCAGCAACGCCAATGTCGGGCGCAGCAGCGCCGAGGCCACCAACGAGATCGGCGAGATCGTGGCCATCGCACACGGCAGCGGGGCCACGGTCGAGGTGATCGTCGCCACCGCGTGGGACTCCCCCTTCGAGGGCCCCACCCCGCCGCAGCGAGTGCTCGATATCGCCGCCGCCGCCCGCGAGCGGGACGTCGACCGGTTCTCGATCGCCGACACCATCGGCACCACTACCCCGCGCAGGGTGAGTTCGCTTGTCTCGCAATTACGTCCGGTCATCGGCGACATGCCGCTGGGCGGACATTTCCACAACACCCGCGGCGCCGGACTGGCCAGCGCCTACGCCGCGGTCAGCGCCGGGGTCACCCGCCTGGACGCCTCGGTCGGCGGGCTGGGCGGCTGCCCGTTCGCGCCGGGCGCCACCGGCAACATCGCCACCGAGGATCTGGTGTACCTGCTGCGGGACAGCGATATCAATGTCGACGTCGACCTGCAGGCCGCCATCGCCGCGGCCGAAGTCGCGAAGTCGGTTGTCGGCCATGATCTGCCGAGCTCGCTGCTGCGTGCCGGCGACCGAATCCAGGCCTGATGCCGTCGGGAGAGCTGACCTCCAAAGGCCGCCAGACCAGGCAGGCCATCGAGCAAGCTGCCCGTAAACTGTTCGCCGAGCGCGGCTTTCACGGAACCACGCTGGCCGACATCACTTCCGCCGCCGGGAAATCGCCGGCGGTGTTCTACCGGTACTTCGCCGACAAGGAAGACCTGCTGGCCGCGCTGGCCGAGTCGTTTCTACACGAGGTCGTAGCGCCGTCCGGGCTGAGCGTTCGCCTGCCGGAGTCGCCCGACGACGACGCGTTCTTCACCTCGGTGGTCACCGGCTACTGGAACATGTTCAAGCAGAATATCGGCATCATGATCGCCGTCGCCCAGCTCGGCGCCACCCAGCAGCGCTTCGCGGCCGTGCAGAACGAATTCCGGCACTTGGGCATGGACATCGTGGCCGCCTCGGTGCGCCGCGCGCAGGAGCAGGGCTACGGGGCCGAGCTCAACCCGCAACACACGGCGGCCGCCATCGCGCTGCTGTTCGAGAACTTCACCACCGTCGTCGTCGGCCCCTCCCGCCTGGGCCTGAAGATCAGCGATCGCGACGCCATTACCACGCTGTCGACAATCTGGAAGAAAACGCTCTACGGCGCGTAACGAGAGATTTTGAGGAGATCATTGTGGATTTCACTCTGCCGGAACACCTTCCGGGACTGCTTGCCGACATGGACGCGTTCATCGAGCGCGAAATCGCTCCGCTGCAGGCCGAGAACATGCAGTACTTCGACCAGCGCCGCGAGCATGCCCGCACCGATTGGGACAGCGACGGCATCCCGACGCGGGAATGGGAGGACCTGTTGGCCGAGATGCGCAGGCGGGCGGACAAGGCTGGCTGGCTGCGCTACGGCCTACCCGCGGCGCTCGGCGGGCGCGACGGCTCGAACGTCGACATGGCCGTCATTCGGGAACACCTGGCGCACAAGGGGCTTGGCCTGCACAACGACCTGCAGAACGAATCCTCGATCGTCGGGAACTTCCCGCAGGTGATCATGATGGAGCGCTTCGGCACCGACGAGCAACGCCGGGCCTGGTCGGAGGCACTGATCACTGGGGAACGCTCGATGGCGTTCGGCCTCACCGAGCCCGCGCACGGTTCCGATGCGACCTGGCTGGAAACCCACGCCAAACCCGACGGAGACGAGTGGGTGATCAACGGCTCCAAGCGATTCAACACCGGCGTGCATCGGGCCACCCACGATCTGATCTTCGCGCGCACGTCCGGCGAGCCGGGGCAGGCCCGCGGCATCACCGCGTTCCTGGTCCCCACCGACGCGCCGGGATTCAACGTGCCGTACTACTGGTGGACCTTCAACATGCCCACGGACCACGGCGAGGTCGAGTTGACCGACGTGCGGGTGCCCGCCGACGCGGTGCTCGGAGAGGTGGACCGCGGCCTGGAGGTCGCGCAGACGTTCCTGCACGAGAACCGAATTCGCCAGGCCGCCAGCAGTCTGGGTGCGGCGCAATACTGCATCGACCGGGCCGCGGAATACGCCGGCCGGCGCACGGTGTTCGGCAAGCCGCTGTCGGTCAACCAGGCCGTGCAATGGCCACTGGCCGAGCTGCAGACCGAAGCACAGATGGTGCGGTTGCTGGTGCAGTACGCGGCCTGGCACCTCGATCGCAACCACCACATGGAAGTCTCCGACAAGGTGTCGATGGCGAACTATCGCGCCAACCGGCTGGTCTGCGATGCCGCCGACCGTGCCATGCAGATCTTCGGCGGTCTCGGCTACAGCCGGCACGAGCCGTTCGAGCACATCTACCGCCATCACCGTCGCTACCGGATCACAGAGGGAGCCGAGGAGATCCAGATCCGGCGAGTGGCCCAGCGGCTGTTCAAGTTTGGCAGCAAGTGACGCCCAGAGACCCGGAAGCATTAGCGCCCAAGCTGGCCGCGGTACTGACAGCGGCTCTCGGCGCCGAAGCCGCGATCGACAACCTGCGCGCACTCACCGGTGGCGCCAGCCGAGCCACGTGGGCCTTTGACGCGGTCGCGGACGGCCAACGCCGTTCGCTCATTCTGCGCACCGGCGCACCCGACGACGTGCACGCCGGCATGGAACTGGAGGCGCGAGCGCAGGCCGCGGCCGCTGCCGCCGGGGCTCCGGTCCCGCACATCCTCGTCGCCGACGATTCGCCTGCCGCACTGGGCAATCCGTTCCTCGTCTGCGACGAGATCAAGGGCGAGACCATCGTCCGGCGCATCCAGCGTCAGCTCGACAGCACCGATGGGCAGCAGGGCCGGGCGCGACTGCTCCAACAGTGCGCAGAAGCACTGGCGGCCATCCACCGCGCCGAGCAGAACCTGCCCGGCCTGGATCACGAGGACCAGCTCGACCAATGGCGCGAGCGCCTCGACGGAATGGGCGACACCACGGCCACCTTCGAGTGGGGGTTTCGCTGGCTTGCCGCCCACCAGCCGCGGCCCTCGCCGAGCGTGCTGGTGCACGGCGACTTCCGGATGGGCAACCTCATCGTCGACGGGTCCGACCTTGCCGCCGTTCTGGACTGGGAGCTGGTGCACGTCGGGCAGGCCTACGAAGACCTGGCCTGGTTTTGCATCCGGGCCTGGCGATTCGGCGCCCCGCCGAGTCTCGGCGCCGGCGGGCTGGGCAGCATCGAGAGCTTTCTGCTCGCCTACGAAGCGGCCGGCGGGTCTACCGTCGATCGAGTGGCGTTTCACTGGTGGCTGGTGCTGGCCACACTGCGCTGGGGCGTCATCTGCCGGCACCAGGCCGAGCGCCACCTGAGCGGACAGGTCCGTTCGGTGGAATTGGCGGCGATCGGGCGTCGCGTCTGCGAAACCGAGTGGGATCTACTCAACCTGCTCGAGGAAGGGGCCCGCGCATGACGTCCGGTGAGCAGCTGCACGGGCGGCCGACGGCGGCCGAGCTGGTGGCGGCGGTGGCCGAATTCATGGAAGGCGACGTACGGGAGGCAACAACCGGGCAGGTCAACTTCCACGCCCGGGTGGCCGCCAACGTCTTGCGCACCGTCGAGCGCGAACTGCTCGACGACGGTGCGGCGCAGGCCCGCGTGGCGCTGGCCGGCCTGGGTTTCGACGACGAGGCCGGCCTGGCCGCCGCGATCCGGGCCGGGGAGCTCGACGAAAACGCCGGAAACGTCACGGCCTGCCTGCGGACCTTGGTGCGGCACCGACTGGCGGTCGCCCATCCCGGATACGACCGTGAATATGTCGGGGAATAGGAGCCAGAGCCATGCCCGCTACCGCCGAGGCCATCGTCGACGTGGCCGATCGCCTGTTCGCGGCGATCGAAAAGGGCGACAAGGCAACCGTCGACCGAATGTGGAGCAAGGACGTCGCCGTCTGGCGGGTGGGTGCACGCCGCGATGACGACAAGGCCCGCGCGCTGCGCGTCATCGACTGGTTCATCGACGTCACGACCGAGCGGCACTACGAGATCCTGGACCGCCAGGTCTTTGACGGCGGCTTCGTCCAGCAACACGTCCTGCACGCCACCGGCCATGCCGGACAATCGATCTCGCTACGCGTCTGCATCGTGATCAAGGTGGGCACCGACGGGTTGATCCACCGGATCGACGAGTACTTCGACCCCGCCGGCATCGCTCCCCTGCTGGACTAGCAAACCAAGGAGGCGAGATGACGACGTTGGAAACGCTGCTCAACGATCCCGCGATGGCCGGCGTATGGAACATCGTTCCGGATCGCTCGGCCATCACCTTCAAGGTCAGAAACATGTGGGGACTGCTGAACGTCAAGGGCCGCTTCACCGACTTCAGCGGCGACGGACAACTCACCGGCAAGGGCGCGGTCTTCGGCCGCATCGACATCCGCGCCGCGTCGCTGAGCACCGGAATCAAACGCCGCGACAGGCACCTGCGCTCGGCCGACTTCTTCGACGTCGAGCGCTTCGGCGAGATCAGCGTCGTCGTCACCGCCGTGCATCCCAGCAAGGGCCCGCCACAAGGCAAAGCAGCCGACCTGAGGGCGAACTTCACCATCAAAGGTGTCACCGCACCGCTGCCCCTGCCCGTAACCATCACCGAGCTCGAGGACGGCTCCATCCAGATCAGCGGCCAAACCAAGATCGACCGATCCCAGTTCGACTTGGGCTGGAACAAGTTCGGCATGCTCGGCACGACGGCAACGGCGGCGGCGGACGCCATCTTCGTGCGGTCGCCCCGGTGAGGCCGTCGAGACACCAGTAGCATCTGCACCGTGCCCGCCTCGAGCCCCGAATCCAGCCTGCGGATCCTCGTCTACAGCAACAACGCCCACACGCGCGACCAAGTGATGCGGTCGCTGGGCAAGCGGCTGCACCCGGATCTGCCGGAGCTGAGCTACGTCGAGGTGGCGACCGGGCCGATGGTGATCCGCACGATGGACGAGGGCGGCATCGACTTGGCCATCCTCGACGGTGAGGCGACGCCCACCGGCGGCATGGGCATCGCCAAGCAACTCAAAGACGAACTCGCGACCTGCCCGCCGATCCTGGTCCTGACGGGGCGCCCGGACGATGCCTGGCTGGCCAGCTGGTCGCGCGCCGAGGCCGCGGTTCCGCATCCCCTCGACCCCATCGTGTTGGGCCGCACGGCACTCGGCCTGCTGCGCACGCCCGCCCACTAACAATTACCGCTCCCACCTGCGCCGACACGGAAATCAAGACCGTGTGGGCGGTCGCTCAGCACCCCGACGACGCCGCGCCGGGATGCGGCGACGTTAAGACCGGGCAAATAGCACCACCCCGGGCACGTGCGCCCGCGCTGACGACGCTATGTTGAAAGTCACTGTGGCGCACTCCAGACCCGGTTCGTCACAGCAGCCCGGTTACCGCCGGCCGCCGCTCAGCATCGAGGCGGCCCACACGACGGATCATGGAGCGATTTGAACGTCTACATACCCATCCTGGTGCTAGGCGCGATCGCCGCCGCGTTCGCCGTCGGCTCGGTCGCGATCGCCAGCCTCGTCGGCCCGTCGCGCTACAACAAGTCCAAGCTGGCCGCGTACGAGTGTGGGATCGAGCCCACCGAATCGTCGGTGAGCGGTCCGGAGGCGAGGCCCGGGCAGCGGTTCCCGGTGAAGTACTACCTGACCGCAATGCTGTTCATCATCTTCGACATCGAAATCGTGTTCTTGTATCCGTGGGCGGTCAGCTACGACGCCCTGGGGACGTTCGCGCTGGTCGAGATGGTGGTGTTCATGCTCACGGTCTTCGTGGCCTACGCCTACGTGTGGCGCCGCGGCGGCCTGACGTGGGATTGAGGTAAGACGTGGGCCTGGAAGAACAGCTGCCCGGTGGCATCCTGCTGTCTACCGTCGAGAAGGTCGCGGGTTATGTCCGCAAGAACTCTTTGTGGCCGGCGACGTTCGGGTTGGCCTGCTGCGCGATCGAGATGATGGCGACGGCGGGTCCGCGATTCGACATCGCACGCTTCGGGATGGAGCGGTTTTCGGCGACGCCGCGGCAAGCCGATCTGATGATCGTGGCCGGGCGGGTCAGTCAGAAGATGGCGCCGGTGCTGCGGCAGATCTACGACCAGATGGCCGAGCCGAAATGGGTGCTTGCCATGGGCGTCTGCGCGTCGTCGGGCGGGATGTTCAACAACTACGCGGTCGTGCAGGGCGTGGACCACGTCGTTCCGGTGGACATCTACCTCCCCGGCTGCCCACCGCGGCCCGAGATGCTGCTGCACGCAATCCTCAAGCTGCACGAGAAGATTCAGGAAATGCCGCTCGGCGTCAACCGCGAGCGCGCCATCGCCGAAGCCGAGGAGGCAGCCCTGGCGGTCAGGCCGACGATCGAGATGCGTGGACTGCTGCGATGAGCTCACCGGATCACGACCCGAAGGTAGCCGCCAGCGAAGTGGGAGGATCCGTCCCCACTCCCGACGAGGAAGTCATCAACGTTCGCCGCGGCATGTTCGGCGCGTCCGGATCCGGTGACACCTCCGGATACGGGCGGCTGGTGCGCGAGGTCACGCTGCCGGGCAGCAGCCCCCGGCCCTACGGCGGCTACTTCGACGACGTCGTCGACGGGCTGGCCGACGCGCTCGAGTCCGGCGATACCGAATTCACCGACGCCATCGAGAAAGTCGTGGTGTACCGCGACGAACTGACCCTGCACGTGCGCCGGGAGCTGCTGCCGCAGGTCGCCCAGCGCCTCCGCGACGAACCGCAACTGCGTTTCGAGCTCTGCCTGGGCGTCAGCGGGGTGCATTACCCGCACGAGACTGGGCGCGAGCTGCACGCCGTCTACCCGCTGCAGTCGATCACCCACAATCGCCGCGTCCGGCTGGAAGTGTCTGCGCCGGATAGTGATCCACACATCCCGTCGCTGTTTTCGGTCTACCCGACCAACGACTGGCACGAGCGCGAGACCTATGACTTCTTCGGCATCATCTTCGACGGACACCCGTCACTGACCCGCATCGAGATGCCCGACGACTGGCACGGACATCCGCAACGCAAGGACTACCCACTCGGCGGGATTCCCGTGGAATACAAAGGCGCGCAGATACCCCCGCCCGATGAGCGGAGAGCCTACAACTGATGAGCACAATCACTGATTCGACGCACGATGACGGCGCCGCCGAGACGATCGTGGTTGCCGGCGGCCAAGACTGGGAACGGGTCGTCGACGCCGCCCGCGAAGCCGACCCCGGGGAACGCATCATCGTCAACATGGGGCCCCAGCACCCGTCCACCCACGGGGTGTTGCGGCTGATCCTCGAGATCGAAGGCGAAACCGTCACCGAGGCCCGCTGCGGAATCGGCTACCTGCACACCGGAATCGAGAAGAACCTCGAATACCGCTACTGGACCCAGGGCGTCACCTTCGTGACCCGAATGGATTATCTGGCACCATTTTTCAACGAGGCCGCCTACTGCCTGGGTGTGGAGAAGCTGCTCGGCATCACCGACGAGATTCCGGAGCGGGTCAACGTCATCCGCGTCATGACGATGGAGCTCAACCGGATCTCGTCGCATCTGGTCGCCTTGGCGACCGGCGGCATGGAGCTGGGCGCCATGACCCCGATGTTCGTCGGCTTCCGCGGGCGCGAGATCGTCCTGAACTTGTTCGAATCGATCAGCGGGCTGCGGATGAACAGTGCCTACATCCGGCCCGGTGGCGTCGCGCAGGACCTGCCGCCCAATGCGGAAACCGAAATCGCCGCAGCCCTCGAGGAACTCAAGGAACCCCTGCGCGACATGGGCGACCTGCTCAACGAGAACGCCATCTGGAAAGCGCGTACCCAGGGCGTCGGCTACCTGGACCTGGCCGGCTGCATGGCGCTGGGCATCACCGGCCCGATCCTGCGCGCGACCGGCCTGCCGCACGACTTGCGCAAGAGCGAGCCCTACTGCGGATATGAAAATTACGAATTCGACGTAATCACCGACGACACGTGTGATGCTTACGGGCGCTACATGATTCGCGTCAAAGAGATGTGGGAGTCGATCAAGATCGTCGAGCAGTGTTTGGACAAGTTGCGCCCCGGACCGATCATGGTCGACGACCGCAAGATCGCCTGGCCGGCCGACTTGAAGGTCGGGCCCGACGGCATGGGCAACTCGGAAGAGCACATCGCAAAGATCATGGGCAGCTCGATGGAGGCGCTGATCCATCACTTCAAACTGGTCACCGAGGGCATTCGCGTTCCGGCGGGCCAGGTTTACGTCTCGGTGGAATCGCCGCGCGGCGAGCTGGGTGTGCACATGGTCAGCGACGGCGGCACCCGCCCCTATCGCGTGCATTACCGGGACCCGTCCTTCACCAACCTCCAGTCGGTCGCCGCGATGTGCGAGGGCGGGATGGTCGCCGATCTGATCACCGCGGTTGCGAGCATCGACCCGGTGATGGGCGGGGTCGACCGATGACGGTGCCCGAAGTCGGTAGCAGCGGCGGGGAGCGGGTCTTCATCCGGCTCGGACCACCCCCCGAAGAACCCAGCCAATTCGTCGTCGAGGGTGCGCCGCAATCGTATTCGGCGGAGGTGCGCGCGCGGCTCGAGGTCGACGCCAAGGAAATCATGGGTCGCTATCCGAACAAGCGCTCGGCGCTGCTGCCGCTGCTGCACCTGGTGCAATCCGAGGACTCCTACCTGACGCCCGCAGGCCTCGAGTTCTGCGGCGAGCAGCTGGGACTGACGGGCGCCGAGGTGTCGGCGGTGGCGAGCTTCTACACGATGTACCGCCGCGGCCCCACGGGCGACTACCTCGTCGGTGTCTGCACCAACACGCTGTGCGCGGTCATGGGCGGCGACGCCATATTCGAGGCGCTGGTAAACCATCTCGGCGTCCGCAACGACCAGACCACCCCCGACGGCAAGGTCACCCTGCAACACATCGAGTGCAATGCCGCATGCGATTTTGCACCGGTGGTGATGGTCAACTGGGAGTTCTTCGACAACCAGACGCCGGAGTCCGCGCGCGAACTCGTCGACTCGCTGCGCGAGGGCAAGCCGGCGCAGCCCACCCGCGGCGCCCCGCTGTGTGCCTTCCGCGAGACCTCACGCATCCTGGCCGGCCTCCCCGACGAGCGCCCCGACCAAGGTCAGGGCGGCGCCGGTGCGGCCACCCTGGCCGGTCTGAAGGTGGCGAAGGAACTCGGCATGGAGGCACCGCCCCCGTCGGTCGCGCCCGGGGAGGAGCGCTGATGGCCGCGCCTACGGTCCAGGCAACGCCGCTGACCCCGGTGATCAGCCGCTACTGGGACGACCCCGAGTCCTGGACGTTGGACACTTATCACCGCCATGACGGCTACCAGGCGATGAAGAAGGCCCTGGCCATGGAGCCCGACGCGGTGATGGGCACCGTCAAGGACTCCGGGCTGCGCGGACGTGGCGGCGCGGGCTTCTCCACCGGCACGAAATGGTCGTTCATTCCGCAGGGCGACACCGGGGCGGCCGCCAAGCCGCACTACCTGGTGGTCAACGCTGACGAGTCGGAACCCGGTACGTGCAAAGACATTCCGCTGATGCTGGCGACGCCGCATGTGCTCGTCGAGGGCGTCATCATCGCCGCCTACGCGATCCGGGCCAGCCATGCGTTCATCTATGTGCGCGGCGAGGTGCTGCCGGTGTTGCGCCGCCTGCAGAATGCGGTCGCCGAGGCCTACGCTGCCGGTTACCTGGGTCGCGACATCGCCGGTTCCGGCTACGACCTGGAGCTGGTGGTGCACGCGGGAGCCGGCGCCTACATCTGCGGCGAGGAGACCGCGCTGCTGGACTCGCTGGAGGGCCGGCGCGGCCAGCCCCGGTTGCGGCCGCCGTTTCCCGCGGTGGCCGGGCTTTACGGCTGCCCCACGGTGATCAACAACGTCGAGACCATCGCCAGCGTGCCGTCGATCATCCTCAACGGGGTCGAATGGTTCCGCTCGATGGGCAGCGAGAAATCGCCTGGCTTCACGCTATATTCGCTGTCCGGGCACGTCACCCGCCCGGGCCAGTACGAGGCGCCGCTGGGCATCACGTTGCGCGAGTTGCTCGCCTACGCCGGTGGGGTGCGCGCCGGGCACCGGCTCAAGTTCTGGACGCCCGGCGGGTCGTCGACGCCGCTGCTCACCGACGAGCACCTCGACGTGCCGCTGGACTACGAGGGCGTGGGCGGCGCCGGCTCGATGCTGGGCACCAAGGCGCTGGAGATCTTCGACGAAACCACCTGCGTGGTGCGTGCGGTGCGCCGCTGGACCGAGTTCTACAAGCACGAGTCGTGCGGGAAATGCACTCCGTGCCGGGAGGGCACCTTCTGGCTGGACAAGATCTACGAGCGACTGGAAACGGGTAAGGGCACCCCCGAGGACATCGACAAGCTGTCCGACATTTCCGACACCATCCTGGGAAAGTCGTTCTGCGCGTTGGGCGATGGCGCCGCCAGCCCGGTGATGTCGTCGATACAACATTTCCGAGACGAGTACGTCGCGCATGTCGAAGGGGGCGGCTGCCCCTTCGACCCGAGAGACTCAATGCTTACGGCCAACGGAGGTAGCTGATGACTCAGGCGGCCGACACCGAAAACCAGGTGAGCAAACCAGAGATGGTGACGCTGACCATCGACGACGTCGAAATCACTGTGCCCAAGGGAACTCTGGTGATCCGCGCCGCGGAATTGATGGGCATCCAGATTCCCCGATTCTGCGACCACCCGCTGCTCGATCCCGTCGGCGCCTGCCGGCAGTGCCTCGTCGAGGTCGAGGGGCAGCGCAAGCCGATGGCGTCGTGCACCACCGTCGCTACCGACGACATGGTGGTGCGGACGCAGCTGACCTCCGAGGCCGCCGACAAGGCCCAGCACGGCGTGATGGAGCTGCTGCTGATCAACCATCCGCTGGACTGCCCGATGTGCGACAAGGGCGGTGAATGCCCGCTACAGAACCAGGCAATGTCCAACGGCCGCGCCGATTCTCGCTACACCGACGTCAAGCGCACCTTCGCCAAGCCGATCAACATCTCCGCGCAGGTGCTGCTGGACCGCGAGCGCTGCATCCTGTGCGCCCGCTGCACCCGATTCTCCGAGCAGATCGCTGGAGATCCGTTCATCGACATGCAGGAGCGGGGCGCCCTACAGCAAGTAGGCATCTACGCCAACGAGCCGTTCGACTCCTACTTCTCGGGCAACACGGTGCAGGTCTGCCCGGTGGGCGCCCTGACCGGGATGGCCTACCGGTTCCGGGCCCGCCCGTTCGACCTGGTCTCCAGCCCCAGCGTGTGTGAGCACTGCGCGTCGGGGTGCGCGCAGCGCACCGACCACCGCCGCGGCAAGGTGCTGCGCCGGCTGGCCGGCGATGACCCCGAAGTCAACGAGGAGTGGAACTGCGACAAGGGCCGGTGGGCCTTCACCTACGCCACCCAGCCCGACGTGATCGCCACACCCCTGATCCGGGACACCGACGGCACGCTGCAACCGGCGTCCTGGTCACATGCGATGGTGGCCGCGGCCCAGGGCCTCGAGGCGGCGCGGGGACGTACCGGCGTGCTGGTCGGCGGCCGGACGACCTGGGAAGACGCCTACGCGTATTCGAAGTTCGCGCGAATGGTGTTGGACACCAACGACATCGACTTCCGGGCCCGCCCGCACTCGGCCGAGGAGGCCGACTTCCTTGCCGCTCGCGTCGCGGGCCGGCCGGTGACCGTCAGCTATTCCGATCTGGAATCGGTGCCGGTGGTGTTGCTGGTGGGGTTCGAGCCGGAAGACGAGTCGCCCATCGTGTTTCTGCGGTTGCGCAAGGCGGCCCGCAAGCACGGTATTCCCGTGTACGCCGTCGCCCCGTTCGCCACCCGCGCGCTGCAGAAGATGTCCGGCCGGTTGCTCAAAACGGTTCCGGGCGCCGAGGCTTCGGCGCTGGACGGCCTGGCCACCGGTGAGGTCGGTGACCTGCTGTCCAGTCCGGGCGCGGTCATCATGGTCGGGGAACGCCTGGCCACCGTGCCCGGCGGATTCTCGGCGGCAGCCCGGCTCGCCGAGACCACGGGAGCGCGGCTGGTGTGGGTGCCGCGCCGGGCCGGGGAACGTGGCGCGCTGGACGCGGGCGCGCTGCCCACACTGCTGCCCGGCGGCCGCCCTGTTGCCGACGACACCGCCCGCGAGCAGGTCGCTGCGGCGTGGCATGTCGACGAATTGCCTTCTGCCGCTGGACGTGACGCCGAGGGCATCGTGGCCGCCGCCGCGGACGGGACACTGGGCGCGCTGCTGGTCGGCGGTGTCGAACCCGCTGACTTCGCCGATCCGGACGCGGTGCTGGCCGCACTGGACGCCGCCGGCTTCGTGGTCAGCCTGGAGTTGCGGCACAGCGCCGTCACCGAACGCGCCGACGTCGTCTTTCCGGTCGCGTCGACGACGCAGAAGGCCGGCGCGTTCGTCAACTGGGAGGGCCGCCATCGGGAATTCGGCCCTGCGCTGTACGGCACCACGCAGCAAGCCCGCCAATCGGACCACCGGGTACTGGACGCGCTGGCCGACGAAATGGGTGTCTACCTGAATGTGACGACCGTCGAAGCGGCGCGCGAGGAGATGTCCGGGCTGGGCGCGTGGGGCGGCAAGCACGCCGCCGGCCCGCAGGTCGCGAGCGCGCAACCGGCCCAACCGGGCCAGGGCGAGGCCGTGCTGACCGGCTGGCGGATGCTGCTGGACAGCGGCCGGCTGCAGGACGGGGAGCCGCATCTGGCCGGGACGTCGCGCGCGCCCGTGGTGCGGCTTTCGGCCGATACCGCGGCCGAGATCGGCGCCGCCGAAGGTGACGCCGTCGCCGTCAGCACGCCGCGCGGATCAATCACGCTGCCGCTCAACGTCACCGACATGCCCGACCGGGTGGTGTGGCTCCCGCTGAACTCGCCGGGTTCGGCCGTGCACCAGCAGTTGGGGGTAACACTCGGCGCTGTTGTGAAAATCGGAGTGAAAATCGGAGTGGACGCATGACCGGCTTCGGCCACGACCCGTGGTGGCTCGTGCTGGGCAAGGCGCTGGCCATCTTCGTATTCCTGATGTTGAACGTGCTAGTCGCAATTCTGCTCGAACGCAAAATTCTCGGCTGGATGCAGCTGCGGCCCGGGCCCAACCGGGCAGGGCCGTGGGGCACCCTGCAGAGCCTGGCCGACGGAATCAAGCTGGCGCTCAAGGAAAGCATCACGCCCGGCGGCACCGACAAGTTCGTCTACTTTGCGGCGCCGGTCTTTTCGGTGATTCCCGCGTTCACGGCCTTCGCGTTCATCCCGTTCGGGCCGGAGGTGTCGGTGTTCGGCCACCGCACCCCGTTGCAGCTCACCGACCTGCCGGTCGCGGTGCTGTTCATCCTGGGGCTCTCGGCGATCGGCGTGTACGGCATCGTGCTGGGCGGCTGGGCATCGGGCTCCACCTACCCGCTTCTCGGCGGGGTGCGGTCCACCGCCCAGGTCATCTCGTATGAGGTCGCGATGGGCCTATCGTTCGCGGCGGTGTTCCTGTACGCCGGCTCGATGTCGACCTCGGAGATCGTGGCCGCCCAGGACCGGGTCTGGTACATCTTCCTGCTGCTGCCGTCGTTTGTGATCTACCTGATCTCCATGGTGGGCGAAACCAACCGCGCCCCATTCGATTTGCCCGAGGCCGAGGGTGAACTCGTTGCCGGCTTTCACACCGAATACTCGTCGCTGAAGTTCGCGATGTTCATGCTGGCCGAGTACGTCAACATGATGACGGTGTCGTCGCTCGCCACGGTCATGTTCCTCGGCGGCTGGCATGCCCCCTGGCCGTTCAACATGTGGCCGGGCGCGAACACCGGTTGGTGGCCCGTGCTGTGGTACGTCGCCAAGTTGTGGACCTTCATGTTCATCTACATGTGGCTGCGGGCCTCGCTGCCCCGGCTGCGCTACGACCAGTTCATGGGGCTGGGCTGGAAGTTGCTCATCCCCGTCTCGCTGGTGTGGGTGATGATCGCTGCGGTGATCCGGTCGGCGAGCAACCAGGGCTTCCAGCACTGGACGCCGGTGTTGGTGGTCAGCAGCGTTGTCGTCGCCGCGCTGCTGGTGCTGTCGCTGCAAAGGCCGTTCAGCGCCCGGAGTGCACGCGCGCTGGACCGTCAGCTCCGCAAGCGCCGCGAAAGCTCGGAAAGCATCAGCACCGCACCGGCTTTCCCGACGCCGCCGCTACCCGCAGCCGGTGCGAGCAAGGAGAAAGCCAGCAAGGAGACAGTACGTGGCTAAATTCCTGGATGCCGTCGCCGGATTCGGCGTGACATTTGGCTCGATGTTCAAAAAGCGGGTCACCGAGGAGTACCCGGAGAAGCCGGGCCCGGTTGCACCGCGCTACCACGGCCGTCATCAGCTCAATCGGTATCCGGACGGGCTGGAGAAATGCATCGGCTGCGAGTTGTGCGCCTGGGCGTGTCCGGCCGACGCCATCTACGTCGAGGGTGCGGACAACACCGACGAGGCCCGCTTCTCGCCGGGGGAACGCTACGGCCGCGTGTATCAGATCAACTATCTGCGCTGCATCGGCTGCGGCCTGTGCATCGAGGCCTGCCCGACCCGGGCACTGACCATGACCAACGACTACGAGATGGCCGACGACAACCGCGCGGACCTGATCTACGAGAAGGACCGGCTCCTCGCGCCGCTGCTGCCCGAGATGACCGCGCCGCCGCATCCCAGAGCCGAGGGTGCCACCGACAAGGATTACTACCAGGGCAACGTGGGCCCGAATGGCTTGCGCCAGAACCACAACGGCCACAACGACAACGGCCAAGATCACAACGGCGGCGGTAGCCGGTGAACACGGTGCTGGCCTCCAACCTGGCTTCTTCTAATCTTGCGCAAAATGTTGCGCAAAATCTTGCGCAGGACACCATCACCCGCACCTCCACGGGTGAGGCGGTGACGTTCTGGGTGTTGGGTGCGCTGGCGGTGCTCGGGGCGCTGGGGGTAGTGCTGTCGGTCAACGCCGTCTACTCGGCGATGTTCCTGGCGATGACGATGATCATCCTGGCGGTGTTCTACATGGTCCAGGACGCGCTGTTCTTGGGTGTCGTTCAAGTCGTGGTCTACACCGGCGCGGTGATGATGCTGTTCCTGTTCGTGCTGATGCTGATCGGCGTCGACTCCGCGGAATCGCTGAAGGAGACGCTGCGCGGGCAGCGCGTCGCGGCGGTGATAACGGGTGTCGGGTTCGGTGTCTTGCTGATCGCCGCCATCGGCAACGTCGCCGTCGGCGGGTTCACCGGGCTGACCACCGCCAACGCCAACGGAAACGTCGAAGGACTGGCCGCGCTGATCTTTTCGCGATACCTGTGGGCCTTCGAGTTGACCAGCGCGCTGCTGATCACCGCCGCGGTCGGGGCGATGGTGCTGGCCCACCGCGAGCGTTTCGAGCGGCGCAAGACGCAACGAGAGCTGTCGCAAGAACGCTTCCGCGGCGGCGGGCATCCCACCCCGCTGCCCAACCCGGGGGTGTACGCACGTCACAACGCGGTCGATGTGGCCGCGATGCTGCCGGACGGCTCATACTCGCCGTCGTCGGTGTCGCGCATGCTGCGCCGCCGCGGCGCGGACGGCACGGAGCTCGCCCAAACCGAGGACACCCCTTCCCGCGCGGCGAGGACAGGCGGTAAGTCGTGAATCCGGCAAACTACCTTTATCTTTCGGCGTTGCTGTTCACCATCGGGGCGGCCGGCGTGCTGATGCGCCGCAACGCCATCGTGATGTTCATGTGCGTCGAGCTGATGCTCAACGCCGTCAACCTCGCGTTCGTCACCTTCGCGCGAATGCACGGCCACCTCGACGGCCAGATGATCGCGTTCTTCACGATGGTGGTGGCCGCCTGCGAAGTCGTCATCGGCCTGGCCATCATCATGACGATTTTCCGTGCCCGTAAATCGGCGTCGGTCGACGACGCAAACCTACTCAAAGGCTAAGAACGCCAAGATGACACACTTCACCTGGCTGATCGTGGCGCTGCCACTGGCCGGCGCCGCGATCTTGCTGTTCGGTGGCAGGCGCACCGACGCGTGGGGCCACCTGCTGGGCTGCGTCGCCGCGCTCGCGGCGTTCGGGGTGGGCGTGACGCTGCTCGCCGACATGGTCGGCCGAAGCGAGGCGGACCGCGTCATCCATCAGAAGGTGTTCAGCTGGATTCCGGTCGGGCAACTCTCAGTGGACTTCGGGCTGCAGATCGACCAGCTGTCCATGTGTTTCGTCCTGCTGATCTCCGGCGTCGGGTCGCTGATCCACATCTATTCGGTCGGCTACATGGCCGAGGACCCGGACCGCCGCCGGTTCTTCGGCTATCTCAATCTGTTTCTGGCTTCGATGCTGCTGCTGGTGGTCGCGGACAACTACGTCGTGCTCTACGTCGGATGGGAAGGCGTCGGCCTGGCGTCCTACCTGTTGATCGGGTTCTGGTATCACAAGCCGTCGGCGGCCACCGCGGCCAAGAAGGCGTTCGTCATGAACCGGGTCGGTGACGCCGGTCTGGCATTGGGAATGTTCTTGATGTTCAGCACTTTCGGCACGCTGTCGTACGCCGGAGTATTCGCCGGCGCACCGGCCGCCGGCCGTGGCGCGCTGACGGCGATGGGCCTGCTGCTCCTCCTCGGCGCGTGCGCCAAGTCCGCGCAGGTTCCGCTGCAGGCCTGGCTGGGGGACGCGATGGAGGGCCCCACACCCGTGTCCGCGCTGATCCACGCGGCCACCATGGTGACCGCCGGTGTGTACCTGATCGTGCGGTCCAATCCGCTGTACAACCTGGCGCCCGACGCGCAGCTGGCGGTCGTCGTCGTCGGCGCGGTGACCCTGTTGTTCGGCGCGATCATCGGCTGCGCCAAGGACGACATCAAACGCGCGCTGGCCGCATCGACAATCAGCCAGATCGGCTACATGGTCCTGGCCGCCGGCCTCGGCCCGGCCGGCTACGCCTTCGCGATCATGCACCTGCTCACTCACGGTTTCTTCAAGGCCGGGTTGTTCCTGGGCTCCGGCGCGGTGATCCATGCGATGCACGAAGAGCAGGACATGCGTCGCTACGGTGGCCTGCGCGCCGCGCTGCCGATCACGTTCGCCACGTTCGGGCTGGGATATCTGGCCATCATCGGGGTTCCGCCGTTCGCTGGCTTCTTCTCCAAGGACGCCATCATCGAGGCGGCCCTGGGCGCCGGCGGCGCCAGGGGTTACCTGCTGGGCGGGGCCGCGCTGCTTGGCGCCGGCATTACCGCGTTCTACATGACGCGGGTCATGCTGATGACCTTCTTCGGTGAAAAGCGTTGGGCGCCGGGGGCTCATCCGCATGAGGCCCCGGCCGTGATGACCTGGCCGATGATCCTGCTCGCCGTCGGGTCGGTGTTCTCCGGCGGCCTGTTCGCCATAGGCGGCACCCTGCCGCATTGGCTCGAGCCGGTCGTCGGGGCTCACGAAGAATCCGCCCACGCCCTCCCGGCCTGGGTCAGCACCGCCCTGGCGTTGGGTGTGGTCGCCGCCGGTATCGCAGTGGCCTACCGGATGTACGCCCGGGCACCCATCCCGCGCGTGGCTCCCGTCCGAGTGTCGGCCCTCACCGCCGCCGCACGCGCCGACCTCTACGGCGATGCCTTCAACGAGGAGGTGTTCATGCGCCCTGGCGCGCAACTGACTTCGGCGCTGGTCGAGGTCGACAACGCGGGCGTGGACGGCTCGGTCAACGCGCTGGCGGCTCTGGTCAGCGCGACCTCGAATCGCCTGCGGGGACTGCAAACCGGCTTCGCCCGCAACTACGCGTTGTCGATGCTGACGGGCGCCGTGCTGGTGGCGGCGCTGATCCTGGCGGTGCGGCTGTGGTGAGCGGGCCTTTCCTGCCCAACGTGCCGTGGCTGAGCGTGCTGTGGCTGGTGCCGCTGGCGGGTGCGGTGCTGATCATCCTGATGCCGCCGGGATTGCGGCGGCTCGCTAAGTGGAGCGGCCTGGTGGTCAGCGTCGCGACGCTGGCGGTGTCGGTCGTCATCGCGCTCGGCTTCAAGGCCGGTGGCGCGCCTTACCAATTCGTCGAAAGCCACCGCTGGATACCGGCCTTCGGCGCCGGATACAGCCTCGGCGTGGACGGCATCGCGGTGGTGCTGGTGCTGCTGACCACGGTGCTGATTCCGCTGCTGCTGGTGGCCGGCTGGAACGACGGGGGCGAGCGCACCCGCGGCGTGCATGCCTACGTCGCCCTGACGCTCGCCATCGAGTCGATGGTGTTGATCTCGGTGATCGCGCTGGACGTCTTGCTGTTCTACGTGTTCTTCGAGGCCATGCTCATCCCGATGTACTTCCTCATCGGTGGATTCGGTCAGGGCCCCGGACGGTCGCGCGCCGCGGTGAAGTTCTTGCTGTACAACCTGTTCGGCGGCCTGATCATGCTCGCGGCCGTCATCGGGCTGTATGTGGTGACCGCACAGCACGGTTCGGGCTCGTTCGACTTCCGCGACATCGTGGCCGGCTTCGCGTCCGGCCGTTACAGCGCGGACCCCGCGGTGATCAAGGCGCTGTTCTTAGGCTTTATGTTCGCGTTCGCGATCAAGGCCCCGCTGTGGCCGTTCCACCGCTGGCTTCCCGACGCCGCGGTCGAGGCCACACCGGCGACCGCGGTGCTGATGATGGCGGTGATGGACAAGGTCGGCACCTTCGGCATGCTGCGCTACTGCCTGCAGCTGTTCCCCAGCGCCTCAACGTACTTCCGCCCGCTGATCATCGTCCTAGCGGTGATCGGCGTGGTCTACGGCGCGGTTGTGGCGATCGGTCAGGCAGACATCATGCGCCTGATCGCCTACACCTCCATCTCACACTTCGGCTTCATCATCCTGGGCATCTTCGTGATGACCAGCCAGGGCCAGAGCGGCTCGACGCTGTACATGCTCAACCACGGATTGTCCACCGCCGCGGTCTTCTTGATCGCGGGCTTCCTGATAACGCGGCACGGCAGCCGCGCCATCGCCGACTACGGCGGTGTGCAGAAGGTGGCCCCGATCCTGGCCGGCACGTTCCTGGTGTCGGCCATGGCCACCCTGTCGCTGCCCGGTTTGGCCCCGTTCATCAGCGAATTCCTGGTCCTGCTGGGAACTTTCAACCGGTACTGGCTGGCGGCGGCGTTCGGGGTCACGGCGCTGGTCCTCTCGGCCATCTACATGCTCTGGTTGTATCAGCGCATGATGACCGGGCCCGTCGCCCGAGACAACGAACGGATCCGCGATCTGGCGCCACGCGAAATGATCGTCGTGGCACCGTTGATCGCGCTGCTGATCGTTCTCGGCGTCTATCCCAAGCCGGTCCTGGACGTCATCAATCCCGCGGTTGAGAACACCATGACCACCATCGGACAGCACGATCCCGCACCAAAGGTGCCACCCAGTACCGGACCGCGGACAGCCGAAGGACCGCACCGATGACCCTCCCCACACCCAGCGTCGAGTACTTCCTGCTGTGCCCGATGTTCATCGTTTTCGGCGTCGCGGTGGTCGGCGTGCTGGCGGAGGCGTTCTTGCCCAGGCGGATTCGCTACGGTGCGCAGGTGGTGCTGGCCCTGGGCGGCCTGGTCGCGGCGTTCGTCGCGGTCATCGTCGTCGGCCGCGCCGTCGCGCCGTCCGGCCACGGCGCCGTGCTGGGCGCGATGGCCATCGATCGGCCGACCCTGTACCTGCAGGGCACAATCGCGCTGGTCGCGGTGATGGCGGTGATCTTCATCGCCGAACGCAGCGCGGTCACGTCGAAAAGCGCGGAAAACAAGGTGGCCGTCGCCGCGGGCCTGGATTCCTTTGCCCCGCAGGCGTCCGCGGTGCCCGGAAGCGAAACCGAGCGCGAGGCCGAGCGGGCCGGCGCCACCCAGACGGAACTCTTCCCGCTGCTGATGCTCTCCGTCGGCGGCATGATGGTCTTCCCCGCCTCTAACGACCTACTGACGATGTTCGTCGCGCTCGAGGTGCTATCGCTGCCGCTGTACCTGATGTGCGGGTTGGCCCGTCATCGCCGGCTGCTGTCCCAGGAAGCGTCGATGAAGTACTTCCTGCTGGGTGCCTTCTCCTCGGCATTCTTCCTCTACGGCGTGGCGCTGCTCTACGGCGCGACGGGCACGCTCACGCTGCCCGGCATCCGCGAAGCCCTTGCCGCTCATGGTGATAGCTCGATGGCGTTGGTCGGCGTCGCCCTGTTGTCGGTCGGGTTGCTGTTCAAGGTCGGCGCGGTTCCCTTCCACTCCTGGATTCCCGACGTGTACCAGGGCGCGCCCACACCGATCACCGGCTTCATGGCCGCGGCGACGAAGGTCGCGGCGTTCGGCGCGCTGCTCCGGGTGGTCTACGTCGCGTTGCCCCCGCTGCACGATCAGTGGCGGCCGGTGCTGTGGACGATCTCGATCCTGACCATGGCGGTCGGCACGATCACCGCGGTGAACCAGACG
The DNA here is from genome assembly GCF_050205645.1 of Mycobacterium heidelbergense. Lineage (GTDB taxonomy): Bacteria > Actinomycetota > Actinomycetes > Mycobacteriales > Mycobacteriaceae > Mycobacterium > Mycobacterium heidelbergense_A. Next base: position 258,681 of record NZ_JBNMQT010000003.1, read on the forward strand.
GATGTGAAGCGGATGCTGGCCTATTCGTCGGTCGCACACGTCGGGTTCATCCTCACCGGCGTGATCGCCGACAACCACGCGGGTCTTTCCGCCACGTTGTTCTACCTCGTCGCCTACAGCTTCAGCACCGTCGGTGCGTTCGCCATCGTCGGCCTGATCCGCAACGCGGACGGAGTCGAGGATGCCGACCTCTCGCACTGGGCCGGGCTCGGGCAACGCTCACCCATTGTGGGAGTGATGCTTTCGATGTTTCTGTTGGCCTTCGCGGGCATTCCGCTGACCAGTGGATTCGTCAGTAAGCTCGCGGTGTTCAAGGCCGCCGCCCAGGGCGGTGCGGTGCCCCTGGTGGTCATCGGTGTGATCGCGAGTGGGATCGCCGCCTACTTCTATGTGCGGGTAATCGTCTCGATGTTCTTCACCGAACCGACCGACGATACGCCGCGAGTGGTAGCCCCGGGCATCCTGAGCAAGGCCGCGATCGCGGTATGTGCCGCGGTCACAGTGATTTTGGGGATCTTCCCGCAGCCGCTGCTCGATCTGGCCGATCACGCGGCGCAGCTGCTGCACTTCGCCGCGGGGGCCGGTTAGTCTCGAGCTAGTCTGGGCCGCTTAGTCTGGGCCGCTTAGTCTGGGCCGCTTAGTCTGGGCCGCCGGTGCCCAAGAACGGCCGGGTGGCCAATACATAGATCGCCAGCACCCCCAACGGCGCTGCCAGCGGTAGCCACGGCAACCGCAGCGGGAACGACGTCGCGACGATCCCGGCGAGGGTAAACCCCCCGACGGCAACAACTGTCGGCCAGCTGCCCAACACGAGACGAGTGGACGTGCCGCGCGCGTAGCGGCACACTAGGTACGCCGCCGCGCACAGCCCCGACAGCGCGGCGAGCAGCTGCGGCGGGTCGGCTAGCACGATCATCGCCACCGCCAGCAGCACCGCAACAGTTGCGGCGGGTCGAACGAGCACTCCCACACCCACGGCAACCAGCGCCACCACCCCGGCCACGGCCGCCGGTCCATGGGATCCGACCGCGACCAGGCCTACCATCAGCAGGCCGAAAACCGTTGAGGCGGTGCGTGTCAAGGCTGGGCGTGTCACGGCTATACCCGCAGCCGTCCCCGCACCCGGCGGCGCCGGTCGGGCAATACACCCATCGACTGATCCAAGCTGCGATCCCCTTGCCAGGAGACAATGTCGACGCCGAGGGTGGCCATGTCGCGATACATCGCGGAGCGCTGCAGCGTCCACATCCGATCCACCAGCGGATCCTGCTCGTCTTGAAACGGGGAGCGGTCGAGGATGTCGACGGCGACGACGACATGGCCGCGTCTCCGCAGGTCGATCAGCGCCAGTGCGAATTCGGTGTCCAGCAGCGTGGAGAATGCGATGACGATCGCTCCCGCGGGAACTGCGGCGCGCGGCGCCAGTGTGCCAGTGGTGTTTTCGAATCGCTCACCGGCGCCTAGCACGGTATCAAGCACCCGATAGAACTGGCGCTGCCCGATGTCGGCGCCAAGCCAGCGCGGGCGGTTGCCGCCCAGCGCCACGATTCCCGCGCGATCGCCGTGTCGCAACGCCGTCTGTACCACCTGCGCCGCTCCCCGGACCGTCCGCTCGGTGGCGTCGGTTGCGGGGCCCGCCGGCTGCCGGTAGGTGTCGATCAGCACCACCACGTCGGCGGCGCGGTCGGTCAAACGCTCGGTCACGTGCAACTGCCCGCGGCGCGCGCTCACCGGCCAGTTCACCGCCCGCAGCTGATCGCCGGGCACATAGGCGCGGATGTCGGCGTATTCGACGCCCGGTCCGATATGGCGGGTGAGGTGGGCGCCCAGCCGGTCGAGCAGCTCGGTCTGCGGGATCGGCGTCGATTGTGGTGGCGTCAGCGGAAACACCAAAACGTCGGCGGCGTCGACGGTGGCCGTCCCCGCGATTAGCCCGCCGCGCGCTATCACGTCGACGCGGGCCCGGACTGGGTAGCGCCCCCAGCGTTGCGCGGTAGCAGTAACCGTTCGTCGACCCGTTTGCCTGGAATCCGAATCGAGAACTTCGAGCTGCATGCCCTCGACGCCGACCACGGTGAGCTCGACCGGAGACGCACCGTCGGATCCCTCCGTTACCCACACCGTCACGCGTGCCTGCTCGTTTTCGAAACATCGCTGCACGTCGGGCTCGCCGTGCACGTGGAGCGTCGGCACCGGACGCTGCCAGCTGATCGAGCACAGCACGCCCAGCAGCGGCGCCGCGAACGCAATCAGCTGCCAATGCGCCCCGATCACGGCGGCGGCCAGCGCAACCAAGGCACACGTCGCGATCGCACGCGTCAATTGCGATGCGCGCCAGTGAAACTCGACTTCATGGCCTGTGGTCACGTGGGCTTACCCGGCCGAGCTCATCCGGTCCCCCCGCGCGCCCGGGGCACCGGCAATCGCCGCAGCAGTTCCTCGATGATGTCGACGCCCTGCACCTTTCGCACCCACATCTCCGGCCGCAGGGTGATGCGGTGCGCGACCGCCGCGGTGGCCAGCGCCTTGACGTCCTCGGGAATCACATAATCCCGGCCGAGCAACAGCGCACGGGCACGGGCGAGCTGAACCAGATCGAGTTCCGCGCGCGGGCTGGCGCCGACGGCGACCTGCGGGTGGTGCCGGGTGGCGTTGGCCAGGGACACCACGTAATGCAGAACGTCCTCGTGCACCGTCACCTGCTCGACCGATTCGCGCATCGCCAGCAGATCGGGCGCGTCCACAACTTGACTGACGGTCGGCTCGGCCGAACCGCGCTCCAGTCGTCGGCGCAGCATCGAGGTTTCGTCACGCTCGGAGAGGTATCGCAGCTCCAGCCGGATCGCGAACCGATCCAGCTGCGCCTCCGGTAGCGGATAGGTGCCCTCATACTCGATCGGATTGTCGGTTGCCAGAACGATGAATGGCGTTGGCAGCTTGTGGGTTTCGCCGTCGATGCTCACCTGGCCTTCGGCCATCGCCTCCAGTAGGGCAGCCTGGGTCTTGGGCGGCGTGCGGTTGATCTCGTCGGCGAGCAACAGGTTGGTGAAGATTGGACCGGCGCGGAACGCGAAGCGCCCCGACTGCATGTCGTAGATCGTCGAGCCCAGCAGGTCCGCGGGGAGCAGATCCGGTGTGAACTGCACCCGGGTGAATCGCAGCCCCAGCGCCGCGGCGAAGGATCTGGCGATCAGCGTCTTGCCGAGGCCCGGCAGGTCCTCGATGAGTACATGGCCGCGCGCGAGCACCGCGGTGAGGATCAGCGTGAGCGCGGAACGCTTTCCCACCACCACACGTTCGATTTCGTCGAGCACCGCCTCGCAGTGCGCGGTGGTCGTCGCGGCCGGCATGGTCGTCATGTGCGCGTCATATCCGGGTCATACCTCTTCCAGTTTCCGGAGAATCTCTTCGAACGCCGCGCGGCCGGGACCGGGCCTGTAGTCGCCGCCGCGCGCGACATTGTTGGGATTCACCCATTCCCACAATTCGTCGCCGAACAGCATTCGGCCCGTTGAGTGAAAACCCGCCGGATCTTTGGCTTGCCTTTGGCCCGTTGCCATTTCATACCGCCGCGCAAGCATCGGGCGCAGATGCCTGTCCCAGTCGGAGCGGCTGGACTCCGACCAGCGGATCGTGGTCTCGGTGGTGGCAAGCCACCGGCGCAACGAATCCCCTAGATCGTCGGCGTCCGGCTCGGCCGTGGATCGCATCCCGTGCGCCAGGACACGACGGACGCTGAGCAGGATCAGCGCCAGGGCGACGCCGGAAGCGACCAACACGAAGCGGCGATCGTGCACGATCAGCGCCAGCAGCTCGACGCCGACGATCAGGCAAACGCCCAGGGAAATAAGCTTTTTCATACCGGGCTCCGCAACTCGGCAAGAACCAGCCGCAGCACCTGTACAGCAATGTCACGATGTCCCTCGTTCATCACATGCGGGCTGAATCGCGCCTCTTCGAACAGGTTCACCAGCTGCACCGCGTTATCCACGTGCAGCGCATGGTGTTCGACGGCTCGGCCCAGCACCTCGGTCGGGGTGTCGAAATCTTGAGGTGCGGCGCCCGGAACATTCGCGAGCTCGCTTTCCATCGCTGCGTAGCACGCGATGATGGCCTCTCGCGGTTCGCGATTGAGGTCACCGATCTCGGCGAGCCCGAGTTCCGCCGCCCGCACAAGCGATTCCGACGGTTTGGGTGTGGCCGCGGGCTCGATGTAGTCGTCTACGACGGTGGCCGGTATGGACGCCCTCCACCGCCGCCGTGACATGATGGCCGACCCCGCGACGATGATCAACAGCATCGGGACCGTGGTGGCCAGAAGGATTCCGTACATGTCGCCGTTGTCGCGTTGCGGGCGCTGCGGCGGGGGTGGCTGCGGATTGACTTGCGCGGTCGGGGGTGCGCTAGGCGCGGAGGTCTGTGGGGGCGGAGCCACGCCGTGCGGAAGCGCTCGGGACACCAGCATCGCGATAAGCAACCAGGCAACGATCACGGCGAGTCCGATCAGCAACACGCGCCAATTCGGCCGCCCCCTGCCGGTGCCGAGCATTTCGGACAGGTCCCGGTTATAGGGCGCATTCGCGCGTGGATCCCGCAAACGCGCGATGACCGCGAACGCGACCAGCGCGACCGTCACGCTCAGAGCCGCAACGACGAAGACGAACGCCACCCGATTGGGGCCCGAGTCCTTGTGCGCCGCCAGTTCGTGGGCCGGAAGATATCCGCGCAGGGCTGCGGCGACAACGATCAGCAGTACGATCAGCGCAACAACGCGCCCCGTCGGCTTGTCCGGCATTGGCACACCACTCGACTGGTTTGCCTGCCGCCCCTGCGGCACAGGCTTTCCTCGCTAGCATGTCGATACTTGCACGTCAGGCATGCGTAACGCCAGGTTATCCACAGTCAGCGTTTCATCCACAAAACGGCTGCTAGCTGCGTGAACTTGCGTGTATTCGAACACCAGTTCGATAATATGGGGCCGTGGGTTTCCGTCTGAGCGACGAGCAGGCACGTGAGCGGGTCAGCGCCGCTCTGGATGCGATCGACGCAGCCCACCTGGTCCTGCGCGAGACCCCCTCGGATGTGGTCGGCAACGACTTCCGCGTCGAGGTAGCCGAACGGCTGGAAACCCAAGACCGCGTCAACCGCGGGCTGATGTACCGCTTCTTCGGAGAGATCGCCGACCCGCCGGACGGGAACGGATTCATGCCCGCGGTGCGCGACGCACTCTGGGCTCGGCTGCGCATCACCCCGCAAGAAATCACGCGCCGCTTCAAAATGGCGGCGAGGATTCGACCGCGGCGCTCGCTGACGGGCCCGCCGCTGACGCCCGAGTTGCCGGAGTTAGCGGACGCGGTGCAAGCGGGCGCCGTCGGCGAGGACCACATCCGCGCGGTATGCCGCGCGATCGACGTGCTGCCGGCCTGCGTCTCGCCCGCCGACGCGGCAGAAGCCGAACGCACGTTGGTCAAGCACGCGAGCAAGCTCGACGCCGCCGTGATCACCAAGCTGGGGCAGCGCATCGCCGACTACCTCAATCCCGACGGCCTTTTCACCGACGCCGACCGTGCCCGCCGCCGCGGGCTGCAACTGGGCTCGCAGGGACCCGACGGCATGTCCCGGTTGCATGGATGGCTCGACCCCGAAGCCCGCGCCTACTTCGAAGCCGTCGACGCTGCGGTGCGGCCCGGCCGCCACCAACCGGACGGCTCGGATAGCCCGGATAGCCCGGACAGCTCGAACGACGGCGCCGATGCGCGCGACGAGCGCACACCTGCGCAGCGCTGCCACGACGCATTCAAGTTGGGTATGGAGACGGCGATCTCGTCCGGTGGGCTCGGTCAGCACCGGGGCCACCCCGTCACGGTGATCGCCACCACCACCCTGGCCGAACTCGACCGGGCGGCACACGCGGTGTCCGACCCATCGGTCCCGATGCCCGCGCCCGCGCGAACGGGCGGCGGTTCCAGGCTGCCCATGCCGGACCTGATCCGCCTGGCCGCCAAAGCAATTCACTACCTGGCGGTGTTCGACGAGCACACCGGCCGGCCGTTGTATCTGGGCCGCCAAAAGCGCATCGCCACCGCCGACCAGAGACTCATCTGTTATGCGCGCGACCGTGGCTGCACCCGCCCCAATTGCCTGGAATCGGGCTATCACTGCGAGGTCCACCACGCACCGGACTGGGTCGAAGATGGCCGCACCGATGCCGACAAGCTGTTTTTCGCTTGCGGATGCGACCACGGCGGGGCAAGCCGGGGCGAATGGCACACCGTGGTCACCGACAACGGGCGACTTGGCTGGACCGACGGAAGCGGCCCGCCCGAAATCAACCATGCTCACCACCCCGACGAACTTCTCCGCGGCGATCGCGACCCTCCCGAGGAGGACGACGGTTAGCCGAATGCGAACGGACGGAAGCTGCCGTCCAGGACCTCGCGATGGCCGATCGTGCGCCCGGTAACCTCGCGCGGGTCCACCAACGCCAACTGCACTGCGGCCCGGGCAAATTCGTCGGCCGGGGCGGTGTCGACAAACTCGCGAGCGTAATACGCCAGGCCCGGCGTGAGAATCGGCTTCGACGGCGCTAGCGCGTTGACCGCGATGTTGTGGTCGGCGAGATCGAACGCCGCGCACTGGGTGAGGTGCTCGAGCGCTGCCTTGGACCCGCCGTAACCCGGCAGGACTCCGCCGCTCCGGTCGGCGTAGGGCCCGTCGCCGGGCATGCGGGACGCGACCGACGTGATGTTGACGATCGAGCCGCCATCCGCGTCGATCATGTCCGGGCACACCATCTGCATCAGCTCGTAGGCGGCAAAGACCGCGATCTCGAAGTGCCGCCGAAACGCGTGCAGCGGCGTGCTGACGAAACCCGGCCAGTCGGGTTTGGCTGACGATCCCGACTTGGCTGTGATATTGGCTGTGGTCTTGGCTGTGGTCTTGGCTGTGGCCTTGGGGCGCGCCTGTCCCCCCGGCGGACGACCGGGCGCGGTGAAGGCCGCGTTGTTGACAAGAATTGTAATGGGGCCCAATGCTTCTCGCGCCGCATCGACCAACCGGGCGATGTCGTCGCGGTCGGTCAGATCGGCGCGCACGGCCACCGCGCGTCCGCCGGCCGCTCCGATGTCGGCGACCGTCTCACCGATGGTTCCCGGCAACCGGTCGTCCCACACCTGCTCGGTGCGCCCGGCGACGGCCACCGCCGCGCCCTCGGCCGCGAGCGCCAGCGCGATCGCCCTGCCCAGGCCGCGGCTGCCTCCGGTGACGATCGCGGCCCGGCCGGCAAGCCGCCCCGTCATCCCGTTACCCCATGCACGACGATGGCGGTGGTTTGATCCACCCACGCATCGTCCAGCTTTTCGTCCGGGCGCAACAGCATCCGCAGCATCGTCGCTCCCCCAATCAGTTCGATCAACCGGTCCGGGTCCACCTCGGAGTGCGCCTCGCCGCGGTCGACGGCCTCGCGCAATCGCACCCGGACCGCGATGAACAGGTCGGTGAATCGCGACATCACCCTCGCGTTGAGGTCGGGATCGGCCGTCATGTCGGCCACCAGCCCGGGCAACGCGGCCCGCACCACCGGCGTCGTGAACACATCGCGGGTGGCCGCGATCATCATCCGGACGTCGGCAGCGATGTCACCGGCCGGAGACTCCAGCGCGGTCGGCGCCGTCGGAAAAGCCGCCTCGTGCACCAGCTCGGCCTTGCTCGACCACCGGCGGTACAGCGCCGATTTCGTGGTGCCCGCGCGCTCGGCCACCGCGGCCAGGCTCAGATTCGAATAGCCGATCTCCACAAGCAGTTCCGCAGTTGCCGACAGGATCGCCGAATCGATGCGCGGGTCCCGGGGCCGCCCGGCGCCCGGGGCCTTGTCAAGGTAGGACGGGTCTGCTTTCATAACGCTACCTACCGTATCGTAATTGCCGCCCAGAAGTATCAGCAGAAGTCTCAAAGAACGGAAGCACCCGTGTCGAATGAACCCGTGCTGGACAAAGTCGATCGACTTCAGCGATCCAGCCGCGACGTCACCACGCTGCCCGCGGTGATGGCGCAGTGGCTGTCGACCGTGCTGCCCGAAGCGGCGAAACCAGAGGTGACCGTCGAAAGCGGCGTCGACGCCACGGGCATGTCGTCGGAAACCATCATCCTCACGGCCCGCTGGCAACAGGACGGGCAGCCGATCGAGCAGAAACTCGTCGCGCGGGTGGCGCCCAGCGCCGAGGACGTGCAGGTCTTTCCCACCTATCGCCTGGACCATCAATTCGAAGTCATCCGCAAGGTCGGCGAACTCACCGATGTCCCGGTCCCACGCGTGCGCTGGCTCGAGTCCACCGGAGAGGTTCTGGGCACACCCTTCTTCCTCATGGACTATGTCGACGGCGAAGTCCCACCGGACGTTATGCCCTACACCTTCGGCGGCAATTGGTTCGCCGACGCGCCCGCCGAGCGGCAGCGCGCGCTGCAGGACGCGACCGTCGGCGTGCTGGCCAAGTTGCACGCAATCCCAAACGCCCAGAAGACATTTGGGTTTCTCTCTCAAGGTGGCGATACCGCGCTGCGCGGGCACTTCAATTGGGTGCGGGCGTGGTACGACTTCGCGGTGCCCGACATCGGCCCATCGCCCCTGCTGGAGCGGACTTTCGAGTGGCTCGAGGACAACTGGCCACACGAGGTGGACGCGCGAGAGCCCGTGCTGCTGTGGGGCGACGCGCGGGTGGGCAACGTGCTGTACCGCGACTTTGCCCCGGTGGCGGTGCTGGACTGGGAGATGGTCACGCTGGGACCGCGAGAGCTCGACGTCGCCTGGATGATATTCGCGCACATGGTGTTTCAAGAACTCGCCGGTCTGGCGACGCTGCCGGGCCTGCCCGAAGTGATGCGCGAGGACGACGTCCGTGCCACCTATGAGCGACTCACCGGCGTCGACGTGGGCGACCTGCATTGGTTCTACGTCTACTCGGGGGTGATGTGGGCCGTCGTCTTCATGCGCACCGGCGCGCGACGCGTGCACTTCGGCGAAACCGAAAAACCCGACGACGTCGAATCGCTGTTCTACCACGCCGGACTGCTGAGACGTTTAATTGGAGAGGATCGGTAATGGCGCACAGGCTAGGCCCGCTCGACGAGTTCCCGGTACATCAAATTCCCCAGCCGATCGCGTGGCCGGGTTCCTCGGACCGCAACTTCTATGACCGCTCCTACTTCAACGCCCACGACCGCACCGGGGACATCTTCGTGATCAGCGGCATCGGCTATTACCCCAACCTCGGGGTCAAGGACGCGTTCTTCCTCGTCCGACGCGGGGACACGCAGACCGCGGTGCACCTGTCCGACGCCATCGACCAGGACCGGCTCAACCAGAACGTCAACGGCTACCGGATCGAGGTGATCGAGCCGCTGCACAAACTCCGGCTGATTCTCGACGAAACCGAAGGCCTCGCAGCCGATCTCACCTGGGAAGGCCTGTTCGACGTCGTGCAGGAACAGCCGCACCTGATGAGATCCGGCAACCGGGTGACCCTGGACGCGCAGCGGTTCGCCCAGCTCGGGTCCTGGAGCGGCCGCATCGCCATCGACGGACAGGAGATCGCCGTCGACCCCGCGACCTGGCTCGGCACCCGCGATCGGTCCTGGGGCATCCGACCGATCGGCGAACCCGAGCCGGCCGGCCGGCCCGCCGACCCGCCATTCGAGGGCATGTGGTGGCTCTACGTGCCGATGGCCTTCGACGACTTCGCGATCGTGCTGATCATCCAGGAGGAGCCCGACGGGTTCCGTTCGCTCAACGACTGCACCCGCGTGTGGCGCGGCGGCAGGGTCGAACAGCTGGGCTGGCCGCGGGTCAAGATTCACTACCGCTCCGGCACCCGCATCCCGACCGGCGCCACCATCGACGCGACCGCCCCGGACGGCACCCCGGTCCACTTCGACGTGGAGTCCAAGCTGCCGGTGCCCATCCACGTGGGCGGCGGCTACGGCGGCGATTCGGACTGGCTGCACGGCATGTGGAAAGGCGAAAAGTTCGTCGAACGCCTGACGTACGACATGACCGACCCGGCGATCATCGGGCGCTCCGGCTTCGGCGTGATCGACCATGTCGGGCGTGCGCTGTGCCGGGACGGCGACGGGGATCCGGTCGAGGGCTGGGGCCTCTACGAGCACGGCGCGCTGGGCCGCCACGACCCGTCAGGTTTCAAGGACTGGTTGACGGTCGCCCCCTAGTCGGGTCGTAGTCGAGCCGTAACCGCGAATCCAGAATTGTGCGACGAACGCCGCAAAATGCGGTTGACTATAGCCCGTGACGGACCCTCCCCGGATTGTCGACGTCGTCGTGGTAGGGGCTGGCTTTGCCGGGCTGACCGCAGCACGGGAGCTGACGCGACAGGGTCATGATGTGGTGGTCTTCGAGGGCCGCGACCGGGTCGGCGGGCGCTCGTTTACCGGCAGCGTCGCGGGGTTGCCCGCCGATCTGGGCGGCACCTTCGTCGGCCCGACCCAGGACGCGGTCCTGGCACTGGCGGCCGAGCTCGAGGTCGCGACCGCTCCGACGCACCACGACGGCAAGAACGTGATCCACTGGCGCGGCTGGGCGCGTTCCTACCGCGGCACCATCCCCAAGCTTTCACTGACCGGGCTGCTTGACATCGGCAGGCTGCGTTGGCAATTCGACAGAATTGCGCGCAGCATCCCGCTCGCGGCACCGTGGGACGCGCGCCGCGCCCGCGAGCTCGATCACCTCTCGCTCGGCGAGTGGCTGCGCGCGATGCGCGCCACCGCCTCGTCGCGCGACCTGCTCGCCATCATGGCGCGGGTTACCTGGGGGTGCGAACCCGACGACGTCTCGATGTTGCACGCCGCCCGCTACACGCATGCGGCCGGCGGCCTCGACCGGCTGCTCGACGTCGAAAACGGTGCCCAGCAGGATCGGTTCCCGGGCGGCACCCAGCAGATCGCCGAGGCGGCGGCCGCCGAACTGGGCGACCGGGTACTGCTCAACGCGCCGGTGCGCCGCATCGAAAGACACGGTGCGGGCGTGACGGTGTCCTCCGATCGCGGCCAGACCGAGGCCGGGTTCGTCATCGTCGCCATCCCCCCGGCCCATCGCGCATTCATCGAATTCACTCCCCCGCTGCCGCCCGAGTACGCCAAACTGGCCAAGAATTGGCCCCAGGGCCGGCTCAGCAAGGCCTATGCGGCCTACTCCACGCCGTTCTGGCGGGACGGCGGCTTCTCGGGCCAGGCGCTGTCCGATCAGGGCCCGGTGTTCATCACTTTCGACGTCAGCCCGCATCCCGACGGGCCCGGCATCTTGATGGGGTTTGTCGACGCCCGCGCATTCGACTCGCTACCCACCGACCAACGCCGCCGCGATGCGTTGCGCTGCTTCGCCAGCCTGTTCGGCGAGGAGGCGCTCAAGCCACTCGACTATGTCGATCACCGTTGGGGCGCAGAGGATTTCGCGCCCGGCGGTCCGACCGCGGCCGTGCCACCCGGGTCGTGGACACGATACGGTCCGTGGTTGCGCGAGCCCGTCGGTCCGATTCACTGGGCCGGCACCGAGACCGCGGACGAATGGACCGGGTTTCTCGACGGCGCCGTCCGGTCGGGTCAGCGGGCGGCCGCGGAGATCACGGCCCTGCTGCTCTGAGCCGAACTGCTCTGAGCCGAACTGCTCTGAGCCGAACTGTTATGAGCTGAGCGGCTATGAGCTGATCCGCACGTCCCGGGTCACCGATTCGGCAAGCGCCCGCAGCTGGCCGTTCACCTCGCGGGGGTGTTCCAGCATCGAGCAGTGCCCGCCCGGCAGCTCGACAAGTCCGACGACGTTGGGCGCGGTTCGTGCGATCCTGCGGGACTGGCCGATTGGTGTCAGGCGATCGCGTTCGCTGCCGATGACGAGCGTGGGCACCGTCAAGCCGTCCAACTCGAGATACCGCGAACCCAGGGCGTCGACGAGCATCTTCGCGCAGCCCCCACGCCCCGCCGGCGACGTCTGGGCGAACAGCTCGTAGATGAGCCGCGCGGCGCTCGGGTCGGAGTCCTTACCGACCGCCAGCATCGCAACCAGGTAGCGGCTCGCGAGCCGGGCCGCGGTGGGCACCGGAAACCCGCCGAACGCACCGATCAGTCCCCGCGCGGCCATGACACGGGCCTCGGAAAATCCGCGCAATTCGCGCGGCACCGACATCAGCTTGACTTCGCGCACCAGGTCCCCGGTGGTGGTGTTGATCAACGCGACCGCGTCGGCTCGCCGGCGAACCCTGTCGCGGTAGTGCGCCGACCAGGCGGCGATGGTGATGCCACCCATCGAGTGCCCCGCCAGAACCGCACGCTCGTGCGGCGCCAACGTCGCCTCCAGCACCGAATTCAGGTCGGACGCAAGGTTTTCGAGGCTATAGCCGCTGCGCCCCTTACCCTTGGGAATTCCGCTTCGGCCGTGGCCGCGATGGTCGAAGGCGATGACCCGATAGTCGGAGGCGAGGTCGGCGATCTGGTGCGTCCACGCGCGGATCGCACAGGTGATGCCGTGCGTCAAAACGATCGGATAGCCGTCAGCCGGGCCGAAGACCTCCGTGTGCAGCGGAGTTCCGTCGGTCGCGCGGACGGTCAGGGTGCGGCTCGGTGGCAGTGCATCAGGCAGCCGCTGAATCGTGCTTGTCACTTGTCGAGCACTCATCGCTGCTCCCCCCTCGAACACGGCCCCGTTGCCGCACCCTGGATGTGACCGATTTTACGTGGAATCAACGATGGACTGGCCGGAATCGGCCAAATACCTGCCGGAAATTTCGGACGCCCGTCCAACAAAATCGCGTCCAACAAATCTCCCGGGTGTGAGACGCTGACCAACATGTCCCCGATATCGCGTCGGGAGTTCTTGGCGGCCGCGACGAGCGTGGTCGGGGGGACGCTGGTGGCCGCCTGCGCGTCGGATCCCCCGCCGCCACCGGACACCAGATCGGACACCAACTCCGTCCTCATCGTCGGCGCGGGGATGGCCGGTTTGTCCGCCGCGCGCAGCCTCGCCGACGCGGGGTGGCCGGTGCGCGTGATCGAAGCCCGCGATCGCATCGGCGGCAGGGTGTACACCAACCGCGATTGGGGCGCACCGCTCGAGATGGGCGCGTCCTGGATCCATGGCACGACGAACAACCCGCTGACGGATCTGGCACGGCGGGCGCAGGCAGGGCATGTTCCGACCGACTATCACGGGTGGGCGAAGCTCGCGGTTGACCCGCGGCTGCCACCGCTGGACTACCACCCACGGCACTGGCGCACGTTCGTCGACCAGGCCCGCGACGACGTCGACGGCGGGAGTCTCGGCGCCGCCGTCAACGCCGCTGCCGCCGAACTTTCCGACTCCGACCGCGCCCAGTTGACTTTTTTCCTCGCCACCGAAATCGAGGACGAGTACGCGGCTGGCGCGGATCAGCTGTCCGCCAAGACATTTGACAAGGGCGACTACTGCGGCGGCAACCAGGACGTGGTCACAACCGGCTACGACGCCCTGCCGCGGCTCCTGGCCGACGGGCTGCAGATCGTGCTGAATAGCCCGGTGACCGCGTTAGCGCGAAGAGACAGGTCCGTCGTCGTGCGCACCAAAGATCGCTCCTTCGAGGGACCCGCCGCGATCGTCACGGTTCCCCTCGGTGTGCTGAAATCCGGCGCGATCACCTTCGATCCGCCCCTTCCCGACGGACACGCCCACGCGATCGACGCGCTCGGCTTCGGCGTGCTGTCCAAGAGCTACTTCCGCTTCAGCCGGCGCACCTGGGACGCGGAGAACGCCTTCTATCTGTGCCTCGGAACCGACCCCGGCGCGTGGTCCCAGTGGTTCACCTTGCCGAGCAGCACGGGCCCGATTGTGTTGGCGTTCAACGCCGGTGACCGCGGCCGCGCGGTGGAGTCGTCCTCCCCGACGGATCTCATGGCCGCCGCGCTGCCCGCCGTCCGGCAACTGTTCGGCGACGACATCGCGCCGATCGACGTCGCGACGTCGACGTGGGCCGCCGACCCCTACGCGCGCGGCGCCTACTCATTCCACGCACCCGGCTCCGGCCCCGACGACCGGCGGCAGTTGCAGCAGCCCATCGATGACCGGCTTTATCTGGCGGGCGAGGCCGTCGGCGTCGACAATCCGGCGACCGTGACCGGCGCCGTGCTCAGCGGCCGCTACGCCGCCGGCCAATTGATGCGTCGGGTAAAGATGGGAACATGACGGCTCCGAAGCGGCGTTCGACAGCCGACGTCGTGGCGACTGTGGTCATGTTGACAGTCGCGGCGATGACGGCGTCGCTTTCCCTACTTATCTCGTTCTTCTTCGCGATGGCGACCGACGCGTGTGGAGACAACTGCAACACTGCGGCGCTCGATTGGATCTACCCCGTGACGTGGGGTGGTATCGCGATCGCGGCGATAGTCGCGATCGCGGGCGTCGCCGTCGCGGCCAACCGCGGCCGGGTCATGTGGGTATGGCCGACGATCGCAGTGGCGCTGATCGTCGTCACGTTTGTCATCGGAGGGGCACTGGCCGACTCGGTCAATCCCCATCATTGATGACGGGGCATGGCGGGCAATGCCGGTGCCAGTCCCGCAGCACAATTCGCGGTTAACGTTCCAGGGCCGCGGCGCAGGCGTTGAGGATGGCGAGGAAGCTGGAACGCAGCAGCCGACAGCTGATCGCCTCCAGCACCTTGCCGCCGGCCACCGCGGGATGGGTGTAGTTGGTCAGCCAGTCGACGTGAGCACCGCCACCCGAAGACGTTCCAGAAGATGTGCCAGAAGGTGTGCCAGAAGGTGTGAACGTCAGCGTGCCACCCTCGTGCTCGAAAGGCGGGAATGACTTGACAATGAGGTAGGAGTAGCTCTGCGGCCGATCGTAGGCCGTAATCTCTTCGCGAAACCACGTGCCGAGCCCGACCACCTCGCGCACCGCGCCCGCGCCGGGCGCCGCGGAGTCCTTTGCGTACCCGGCCTTGAGGACCAACGGAGCGGCGGCGAGGTTGGCCGGATCGGCCAGCCAGTCGAAGACCTGGTCTACCGGCGCCGCGATCGTCCGTTCCAAATGAATCTCGACCATGACCACATGCTAGACGCCATCGGACCCACGCCGGCGAGGGGTCTGGCGTAAAGCTTTGCCTGCGAAGGTCTTTGGTTCGCCGAGCTGCGGAAGGGCTGTGGAAGGCCTGGTCAGTAGCAGGACCGTCAGTTCATCGTTTGAGTGTGGTGTGTGGGCTCCGGCCATAGGTCTGCCGATAGAGCACGGCGAACCGGCCCGCATGGGCAAAACCCCAGCGCTGGGCGATCTCGGTGACGGTGGTCCCCGGGCCGTCGCGACTCAACAACTCGTGATGCGCGCGGTATAGCCGGACGCGGCGCAGGTACTCCGTCGGGGTGGTGTTCAGCCGCTGGCGGAAGAGGTACTGCAGCGCTCTGGGCGTGAGATGCACGGCGGCCGCGACGTCCGTGACGCCCACGTCACCTGCAGCGTGGCGGTGGATGAATTTCACCGCGTCTTTCAGCCTTGCGGGAACCGAAGGGTCACTCAGCAGATCTTGCTGTGCGGTGACATTTGATGGGTAGCACTCGAGCAGAGCGGTGGCCAGCAACGGCGCGGCTCCTGCGGCGATCGACGGTTGCTGGGCAGAATCCGCGGATGCAAGGGTGGCGACGACGTAGTCCAGCGCTCGATGCCACGCGCGCACGGCGGCGCGCGAGCGTGGATGCCAGCTGAGGAACCGAATGTGCTTCGGTAGCGGCGTAAGACGGTCCGCAGCGGCCCTGCGCAACACTTCCGCCGCGATGGACACGACATCGAAGCGCGCTGCGTCCAAGTGCATCACGCAGGACATGCCGTGAGCCACCAGGATCGGACAGCCCGCGATCCCCGATGGCCCACGGGTCACCGTCAAAGATCCCCCGCGGGGCTGGATCACCAGTACGGAGTCCGCGGGTGGAATCTCGCACTTCATCCGAGCCTGGATCGCCACCTCGTCGAGACTCATCGAAGCCGTTTCTCGCCGCCGGTGAACGACGCTGGAGCCCTTCGCGAGGCCGGTGATCAGCCAGCCCGGCGTGTAAGCCTCGGCAAAGAATCGGCCCGCCGCAGCCGGATCTCCGGTACGGAATTGCTGATACCGGACTGCGGCCGGGCCACGGTCCATATCACCGACATCGACGTGGATCGCGCTGAACTCACCGGCTGGACCCACAACGGGGCCGGGGGCAATGTTTTCGGTGATGCTCGTCATCGTAGGACTCGGCATCGCGGCCTATCCAAGGCTACAACGGCGGCGGCCCACGCACCCCATGGCATCACAGAACGAACATCAATGAGCGCCTGTCGGCCGCAGCGACCGCACCGGCGAATCTTGGCCGATGAGCTGTCCGTAAATGTTCAGCGCGTCGAGTGCGACCCGGTCCCAGGTGAAGCGCGACAATGCCCTATTACGGCCCGCGGCGCCCATGCTCTTACACCGGAATTCTTGCGCGAGAAGGCTTCTCAAAGCGGCGGCCAATTCGCTGGAATTCTCCGACGACAGCAGGAGCCCGGTGACCGAGTCGACGACAACGTCGATCAGGACGCCAACCGGCAAAGCAACCACTGCCACGCCGCTGGCCATGGCCGCCAACACCGAGGCCGCACGCGGTGGCTGCCGCGGGGTGCACGCGACGACGTCGGCGGATCGCACCATCTTCGACAGCTCGTCGCCATCGATGGTCCCGACGAAGCGCACCCGATCGGCCACGCCCAACTCTGCGGCGAGGCGTTTGAGCGCGTTCCGCGCCCTGTCGTGGCTTCGGTTGGTGACCTCGGTTTCCGCGATCACAAGCTCCGCGCCGGGAACTTTGGGCATCGCGCTGATAGCGAGATCGAATCCATTGCCCGGCAACGGGTTCGGCGCAATGGACAGAACGCGATGCAGATCGGTACGGTCGGCCACCGGACCCACCGGGGTGTACTGATCGATGTCGACTCCACTCGCCAGGATCGACATCCGCGCTCGGCCGTGACGCAACCTGGCCAGCGCGTAGACATCCGTGCTGTTCTCGACCGTCACCCAGGTCGCGTTGCGTGCCAATAGCGGCTCGATCCGTTCGCGTTCCGTGAGTCTGCGCCGGCCCCGGTCGGATCGTGCGCGCGGGGCCGCGGCCAGGGGTTGGAACGTCTGAACGATGGGTAGATTGTGCCGTCGTACCGCAAGCTGAGCCGCCAATCCGCCCAGCCACCCGTACGCATGGACGACATCTGGTCGATCGGACGACCACAGTCGCTCCAGTGTGGCCGCCCAGTCACCGACGAACGGCAACACCTCGGCATCTTTGCACGCAGTCGCCGGGCCGACCGCGATCCCGATGGCCCGGTACCGCCGGCTGGTGCCAGGTCGGACCGCACCGACTTTCCGGCTGCACCGACCTCGTTGCCTCAAATAGGCCGTGACCTCCTGCCCTTGGGCCGCCAGGGCAGCACATAGCCGTCCGGGGTCGTCACCGACGACATCGTCGCCGCTGACGATCGCAATCTTCACCGCGCTTCCCTTCGGAGACCGGGATTCTCTCGCGAAGGGCGTACCCACGACCCGGTACCGCCGAAACCGGGCAGCGTTGTGGTTCGTCG
Organism: Mycobacterium heidelbergense; assembly: GCF_050205645.1. Lineage (GTDB taxonomy): Bacteria > Actinomycetota > Actinomycetes > Mycobacteriales > Mycobacteriaceae > Mycobacterium > Mycobacterium heidelbergense_A. The sequence goes on from NZ_JBNMQT010000003.1 coordinate 276,295, forward strand.
CCCAGACCATGGCTTACCAGCGTGTTCAGAACTTGTTTTCGGGACCGACTACAGCCCATACCGCCTTGCCCGACGTCGTCGGGATAGTGCGCCACACACGACAAAGTGTGGAAACGATCGCCAGGCCGGACACGATATCGGCGCCGCGCTCGGGATCTTCGTGCCGGATCGGCTGCTCGTCGCTCGCATCCTCGACCGCGACGGCGACGGTGTCCTCAAAGTCCTCGACAGTCAACACCGGAGCGCTATCAGTGTGGTCAAGGACGTTTTCGACGAAGACCGTCGCGACTGTGGCGGCCGTCGGAATCAGCGCGGGCTTCTCCCATCTGGTGAGCCACTCCGTAATCATGGCGCGGGCAAGGCCGACGCTGAGCCTGGAATCCGGAAGCTCGGTGCGTGCACGCCGCCGGACAGGTGCCGAGTGGCCGCGAACGGCTTCCAGCGCCGACGCCCGGGTCCGATGTACGGGAACGTACCGCGAAACGCCATTTGCGGTGATTGCTCGCAACGACCGCCGCACTTCGCACACCAGCCGAATCGGCACGTCGGGCCAGATGCTGACATGCCAGCGAGCGCTGGTGAATACCGTCCACGCCGATTCGTACGGCACGGATAGTCGGTTGACGTCCACGATCACCGCGCGCGGCTCGTCGAGGGCGGCGTTGATGATGACATCGCGCAACCCACGGTAGGTAATACCGTCCAGCAGGCCGGTGACGGTTACGAACGCCACGTCGTCGGGCTGTTCGATCTCGGCCCGGATGCGGTCGGCGAATTCAGCCGGCGGCGTCACCGCCATCCCCCCTGATCTCACGCTGCCCCACCACTCTCGACTACCCCCCTCACGGGTAGGTAACCGGGCGGGGCGTTTGCGCCGATTGATCAGTGGTACCCGGTTCTCCAACAGCCGAGTCCAACAGCCGAGTCCAAGCAGCCGACGTCTTACAGGAGGGAACAATGGGGACCGACGGCACGCCCGATCCAAAGCAGCGCAATCTGGAACCGTCCCGGGTCCGTCGCGACACCGGATACCTGACCACCCAGCAGGGCGTCCGCGTCGACGACACCGATGATTCGCTGACGGTCGGCGAGCGGGGGCCGACGCTGCTGGAAGATTTCCACGCCCGGGAGAAGATCACCCACTTCGACCACGAGCGGATACCGGAGCGGGTGGTGCACGCGCGCGGCGCCGGCGCCTACGGCTTCTTCGAACCCTACGACGACTGGCTGGCCGAGTACACCGCGGCGAAATTTCTGACCACGCCCGGTACCCGGACTCCGGTGTTCGTCCGCTTCTCCACGGTAGCCGGGTCGCGCGGGTCGGCGGACACCGTCCGCGACGTGCGCGGCTTTGCCACCAAATTCTATACGGCACAAGGCAATTACGATCTGGTAGGAAATAACTTCCCGGTCTTCTTCATCCAGGACGGCATCAAGTTTCCCGACTTCGTGCACGCCGTAAAGCCCGAGCCGCACAACGAGATTCCGCAGGCGCAATCGGCGCACGACACGCTGTGGGACTTTGTCTCGCTGCAGCCCGAAACGCTGCACACGATCATGTGGCTGATGTCGGACCGGGCGCTCCCGCGCAGCTACCGGATGATGCAGGGCTTCGGTGTGCACACCTTCCGGCTGGTAAACGCCAGCGGTGAAGGCACTTTCGTGAAGTTCCACTGGAAGCCGCGACTCGGCGTGCACTCGTTGATCTGGGACGAATGCCAGAAGGTCGCCGGCAAGGACCCCGATTACAACCGGCGCGATCTGTGGGAGGCGATCGAGTCGGGCCAGTTCCCCGAGTGGGAACTCGGTGTGCAGCTGGTGGCCGAGGCCGACGAGTTCAAGTTCGACTTCGACCTTCTCGACGCCACGAAAATCATTCCCGAGGAACAGGTTCCGGTCCGGCCCGTCGGCAAGATGGTGCTGAATCGCAACCCGGACAACTTCTTCGCCGAAACCGAACAGGTGGCGTTTCACACCGCCAACGTGGTGCCGGGGATCGACTTCACCAACGATCCGTTGCTGCAGTTCCGCAACTTCTCCTACCTCGACACCCAGCTGATCCGTCTCGGCGGCCCGAACTTTGCGCAACTGCCGGTCAATCGGCCGGTGGCCGAGGTGCGCAACAACCAGCAGGACGGCTACGGTCAGCATGCGATCCCGCAGGGCCGATCCAGCTATTACAAGAACACCCTGGGCAGCGGCTGTCCGGCGCTGGCCGGTGACAAGGCCGAAGACGACGTCTTCCGTCACTACACCCAGCGGGTCGACGGCGCCGCGATGCGCAAGCGCGCCAAGTCATTTGAAAATCACTACAGCCAGGCGCGGATGTTCTGGAAGAGCATGTCGGCCGTCGAGGCCGAACACATCGTCGCCGCGTTCGCCTTCGAACTCGGCAAGGTCGAGGTGCCCGACATCCGTTCGGCGGTGGTGGCCCAACTCGCTCACATCGACCACGAACTGGCGGGACAGGTGGCGGCGAAGCTCGGGCTCCCCGAGCCGGAGCGCCAGCCGGTCGATGACGTGCCGGAGTCGCCGGCACTGTCCCAACTCACCGACGTCCCGGACACGATCGCCTCGCGCAAGGTCGCCGTGCTGGCCGCCGACGGCGTCGACGTCGTCGGGACGCAGCGCTTCATCGAGCTCATGCAGCAGCGCGGCGCGGTGGTCGAGGTTCTGGCCCCGGTCGCCGGCGGAACCTTAGCGGGCGGATCGGGCGGCGAACTGCCCGTCGACCGCGCTTTCACCACCATGGCGTCGGTGCTGTACGACGCGGTCGTGGTGGCGTGCGGACCGCGCTCGGTGTCGACCCTCGCCAACGACGGCTACGCCGTGCACTTCGTGGTCGAGGCGTACAAGCACCTCAAGCCGGTGGGTGCGTTCGGCGCCGGCATCGACCTGCTCCGCGCCGCGAACATCGAGAACCGGCTCGCAGATGACACCAGCGTCGTCAGCGATCAAGCCGTCGTGACCACCACGGCGGCCGCCGACGAATTTCCCGAGGAGTTCGTCGACGAATTCGCCGCAGCCCTGGCCCAACACCGCTGCTGGCAAAGGCAGACGGACCCCGTCCCCGCCTAGCGGCGGTTTGACGGCTAGCGGGCGGGGCACCCTGACAGCGGCATCGCAAGCACAGGAGGTTTATCGTGCCCAGATCGTCGATCAAGAACGAAAAGATGTACCAGGATCTGCGAAAGCAGGGTGACTCCAAGGAGAAGGCCGCCCGGATCTCCAACGCGGCCGCCAGCAGGGGCAAGTCTTCGGTGGGCCGCAAGGGCGGCAAGTCCGGGTCCTACGCCGACTGGACGGTCCCGGAATTGAAGAAGAGGGCCAAACAGCTTGGCATCTCGGGCTATTCGGGCCTGACGAAAGACAAACTGGTCGCCAAGCTGCGTAACCACTGAGCGCAACCACTGAGCCGCTGAGATCTAGTCGATGAGCCCCAGGCGCTCGGCCAGCACTAAGAATGCGACCGCGTAGTCGTTGTCGGCGGTCCGCGATCTGACGCGATCCCAGTCAAGCCGTTCGCGGATGGCCCGCACCGCCGGCAGCAGCTTCGCGAAATCGCAGTGGTGCTCGTTGAGCGCGCGCAACTTCTGGATGACCACCAGGGTGGGCGGCAGCACCGGCATCGATATCGCCAACACGTCGCGCTGCTCGGCGCAGTCCAGGGTGGCCCGATCCACCGGCACGCCGTTGACCCGGTGCAACACGTCCACGACCGTATCTCCGGTGCGGGCCTTGAACAGCCAGTCCTCCGGCGGGTGTTCGACGGCGAATCCGGCGTCTTTCAGGGTCGCGACGGCGGTCGGCGCATCGGCCTCGGCGACCACCAGGTCCACATCGTGGCTGGGTTCGGGCGCACCGTATGCCCATAGCGCGTAGCTGCCCGCCAGCGCGAAACGCGGGCCGTTCTCCTTGAGAGCCGACGCCGCCCCACGCAGCGCCTCACGCAACCGCGCGCATTCGGCGGACACATGTGCGTCCGTCTTAATGGGGTTCATCGTGGATAGGTGATACCCGCCGACCGGCGGGTGCAACCCGTTTAAGTGCCGGCCGAATGGGCAATCGACCAGGTATGTCAGCGCGAAGATCGGCGGCGGGTGAGCGCGCGTGACTGCGGGCCTGGTGCAGCATTGGCTGGAGTCGGGACGTCTCGAGTTGCCGCTGCCGGCGTCGGGCCGCACCGCTGAACGCTGGGAAGGGCTGGCGCGCCTCGCCGAAGAGGACATCGCGGCGGCCCGGATCGCCGAGACCCACGTCGACGCCGTCGCAATATTGGACGAATTGGGGGGCAAGCCACCGGAATCGGGGCAGCTGTGGGCCGTCTGGGCGGCCGAATCCCCCGATGCGGTGCTGACCGCGACCAATGCCTGCGGTGGCGCATTCACCCTGAATGGCACCAAGGTGTGGTGCCCGGGAGCGGGGTTCTGTACCAATGCGCTCGTGACCGCGCGCCTCGACGACGGACGACGGGGACTGTTCGCGGTAGCGGTCCTCAACCATGCCGTCAAAGCCCTGCCCAGCACGTGGTGGAACGCCGGGATGGCCGGCAGCGACACCCGGCCGGTCCAGTTCACCAACGCCCACGCCGTCGCGGTGGGCGACCCCGGTGACTTCCTGAACCGTCCCGGGTTCTGGCACGCCGCGATCGGCGTGGCAGCGTGCTGGCTCGGCGGCGCACGCCGGGTCGCCGAGCCGCTATACCGTTGCGCCGGAAGCAGATCGGCCGACGCCTACTCTTTGGCCCATTTGGGCGCGGTGGACGCGGCCCTGGCCGCCGGCGACGCGATGCTGGCCACCGCGGCGGCCCAGATCGACGACGACCCATTCGACCGGACCGACTCCGCACAACTGCTGGCACGTCGCGTCCGCAGCATCGTCGAACACGCCGCCGACGAAGCCATCACGCGCACCGGGCGCGCCCTGGGGCCGGGCCCGCTGTGTCAGGACGGCCGGCACGCCCAACGGGTAGCGGACTTGAGCATCTACATCCGACAGAGTCACGCCGAGCGGGATCTTGCCGAGCTCGGACGGCTCGCGGGCGACCAGCGCTGGGGGAACCAGGGCCGGGGGAACCAGGGCCGGGGGAAGATGTGAGGGCAACGTGAGAGCGACCGTGAGGACCATTGCGGCAAGCAATTGCACCCGGTTTGCGGCCAGGCCGCTGACCCGCGGCGGCACCCCGGTGCCAATCTGGCTCGCTGCCCTCGACCGGGGTGCCCCGCCGCCACTGGATCTGACCGGATGCCCCGGCCTCGTCGTCGTCGCACCCCATCCCGACGATGAGACGCTCGGCCTGGGCGCGACAATCGCACAATTGGTCGCCTCGGGCACCAACGTCCAGGTGGTGTCGGTCAGCGACGGCGGCGCCGTCCGGCCCGGGGCGTCGCCGTCCGAACGGCTCCGTCTGGCAGAGATACAGAAATACGAATTACGCAGGGCAACGGGCGTTTTGGGGCTCCCGCCGCCGATATCGCTGGGCCTGACGAATGGCCGCATCGCCGACCACGAGGCGGGGCTGACCGACACGCTGGTCGACATCCTCGACGCCGCCGCGCCCGGCACCTGGTGTGCCGCCACCTGGCGCGGCGACGGGCACCGCGACCACGAGGCGGCCGGTCGCGCGGCCGCCGCGGCGTGTGCGCGCACGGGTGCCACACTGCTGGAGTATCCGGTCTGGATGTGGCACTGGGCCAGCCCGGCCGATTCAGCCGTACCGTGGGACCGGGCGTATTCATCGCCCCTGCCCGCGTGGGCGCTCAGCCGTAAACGCCTTGCGGCGCAGTGCTTCCGCAGCCAGCTCGAGACGGGAAACAACGGCTCACCGCTGTTGCCGGCATTCGTTCTCGCGCGGCTGCTGGCGGTCGGGGAACTGGTGTTCCGGTGAACACGCGGCCAGCCGATGACGGTATCAAGGACCTATGCGCGTAGCGACCTTCAACATCCTGCATGGTCGCACGGTCGGGGACGGCGTAGATCCACAACGGCTACGTGACTGCGTGCGCCGGCTCGATCCCGACGTGTTGGCGTTGCAGGAAGTCGATTTTGAGCAGCCGCGCTCGGAGCGAGCCGACCTCACCGCGGCGGCAGCCGAAGCGATGGGAGCCGTGGAGCACCGGTTCGTGGCCGCGATCTCAGGCACTCCGGGAGCGACCTGGATGGCCGCCACAGGCCGCGAACAACCCGGAACCGCGGCATACGGAATTGCCCTGCTGTCAAGGTATCCGGTCGCCAGTTGGCAGGTGCTGCGCCTGCCACGGATTCCGATGCGATTTCCCATGTACCTGCCGGGGCCCAGGCGGGTGATGATCGTCGATGAAGAGCCGCGGGCGGCCGTCGTCGCGAGGCTGTGCACCCCGGGGGGCGCTCTGACGATTGCCAACACGCACCTGTCTTTCGTGCCCGGCTGGAATCGGCGCCAGTTGCGCCGATTGATTCACGACCTGCGCGGCTTTCCCGGTCCGCGGCTACTGATGGGAGACCTGAACATGACGCCCCAGGCGGTCCGGCGTTGGTCGGGGATGCGGACTCTGGCGGTGGCCCCCACGTTTCCCGCGGACGCGCCCGGCCGCCAGCTCGACCACATCCTTACCGACGATGATCGCTTGCGCGCCGGTGCCGCGGAGGCGCAGCTAATGCCGATATCCGACCATCGCCCACTGGTGGCCGACGTGGTGGTCGACCTCAGATCGCGGTAAGTCCACGTTGGACGCGCTCGATGTCGTCGGGTAACGGCATCTCGTTGGTGACCCTGATGATCTCTACCCCGACATCGACCCGGGTATCGACCCCGTCTAAGGGCCGTCGTCCGGGCGCGAGTTTGCTTATGACCGACCGGATCTCGTCGTCGGATGCTCGCCGCGGCAGCAAGGCCAGCAGCGGCACGTAACCCAAGGCGGGCACCCCGCTCGGGTAGCCGGCTCGCAGAAAAGCGACGATGCTCGCCACCCGACGGCCCATGCTCATCTTGGGGGGATAACCCGGCAAAACCTTTTGAAACGCAGCCCTTTGAAACGCGGCTCTTTGAAACGCAGCCGTTCTGAAATGCAAGCCGATCCGGAAAACGAAGAGATCCGGTCCCCAACGGAACCGGACCGCCTCGCATCGATTTGAAACTATTGATTTTCCTTTTGCCGTTCTTCGGCGGCCTTTGCGCCGGAACGGGCGGATGCTGCTTCGGCTTCCTTCTTGCCCGCATCGCGCTGGGCGTCGGCTTTGTCTTGCTGGGCCTGACCCTCTTCGACGACGTCGTCGCGGCCGGCCAGGGTTCCGCCAACCTCTTTCGCCTTGCCCTTAACGCCCTCAACGGCGCCCTTGACGGCTTCCTGTGCTCCGCTCTTGTGATCGCCCATTGTTCGACCTCCCTTTCGGTGGTTGCTGAGCTTGCGCCCATCTGGATGCGGATCGGCCTGATCAGCTGGCACGCACCGCGGCCCTCTTTCGTTCCTCGGCGCGTTAGCTGCCGGGCTAATCAACGCGTCCGCGTATATCGGCTTCCCGCGCCGCGTCGCGCCAAACGCGCCCACCGCATCGCACGCGGGTTTCGGCTGGTCGGCCCACACGTGTCCTGAATCACGCGAGTGTCCCGTGTTTGAACGACGGAATCCGGGGTACAGCACCGGAGCCAACCGAGGGGGACGAAACGACCAACATCGCTGTCGTCGGGGCGACCGGCACGGCCGGATCCCGCGTCACCGCAAGGCTGAAAGGCCGCGGTGTCGCGGTGGTCGAGCTCGCGCGCGGCCACGGAGTTGATCTGATCTCCGGGTGCGGTCTGGCCGACGCGCTGGAAGGAGTGGACATCGTCATCGACGTATCCGACCCCGTGCCGGACGGCGATCACGGCGACATCATCGACACCCTGGCCACCGCCTCGCACAACCTCGTCGGTGCGTGCGCATCCCAAGGAGTCCAGCGGCTGGTGGCCTTGACAATTGCCAGCGTCGACGACCCCACGCTCGATGAGTCCCCCTACTATGTGGCCAAACGTGCGGCAAAGGAGATCGTGCTGGACGGTCCGGTGCCGGCGACGATCGTGAAGTCCACGCAGTACCACGAGTTCGCCACCCACCCGGCGGCCGTGAGCTGCGATGACGACGAGGTACTGGTCGAGGACTGGCTGATACAACCCATCGCCGCCGACACCGTCGCCGATGTGCTGGTCGAAGCGGCTCTGGGGCAGACTCGCACGCCGCGAACGATCACCGGCCCGGAAGACATCCGACTTCCCGAACTCACGTCGAAACTGCTCGTATCGCAGGGCGACGACCGCCGCGTCCGCACCGTGCAACCGGCCCTGACGGCGCTCGCCGGCGGGGCGCTGCTGGCACCAAACAACGCCATGGTCCTCGGCCCCGACATCGAAACGTGGCTGGACACTGTGGCAATGGATGGCGCGGCGAACGGTTCGGTCAACGCCTAGCGCAATGGGGTGTATCAGGAGTTTCAGGTCACGGCTTTATTACGATCGAGATCACGATCCGTTAAGAAGACCCCGGATTCTCTGAGAGTTTTGCTATTCGCTTAGCACATCAGCATCACCCTGTCCGTCTAATCCGTCTAATCACACGGGCCGACTACACGCAGTGATTCGCGCTCGTTTTACATCGACGCCACGCCTACTCGCTTCGGCTACTTTGGATTTCGGGCCTCGGGAGCCCGGGCGAAGCAACGAGAAATCAATGCGAGAATTCGAAGGACAATCACTGATCATGAAAATCAGCAGTAATGTCACGCGCCGGGCCACGCGCCGGGCCGCGCGCCGGAGAGTCGCGGGTATCAGCGCCGGCTGCCTACTCGGGGGTCTGGCCGTAGGTATGGCCGCAAGTATCGTCGCCGCGCCGTCGGCGGCCGCAGCACCCGACTGCAGCCCCGCCGGCGTCAACGCCACCGTCTCCTCGGTGACGGACTCGGCCCAGCAGTACCTGGCCGGGCATCCGGGTGCCAACCAGGTGGTGATGGCCGCTTACGGGCAGCCACGCGCGCAGGCCGCATCCAACCTGCGCAACTACTTCACCGCGCACCCGCAGGAGTACTACGACCTGCGTGGCATCCTGGCACCGATCGGCGACACCGAGCGTCAGTGCAGCGTGACGGCGCTGCCGCCGCATCTGGAGTCGGCCTACCAGGAGTTCATGGCCGGCTGACGCTCCCAGAAACGACCCGTCACTACCGCTGTGGCGGGTCGTTCTGCGTCACCGGTAAACCAACGCCGTGTGAACCGCTCGCCGGGTGGGTAATTGTCCAGCCAGACAACGGGACTGGAGGGCACGGGACTGGAGGCCACGATGCGGCTGCGTCGCAGCGAGCTCAGCAAGCCGGGGATCACGCGCAAGCGCCGCGGCAAGGGTTTCGCCTACTTCGGGTCGGATGGCGAGCCGCTGGACGACCAGCGCACCCTGCAGCGGATCAAGGATCTCGTGATCCCGCCGGCATGGAAGAAAGTGTGGATCTCTCCGCACCCCAACGGCCACATACAGGCCGTGGGCACCGACGCCGCCGGCCGCCGCCAGTATCTCTATCACGCCGCCTGGCAGCAGGAACGTGCCGAGGAGAAGTTCGACCGCGTCCTGGAACTGTCCGCGCAGTTGCCGGCCTGGCGCGACCGCGTGGCCGCGGACCTCGCGGGTCGGGGGCTGACGCGTGAGCGGGTGCTGGCGCTCGCGCTGCGCCTGCTTGATCGTGGCTACTTCCGGGCCGGCGGTGAGCAGTACGCAGAGGAGCACGAGTCCTACGGGATCGCCACCCTGTTGTGCGAGCACGTGACGGTGCGTCGCGAGGCGGTCGAATTCGACTATCCCGCCAAAAGCGGGGTGCGGCGAACTCTGGAAATCGAGGACCCCGCGGTGGTCCGTGCGGTGCGGGCACTGACGCGCCGCACCGAGCGCACCGAGCGATTGCTGGTGTGCCGTAGCGCATCCGGATGGATAGACGTGCGCGCCGACGACCTCAATGCCCGGTTCAAGGAGCTCGTCGGCGACGAATACACCGTCAAGGATCTGCGGACCTGGCATGGGACGGTGTTGGCCGCCGCGGCATTCGCCGACGCTGATCCCGCCGTCTCGCAGCGGGTGGCCAAGCGCGTCGAGGCCGCGGTCATGCGGGAGGTCGCCGAGGAACTGGGCAATACGCCGGCGGTTGCCCGCGGCTCCTATGTCGATCCGCGCGTCGTCACGGGCTACCGCCAGGGGCAGACCATCGCCGCGGCGACCGGCCGCGCCGCTCGCGCCCGCCGACCAGAGGCAGTCCAGGAAATCCTGGAGAGGGCCACCCGCGCGCTGATTCGCCGAGTAGCCAAGGGCGACAGCGCATCTGGCTTGACCGCGCTGCCCAAGAGCGCGTGACCTGACCAGCCGCCACGTGATTCCACAATCGTTATCGTAAAAAATCGGATTGGCGACGCATAACGACGAAAAATCCGGGTATCAGGTGATGCGTGGGGAGTGTCAAAGCCGCACGCTCGAATCGGACCGGGAATCAGACCGTGAATCAGACGGTCGTGGTGACGGGTGCCAGCGGGGGGATCGGGCGCGCCACCGCCACGGCATTCGGAGCGCGGGGCGCGCACGTCGGCCTGGTGGCCCGCGGCGAGAAGGGACTGAGCGCCGCGGCCCGCGATGTCGAAGCCGCCGGCGGCAAAGCGTGCGTGATACCGACCGACGTCGCCGACCCGGAGCAGTGCGAGGCTGCCGCCGAGGAGGTCGAGCGGACCTTCGGGCCCATCGACGTCTGGGTGAACGTGGCATTCACTTCGGTGTTTGCCCCGTTCTGGGAAATCACGCCCGCGGAGTTCCGGCGCGTGACCGAAGTGACCTACCTGGGCTTCGTGTACTGCACCATGGCCGCATTGAAGCGGATGAGGTCCCGCGACGCCGGCACCATCGTGCAGGTCGGCTCCGCGCTTGCCTACCGGGGCATTCCACTGCAAAGCGCCTACTGCGGTGCCAAGCACGCGACCCAGGGCTTCAACGAGGCGCTGCGATGCGAGCTGTTGCATGAACACAGCAACGTCCGCGTCACCATGGTCCAGATGCCGGCGGTCAACACCCCGCAGTTCTCCTGGGTGCTGTCGCGCTTGCCCAATCAGGCCCAGCCGGTTCCGCCGATCTACCAGCCCGAGATCCCCGCGCAAGCCGTGCTCTACGCCGCGGACCATCCACAGCGACGCGAGTATTGGGTGGGCGGCAGCACCGTCGGAACCCTGGCCGCCAACGCGATAGCGCCGGGCCTGCTGGATCGCTACCTCGCCCGCACCGGCTTCGACTCGCAGCAGACCGAGGATCCCCGCCCGGCCGACCAGCCGGCCAACTTGTGGGAGCCCGCCGACGGCAGCGATGGCCGGGACTACGGCGCACACGGCATTTTCGACGACACATCCACCAACCACAGTTTCCAACTATGGGGTTCCCAACACCACGGCCTCCTCGGCGGTACCGCGACGGCGGCGTTTGCCGCCGCGGCCGGGGCGGCGGTGCACCGGTTACGACGATGGCGTCGGTAACCGGGCACACGCGGGTCCGATATCGGAACTCTGCTGTCTAGGAGGGCTAGGAGGGAAATTCATGTCCAAGCAAGAGGTCGGCGACTACCTGCTGGAGCGGTTGCGGGCGTGGGGTGTTGAGCACGTCTTCGCCTATCCCGGGGACGGAATCAACGGAATCCTCGCCGCGTGGGGCCGAGCCGACAACAAGCCGATGTTCATCCAATCGCGCCACGAGGAGATGAGCGCCTTCGAAGCGGTCGGGTATGCGAAGTTCACCGGCCGTGTCGGGGTGTGCATGGCCACGTCGGGGCCCGGCGCGATCCATCTGCTCAACGGCCTCTATGACGCCAAACTCGACCACGTTCCGGTGGTAGCCATCGTCGGGCAGACCAACCGCAGCGCGATGGGCGGGTCCTACCAACAGGAGGTCGACCTGCTCAGCCTGTACAAAGACGTCGCCAGCGACTACGTCCAAATGGTCACCGTGCCAGAACAATTGCCCAACGTCCTGGACCGCGCCATCCGGGTCGCGCTGACCGAGCGCACCACGACCGCGCTGATCATCCCGGCCGATGTGCAGGAACTGGAATATTCGCCACCCAGCCACGCCTTCAAGATGGTGCCCTCGAGTTTGGGCGTCGAATGGCCGGCCATCTCCGCTGACGACGAGGCCATCACACGCGCGGCCGAGGTTCTCAACGAGGGCACGAAGGTTGCCATGCTGGTGGGCCAGGGCGCGCGTGAGGCACGCGACGAGCTCGTGGAAGTAGCCGAGCTGCTCGGCGCCGGCGCGGCGAAGGCGCTACTGGGCAAGGATGTGCTCCCCGACGACTTACCTTGGGTCACAGGGGCTATCGGATTGCTCGGCACCCGCCCCAGCTACGAGCTCATGCGCGACTGCGACACCTTGCTGACCGTGGGATCCAGCTTCCCTTACACCCAATTCATGCCCCAGTTCGGGCAGTGCAAAGCGGTGCAGATCGACGTCGACGGCCGGATGATCGGGATGCGCTACCCGTATTCGATCAACATCGTCGCCGACGCAAAGTCCGCACTGCAGGCCCTGATTCCCAAGCTGCGCCGCAAGGAGGACCGGTCCTGGCGCGAGGGCATCGAGGCGAACGTGGCCCGCTGGTGGGAAACGATGGACATGGAGGCCAAGGTCGGTGCCCACCCGATCAACCCGCTGCGGCTTTTCTCGGAGCTCTCACCGCAGCTGCCCGACAACGCGATCGTCACAGCCGATTCCGGCTCCGCGGCCAACTGGTATGCGCGAAACCTGAGATTCCATGGGAACATGCGGGGTTCGCTCTCGGGCAACCTCGCCACGATGGGCCCCGGCGTCCCGTACGCCATCGGCGCGAAATTCGCTCACCCAGACCGGCCGGTCATCGCGTTCGCCGGGGACGGCGCCATGCAAATGAACGGCATGGCCGAACTGATCACCGCGAAACGGTACTGGCACGAGTGGGACGATCCACGCCTGATCGTCGCGGTCCTGCACAACAACGATCTCAACCAGGTCACTTGGGAAATGCGTGCCATGGCCGGCGCACCGAAATTCGTTGAGTCCCAAGCGCTTCCCGATGTCGATTTCGCGGCGTTTGCGGCCAGCCTCGGTCTCAACGCATTGTCCGTCAAGGACCCCGAGGAACTCGGTGACGCATGGAGAGAGGCGCTCTCGGCCGACCGTCCGACCGTGATGGACGTCTTCACCGACCCCGACATGCCGCCGATCCCGCCGCACGCCACCTGGGAACAGTTCAAGGCGGCAAGCGCCGCGGTGCTCGGTGGTGACGAAGACCGCAAGGGCTTCGTCAAGGTGGGTCTGAAAGCCAAGGCACAAGAGTTCCTGCCGCACAAGAAGAGTTAACCCATGAAGAGCCGCACGCCGACACTGTTCGAAGCGGTGGCCGCCGACCTCCGCGCCGAGGTTGACGGGGAAATCAGGTTCGATCCCGGCTCGCGTGCGACCTACTCCACCGATGCGTCCAACTACCGGCAGGTGCCGATCGGCGTGGTGGTGCCGCGCACCCTGGAGGCGGGAGCAAAGACCATCGACGTGTGCCGCCGCCACAACCTGCCCGTGTTGTCCCGTGGCGGCGGCACCAGCCTTGCCGGGCAATGCTGTAACGCCGCGGTGGTCATCGACTGGACCAAGTACTGCACCCGGATCGGCTCCGTGGACACCGAGGCGGGAATCGCGGTGGTGGAGCCGGGCATCAAGCTCGATGTGCTCAACGACGAGCTGGAGTCGTCGGGCTGGATGGTGGGCCCCAAACCGTCCACCCATGTCAGCTGCGCGATCGGCGGCATGATCGGCAACAACTCCTGCGGTTCCACCGCCCAGGAGTACGGCAAGATGGTCGATTCGGTGCGCCGCCTCGAGGTGGTGACTTACGACGGGCTCCGGATGTGGGTCGGTCAGACGGACGACGACGAGTACAACCGGATACTCGATGGGGGCGGCCGGCGCGCCGAGATCTATCGCGGACTCAAGGCGCTCGCCGAAAAATATGCCGACGACATCCGGTCACGCTATCCCCAAATCCCGAGGCGGGTTTCGGGGTACAACCTGGATTCGTTGTTGCCGGAGAACGGCTTTCACGTCGCCAAGGCACTCGTCGGCTCGGAGAGCACCCTGGTGACGGTGCTGCGGGCGGAGCTGCAGCTGGTTCGCATACCGCCAGCCGACGCGCTGGTGGTCATGGGCTTCGACGACGTCGCCTCGGCGGCCGATGCTGTGCCGGCCGTGCTCGAGCATGACCCGGCCGCCTTGGAGGGCCTGGATCATCGGCTGGTCGAACTCGAGCATTCACAGAACCTGGCCGAGCAGGCGCTGCGCCAGCTGCCCGACGGCAACGCCTGGCTGATGGTGCAGATCAACGGCGACAACCAGGACGACGCCGACCGCAAGGCCAAGTCGATGATCGACGCGTTGCATAAGGTGCCGCACAACGGCGTCACCGTCCTCGACGACGCGACCCGCAAGAAGGAAGTCTGGGCCGCCCGGGAGGCCGGGCTGGGTGCCACCGCGTATCCGCCCAACGAGCCCGAGACCCACGAGGGGTGGGAAGACGCGGCGGTGCCGCCGGACCGGCTGGGCGATTACCTGCGCGATTTCCGCGAGCTGCTCGAGCGTTACGACTATGGAACCGCGTCGCTGTACGGCCATTTCGGCCAGGGCTGCGTTCACACGCGTATCCCCTTCGTGTTGCGCACCGCCGCGGGCATAGCCAAATATCGCTCCTTCGTGGAAGATTCGGCGCGACTGGTGGTGAAATACGGCGGCTCGCTGTCGGGCGAACACGGCGACGGCCAGTCTCGCGGCGAGCTGTTACCGATGATGTTCGGCGAGCGCATGGTGACCGCGTTCGAGCAGACCAAGGCCCTGTTCGATCCGGACAACCGGATGAACCCCGGCAAGGTGGTGCACCCGTACAAACTCGACGAAAACCTGCGCTTCGGCGTCGATTACCGCCCCGCAGAGCCGGATGTCATGTTCGCCTATCCGGACGACGACCACCGCTTCTCACGCGCCGCCGCGCGCTGCGTGGGCGTCGGCAAGTGCCGCGGCCACGAATCGGGCGTGATGTGCCCCAGCTACCGCGCGACCCAGGAGGAGGAGCACTCCACCCGCGGCCGGGCCCGGCTGCTGTTCGAGATGGTGCAGGGCATGGACGGAGGGGGTACAGCGGGACGGGATGTCATCACCGACGGCTGGCGCTCCTCCGCGGTGCACGACGCGCTCGATCTCTGCCTGGCTTGCAAGGGTTGTCGCAGCGACTGCCCCGTCGACGTCGACATGGCCACCTACAAGGCGGAGTTCCTGTTCCATCACTACCGGCGTCGGCTGCGGCCGATGGCGCACTACTCGATGGGCTGGATCCCGCTGTGGGCCCGGCTGGCCGCGATCGCGCCGGGGCCGCTCAATGCCGTGACACACGCGCGCGGCCTGGCGACGCTGGTCAAGAAGGTCGGCGGAATCGACCCGCATCGCGAGCTGCCGCGCTTCGCCGACGAGAGGTTCACCAGCTGGTTCTCCCGCCGCCCACTGGACGCCGGTCAGCCGCCACGTGGACGAGTGGTGCTCTGGCCGGACAGCTTCGTCAACAACTTCGAACCCGAGGTGGGGCAGGCCGCCGTCGCGGTGCTGGAATCGGCGGGCTTCGCCGTCGATGTTCCGCAGCGAACCGTGTGCTGCGGGCTGACCTGGATCTCCACGGGCCAGCTGAAGATCGCCAAACGTATTCTGCGCCGGACTCTTACGGCACTACGTCCGGCGCTGCGGACGAGCACACCGGTGGTGGTGCTGGAACCCAGCTGCGCCGCGGTCTTTCGCTCCGACCTGCCCGAGCTCCTATTCGGCGACGAGGATGCGCACCGGCTGGCCAAGCAAACCTACACTCTCGGTGAGATTTTGGCGCGCAAGGCGCCGGACTGGGACCCACCCCAGATCGGCGCCCAGGCAGTGGTTCAGCAGCACTGCCATCAGCACGCGATACTCGGTTACAGCCACGACAAGCAGCTGCTAGTCGATGCCGGCGTGGACACCGACGTGCTCGACGCCGGATGTTGCGGCCTGGCAGGCAATTTCGGGTTCGAGAAGGGCCACTACGATGTGTCGGTAGCGTGCGCCGAAGACAAACTGATGCCCGCGCTGCGCGACGCCGATCCCGATGCGCTGGTCCTGGCCGACGGGTTCAGTTGCCGCACCCAGATTCGCGAACTTTCCCCTGACCATAAGCCGATGCACCTCGCGCAGGTCATCGCCGCGGCGCTAGCCGCTCACGAGAGCGGCCCGCGCGCTGCGCAAATCGTCAACGAATAGTTGATACGCCTCGTCGCGCCGCTCACTGCGATCACGCAGCACCGCCGACGGGTGCACGGTCGCGACCACGCTCGGCTCGGGGTCGAACTCCAGGTCATCCTCCGATGGGAGCGCCACCACGTGGCCGCGCTCGGTGGAGACCCGAAATGACGGTCCCATGAGCGCCTGCGCGGCGGTCGCGCCGAGACACAGGATTATCTGGGGGCCTACCGCCCCGATCTCCGCGATGAGCCACGGTCGGCACGCGACAACCTCGGTGCGACTGGGCTTCTGGTGGATTCGCCGCTTGCCACCCTTGCGGGTGAACTTGAAATGCTTCACCGCGTTGGTCTGGTAGGTCATCCCCGGATCGATGTCGGCGTCGTCGAGCGCCCGGGCGAGCAATCGCCCCGCCGGACCGACGAACGGCAGACCGGCGCGATCCTCCTGGTCGCCCGGTTGCTCGCCGACCAACATGATGGGCGCTCCGGGGGGCCCGTGACCGAAGACCGTTTGGGTCGCGTCCTGAAAAAGCGTGCAGCCCCGGCAATGTTCGGCCGCCGACTTCAACGAACTGAGGCGACGGTCCTCGGGCAGGTAGCGCGCCGCGCTCGTTGTCTTCGTGGTGCGCTTCGTCGTGCTCTTCGTGGTGGTCATGTTTCTCGTCAGCGGGATCTGGTCAACAGAAATAGCCCAGGGACGTCATGCCCGTGGGCATACCCCTGCGGCACCGCCCGAAAACAGCCACATTCACCAAACTTCTCCCAGGTCATGGCGTGTAGCGGCGCGGAGGCGGGGTATTTCATCGACATGGGCGATCGCACGTGCCTGCTCCGACGCTTAGCCGTGGTCGGCGCCGCGCTGATGGCCACCGGTTGTTTGACCCCGGGAACATCGCTGGAGAGCAGTCCGGCGGTCCTGCTGTGGTCGGTCGGCGCGATGTTGCACCAGCCGGTGTGGTCGTATCGGATGCACGCGATGGTCGCGCTCACCGACGACAACCGGATGGCCGAGGTCACGGCGGGTGCCCACGAAAACGAAGCCAAGACGCGGTTGTCCACGCCGATGACGGTGGGACGCAATCTCCAGATCAGCCAGAAAGACGACCGCATGGTATTCGTGCCTCAGCCGGAGCGCGGGCGGGTCGCCGAGGTCGATCTTGAAAGTCTGCGCCAGATCAAGGATTTCGACGCTGGCCCGGCCCCGGCCTACCTCGCCGAAGACGCGGGCATGCGGATCTTGCTTGCCCTGTCGGCAGATGGGAAGTCGGTGACGCCGGTGGACCAGTACGGCTTCCGCAAGCTACCGACCGCCGGCATCACCGGCGATCCGGCGGACACCGTCGACGGCGCCAACCGCGGGCGCGAGATCGACTACCACCTCTATGGCCCATCGGGAATCCGCTACTACGAGGGCCCCTCGTCACCCCCCGAGGAGCAGGGTTCGCTGCACATGGACGCCACGGTCTCGGCGGGCGACGGCGCCAACGCCGAGCGCACCTACGTCGCCGGTCGCAACGACAGCACGCTGTATGCGATCGACGCGCGCCACGGCGAGAACGGGTTGGATGTGCTCGCCAGTGCCAAGCTGCCGTCGACGATCCGCGAACTCGGCACCGACGACAGCCGGATCTATGCCGCCACCGACCACGAGGTGGTGGTGCTCGAGACCGCGAGCTTCACCGGCTTCCCGGACGGGAAGATTCACGTGATCCGCGTCATCGACTACCGGGCCCACCTCCCCGGTGGCGCGGTCCAGTCGGCGCGCCTCTCGGGCATGGCGATCGGGCCCCACCGCGTATACCTCACATTGGCCGATGCGCCGTATGTGGTCAGCGTCGCCAAACCGCATCTGTGAGGCATCTGTAACGGCAGGGAGATACCAATGAGCGCAACACAAAATCCCACTCGCACGGCGGTCGAGATCGACGATGACGTCGAATTGATCACCGGACAGATCAAGGCGCTCAAGGAACTCGGCAAAAAGGACGACGAAGAGGCGATAAGCGAAGGACAGCGCTACGACTTCAGCATCAGGTGGGGCACGGTGCTGGCGGGGCGGCTGCGTCGGCTGGTGCACTACAGCTCACTGGGCCGGCTCGACCACGCCGACGAGCGCAGATTCCAGGCCTTGTGCGATGAGCTGCGCGCGCTATCGCATCTGATCGATCGATTCCGCCTCGCTCAGCCGAATTTCACCGAGGCCGCGCCCGCAACGGCCAAGCGCTTCCGTCGTCGGTCTCGCTGAGAAAGTCCTTCTCGGGCAAGACAATTCCGGTCCGCGGTTTGGCGCAGTCGGGGTTCTGGCAGGTCAGCGCAACCATGTAGGCATCGGAATCTTCATCGAGGAATAGGAAGCCGAGATACAGGGCGTGACCGACGTCGAAGTTCTTCTCGCCGCACGATTCGCAGAAACCGCCCTTGGCCGCTACCTGTTCGAGCACCCGCTCGCGGGAAGCGGGATCCAGGGCGAACAGCTCGGGTCGCACGTCGGCGGCCGCATTTTCGGTAGGAGCGCTCATGTCAGATCTCCACGTCCTTGTCGTAATGGACGTTGTCTTCGCGCCAGCCGCCCAAACCGTAGCCGATGCCGCGATGGTCGTCGATGAACTCGATCTGGTAGATCCATTTCGCCATCTTGAAGCCCACCTGGGTCTCCACCCGTAACCGCAGGGGCGCACCGTGCTTGATGGGCAACGGCTTTCCGTTCATCTCATACGCCAGGATCGTTTGCGGCTTGTAGGCCAGCTCGAGGTCCATCACCTCGTAGAACTGCCCCTCTCCCTCCGCGCTTGGCTCGTCACGGCCGGTGTCCTGCATCGTCAGACAACACACGTAGCGCGCCTGCGGAAGCGGCCGCACCAGGTCGGCGACCGAGGCCAGCGAAATCCCCTTCCACTCACCGATACTCGACCAGCCCTGCACGCAGTTGTGCAGCACGCGTTGACCTTCCGGTTCGGCCAGCGCGCGCAGTGCGGCCAGGTCCAATGTCACCGGCCGTTCGACGAGCCCGCCGACCCGCAGCCGCCAGTCCACGAAGTTGTGCACCGCCATCACCTTGTAGGCGGGTGAACACGGCGGCTTGCCGTTGACTCGGTGCTCCTCCGACAGCATGCGTTCCGGGTAGTTCTGTCGCGAGTCCAGCGGGCGCAGCAGCATGAGCCGAGCACGGGTGACGACCGCACCGAGCACACAGCGGACCTGGACGGGGCGGCGCAGACTCCAGACCGTCGCCGCGACGTGGATGGCGACGATCGCGCCGATGATCACGAACGACAACACGACCGCCAATGTGAGATTGCGTACCGAACCGAAGATCATCGCGGCGTTGAGTTGACCCCAGCCCCAGAAAAAGATCATCGACAGGTGGATCGCGATGAAGATCAGGAACGCGACCAATCCGATGAAATGCAGACTGCGCGCCCATTGCCGTCCGCCGAGGAGCCGCACGAACCAGGGGAATCGAGCCTCGATGGCCGGGGATTGCGCAGCGCCGGTGAGGATCTGGAAAGGCGCCAGCAGGAAGATGACGCCGGCGTAGGTGAGTTTCTGGATGGCGTCCAGGGGTTCGCCGGGCAGCAGCGACGGCAGGTTGAACGTCATATAGGCGACGACGTCGTTCCACGCCTCCCCGAAGATCGACCACGAGTACGGCCAGTACCGGTGCCATTGGCCGGTGGCGAACAGCAGGACGTAGTAGGAAAGCCCCACCAAAATCCACCCGATCACCGAGACGAAGTGCCAATGGCGGCCCATGCCGAGCTTTTTGTGGCCGGGCAGGGCGATCAGCGGGCTGTAGTCCTCCTCCTCGTCGAGGGTGTCGTAGAGCTTGTCGGTCGGCATTTTCTTCGTGGTGAAGCGCGCCCATTCGGTGCCGGGCTTGCTGTCGTCGCGCCAGTACAGCTTGGGATGGGTGGACAGGATCTCGATGCCGCTGCGCAGCAATAACGTCAGAAACAGAACGTTGAGCCAATGATCGATGCGCAGCCACGCCGGGTAATCGAGCACTGTGTCGGTCATACGCCCGCTCAGTCCTCCCAGTGCTGCCGGCGCGGATAGGCGACGTTGATGCCCAGCAGCACCGAGCCGTGCAATGCGATGAAGGCGACCGCGAACGCGAGCGTAAAGGTCGCCGGCGCGAAGTCCCACCTTCCGGTCACGGCCACCAGGCCGGGCAGGCTGGCCATCCGGGTGCCGACGTCGACGGCGAGAACCGCGAACGCGAGCAGGCTACCGAAATACCAACATGCCTGTGCCACACGAGGATTCCGTGCGTACCCGAGACCGCCGGCAAACATCAGGCAAAGCGCGATCACCAAAGCGGCGTAAGCCTGAAAATAAGGTGGCAGCGCATCTTGGCTGGTCCACACGTAGACGTGCATCGCGGCGATGCCGACCAGCAACAAGGCGCCCAAGCCCGTTACGGCCCTGGGCAAATCAAAAGCGACGTATCCGCCCAGGCTGAGCACTCGAAACATCCGGCTTTGATGCCAACTTTCTGGCCATGTCTCGACAAGAAGGCCCACGATTCGCGCATACCCCGCCGCGTCCGGCTCAAACGGTGCAGCTGGCCGGCGAAACGTGCTGGGCTGCTTGGAAAGCGGCCCGATCGGGTTCCGTCGGCGTGGCTTCGCACTGAACGCGGAGAGCCGTTGCGACGGTGGATTTTTCACCGGTGAGGAGATGGGGAGGGCGGGCGGCGCGGGGAGCGCATTGGCGGGGTGACTTGGCCGGGTGACTTGGCCGGGTGACTTGGCCGGGTGACTTGGCCATATGCCGGTTTTGCCGCAACATTGCCGGACACGCCCCTACGGAACGGGGTTGACCTTAGGGTGTTTTGCATGCTGACGGTGGGATCCGTGGTCGGCGGTTACCGCGTTGAGCGTGTGCTGGGCACCGGCGGGATGGGTGCCGTCTATCTGGCCGCCGACCCCACCCTCCCGCGGCACATCGCACTCAAGGTGCTCTCGGGCCAGCTGTCTCGCGACCCCGACTTCCGGGCGCGGTTCATCCGGGAGGCCGACATGGCGGCGGCCCTCGATCACCCCCAGATCGTGTCGGTGTACAACCGCGGGCAGACCGAGGACGGCCAACTGTGGATCGCGATGCAGTTCGTCGACGGCACCGACGCCGATGCCGCGCTGCACGCGGGGACCATGAGCCCGCAACGCGTCGTGCACATCCTGGTCGAGGTGGCCAAGGCGCTGGACTTCGCGCATGCGCGCAACGTGGTGCACCGCGATGTCAAGCCCGCGAACTTTCTGCTTTCGGGCCCCGTCGGTCCCGGCGAACGGGTCCTGCTCGGGGATTTCGGCGTGGCGCGGGCCCTCGACGACGTCGGCCTGACCGCGACGAATTCGGTGATGGCCACGGTCGCCTACGCCGCCCCGGAAGTGCTGTCGAATTCGCCGATCGACGGCCGGATCGACATCTACTCCCTGGGCTGCACAATGTTTCGGCTGCTGACGGGCAAGACGCCGTTTCCGGATACCAACGGGGTGGCGGGGGTGATGGCGGCCCACCTGTTCGCCCCGCCGCCCCGGGTGACCGAGCCGGCCCCGTGGCTGCCGGTCGCGCTCGACCACGTCATTGCCACCGCGATGGCCAAGGACCCCGCGGCCCGGTTCCCCTCGGCCGGCGCGCTGGCCGACGCGGCGGCCGCGGCGTTGCACGACCGCCCGGTGAGCGCGCCGTTGCCGCCGGTGCCCAGCCGGGAAGTCCGCTCCTATCCGCGAACCGACTCTCCGGCTCCGCGGGGGTGGGAGCACAGCGGGCCGCGCACCATGGCCCCCTGGCCGGGTCCGCCGGCGGCGCACGCCCGGCGGCGCCGACGCGCCCTGATCGCCGGCGCGCTGTTTGCGGTGGTGCTGATCGTCGGCACGGTCACCATCCTGGCCTGGCCCAACGACGCGACCGACAACGCCGGCGGCGCCTCCCGGGCGGGATCCGGACCCCAGGCATTCGGGCCCGCTTTGGCGGCGGGGCCACCGGCCACCGACATCACCGCCGCGCAGCTACGACCGATCCTGCTCACCACCGCGGAGATCGCCGGAGTCGCACACGGCGATGCCGTCACCCTCGAGCGAGACGGCGCCGGCCTGCTCGACGACGGCGCGACGATCGACAACCAGCAGTGCCTGCCCGCCTGGGCCCCGGCGCAACAATCGGTCTATGCGAACAGTGCCTACACCGGCGTGGCCGCGCAGGAGTTGCGCGCCATGTACCAAAAGTCGTGGCAAGACAGCATCACCCAGGCCGTCATCGCCTTCCCGTCCCAGGACAAGGGCGGGATAACCTACATCTCCCAGCGCGAGCAGTGGGGGCTGTGCGGTGGCAAAGCCGTCACCATCACCGCACCCGGCGAGGGCCCCCAGGTGTGGGAGTTCGCCCAGCCGGTCACCACCTCCGGCGTCCTGACGATCTCGGCCGGCCTGCGCGGAGGCAACGCATCCTGCCAGCACGGAATGATGGAGCGCGGCAACGTGATCATCGACATCGTCCAGTGCCACGCGGGCGGCGGGACCGACGTCGCCGCCCTCGTCACCGCGACGGCCGCAAAAGTGCCGCGGCAGTGAGAGGGAGGTCGAATCCATGAATGCATCGAATGCATCCACGTCGATTCTCGCCAGCGTGGGGGCCGCGCTGGCGGTCGCCGCGATCACCGCCTCGTGTTCGAACCTCACCGCCGGCACCCCGGTGGCCCAGCACGCGAGCGCCCCGGCGCCGGCACCCGCTCCCGCCCCGACCACGTCGCTCGCCGCATCGCCCTCCGCGGAAGATCAGATCCGCCAGACGGTCATGGCGTTTCAAGACGCCTACAACACCCAGAACTGGGACGCCTACACCGAGCTGATGTGTTCGGCGATGCGGGCCCAATTCGTCGGGCCGGTAATGGGTTACGTGAAGAAGGGGCGCGCTGAAACGGGCCTTACCTCGGTCAAAAACATCTCGGTCGCCATCACAGGCGATACCGCCACGGCGACAATGGACGCCCAGAACGAGGCCTTGGGCAGCCGCACGGTCAGCCTGCCTTTGAAACTCGAAGACGGCTGGAAGATCTGCAAAACGTGATGAGTCCAATGCGGATGAGCCAACTGCGACATGGGAAACCGATGGCGGCGCTGCTCGCCGCCGTGCTGCTGGGCTGCAGCCACACGACCACGGCCGGCACCGCCCGCCCGGCGCCCCAATCACCTTCGGGCCCTTCGGCATCGGTGAACGTGTCCCTGCTCGACCCGGGCAATTACCCGATCGTCCCGCAGCCGCCGCCGGGCAACGCAGGTTCCGACCACGACGGCCGGCTCATCGAGGGCAGGCGCATGGCCGACTATGTGGTCGGACCGTGGCAGGCCGACGCCGCCATGAGCACCCGGGGATCCAGCAGCGCGGCCGTAGTGATCGAGGACTACCAGCAGCTCTCCCACGTCATGTGGACGCCGATTCTGGGCGGCGCCTATGGCCTGCCTTTCGTGGTCGGGTTCATGTCCGAGCGACAAGGCCAAGGCCCGGATTCACAGATGTTGCTGCGCAACGCGGTGCTGCGGTTTGCGGGCCCGGCCGCGGCATCGACTGCCGCCCAAGGGATGTACGGGAAGGCGATGGCGATGCCCCGCGTTCCCAGCGCCACGCCGATCGTGACCGAACCCGAGCGCGCGGTCCCCATCCCCGGCCATCCCGATGCGACCGCAGCGCTGCTGACCTTCCAGGAAGGCGCTCAGACCGTGCGCGAACTGAGCGTGTTCACCGCGCACGGCCCCTATGTTCTGGTCCAGGTCGCCCGGTGCGCCGCCGGAGCCGACTGCGAAGCGCCGCTGGCCGCACGCACGCTCGACCTTCAGATTCCACTGATCGACAAGTTTTCGCCGACTTCCGCCGACCAGTTCGCTGCTCTTCCAAGGGATCCCACCGGCCTGGTCGCCCGCACGCTGCCGCTGCCGCCCGATCAGGCCACCTCCACGACCGGGGCCGCCTACCAGGAAGCTGGCGCGTTGCATCTGGAAGACAACCCGGCGCGAATCGGTCCCGCCCTCACCACCGCGGGTGTCGATCTCGTGTCGACCAGCCTGACGACCGTGTATCAGGCCAAGGACGCCGCAAGCGCGCAGACCTTGTCGCAGGCCTACAGCGACACCGTGGCGGGAACAACGGCGGCGCAAGGCGCCGCACCGGTGCCGGGGCTCCCGCAGAGCCGCTGCACCAGGGTCGCCGGGGCCAGCGGGCTGGTGCCCCACTTCTGGTGCCTGGCGACCGCCGACCGCTACGCCATCAAAG
Source organism: Mycobacterium heidelbergense (assembly GCF_050205645.1). Classification (GTDB taxonomy): domain Bacteria; phylum Actinomycetota; class Actinomycetes; order Mycobacteriales; family Mycobacteriaceae; genus Mycobacterium; species Mycobacterium heidelbergense_A. The sequence goes on from NZ_JBNMQT010000003.1 coordinate 300,857, forward strand.
CCGTTGCCCGCCAGCTCGATACCGCACACCAACAGATCGCGGCCCAATATCGCATGCTGACCGGATAGCCGGGCCGCGCTAAGGAGGCAGCTGAGGTGACCGACCCTCAGGATCCGTTCGGGGACAATCCTTTTACGTACGACCCGCTGGGTCGCGTCCCGTTCACGGGACCGCCGGCCCCACCGCCGGGGTTCACCCCGCCGACCTTCACGCCACCGCCCTACCCCCCTCGCACCAACACGTTGGCAACGCTGTCGCTGGTGTTCGCGTTCGTGTTCGCCCCCGCGGGCGCGATTCTGGGACACCTGGGAATGGCGCAAATCCGGCGCACCGGTGAGCTTGGCCGTGACCGCGCTCTCGTCGGCTTGGCGCTGTCGTACTCGTTCATCACGATGGCGATCCTCGCCCTCGTCGGATGGGCGACCCTGGCCGCGTTGCCGGCGCGCCAGAATGCGGCACCGGCGAGTTCCACAACCTCCACCACCAGCGAGGCGCCTCCGCGACCGACGGTAGCTCCGGACAACATCGTCGCGTTGCTGCCCGATCTCGCCGCCCTCAAGCAGATCACCGCCGACGAAAACCTGGAGGCCGGCCGAACCTGGGATCGTCCCGTCGGGGCCGGCACAGACGCGAGCATCGATCGCGCGGAGTGCTGGGAAAGCGTCACCCCCGGGGCCCCAGAGGCCTACCCCCTGGGCGCCATCCGCGGGTACCACGCGGCCGAATTCGACGACACCCGTAGCTTCCTCAAATCGATCCAAGTCATGCAAGCCGTCGCCGCGTTCGCCGATCCGAACGCGGCCCAAGCGCAACTGGCGAAATTGCTCGACGGTTGGCGGCAATGCGGAGGGACAACCGTGACGGTGACGGATCGCAGCGGCCCGTCGTATCCCCTTTCCTTGAGCCCCCCCGCCGACTCCGGCAACGGCATCACCACGATGGACCTGACGCCCAAGGGATTAAAGGTGCGCTTCGTCCGCGGGCTCGCGGCCAAGGCCAACGTGGTCGTCGACCTCGAGGTAACCAGCCTCGGCACCACCGACGCCGACACGGCTCGGCAGACGGTCGTGAGCATTGCCAACTACATCCTCACCAAGATCCCCGGCTAGGGGTTCGCCGTCTCCGCAAACGCCGGGGGGCTGGCGGGTGCGCCGCGTGCCACCACGACCGGCATCGACGTCGTCGCGTTGGTGCGCAGGATCGTGTGCACCACCTCGATGAGGTCCTCCACCGGCATCAGCTTGCCGGGCATGCAGCCGCGGGACGCCCACAGCGGGGCGGCCTTCATCGCGAGGTCCATGTCCCAGCCGGTGGTCATGCCCGTCGCCGCGTCACCCTCGCCGCCACCGCACTCCCCCACGATCAGGTTGGTGAACCCGACGTCGGGGTGTTCGGCCCGCCAGGCCTCCACCAGTCGTTCGAGGGCCGCCTTGCTGACGCCGTAGGCGCCGAGCCCCGGCCAGGGCGGTCCGAAGGTACCGGCGTCGGAAGCCAGGTAAACCACCTTGCCCGTCGACTCGGTCAGGTGCGGCATCGCCGCCGCCGTGACCAGCGCGGCACCGATCACGTTGGTGTCGAAGACGCGCCGCCACGTCTCGGCATCGGTATCGACCATGCGGACCAGCGGGCCGATGGCGGGTGTGTACACCAGGTTGTCGATGCCGCCGAACGCGTCCGCGACGCTGGCGATCGCCGACCGGCAGGAGGCCTCGTCGGTGACGTCGCATTCGACCGCGACCGCGGCCGGGCCCGCCTCCTTCGCCGCCGCCTCAATGCGCTCGCGACGCCGGGCCAGCAGTGCGACCTGATGGCCCCGCTGCGCGAGGCCGACGCCTATGCAGCGCCCGAGTCCGCTCGAGGCGCCGACCACGACTGTCCTTGACATATTCACCCATTTCTGTAACGCGGCGCGGTGCACGCACAGCGTATCAGCGTGCGTTCAACTCGCCGGGGCTTCCCGCTCCGCGTGCAGCACCACGGCCGTGTGGGCGTCCACGGTGAGCGTGCCTCCCCCGGGGACTTCCTCCGCGGGCGTCTCCTCCTCGGGTCCGGTATACACCACGAGGCGCCATGTGCAGCCGAATTCCTTTGGTGGAAGGGTGAATTCGATCGGTTCGAAGTGGGCGTTGAAACACAAGAAGAACGAGTCGTCCAGCACGCGCTGGCCACGGGTATCGCGGTCGGGAATCCCGTCGCCGTTGAGGAACACCGCGACGGACTTGGCAAAGCTCGCCTCCCAGTCCTCCTCGGTCATCTCGGCGCCGTCGGGGGTGAACCAGGCGATATCGGGCAGGCCGTCCTGGCCACGGCGGCCCACCGGCTTGCCGGAAAAGAACCGCCGCCTGCGGAAAACCGGGTGCTTCGCCCGCACGGCCGACACGGCACGGGTGAACTCCAGCAGGCCGGCGTCGGCATCGGCCCAATCGATCCAGGTCAGCTCGTTGTCTTGGCAGTAGCCGTTGTTGTTACCACGTTGCGTACGACCGAGCTCGTCGCCATGGCAGATCATCGGCACACCCTGGGACAGCAGCAGGGTGGTCAGGAAGTTGCGCTGCTGACGGGAACGCAGTTCGTTGATTTGCCCGTCGTCGGTGGGCCCCTCCGCACCGCAGTTCCACGACCGATTGTGGCTTTCGCCGTCGCGGTTGTCCTCGCCGTTGCCCTCGTTGTGCTTCTCGTTGTACGAGACCAGGTCGCGCAGCGTGAAGCCGTCATGCGCGGTGACGAAGTTGATCGACGCGACCGGCCTGCGCCCGGTGTGCTCGTAGAGGTCTGCCGACCCGGACAGGCGGTAGGCGAATTCGTCGAGCGTGGCGGGCTCGCCGCGCCAGAAGTCGCGGACGGTGTCGCGGTACTTGCCGTTCCACTCCGTCCACTGCGGCGGGAAGTTGCCCACCTGGTAGCCGCCCGGACCGACATCCCAAGGTTCGGCGATGAGCTTGACCTGGCTGACGGTCGGATCCTGTTGCACGAGTTCAAAAAACGCCGCCAGCCGGTCGACGTCATAGAACTCCCGGGCCAGCGTCGCGGCAAGGTCGAACCGGAAACCGTCGACATGCATCTCGGTCACCCAGTAGCGCAGGGAATCCATGATCAGCTGAAGCGAGTGCGGATGCCCGACGTTGAGGCTGTTGCCGGTGCCGGTGTAGTCCATGTAGTACCGCTTGTCGTCGTCGACCAGGCGGTAGTACGCGGGGTTGTCGACCCCGCGCATCGACAGGGTCGGGCCCAGGTGGTTGCCCTCCGCGGTGTGGTTGTAGACCACGTCGAGGATGACCTCGATTCCCGCCTCGTGCAGATCGCGGACCATCGCCTTGAATTCCTGCACCTGTCCGCCCGGCGAGGTGGCGCTGGAATACTTCGTGTCCGGCGCGAAGAAGCCGATCGTGTTGTAGCCCCAGTAATTGTTGAGGCCCTTCTCGATCAGGGTGGAGTCGTTGGCGAAGTGGTGCACCGGCATCAGCTCGATCGCGGTGACACCGATGCTCTTGAGGTGCTCGATGATCACGGGATATGCCACCGCTGCGTAGGTCCCGCGGATCTGTTCGGGGATGTCCGGATGCGTCTGGCTCAGACCCTTGACGTGTGCCTCGTAGATGACGGTGTCGGCGTACTCGTGATTCGGCGGGCGGTCATAGCCCCAGTCGAAGAAAGGGTTGATCACCACCGATTTGGGCATGCCGGAGGCGGAGTCGGCGTCGTTGCGGCTGTCGGGGTCACCGAAGTTGTAGCCGAACAGCGACTGGTTCCAGTCGAAGCTGCCGTCGATGGCCTTCGAATACGGGTCCAGCAGTAGCTTGTTCGCATTGCACCGCAGTCCCGCTTCCGGCTGGTACGGACCGTGCACGCGATAGCCGTAGCGCTGGCCGGGCTCCATGCCCGGCACGTAGCCATGCCAGACGAACGAGTCGACCTCGGGCAGCGTGATCCGTGTCTCGGCTCGCCCGTCGTCGAACAGACACAACTCGACCCGCTCGGCCACCTCGCTGAACACCGCGAAGTTGGCCCCGGCTCCGTCGTACGTGGCCCCCAGCGGATACGCCTTCCCCGGCCACAATTCACCGGTGGGCGTGGGAGCGGCGGGTGCGGCGGTCATGGCGCACGTGATACCCGAGCGGCGACGTGGTCAAACCACTCCACGAAACAGGTTGGCAGACAGCGATTTTGCGGAGTGCAGTGCAGTCAGTGATGGTGCCGCTTGATCGGATGTTCGTTCTCGATCAGTGCCCTGGCGACGTCGAACAGCTTCGTGTTGGATTGCTGCGAGAGCCGGGCCAGCAGATCGAAAGCTTCCACGGCATCCAGGTTGAAGCGTTCCATGATGACCCCCTTGGCTTGACCGATGATGTCGCGCGACGCCAGGGCGCTGCGGAACTGATCGTGGCGCCGCATCATCGACCACCCCAATGCAACGTGCGTGGCGAAAATGCTGCCGAGTTCGATCGATTCGTCGGTGAACGCGTGCGGATGGCGGGCAAAGAAATTCAGCGCCGCCGTGGTGTCGTGCGCATCGAACAGTTCGAACGACAGGATCGACCGGATCGGCGTGTTCGCGAGCGCATACTCCTGATAGCGCGGCCAACGCCGGTCGACGGCTAGATCTTCGACGTGCATGACGTGGTGCTGCCAAGCGGCCGCGACACATGGCCCTTCGCCGTACTGGTTCTGGATCTCGTCCAAGTCCACCGCGTAGCGATGGGTGGCGACCACGCTGCTGATCGCGTGGCCCCGCTCGGCCAGCGTGATCCCTGCGTATTCAGACCCCGGCACGTGCTCGGTGCCACTCTCGACGAGTTCGCGCAGGCCGGCCCTGGTCTCGGTCCCCTGGCGATCAAGACTGGCGACTAATTCCGCTAATTGAGCGACGACCGTGTTGTTGCTGTCGGGCATGTCGTCACCCCCTTGGGAGTGCCCTCGCGGCCTGCCTCACCAGGTCATAATGGCCTCAGGCCGGTGGGCCCGCTACGCACAAAACGAAGCTCACTATCCAAAAAACGAAATGCCCCAAGAGGGTCCTCGCCTTGCCGGGCGCGGCGCGGCGGCCGGGATACCGATAAACGACGTAACACGTTGGCGGCCAACGGATTTCGATCCAGCAACCGCGCCTTCCAGCGTCCCGCCCTACACTCGGGTTGATGACCTCAATCGTGATCGTCGGCAGCGGCTTCACCGGATTCACCTGCGCCCGTCGTCTCGCCCGGATCCTCCGAAGACGGCGCGAGCCCATCGACATCACCATCATTTCGCCCGTCGACTACATGCTCTACACGCCGCTGCTGCCCGATGTCGCCGGCGGGGTCGTCGACGCCCGCTTTGTCGCGGTGCCGCTGGCCAACACGCTCAAAGGCGTCCATGCGGTGCGCGGCCGGGTGGATGGCGTCGACTTCACGCAACGGACGCTGACCTATCGCGATCCCGAGGAACGCCCCCACCGCATGTCATGGGACCGCCTGGTGCTCACCCCCGGGTCGGTCACCCGTTTGTTCGATGTGCCGGGAATCGAGACACACGCGCTGGGATTGAAGTCCACGGTCGAGGCCCTGTATCTGCGGGACCACATCATCGAGCAGCTGGAGCTGGCCGGCCTCGAGGACGACCCGAAAGTGGCGGCGGCGCGGCGCACCGTCGTGGTGGTCGGCGCGTCGTATTCGGGCACCGAACTGGTCGCGCAGCTGCGGGCCCTGGCCGACGCGGCGGCCAAACAGATGGGCTTTGACGCCGCGGAGGTGAAGTTTCTGCTGCTCGATACGGCCGAGCAGGTGATGCCAGAGGTCGGCAAGAGGCTCGGCGACGCCGCCCTCAAGGTGCTGCGCAAACGCGGCATCGATGTCCGGCTGGGCATGACGCTCAAGGAAGCGCACGCGGACCACGTTGTCCTCAGCGATGATTCGCGCATCGACACGCGCACGATCGCGTGGGTGACCGGTGTGACCGGCGCGCCGCTGATCCAGGAGCTCGGATTGCCGACGGAGAAGGGCCGGGTCAAGGTTCAGGCGGACCTCCAGGTGCCCGATCACGAAGGCGTCTTCGCGGCCGGTGATGCCGCGGCGGTTCCCGACCTGACGCAATCCGGCAAGATCACGCCGCCCACCGCACAGCACGCGACCCGACAGGGCAAGGTGCTCGCCCGCAACGTGGCGGCCAGCCTCGGCTACGGCAAGAGCAAGCAATACAAGCACGGCAACCTGGGTCTGGTGGTCGACCTGGGGCCTCGGTATGCCGTGGCCAATCCGCTCAACGTGCAACTGTCGGGATTGCCCGCAAAAGCCGTAACGCGGGCATACCACCTGTATGCGATCCCACGGATGCTCAACCGGTGGGCGGTGTCGCTGGCGTACCTGACCGACACGATGTTCGACCGCTCGGTGGTGTCGTTCGGATTGCCTTCCCTGCAGGACGCGCAGTTCGCGGCCAGCGAAGGCATCCCGATGCCCAAGACGGGCTGACTCGCTTAACTCGGCCCGTTTAACTCGCGCGGCGCCGGGCAACCGGGAATCGTGGGAAACGACTTCGACGACGACATGCTGGAGCAGTCCGAGAGCCTCGACTCCGACGAGGTACGCAACGACGACGGTGACACGGTGGTTGATCCGCCCGACACGTGGGTCAAGGCGGACGACAACGAGTCCCTCGACGAGAAGCTCGCCGCAGAAACATCGGATGACGCGCGCGACGACCAGGACGGCGAATCGTTCTTCGACGTTCAGGAGTGACCGCTCAGGAGTGACTCCGCTCGGCACGCAGGTCGAAATGCCGGGATCGAAATGCGTTGTGCCGACTAGCCTTCCGCCGATTGTTGCGCCCGCGCGTAGGCAAGCTGCAGAAAGTCGGCTCCGGCCAGCGCGGAGAAGCTGCCGGCGATCAGGCGAGTGAACCTGGGCGCGAAGATCAATCCGATGGCAAACGCGGTGACGACCCACATGTCCAGGCAGAACGGGCAGGTCAACAGCTCTCCCAGGCTGTGCCGCAATTGGCTGTCCTTCCGGACTTCCTCTTTGACCTCCGCCGGGCCGGCGGTGCCGGTGTAGCGAGTAAACGGCGCCCGCAGCGGGCTCGTCACGGCGTCCTTGGACAAGGTCCGGGACAGCTTGTGGGTGCCCAGCGTCACCGTGACCAGGTCCTGCACGCGCCAGCGCGCCGGCAACGTGCGCCCGGTGAGTGCCGCGAGTACCGCCGCGACGGCGACCACCGCGCCGTAGATACCCAAAACGGCCAGGTACCCCGCCAGCGGACGCGGATTGTCGCCGCGGTAGGCGGCGGCTTCGCGCCGTGCGGCGTCGGCCACGTCCTCGGCCCCCGCCTGCGTGACTTCTCTCATTGCAACTCCTTTAGGGCCGCTCGGATCGGCTCCAGCACGCCGGATACCCGATGCTGGCTTCACGAACCGTCTTCGCCGAGCCCTCGACCCGCAAGGCGATGCGCGGTTTCGAACAGCAACGCATGGACGAAGGCCTGCGGTAGGTTTCCGCGCAGCTGACGCTGTTCGACGTCGAATTCCTCGGCGAACAACCCGGGCGGGCCGCAGGCCGTCCGGCTGCGTTCGAACCATCGAACCGCCCGCAGATCGTTGCCTTGCTGGTGATCTGCCAACGCCATCAGGAACCCGCACAGAAGGAAGGCACCTTCGTCGTCCCCCAGCGCCCCATCGTCCGGACGGAACCGGTACACGAAGCCCTGCTGGGCCAACTCGCAACGCACCGCTTCGAGGGTGGCGACGCTGCGCGGGTCATTCGCCGGTATCGCGCCCCGAATCGCGGGCAGCACCAGCGCCGCGTCGATCCGCGAATCCCCCGGTGCCCGTTGCCATCTCCCGGACGGATGCAGGCAATCCGAGTCGGCGTCGGCGATCAATTGATCGGCCAGGTGCTGCCATTCGGCACCCAGCCGCGCGGGCGCCACCGACCCGATGCTGCGCAGCGCCGCCGCGCACGTCAGGCGGGAATGGGCCCAGCGCCGGTCGTCCAATTCCCAGATCCCGGCGTCGGGTTCGCGCCAACGCTGTTCGATGGTGCGCACCACCGTGTGGACCGCCTCCCAGTGCAGGCTGTCGAGGCGGTCGAGCCGGGCCGCTGCGGCAAAGAGGAGCAGGGCCTCGCCGTGGGCATCGAGCTGGAATTGATCCGCGACCCGGTTGCCGGTCTTCACCACTGCGCCGGGATAGCCCGGCAGGTCGAGGTCGCGTTCGCGCGGCGGCGGACTGCCGTCGACCGCATAGGCCGGCCGCAGCCCTGGACCGTCCGCGAGGACGCGCTCGCTGACGAAGCGAACGGCGTCGTCGAGCAATGGGTAGCCCCCGGCGGCGGCCATTGCCTGCCCCGCGTAGCACTGGTCGCGGATCCAGCAGTACCGGTAGTCGTAGTTGCGCCCCTGTTCGGCGCGTTCCGGCAACGATGTGGTCGCCGCGGCGACCATCCCGCCGCCGCCGCTCGTCAAACCGCGCAGCACCGCGTACGCGACCTCGCTGTCGCGATCGGCCAGGGTGTCGGTGATCGCCGGAACCGCTTGCGCCCACGCGTGTTCGGTGGCTCGCCAGGCGTCCTGCGCCCGTGTCGGTTCCGCATCCAGTTCGTGGTCGGAAAGCTCGAGAACCAGGTCGTGGTCGCATCCCGCGGCGACGTCCAGCACCGCGTACAGCGAACCGTCCTCGGCGAGTTTGGCGTTTTCGCCTCCCGCCCAACGGAATCGGTGGGGTCCCGACCTCCCGGTCCACACGCGGCCCCCGTCGGTTTCATGGCAGGAGACGTCCGATATTGCCTGCGCGCCGAAGTCGGCACGGATGTCGAGCGCGATGCGCATTCGCGCAGGGCCGTCGATGACGTGGATGCGGCGCAGCAACACCGCGGTGTGCGCGTCGGTGGGTAGCGCCAGCGCCTCGCGGCACTCGACGATCCCGTCCGTGGTGACCCATCGTGAACGCCAGATCAACGACCGCGGTTCGTAATAGCCGCCCCAGACGAATCGCGACAGATCGGGAGCGACGGCATACACGCCGCCGCCGCCGAGCAACGAATTGAACACCGCACCGTCGTGCCAGCACGGCAAGCACATCCAGCAATAGTCACCGCGCGGCCCGACGACGACTCCGCGTTCGCCGTCCGCGAGCAACGCGTACTGCCGCAATACGTGCGGGGGAAAGTCGTCGGATAGCAGTTGCGCCTCCCCTTCCCGGTTAGTGAGCGCGAGCGCCGATTGGCGCCCTCACCCGCCGGGTACCCGATCCGCCATGGATCAGTCGCAAGCACCACTGTTGGACGCGCTGGCCGAGCACCATCGCAGCAACCGCTACGGCTTCACCCCGCCGGGTCATCGTCAAGGCGCCGGGGTCGATGAGCGCGTCCTAGCGGTCATGGGCAAGGACCCATTTCGCAACGACGTGCTCGCCACCAACGGCCTCGACGATCGGATGTCCCGCGGCAAATTTCTCGCCAGGGCGGAGGATTTGATGGCCGACGCCGTCGGTGCGGAGGCGGCTTTCTTCTCCACCTGCGGCAGCTCGATGTCGGTGCGGGCCGCGACGATGGCCGTGGCCGGCGGGGCGGATGGCGGGCTGCTCGTCACCCGCGACTGCCACAAGTCGATCGTGGGCGGCTTGATCTTCTCCGGCGTCCGGCCCAGGTGGATCACCCCGCAGTGGGACACCGAACGGCACTTTTCTCATCCGCCCTCGCCGGAGCAGGTGCGGGCCGCGTGGGACAAATATCCCGACGCGGCGGGAGCCCTCATTGTCAGTCCGAGCCCGTATGGCACGTGTGCCGACATTGGAGCCATCGCCGACATCTGCCACAAGCGCGGCAAGCCGCTGATAGTCGACGAGGCCTGGGGAGCGCACCTTCCGTTCCACGAGGACCTGCCGACGTGGGCGATGGATGCGGACGCCGACGTCTGCGTTGTCAGCGTCCACAAGATGGGCGCGGGGTTCGAGCAAGGATCCGTGTTCCATCTGCAGGGCAATCTGGTTGACCCGCAGCGTCTTTCGAAGTGTGCCGATCTGCTGATGACCACCAGCCCGAACGTGCTCATCTACACCGCGCTCGACGGTTGGCGACGGCAGATGGTCGAGCGTGGCCATGATCTGCTCGGTGCCGAACTCGATCTTGCCCGCTACCTGCGGGCACGCCTGGACGAGATTCCGGACGTCGTGGTCCTCGAGGATGAGCTGCTGGGCAAGGAGGCGTCGAGCGATCTGGACATCACCCAGGTTTTGATGGACCTCTCCGCGACCGGAACGTCGGGATATCAAGCGGCGGACTGGCTGCGCGAGCACTGCGATCTCGATCTCGGTCTCAGCGATCACCGTCGGCTTTTGGCGACGATGTCGTTCGCCGACGACAAGCAAACCGCGGACCGCCTGGTGGACGCAATGCACAAGTGGCGCAAGGCTGCCGAGGACTTCGACCGGCCGCCGTCAATCAAGCTGCCCGCGCCGAGGGAGCTGGAACTTCAGACCGTCCGCCTGCCTCGGGACGCGTTTTTCGGGGCGACCGAGATGGTGCCCGCCGCCAAGGCCGCCGGCCGCGTTGCGGCCGAGCTGATCACCCCGTATCCGCCCGGCATCCCTGCGGTGGTGCCCGGTGAACGTCTCAATGACGCCGTGATCGACTATCTGCGGTCGGGCGTCGAAGCGGGCATGACGCTGCCCGACCCCGTGGATGCGAAGGCAGAACAGTTCCGGGTGGTCGCGGCCTAGGTCGCGTTGTCTTTCGATCTCTTCGCCGCGCCGCGCAGGCTGCGATTGGTGGAACGCAGATCCGTGTTGGCCGCGGAGAGGGCGGCGTTGTCGTCTTCCAGGCTAAGGATGCGCGCGATGCCGGCCAGGTTGACTCCCGAGGCAACCAGCTCGCTGATGCGCTGTAGCCGCGCCAGGTCGTCGGCGCTGTAGCGCCTGGTGCCGCCGTTGCTTCGCGCCGGGCTCAGCAGGCCGTGACGCTCGTACAGGCGCAGCGACTGTACCGGGATGCCGGAAAGTTCGGCGGCCACGGAAATGCCGTACACGCCGTGATCGGATGCCGGCCCACCGGTGTCACCAGGCGTGTCGGCCATCGGTCAACTCCTTAACCATCTTGGATAGAAAACCTGTGTACCACACTTGCGGTGATGTGTCGATAGTGCTATACCAAATCTATGTCATTAGACATAGGTAATAGCCGCTTCACAACAGATTGGAGTGAGAGGTGACCGCCATGCTGATGCGTACCGACCCGTTCCGCGACCTGGACCGCTTCGCTCAGCAAGTACTAGGCACGGCAGCACGGCCTGCGGTGATGCCGATGGATGCCTGGCGTGAGGGCGAGGAATTCGTCGTCGAGTTCGACATGCCCGGCATCAACCCCGACTCGCTGGACATCGACATCGAGCGCAACGTGGTGACCGTGCGTGCCGAGCGGCCGGGCGTCGACCCCAACCGCGAAATGTTGGCCGCCGAGCGATCCCGCGGGGTGTTCAGCCGCCAGCTCGTCCTCGGGGAAAACCTCGACACCGACCGGATCGAGGCGTCCTACAGCGAAGGCGTCCTGAGCCTGCGCATCCCCGTCGCCGAAAAGGCCAAGCCGCGCAAGATTTCCGTCGCGCACGGCAACGGACACAAGGCGATCAATGAAAGCGGGGCAAAGCGGGAGGTGATTGACGCCTAATCATCGATGGGCGCGCGGCGGCCCGACCGGCACGCCCGACGAACCCCGTCGGCGGCCGCGGCCGCCGCCGCCAGCACACCACCGCTGATAGCGCGTTGGGCCAGCGGTAGTGTGGCAAGATAGCCAGCCTGTCCTCGGCGTTCAACAGCCAGCGCCGCTTCCACGACGCCACTGCGCGATGTCACGCACCTACCCCTTCGTGCGGGGTCGCTGATGCGCACATAGCGGCGGTCGGTTTTGCCAGAGCGAACTGCACCGAGGGGACGCATCCACGATGAATTGGAACCTGGACGGCGAATCGGCCGACGTCGAACAAGCCTTGGCCGGCGGCTCGCCGCAACGCGCGGGCTGGTTTCGGTTCTATTTCGCCGATCAACGGTGGGAATGGTCCGACCAGGTGCAGCGCATGCACGGCTACGAGCCTGGGACCGTCACCCCGACCACCGAGCTGGTGCTGTCCCACAAACACCCCGACGACCGGGGACAGGTGGCGGCCACCATCGACCAGATCCTCGACACGCACAAGGCATTCAGTACCCGTCATCGCATCATCGACACCAGCGGAAATGTGCGCTACGTGGTCGTGGTCGGCGACCAGCTCTACGACGACCAAGGCAACGTGATCGGGACCCACGGGTTCTACGTCGACGTCTCCCCGGTGTCCGACCGGGAGCGCGAGGAGATTGTCACGGCGAAGCTGGCCGCGATCACCGAGCACCGTGCCGGCATCGAGCAGGCCAAGGGCATGCTGATGCTGATCTATGGCATCGGCGACGACGCCGCGTTCGACCTGCTGAAGTGGCTGTCGCAGGAAACCAACATCAAGCTTCGCCTGCTGGCCGAACGGATTACCGAGGACTTCCGTGCCATCGGTCCCACCCTGACCTCTCAAACGGAGTTCGACCATTTGTTGATGACCGCGCAGTCGCGCGTGGACCCCGACGAACAGCCCGTCGAGTAGTCAGGGCGCCAGCGAGAATTTGCTGACGGGGTGCGCCAGACTCCTAACCCGGGGACCTGTCGCCAATTGTGGCCAAGGCCGTCATTTCTTGCTGGGAATGACGATGACGACGATTAACGTCAGGATCGAGAAGAACAGTCCGAGTATTCCCCAACCCAAAGGGTTGCGGCCCTTGGTTGCCGCGATGATCGCGCAGACGAAGGCCGCGATGATACTGCCGATGGCGACGAATATTCCCTTGATTCCCCGGAGAATCATCCCCGCGGCAACCGGGTCCGAACTCGCCGAGATCACCGAGTGCAACATGTTTGGCCCTTTCTGATGGGGAGTTTCAGGGTGATACCCGCCCCGTGGCGGATTAAACCGCGATTGGGGGTGCGCCCATGTTTGAAAGGTTTGAAAGCCGCACGGCATTTGCATTAACTCAGGGCGGCGATTTAGTCGCCTTTCGGCTTCATCGCCTGTTTGCTACGGGACCGACCGGTGTCCGGCCGCTCAGAGCTCGTCGGAGAAATCAGCGGTGAGCCAACGGTCGGGGCGGATGGTGAACAACACGCTGTCCTGAGCCTCCATGCTCCGGACGAACTGGCGCCCACCCTCCTCGCCGAGATAACGGATTGCGATGGCCTCCCGTGCCTCGAGCGGGGCCGGCGAGGTGTTGTCGACGACGGTGCCCTCGACGACCACGTATTGATATGGCGGCTCCTCGCGCTGGACGACCAACGTCACCGCACCGGCCCGCTCGATGAGCTTGGCCTTGCGGGTCCCCGGGCCGGTGTTGAACCGGATGTCTCCGCCAGGGGTGTAGTCGTACCAGATCGGGACGCTGGCGGGCGGCCGGCCGTCGGCGGCATCGACGGACAACACACCCACATGCTTCCCTGCGAGGAACTCCTGACGTTGGGCTTCGGTGAATGGATGCATGGCGGCCACAACGCGCCAGCGGCGCCGGGGTATTCCCGATTCCGCGGGTGTGGGTCGAAAACGGTTTGGCGACAACCGTGTTAGCGGTTCGGTTTTCCGCGCGCGAACCGGGGGTAGCTGAATACGCGAACACACTGTCTGGATGGAGACCCAATGACCACCGCTGAACAACCGCCGCCCGAAGGCGACAAACAACCCCCACAAGCCGCGGACGTCGATTCGCCCGCGGACGGCAACGACGGGACCGACGACGCCGATCCTGAGGACGAGTCTTCCTGACGACCGGCGACCTGGCGTTGCGGGCGGAATAGTCTGGTGAGGTCTTGCTTTGGGAGGAGAACGTTATGCCCGCACCGTCCGCCGAGGCCTTCGATCGCTTGCGTCAGCTGGCGGCGATCAAAGACATCACCGCACGCGAGACCAAAACCATCGAAGAGGTGTTCACCGGCAAACCGCTGACCACAATCCCGGTCGGCACGGCCGAAGACGTCGAAGCGGCATTCGCCGAAGCTCGCGCCGCGCAGGTCGACTGGGCGAAACGCCCCGTCACCGAGCGCGTTGAGGTAATCCGCCGCTATCGCGACCTGGTCATCGAGAACCGCGCGTTCTTGATGGACTTGCTGCAAGCCGAGGCGGGCAAGGCCCGATGGGCGGCGCAGGAGGAGATCGTCGACCTGATGGCGAACGCGAACTACTACGTCCGCGTCGCCGCGGACCTGCTCAAGCCGCGCAAGGTGCAGGCGCTGCTCCCGGGGATCGGTAAGACCACGGTCGGCTATCAGCCCAAGGGCGTCGTCGGCGTGATCTCGCCGTGGAACTACCCCATGACGCTCACGGCCTCGGACTCGGTTCCCGCGCTCATCGCCGGCAACGCGGTGGTTCTCAAGCCGGACAGCCAAACACCGTATTGCGCACTCGCGTGTGCCGAGCTGTTGTACAAGGCCGGCCTGCCGCGCGCCCTATACGCTGTCGTGCCTGGCCCCGGCTCGGTTGTCGGCACCGCAATCACCGACAACTGCGACTACCTGATGTTCACGGGCTCGTCGGCAACCGGCAGCCGGCTCGCCGAGCACGCGGGCCGTCGGCTCATCGGTTTCTCGGCCGAACTCGGGGGCAAGAACGCGATGATCGTCGCGCGGGGAGCCAACCTCGACAAGGCCGCCAAAGCCGCCACCCGCGCATGCTTTTCGAACGCGGGCCAGCTCTGCATCTCCATTGAGCGGATCTACGTCGAGAAGGACATCGCCGACGAGTTCATCGGCAAGTTCGGTGCCGCGGTGCGCAATATGAAGCTGGGCACCGCATACGACTTCTCGGTCGACATGGGCAGTTTGATCTCCGCGGGTCAGCTGGAAACGGTCACCGACCACGTCAACGACGCAACAGCCAAGGGCGCCAAGGTGATTGCGGGCGCCAAAGCCCGACCCGACGTCGGGCCGCTGTTCTACGAGCCCACGGTCCTGACCGACGTCACGCCCGAGATGGAGTGCGCGGCCAACGAGACGTTCGGGCCGGTTGTTTCCATCTACCCCGTCGCCGACGTGGACGAAGCGGTCGAGAAAGCCAACGACACCGAGTACGGACTCAACGCCAGCGTGTGGGCCGGCTCCCCCGCGGAGGGTCAGAAGATCGCGGCCCGGCTGCGGTCGGGCACGGTGAACGTCGACGAGGGCTACGCGTTCGCGTGGGGCAGCCTCAGCGCCCCGATGGGCGGCATGGGAATCTCCGGCGTTGGCCGCCGGCACGGGCCCGAAGGCCTGCTGAAGTACACCGAGTCGCAGACGATCGCGACCGCCCGCGTGTTCAATCTCGATCCGCCCCTTGGCATTCCGTCGACGCTGTGGCAGAAGTCGCTATTGCCGATCGTGCGGACGGTGATGAGACTTCCCGGCCGGAAGTGACGTAGACCGGCCTGCCGCACTCCATCGATCGATCACCTGGCCGGCGAAGTCAAGCATCTCGTCAAGGGTGGGGAACACTGCGAAGGCGTCCACGATCGCCTCATCAGCACCGGACCCCGCGAGGCGGTCCAGCCTGTCGGCAACCGAGTCAATGGACGTGCCCGGTTCGAGGTTGATCCGCATGGCCGTCTTCAGCGCGTCAGGATCGCGGCCGGCGTCCTGCGCCGCACGGCGCGCAATCGACCACAAGTGGTCGGTGACCTCGCCCTGCAGCCCTTCGACCCCGAGCCAGCCGGCGCCGCTGCGGCCGACCCGGCGCATTGCGGCCTCGCTGGCGCCGCCGATCCAGATGGGCGGGCCGCCGGCCTGGACCGGGCGCAGGTCGGCATGGACCGGCGGCAGCGAGAAGAACTCGCTCTCCCAGGACACCGGGGTGGTCGTCCACCACTCGTGCAGGAACGCCAGCAGGTCATCGAGCATCTTCCCGCGTCGGTGCCAGTCCGCGCCGCGGGCGATGTCGTGTTCGTCCTTCATCCATCCGATTCCCACGCCTACGTCAAGGCGTCCCTCGCTGAGCACGTCGAGCGTGGTGAGCAGCCGGGCCAGGTGCGGCGGCTCGTAGTAGAACGTGCTGAGCGTGCTGGCGTTCAGCCGCACCCGGCTGGTTGCCGTCGCGGCGACCGTCCACAGCAGCACGGGGTCGAGGTAACGGGTCATCTGCGGCGGGTACGGCTGCTCTTTGCCCGGATAGGTGCTATGCATCTCGACCGGCGTGACCAGGCGATCGCCGACCCACAGCGTGTCGTAGCCAAGGTCCTCGAGTCCGCGGCAGAACGCGCTCAGACCGGCGGCGCTGCTGATAGCGGGCCCGACGATGGGCAGTGCGAAGCCAAGCTTCATCGCAAATCCTTTCGGTGATCCATCAACCATTGTTTGGGCACAGGTCGCCCCTATTCGACGGCAGCGCCGGTCAGGCGGCTGGGCTCACGCCCAGGGCGAAGTCGAAGTTGCCCACCCCGTGCCGGGCGAGACCCATCACGACCAGGCCCGTTGCTTCCAGCCAGTGCGCCATGTTCAGGCCACCGACGTCCAGCGGACGCAGCTTGATGCTCGCGATGAACTCCGCCAGGCGCGCCTTGGCGCGCGCGTCGTCGCCAGCGATGAAGACGTCAAGCGGCCGGCCCTGAGCCAGGACAACACCGAAGATGGTGTTGAACGCCTTCACCACGCTGGCGCTGGCCGGGGCCACCTTGGCAACCTCCTGTGCGACCGAGGTCTCCTCGGGGATGGCCAGCCCGTCGGCCGCGGAATTGAAGGGATTGCTGATGTCGACGATGATCTTGCCCGCCAAGGCGTCTCCGTACTGAGCCACGACTGGAACGACGTTGGCGTACAACACGGAAACGATGACGATGTCACCGGCCGGTGCGGCGCCGAACTCTCCCGTCGTGGCGCCGCCGCCTAGATCCTTGGCCAGGCCAGCGGCCTTGGCCTGATCGCGGCCGATGACCTCGACGGTGTTGCCGCCGGCTACCGCCAGCGTGCCGATCGCGCGAGCCATGTTCCCGGTGCCGATGATGCTGATGTTACTCATGAGGTATCCCGTCTTCGGATTAACGCTCGAAAAGGTTGACTCGTCCACCTTACGGGGATTTTGATGACGCGTCAACCAAACGGCGGTAGTATCAACTGCGATGGAACCGAACTGGCTGAACCCTGCTGAAGACCGCGCCTGGCGGGCCTTCCAGCACGCGAATCATCAACTCAGCGTGCACCTGAACCGCGGCCTGCAGGAATCGGGCCTGTCCGGCGCCGACTACCAGATCCTGGCGGTGCTCTCCGAACACGACGGGGACCGCCTACCCGCTCACGAGCTGTGCAACGCGCTGGGCTGGGAGAAGAGCCGTGTCTCCCACCAGGTGCGACGCATGCAGCAGGACGGGCTGATCAGCCGCGAGCCCAACCCCGACGACGCTCGCAGCACCATGGTCTGCCTGCTACCGGCGGGCCGCGCGGCGATCGAGAAAGCGGCGCCCAAGCACGTCGCGGACGTCCGCCGGAACTTCGTCGACCTGCTCACCCCGGCCGAGCTCGACATGCTCGCCGCCCTCAACGAACGAGTCCTTCGCCACCTGGCCAAAGACGACGACTCCCCTGCGGAAGACGAGCCCTCATAGCTCTCGTCAGGCCGTGAGGTCTTGATGGCGGTAACGAAAGTCCTGACCATGAAAACGGCCCCCGGAGGAGAGTCCGGGGGCCATTTCGTTAGTAGCGGGGACAGGATTCGAACCTGCGACCTCTGGGTTATGAGCCCAGCGAGCTACCGAGCTGCTCCACCCCGCGTCGGTAAATGCCAGGTTACCGAACGCCCGGCGAGGCCTCCAAATCGCGGGTCAGTGCGACGGCGGGTTGAGCCCGTAGCGGCGGGCGATGTCGTCCATCCATTCCGGGTCGCCGTAGGTCAGCCCGTACTTCTCAGCCAGTTCCGCGAACTCAGGCAGCTCGTGAAGCGACGTGCCGCCCGAGCCGTTCGCGTGGTCGACAAGCAACTCACCGAGCTCGCGAAAGTAGTTCTCGAATCCGCCGGGCGTGATGATCTCGACGATGCGCCCCGGCTCGCTGCCCGCGTTCCACATGGCATGCATCTGCCCCCGCGGCTTGGTGATGTAGCCACCCGGGCCCAGGACCACTTCGCTGTCGTCCGAACGGAAGCCGATCTCGCCCGCCAGCACGATCGAATGCTCATCCTCGCGTGTGTGGCGATGGGCCGCGGTGAGCAAGCCGACCTCGAACGGATGCTCGACGATGGACACCTCGCCCCCATTGGTCTTGCCCGACAACTTGAACACCGCGCCGAACCCCGGAAGGGTGACGTGCTCGCCCTCCCCCGGCCGCACCACGGTGACCCCGATTTCGTTCGGCTCGCTCATCTGATCCACCCTCCTCCGAATACCGTTGCGCCGCAAGGCTTAGGCCGCTATTCGGCCCGCGTACTCATCTCGCTTCGAGGCGGCCACAGAGGCTGCGGCACTTCGATACCGAACGGCTTGCCCCAGCTGTTTCGGGATGAAACCTCGTGCACGGGACGCCGATTGGCCGCCACACCCCATTTGCCCCGCGGGTAGCCGAGTGTCAGCATGGCCGACATCTTCCAGCCTTCCTCGACGGGCACGCCCAGCAACTCATTCACCCGGTCCTCGAAATTGTGGAGCACCATCGTCATGACGCCGCCGACGCCCTCGGCACGGGCGGCAAGCAAGATGCTCCAGATCGCCGGGTAGATGTTGGCGCCGCCGAGGTCGTCGATCGCGAAGACGAAGAGCAGCAAGGGAACTTCTTCGAAATGGTCGGCCAGGTAATCGCCCGAGCCTTTGATGCGGCGCATTGTCTCGGCGTGAGCGTCCGGGTCGGCGCCGGGCCCCGGCGCCACCATCGGTCCCGTTCCCGTCACGAACTTCTCGTACTCGAGTTCGCGAGCCTCGCGGAACAGCTGGGCGAACTCGCGCTTGAGTTCCGGATCGTCGACAGCCAGGAAGTGCCAGCGCTGGGTGTTGCCCCCGTTGGGGGCGCGCACGGCCGCATCGAGGATGCGGGCCTGCACGTCCAGCGGTATCGGGTCCGGCCGCAACCGCCGCATCATCCGGGTGGTGTACAGCGCTTCATGAATATCCATTTGTCCGCTCCCTTCCGCTATTCGGGCCAGCTGTTGTTGAGGATGTTGTCGACGAAGTCGACGCGCCTGAAGGCGGGATCGAAGTGCGCCAGCACGTCGTCGTTCATCGTTCCGAAGGTGCTTTCCGGTCGATGCTTCATGCCGTCGTTGAACGCCGCCAGGATGCGCTGTTTGAACCGTGGGCGCGGGTGAGCGGCCGTCACCGCGGCCAGCGCGTCGGGCGACAACTGCTCGCGCCCGACGCCGACCACGTCGACTTCCACGCCGGCCTGCAGCAGGGCGACTTCGGGAGCCAGAAACTCGGGCACGCCGGGCGTGGTGTGCAGGGCGATGCCGAGCCACACCTTGCCGATGTCGGCTTTGTCGACGCCATGGGCAACCAGGAAGTCCCGCGCAGCGTTGGCGCCGTCGACCTCGAAGCGAACGGTGGAGCTGCGGTAGCGCTCGGTGAGGCCGAGGTCGTGAAACATCGCTGCGACGTAGAGCAGCTCCAGGTCCGGTTGCAGTCCGCGGCGCAGGCCCTGCAGTGCGCCGAAGAGGAATACCCGCCGCGAATGGTTGAACAGCAGGTCATCCTCAGCGTGGCGAATGAAGTCGGTGGCCTCGCGCACCAGCGGCGAATCCGGGATTTGGATGCCGGCAATGCTGTCGATCAACCTGGTCATGATCTCCTCTCCTTCGGGTGCGCGTGATAGTTAGTCTGCGGCGGCACGGTCTTCCCGACCGTGGGCGTTTGGGCCGTCCTCTCCACAGAAAGCGACACAATGGCTTGCGTGACTGCAGCGGGTTCGCGGGTGGTGGTGATCGTCGTCTTCGACGACGTGACGATGTTGGACGTCGCCGGCGCGGGTGAGGTCTTCGCCGAGGCCAACCGGTTCGGCGCCGACTATCGGCTCAAGATCGCGTCGGTGGATGGGCGCGACGTCACGACCTCGATAGGCACGCGGTTGGGCGTCACGGACGCCCTTTCGTCGATCGAGTCGGCCGACACCGTCCTGGTCGCCGGCAGCGACAACCTGCCCCGGCGGGCGATCGACCCCGAGCTCATCGAGGCGATCAGATCTTTATCGGCCCGGACCCGGCGGATGGCGTCCATTTGCACGGGGTCGTTCATCCTCGCGCAGGCGGGCCTGCTCAACGGGCGTCGCGCCACCACGCACTGGCACGATGCCCGGTTGTTGGCCCGGGCCTTTCGGGACGTCACCGTCGAGCCGGACGCGATCTTCGTGCGCGACGGCGATGTGTTCACCTCGGCCGGGATTTCGTCGGGCATCGATCTGGCGCTGGCGTTGGTCGAAATGGATCACGGGACCGAGCTGGTCCGCGACGTGGCCCGGTGGCTGGTCGTCTACCTCAAACGCGCCGGTGGCCAATCACAATTCTCGGTGCTGGTGGAGGCCGATCCGCCGCCGCAGTCGCCGCTGCGCGCGGTGATCGATGCCGTCGCGGCCGATCCGGCCGCGAACCACAGCGTGAAATCCCTTGCCGCCCTTGCATCCCTGAGCACCCGCCAGCTGACCCGCCTGTTTCAATCCGAGCTCGGGATGAGTCCGGCACGCTACGTCGAATTGGTTCGAATCGACTTCGCCCGCAACGCACTAGAATCCGGCCGGTCCGTCACCGAGACCGCGGGCATGGCGGGCTTCGGCAGCATCGAAACGCTGCGACGGGTCTTCGTGAGCCACCTGGGCATCAGCCCGAAAGCCTATCGGGACAGGTTCCGGACGGCCTACGCCTGAACGCTACTTGGTGGCGTTGTACTTGTTGATGGCGTCGTCGAGCCGCTGCAGCGCTGCGCCGTAGGCGGCGAAATCGCCCTTCTTTTGCGCGTCGCGCGCGGCGCCGATCGCCGCCTGGATGTCCTGTAGCGCGGCGGCCTTGGCCGGCGACAACGTCACCGACCCGTCGGGAGAGGGCGGCACCACTGCCGCCGCCGGCGGCGGCGCCGGTGTCGTCGGAGCGCCGGCCGGCGGCGGCGGGCTCGCGGGCGGGGCCTGGGGCACACCGCCCTCGGTGGGTTGGATCCCCGTCGCCGCCGCACCCGCACCGGGCCCGAACAGGCCGGTGAGCGCGTCGCCCACCGTCGGGCCGTAGCCGATCTTGTCGTTGTACATCATCGCCACCCGGATCAGGCGCGGGTACGACGACGCGGCGTCACTGGCACCCGGGGAGGCATACACGGGTTCGACGTAGAGCAGCCCGCCCTGCCCGACCGGAAGGGTGAGCAGATTGCCCCAGCGGATCCGGTTTTGGTTGTCGCGCCCGATCACGCCCAGGTCCTGGGACACCGCGGGGTCGGTGGTGATCGCGTTGTTGGCCAGCTTGGGACCGTTGACCTGCCCCGGGATGGTCAGCACGGTGATCTTGCCGTACGTCGCGGGATCGGAGCTGGCACTGATGTAGGCCGCCAGGTAGTCGCGCTTGAACCGGTTCATCGCGCTGATCAACTGATACGAGGACGAATTGTCGTTCTTGCCAATGTTTTTCGCGACGATGTAATACGGCGGCTGATAGCTGCTGGCGGTCGGGTTGGGGTCCAGCGGCACGTCCCAGAAGTCCGACGTGGAGAAAAACGTCACCGGGTCGTTCACGTGATATTTGGCCAGCAGCATCCGCTGCACCTTGAACAGGTCTTCGGGATAGCGCAGGTGCTCGGCGAGCTCGGGCGTGATGTCGCTCTTGGGTTTGACCGTGCCCGGGAACACCCGCATCCAGGCCTTGAGCACCGGGTCCTGCTCGTCTTGCTGATACAGCGTCACGGTGCCGTCGTAGGCGTCGACCGTGGCCTTCACCGAATTTCGGATGTAGGAGACCTGCTTGTCGGGCGCCAGCCGGTTGAACGCCACCTCGGTGGAGTCGGCCGTCGCCGACGACAGCGAGGTGAGTTCGGAGTACGGGTAGTTGTCCAATGTGGTGTAGCCGTCGATGATCCACACCAGTCGCTTGTTGACGATCGCGGGGTAAACGGAGCTGTCGGTCGTCAGCCACGGCGCCACCGCCTCGACGCGCTGCGCCGGGTCGCGGTTGAACAGGATCTTGCTGTTGGAGCCAATCACGTTGGAGAACAAGAAGTTTCGCTCGGCGAACTTGGCGGCGAACACGCTGCGGGAGATCCAGCTGCCGATGGGAACTCCGCCCAGGCCGGTGTAGGTGTAGTTCTTGGTCTCGGTGCTGGTCTCGTAGTCGTATTCGCGGTCGTTGCCGTTGCGCCCGACGATCGCGTAGTCGGCGGACGTGTTGGAGATGACGGGACCGTAGTAGATGCGGGGCTGGTCCAGGGGCGCCGGACCGTCGGAGACGATGCTGCCGTTGGCGCCGACGACGTTGACCAGAAATTCCGGATAGCCACCATTTTGGTTGGGGTCGTTGGCGATCCCGCGCACGGTATTGGCCGGCGACGCGATGAATCCGTTGCCGTGCGTGTAGACGGTGTGGCGGTTGATCCAGTCCCGTTGGTTGTCGATCAGCCGGTCCGGGTTGAGTTCCCGGGCCGCGACGACAAAGTCGCGCAGGGCGCCGTTGCGGTCGAGGTAGCGGTCGATGGACAGCTGGTCCGGGAAGTGGAAGAAGTTCTTACCCTGCTGGAACTGGGTGAATGCCGGGCTGACGATGGTGGGGTCGAGGAGCCGGATGTTCGAGGTGGTCGCGCGGTCGGATGCGACCTGCTGGGCGGTGGCCTGGGCGTCACCGGTGTAGTTGCGGTAACTCACCACGTCGGACGTCAGCCCGTAGGCTTGCCGCGTCGCGGCGATGCTCCGGCTGATGTATTCGCTTTCCTTTTGCGCGGCATTGGGTCGCACGCTTATCTGCTCGACGATCAACGGCCAGCCCGCGCCCACGATCAACGACGACAGCAGCAGCAACACCAGCCCGATCGCCGGAATCCGCAAGTCCCGCAAGGTAATCGCCGAGAACACCGCGGCGGCGCAAATGAGCGCGATCGCCAGCAGGATCAGTTTGGCCGGCAGTACAGCATTGATATCGGTGTACCCGGCCCCGGTGAACGGCTTGCCGCCACGCGTGTGCGACAGCAGCTCGTAGCGATCCAGCCAGTAGGCGACGGCTTTGAGCAGCACCAGCATCCCAACCAGGCTGACCAGCTGGATGCGCGCCGAGCGGCTCAGGGCGCCGGTACGACCTGACAGTCGGATGCCGCCGAAGATGTAGTGCGCCAACAGGTTCGCTACAAACGCCAGGAACACGGCCACGAACATGTAGCTGAGCAGGAGCCGGTAGAACGGCAGGTCGAACGCATAGAAGCCGAGGTCCTTGCCGAACTGCGGATCCCTGACGCCGAAGTTGCCGCCGTGCAGGAAAAGCTGGATTCGCACCCAGTAGCTCTGCGCGATGATGCCGGCCAACAGGCCGATCGCGGCCGGAATTCCGATGCCCACCAGCCGCAGGCGCGACATGACGACCGTGCGGTACCGCGCCACCGGATCGTTGTCGTTGCTCGGGACGAATACCGGGCGGGTCCGGTAGGCGATCGCCAGCCCGGCGAACACGATGCCGCCGACCAGCAGACCGGCGACCAGGAACACCACGATGCGGGTCACCAGCACGGTGGTGAAGACCGAGCGGTAGCCCAGCTCGCCGAACCACAGCCAGTCGACGTAGGCGTCGATCATTCGGGGACCCGCGAGCAGCAAAACGATCACACCCAGTGCGATCAAGATCAGAATCCGGCTACGCCGAGTCAGCTTCGGCATTCTCGCGGTGGGCCGCATCCCCACTGGCTACGCTCCCTGATCGATGTGGCGACTCGATGTGGCGACAACAACTCTACGCATTTGCGCGACGTGCGATCCCGGGCTCGCCTAGCAGGTCGGCGGCTGACCCCCGGTCTGGATCGCGTGCAACGCGTCCACCGCTTGGTTGAGGGTCTCGACCTTGATCAGGCGCAGGCCGGACGGATTGTCCGAGTTCGCCTCGTAGCAGTTCTTCGCGGGCACCAGGAAGACCGTGGCGCCGGCCGCGTGGGCGGCAACCATCTTGTGGGTGATGCCACCGATCTGGCCGACCTTGCCGTCGGCGGAGATGGTGCCGGTGCCGGCGACGAACGTCGACCCGGCCAAGTCACCGGTGGTGAGCTTGTCGACGACAGCCAGGCTGAACATCAGTCCCGCGGAGGGCCCGCCCACATTGGCGAGGTTGAAATCCACCACAAACGGCGCCCACGGCGCGTCGAGCACCGCGACACCCAGGAAGCCGTAGTCACGATCTTTGTTTGTGCCCAGCGTGATCTGAGCTACGCCGGCGGGCTCGTTCTTGCGGCGGAAGTCGATCGTCACCGTCTGGCCGGGCTTGGTGTTCTTCATCAATCCCGTGAATTGCTCGACGTTGGCGACTGGGGTGTTGTTGACCGCGTCGATGGCGTCACCGGCCTTCAGCTTGCCCGCCGACGGACCGGGATCGTTGACCGTCGCGACGGTCACCGCGGGCGCGTACTTGAGGTATCCCAGGGCGGCGTAGGCGGCGCTGTCCTCGGACTGTTTGAAGTCGGCGTTGTTGGCCTTGTCCACGTCTTCCCGGGACTTTCCAGGCGGATAGATGAGATCGCGCGGGATCAGTTGTTCCTGACCCGACAGCCACAGGGTCAGCGCTTCACCCAGGGTCAGGTCGTCACGCTGGGACACCGTCGTCATGTTGAGATGACCGGTCGTCGGGTGCGTTTGCGTGCCCTCGATCGCGACCACCTGCTTGCCGTCGACCTCACCAAGCGTGTCGAAGGTGGGGCCGGGACCCAGCGACACGAACGGCACCGTCACCACCGCGAGCAACACACCGAAGACCACGATCGGCACCAGCGCGACCATCAAGGTCAGAATCCGCCTGTTCACGCCGCTACACTATCGGGGCCCTGCCGCGGCGGGTTCAGCTGTAAGCATGACCGCAGACCGCGCTTTCCCTACGACCGGTGAGTACCGTTGAGGTTATGGCTGACCTGCCTTTCGGCTTCTCCTCTGGAGATGACCCAGACCCCGAGAAGCGCGGGAAGAACGATCCCGAGCCCGGTGCGTCCAATCCGCTGGGTGCCTTCGGCATGAGCGGCGATTTCAACGTGGGTGACCTGGGTCAGATCTTCACGCAGCTGGGTCAGATGTTCTCCAGCGCCGGCACCATGACGCAGGGCGGCGAAGCGGCGGGTCCGGTCAACTACGAGCTGGCCCGGCGCGTGGCGACAAGCTCGATCGGGTTTGTCGCGCCCATCCCGGCGACGACGAGCTCGGCGATCGCCGACGCGGTGCACCTCGCCGACACCTGGTTGGACGGGGTCACCGCGCTGCCCGCGGGCACCACCAAGGCGGTGGGCTGGACGCCCAGCGACTGGGTGGACAACACGCTCGACATCTGGAAACAGCTATGCGATCCGATGGCTCAGCAGATCTCGACGGTGTGGGCGTCCGCGCTGCCCGAGGAGGCCAAGAGCATGGCCGGCCCACTGCTGGCGATGATGTCGCAGATGGGCGGCATGGCGTTCGGTTCGCAGCTGGGGCAGGCGTTGGGCCGATTGTCCCGCGAGGTGCTGACGTCGACCGATATCGGTCTGCCGCTGGGACCCAAGGGGGTCGCCGCGATCCTGCCCGATGCCGTCGAATCGTTCGCCGCGGGGCTGGAGCAACCGCGCAGCGAGATTCTGACCTACCTGGCCGCACGGGAGGCCGCACACCATCGGCTGTTCAGCCACGTGCCGTGGCTGTCCAGCCAGTTGCTGGGCGCCGTGGAGGCCTATGCCATGGGCATGAAGATCGACATGACCGGGATCGAGGAGCTGGCGCGCGATTTCAATCCGGCGACGTTGTCCGACCCGGCGGCCATCGAAAACCTGCTCGGCCAAGGCGTATTCGAGCCCAAGGCGACGCCGGCGCAGACCCAGGCGTTGGAACGGCTCGAGACGCTGCTCGCACTGATCGAGGGCTGGGTGCACGTCGTGGTGACCGCCGCGCTGGGCGACCGGATTCCGGGCGCGGCCGCACTGGCCGAGACGCTGCGCCGGCGCCGGGCCAGCGGCGGGCCGGCCGAGCAGACGTTCGCGACGCTGGTGGGCCTCGAGTTGCGGCCCCGCAAGCTGCGCGAAGCCGCCGCGCTGTGGGAGCGGCTGACGCAGGCGGCCGGCGTGGACGGCCGCGACGCCGTCTGGCAGCACCCGGACCTGCTGCCCAGTGGCGAGGATCTCGACGAGCCGGCCGGCTTCATCGACCGCGTCATCGGCGGGGACACGAGTGGCATCGACGAGGCGATCGCCAAGCTCGAGGACCCCGACGCTGACGACCCGCGCGGCGGTTCTGGCCGCTAGGGTCAGGAACCGGCCTCTCCGAGCAGGCGTAGTCGGGCCGCCGCTATTACGGCCTCAGCTTCAACAATGACTGCTTCTGCGACTGCATCGGCCGCCGATGCCTCGGCTTCGGCTGCCTGAGCTTCTGCTGTCTCGGCTTCTGATACCTCGGCACGGTGCGCGGCGTCTCCGCGTGCCACCGCCAGCACGTAAACCAACACGGCGGTGCACACCACGACGGACACCACTGGCCCCGCTGCGGCGGTCATGATGAACGCAAAGGAGAAGCCCGTAACAAGGAGCCAAATAAGCCTTCTCAGCATCATGGACGTTAAGTCGGCTGGTACCGCATTGGCGTTACCTAGGACGTCCCTGCCGACGTCCCTGCCGACATGTGAAGTGCTACCGCCGGGCGCACGGACCGACGCGCGAGCGGGGCGGGACCATGCTCTCCCTGGGACACGGAATGTGGTGCTGGACGAGCGCCGCCAGCTAGTGGGAAGCTCTGAAGGTGGTCAAGCACGCGGACCCATACGCTGCCATCGAGCCGGGCGACGCTGTGCCAGTACCTCCGCGAAGGAGAGGGATCACGCGGTCTCCGAGCGCGGTGATTAGATGGCTGGACCGCGATCCGTGGGTCGCCGTGGCGCTCGTGGTGCCGATGGCGATTTTCCTCGTAGGCGCATTGATCGGGCATCCATTTCTGTTCGTGTTCGTGCTGCCACTGGCGCTGACCGTGCTGGCCGGCATGGCTTTCGTCGTGATGGATTTGTACAAAGGGGCCCAGCGAAAGCTGGCGCGAGCGGAGTTGGAAGCCGAGGCGCGGACGCAGGCCCAAGCCGCCGAAGCCAAAACTCTGGCCAAGGAAGCCAAAACTCTGGCCGCCGAAGCACGGGCACGAGCCCAAGCCGCCGAAGCCAAAGCTGTCACCGCCGGAGCCAAAGCCGTGTCCGCCGAAGCCGAAGCTATAGCCGCCGAAGCCAAGGCTGTGACCGCCGAAGCCGAAGCTCTGACCGCCGAAGCTCTGACCGCCGAAGCGCGGGCACGAGCAGAAGCCGCCGAAGCCGAGGCCCTGAACGCTGAGGCTCTGAAGGCCGAAGCGCGGGCACGAGCAGAAGCCGCCGAAGCCGAAGCCCTGACGGCTGAAACGCGGGCGCGAGCACTAGCCGCCGAGGCCGAAGCCCTGACCGCCGAAGCGCGAGCGCGGGCGCGGGGGCGAGCAGAGGCCGCCGAAGCCGCCGCTGTGGCCGCCGAAGCCCGGGCCCGAGCGGAAGCCGCCGAAGCCGCCGCCCTGGCCGCCGAAGCCCGGGCCCGAGCAGAAGCCGCCGAAGCCGAAGCTCTGGCCGCCGAAGCCCGCGCCCGAGCGCAAGCCGCCGAAGCCGCCGCGCTGAACGCGGAAGCCCGGGCCCGAGCGCAAGCCGCCGAAGCCGCGGCTCTGACCGCCGAAGCGCGGACGCGGGCGCGGGCGCGAGCAGAAGCCGCCGAAGCCGCCGCCGTGGCCGCCGAAGCGCGGGCGCGAGCAGAAGCCGCCGAAGCCGCCGCGCTGAACGCCGAGGCGCGGGCGCGAGCAGAAGCCGCCGAAGCCGCCGCCGTGGCCGTCGAAGCGCGGACGCGAGCGATCCGGCTGCGAGCTGCTTGAGGCGGAAGCCAGGGCCCGGCGGTTCTGTGGATAACTGAGCGGGGCGTTCGCCCCCGGCGTGGCACAGTCTGAACTCATGCCGCGGGCCGCGCCTCCCCTGTACGCGTTGGACCCGGCGATGCCGGTGCTGCTGCGACCCGATGGGTCAGTTCAGGTCGGCTGGGACCCGCGCCGGGCCGTACTGGTCCGTCCGCCGAGCGGCCTGGCCGCGGCGGAATTGGCCGCCCTCCTGCGGTCCATGCGATCGCCGATACCGATCACCGAGCTGCAGCGTCAGGCCGCCGGCCGCGGGCTCAAGGACGCCGATGGGTTGACCAACCTCGTCGCGCAGTTGGTCGGGGCTGGGGTCGCGACCCGCGGCCGCCGGCAGTCCGGCGGCCGTGCCGCGTCGATCCGGGTGCACGGTCGCGGCCCGCTGTCGGACCTGCTCGTGGAGGCGCTGCGTTGCTCGGGCGCCCGCATTGCGCACAGCAGCCAGCCGCACGCGACCGTGTCGCCCGACGCCGTCGACCTGGTGGTGTTGTCCGACTACCTGGTCGCCGATCCACGGATGCTGCGCGACCTGCACTTCCAGGGCGTGCCGCACCTCGCGGTTCGGGTGCGCGACGGCACCGGCCTGGTCGGGCCACTGGTCATCCCCGGCGTGACCAGCTGCCTCGGCTGCGCCGATCTGCATCGCAGCGACCGCGACGCCGCATGGCCGGTGATCGCGGCTCAGCTACGGGAGACCGTTGGCGTGGCGGACCGGGCCACGCTGCTGGCGACCGCGGCACTGGCGCTGAGCCAGGTGAACCGGGTGATCGCGGCCGTGCGCGGGCAGGCGGCGCTGGACCTTGAGCCGCCCCAGGCGCTCAACGCCACGCTCGAGTTCGATATGCATGCCGGCGCGATCGTCGCGCGCCAGTGGACCCGGCATCCGTTGTGCTCGTGCTGACCGCTCCCCGAACCGCTGCGCCGGTGTTACCCAGATCAACACCGCGGGGCCCGAATCGTCATGGATGATGGGTGTGTGTCAGACATCAAACGCGGCCGCGCTGCGCGCAACGCAAAGCTGGCCACCATCCCGGTCGGCTTCGCCGGCCGGGCGGCGCTCGGGTTCGGTAAACGCCTGACCGGCAAGTCGAAGGACGAGGTCCAGGCCGAGCTGCTGGAGAAGGCCGCCCACCAATTGTTCACCGTCCTCGGCGAGCTCAAGGGCGGGGCGATGAAGGTGGGCCAGGCGCTCTCGGTGCTGGAAGCTGCGATTCCGGAGGAGTACGGCGAGCCGTACCGAGAGGCCTTGACGAAGCTGCAGAAGGACGCCCCGCCGCTGCCCGCCGCCAAGGTGCACCGGGTGCTCGACGCGCAGCTCGGCACCAAGTGGCGCGACCGGTTCAGTTCGTTCGACGACACGCCGGTGGCCTCGGCCAGCATTGGCCAGGTGCACAAGGCGGTGTGGTCCGACGGCCGCGACGTGGCCGTCAAGATCCAGTACCCGGGCGCCGACGAGGCGCTGCGCGCCGACCTCAAGACGATGCAGCGGATGGTCGGGGTGGTCAAGCAGCTCGCGCCGGGAGCCGACGTTCAGGGCGTGGTCGACGAGCTGATCGAGCGCACCGAGATGGAACTCGACTATCGGCTGGAAGCCGACAACCAACGCGCGTTCGCCAAGGCCTACGAGAACCACCCGCACTTCGCGATCCCCCATGTCGTGGCCAGCGCCCCCAAGGTGGTGGTCCAGGAGTGGATGCAGGGCGTGCCGATGGCCGAGATCATCCGCCACGGCACCCCCGAGCAGCGCGACCTGATCGGCACCCGGCTGCTCGAGCTCACCTTCGACGCCCCGCGCCGGCTGCAGATGCTGCACGGCGACGCGCACCCCGGCAACTTCATGCTGTTGCCCGACGATCGGATGGGCGTGATCGACTTCGGCGCCGTCGCGCCGCTGCCGGGCGGGTTGCCGATCGAGCTTGGGATGTCCATCCGGTTGGCCCGTGACAAGAACTACGACTTGCTGTTGCCGACGATGGAGAAGGCCGGGTTCATCCAGAAGGGCCAGCAGGTGTCGGTTCGCGACATCGACGAGATGCTGCGGCAATACGTCGAGCCCATCGAGGTCGAGGTGTTCCACTACACCCGAAAGTGGTTGCAGCGCATGACCGCCATCGAGATGGACAAGTCGGTGTCGCAGATCAGGACGGCCCGGCAGATGGACCTACCGCCCAAGCTCGTGATTCCGATGCGGGTGATCATGTCGGTGGCCGCGATCCTCTGCCAACTGGATGCACATGTGCCGATCAAGGCGCTCTCGGAGGAACTGGTCCCGGGTTTCGCCGAGCCCGACGCGGCCGTCGTCTAACTCCCATTAAGCGGCAACTTAAGCGGCAACGTCTTTGCGTGGACGTCCGCGCGGGCGTTTGTAGCTCACGATCGAGCCCCGCTCGAAGATCTCCCCGCCCCAGACGCCCCAGGGTTCGGCCCGTTCCAGCGCCGCGGTCAAGCACTGGCGCCGGATCGGGCAGCTCGCGCACAGGATCTTGGCGCGCTCGAGGTCGGCCGGGGTCTCGGCGAACCATAGGTCGGGATCTCCGGCGTGACACGGCAGCGCCGGCCGGGGCTGTCTGGGGACTGTCAGTGCCGACATGTCCTTCTCACCTGCTTCCTGGTCTGGTGGATGTCTGGGATTGATCCGGACCAGGTAGGGAGGCTGTCGACCCTACAAGTGTGGCCACGGATCCTTGTGACTTCGGGTCCGTGGCCATTCGGCGAAAATCGGGTCGGTTACGTTGCGCTTACGTATGACCCCGATCCACGGACACGTCAGTCGCGGCGGCGGCGGCGGCGCGATGCTTTACCGCGGCCGCCGGGGTAGCGGTGTGAGCGGCATGGGAGGTCCCCGCGGTCAGCGCCGCGCCGGCCACGCCTACACCGAACGTGTTGCGGATCATCGTGGCCACCTCCTCCCGCCTGGACGCCTGCCAGCCTTCAGCCAGCAGCAGAATGCGTGTTTCGAGGGTAAATGCTAGCCGACGGCGATGACAACAGATTTTCTGACCTGCGCGTTTTAGCCGCGGGCGCGCACCAACTCCAGCACGTCCGGCCCGTACTGCTCGAGCTTGCGTGCGCCGATGCCCGGGATCGCGACCAAGGCCGCCTCATCGGCGGGCAGCGCCTCGGCGATCGCGATCAGTGTGTTGTCGCTGAAGACGATGTACGGGGGCACCTTCTGTTCCCGCGCGAGGTCCAGCCGCCAGGCCTTGAGTTGCAGCAGCAGTTCCTCGTCGATGTCGGCCGCACACGTCTCGCAGCGGCGCAGCATGACGGCCGCCGGGGTGGTGAGGTCGTTGTTGCAGATCCGGCAGCGGGTGGCGACGCCCTTGTTGCGCCGGGATCTGCTCGGCGCGGGATCGGGCCGCGCCTGCGGTGCGATCCCGTTGAGGAACCGCGACGGCTTGCGGCTCTGGCGTCCGCCCGGGTTCCGCGCTAGCGCCCAGCTGAGCGCCAAATGCATTCGGGCCCTGGTGATTCCGACGTAGAGCAGGCGACGCTCCTCCTCCACGGGTTCACTCTCGGCGCCGTGCGCCAGCGCGTGCGAGATGGGCAGCGTGCCGTCGGCAAGCCCGACGAGGAAGACCGCATCCCATTCGAGTCCCTTGGCGGCGTGCAGTGAGGCCAGCGTGACGCCCTGCACCACCGGTGGGTGCCGGGCGTCGGCCCGCATCCGCAGCTCGGCCAGCAGAGCGGGAAATTCCAGCTGCGGATTGTGCGCCACTTCGTCGTCCACCAGCGCGGCCAGCGCGGTCAGGGCCTCCCAGCGGTCCCTGGCGCGCGTTCCCACCGGGGCCTGCGCCGTCAGGCCCAGCGGCTCCAGGATGGCGCGCACCACGTCGGGCAGCGGTCCGTCTTCGCTATGTTCAGAGCCGCGGTCGACCGCGCGCTGCAGGGCCAGCAGCGCCTGCTTGATCTCCTGGCGGTTGAAAAATCCCTCGCCGCCGCGAACCTGATACGCGATGCCGGCTTCGGTCAACGCCTCCTCGTACACCTCCGACTGCGCGTTGACCCGGTAGAGCACCGCGATTTCGGCTGGTGCGGTGCCGGATTCGATCAGCCTGGTGATCGATGCCGCCACCGCGGTGGCCTCGGCCGTTTCGTCGGGATGTTCGTGAAACGACGGCGCCGGGCCCGGGGCCCGCTGGCCGGACAACTGCAGCTTGCTGCCGGCGACCCGGCCGCGGGCCGCGGCGATCACCTGGTTGGCCAGCGACACCACCTGCGGGGTGGACCGGTAGTCGCGCTCGAGCCGCACGACCGTCGCGTCGGGAAACCGTCGCGAGAAGTCGAGCAGGAAGCGCGGCGAGGCCCCGGTGAACGAGTAGATGGTCTGGTTGGCGTCGCCGACCACGGTCAGGTCGTCGCGGTCGCCCAGCCACGCCGAAAGCACCCGCTGCTGCAACGGCGTGACGTCCTGGTATTCGTCGACCACGAAGCAGCGGTAGCGATCCCGGAACTCGTCGGCCACCGCGGCGTCGTTTTCGATCGCGGCCGCGGTGTGCAGCAGCAGGTCGTCGAAGTCGAGCAGGGTCACCGCTTCGTCGCGGGTCTTGAGCGCCTCGTATGCGGAGTAGACGGCCGCGACCTGCGCGGCATCCAGCGGGATGTCGCGGCCCGCGGCGGCCACCGCGGCGGCGTACTCCTCGGGGCCGATCAGTGACGCCTTGGCCCACTCGATCTCACCGGCCAGGTCGCGCACGTCGTCGGTGCTGACGTTGAGCCTGCAGCGACTGGCCGCCCGGGCCACGACGGCGAACTTGCTGTCCAGCAGCTGCCAGCCAGTGCCGCCGACCACGCGGGGCCAGAAATACCGCAGCTGGCGATGCGCGGCGGCGTGAAAGGTCAGGGCCCGCACGGCTGCAACACCGCAGCCGCTCTGCGTGGCGGCGTCGAGCGTGCGCAACCGCGACCGCATCTCCCCCGCCGCCCGCTGGGTGAAGGTGACCGCCAGCACCTGCCCGGCGGCGACATGGCCACTCGCGACGAGCTGGGCGATGCGGTGCGTGATGGTGCGGGTCTTGCCTGTTCCGGCCCCCGCGAGCACACAGACCGGTCCGCGCGGGGCCAGCACGGCTTCGCGCTGCTCGTCGTCGAGTCCGGCGGTCAACGGATCGGTCATGGTCGGCAGTGGGACCATTGGCATGGCCACCATACTGGCAGCGATGGCCGACAAATCGGGTGCAGCGCCACGCGTGAATTGGGCCGCCGTGCGGAATGCATCACCGGCTCGCTACGTTAACGGGCTATGACCAATGCGGCGATTACCGTCTACACCACGTCATGGTGCGGCTTCTGTCACCGGCTCATGACGGTGCTCAAGTCCGACGGGATCCCCTACGACGCGATCGATATCGAAGAGAATCCGGCGGCCGCGGAATTCGTCAGCTCGGTCAACGGCGGTAACCGCACGGTGCCGACGGTGAAGTTCGCCGACGGGTCGACGCTGACGAACCCGAGCGCCGCCGAGGTGAAAGCGAAGTTGGCCGAAGTAGGCTAACGCTCAACCCGCCTAGTCAGCGGCTTCCGCCCAGGATTCGATGATCACGCGGGCGATCGAAATCGACCCGGGCAGAAGCAGTTTCGATTCCCCAGCATCTGAAGGGGCGCTACTCCAGTCGCCGGCCGCGAGCGCGGCGCGCACTTCGTCGCGGGTGAACCATGCCGCCTCGGCGATCTCGCCGTCGTTGAACGAGAAGTCCTGGCCAGGATCGGCCACGGCATGGAATCCGACCATGAGCGAACGGGGAAACGGCCACGGCTGGCTGCCCAGGTAACGCACATCGCGCACGTGCAGGCCGATTTCCTCGCGGATCTCCCGGGCGACGCAGGTCTCGAAAGACTCACCCGCCTCGACGAATCCGGCCAGCAGCGAGAACATCCGCTCGGGCCACACCGCCTGGCGGGCGAGCACCGCGCGGTCACCGCCGTCGTGGACCAGACAGATCACCGCCGGATCGATGCGCGGGAACTCCTCGTGACCGGTGACCGGGTTGACGCGTGACCAGCCCCCTCGTGACGACTTGGTGGGCGAGCCGTCCACCGCGCTAAACCGGGCGCTGTCATGCCAATTCAGCAGCGCGATGGCCGACGACACCAGTTGGCTGCTGGTGTCGTCGAAGATGGGGCCGAGACTGCGCAGGTTCACCACCTCGGCTTGCACGCCGGGATCGTCCGGCGCTTGCAGAGCACCCCGGATCGCCCAGACGTGCCGGCCGCCCTCGATGCGGCCCAGAAACACCGCGTCAACCGGGGGCTTGTCGCCGAGCTCCGCCGCGGCGCCCAGCACCACCCGGCCGTTGGCGACAAGCACCTGGTTGCGCGAATCCACCCGCAGCAGCGCCGCGTCTGCCCACCCCGCGGTGGCCGCATCGACATCGGTGCGCAACTGGTCGGCGCGGTCCGCGCCGACGCGCGAGAGCACCGGAACGTCCCGCAGCTGGAACTCCACTTAGTCTCCTGCCGAGCCTGATGGCGGCGAGCCGCCGCTAACGTCCCACGTCGCGGATGTAGAGCAACCGGTCGGTGGCCTCGATGGCGTCCGCCTCAGGGGCGCCGACCCGCAACAGGTGGCCGTCGCGCACCACGCCGAGCACGATGTCGCGCAGATGCCGTGGCGATCCGCCGACTTCGGTCTGCTCCACCTCGCGTTCGGCGATGACCATCCCGGCGTCCGGGGTCAGCAGATCCTCGATCATCTCCACGACGCTCGGTGTGGTGGTGGCGATCCCGAGCAGCCGGCCGGCGGTCTCCGAGGAGACCACCACCGAGTCCGCGCCCGATTGCCGCAGTAGGTGTGAATTCTCGGCCTCCCGAATGGAAGCCACGATCTTGGCCTTGGGCGCGATCTCCCGCGCCGTCAAGGTCACCAGCACGGCAGTATCGTCGCGGCCGGTGGCAACGATGATCGACGACGCGTGTTGGGCCCCGGCTAGCCGCAGCACATCGGATTTGGTCGCGTCACCGTGCACGGTGACCAGCCCGGCGGTCGCGGCGTGCTCGAGGGCGCTGCGATCGGGATCGACGACGACGACCTCACCCTGGGCCTCCTCGTCGCTAATCATCGCGGCGACAGCGGTTTTCCCCTTCGTGCCATAGCCGATCACGATGGTGTGGTTGCGCACTTTGTTCCTCCAACGCTGAATCTTCCACGCCTGCCGGGACCGCTCGGAGAGCACCTCGAGCGTCGTGCCGACCAGCACGGCCAAAAACGCGATCCGCAGCGGCGTGAAGATCACGGTGTGAACCAGACGCGCGGCCTCGGTGTAGGGAGTGATGTCGCCGTACCCGGTCGTCGACAGCGACACTGCCGCGAAGTAGACGCAGTCGGCGAATGTCGGCGGCTCGCCGCGCACGTCGCGGTAGCCGGTGCGATCCAGGTAGACAATGACGGCCGCGCCGAACAACACCACCAGCGCGATGCCCACCCGTCGCGCGATGACTCGCACGGGACTGCCGTGCTCTTCGGGGATGCGCAACACGCCGACCAGCAGATGACCGGGCTGGGCGGTCAGCGTCTCGTCGAGCCCCCTCAGTTGCTGCGACCTACCCTTTTGCACGGCGGTCCGTCAATCGGATTAACCCCACCCTCAACCCCACCCGCAGGCCTGATACACGCCTCAAATGTAACCACGTCAGCCGGTCAGTAGCAGCCCGGCCAGCTCGGCGGGCTCGGGCAGTTCATCGGGAACGACGGTGACGCCCGTGCGCACGTAGTAGAAGGCGGTGCGCACCGACGATTCCGGGCATCCCGACAACGCGGCCCAGGCCAGACGGTAGACGGCGAGCTGGACGGCGGCCTGCCGTAGGGCTTCCGGCCCGCGCGGCGGCTGCCCGGTCTTCCAGTCCACCACCGTGACTCCGCCGTCGGGGTCGGCGAACACGGCGTCGATGCGGCCGCGCACCACGGTCTCGCCGATCGGCATCTCGAACGGCACCTCGACGGCAACCGGTGTGCGGGCGGCCCACCGCGAGCTGGTGAACGCCGCCTGCAACGCCGCCAGCTCCTGGGTGTCCCCGACGTCCGAGTCGGCCGCGCCGGGCAGGTCGGCGAGGTCGAACAGCCGCTCGGCGCCATAGAACTGCTGCACCCAGGCATGAAAGGCATTGCCCAGCAAGGCATGTGGGTCGGGCCGCACGGGCAGCCGATGCACCAGCCGCTGCGCCGCGCCCTGCGGGTCGCGCGCCAGGTCCACCAAACCGCTGACCGACAGCTGACTGGGCAGGGTGCGGGCGAGCGGGCGCGCCGAGCGGGCGCGCTCGGCCAGCAACGCGTCGACGTCGGCGGCCCAGCCGTCGACGTCGGCATCGGCCGCGAGCGCACCGGCCGACATGGCCTCGGCCACCCGCGCGACGCCGCGTTCGACGTCACCGCGCCGCGAGGCCAGCGGATCCGCGGGCCAGATCGCTTCGACGACGTTGTCGCGCAGCGGGTTTCGCTCACCCTCGGGCGGCGCCGGCGCCCAGTGTTCCACCACCCCGCACGGCTCGCCGGCCGCGGTGGAACGATCGATGATGTCCTTGATTTCGCACAGGAAATCCGACGGGCCCCGGGGTTTCATCCCGGTGGGACCCCAGTGGTGGCCGGACACCAACAGGGTGTCCGCGGCCCGGGTGATGCCCACGTACAGCAATCGGCGTTCCTCGTCGACGCGCCTCTGCTCGAGTTGGCGGCGATGCTGGGAGATCTTGTCCGACAGCTGCTTTCGGTTGGTGACGTCCGAGGTGTCGAGCACCGGGATGCCCAGTGCGCCCGCTGCTGCGCGATCGCCGCGCAGCAGCGGCGGCAGCTCCGCGGCGTCGGTGAGCCAGCTGCTGCGCGACGCGGTCGACGGAAACGTTCCGCCCGACAGGTGCGCGACCGCCACCAGTTGCCACTCCAAACCCTTCGCGGAATGCACCGTGAGCACCTGGACGCGGTCCCGGGCGGCCGTCAATGCCGCGGGGGCCAGGCCGTTTTCGACCACCTCGGCCGCGTCCAGGTAGGCCAGCAGGCCGGCGACCGACGCCGCCGCCGTCGCGTCGGCCGCCGCGGCGGTGCGGGTTCGTTCGGCATAGCCGGCGACCACGTCGGCGAAGGCGTCGAGCTGTTCGGCGCCGGCCCAGCCGGCGCCGACCCCTGCGGCGGCCCGGGCTTCGCAGTCGACGCCGAGCACCCGCCGGACCTCGGCGACCAGGTCGGGCAGCGAATGGCCGAGGTGGGCGCGCAGGGCGCTCAGCTCGGCGGCCAGCGCGGTGATCCGTTGATATCCCGCAACCGAATACGACCCGGCCGGCCCGGGATCGCCGATCGCGTCGGCCAGACACGCGGTGTCGGCGTCCGGACCCGCCGCCCTCGCGATCGACTCTGCCGAGGGCGCGTCGTCGGGGCGCGGTCCCGCCGCGAGGGCCAGCGCGCGCCGCCACAGGGCGGCAACGTCCCGCCCACCGAGGCGCCATCGCGGGCCGGTCAGTACGCGCATCGCCGCCGCCCCCGCGGTCGGGTCGGCAACCAGCCGCAGCATCGCGACGACGTCGGCGACCTCGGGCACCGACAGCAGGCCGGCGAGCCCGACGACCTCGACGGGGATGCCGCGGGCGCGCAGGGCGTCGGCAACGGGTGCGGCATCGGCGTTGCGGCGCACCAGCACCGCGGCGGTCGGGGGGCTGACGCCCTCGGCGTGGGCCCGCTGGTAATGCCGGTGCACGTGGTCGGCGATCCACTCGCGCTCGGCCCGCGCGTCGGGAAGCAGCGCGCACGCGACCGTGCCGGGCAATGCTTCAGGGCGTGGGCGCAGCGCGTGCACGGCGACCGACCGCCGCCGCGCCTCCGCCGAGATGGCGTTGGCGAGCTGCAGGGCGCGCGGCGGGTTGCGCCAGCTGGTACGCAGCTCCAGGACTGGAGCGGGGGTGCCGTCGGCGTGGGGGAAGTCGGTGGTGAACCGCGGCAGGTTGGTTGCCGACGCGCCGCGCCACCCGTAGATCGACTGGATCGGATCGCCGACGGCCGTCAGCGCCAACCCGTCGTCACGGCCTCCGCCGAATAACGCGGACAGCGCTACCCGCTGGGCGTGGCCGGTGTCCTGGTACTCGTCGAGCAGGACGACCCGGTAACGGTTCCTCAGGTCTCGGCCGACCTGGGGGAAGTTCGCCGCAAGCCGCGCCGCCGAGGCCATCTGCATGCCGAAGTCCATGACCTTCCCGCCGCGCATGCGCTCGGCCAGCGCGTCGAGCAATGGCACCAGTTCGGCGCGCTCGGTCTGGGTGGCCAGCAGCCGCAGCAGCCATTGGCTGGGACCGGACTCGCGCTGGTAGGGGCCCGCCGGCAGGGTGTGGACCAGGCGCTCCAGCTCCACGTGGGTGTCGCGCAGCTGGTCGGTGTGCACCAGGTGTTCGGTCAGCTGACCCCACAGCCGCAGCACCATCGCCGTGACCGCGGCCGGGGTCTTGTCGGTGTGCAACTCGCCCCGATAGCGGTTGACCACGTCGAAGGCCAGCTGCCAGAGCTCGGTTTCGCTGAGCAACCGCGTGTCGGGCTCGATGGGTAACAGCAGGCCGTACTCGCGCAGCATGGAGCCGGCGAAAGCGTGGTAGGTGCCGACGATCGGGCTGCCCGCCGGTTCGACGGCCGCCGGGTTGGTGGGGCCGGTCGGGCCCAGGCCGATGCCGGCCAACCGGGCCAGCCGGGAGCGGACTCGTCGCAGCAGCTGGCCGGCCGCCTTGCGGGTGAAGGTCAGCCCCAGCACCTGGCCGGGTTCGGCGTAACCGTTGGCGACCAGCCATACCACGCGCGCGGCCATCGTCTCGGTCTTCCCGGCGCCCGCTCCGGCGATGACGACCAACGGGCCCGGCGGGGCGGCGATCACCGCGGCCTGCTCGGCGGTCGGCGGGAAAAGCCCTAGCGCACAGGCCAATTCGTCCGGGCTATACCGCGCGTTCACAACGTCGACCCGTCGGCGTGGGCCGGGCAGCACGGCCGTATCGGGCAGTGCGTGCACCCGTTGTTGCGCCGGGCGATGAATTGCGGCCCGGCGGTCGCGTCGGCCGCCGTGCGGACGAGGTCGCGCCATTCGTCGCGGGCGGCCGGGGTCAGCGGATCCTGCTCGCGTTCGACGGCACCGCCCGCCCCGGTCTTGCCGATGTAAACCAGCCGCGCACCACCGGGTTCGCTGCCGGCGGCGCCGATCATGCCCTCGGCCACCGCCAGCTGGTACATGGCCAGCTGGGCGTGTTGCTGCGCGTCGTCCTTGCTGACCGGGGTTTTACCGGTCTTGACGTCGACGATCACCAGCCGGCCGGCGCCGTCGCGCTCCAGCCTGTCGACCCGGCCGCGCAGCCGGACTTCGCCGCCGCCGTCGCGCGCCGGAAGGGCTCCGTCGACATCGACCTCCACGCCGACCTCGCTCAGTTCGGCTCGGGTCTGCGACCGCCACTCGACGAACGCCCGGATCATGCCGCGGTACCGGGCCAGCTCGTTGGCCGAATGCCAGGGGGCGTCGAAGGGCAGCTGCTCCCACGCCCGGTCCAGCTCGGCCAGTAGTCGCGCTTCGCTTTTGCCTGGCTCGGCGATCAGCGCGTGCAGCACCGACCCGATGGTGGACCGCAGGTCGCGGGGGTTGGTGCCGCCGTGGCGTTCGGCGAGCCAGCGCAGCGGGCAGTCGGTGAGGGTCTGCAGCGTCGAGGGCGTCAACGTGACGGGCTCGTCAGGCCCGCGAAGGGGGTCGGCGGTGCTGACCGCGGTCAGGCCCTGCCAGTGCGCCGGGTCGGCGCCCGGCACACCGGCCTTGGCGAGCCGGGCCAATTGCGTTGCCGCACAATCGCGAGCCTCCTCGTCCACGGCGCCGTCGGGTGCACACACGACGCCGCGCAATCGGCCCACCAGCGCGGCCGCCGACAACACCCGCGGCGATGAAATCGGCTGCGCCGCAACGGGATCATCGGTGGCCCACTGTGCGATCTCGAAGAAGAACGCCGAAGGTAGCGCCGCGTCGTCTGCCCCGCCGGCGTCGCCGTCCACGGCGGTCACCAACAGCGCCCGCCGAGCCCGGCCCATCGCGGCGAGCAGCAGCCGGCGTTCCTCGGCCAGCAGTGGCGCGGTGACCGAGGCGTCCTCGGTGATGCCGTCCAGCGCGTCGAGCAGCCGTTGGGTGCCCAGCACCCCGCCGCGCGGAATCGTGTTGGGCCACAACCCATCCTGCAGGCCGGCGATGACGACCTGATCCCACTCATGGCCGAGCGCGGCGTGTGCGCTGAGCACCCTGACCTGTTCCGCAGTCGACGACGGCTCGGGGTTGGCGCCCGGCAGCTGTAGCGCCGCGACATGCTCGAGCAGTCCGCGCAACGACGCGCCGGACGTGCGGGACACGTATTGATCGGTGACGTCGAACAACGCCGTGACCGCCTCCAGGTCGCTGGTGGCCTGGGCCCCGGCGGGACCGCCGCGCTCGCTGGCCGCGAGCCAGCGGCGTTGCAGACCGGACCGGTGCCACGCCGCCCACAGGGTGAAGCGCGGATCTTGACCGTCGCGGTGGCAGCGGGCGGCCGCGTCCAGCACGGCGCGCACCCGTCGCAGCGGGCGGGCGTGCACCCCCGAAGGCTGCGCATCGCCGCGCAGCGCGTCCGCCACCAGGTCGCCGCAATTCCTTGCAGCGCAGTCGGATTGGCGCTGCAGCGCTCGGCGCAGCTGCCGCAGCGAGACCGGGTCGACGCGGCCGATGGGCCCGGTCAGCAACGCCAGCGCCCGGTCGCCGTCGAGCCCGTCGACGGTCGCGGCCAACACCGTCAACAGCGCCCGGGCCGCCGGCTCCTCGGACAACGGCCCGCCGACCGCCGGCACCGCCACGGGGACCCCGGCGGCGGCCAGGGAACGCTGCAACCGCGCACCGACCCGGGGCACAGACCGGACGATGACCGCCATCTGCGACCACGGCACGCCGTCGACGAGGTGCGCGCGCCGGAGCGCGTCGGCGATCATCGCGGCCTCCGCATGCGCCGACGCCGCCAGGCGCACCGCGACCGTGCCGTCGTCGGGCCCCGTGCCGTCGATCTGCCTGCCGCCGGTGCTGCCCGGCAGCCGGCGCGCGATGCCGCTGACGGCGCGCGCCACCGCGGGAGCGCACCGATGCGATGCGGTCAGCGTCACCGACGGCGTGTCGCCGTCGAGGAGCCCCGCCGGTTCACCGCCGCGGAAGCCGAACACCGCCTGGTTGGGATCGCCCGCGACCAGCGTCAGCTCGGTTCCCGCCGCCAGCACCCGAACCAGCCGGGCCGCCTGCGGGTCGAGCTGCTGGGCGTCGTCGACCAACAGCACCCGCAGCCGGGCCCGCTCGGCGGCCAGCAGCTCGGGATCGACCGCGAACGCCTCCAGCGCCGCACCCACGAGTTCGGCCGCGCCCAGCGCCGGCGTCGTCGCCTGCGGCGCCGCCGTCCCGACCGCCGCCCGCAGCAACATCACCTGCTCGTATTGCTGCGCGAACTGGCCGGCGGCGATCCACTCCGGACGCCGGCACCGACGGCCCAGCCGCTGCAGCTCCTGTGCGTCCACACCGCGTTCGGCGCAGCGCGCCAACAGGTTTCGCAATTCGGCGGCAAAGCCGGCGGTGCGCAGCGCCGGCCGCAGGTGCGCCGGCCAGGCGACCGCGGCGGCAGGGCCGTCGTCGAGGTCGCCGGCGAGCAGTTCGCGAATGATGGCATCCTGTTCGGCGCTGGTGACCAGGCGGGGCGGCGCGTCGCCGGCGCGATCGGCGGCCCGGCGCAGCACCGCGTAGGCGTAGCTGTGCACGGTGCGGACCATGGGCTCGCGAACCGCCGCGCGACGCGCGCTGGCGGTGTGCGACCGCAGCAGCGCCCTCGTCAAGGTGCTGCGCTCCCGCATTCCCAGCCGGCCGGAACCGGTAAGCAGCAGAACCGATTCCGGATCGGCACCGGCGCCGATCCGAGCGGCCGCCGCATCGACGAGCAGGCTGCTCTTGCCGGTGCCGGGCCCGCCCAGGACGCGGATCACGCCGCGGACGCCCGGCGCCAGCACGGCACCCGCGTCGGCGTCCCAGGCGAATGACCCCGACGTGAACGACATAGCGGCATGAGACCACGAGGGTCTGACAAGTCGGCCGGCCCGCGGACGGCGACGGTCCGGCCTGGCATCATCGACGCGTGACCGATCGACGCGTGACCGATCGACGCGTGACCGATCGACGCGTGACCGATCGACGCGTGACCGGCGACCTGCACGTGCACCGCTATGGCCCCGCCGGCCCGGTGCGGATGCTCGCCCTGCATGGGCTGACCGGCCACGGGCAGCGCTGGCAGAAACTGGCCGACGCGCTGCCCGAAATCGCCGTCGCGGCACCTGATCTGCTCGGGCACGGCAGATCGTCGTGGGCGGCGCCGTGGAACATCGAGGCCAACGTCTCGGCGTTCGCCGCGCTGCTCGACGCCGAGGCCTCCAAAGGAGGGGCGCCGGTGCTGGTGGTCGGGCACTCGTTCGGCGGCGCGCTGGCCATGCATCTGGCCGCGGCCCGGCCCGACCAGGTGGCGGGCCTGCTGCTGCTCGATCCGGCGGTCGGCCTGGACGGAAGCTGGATGCGGGAGATCGCCGACGCCATGCTGTCCTCGCCCGACTATCCCGACGCCGCCGAAGCCCGCATGGAAAAGACGACGGGCTCGTGGTCGGATGTGGATGCCGCCCTGCTCGACGCCGAGCTCGACGAGCACCTGGTCGAGCTGCCGAGCGGACGGTACGGGTGGCGCGTCAGCTTGCCGGCGATGATGTCCTATTGGAGCGAGTTGGCCCGCGACATCGTGTTACCGCCGGCGGGAACGGCGACGACGCTGGTGCGGGCGATGTGGACCACACCGCCCTACGTCACCGACCGACTCATCGCGGGGCTTCGACGACGCTTGGGATCCGATTTTCGGTTGCTCGATTTCGAGTGCAACCACATGGTGCCCTACGCCAAGCACACGGAAGTGGCAGCGCTGGCACGCGCACAGCTGGAGGGCCGCTGATCGTGGCGCAGGTGACCGACGAGCAAGTCGAGCGGGTGCGCTCGCTGGTCGCGTCCATCCCGTCCGGCAGGGTGGCCACCTACGGCGACATCGCTGCGGTCGCAGGGCTTTCCAGTCCCCGCATCGTCGGATGGATCATGCGGGTCGACTCTTCCGACCTGCCCTGGCACCGCGTGATCACGGCATCGGGGCGCCCTGCGCGACATTTGACCACCCGGCAGCTGGAACTGCTGCGCGCCGAGGGGATTCTCGCCGTCGACGGCAAGATTCCATTGCAAGAGGTGCGCTACGAGTTCCCCTCCGGGACTTAGGGGTTCAGAGCACCAACCGGACCAGCGCCGCGGTGCGGGCCAGGCCCGGGAAGGCTTCCGCCGTCGACCGCGGATGCAATGCGTGGACCGCGAGACGAAACATCAACGCGCGCAACAACATCTGCGGCCACTCCGGTAGCGCGCTCCAGCGTTCGATGAGGCCGTCGTCGGCCTCGCCCCAGGACAACGCGTCGACGACGACCACGCCGGCCGCCCAGGACGCGGGCCGCCAGTACGGCGTGATGTCGGTGATCCCCGGTGCGGCCGTGCCGATGAAAAGCACTGTGCCGTAAAGGTCTCCGTGCACCAGCTGGTTGGGGCTCTTAGTTGGCCTGCGCAGGGTGGCGAGCTGGTGGATCAGCTCGACCGATCGCTGGGCGTCCGCGCTCGGCGGCGCGATGCGCGCTCCCGGCGGCACCGAGGCCAGCGGCCGCTCCTCCCACGCGGCGCGATCGGCGGCGATGAAGACGTCGACGTCTCCCCACGGCGCGGTGGGTCCCTGAGTCAGGAATCGAGGGCGCTCCAGTTTGCCGGTGGCCTCGTGCAGCCGCACCGCCGCCGAGACGACCTCATCGTGCCGGGCTTCCGGGGTGCCGGCGACGAACGTGTCGGCTCGCCACCCCGAGACGACGTAGCGACCGTCGGTCGAGCGGACCGGCCGGGCCAGGCGCACGCCGTCGACGAACAGCGTCTCGCGGACCCGCGCCGACCAGGCGGCGCGCGCGTGGTCGGCCACTATCGACAACACGACCTCGCCGCATCGCCAGCCGCCTTCCCAGCCTGCGCCGAGGGCCACGGGCTTGACACCGGTCAAACCGAACGCCGTCAGCACAAGTTCGGGCGGCGGCTCGAGGGTCACGCAAACCAGCCTAAACGAGCCCACCTGCGGAATTGCGTCAGTACATCACCATGTCGGGCTGCATTTGCTGGGCCCAGGCCACGATCCCGCCCTGCAGATGCACCGCGTCGGAGAATCCCGCCTTCTTCACCGCGGCCAGCGCCTCGGCCGAGCGCACCCCCGTTTTGCAATACAGCACCGGCATCCGGTCCTGCGGCAGCTTCGCCAGACCCTCCCCGGAGTTGATCAACGACTGCGGGATCAGCTGGGCGCCCTCGATGTGATTGATGTCCCACTCCACGGGCTCGCGAACGTCGATCAGGGCCAGCTTCCTGCCGGAGTCGAGGAGCTCGCGCAACTCCCGCGGGGTGATCGTGGAGCCGGCGGCGGCGGCAACGCCTTCCGAGGACACCACGCCACAGAAATCCTCGTAGTCGATCAGCTCGGTGATCTTCGGCGTCGACGGGTCCTTGCGGATGTTGATCGTGCGGTAACTCATCTCCAGCGCGTCGTAGATCATCAGGCGGCCCAGCAGCGGTTCGCCGATTCCGGTGATCAGCTTGATGGCCTCGGTGCCCATCACGGACGCGATGGAAGCGCAGATGATGCCCAGCACACCGCCTTCGGCGCAGGACGGCACCATGCCGGGCGGCGGGGGCTCCGGGTACAGGTCGCGGTAGTTGAGGCCGCGCCCGTCAGGGGCGTCCTCCCAGAACACCGACACCTGGCCCTCGAAGCGGAAGATCGAGCCCCACACGTACGGCTTCCCGGCCAGCACCGCGGCGTCGTTGACGAGATACC
This sequence comes from Mycobacterium heidelbergense, assembly GCF_050205645.1. Lineage (GTDB taxonomy): Bacteria > Actinomycetota > Actinomycetes > Mycobacteriales > Mycobacteriaceae > Mycobacterium > Mycobacterium heidelbergense_A. Next base: position 345,823 of record NZ_JBNMQT010000003.1, read on the forward strand.
GGGTGGCGAAATTGTCGGTGCCGTCCAGGATCAGGTCGTACTCCGTGAACAGGTCGACGGCGTTGCCGGGCTCCAGCCTGAATTCATGCAACCGCACGTCGACCAGCGGGTTGATTGCGGCGATCGAGTCGCGCGCCGACTGGGCCTTGGACCGCCCGACGTCGGCCACGCCGTGAATGATCTGGCGCTGCAGGTTCGACTCGTCCACGACGTCGAAGTCGACGATGCCGATCGTGCCGACGCCGGCCGCCGCCAGATACAGCAACGCCGGTGCCCCGAGCCCGCCGGCGCCGATCACCAGCACCCGCGCGTTCTTGAGCCGCTTCTGCCCGTCGACACCCAGGTCGGGAATGATCAGATGACGGCTGTAGCGGGCCACCTCATCGCGACTCAGCTGGCGTGCGGGCTCGACCAGCGGCGGCAAGGATGTCTGGGTCGTCTGGGAAGTCTGGGACGCCTGGGACGTCGACACCGAACATCTCCTCGGTTGGCTTTCGTCAGCACTATCCATCACAGCAGTTGCCCGAAACAACGGCAAACACCGACGGTTGCTTCCCGGGGCGCGCGGGGGCCGCCCGCGGTTACGCGATCGGGTAGGGCCAGGGATTGAATCGGCAGGTCTTGCCGTCCGCCTTGACGTAGTCGGGGTCGAACTTGGCTGCGTCGTCGTTGGACGTGGAGAACGTCTGCTGCATCATCACCGGCGCCAGCCCACCCTGCTTGTCGCACGGCTCGTGACGCACGTAGCCGATGGCGTGGCCGACCTCGTGATTGATCACGTACTGCCGGTAGGAGCCGACGTCGCCTTCGAAAGGTACGGCTCCGCGCACCCAGCGCGCCTCGTTGATGAAGACCCGCGCCTGCCGCTCCGGCCCGTAAACCGGGTTGTAGCACGACGTCTCCAGCCGAAATTCGTAGCCGCATCCCTCGCGCACCGTCACCGGAGACACCAGCGAAATGCGGAAGTCGGGTTTGACCCCATTGCCGCCGTCGATCCGGACAAACGCGAACTGCGGGTTGTGCGTCCAGCCCTTGGGATTGGCCAGTGTCTGGTCGACCATTTGGGCGAATGCCATGTCGCCGCCGAACATCGAGGGGTCGATGCCGTTCTCGACCTCGACGGTGTACTTGAACACCTTCGCGGTGCCCTGGCCGAGCTGCGGCGTCGTGCCCGGCACGACATGCCAGGTCTTCTCGCCCGCCTCGGAGAAGGGCCCCCCGTCGGGCAGCGTCCCGGCCGGCAGGTCGGCGTCGAACGTGGCCAAGCCGCGCGGCGGGGCGTCGATGATCGTGGTGCCCACCGCGCCGATGTCCGGCGGTCCTTGGATCGGCTGGCTCGCCGTCGGCTTCGGCGCGCCCGTTCCGGTGACCGTCTGATAGATGACCACCGCGGTGAGCGCCACCAGGACGGGCAGCGCGTATGCCCGCCAGCCATACGTGGATACGAACCGTCCCAACCATGTTTGTTTGCGCCACTGGCGCGGCCGCCCACGATCGGCCCGAGCCCGTCCGGGTCCCCGCCCGATCGGATCGCGCCCAATGGGATCCCGCTGGGCCCGCAGTGGTTCTCGCCACTCGTCACGCAGCACGGGAACCTGGCCGGTGCCGCGCCCGGGCTGCTGGGACGTCATTGCCCAAGAATGGCACAGCCGGCACGGAGGTTGTCCCTGGCGCGCCCGAATGCGCCGCCGATGACGGCCGCAAGGACGCCACGGGTAGTAATGTCTGTGCGACGAGCCGCGCGCGGCTGACCCGGGGCATCCGAGGAGTCAGTTGCCACCCAATAGATTTGCCACGAAGCAGATGCCACAACTGGATGCCACTAACTAGATGCCACTAACTAGATGAGGACTCGATGAGCGAACTCGCCAAGGCGACGGCACGGCGCGCCGTCAAACCGGGCGCCCCTCGGCCGGGAGACGGCATGGCGACCCCGAACCGGCGCGGCAACAGGCTGCCCCGCGATGAGCGTCGCGGCCAATTGCTCGTCGTGGCCAGCGATGTCTTTGTCAACCGCGGCTACCACGCGGCCGGCATGGACGAGATCGCCGAACGGGCAGGTGTCAGCAAACCCGTTCTGTACCAACATTTTTCAAGCAAGCTGGAGCTGTACCTGGCGGTGCTTCACCGGCACGTCGACAACCTGGTGTCGGGGGTGCAGCAGGCACTGAGCACCACCACCGACAACCGGCGGCGGCTGCATTCGGCGGTGCAGGCGTTCTTCGACTTCATCGAGCACGACAGCCAGGGCTACCGACTGATCTTCGAGAACGACTACGTCACCGAACCCGAGGTCGCCGCGCAAGTACGCGTCGCCACCGAGTCGTGCATCGACGCGGTGTTCGCACTGATCAGCGAGGACTCGGGGCTCGATCCACACCGCGCCCGGATGATCGCGGTGGGACTGGTCGGAATCAGCGTCGACTGCGCCAGGTACTGGCTGGACTCGGACCGTCCGATCTCCAAATCGGACGCCGTCGAGGGCACCGTTCAGTTCGCGTGGGGCGGGCTGTCACACGTGCCGCTCACTCGCTCTTAGCGGCCTTCCCGCCGACCCTGGCGGCGGACTCCGCCCCGATTCCGAAGCCGACCCGGCGGGCATCGGCCGCGCCGATCTCGACATAGGCGATCTTGTCGGTCTGAACCAGGAAGCGACGGCCCTTGTCGTCGGTCAGGCTGACCAGGCCCGCACCCTCGCGCAGCGCGGTCGCGACGACATCTTCGACTTCACCGGGTGTCTGCGTGCTGGAGAAGACCAGCTCGCGCGGACTGTCCGAGATACCGATTTTGACCTCCACAGTGGCCCCTTCCATGAGCAGTTCCAGTAGCAGCTTGCGGTAGCGGTGAAGTCGCAGGCGTGTCAGCAGCAGGCTAGTGGATGCGCCGGCTGCTCGGTGCGCCCCGGGCCCGCGGCGGGCTACGCGGTGAGCGAAACGCCGGTCGCGAGGAGGTAACGATTGGCTACCAGCTGGGCTTACACCCGGGTTCCACGCCGGATCCGTGTTTTCACATGGCTAACTTCGGCACCATGGGTACCACACTGCCCCCCATCGACAGGGTCCGTGCCCGCCCGGGCCGCGGCGACTACGACCTTGACTACGACGGCTACGACCGCGACTACGACCGCGACTACGACCGCGACTACGACTTTGACCGTGACGCCGACGGCGACACTGAGGAGCTGTACCGGGCCGGGTCCGAGGGCGATTACAGCTGGACGGGTTGGCCGGCCGATTTCCGCGTGCGCCCGATCACGGCAATTCTCGCCGCCATAGTCGCCCTGGGGGCGATCGCGACCGCCGTCGTCCTCAACAGCGGCGACAGCGTCTCGACCAAGGCGACTGTGGGACCCGCTCCGCAGACGCTGACCTCCGCGCCGCGGACCACGAGCCCGCCCAGCGCGGCGCCGAGCCAATCGCCGCTCCCGCAGGAGACGGTCACCACCGTGACGACGCCCCGCGCCGCTCCGACGCAGCTGCCGACCAGCGCGCCCACGGCCGCGCCAACCCTGGCGCCCACCGCCGCACCACCGTCGGTCGCGTTGAACCCGCGCACCGTCCTCTACACCGTGACCGGGACGAAGCAGCTCCTGGACCTGGTGAACATCGTCTACACCGACGCCCAGGGCTACCCGCAGACCGAGTTCAACGTGTCGCTGCCCTGGTCCAAGGTCGTCGTGCTGAATCCGGGCGTGCAGACCGAGTCGGTCGTGGCGACCAGCATCTACGGTCGGCTGAATTGCTCGATCGTCAACGCCGAGGGCCAAGCGGTCGCGGTGTCGGCCAGCAACACAATCATGGCGACCTGCACCCGCTGACCGGCGGTCAGCTCAGCCCGAGCTCGTGCATCCGCCGGTCGTGGGTCTGCTGTAGCCGGTCGAAGAACGCCCCGAGCTGGCTCAGGCCGCCGGTACCGGAGACCACCAGGTCGACCAGCTCGTCGTGATCGGCCAGCAGGTATTGGGCCTGGGTGATGGCCTCGCCGAACAGGCGACGCGCCCACAGCGCAAGGCGGCTGCGCTGCTTGCTGCTGCCGGTCACGGCCGCGCGCACCTCGGCGACGACGAATTGGGAGTGCCCGGTCTCCGACAGGGCCTCCCGCACCACGTCGGCGACTTCGTTGGGCAGCACGTCGGCGATTTCCAGGTAGAGGTCGGCGGCCAAAGCGTCGCCGACGTACGTCTTCACCAGGGCTTCCAGCCAGGTACTCGGCGTGGTCAGCCGGTGGTAGTTCTCCAATGTCGACGCGTACCTCGACATCGACGACACCACGTCGACCCCCCGCTTTTCCAGGGCGTCTCGCAGCAGTTCGTAGTGCTGCATCTCGGCGGCGGCCATGCTCGCCATCGAGATGCGTCCCCGCAGGTCAGGGGCCATGCGAGCCTCGTCGGTCAGGCGGTAGAACGCGGCGATCTCGCCGTAGGCGAGCACCGCGAACAGTTCGTTGACGCCGGGGTGGTCCGCGGTGAGGCGTGGCGTAGGCGAATCGTCCACCTGGTCGGCGGAGGAGGGCCCGGGAAGGGGCGGGGACATGGGCAACACTCTAGTCGCCGGACCTGGCGGAAGATGGGTGCCGGCTGTTGACCAGCTATCATGCTTGGAGGTGGTGGCGGTATTTCTTCTGCCGTTGCCACCGGCGAAATGTGCGTGCACAGCTGGCCCGCCCAAAACGAATGCAGGGGCCCGCACTCGGCGACGTGGAGTCGGAATTCGTGCGCGCGTGACCGCGACAGAAAACCGACCAACCGAAGACGTCACCGAAAGGCACATCACCCGCGTATGACTGCACTCACAAGCGCAACTGAACTGACCCCCCTGAATACGTTTGCCAAGCTCGGCGTCCGCGACGAAGTCGTGCGGGCACTTGCCGAAGAAGGCATCGAAAGTCCTTTTGCCATCCAAGAATTGACCCTGCCGCTGGCGCTGGCCGGCGACGACGTAATCGGCCAGGCCCGCACGGGCATGGGGAAGACCTTCGCGTTCGGCGTGCCGCTGCTGCAGCGGATCACCGCCGGCGGCTCGAACACTCAAGCCCGGCCACTCAACGGCGCGCCTCGCGCGCTGGTCGTCGTGCCGACCCGCGAGCTCTGCCTACAGGTCACCGGGGACCTGGCCACCGCGGCCAAGTACCTGACCGCCGAGAACGGCCGCCCGCTCTCGGTGGTGTCGATCTACGGGGGCCGGGCCTACGAGCCGCAGATCGAGGCGCTGCGCACCGGCGCCGACGTCGTGGTGGGCACCCCGGGCCGACTGCTCGACCTGTGCCAGCAGGGTCACCTGCAGCTCGGCGGGCTGTCGGTGCTGGTGCTCGACGAGGCCGACGAGATGCTCGACCTGGGCTTCCTACCCGACATCGAGCGGATTCTGCGCCAGATTCCGGCCGACCGGCAATCGATGCTCTTCTCGGCGACCATGCCGGACCCGATCATCACGCTGGCCCGCACGTTCATGAACCAGCCCACCCACATCCGCGCCGAGGCGCCGCACTCGGCCGCCACCCACGACACCACCGAGCAGTTCGTCTACCGCGCCCACGCACTGGACAAGGTGGAGCTGGTCAGCCGGGTGCTGCAGGCGAATGACCGCGGCGCCACGATGATCTTCACCCGCACCAAGCGCACCGCGCAGAAGGTGGCCGACGAGCTGGCCGAACGGGGCTTCAAGGTCGGCGCCGTGCACGGCGACCTCGGGCAGATAGCGCGCGAGAAGGCGCTCAAGGCATTCCGCACCGGTGACATCGACGTGCTGGTCGCCACCGACGTAGCCGCCCGCGGCATCGACATCGACGACGTCACCCACGTCATCAACTACCAGATCCCCGAGGACGAACAGGCATACGTGCACCGGATCGGGCGCACCGGCCGCGCCGGCAAGGCCGGCGTCGCGGTCACCCTGGTGGACTGGGACGAGCTGCCCCGCTGGTCGATGATCAACAAGGCGCTGGGCCTGGAAACCCCCGACCCGGCCGAAACCTACTCCAACTCACCGCACCTGTACGCCGAACTGGGCATCCCGGCCGAGGCCGGCGGCAAGATCGGCGCGCCGCGTAAGTCGCCGGTCAAGCGCCGCGACACGAAGAACTCGGGTCAGAGTGCCGGCCAGGGCTCGGGCCAGAGTTCGGGCCAGAAGTCCAACCGCTCCGGCGCGAGGCGCCGTCGCACCCGCGGCGGCCAGCCCGTCTCCGGCCACCCCGCCGGGACCGGAGCCGCCAGCGATGGCGATGGCAGTGGCGACAACAGAGCCGCCGCAGAGAAACAGAGCTCCAACGGCAGCGGAACCAACCGGCGCCGCCGCCGTCGCCGCAAGCCCGCCGAAACCACCGCCGCCTCCTCGCACGCCCACTGAGCTCACGCCGCGGCATGGTCAGACCCGAACGCCGGACCAAGGGCGACGTCATGGCCGCCGCGGCGATCGCGGTCGTCGTCGCCGCCACCGCCGCGCTGATCTGGTGGACCAGCGACGCGCGGGCCGCCATCAGCCGGCCGGCCGCCGTCGGCGCGCCCAACCCGACCCCGGCCCGCGAAGTGCCGGCGCACCTGCATCAGCTGTGGACGGCGACGAGCGTCGCCACCACCGCGCCGATCGTGGTCGGCGGGACGGTCACCACCACCGACAAGCGTCGGCTCGACGGGCGCGACGCCGGCACCGGGCAGTCACGCTGGAGCTACGCGCGCGACACCGATCTGTGCGGGGTGACCTGGCTCTACCACTACGCCGTCGCTGTCTACAGGGACGACCGCGGTTGCGGTCAGGTCAGCACGCTGGACGGGTCGACGGGTCGCCGCGGGCCCGCCCGCAGCGGCAATGCCGATCCCCACGTCCGCCTCTCCTCCGACGGCATGACGGTGTTGTCGGTGGGCGATACCCGACTGGAACTCTGGCGCTCGGACATGGTCCGGATGCTGGCCTACGGCGAGACCGATGCCCGGGTGAAGCCGTCGGCGCGGGGCCTGCACTCCGGATGCAAGCTGGTCTCGGCGGCCGCCAGCTCGTCGGCGGTCTCGGTGTTCGAAAGCTGCGTGAATCAGGCGGATCTGCGGCTGGTCCTGCTGCGCCCGGCCAAGGAAGACGACGAACCCCAACAACACGTCGTGTCCGAGCCCGGGATCACGGCGGATTCGGGTGCCCGCGTGCTGGCCGTCCGGGAGAACAACACCGCGGTGTACCTGCCCGGCGGTTCCGGCTCGCAGCCCAGGGTCGACGTGATCGACGACACGGGCACCACCGTGTCGAGCACCCTGCTGCCCAAGCCGCCGGCGGGCTCTGCGTTGACGTCCCAGGCGGGGGTGTCCCAGGCGGGCAACCTGGTGACCTGGTGGACCGGAGATTCCGTCATGGTCTTCGACGCCAACAGTCTGACCCCGCGCTATACCATCGCCGCCGGCGAGACGACGGCGCCGCTGGGGCCCGGCGTGATGATGGCGGGCAAGCTGCTGGTGCCGGTCACCGGCGCGATCGGTGTGTACAACCCGGTCAACGGCTCGAGCGAGCGCTACATCCCCGTCGATCGGGCGGCCAGCCCGGCGCAGCCTGGAGCGCCCGTCGTCCCGGCCGTGTCCGGTTCCAGGGTGTTCGAGCAGCGCGGCGACACCGTGGTGGCGCTGGGCTGATCGCGCCGCCGCCGCTAAATCTCGGCGGCTAGATCTCGACGGCTAAATCTCTACTGCTAGATCTCTACTGCTAAATCTCTACTGCGAACGTCGCCAGCGGTTTTCCCGACTTCCAGTGCTTGATCAACGCCTTCGCCAGCTCCTTGTAGGCGGTCGCGCCCTTGTTCTTGCGCCCGGCGATCACCGACGAGCCGGACGCGCTGGCCTCGGCGAAGCGCACCGTGCGCGGGATCGGCGGGGCGAGCACCGGCAGGTCGTAGCGGTCGGCGACGTCGACCAGCACGTCGCGGGTGTGCGTGGTGCGGGAGTCGTACAGCGTCGGCAGCGCGCCCAGCATCCGCAGATTCGGGTTGGTGATCTGCTGGACGTCGGCGACGGTCCGCAGGAATTGCCCGACGCCGCGGTGGGCCAGCGTCTCGCACTGCAACGGCACGATGACCTCGTCCGCAGCCGTCAGCCCGTTGAGGGTGAGCACTCCCAGCGACGGCGGGCAGTCGACGATCACCACGTCGAAGTCGTCGGAAACCTTGGCCAGCGCACGTTTGAGCGCATACTCGCGGCCCGCCCGCATCAGCAGCATCGCCTCGGCACCGGCCAGGTCAATGTTGGCCGGTAGCAGCGTCATTCCCTCCATCGTCGTGACCAGCGCGGCGTTGGGCTCGACCTCACCGAGCAGCACCTCGTGCACCGACACCGGTAGCTTGTCGGGATCGTGGCCGAGCGAGAACGTCAAACAACCCTGCGGGTCCAGATCGACAAGCAGCACCCGCCGGCCGCTTTCCACCATCGCCGCACCCAGCGAGGCCACCGTCGTGGTCTTGGCCACCCCGCCCTTCTGGTTGGCCACCGCCAGTACCCGGGTCTTAGTCACGGTGCCCATCCTGGCACGTTCCGGGCCGCCTGCTAAGGGAGACGGGCCAACTGGTCTCCGGCAGAATCGGTCAGCATGGGCTTGCACAATCATCGTCTGGTGCTGCTGCGCCACGGCGAGACCGAATGGTCGAAATCGGGCCAGCACACCGGCCGCACCGAGGTCGAGCTGACCGATGCCGGCCGCACGCAGGCCAAGCTGGCCGGGCGGGCGCTGGGCGAACTGAAACTCGTTGACCCGCTGGTGATCAGCAGTCCGCGGCAACGCTCCCTGACGACCGCCGAGTTGGCCGGCCTTACCGTCGACGAGGCGTCACCACTGCTCGCCGAGTGGGACTACGGGTCGTATGAGGGCCTGACGACGTCGCAGATCCAGGAGTCGGTGCCCGACTGGCTGGTGTGGACGCACGGATGCCCCGACGGCGAGAGCGTCGCGCAGGTCAGCGAGCGCGCCGACCGGGCCGTCGCGATGGCGTTGGAGTACATGCCGTCGCGCGACGTGTTGTTCGTGAGCCATGGCCACTTCTCCCGCGCGGTCATCACGCGGTGGGTCGAGCTGCCGCTCGTCGAAGGCCGCCGCTTCGGAATGATCACCGCCTCCATCGCCGTCTGCGGCTTCGAGCACGGGGTGCGGCAACTCTGTGCGCTCGGGCTGACCGGTCAGTGACACCAATCGAACCGCCGTTCGCGCTGTGCGGACCGCGCGGGACCCTGGTCGCCGACGGGGTGCGGACGCGCTACCGCGACGTGCAGGCCGCGCAAGCGGCGCTGCGAACGGGGTCGGCCCCAATCGTGTTGGGCGCGTTGCCTTTCGACATCGGCGCACCCGCCGCGCTGCTGGTGCCGAACACCGTGCTGCGCACCGACGGGCCTCCCGACTGGCCGACGGGCCCGCTACCCGCGGTGCGGGTCGCCGCCGCCATCCCGCCGCCCGCGGACTACCGCGTCCGGATCGGCCGCGCCCGCGACCGGCTCACCGCCCCGGGCAGCCCGCTGCACAAGGTGGTGCTCGCGCGCGCCCTGCGGCTGGTCGCCGATGCCCCAGTGGATGCGCGCGTCGTGCTGAGCCGCCTCGTGGCCGCCGACCCGGCCGCCTACGGCTATCTCGTCGACCTGACCGCGGCGGGCGGCTCCGCCGGCAACGAATACGCGGGCGCGGCGCTGGTGGGCGCCAGCCCCGAACTTCTGGTCGCACGCTTCGGCGATCGCGTCGAGTGCAGGCCGTTCGCCGGCTCGGCGCCCCGCGCCCGCGACGCGGACCTCGACGCCGCCAACGGCGCCGCGCTGGCGGACTCGGCCAAGAACCGTCACGAGCACCAGCTGGTGATCGACACCATGCGGGCCGCCCTGGAGCCGCTGTGCGACGACCTGACGATCGCTTCCGAGCCGCAATTGAGCCGCACCGCCGCGGTCTGGCACCTGTGCACACCGATCAGCGGCCGTTTGCGCGACAAGTCAACTACCGCAATCGATCTGGCGTTGGCACTGCATCCCACCCCGGCGGTCGGCGGGGTGCCGACCAAGGCGGCCTCCGAGCTCATCGCCGAACTCGAAGGGGACCGTGGTTTCTACGCGGGAGCCGTGGGCTGGTGCGACGCCGGCGGCGACGGACGCTGGGTGGTGTCCCTTCGGTGCGCGCAGCTGTCGGCGGACCGCCGCACCGCCGCGGCGCACGCCGGCGGCGGCATCGTCGCCGAATCGGATCCCGATGACGAAGTCGACGAGACGACAACGAAATTCGCCACGATACTGCGCGCGCTGGGAGTCGACCAATGAGCGTAATTGTCCGCCGCGCCACACGACAAGACTGCGGTGATATTGCCGAAATGATCCACGGGCTGGCCGAATTCGAACGCGCCGCCGAGCAATGCACCGTGACCGAAACACACGTTTCCACAGCGCTTTTCGGTAATCCGCCGACGGTGCACGGTCACGTCGCCGAAGTCGACGGCGAGATCGCCGCGATGGCGCTGTGGTTTCTCAGCTTCTCCACGTGGGACGGCGTGGCGGGAATCTACCTCGAAGACCTGTTCGTCCGCGCGAGGTTTCGCCGCCGCGGCCTGGCCCGTGCGCTGTTGAGGACGCTGGCGGGCGAATGCGTCGACAACGGCTACACGCGGTTGTCGTGGGCGGTGCTGAACTGGAACGCCAATGCCATTGCGCTGTATGACGAAATCGGCGCGCAACCGCAGCGCGAGTGGACCACCTATCGGCTGTCGGGTCCGCCGTTGGCCGAGCTGGCCGGACCACGCTGATCACCGCCGGCGGCCCAGCGCACCGCCGCGGGAGTGAAGAGCAGGATCAGTGAGCTCAGCGCCAGCGCGCCGACCGGAATCCCGAACGCGGGCTGATGCGAGCCCACCGCGACATACCAGGAAATCGGCAGCAGGAGGAGCTGGGTGAACACCGCCGGCCCCCGGCCCCAACGCTTGCCGATCACCAGCGCCCGCCCCGCGGTGAGCACCACGGCACCCGCCAGGACGAACCAGACCGCGGTGCCCAATCCGTTGACCACGTGCTGGTCGGCTCCCGCGGCCCCGCGGACCACCAACACCGCGGCCACGGCAAGAGAGGCCACGCCCTGCACCGCGACGATCCATCCCGCGACACGCACCGTGGTCGGGGCGGCGGTTGGGGCCGGCGAATTCACAGCGTCAGCGTAGTCAGGCCGGCTCGGTCGGCCCCGCGAGCGGCAGGTTCCCCCACAGCGGGGTCTTAACCGCCCCGCATAAGCTCGTGCATCATGCGCGCCGTGCTGATCGTGAACCCCACAGCCACTTCCACCACCCCGGCCGCTCGCGATCTGCTGGCGCACGCACTGAAAAGCCGCCTTCAGCTCACCGTCGAGCACACCGGCCACCGCGGTCACGGCGGCGAAATCGCGCAGGCGGCCGCCGCGGACGGGGTTGACCTGGTCGTCGTGCACGGCGGCGACGGCACGGTGAGCGGGGTGGTCAACGGTCTGCTCGGTAGCCCCGGCTCGCCGCGGGCCGAGCACCTGCCCGCGCTCGCGGTGGTGCCCGGCGGCTCGGCGAACGTGCTGGCCCGGTCGCTGGGCATCGCCCAGGACCCGGTCGCCGCCACCAACCAGCTCATCCAGCTGCTCGATGACTACCGCCGCCACCAGACCTGGCGCCGCATCGGATTGATCGACTGCGGTGAGCGATGGGCGCTCGTCAACGCCGGGATGGGCGTCGACGCGGAGGTGGTGGCCGCGGTTGAGGCCCAACGCGACAAGGGCGTCAAGGTCAACGCGTTGCGCTATTGGCGGGTGGCGATTCCCGTCACGCTCGCGTTCAGGCGCCGCGACCCGGTGCTCACGCTGGAGCTACCCGACCGTGATCCCGTCCCGGGCGTGCACTTCGTGTGGGTGTCCAACACCAGTCCGTGGACCTACAGCAACAACCGGCCGCTGGTGACCAACCCCAGCTGCACCTTCGAGTCGGGCCTCGGCGTCTTCGCGCTCGACGGCATGAAGGTGCTGCCGACGCTGAACGTGCTGCGCCAGATTCTCTCGAAGGGCCCCAAACCGAATGTGAAACAAGTGGTGCGCGACGACGACGCGGCCTGGGTCCGAGTGACCTCGACCGCCGGGCCGATTCCCAGCCAGTTCGACGGCGATTATCTCGGCGTGCGCGAAACCATGACGTTCCGGTCGGTCCCCGACCTGCTCCCCGTCGCCGCGCCACCCGCCAAAAACATACCTGACCTGCGATAACTCGACATCGATCGGGCCCGCGGAAAATCGCTCCCGGACGCGGCGGCCGCTCAGTGTAGTACAACGGAGTGAGCCTATGGGTACGAGATCGCCAAAGTGAGATAGCCCACGAGCTAACGCACGCTATTGACATCTTCTGAGCCTGTGAAACGATCGAAAGGTTGCATGCAGAAAATTCGTAAGGTACGGAAACCTTTTCTTGTGCACGCTTAACAGCCGAAGAAAATGCCCGTGCGCCTTGCTGCGCACTCAGTGAGGAGTAACAACGTATGGATTGGCGCCACAAGGCGGTCTGTCGCGACGAGGACCCGGAGCTGTTCTTCCCGGTGGGGAACAGCGGTCCGGCGCTCGCGCAGATCGCTGACGCGAAACTGGTCTGCAATCGGTGCTCGGTGACCACAGAGTGTCTCGCCTGGGCTCTGAACACCGGCCAGGACTCGGGCGTCTGGGGCGGAATGAGCGAAGACGAGCGGCGCGCGCTGAAGCGCCGCAACGCCCGGACGAAGGCCCGTAGCGGAGTCTGACCCAGTTTCTCCACTTACAGTGCGGCCCTGACAATCGTCGGGGCCGCACTGTTGCGTGGGCACTAGAGCAGTAACCGGGTCCGGCGACCGATCGGCACCCGTAACACCACATCGGTGCCGCGCTCGGAGGCTTCGCTCATGCCCAGCGTGCCGTCCAGCTCCGCCGACACCAGGGTCCGCACGATCTGCAGGCCCAGGCTGTCTGACTTTTCCAGGTTGAACCCCTCGGGCAACCCACGCCCGTCGTCGTGCACCACGACGTCGAGCCAGCGCGCGGAACGCTCGGCGCGAATCGTCACGGACCCCTCCGCGGCAGCGGCGTCGAACGCGTGCTCTATCGCGTTCTGCACGAGCTCGGTAATCACCATGATCAGCGCCGTCGCCCGATCGGAGTCCAGCACGCCCAGGTCGCCGACCCGGTTGATCCGGATCGGCCGGTCCACGGACGCGACGTCGTTCATGATCGGCAGGATCCGGTCGATGACCTCGTCAAGGTTCACCTGTTCGTCCACCGACATCGACAATGCGTCGTGCACCAACGCGATCGACGACACCCGGCGCACCGACTCGATCAGGGCTTCCCGGCCCTCGGCGTTGACCGTGCGGCGGGCCTGCAAGCGCAGCAGCGCGGCCACGGTCTGCAGGTTGTTCTTCACGCGGTGGTGGATCTCGCGGATCGTCGCGTCCTTGGAAATCAGGGCCCGGTCGCGGCGCTTCACCTCGGTGACGTCGCGGATCAGCACCGCCGCACCGGCGCTCGACCCGTGCACCACCAGCGGCAGCGTGCGCAGCAGCACCGTCGCGCCGCCGGCATCGACCTCCATCCGCATGCTCTTCCCGCCGGCCAGCAGGTCCTGCACGTGCTCGGCCATCTCCTGCGCCTCGAACGAGTCGGAAATCAGCGGCCGCGTGATTTCGATGAGGTTGTGGCCCTCCAGCTCGGTCGTCAAGCCCATCCGGTGGTAGGCCGACAGCGCGTTCGGGCTGGCGTAGGCGACCACGCCGTTGACGTCGAGACGGATGAAGCCGTCGCCCGCCCTCGGGGTCGAGCGGGACATGGCCACGTCCCCCACGTCGGGAAAGGTGCCCTCGGCGAGCATGTGCACGAGGTCCTCGGCGCAGTCCCGGTAGGCCGTCTCCAACTGACCCGACGTGCGATCGGCGGCCACCGCGGTTTGATGCCGGGTCAGCACCGCAACCACCTGGTCGCCGTAACGCACCGGGGAGGCCGCAACGTGCGGGCCGGGCAGGTGCCACGAATGCTGTTGCCCCACAACACTTTCCCGTCCGATCGCGCCCGAACTGAAGGTTTCCGCGACGAGCGCCAGCCGGCCGGCGGCGACGACGCTTCCCACCGCGTCGGTCTGCAGAACCGTCGGCGCCGTGTTGGGCCGGCATTGCGCCACGCACACCAGCACGCTGTCGTCGCGGCGGACCCACATCAGGTAATCGGCGAACGACAGGTCCGCCAGCAGCTGCCACTCCCCGACCACCGCGTGCAGGTGATCCACCGCATTGCCGGGCAGCATCGTGTGCTCGGCAAGCAGATCACCGAGAGTGGACATCGATTACTCCCGAGTCGTTCCCCGGCGGTAGTGCCGGGTACGTGCGAAACGCCAAGCTTTTTCCGGGGCCTAGCTGATCACGGCGATGAGGTCGCCCGCCTGAATGACATCGCCGACCGAGACGCTCACCTTGCTCACCGTGCCGTCGACCTCGGCCAGGACCGGGATCTCCATCTTCATCGATTCCAGCAGCACCACCGTGTCGCCCTTGTCGATCTGGTCACCCTCTTTGACAACGACTTCGAGCACGCTGGCCACGATCTCGGCGCGAACATCCTCGGCCATCTTCACCCCACTCGTTTCGGCCACTTGTTTCGGCCATTTGTTTCGGCCACTCCGCATGCTGGCTGCTGGTCCATCAAGCTTCTACCAGGATCCTGTATATCGAACCACAAGAGCGGCCGAGACCGCGGCGCACGGGCCATCGACGCGGCGTGCCGCGTCCCGTGAGAGACTGGACCGCGACATGCGGGCGCGCGGCGCCCGGCAGCCTAAGACCTGGCGTCCCAGCAATCCCGGAGGTTCGAAACGATGGCCAAGCGTGGCCGCAAGAAGCGCGACCGTAAGTACAGCAAAGCCAACCACGGCAAACGGCCCAACTCGTAACCGCGGGCGCTAGTCGGAGCTCTACTCCAGGCCCCGGATGATCGTCGTCCGGCGGATCTCCAGCCGGAGGCGCTCCTTCAAAGCGTCGGGAGCCTTCTCACCCTTGCACTTGGTGGCGATCAACGCCTTGATCCGCTCCTCGAGGCCGTAATGCTTGAAGCACCCGGGGCAGGCCTCCAGATGCTGGCGCAGCCGCTCCTTGGCCTCGGGCGTGCATTCACCATCGAGCAGGGTCCATACCTCTGCGATGACTTCCGCACACCCGATGCTGCCGTGGGAATCGTCGTCGGGGCACGAGTCGATAGGGCCGGAAAACTCGCTCATGACGACACCTCCTCGTGCGCCTGTGGGCCGCGGTTGAACCCTCGCTCCTTGGCCACGTCGGCCAGCAATCCGCGCAGCTGACGTCTGCCGCGGTGCAGCCGAGACATTACCGTCCCAATCGGCGTGTCCATGATCTCGGCGATCTCTTTGTAGGGGAAGCCCTCGACGTCGGCGTAGTAAACGGCCATCCGGAACTCTTCCGGCAGCGCCTGCAGCGCCTCTTTGATCTCGGTGTCCGGAAGCGACTCCAGGGCTTCGACCTCGGCCGAGCGCAACCCCGTGGAGGAATGCTCGGCATTGGCCGCCAACTGCCAGTCGGTGATCGCCTCGGTCGGATACTCCGCGGGCTGGCGCTGCTTCTTGCGATAGCTGTTGATGTAGGTGTTGGTCAGGATCCGGTACAGCCACGCCTTGAGGTTGGTGCCGGCCCGGAAGGAACGAAATCCCGCGTAGGCCTTGACCATGGTCTCTTGCAGCAGGTCCTCGGCGTCGGCGGGGTTGCGAGTCATGCGCAGGGCGCCGCCGTAGAGCTGGTCGATCAGGGGAATCGCGTCGCGTTCGAAACGCGCCGTCAGTTCCTCGTCGGTCTCTTGCTGGGTTTCTTCCTGGGACGCCGGTTCGGGGTTCTCTGACCCCGCCACGCCGTCCGGACCATCGTCTCGGCCATCTTGGGAGTCGGCCATATCGGTCAACACGGTCCCTTCTGCTGCGGTGTCGCCGGGCAGCGTCGAAAGCTCCACCGGACTCGCAGGAACGCGAGTCAACAGGCTCGTCGCCGTTGACACCAGACTGCTCCTCCCAATCTAAAGGCTGCTTCCGACACCGTCTGCTCCGGTCCGTCCCAGCTGCATCAGTAACCGACTCGTCTAACACCGTTGGCCGGCGTGCTATTTCCTGGCCTTTCCGTCCCTGGTCCCCCACCCGGGCCGGTTGCGGCGGGACGTTAGTGTGACGCCATGTCCCACGCGAAGCCCCTCCAGGGCAAGACCATGTTCATCTCCGGCGCGAGTCGCGGTATCGGCCTGGCGATCGCCAAACGCGCCGCGCAAGACGGCGCGAACGTCGCCCTGATCGCCAAGACCGCAGACCCGCACCCGAAGCTGCCGGGCACGGTGTTCACCGCGGCCAAAGAGCTGGAGGAAGCGGGCGGACAGGCGCTGCCGATCGTCGGAGATGTCCGCGACCCCGAGTCGGTGGAGTCCGCGGTAGCCAAGACCGTCGAGCAATTCGGCGGCATCGACATCTGCGTGAACAACGCCTCGGCGATCAACCTCGGGTCCATCACCGAGGTGCCGATGAAGCGGTTCGACCTGATGAACGGGATCCAGGTGCGGGGCACGTACGCGGTGTCGCAGGCCTGCATTCCGCATTTGAAAGGCCGCGAAAACCCGCACATTCTGACGCTGTCGCCGCCGGTGCTGCTCGGCAAAGAGTGGCTGAAGCCGACGGCGTACATGATGGCCAAGTTCGGCATGACGCTGTGCGCGCTCGGGATGGCCGAGGAACTGCGCGACGACGGCATCGCGTCGAACACGTTGTGGCCGCGCACCTTGGTGGCCACCGCCGCGGTGCAGAACCTGCTCGGCGGTGAGGAGGCGATGGGCCGGGCCCGCAAGCCCGAGGTGTATTCCGACGCGGCCTACGTCATCCTCACCAAGCCGGCACGCGAATACACCGGTAACACGCTGCTGTGCGAGGACGTGCTGGTCGAGTCCGGCGTCACCGACTTGTCGGCGTACAACTGCGTGCCGGGCGCGCAACTCGGTGTCGACTTCTGGGTCGACGGCGTGAACCCGCCGGGATACACCGGCCCCTAGCGTGGCGGGCGCTGCGACGCCGGCGCTCGCGGAACTGGCCAAAGCCGGTGTGCCGCATGAGGTTTTGCGATTCGAGGCCGTCGGCGACCTGTCGGCGTCCGGTGACATCGCACCCGATCAGGTGTTCAAGACCCTGATCGTTGCCCTGCCCGGCGAATTGGCGGTCGCGATTGTTCCGGTGCCGTCGCGATTGTCTCTGAAGGCCGTCGCCGCGGCGTTGGGCGCGACGAAGGCGAGCATGGCCGAACCCGACGCCGCCGAGCGGGCCACCGGCTACGTGGTCGGCGGCATCTCCCCGTTTGGTCAGCGCCGGCGGCTGCGCACAGTGCTGGACAGCTCCGCGTTGAACTGGGACCGCGTACTGTGCAGCGCCGGCCGGCGCGGCTGGGATGTCGGGGTTTCACCGCACGATCTGATCCTGGTCACCGGTGCGATCACCGCGGACATCGCCCGCACTACACGTGCTTAATAATGACCCTTGCGTGGAGTGTAGTCAGTTGACTACACTCCACGTTAACGCTGGTCCATGGAACAACACAGGAGGACTCAATGGAACCGAAGCGATCGATGAAGAAGGCCCGCGGCGCGACGATTGCCGCCGCCGGTGCGCTGGCCGTTGCGGGGCTGTTGACCGCCGGGGTGGGCACCGCCAGCGCCGACACGATTCAGACCGAGGGCAACTATCCGACTCGGGAGGCGTGTCAGGACGCCGGCCCGGGCGTGAAGGCGACAACGCCCGGTGGCTGGAACAACTTCTGGTGCGTCCCGGATCGGGTGGCTCCCGGCAGCTGGCGCCTAGTGCTCAGCAACTGAACCGGCTCACGGCCCGGCTCAGGAAGTTCGATACGAGTAGAAGCCCTCGCCGGTCTTGATGCCGAGCTTGCCGGCATCGATGTAGGCCTGCAACAACTCCCGCACGTTCGTCGGTAGGTGCGGAAACTCTTGCGCGTAGTGGTTTTCGATATCGAGCACGACATCCAGGCCGACCAGATCCATCATCTGAAACGGCCCGGCCGGCACACCCCAGTTGACTCTGAACATGCCGTCGACGTCCTCGGGACGGGCCACGCCCTCGGCGACGACGGCCAGCGACTCCCGCTTGATGGCCGCCCAGATGCGATTGAATATGAACCCGGTGCACTCCTTGCGCGCCTCGAATGGGTGCACACCGAACTCGGGCAGGACGGTCAGCAAGGTGTCGAGCAGGCCGCGGTCGGTCTCGCCGTCGGACATCAGGTCGACCGCATTGACCTGAGGCGGCATATAGAAGTGCATGTTGCACAAACGTGTTTTGTCGCGCACGTTTTCGGCCATCAGCCGTGACGGGTAGGACGAGGAATTCGTCGCGAAGATCGTGTCCGCCGGTGCCGCCTGGTCGATCTGGCCCCACAGCGGAATCTTGACTTCGAGCTTCTCCGGGGCGGACTCCACGGCAAGCCACGCGTCGTCCAACGCCTCGTCGAGCGACGTCGCGGCGGTCGCGACGCCGACCTCGCCAAAACCTCGGTCGGACAGCAGCTGCGGTAGTGACTCGGCGACATACTGCGTCGCTTCGGCGAGTTGTTCGGCCCGCCGGGCATGGATTCGCACGGTTCCACCGCGGCTGGCGAACATCAGCGCGATGCGGCGGCCCAGCGTGCCCGCCCCGATCACAGCGACCGGGCGGTTCCGGATGTCGTCGAAAGTGTAGGTGTACGAGCCAGTCACACAGGCATGCTAAGTCCCGCGTGGGCGCCCAGCTGCGTCTGGTAGTCGCAACTCTGGTTAGTTGCCGCTGGCCACGTCAGCGCGGTCGGTGTCGAGAACCAACTCGACGCTGACGCTGTCGCCGTGGGTCTTGCCCAGCGACTTCTGGATTGCTTTGCGCACACCGAGCCGGTGCTGGCCCCCGTAAGGAGCCAACGAGCCCGTGTAGGCCACACGGTCGTCGAACCGCGCTTTGACCGGCACTCGCGCCCGCACACCGAAGACGGCAACCGTGTTGAAGGGGAACGTTACATAGGCTCCTGGGCCGTCGGGGCGTTCGATGACGGCATCGAAGACAATCGGCCCTGGATCGCGATACTGCACCATGGCTTCCAGGATGGCAGGCCAGCCAGTCGGATTCGAATTCACTTGCGCCACTTTAGTTTCAGGAGTTGCAACGCGGCGTTTTTTGTCGGTGGGCTTGGCTAGTTTCGCGGTATGAGTTCGGGCGGGGTTGTCGATCGTGACGCGATTAC
>NZ_JBNMQT010000004.1:0-282601 GCF_050205645.1 Mycobacterium heidelbergense
CCGCCCTAACCCAACTCGACGGGGTCCAACAAGCCGCGGTCATCGCCCGCGAAGACTGCCCCGGCGACAAACGCCTCGTCGGCTACATCACCGGAACAGCCAACCCCGCCATCATCCGCGACCAACTCGCCCACCAGCTACCCGCCTACATGATCCCCGCCGCGCTGGTGGCCTTAGACGCGCTGCCGCTGACGGTCAACGGCAAACTCGACACCCGAGCCCTACCAGCACCCGAATACACCACAACCAGCTACCGCGCCCCCACCACCCCCACCGAAGAAATCCTGGCCGGCATCTACGCCCGAATACTCGGACTCGACCACGTCGGCATCGACGACTCCTTCTTCGACCTCGGCGGAGACTCACTCTCCGCCATGCGCCTCATCGCCGCCATCAACACCACACTCGACACTGACCTCACCGTCCGCACCATCTTCGACACACCCGCGGTCGCTCAGTTGGCGCCGCGTATTGGTGTGGGCGCCAGTCGGCTGCCGCGGTTGACTCCGGTTGAGCGGCCCGCGGTGGTTCCGTTGTCGTATGCGCAGAACCGGTTGTGGTTTATCGACCAGTTGCAGGGGCCCTCACCGGTCTACAACGTCGCGGCGGCGTTGCGGTTACGCGGTGGGCTTGATGTTGATGCATTGGGTTCGGCACTGGCCGATGTAGTGGGCCGTCATGAAAGCCTGCGCACTGTGTTCCCCACCGTCGAGGGAACACCCCGGCAGATGGTAATCCCTGCTGAGCAGGCCGATATTGGGTGGGACGTTGTTGATGCCAGCGGCTGGTCGCCAGGTTCACTGAACGAGGCCATCGACACCGCGGCACGCTACACATTTGATCTCGCCACCGAGATCCCGCTGCGGGCAAGGCTTTTCCGAATCCGCGACGACGAGCACATGCTGGTGATCGTGATGCACCATATCGCCGCGGATGGCTGGTCGCTAAGGCCGCTGACCGCTGATTTGGATGTGGCCTATACCAGCCGGTGCGCTGGTCGGGCTCCGGGTTGGACGCCGTTGGCGGTGCAGTATGCCGATTACACGCTGTGGCAACAGGAGTGGCTGGGGGAGGAGTCTGATCCGCGGAGTGCCATTGCTATGGAGTTGGAGTTTTGGGAGCAGGCGCTGGCCGGGATGCCTGAGCGCTTGGAGTTGCCGATTGATCGGCCTTACCCGTTGGTGGCTGATCAGCGCGGGGCCAGTGTGGCCGTGGAGTGGTCGGCGGGGTTGCAGCGTGGGGTCGCTCGGGTGGCCCGTGAGCATAATGCGACGAGTTTCATGGTGGTGCAGGCCGGGCTGGCGGTGTTGTTGTCGAAGCTTTGTGCCAGTTCCGATGTGGCGGTGGGGTTCGCGGTGGCCGGTCGGGGTAATCCGGGCCTGGATGAGTTGGTGGGCTTTTTCGTCAACACCTTGGTGCTGCGGGTCGATCTGGGTGGGGATCCCACTTTTACAGAGTTGTTGTCCCAGGTTCGGGCGCGCAGTTTGGAAGCGTTCGAACACCAGCACGTGCCGTTTGAGGTGTTGGTGGAGCGGCTCAATCCGGCTCGGTCGTTGCACCATCATCCGCTGATTCAGGTGTCGTTGGCCTGGCAGAACTTCGCTGGGTCCAATGACCCGGCCGCGGGTTTGGTGTTGGAGGGCCTTGAAGTCAGCCCGATCCCGGTGGACACCCACAGCGCGCGTATGGATGTGGCGTTTTCGTTGGCTGAGCGTTTCACCGACACCGGTGAGCCCGCCGGGATTGGCGGGGCGGTGGAATTTCGCACCGACGTGTTCGACACCGCCAGCATCGAGGCGCTGATCAACCGCTTCGAGCGGGTGTTGATGGCCATGACCGCCGATCCGGGGCAGGCGTTGTCGTCGGTGGATCTGCTCGATCAGTCCGAACATGCCCGGGTCGATCAGATCGGTAACCGGGCGGTGCTCAGCGCGGATACCACAGCGGCGCAGTCGGTTCCGGAGTTGTTTGCCCAGCAGGTGGCCCGCACCCCGGATGCGTTGGCGCTGGTGTGCGGCGATGTTTCGTGGACCTACCGGGAACTCGAGGAGACAGCCAACCGGTTGGCCCATTTGTTGGTTGGCCGGGGTGTGGGTACTGGGTGTGTGGTGGGGGTGTTGCTGGAGCGCTCTCCCCACGCTATCGCCGCGATCACCGCGGTGCTCAAAACCGGGGCTGCGTATCTGCCCATCGACCCTGAACATCCCCGGGAGCGCATCGAGTTCATGCTCACCGATGCCGCGCCGGTGGCTGTGCTGACCACCGCCGATCTGGCTGGGCGCCTCGACGGATTCGACGTGGCGCTCATCGATGTCACCGACCCCGGGGTGCAGAGCCAGTCGACCATCGCTTTACCAGCGCCGGGCCCCGAGAACATTGCGCATCTCATTTACACCTCGGGCACGACGGGGGTGCCCAAGGGCGTAACGGCCACCCACCACAACATCACCCAACTGCTGGCCTGCTTGGACGCCGATCTACTGGCCGAGTCGAAACAGGTGTGGGCGCAGTGTCATTCGCTTGCCTTCGACATTTCGGTGTGGGAGATCTGGGGCCCACTGTTACATGGTGGGCGGCTGGTGGTGATACCGGACTCACTGACTCGTTCGGCCACCGATTTTCATGATGTGCTGGACACTGAAGGCGTCACCGTGTTAACCCAAACCCCTTCTGCGGCAGCGGCGTTGTCCCCGCAGGGGTTGGAGTCGCTGACATTAGTGCTGGGCGGTGAGTTCTGCCCGGCCCAGGTAGTGCAGCGCTGGGCGGGCCCGGGCCGGGTGGTGATCAATGGCTATGGCCCCACCGAAACCACCATGTGTGTGACCTTGACTGCGCCCCTGACACCGGATGGGGAGCCACCCCCGATCGGCGCGCCGGTGAGCGGGGCGGCGTTGGTGGTGCTCGATAGGTGGCTGCGCCCGGTGCCGATCGGGGTGGTCGGGGAGTTGTATGTGGCCGGCGCCGGGGTGGGCCGCGGGTATTGGCGGCGCGCGGGGTTGACCGCGTCGCGGTTTGTGGCCTGCCCATGGGGGGGACCCGGGGCGCCCGGGACACGGATGTATCGCACCGGGGACTTGGTGCGCTGGCGTGCCGATGGCCAACTCGACTATGTGGGCCGCGCCGATGAGCAAGTCAAAATCCGCGGCTACCGCATCGAGCTCGGCGAAATCCGCGCCGCCCTAACCCAACTCGACGGGGTCCAACAAGCCGCGGTCATCGCCCGCGAAGACTGCCCCGGCGACAAACGCCTCGTCGGCTACATCACCGGAACAGCCAACCCCGCCACCATCCGCGACCAACTGGCCCAACAGCTACCCGCCTACATGATCCCCGCCGCGCTGGTGGCCTTAGACGCGCTACCGCTGACGGTCAACGGCAAACTTGACACCCGAGCCCTCCCAGCACCCGAATACACCACAACCAGCTACCGCGCCCCCACCACCCCCACCGAAGAAATCCTGGCCGGCATCTACGCCCGAATACTCGGACTCGAGCACGTCGGCATCGACGACTCCTTCTTCGACCTCGGCGGAGACTCACTCTCCGCCATGCGCCTGGTGGCGGCGATCAACACCGCATTGGATGCCGACGTGGGGGTGCGTGTCGTGTTCGATGCGCCCACGGTTGCCAGGTTGGCGCCGCGTATCGATGAGGGCGCTGGTCGGCTGGATCCGTTGGTGGCAGTTGAGCGCCCGGCGGTGGTTCCGTTGTCGTTTGCCCAGCAGCGGTTGTGGTTTATCGACCAGTTGCAGGGGCCCTCGCCGGTCTACAACACCGCGGCGGCGTTGCGGCTAAGCGGGCCGCTCGACGTTGATGCGTTGGCTGCGGCGCTGGCCGATGTAGTGGGCCGTCATGAAAGCCTGCGCACTGTGTTCCCCACCGTCGAGGGAACACCCCAGCAGATGGTTGTTCCTGTTGAGCAGGCCGATATTGGGTGGGACGTTGTTGATGCCAGCGGCTGGTCGCCAACCCGGCTGGGTGAGGTCATCGACACCGTGGCACGCTACGCATTTGATCTGGCCACCGAGATCCCGCTGCGGGCAAGGCTTTTCCGCATCCGCGACGACGAGCACGTGCTGGTGATCGTGATGCACCATATCGCCGCGGATGGCTGGTCGCTAAGGCCGCTGACCGCTGATTTGGGTGTGGCCTATGCCAGCCGGTGTGCCGGTCAGGTGCCGGGGTGGGCGCCGTTGGCGGTGCAGTATGCCGATTATGCGTTGTGGCAGCGGGGGTGGTTGGGGTCGGAGTCTGACCCCGATAGTGCTATTGCGGCTGAGTTGGCTTATTGGGAGCGGGTTTTGGCTGGGATGCCCCAGCGTTTGGAGTTGCCGATTGATCGGCCTTATCCGTTGGTGGCTGATCAGCGCGGGGCCAGTGTGGCCGTGGACTGGTCGGCGGGGTTGCAGCGCAAGGTGGCTCGGCTGGCTCGTGAGCATAACGCGACGAGTTTCATGGTGGTGCAGGCGGCGTTGGCGGTGTTGTTGTCGAAGGTTTGTGCCAGTTCCGATGTGGCGGTGGGGTTCGCGGTGGCCGGTCGGGGTAATCCGGCTCTGGATGAGTTGGTGGGCTTTTTCGTCAACACCTTGGTGCTGCGGGTCGATCTAGGTGGGGATCCCACTTTTACAGAGTTGTTGTCCCAGGTTCGGGCGCGCAGTTTGGAGGCGTTCGAACACCAGCATGTGCCGTTTGAGGTGTTGGTGGAGCGGCTTAATCCGGCTCGGTCGTTGCGCCATCATCCACTGATTCAGGTGATGTTGGCTTGGCAGAATTTCGCGGGTCACGATGACCCGGCTGCGGGTTTGGTGTTGGAGGGTCTGGAGGTCACTCCGATCCCGGTGGACACCCACAGCGCGCGTATGGATGTGGCGTTTTCGTTGGGGGAGCGTTTCACCGAGGCTGGTGAGCCCGCCGGGATTGGCGGGGCGGTGGAGTTTCGCACCGATGTGTTCGACACCGCCAGCATCGAGGTGCTCGTTGAGCGGCTGGAGCGAGTGTTAGTCGCGATGACCGCCGATGCGGGGCAGGCGTTGTCCTCGGTAGATCTGCTCGATCAGGCTGAGCATGCCCGCCTGCAGGAGATCGGGCATGCGGCGGTGTTGACCCAGCCGGTGAGCACACCGGTGTCGGTTCCGGAGTTGTTTGCCCAGCAGGTGGCCCGCACCCCGGATGCGGTGGCGCTCAGTTGTGGTGAGCAGTCGTGGACTTACCGGGAACTCGATGAGACGGCCAACCGGTTGGCCCATTTGTTGGCCGGCGCCGGTGTCGGACCTGGGTGTGTGGTGGGGGTGTTGATGGAGCGCTCGGCTCGCGCGATTGCCGCGATCACTGCGGTGCTCAAAACAGGGGCGGCGTATCTGCCCATCGACCCTGAGCATCCCCGGGAGCGCATCGAGTTCATGCTCACCGATGCCGCGCCGGTGGCTGTGCTGACCACCGCCGATCTGGCTGGGCGCCTCGACGGGTTGGGCGTGGCGGTCATCGATGTGGGCGATCCCGCGGTTGACGGCCAGCCTCCCACCTCGTTAGTGGGTCCGAGCCCAGAGGATATCGCCCACTTGATTTACACCTCGGGCACGACGGGGGTGCCTAAGGCGGTGGCGGTCACTCACCGCAACATCACCCCGCTGCTGGCGTCGTTGGATGCTGATCTGCCGGCCGGACCCAAACAGGTGTGGGCGCAGTGTCATTCGCATGCCTTCGACATTTCGGTGTGGGAGATATGGGGCCCGTTGCTTCATGGTGGGCGGCTGGTGGTCATCCCCGACTCGAAAACCCGCTCCCCCAACGACTTTCACGATGTGCTCGCTGAGCAACACGTCAGCGTGTTAACCCAAACCCCTTCTGCGGCAGCGGCGTTGTCCCCGCAGGGGCTGGAGTCGGTGACGTTGGTTTTAGGCGGTGAGTTCTGTCCGGCGCCCGTGGTGCAGCGCTGGGCGGGGCCTCGGCGGGTCGTGATCAATGGCTATGGCCCGACCGAAACCACGATGTGTGTGACCTTGACTGGGCCGCTGAGTGCGGATTCGGAGCCACCTCCGATCGGCGCGCCGGTCTCGGGCACCGCGTTGTGGGTGCTCGATAGGTGGCTGCGCCCGGTGCCGATCGGGGTGGTCGGGGAGTTGTATGTGGCCGGCGCCGGGGTGGGGTGCGGGTATTGGCGCCGGCCAGGGTTGACCGCGTCGCAGTTTGTCGCCTGCCCGTTTGTCGGGCCGGCGGCGCCGGGAACACGGATGTATCGCACCGGGGATCTGGTGCGCTGGCGCGCTGATGGCCAACTCGACTACGTGGGCCGCGCCGATGAGCAAGTCAAAATCCGCGGCTACCGCATCGAACTCGGCGAAATCCGCGCCGCCCTAACCCAACTCGACGGGGTCCAACAAGCCGCGGTCATCGCCCGCGAGGACCGCCCCGGCGACAAACGCCTCATCGGCTACGTGACCGGCACCGCCGATACGGCCCAGATCCGCGATCAGCTATCCGCACGGCTGCCGGCCTACATGGTCCCCGCCGCGCTGGTGGCCTTAGACGCACTGCCGCTGACGGTCAACGGCAAACTTGACACCCGAGCCCTCCCAGCACCGGACTACACCACCAGCGCCTACCGCGCCCCCACCACCCGCACCGAAGAAATCCTGGCCGCCATCTACGCCCACATCCTGGGCCTCGACCGCGTCAGCATCGACGACTCCTTCTTCGACCTCGGCGGAGACAGCATTTCATCGATGCAGGTGGTGGCGCAGGCCCGTGCCGCCGGCCTGATGTGCAGGCCGCGCGATATTTTCGTCGAGCCGACAGTGGCCCGGCTGGCCCGGGTGGTTGGAATTGCCGACGGTGCGGCCGGCCCGATCGACGAGGGTGTCGGGCCGGTGGAGGCTACCCCGATCATGCGCTGGCTGCAAAGTGTTCACGGTCCGGTTGAGCACTTCAATCTGATGGCGTTGTTGCAGGCTCCCTCCGGGATCAGCGAGGCCGACGTGGTGGTCCTGCTGCAGGCCTTGCTGGATCGGCATGCCATGCTGCGGCTCAGGGTCGACGACGTCGCTGGCGGCTGGTCTCTACAGGTGCCCGGCGCGGGCTCGGTGGACGCGAGCGATTGCCTGCACTCGGTGGACGTGTTGTCCGACGAGGCGCTGGCGGAGGCACAAGCTCGGTTGAATCCGGCCGCCGGGGCGGTACTCAGCGCGCTGTGGGTCGCTTCCACCCGCCAATTGGCGCTGATCGTCAATCATCTGGCCGTCGACGTCGTGTCGTGGCGGATTCTGGTGGATGACCTCAACACTGCCTGGAGTCAACACCGGGTGGGCCGGCAAGTGGTATTGCCGGCGGCGGGGACGTCGTTTGCCCGGTGGGCCTCGCTGCTGGTCGAGCACGCGCGCTGCCCGGAAGTCGTGGGCCAAGCGGACGCCTGGAGGGATGTCGCGGCGATCCCTCCCGCGCTGCCCGCGGTGCACCCGGACGTGGATACGTTTGCCACGGCTGAGCACATGGAGGTGTCGTTGGATGTCGAGACCACCCGCATGCTGCTCGGCGAGGTGCCCGCCGGGTGTGATGCCGGGGTACACGAGATCCTGCTGATCGCGTTCGCCTTGGCGTGGGCGGAGTTTTTGGGCACCGGCGACACACCGATCGCCATCGACGTCGAGGGCCACGGACGCGACGAGGAGCTGGCCCCCAATGTTGACCTGTCGCGCACCGTGGGGTGGTTCACCACCAAATCCCCGGTGTCGTTGGCGGTAGGCGGGCTGCCTTGGGCCCGGGTGACGGCCGGCGAATCAGCACTGGGCCTGGTGATCAAGGACGCTACAGCGCAACTTCGTGCCCTACCCCAGCCCCTGACCTATGGGCTGCTGCGCTATCTGAACACCGATGTCGATCTGGCCGGGTCCGACCCGCCGATCGGGTTCAACTACCTGGGACGCCTGGGCGTACCGGTGCTCGATGCTTCGGCCGACGGTGATGTCTGGCGGATCGGCTATTGGGGGTCGTTGTTCACCGACAGCGGCGGCGCCGGCCGCGCCATGCCGCTGGCGCACACCGCGGCCGTCAACGCCGTCACCGTCGACACCGACGCCGGCCCGCAACTGCACGCCCAGTGGACGTGGGCGCCATCGGCCCTGGGTCGCGAGCAGGTTTCCCAGCTCAGCCGGTTGTGGTTTGACGCCCTCGGCGGCATCTGCGCGCATGTGCGAAGCGGTGGGGGAGGCTTGGCCCCTCCGGACATCGCGGCCGAACCGAAGCCGGGGGACAAGAGCCGGCTGCGCTACGAGGATTACCTGCACCTCGACCAGCTGCTCGGCGCCGTCCAGCCCTTGTTCGCAGACGGCGACCGCTGCGCTTGGGGCGACGAAAGATACTTCCTGATCATCCACCAAACCTCCGAACTGTGGGTTTCGCAGATCCTCGCCGATCTCGAGGTCGCGCTGGAGGCCGCCCGCCTGGCGGACTTCGACAGGGCGATCGAGCGCTTGAAGCGTGCCAACGCCGTGCTCGAACTGATGTTGGCGACACAGGGTGCCCTACAACATCTTGCGGTGGATGACTTCCATCGGTTCCGGCCTCGATTACAGGGTGTGAGCGCGGCACAGTCGGCGCAGTTCGAAATCTTGCTGCGGGGCGTTCGACACGCGCCGGTGAAGGGCCTCCTCGAGATTTCCGCCGATCGGCGCGACGACGACGGCGGCGACCGCCGACAGAAAGTGCAACTGGGCGCGCAGCTCGATGTGTTCATCGCCGGCCTGACGCGGTGGCGACTTGCTCACGTGGACGCAGTCCGGCGCTTCATTGGGGGAAACCGAGGCACCGGCGGCAGCGCCGGCGTCGACTACCTGATCGATCAACTGATCGAGGCTAGCCGCTCATCATAAGGAGGCACCCACTATGGCAAACATCGACGAGCCGGCTCGCGACATCGCGACCATGCCCCGCGGCGGGCCTGACGCCTCCTGGCTGGACCGGCGGTTGCAGACCAACCGGTTGGAATACCTGGATCGCGACGATGTCGACAAACTCAAGCGCAGGGTGATTCGCTCGCTGGACAGGGTCGAACGGTTGTTTGCCCTGCACACGACGGGCGCCCGTATGGTGCTTGATGAGGTGGCCAATATCTCCTCTCCCAAGGTCTTAGAACTCGGGTCCGGTCACGGCGGGCTGTCCCGCAAGCTGCTGGAGATGCATCCCACCGCTCAGGTGACGGTGACCGACATCGATCCCACGTTCGTGGCGGCCATTGCCGCCAGTGACCTCGGCAGTCACCCCCGCGCCACGGTGCGCGAAATGGATGCCGCCGCAATCGATGCGGAAGACGGGGCTTACGACCTCGCGGTGTTTGCGCTGTCGTTGCATCACTTGCCGCCTGCTCTGGCCTCCCGGGTGTTCGCCGAAGGGACCCGCGCTGCAGACAAGTTGTTGATCATTGACGCTCACAGGCCGTCGGCACCAGTCCACTTGATGATGCTGGCACTGACGCTGCCGTTTGCTGCGCTATTGCCGCTGATACACGACGAGGTAATCAGCGCCCTACGCGCCTATAGCCTGTCGGCGCTACGTGCGCTCGCCCACGATGCGGACCCGGCGATGAACGTCGAATTCCGCCGAGCGCGGGGCGCGATGGTGGTGGTTGCGAGTCGCGCACGGCAACCCGGCAATCGTCACCAGGATCACGAACCGCGGTCCCGGTGAACTGTTCGAGCACCGACGAATAACCCAGCTACGCAAGGGATCACCAGCTGCGACGGCAGTTGGAGCGCACTCGGGTCTACTGCGCGCCGCCTTCTTGTGATCCGCCATGGGTGAGGGCGGCCACGAGGTCGCCGGCGCGGTTGACGATCAGGGAGATGTGTCCTTCGTCGGGGTAGTAGGTGGCCGTGCAGTGCGGTAGTTCGTCGGCGATCACGCGGGCCACGCCGATCGGCACCGAGCGGTCGAGCTCGCCGTGCCAGAGATACACCTCGGACATCTCGATGTCGCGCCACGAGAAACCCCACGGGCGACCGAATATGGCGCCCTCGCGGGCGGGACCGCGCGGGCCTTGCCGGAACGCGTCGGCCAGCACGGCGGCCATCAGCTCGGCGACCCCGGGGTGGTCGAGGGCGCGCCGATCCGGTTCGACCCAGCCGCGCGCGAGGCGCCGCAGCCGTCGCTCACCGCGCTCGGCGTCGGCGAACAAGCGAGACGTGAGCGGGGTGACGACCCACGGTATCCACCTGGACAGCAGGGCCCTGGCCCCGCCGAAGGGGCCGAGGGGGGAGACCAGGCCGCAGGCGTTGAGCCGGCCCGGGATCCGGTAGGCGCACGCCGCCGCGTGGGGCCCACCACTGGCGACCCCGATGACCGAGAACCGGTCGATACCCAGTCGGTCGGCGAGCTCGGCCACATCGTCGGGCCAATCGAGCAGCCGGCGCCGGGGTTGATAGGTCGAGAGCCCCATGCCCGGGCGATCCACGCCGAGCACGCGCACCCCGGCGTCCTCGGCGGCCTCCGCCAAAAACCTTGCCTCGAGCCGAGAACCGGGATCGCCGTGAAAGTAGAACAGCGCCTGCCCGTCTCGGTTGCCGTACTCGGCGTATCCGATTGCGCGCCCGTCCGCCAGCCGCGTTACCTCGCCGATGTCGGCGCGATCCTCTGACTTCATCTCTGCGAGACTCCCTTTACGCCAGCCGTACAGAAGCCATACTTGCAGCAGCGCGGGAGGAGGGGAGTGCCGATGAGCAAGCTCGGACAGCGAGCCGTTGTCTGCGGCGCGAGCATGGCCGGGCTGCTGGCCGCTCGGGTGCTGTCGGACTTTTACGAAACGGTGACGCTTGTCGAGCGCGACCGGCTGCCCGACGGCGCCGAGCAGCGTCGAGGCGTGCCCCAGGGACGGCACTTTCATGCGCTACTGAGCACCGGGTCGAAAGCCCTGGGCGAGCTGTTCCCCGGCCTGCTCGACGAACTTGTCGCCGGGGGCGCCATCGTCCTCGACAATGACCAATCGCGTGCCTATGTCCAGTTGGGCCGGCACGAGCTCGACTTCTCCGGCGAATTCGCCGACCCGGCAGCACTTTTCATCTATCAACCGAGCCGGCCCTTTTTGGAGTCGCATGTCCGGCGGCGGGTCCGTGCCCTCGCGAATGTGACGTTTCTGGAGGGCCATGACGTCGTCGAGCCGATCGCCGGCCCGGTCCATCGGGTCACCGGCGTTCGGGTGGTCAACCGCGACACCGGTGCGGAAACCGTGCTGGATGCCGACATGGTGGTTGATGCGACGGGCCGGGCCGCACGCATGCCGGCGTTCCTCGACAACCTGGGCTACGAGCGACCGGTCGAGCAGCGCTACCCGGTGCAGCTGAGCTACGCCAGTCAATTTCTGCGCATTCCCGCGGGCATGCTCGACGAGAACGCGATCTCGGTCGGCCTCACGCCCGACCGACCGGTCGGCGTTGTGGTGGTGGCCTACGAGCACGGCACCTGGATTCTGACCCTGTTCGGCATCGACGGCTACGAGCTGCCCGACGACTTGCCCGGCATCATCGATTGCGCCGCGGAATTCGCGCCGCCCTTTCTGATCGACGCGCTGCGGGCCGCCGCGCCGGTCGGTGCGGTGTCCGCGCAGCGATACCCGGCCAGCACCTGGCGGCGCTATGACAAGCTGCGCCAATTCCCGGCGGGGCTGCTGGTGATCGGTGACGCGATCTGCAGCTTCAACCCGGTGTACATGCAGGGCATGACCATGGCCGCGCTGCAGGCCGTCGCGCTTCGAGACTGCCTGGCCGATCGCGACGGCGACCTGAGTCGGCGCTTCTTCAAGGCGGCTGCCAAGCAGATCGCCCCCGTTTGGCGGGGGAACCGGCTCAACGATTTCGCCGTGTCCCAGGTGGGTGGTTGGCGTCGGGCGGCACGACGCTTGATGAACTGGCATTCGGAGAAGGTGCAGGCAGCCGCCGCAAACGATCCGGCGGTCACCGAAGCGCTCCTGCGTGTGCAGCACTTTGTCGACCCACCGGGCCGGCTGATGCAGCCCTCGTTCCTGATGCGGCTCGTCGCAGCAAACCGGCGCCCAAGAACGGCCCGAGCCACCGGGGTCGAGGGTTTGCACGCCGGCGGCCCCTATTTTCGTAAGAGTCAATGATCGCGAAATACGGCCCCGGCGGGCAAATGCTCGGGTACGGTGCCACACATGGGGAGCAACGGGTGGGCGACGCATGCCGGATCGGTGGACGTGATTCCCGCCGTATGTCCGGCCAGTGGTCTTCAAGGCCGTGACGACGTCGAGGCGGAGCGATCGGCCGGGGGCAAGAAGCTCACCTACGCTGATTACCTGCACCTCGACGGCCTGCTCGACGCCGTCCGGCCTTTGTTCGCCAACGGCGACGCCGCCGCCTGGGGCGACGAGAGATTCTTCCTGATCATCCACCAAGTCTCTGAGCTGTGGGTTTCGCAGATCCTCGCGGACCTCGAGGTCGCGCTCGAGGCCGCTCGCCTTGCGGACTTCGACAAGGCGATCGATCGCTTGAAGCGTGCCAACGCCGTGCTGGAACTGACGCTCGCGACGCAGGGCGCCCTGGAACATCTCGCGGTGGACGACTTCCACCGGTTCCGGCCTCACTTACAGGGCGTGAGCGCGGCACAGTCCCCTCAGCTCGCGACCTTGCTGACGGGCGCGGACCACGCTCCCGTGGCGGGGCTCCTGGAGATCGTCGCCGATCGGCGCGCCGGCGACAGCGCTAGCCGCCGGCAGAAACTGCACTTGAACGCGCAGCTCGACGTATTCATCGCCGGCCTCACCCGCTGGCGGCTGGGCCACGTCGACGCGGTCCGGCGTTTCATCGGGGACGGCCCGGGCACCGGGGGCTCGGCCGGGGTCAGCTACCTGATCGATTGCCTGGACGGGACTTCCCGCCCGTCGTAGGACACGTTTGCGCGTGACGCTCGTGCGCTATGGCACCCATCCGAGCCAGTACGGCGTGCTCAGTCTTCCCGGCGGCCCGGGTCCTTGGCCGGTCGCCGTCGTCATCCACGGCGGGTTCTGGCGGACCGCCTACGGCGCCGACCTGACCTCCGATCTGGCCGAGGATCTGGCGCGGCACGGCTTCGCCGCCTGGAACGTCGAATACCGCCGGGTGGGCGAGGACCCGGAGCGGGGCGGCGGCGGCTGGCCGGCCACCTGTCTCGACGTCGCCGCCGCGGTCGACCTGCTCGCCACGACCGGCCAGACCCTGGCAGCCGGTCGCCTCGACCTGTCGCGGGTCGTCGCGATCGGGCACTCCGCGGGAGGTCAGCTCGCCGGCTGGCTGGCCGGCCGGCGGTCGCTGCCCGCCGGCGCGCCCGGGGCCTCGCCCCTCGTGCCGCTGACCGGCTTCGTCAGCCAGGCGGGAGTCCTGGACCTGGCGCTCGCGCTCGAGGAGGACCTGGGCGCCGGGGCGGTCCGTGACTTCCTCGGGAACGACGCCGAGGACCGCCCGCTGGCCAGCCCCAGCGCTCTGCTTCCGATGGACGTTCCCTCGGTCTGCGTGCACGGCACCGACGACGACGACGTGCCCCTGAGCCAGTCGCAGCGCTTCGTCGCGGCGGCCCGGCACGCCGGCGACGACTCCCGGCTGCTGACGCTCCCGGGCACCGACCACTACGCGCTCATCGATGTGGCCTCGCCCGCGTGGGTGGCCTGCCGCACGGCGGTCATCGATCTCGCGTAGCTGGCCGTTGGGCCGCGGTGTTGAATCAAGGCATGTTGAGCCTGGCCGAAATATCCGACCGCCTCGAAATCCAGCAGCTGCTGGTGGACTATTCCACCGCGATTGACAACCGCCGCTTCGATGACCTGGATAAGGTCTTCACCCCCGACGCCTACATCGACTACCGCGAGCTCGGCGGCATCGACGGCCAATACCCTGAGGTGAAGAAGTGGCTGTCCGAGGTGTTGCCGACCTTCCCGGTGTATGCGCACATGCTCGGCAACTTCTCGGTGCGCATCGACGGGGACACCGCGTCGTCGCGGGTGATCTGCTTCAACCCGATGGTGCTGCCCGGCGACCCCCAAGCAAAACAAGAGCAGGTGCTGTTTTGCGGCCTGTGGTACGACGACGAGTTTGTGCGCACCCCTGAGGGCTGGCGGATGACGCGCCGCGTTGAGACCAAGACGTTCCAGAAGGTGATGTAGGCAAATTTCCGCCCGGGGTCCGCGTTCTGGCACAATGGGCGGCTGTCCGCCCCGCGACTACGGCCGTTGGGCGGTCACACACGCGAGGCAAAACCGGATCCGGGCATTCCGCCCGGATCGCTGAATTGCAGCGTGACACACACAGGAGAACTCGCTTAACCATGGCTGTGAAGATCAAGCTCACTCGGCTTGGCAAAATCCGCAATCCCCAGTACCGAATCGCCGTCGCCGACGCACGCACGCGGCGCGACGGCCGCTCGATCGAGGTCATCGGCCGCTACCACCCGAAGGAAGACCCGAGCCTCATCGAGATCAACTCCGAGCGTGCCCAGTACTGGCTTTCCGTGGGCGCCCAGCCGACCGAGCCCGTGCTCAAACTGCTGAAGATCACCGGCGACTGGCAGAAGTTCAAGGGCCTGCCCGGCGCGGAGGGTCGCCTGAAGGTCAAGCCGGCCAAGCCCAGCAAGCTCGAGCTGTTCAACGCCGCGTTGGCCGCCGCCGAGGGCGAACCCACCACCGAGGCCGCGAAGCCGAAGAAGAAGGCCCCGGCCAAGAAGGCCGCCAAGGCCGCCGAGCCCGCTCCCGAAGCGAGCGCCGGGCCCGTCGCCGAGGCCGCTGCCGAAACGAGCGCTGAGCCCAGCGCCGACGCCAGCCCCGAAGCCGAGAAGGTGGAGGCGCCGGCCGAGGGCGGCGAGCAGTCCGAACCGACCACCGAAAGCTGACTGACGTGAGCACCGTCGTCGTGGATGCCGTCGAGCATCTGGTCCGCGGGATCGTCGACAACCCCGACGATGTCCGCGTGGACATGGTGACCAGTCGGCGCGGCCGAACCGTCGAAGTGCACGTTCATCCCGACGACCTGGGCAAGGTGATCGGTCGCGGGGGACGGACCGCGACCGCATTGCGCACGCTGGTCGCCGGCATCGGTGGCCGCGGTATCCGCGTCGACGTGGTGGACACCGACCAGTAGGGCAGCGCTGCTCATGGAGCTGCTCGTCGGGCGCGTCGCCAAAGCGCACGGCATCAGCGGTGAGGTGGTGGTGGAGGTCCACACCGATGATCCCGCCGCCCGGTTTGCGCCCGGTATTACGTTGCGCGCCAAGCAATCTCGAGGCGACGGTCCGGAGCACAGCTACGTCGTCGCCGACGTCCGCGAGCACGGCGGACGGCTGCTGGTGCGGTTGACCGGGGTGGACGACCGCGATGCCGCCGAGGCGTTGCGCGGCAGCCTGTTCGTGGTGGATTCCGATGATCTGCCGCCGATCGACGAGCCGGACACGTACTACGACCATCAGCTCGAGGGCCTGCGCGTCCGGACGACGACGGGGCAGGACGTCGGCGTCGTTGCCGAGGTGCTGCATACGGCGGCCGGCGAATTGTTGGCGGTACAACGGGATGACGACGGTGAAGTGTTGGTGCCGTTCGTCGGCGCGATCGTCACGTCGGTGTCCTTGAACGACGGCGTGGTCGAGATCGACCCGCCCGAGGGCCTGCTGGAGCTGGGGTAGTCATGCGCATCGATGTGGTGACGATCTTCCCGGCGTATCTGGACCCGCTGCGACAGTCCTTGCCGGGCAAGGCGATCGAGTCGGGTCTGGTCGATTTGCGGGTGCACGATCTGCGGCGGTGGACTCACGATGTGCATCGCTCGGTTGACGACGCGCCCTACGGCGGCGGTCCGGGCATGGTGATGAAGGCGCCCGTGTGGGGCGAAGCGCTCGACGAAATCTGTTCCGCCGAAACACTATTGGTCGTTCCCACCCCCGCGGGCACGCTGTTCAAGCAGGCCACCGCCCAGCGCTGGAGCGGCGAGGCGCACCTGGTTTTCGCCTGCGGCCGCTACGAAGGCATCGACCAGCGGGTCGTCGAGGATGCCGGCCGTCGGATGCGGGTGGAAGAGGTCTCGATCGGCGACTATGTGCTGCCGGGCGGGGAGTCGGCGGCCGTCGTGATGATCGAAGCGGTGTTGCGGCTGCTGACCGGCGTCCTCGGTAATCCCGCGTCACACCGCGAGGATTCGCATTCGCCGCAGCTGGACCGGCTCTTGGAGGGGCCGAGCTACACCCGGCCGCCGAGCTGGCGCGGCCTCGACGTTCCCGACGTTCTGCTGTCCGGCGATCATGCGCGCATCGCCGCCTGGCGTCGCGAGGTTTCGCAGGAGCGGACCCGACAGCGCCGGCCCGACCTGTCGACGCCCGGCAACGATGCGGCCCGGTGAGCGGGCCGAGGAGGAGCGGGGCAATCTACCCCGACTAATCGGTCGGGGTAGATCCGATTCGGCCGTTGGGAAATATCGTCTTGACCGCACGGGTGATCGTGTCGCGCGCGGTGGTGTCATCGGACGTCTGCAGCGACTGCACCACCATGATGTAGCGGTGATCCGCGCCGATCACCCCGGTCGACAGGTGCACCCACGCGCTGCCGATGCAACACATCCAGCCCTGCTTGACCGCCACCGATTCCGCGTACAGACCCTCCGGAATGCCGAATCGCTGTGGGTAGCCGTCGATTCCGTTCGGGGTGGACTGTGCCAGATCGTTGACGATGATCTTGGCGCGCTCGGCCGGTAACCCGCCCGAGCCGTCGAGCAGGACGTCGTAGTAGTGGACAAGGTCCGTCAGCGAGCTCATGGTGTTCCACCAGCGCCCGTCGCTGGGCGGGGTGGTCGACGACAGTCCGTAGCGGCCCGCCACCTGGGTGATGATGGCGTCTCCGCCACCCTGGCCCCAGAATTTCTCGGCCGCGCCGTCGTCGGAGGACTGCAGCATGACATCCAGCGCCTGGCGGTCGTCCGGGGACAGGACGGTCTTGCCCTCGGACTCGGCCAGCAGCAGATCGTCGGCGATGAAGAGCTTGGCCACCGATGCGGTGCCGACGATCTGGGTGTTGCCGCTGGAGACCAGCTGATGGGTCTTGCGGTCGAGGATGGCCACCGACAGGGCAGCCCCGGCCGCGGCGGCTTCATCGGTCGCCTGCTGGACCCGCGCCTGCAGTCCGTCGAACCCGGAGCTGGGCAGCGCCTGCGGTGGAGCGGGCATCGAGCCGACGTCCCGCATGAGTTCGGCTTGGTGCGGGGGCTGCGGTCGATCGGGTGTGCTGTGCGCCGGCCTGCTGGCCGCCTTCGGGGAGACCTTCGCTGAAAGGATTGCCTCGTCGCACCCGGCGATCACCAGCGTCACCGCCGCCATGGCGGTGAGCACAGTGAGCGGCCGTGCGCGCATCGGTCTCCTCCGGACGTCTGGGAAAACGTTCGTGTGGGCGGGCCGCGTCGCCGTCTGCCCGGGCATCACGCTGAGGTTCCGGTTCGGCAAGCGCGTTTTGGCCCGAGTCATGTGTACCATTCACCAGCGACTTCGGCGCGTTGTGAACCGCGGGTTTACCTGTGATTTTCAATGCACGCGGGCCGTCTGGCACAATTGACCAGTTGTCTCGCAGCCATCAGCGGCCCGGACCTTTCCCGCCCGCTGCGAGATACGCCCGGAAGCCCGAACACCCATCGGCTTGGCGGCCGGCCCACATGTGTGGGCAGCTGCCCCAGGCCGCGACCCCGAGGAAGTGTCTTCTCACCATGAACAGGCTGGACTTCGTCGACCAGGCGTCGCTGCGCGACGACCTCCCGGTCTTCGGCCCGGGCGACACCATCAACGTGCACGTCAAGGTCATCGAGGGCGCCAAGGAGCGCATCCAGGTATTCAAGGGCGTGGTGATCCGCCGGCAGGGCGGCGGCATCCGCGAGACGTTCACCGTGCGCAAGGAGAGCTACGGCGTCGGCGTCGAGCGGACTTTCCCGGTGCATTCGCCGAACATCGACCACATCGAGGTGGTGACCCGTGGCGACGTCCGCCGCGCCAAGCTGTACTACCTGCGTGAACTCCGCGGCAAGAAGGCCAAGATCAAAGAGAAGCGCTGACCCGGTGCGCCCAGGTCTGCCAAAGCCGCAATCCGCGCTGGCTACGCTGATCTCGTGACCGATACCCCGGACGCACCCGACCCCCAGTCCGACGCTGGTCAGTCAGAGCCGAAGGTCTCCACCCGCGACCCGGAGGCGCCCGCCGACGGGCTCGAACCCCCGCCGGCACCAAAGCCCCCCTTGCCGCCCGAGGCGGTCGAGCCGGAGTCGAAGAAGAAGTCCTCGTTGCGCGAACTCGCGATCCTGGCCGTGATCGCGATCGTCCTCTACTACGTGATGTTGACCTTCGTGGCGCGCCCCTACCTGATCCCGTCGGAATCCATGGAACCGACGCTGCACGGCTGCACGGGCTGCGTCGGCGACCGCATCATGGTGGACAAGCTCAGCTACCGCTTCGGCGCACCGCACCCCGGTGACGTCATCGTCTTCAAGGGACCGCCGTCGTGGAACGTCGGGTACAAGTCGATCCGGTCACCCAACGCCGCGCTGCGCATGGTCCAGAACGCGTTGTCGTTCATCGGTTTCGTGCCGCCCGACGAGAACGACCTGGTCAAGCGCGTCATCGCGGTCGGGGGGCAGACGGTTCAGTGCCGGGCCGACACCGGTTTGACGGTCAACGGCAAACCGCTCAAGGAGCCGTACCTGGATCCGTCCACCATGATGGCCGACCCGTCGGTGTACCCGTGCCTGGGCAGCGAGTTCGGGCCGGTCACCGTCCCGCAGGGCCGGCTGTGGGTGATGGGGGACAACCGCACGCACTCGGCGGACTCGCGCGCCCACTGCACCAGCGTTCCGGCCGACGTGCTTCGGGGTGTGCTGTGCACCGGTGACCCGATGTCGGGGACGGTGCCGGTACCCAATGTCATCGGCAAGGCCAGGTTCATCGTCTGGCCGCCGTCACGATGGGGCGGTGTGGGTTCGGTGAACCCCCAACAGAGCCGGTAGCCATGGCCACGACCTGGCCGCCGCGGACGGTGATCCGCAAGTCGTCGGGGTTGCGAACCCTGGAGTCGGCGCTGCACCGCAGCGGCCTGGGGCCGGTGGCCGGGGTCGACGAGGTCGGCCGCGGCGCCTGCGCGGGCCCGCTGGTGGTGGCCGCGTGTGTCCTCGGCACCGGACGGCTGGAAAGCCTTGCCGCCCTTGATGATTCGAAAAAACTCACGGAAAAGGTTCGGGAGAAGCTGTTTCCGCTGATCTGCCGCTACGCCGTGGCCTACCACGTGGTGTTCATCCCGTCGGTCGAAGTGGACCGCCGTGGCGTGCACGTGGCCAACATCGAGGGCATGCGCCGCGCCGTGGCCGGCCTGTCGGTGCGGCCCGGCTATGTGCTCAGCGACGGCTTTCGGGTGCCCGGCCTGCCGATGCCGTCGCTGCCCGTCGTCGGCGGGGACGCGGCCGCCGCCTGTATCGCCGCGGCCAGCGTGCTGGCGAAAGTCAGCCGCGACCGGCTGATGGTCGCGATGGACGCCGTGCACCCCGGCTATGGCTTCGCCGAGCACAAGGGCTACGGCACGCCCGGGCACAGCCTGGCGCTGAACCGGCTGGGTCCCTGCGCCGAGCATCGCTACTCGTTCATCAACGTGCGGCGGGTGGCGAACGGGCCAAACGGCCGGGTGGTGGCGGAGTGTAAACCGGACCTACCGGACTTGGGCGGCGAATATTCGTGAGGAAAGATGGGTACCAGGCTTCGCGAAATTGCCGGGAAAAGGACTTCTGAGTAGATGAGTCGCAGATGAGTGCTGAGGATCTCGAAAAGTACGAAACCGAGATGGAGCTCTCGCTCTACCGCGAATACAAGGACATCGTCGGCCAGTTCAGCTACGTGGTGGAAACCGAGCGGCGCTTCTATCTGGCAAACAGCGTGGAGATGATGCCGCGCAACGCCGACGGCGAGGTCTACTTCGAGCTGCGACTGTCCGACGCGTGGGTGTGGGACATGTACCGCCCGGCGCGGTTCGTCAAGCAGGTGCGGGTGGTCACCTTCAAGGACGTCAACATCGAAGAGGTCGAAAAGCCCGAACTGCGGCTGCCCGAGTAGCCGGGCCCGGGGCGCCGAGTTATTCCGGCAGGTGACCGCGATTTTCGATGACGGCCCGCGCCACTTCGGCCAGCTTGATGTTCAGGGCCTGGGAGTGGCGCCGCAGCAGCTCGAACGCCTGGTCCTCGGTCATCTCGTGCAGCAGCATCAACATCCCGACCGCCTTGCCGATTTCCCGGTTGCTGAGCAGCCCCCGTCGAAGGCTGGCCGCATCTTCGCCTTTGGCGACCGCGTTGATGGCCACGCTGGCGAACGACGCCAACACCGCCGCGCGTCCGGCTGACTCGGCGTCGAACATGTTGGGGGTGTCGCTGAACAGGTTCAGCGCGGCCCCTTTGCGCTTGTTGACCAGCAGCCGGAATCCCATCGCGCCCCGCACCGGTGTCTCTGCGACAAGGACCGAGGCGAGCTTCGGCCACAGCGACGGTGTGGTGAGGTCGGGGTCGATCTGCGGGGTTTCCTCCTCGATCGCATCGATGCACGGGCCGTCGCCGGCGCGGCGTTCCAGCTCGTCGATCTGCTGTGCGAGCCGGTCGCTGGCGCCGACGGTGATGTAGCGGTCGTTTTCGCGGACCAACAGGCTGGCATGGTCGCAGCCGCGGATGGCCAGGGTCGCGGCGACGCAGATGGCTGCGTACATCTGCGAGGCGTCCGAGCCCTGGTAAATGATTTCGGCGAGGGCCGCGAAGACCGTCGCGGGGTCGGCCTTCTCGCCGCCGGGTGGCGCCCCGTCCGAGGTCGATTCGTCTGCCATGTGGTGCCTCATTTCCGGCGGTGTCGGTGATTCGACCCGCTCTGCTGGAGGTCGGCGTGCATATCTACCAGCGCGCTTCATTGACCCTACGCATACCCGTCTAAGGGTGGGCCCGCACTGCGTTCTTACGGGGAAATCGCCGCGACGACCAGCGATTTTCGCGATCGCAGTTTGGCTGACCCGCTGCCGGGAAGAGACCTGAGGTGGGAATTACGGTTGCGGTGACCGGGCCGACGGGCGAAATCGGCATCTCCGCGGTGACGGCGCTGGAGCGCGAGCCCGCGGTGGAGACCATCGTCGGAATGGCGCGGCGGCCGTTCGACCCGTCGTCGCGCGGCTGGGTCAAGACCACCTATCAGCAGGGCGACATCCTGGATCGTGAGGCCGTCGACGCGCTCGTCGCGCAGGCCGACGTGGTGGTCCACCTGGCGTTCCTCATCATGGGGTCGCGCGAAGAGAGCGAGCGCATCAACCTACAGGGCGCGCGCAACGTGTTCGAGGCGACGGTGGAATGCGTGCGGCCGCGGCGGCTGGCGTACACCTCCTCGGTCGCGGCGTATGGCTACCACTCCGACAATCCCGTCCCACTCACCGAGGACGTGCCGCCGCGCGGGTCACCCGAGCACTACTACTCCGCGCAGAAGGCGGCGTGTGAGGCGCTGCTTACCGAAGTCACCCGGGATTCGCCGCTTGAGGTATTCATCCTGCGGCCGTGCATCGTCGCAGGACCCAACGCGCCCGCGCTCGCCGACGCGATGCCGTGGAACCGGCTGCCCGGTCCGATTCGCGCGGTGACCAAGCTGGTGCCGGCGCTGAAGCCGGTCGTGCCGGACCCCGGCTTCCCGCTGCAGCTGGTCCACCATGACGACGTCGCCACCGCGATCGCGCTGGCGGCCACCGCTCCGACACCGCCGGGTTCGTACAACATCGCCGGCGACGGCCTGGTGACGGTGGCCGACGTGGCCAAGGCGCTGGGCGGCCGGCCGATACGGGTGCCCGCCGCCGCCGCGTCGGCGGCGTCCGCGGCGATTTCGCGGGTGCCGTTCGCCCCGTCGATGCTGGAATGGCTGCACGTCGCCCGGACGTCGGTGGTGATGGACACCGCCAAGGCGAAAAAGGAACTCGGCTGGCGGCCGGTGCACTCCGCGGCGGAGACCCTGGCGGAGTTGGCTTCCTCGGTGTGAGGGCGGTGTGAGCGCGGGTCAATGTAGTTTGAATTCGTGAGGTTTCACCGTTCGGTGGCCGGCGACATCCCCGCCGACTACGACGAACACGCGGTGACCGTCGCGCCCCCCAAACGGGAGGCGGCGGGCATGCGGGCGGTCCTGGTTTCGCTGCAGCGGGGGCTCGAGCAGATGGGCGCGCTGCGAACCGCGGCCGCCCTCGCGCGGCTCAATCAGCGCAACGGTTTCGACTGTCCCGGCTGCGCATGGCCGGAGGAGCCGGGCGGGCGCAAGCTGGCCGAGTTCTGTGAGAACGGCGCCAAGGCCGTCGCCGAAGAGGCCACCAAGCGCACCGTGACGCCCGAGTTTTTCGCCCGGCACTCGGTGTCCGAACTGTCGGCGAAGCCCGAGTATTGGCTTTCCCAACAGGGTCGTCTCACCGAGCCCATGGTGCTGCGGCCCGGTGACGACCACTACCGGCCGATCGGCTGGGATGACGCGTATGAGTTGATCGTCGAGCGGCTGCGCGCATTGGACAGCCCGGATCAAGCCGTGTTCTACACGTCGGGCCGCACGAGCAACGAAGCGGCATTCTGCTACCAGCTGCTGGTCCGCTGCTTCGGCACGAACAACCTGCCCGACTGCTCCAACATGTGCCACGAGTCCTCG
The DNA here is from genome assembly GCF_050205645.1 of Mycobacterium heidelbergense. Taxonomy (GTDB): domain Bacteria; phylum Actinomycetota; class Actinomycetes; order Mycobacteriales; family Mycobacteriaceae; genus Mycobacterium; species Mycobacterium heidelbergense_A. The sequence goes on from NZ_JBNMQT010000004.1 coordinate 22,669, forward strand.
GGTTCGGCGCTGACCGAATCGATCGGAATCGGAAAGGGCTCGGTCACCGTCGACGACGTCGAGCGCGCCGACCTGATCGTCATCGCCGGGCAAAACCCCGGCACCAATCACCCGCGGATGCTCACGGTCCTGGAGAAGGCAAAGGCCAACGGCGCCAAGATCATTGCGGTGAACCCGCTGCCCGAGGCCGGGCTGATCCGGTTCAAGGACCCGCAGAAGGTGAACGGGCTTGTGGGGCAAGGCGTCCCGATGGCGGACGAATTCGTGCAGATCCGCCTCGGCGGCGACATGGCGTTGTTCGCCGGTCTGGGAAGGTTGTTGCTCGAGGCCGACGACCGCGCCCCGGGCACCGTCATCGACCGTTCGTTTGTCGACGCGCATTGCGCGGGATTCGATGAGTACCGGCGCCGGACGCTGCGGATCGACTTCGACACAGTGCTCGCCGCCAGCGGCGTCGAACGCGGACAACTCGAGCGCGTGGCCGCGATGCTGATGGCATCGCAGCGCACTGTCGTGTGCTGGGCCATGGGCCTGACCCAGCACACCCACGCCGTGGCCACCATCGCCGAGATCACCAATCTGTTGCTGCTGCGCGGCATGATCGGCAAGCCGGGCGCGGGAGTCTGCCCGGTGCGTGGGCATTCCAACGTGCAGGGCGACCGCACGATGGGCATCTGGGAGAAGATGCCCGAGCAGTTCCTGGCCGCCCTGGACCGGGAATTCGGCATCATCAGCCCGCGCAAGCACGGGTATGACACCGTGGCCGCGATCCGCGCCATGCGCAACGGGCAGGCCCGGGTATTCGTGGGAATGGGCGGCAACTTCGCGTCGGCCACCCCCGACACCGCCGTCACCGAGGCGGCACTACGCAGTTGCGCGCTGACGGTGCAGATTTCGACCAAACTCAACCGCAGCCACCTCGTGCACGGCGGCACCGCGCTGATCCTGCCGACGCTGGGCCGCACCGACCGCGACATCCGAGGCGGCCGCAAACAGGTTGTCTCGGTCGAGGATTCGATGTCGATGGTGCATCTGTCACGCGGCAGCCTGCACCCGCCCAGCGACCAGGTGCGCAGCGAGGTGGAAATCGTCTGCCAGTTGGCCCGCAGGCTGCTCGGCGCGGCGCATCCGGTGCCGTGGGAGCGGTTCGCGGCCGACTACGACACCATCCGCGACGCGATCGCGGCGGTGGTTCCCGGCTGCGCCGACTACAACCGCAAGGTGCGCCAGCCCGACGGATTCCAACTGCCCCACCCGCCGCGCGATACACGCGAATTCCGCACCAGCACAGGCAAAGCCAACTTCGCGGCGGACCCGCTGCAGTGGGTTCCGGTGCCGCCGGGCCGGCTGGTGCTGCAGACGTTGCGCAGCCACGACCAGTACAACACCACGATCTACGGGCTCGACGACCGTTATCGGGGCGTGAAGGGGGGCCGCCGCGTGGTGTTCGTCAACCCCGCCGACATCGCGGCGCTCGGCCTGGCGGAGGGACAGCGGGTCGACCTGGTCTCGGAGTGGACCGACGCCGACCAACGGCTGCAGGAGCGGCGCGCGAAGGACTTTCTGGTAGTGGGCTATTCGACCCCGGTAGGCAATGCCGCGTCGTACTACCCGGAGACCAACGCGCTGGTTCCGCTGGATCACACCGCGGCCAAATCGAATACCCCGGTGTCCAAGGCGATCATTGTGCGATTGGAGCCGGCGTCATAGGGCACGTCACCGCGCGGCGGCGGGTCCGGCATCTCAGCGCCGATCGGGCGACCACCCGGCCGGAAACCCTGGCCGTCGAGGAGCCGCTGGAGATCCGCGTCAACGGCGCCCCGGTGACCGTGACGATGCGCACCCCCGGCTCGGATATCGAACTCGCGCAAGGCTTTCTGCTCACCGAGGGAATCATCGGGTGCCGCGAGGACGTGGTCACCATTCGCTACTGCGGGGGGCGTGACGACGAAAACACGTACAACGTCCTGGACGTCACGTTGGCTCCCGGCGTCGCGCCGCCCGACCTCGACGTCACCCGCAACTTCTACACCACGTCGTCGTGCGGGGTCTGCGGAAAGGCCTCGCTGGAAGCGGTGCGGCTGATGGGCCGGTTTTCGCCCGGTTCGGATCCGGCGACCGTGGCCGCGGCCACGCTCAAGGCGATGCCGGACCAACTCGGCTCCGCGCAAAAGGTTTTCGCGAGCACCGGTGGGCTGCACGCCGCGGCATTGTTCGGCGTGGACGGCTCGATGCTGGCCGTGCGCGAGGACATCGGCAGGCACAACGCGGTCGACAAGGTCGTCGGTTGGGCACTCGAGCACGATCGGGTACCGCTGGGCGCGACGGTCCTGCTGGTCAGCGGGCGGGCGTCGTTCGAGTTGACGCAAAAGGCCGTGATGGCAGGGATTCCCGTGCTCGCCGCGGTGTCGGCACCGTCATCGCTGGCTGTCTCCCTGGCCGAGGAGTCCGGCGTCACGCTGGTGGCGTTCCTGCGGCAGGACTCGATGAACGTGTACACCCGGGCGGACCGGATCACCTAGCGGCTGGGGATAGACCGGGGACTGGGGATAACCGTCCGTTTCGGCCGGCCCTCGGCCGTGTCGTGTCGGAGCCACCGGGCACGTTGGCCGCATGACGACAGAAACGACTCTGACCCGCGCCCAGCTGGGAGCGTTGGGCGAAGCGCTCGCCGTGGATCACCTGACGAGGATGGGGTTGCGGATCCTGGGCCGCAACTGGCGCTGCCGCTACGGCGAACTCGACGTGATCGCGTGCGACGTTCTCACCCGAACCCTGGTGTTCGTCGAAGTCAAAACCCGGACCGGGGACGGCTACGGGGGCCTCGCCTATGCGGTCACCGAGCGGAAGGCCCGACGGTTGCGCCGCTTGGCGGGGCTGTGGCTGGCCGGCCAGGGTGAGCGCTGGGCGGCGCTGCGCATCGACGTGATCGGCGTGCGGGTTGGGCCTAAGAATTCGGGACGCACCCCGGAGATCACCCACCTGCAGGGAATCGGCTGATGGCGCTGGGGCGGGCGTTCTCGGTCGCGGTGCGCGGATTGGACGGCGCGACAGTGGAAATCGAGGCCGACATCACCTCCGGCCTGCCGGGGGTGCACCTGGTGGGCCTGCCCGACGCGGCGCTGCAGGAGTCGCGCGACCGGGTCCGGGCGGCGGTCACCAATTGCGGCAACACCTGGCCGCAGGCCCGCCTGACGCTGGCGCTCTCGCCGGCGACGCTGCCGAAGATGGGATCCGTCTACGACATCGCGCTGGCGGCCGCGGTGCTGTCGGCGCAGCGAAAGCACCCGTGGGAACGCCTGGAGAAGACGGTGCTGCTGGGCGAGCTGTCGCTGGACGGCCGGGTTCGGCCGGTGCGCGGCGTGCTGCCGGCCGTGCTCGCCGCCAAGCGCGACGGCTGGCCGGCGGTCGTCGTCCCGGTGGACAACCTTGCCGAGGCCAGCCTGGTCGACGGGATCGACGTCTGGGGCGTGCGCACGCTGCGGCAGTTGCAGGGCTGGCTCGGCGGGTCCGGCGGCCTGGACCGCAGGATCAGCGCGGGCGCCACCGACCTGGAGCCGTCGGCGGATCTGGCCGACGTTATCGGACAGGCGCAAGCGCGGTTCGCGGTGGAGGTCGCGGCCGCCGGGGCGCATCACCTGATGCTGACCGGGCCGCCGGGGGTCGGCAAAACGATGCTGGCGCAACGGCTTCCGGGATTGCTGCCGCCGCTGTCGGACGGTGAGTCCCTGGAGGTCACCGCGATCCACTCGGTGGCCGGGCTGCTGACGGCCGATACGCCGTTGATCACCCGGCCGCCGTTCGTGGCGCCGCACCACAGCTCCAGCGTCGCGGCTCTCGTCGGCGGGGGATCGGGGATGGCCCGCCCCGGCGCGGTCAGCCGTGCGCATCGCGGCGTGTTGTTCTTAGACGAATGCGCCGAGATCAGCGTCAGCGCGCTGGAAGCGTTGCGAACGCCGTTGGAGGACGGGGAGATTCGCCTCGCCCGCCGCGACGGGGTGGCCTGTTACCCGGCCCGCTTCCAGCTGGTGCTGGCCGCCAACCCGTGCCCATGCGCGCCGGCCGATCCGCGGGACTGCATCTGCGCTGCCGCGGCCAAACGCCGCTACCTGGGCAAGCTGTCCGGGCCGCTGATGGATCGCGTTGACCTGCGGGTGCAGATGCATCCGGTGCGCGCCGGGGCGATCTCGGTCACCGACGGCGAATCGACCGCGCAGGTTCGCCAGCGGGTGGCGGCAGCGCGCGACGCGGCCGCCGAGCGCTGGCGCCCACACGGATTCCGCACTAACGCCGAAGTCAGCGGGACGCTGTTGCGGCGAAAGTTCCGACCCGGCAACGCCGCGATGGAACCGCTGAAGACCGCGCTCGACCGTGGGCTGCTGTCCATCCGCGGCCTGGATCGCACGTTGCGCGTCGCGTGGAGCCTGGCCGACCTGGCCGGCCGCACCTCGCCCGCGCTGGACGAAGTCGCTGCCGCCCTGAGCTTTCGGCAACCGGGGACACAGCGATGACCGATCCGGTGTTGTCCGCGTGGGCTTACCTGTCGCGGGTGGCCGAGCCGCCCTGTCCAGAACTGGCCGCACTGGTGGGATGCGTGGGCCCGCAGGAGGCGGCCGACCGTGTCCGGCGTGGCCTGGTCAATGACGACCTGGCGCGCCACACCGAGGCCAGGCGCGAAATAGACCGGGCCGCAGCCGATCTCGAGCTGCTCGCGCGCCGCGGCGGACGATTGATCACGCCCGACGACGACGAGTGGCCGCTCGCGTTTGCGGCATTCGGCGGCGCCGGCGCTCGTCCGCGCGGCGGGCCACCAATGGTGTTGTGGGCGCTCGGTCCCGCACGCCTCGATGAGGTGGCGTGCCGCGCGGCCGCCGTCGTCGGAACCCGCGCGGCGACTACCTATGGCGAACATGTCGCGGCGGATTTGTCGGCCGGGCTGGTCGAGCGCGACGTCGCCGTCGTCTCGGGCGGGGCCTATGGCATCGACGGCGCGGCGCACCGCGCGGCGCTGGCGGCCGACGGGATCACCGTGGCCGTGCTGGCCGGCGGGCTCGACGTCCCTTATCCCGCCGGGCATTCGGCGCTGCTGCATCGCATCGGTCAGCACGGGCTGCTGTTCACCGAGTACCCGCCCGGTGTGCGCCCGGCCCGTTACCGGTTCCTGACCCGCAACCGCCTGGTGGCCGCCGTCGCCGGCGCGGTGGTGGTGGTCGAAGCGGGCCTGCGCAGCGGCGCCGCGAACACCGCCGCCTGGGCGCGGGCCCTGGGACGGGTGGTGGCCGCCGTGCCCGGGCCCGTCACGTCGTCGGCGTCGGCAGGATGCCATGCGCTGCTGCGCAACGGCGCGGAACTGGTCACCCGGGCCGACGACATTGTCGAACTGGTTGGTCGCATCGGTGAGCTGGCATCCGAGGAGCCGCGGCCCACCACGGCGCTGGACGGGCTGGGCGAGGCCGAGCGTCAGGTATACGAGGCACTACCGGGCCGCGGCGTCGTCACGGTCGACGAGATCGCCCTGGCGGCCGGGCTGGCGCCCCAGCAGGTGCTCGGGCCGCTCGCGATGCTCGAGGTGGCCGGCTTCGCCGAGCGTCGCGAGGGGCGGTGGCGGATCGTCCGCGCCGGTGGCGGCCAAGCTGCGGTGATCACTTCCAAGGCGCGGCTCGTATAGTCGACGAGGGTCGGGTCTGAACAGGAGGATAAGTGGCAGGTCGACCTCTGCAGAGCTTCGAAGTCGTCGGTACCAAACAACTCACCCGGCACATGATGCGGGTGGTGCTGGGCAGCAGGACTTTCGAGACCTTCGTGCCCAGCAAGTTCACCGACTCCTACGTCAAGATGGCCTTCGTCGCAGACGATGTCGATGTGGCCGCCCTGCCGCAGCCGTTGACGCTGGACAGCTTCGCCGACCTGCCGCCGGAGAAAAGGCCCTCGGTACGGACCATGACCGTTCGCCAGGTCGACCCGGCGGCCGGCGAGATCACCATCGACATCGTGGTGCACGGCGAACACGGGGTCGCCGGCACGTGGGCGGCCGCGGCCCAACCCGGCCAGCCGATCTACCTGATGGGTCCCGGCGGCGCCTACACCCCCGACCCGGCCGCCGATTGGCACCTGCTGGCCGGCGACGAATCCGCGCTGCCCGCCATCGCCGCCGCCCTGGAAGCGTTGCCCGCCAATGCGGTTGGCAAGGCGTTCATTGAGGTAGCCGGCCAGGAGGACGAAATCCCTTTGACCGCACCGGATTCGGTCGAAGTCAGTTGGGTCTATCGCGGCGGGCGCGCCGACCTGGTTCCCGAGGACCGCGCGGGGGATCACGCGCCGCTGATCGAGGCGATCACCACCACGCCGTGGCTGCCCGGGCAAGTGCACGTGTTCGTCCACGGCGAGGCGCAGACGGTGATGCACAATCTGCGTCCCTACATCCGCAAAGAGCGCGGCGTGGACGCGACGTGGGCGTCGTCGATCTCCGGCTATTGGCGACGCGGCCGCACCGAAGAGACCTTCCGGCAATGGAAGAAGGAGCTGGCCGAGACTGAGGCCGGTGCCGGGGCCGGGGCTTAGCGGTGGCACCCCCACCCCACTTCGGGGACTACCAGAACGAGATCTACCTGCAGGGCCTGGCAGGAGTGGCGCCGAAGCTTCCGATGGTCTTCGCGGAACTGGAAGCCAAGGCCGAAAAATCACTGCCGCCCTCGGTGTGGTCCTACGTGGCGGGCGGGGCCGGCGACGAACGAACCCAGCGCGCCAACTGCGAGGCATTCGAGCGGTGGGGGTTGTACCCGCGCATGTTCGTCGGCGCCGCCCAGCGCGACCTGTCCGTCGACCTGTTCGGCCTGACCCTGCCGGCCCCGATGTTCATGGCGCCGATCGGCGTCATCGGGCTCTGCGCCCAGGACGGCCACGGCGACCTGGCCACCGCACGCGCGGCCGCGGCCACCGGCGTGCCCATGGTCGCCTCGACGCTGACCGTCGACCCGATGGAAGACATCGCCGCCGCCCTCGGCGATACGCCCGGGTTTTTCCAGCTCTACACACCGACCGACCGCGACCTGGCCGCCAGCCTGGTGCAGCGCGCCGAGGCGGCGGGCTTCAAGGGCATCGTCGTCACGCTCGACACCTGGGTCACCGGTTGGCGCCCGCGCGATCTGAGCACGTCGAACTTCCCCCAGCTGCGCGGCCACTGCCTGGCCAACTACACCAGCGATCCGGTCTTCCGCGCCGGCCTGCAGCGGCCGCCGGAGGAGGACCCGCAGGGCGCCGTGCTGCGCTGGATACAACTCTTCGGAAATCCTCTGAGCTGGGACGACCTGGCGTGGTTGCGCTCGCTGACCGAGCTGCCGTTGCTCATCAAGGGCATCTGCCACCCCGACGACGCCCGGCGCGCCCGCGACGGCGGGATCGACGGCATCTACTGCTCCAACCACGGCGGCCGCCAAGCCAACGGCGGCCTGCCGGCCATCGATTGCCTGCCGGGCGTGGTCGAGGCGGCTGACGGCTTGCCGGTTCTGTTCGACTCGGGCATCCGCAGCGGCGCCGACGTGATCAAGGCGCTGGCGCTGGGCGCCACCGCGGTGGGCGTTGGCCGCCCGTACGCGTACGGGTTGGCGCTCGGCGGCGTCGACGGCGTCGTGCACGTGCTGCGCACGCTGCTGGCCGAAGCGGACCTGATCATGGCCGTCGACGGCTATCCCACGCTCAAAGATCTCACCCCGGACACGCTGCGGCGCGTCGACTAAGCGGCGGCGGGCGCGCCTGCGACCGTGGGGGAATGCAGGCGATCCTCGAGGAGTTCGACGAGTACCTGGGGCTGCAATGCGGTCGCTCGGCGCACACCCGTCGCGCCTACCTGGGCGACGTGCGCTCGCTGTTCGAATTCCTGGACGCACGCGGCATCGACCTGGACGGCGTGAGCCTGCCCGTGCTGCGCACGTGGCTGGCCGGCGCGGCCAGCGCCGGCGCCGCCCGCACGACGCTGGCCCGCCGCACCTCGGCGGTCAGGGCGTTCACCGCATGGGCAACGCGGCGCGGCCTGCTGACCACCGACCCCGGCGCCCGGCTGCAAATGCCCAAGGCGCACCGCACGCTGCCGGCGGTGCTCCGCCAGGATCAGGCGCTGGACGCCATGGCCGCCGCGAAATCCGGTGCGCAGCAAGGCGATCCGTTGGCGCTGCGGGACCGGCTGATCGTCGAGATGCTGTACGCCACCGGTATTCGGGTGAGCGAGTTGTGCGGCCTGGACATCGACGACGTCGACACCGGGCAGCGGCTGGTGCGCGTCCTCGGCAAGGGCAACAAGCAGCGGACGGTGCCCTTCGGGGTGCCGGCCGCCGACGCGCTGCGTGCCTGGCTGGACGACGGGCGTCCGGCGCTGCTCATCGCCGAGTCCGGGCCGGCGCTGCTGCTCGGCGCGCGGGGCCGCCGGCTCGACGTGCGCCAGGCCCGCACGGTCGTGCACCAGACCGTCGCGGCGGTCGACGGCGCCCCCGACATGGGGCCCCACGGGCTGCGGCACAGCGCGGCCACCCACCTGCTCGAAGGCGGGGCCGACCTGCGCGTTGTCCAGGAGTTGCTCGGCCATTCCAGCCTGGCGACCACCCAGCTGTACACCCACGTCGCGGTGTCTCGGCTGCGAGCGGTGCACGACCAGGCCCACCCGCGGGCCTAGTGTGCACTGACGGCGCCCGGTGTGCGTCCAGGGCGCCACAGAAGCACACTCGAACACGCGACTAGCCGTTCAACGGCTTGAGCCGGATGCGGGTCGACTTCAATAGGCCCAGCGGATCGACGTAGTGCGCGCCCGACGCCGGACCCCACATCGCGCCCCAATGCAAACACGCCGCGGCCCGGCAGCCGGGGTGCCCGGCGACCAGATCGCCGAGCACCGTCGACGCCGTCACCGGCTGTCCGGCCCGCACGGCCGCCTGGACCGGCTCGTAGCTGGTGTGCAATCCGCCGGGATGTGCCAGCGACACCACCGGGCGCCCGGCCAGCATCCCCGCGAACACCACGGTTGCCTCACCCGCGGCGTAGACCGGCTGGCCAGGGGTGCCGGGCAGGTCCACCCCGCGATGCCCGGGATTCCAGTCGGGTGCGGGGGCGTCGAATCCGCGGGAGACCGCCGGCGGCGGCCGCAGCGGCCAATCCAACCGAACGTCGTCGGCGGCCGCGGGCACCGCGGTGACCAGGGCCAGGGTCGCCAGCAGCGCCATCCACCGCACTCGTGCAGTTCAGCGCGATCCCGAAGATCGGGCCAGTCAGCGCTGTGGACAAAGCACCTGGCTGAACGGTGTAAACTGCTTCCCGCGGTCCGTGTAAACGGGCTGACTTCGCGTGTCTGCGCAACAACCGGATGCCGAGCGGTCCCGACTAAGGGTTCGACATCTCAGCAGGCACCAGGGCCCGGCTTCACCCGACGCCGGGCGACAACCGACACAAAGGACTGGCCGTAATGGCTGTTGTAACCATGAAGCAGCTGCTTGACAGCGGCACCCACTTCGGGCACCAGACCCGTCGCTGGAATCCCAAGATGAAGCGGTTCATCTTCACCGACCGCAACGGCATCTACATCATCGACCTACAGCAGACGCTGACCTTCATCGACAAGGCGTACGAATTCGTGAAGGAAACCGTCGCCCACGGAGGCACCGTGCTGTTCGTCGGCACCAAGAAGCAGGCGCAGGAATCGGTCGCCGCCGAAGCGACCCGCGTCGGCATGCCGTACGTGAACCAGCGCTGGCTGGGCGGCATGCTCACCAACTTCTCCACCGTGCACAAGCGGCTGCAGCGCCTCAAGGAGCTGGAGGCGATGGAGCAGACCGGCGGCTTCGAGGGCCGCACCAAGAAGGAGATCCTGGGCCTGACGCGGGAGAAGAACAAGCTGGAGCGCAGCCTGGGCGGCATCCGCGACATGAACAAGGTGCCGTCGGCCGTCTGGGTCGTCGACACCAACAAGGAGCACATCGCCGTCGGCGAGGCCCGCAAACTGGGCATCCCGGTGATCGCGATCCTGGACACCAACTGCGACCCCGACGAGGTGGACTACCCGATCCCGGGCAACGACGACGCGATCCGCTCGGCCGCCCTGCTCACCAAGGTGATCGCCTCCGCGGTCGCCGAGGGCCTGCAGGCCCGCGCCGGCCTGGGCCGCGGTGACGGCAAGCCCGAGGCGGAGGCCGCCGAGCCTCTCGCCGAATGGGAGCAGGAGCTGCTGGCCTCCGCGACCGCTACCGCAACCCCCTCTGCCCCCACCGACGCAGCTGCGGGCGAAACCGAATCGACCCCCACGGAAGGCTGATATGGCGAACTTCACCGCTGCCGACGTCAAGCGGCTTCGGGAGCTCACCGGTGCCGGCATGCTCGACTGCAAGAACGCGCTGGCCGAAAGCGACGGCGACTTCGACAAGGCCGTCGAGGCGCTGCGGATCAAGGGCGCCAAGGACGTCGGCAAGCGCGCCGAGCGGGCCACGGCCGAGGGCTTGGTCGCGGCCAAGGACGGCGCGCTGATCGAGCTCAACTCGGAGACCGATTTCGTCGCCAAGAACGCCGAGTTCCAGGCCCTGGCCGACCAGGTCGTCGGCGCGGCGTTGGCCGCCAAGGCCACCGACGTCGACGCGCTGAAAGCCGCCAAGATCGGCGACACCACCGTCGAGCAGGCCATCGCGGACCTGTCGGCCAAGATCGGCGAAAAGCTGGAACTGCGCCGCGTGCAGTACTTCGACGGCAACGTCGAGACCTACCTGCACAAGCGTGCGGCCGACCTGCCGCCCGCGGTCGGCGTGCTGGTCGAGTACACCGGTGAGGGCGCCGAGGCGGCGCACACCGTCGCGTTGCAGATCGCCGCGCTCAAGGCCCGCTACCTGTCCCGCGATGACGTGCCCGAGGACGTCGTTGCCAGCGAACGCCGCATCGCCGAGGAGACCGCGAAGGCCGAGGGCAAGCCGGAGCAGGCGCTGCCCAAGATCGTCGAGGGCCGGCTGAACGGCTTCTTCAAGGACGCGGTGCTGCTCGAGCAGCCGTCGGTGTCGGACAGCAAGAAGACCGTCAAGGCGCTGCTCGACGAGGCCGGCGTCACGGTGACGCGGTTTGTCCGCTTCGAGGTGGGCCAGGCCTAGCCGGCCAGCGCGAACGGCTAGCGTCACTGTTATGCGACGCGTGCACGCTTTCGGCGATGATGCCCTCGGCGATCTCGACGCGGTCGGCCTCAGCGCCGCCATCCGCGCGGAATGGGTCAGCCGGGCCGACGTCATCGAGGCCGCCATCTCCCGCACCGAGGCCGTCAATCCTGTCCTGAATGGCTTGGCGCACAAGGCGTTCGAGCAGGCGCGGGCCGCGGCGGCCAACCCGTCGGCCGGGTCGTCCCGATTTTTTGTCGGCGTCCCGACGTTCATCAAGGACAACGTCGACGTCGCCGGCCTGCCGACGATGCGGGGCGCCGACGCCTGGACGCCGTTCGAGGCCGTCGCCGACGGCGAGTTCACCCGGCTGTATCTGGCCACCGGGCCGACAGCGCTGGGCAAGACGCAGATGTCGGAGTTCGGGTTCAGCGCGTCCGCCGAACATCCCCGGCTGGGGCCGGTGCGCAACCCGTGGGACACCGACTACACCGCCGGCGCCTCGTCGTCGGGGTCGGGCGCGTTCGTCGCCGCGGGCGTCGTGCCGATCGCGCACGCCAACGACGGCGGCGGCTCCATCCGAATTCCGGCCTCCTGCAACGGACTTGTCGGGTTGAAGCCGTCGCGCGGTCGGCTGCCGCTGGATCCGGAGCTGCGCCGGATGCCGGTAGCCATCGTCACCAACGGCGTGCTGACCCGCTCGGTGCGTGACACGGCCGCGTTCTATCGGGAGGCTGAGCGCGTCTGGCGCAACCCCAAGCTGCCGCCGGTCGGGGACGTCACGGGCCCCGGCAGGCAGCGACTGCGCATCGCCGTGCTGACCCGGTCGGTGCACCGCGAGTGCAGCCCGCAGCTCCGCGAGCTGACGCTGAAGACGGCCAGCCTGCTCGAGGAACTGGGCCACCGCGTCGAACACGTCGACGAGCCCCCGGTGCCGGCCCGCTTCTCGGACGATTTCGTGCTGTATTGGGGGTTCCTGGCGCTGGCGCAGGTGCGCGCCGGGCGGCGGCTGTTCGGCAAGACGTTCGACCGCACCCGGCTGGACGCCCTGACGCTGGGCCTGGACCGTCACACCAGCCGCAATCTGCACCGGTTACCTGCGGTGATCATGCGCCTGCGCAGGATGCGGCGGCGCAGCGCGGAGTTCTTCCGCAACTACGACGCGGTGCTTACGCCCACGGTCGCCGACGAAACGCCGCGGGTCGGATACCTCGCGCCGACCGACTATCAGCAGCTGATGCAGCGGCTGATCGACTGGGTGGCGTTCACGCCGTGGCAGAACGTCACCGGCGATCCGGCGATCTCGCTGCCGCTGGCCCAGACCGCCGGTGGCATGCCCGCCGGCATGATGCTGGCCGCCGACATGGGGCAGGAAGCGCTGCTGCTGGAGTTGGCCTACGAACTCGAAGAGGCCCGGCCGTGGGCGCGGATCCAGGACACCAACGGCGCCGCGTAACTCAGTCGGATCCGAGCTTTTCGAGCATCCGTTTGAACTCGCGTTGCTGGGCCGCGGTCAGTTTGGCCAGGATGCGCGAATCGGCGACCCGGACCGCTCCCTCGGCGCGCTTCAACAGGGTACGGCCGGCCGCGGTCAGCGTGGCCGGCAATGCGCGCCCCGAGGACACCGACTCCGGCCGGGCCACGGCGCCGATCTCTTCCAGCCTGCGCAGCACCGTGTTCATCGCCTGCGGCGTGACGTTGGTGTTGCGGGACAATTCCGCGCTCGACAGGCCCGGGTACATCGAAAGGATGCGCATGCAAACGAATTCGGGCAGTGTCAGCCCGAGCGGGCCCAACACTGCGGAAACCTCCGGTCGCAGAACCGCTGCCACCCGGTACAGCAGGAACCCGAGTGGGGCATCTTCGATCTGAGCCATGTCAATCATATTGACATATCCGCGGCATCCACACGTGCACCTTGGCCGGTGCGGCCCGGTCGTGCACCCCTGAAGGTGATTTCCGGGCGCCCAACGGGGTAACCCACATGGGGTCCACGCAGGGAGGTCCGATGCCCAAGCCGACGAAGGGCGACCAGAAAAAGGACAAGGCGCCGAGTAGATCAAGAAAGAAAACCGGCGGGTCCATGGCCGCTAAGCGCGATCCGTTGCTCCGGCTGCTCGGTGAGGTCTGCCTGTGGTGGGTGCTCACCGCCGGCATTTGGCTGGCCACCCTGAGCTCCCGCACGTGGCAGGAACTGGCGGTGATGGCCGCCTGCACGCTGCCCTGCGCGGTCCTGGCCCGCTTCGCACGGCGGGCAAACGCGGGCCGCTGGCGATTCCGCGCTTCGTGGCTGCGCTGGCCGGCGATCGCGGCGTCCGAGGTGCCATACCAATCCGTCCGGGCGTGGGCCTATGCAGTCACGACGCGCGCCCCGGAGATCCGGGAATTGTCCCTGCCGAACGAACCCGCGCGGGCGGCGGCGGCGCGCCGAGCCGCGGCGGTTCTCGCACTCGTGACCACCCCGGGAACCGTTGTCCTGGACAGCGATCCGCGCAAGCATTCGGTGCTTGTCCATTTGATACGGCGGCGGCCGAGCCGGCTGGAGAAGGCGGTGCAACGGTGACCGCCGGGGAGGCCGCGGCGCTGCTGCTCGCGGTCGGGGCGTTCGTGCCCGGCATCGTGATGGCCTCGCGGGGGCTGCCGCACCAAAGGCTGGTGGGCCTGGAGTTCGTCAGCGTCGCCGCCACTCTGGAGTTGACGGTGCTTTCGGTTGCGTGGCAACGAGATTCGATCCTCATCGTCCCGCTGGTGTTGTCGCTCATATCGCTTCCGGGTGCGCTTGTCTACACCCGCCTTCTTGCGCGCAAGAGATGAACGCCCAATCCGTCGGGTGGGCCATCGTATTCACCGGGAGCGCGGTGGTGTCCCTCAGCGCGGTTCTCGCTTCGGCGCTGCCCCAGGTGTTCAACCGCCTGCACCTGCTGACCGTCACCACATCGCTCGGGGCACCGATAATCGGTGTGGGCCTGATGATTTTGCGGGGATGGACCGAGGCCTCCGCGATGATCGCCGCCATCACCGTGTTGGTCGCGCTGAGCGCGCCGGTCATCTCGGCGGCGACGGCTCGGCTGGCGGCGCAGCTCGAAAACCTGCTCGACAAGGACGCGCCGTCATGACCGTGCTCATCCTGGTCGCCGTGACGCTGGTCGGCGTTACGGGGACGATCGTCGCGCTGACCGGGGCCGCGGACCGCCAGGCCATTCCGTTGTCGGTTTTCGGTCTGGCCCTCACCGTGCTTTTCGTGGTGCTGCAGGCCCCCGATGTCGCCTTGTCGCAGTTGGCCGTTGGCGGGGTGGTGGTGCCGTTGATGGTCATGCTCGCGATTCGGGCGGTGCGGCGGCACGACGATGAGGAGGGCGACGGCGGCCACGCTGGGGAGTCCGGGTCGTGACGCGGGGCAGCCGGACAGCGGTATTCCTCGTCGGGGCGGCGGGTCTGGCGGCGCTGTTCTGGATCGGGTTCGCCCAGTTGCCGGTGTTTGGCCGCCACGATCACCCGTACCGCGATCTGGCGGTGGCCGCGGCGTTTTCGCGGGCGACCGCCAACTCCGTCGCGTCGGTCAACTTCGATCAACGGGCGCTGGACACGCTGGGGGAGGAGACCATCTTGCTGGGCTCGGTGCTCGGTGTGATGGCGTTGCTCCGGCCGGCCGTCGAAGAGCGGGAATTCAAACCGCCGCAAAGGGATACGGTGTTGGACGCGACGCGACTGGTCGGATACCTGATGTTGCCGGTGACGATCGCGATCGGCGTCGACCTGATCGTGCACGGGCACCTGACGCCGGGGGGCGGGTTCCAGGGCGGTGTGGTGTTGGCCGCGGGCTTGCACCTGCTTTATGTCACCGGGAGCTTCCGGGCGCTGGATCGGCTGCGGCCGGTGAACGTCTTCGATTTCGGCGAGGTGTTGGGGGCGGCGGCGTTCGCGGTGATCGGCTTGCTCGGCGTGATCGTTTGCGGCGCGTTTCTGTGCAATCTGTTGCCGACCGGCACGCTGGGCAATCTGTTTTCGGGAGGTTCGGTGCCGTTACTCAACGTCGCCGTCGGTGTGGAGGTCGCCTGCGGGATGACGGTGTTGCTGGCGCAATTCCTGGCCCAGGAAATCACGATCGTCAAGAAGGGTGATCGTCGATGAGCGTGTATCCCTACTGTGTGGCCGGCTGGCTGGTGCTGATCGGCGCGTTCGGAATCGTCCGCAGCCGCAACCTGATTCACGCGGTGGTGTGCCTGTCCGTGGCCCAGTCCGGCACCTACCTGCTGCTGCTGGCGGTCGGATTTCAGCGCGGCGCGGCGCCGCCGATCTTTGGCGGGCCGAACTCGCCGCCGCCCGCACAAGTGGTCGATCCCGTGGTCCAGGCCATGACCTTGACCGACATCGTGATTCAGGCGACCGTTACCGCCTTGTTGTTGGCCTTGGCCATCCAGATCCACAAACGCCACGGCACGCTGGACCCCGATCAGCTGTCCGCACTGAGGGGCTGAGCCACCGGTGCAGACAATCGCGTCTCAGCTGTTGCCGCTCCTGGTCGCAGTCCCCATCGTGATCGCCTGCCTGCTGCTCGCTTTCAGCCATCGGTTGTCGCGCGCGGCCGCCAGCTGGCTGACGGTGACGACCGCGGCCGCCTCCGCCGCCGGCGCCGGCTTCGCCGCGGTGGCCGCGCGGGAGCACATGGTGCTCACCTGGATTGGCGGCTGGTCGATGCAGGGACGGACGACGGTCGGCATCGCGCTGGCGGCGGACCCGATGTCGGCCGGTCTGGCCGCACTCGTGGGTGCATTGATGGCGTGCGCGGCGCTGTACAGCCGCCGCGGGCTGGACGAGGCGGGCCCGCGCTTCGACGCGCTGATGCTCATCTTCCTGGCCGCGATGAACGGTTTCGTGCTGGCGTCAGACCTGTTCAACCTGTTCGTGTTTCTGGAGTTGATGGGCGCCGTCGCCTACGCGCTGACCGGAATCAAAATCGAAGACAAGTCGGCCATCCAGGGGGCGCTCAATTTCGGCATCATTCAATCGCTCAGTGCCAGCCTGACCCTGGTGGGCATCGGCATGCTCTATGCCCGGGTGGGCCAACTGGGGATGGCCCAGCTGGGCATCGCCCTCGCCAACCGGCCGCCTGATGCGGTCATCGTCGGCGCCTTCGTCTTGATCTGCGCGGCGTTGATGGTAAAGGCAGCGATCGTGCCGTTGCATTTTTGGCTGGCCGACGCGCACGCCGTCGCCCCGGCTGCGGTGTGCGTGCTCTTCTCCGGGGTCATGGTCGAGCTCGGCCTGTACGGCATGTGGCGGGTGTACTGGGTGGTGTTCGCGGATGCGTTGCCGCGGGCTGCGGTATCGCGCACTTTCGTGGTGGTCGGTGCGCTGACCGCCGTCGTCGGAGCCGTGATGTGCCTGGTGCAGCGGCATCTCAAACGGCTGCTGGCCTATTCGACGATCAGCCACATGGGCCTGTTCCTGGTCGCCGCCGCGACATTGCGCTCCGACGCGATCGCCGGCACGGCCGTTTACGTGCTCGGCCACGCCGGCGCCAAGTCGGCACTGTTCTTGCTCGTCGGAATCTTGCTGGACCGTCACCAGACGGTCGACGAGTTGGAGTTGTCCGGGCGCGGACGTGGCCAGTGGTTGCTCGGCGGGCTCTACCTGGCGGCGGCCCTGGCGCTGGCCGGGTTGCCGCCGTTCGGCACCGCGCTGGGGAAGTCGCTGAGCGAGGAAGCGCTGGGATCCGGGTGGGGTTCGGCGCTGTTTCTGCTCGTGTCGGTGGCGACGGGCGGGGCGGCGCTGCGCGCCGGTATGCGCTGCTTCACCGGATGGGGCGGCGATCCGGAGCGCTCGGCCGACTCATCGGGCGAGGACGAGCCAAGCAAGGGTGAGGAGGAACCGGACGCGACGCTGCCGCGAACGCCGCTCAGCATGTATGTCCCGACCGCCGTCCTGCTGCTGGGCTGTCTGGCGGCTGGCCTGCTGCCCGGTATCCGCGATGCGGCCGCCGGTGCGGCCCGGCGGTTCACCGACACCGCCGCGTACGTGGCGACCGTTATCAACGGCGCGGCCCCGTCCCCGGCCACGGCGCCGAGCCACGGCTGGTCGCTCACCGGGGTGGGACTGGCGGTGATCGGCACCGTCGCCGCCGGCGGCGTCGCATACGTCGGGCTGCGGCCGCCATCCAACGCACTGCGACGTGGCGTCGTCGCAGCGGCGCGGCCCGCGGTCGCGGTGCTGCACCGCGCTCACTCCGGTCACGTCGGGGACTACGTCGCCTGGTTGTTCGCCGCCCTCCCGGTGCTCGCGGGGGTGTTGGCCCTCCAGATTCGGTGAGGGTTGTCGATGCGGGCGACGTTTAGCCGATGGCCGTGTTAGCCTCGCCGCTCAAAGAATCGGCCGGCCGCCCGTCACGGCCACCCGCGCACCGGAAATGTAGCTCGCGTCGTCGGAGGCCAACAGCACGTAGATTCCGGCGAGCTCGGCCGGCTGGCCGGCACGCCCGAGCGGCACGTTGTCGCCGAAGGATTCCACGCTTTCCGCGGGCATGGTCGAGGGAATCAGCGGCGTCCAGATCGGACCTGGAGCCACGCTGTTGACGCGGATTCCTTTGTCGCCCAACAGTTGAGCCAGGCTGGCCGAAAAGTTGGCGATCGCCGCCTTGGTCGCCGCGTAGGGCGCCAAGGTGGGGTTGGGGCTATCGGAGTTCACGGAGGAACTGCCGATGATCGACGACCCGGGGCGCATGTGCGGCAGCGCGGCCTTCGCGAGGTAGAAATAGGCACCGACATTGAGCCGGAAGGTGTAGTCCCATTCTTCGTCGCTGATCTCTTCGAGGTTTTTGTGCATCATCTGGTAGGCGGCGTTGTTGACCAGGATGTCGATGCCGCCGAATTCTTTGACCGCCCGCTCGACCACCGCCCGGCAGTGGGCCGCGTCGGAGAGGTCGCCGGGAACCAGCACGCAGCGGCGGCCCGCGTCCTCAACATAGCGGGCGACATCGCGCGCGTCGTCGTGCTCGTTGAGGTAGGAGACGAGGACGTCGGCGCCCTCCCGCGCGAACGCGATCGCGACGGCACGCCCGATTCCGCTGTCGCCTCCGGTGACGATCGCCCGCTTGCCGGTGAGTTTTCCCGAGCCGCGGTAACTGGTTTCGCCGCAATCGGGGACGGGATCCATCCGGGCCTGCACCCCGGGTGGGCTCTGTTGCTGTGCAGTAAAACTCATACGCTGCGGCTACCCGCGCGGCTGGCCGCTAATCCCTCGGTTATTTGATGATTCTGGTGCCGCTGTTAATTCTGTGGTTCGAATCGAAACGTGCTGCGGCGCAAAGCGGCACAAAAGAATGGCGGCCATTCGCGCTGGTAACCGATACGCACACGGGGAAATTTGCGTTTAGCCCCGTTTAGCGCCGCGACAAAAGGGTTATGCGAATTGCCAGCCGTTGTCGCGCCCTGCCCAAAGGGGGTGACAGTTCGACACGAAAGGAAATTTGAGCATGAAGGTCAGCAAGACTGCTGTAAAGACGGCTATTGCCGCCGGGGGAATTGCGGCGGCTAGCGTTTTCGCCGCAGCGAGCGCCTCCGCCGCGCCCAACATCCAGGGATTTGGGACCAGCCAACAACTGATCGAGGGGCCCCTGATCACCAACTACACGGTGAGCAACCTGCAGCCGAGCAACGCCGCGATCCCCGGCTACACGCCCAAGGGAACGCTTTACCAGGCGGACATCACCGCCAGGTCGGATGGCGGGCTCGTTACCCCCATGGTCAACGACTTCATCGCCCGCGGGCCCAACGGCCAGAACTACCGGGTGATCGACAAGGTTGGGGCGCCGGGCAGCCTCAATCCGGCGCCGATCCCGCAGGGCAGCGAGTCGACCGGCACGCTGTACTTCGACGTGACCGGCGCACCGCCGAACGGCGTCGTCTACAACGAGGGAACGCAGGACATCCTGATCTGGACGTCCAACGTGCCGGGCGGCTCGGCGCCCGCGCCCAGCACAAGTCCGGCACCGGGTGGGCTTCCTGGCCCGGCGGCGCACACCTAATCCGCTAGCACGAATCTCCCTGCGCCACACCTGCTGGCGCGGGGAGGTTTGCGTATATGGGAATTCTCGCGACCGAAGGGGGTATCCGGCTGATATGACTGACATCGATCACAGGCCAGCCGACGTCCGTGAGCAAGCGCAGCGACATGCCGAACAGGCTCGCGCCACGATGGACGAAAAGCGCGGCGACACCGACGGCGGGCTGAGCGGCTGGGTGGCCGGGCGTGCCGGCGAATGGGACCTCAGCGGGCAGGACGAAACCACGCTGCAGCGCCAGAAGTTTTTCTGGAACGTCTTGGTTGACTATTGGTTCCGCATGGAGATCGACGGCTGGGAGAACATCCCCGCGCCGCCGACGCTGCTGATAGGGATTCACTCGGGCGCGCCGTTCGTCTGGGACGCGTGGACGGTCGGTATCCAATGGTGGCGCCGTTTCGGACAGGACCGCCCGCTGCACGGCACCGCCCACGACGCGTTGATGGCGATTCCGCTTATCGGGCGTTACTTCCGCGCCATGGGTGTGCTTCCGGCCGCGCCGGACGCGATCGCCACCGCGCTGGCCGAGGGGCGCGACGTGGCGCTCTGGCCCGGCGGCGAAGTGGACTCGCTACGTCCGTGGGCCGAGCGTGATCGTGCCAACCTCGCGGGGCGCAGGGGATTCGTGAAGATGGCGATTCGCGCCGGCGTGCCGATCGTGCCGATCGCCACCGTCGGCGGTGCCGACGCGATGCCGGTGCTGATCCGCGGCGACCGGCTGTCGAAGGTGTTGCAACTCGACCGCCTGCTGCGGCTCAAGGTGTTTCCGCTGGCGGTCTCGCTGCCCTGGGGTATCGCGCCGGCGGCGCTTCCCCAGCTGCCGCTGCCCGCCAAGATCAGGACCCGGTTCATGCCCGTGGTCGAGCTGGACCGCGATCCCGCCCGGGCCGAGGACGACGACTACGTCAACCGCAAGTACCGCGAGGTCGAGGACAGCATCCAGGAGGGTATGGACGCCCTGGCGCGCAAGCGCGCACTGCCGCTTTTCGCGTGACCGGACGCGCGAAAGTTCATGCGGAACAGGGCATTTGGGGTCAGGCTTGGCCGGCGCTGGCGGCGACCGAATCCGGGGGCGCGGTCGGGATCGGGCCCAGCGTCGCCCGTTCGTTGACAATCCATTCCGGATGCGGCGGCGTCACGGCCATGTAGCCCACACCGCGCACGGTGTCGACCATCGATTCGTATTCGGTTCCGAGCTTGGCGCGTAGCCGCCGCACGTGAACGTCGACGGTGCGGACCCGGCCGTTGCAGTCGTACCCCCACACCTCGTGCAGCAGCCGGGTGCGGCTGAACGCCCGACCCGCATGCTGCACAAGGAAATTCAACAGTTTGAACTCGGTCAGCGTCAGGCCCAGGTCCCTGCCCGCCAGCGACCCGGTGAAACTCGCCGGGTGAAGCGTCAGGTCGCCAAACCGCAGTTTGCCGTCTACCGCGCTGCGGCGGCGTTTGACCGCCAGACGTAGCCGCGCCTGCAACTCGTCCGCGCTGCCCGCCGGCAGCATCACGTCGTCGAAATTCCAGTCGACGTCCACGGTGACGACGTTTGCCGGGGTGACGACGGCCAGCACCGCGGTGCCCGGCGCGCTGGCGGTGAGGCGCCGGCAGGCGGTGCGGGCCGCGGTGAGGTTAGTGCGCGCGTCGATGATCGCGACGTCGGCCTTGTCGGACTGCCCGTCAATGTTGCCGGCCAACGGCGCGCGCCGCATGGTGTGTGCGAATGAACTCAGCGTCGGCAATACCGATTCGAAATCGTCGGCGTCGGTGAGTAGTAGTACGTCCAAAGACATCTCCAAAATTCATGACAGTTCTGTCATGGGACCCGTCGGCACCTCCAATGGAGATGTCTGCCAGCGCAGCGCTGAATACCCGCCTCGGGCCAGAACTATGCCACCTTCATTTCCCGGGCGGGCGGCAATGGCGAGCGACCAGAGAAAGTCGACGGGCCCGGCCCGTGAAACCGGGCCGGACCCATCCGCGGAAACAAGCCGCTAATTCTGGTTGGACTTCTGCCGTTCCTCGGCCACCTGCGCGCTGCCGCGCGCCGCGTCGGCCTCGGCCTCCTTCTCGGCCGCGTTGCGCTGAGCCTCGGCCTTGTCCTGCTGGGCCTGGCCCTCGCGGGTCAGGTCATCACGACCCGATACGGCTCCGACGGCCTCCTTGACGCGTCCCTTGGCGTCCTCGACGACGCCCTTGACGGCTTCGGCAGGTCCGGATTTGTTGGTGTCCGCCATGAATGATTCCTCCTCAGTGGCGTACTTGTTTGGGCAATTCATGCCCAAATGCCGATCCACAAACGGTCGGCCCGGTCAGCGCGGGTCCGGCCCTTATTCTCAAGACCTCGATTTCGCCCGCAAGGATGCGGATTCCCCGTGCCGTGGGAGGCTCAAACATCGACGCGCCCGACCTGCAACCCGGCAGATAATGCACCCCGGCCATGCCGCATTGTGCTGCGATGGGGCAGGATGTGAAATGCCGTTCCGGGTGAGGTCGTCCGGGATGGCACTGTCATGCGAGGAGTGTGATGACGGACCCCGAGCCAACCAGCGCCAACGGTGTACCGATGGGCCGATCGAAGTATTCGAGAGTGTTGCTCAAGCTCGGTGGCGAGATGTTCGGCGGCGGCCAGGTGGGCCTGGATCCCGACGTCGTGGCGCAGGTGGCCCGCCAGATCGCCGAGGTCGTCCGCGACGGCGTACAGGTCGCCGTCGTGATCGGTGGCGGCAACTTCTTCCGCGGCGCGCAGCTTCAGCAGCGCGGCATGGAGCGCACCCGGTCGGACTACATGGGCATGCTCGGCACGGTGATGAATAGCCTTGCGCTGCAAGACTTCCTGGAGAAGGAAGGCATCGTGACCCGGGTCCAGACCGCGATCACGATGGGCCAGGTGGCCGAGCCTTACCTGCCGTTGCGCGCCGTGCGCCACCTGGAGAAGGGGAGGGTGGTGATCTTCGGCGCCGGCATGGGGCTGCCGTACTTCTCCACGGACACCACCGCCGCGCAGCGGGCGCTGGAGGTGGGCGCGGAAGTCGTCTTGATGGCCAAGGCGGTCGACGGGGTGTTCTCCGAGGACCCGCGGCAGAACCCGGACGCCGAGCTGCTCACCGCGATCAGCCACCGCGAGGTCATCGACCGCGGGCTGCGCGTGGCCGATGCCACCGCCTTCAGTCTGTGCATGGACAATGGCATGCCGATCCTCGTGTTCAACCTGCTGACCAGTGGCAATATCGCCCGGGCGGTCGCTGGTGAGAAGATCGGAACGCTGGTCACCACTTGAGGGGAAGACGCGATGATCCGCGCTGGCGACGATGCAGAACGCAGTGATGAGGAGGAGCGGCGCAAATGATAGACGAGGCTCTCTTCGACGCGGAAGAGAAAATGGAGAAGGCCGTATCCGTAGCCCGCGACGACTTGTCAACCATCCGAACCGGCCGCGCTAATCCGGGCATGTTCAACCGGATCGTGATCGACTATTACGGCACCAACACGCCGATCACGCAGCTGGCGAGCATCAACGTCCCCGAGGCCCGTCTCGTGGTCATCAAGCCCTACGAGGCCAATCAGCTGCACGCCATCGAGACCGCGATCCGCAACTCCGACCTGGGGGTCAACCCCACCAATGACGGCACCCTGATCCGGGTGGCGGTACCGCAGCTCACCGAGGAACGCCGCCGCGAGCTGGTCAAGCAGGCCAAGCACAAGGGGGAGGAAGCCCGGGTGTCGGTGCGCAACATCCGGCGCAAGGCGATGGAGGAGCTGCACCGCATCCGCAAGGACGGCGAGGCCGGTGAGGACGAGGTGGGCCGCGCCGAAAAGGATTTGGATAAGACCACCCATCAGTACGTCACCCAGATCGATGAGCTGGTCAAGCACAAAGAAGGCGAGCTGCTGGAGGTCTAGCGGCCGCTCAGCAACGAACCCCGTGTCATCCAACTACGCCGCCGCAGGCGCCCCGCGCGACGAGCCGGTGCGGGGGACACACAACACCCTTCCGCAGCCGGCGAAGAAGACGTCCCGGGCCGGACGCGACCTGCCGGCCGCGGTCGCGGTGGGGCTGTTCACCGGGGGACTCGTCGTCGGGACCCTCTTCTTCGCGCCGCGCTACTGGGTGGTGCTGTGCGCCGGGGCGATTTTGCTCGCCAGCCATGAGGTGGTGCGAAGGCTGCGCGAGGCCGGCTATGTCATTCCGGTCATCCCGCTGCTGGTCGGCGGCCAGGTCACCGTCTGGCTGACGTGGCCGTACGGCGCCCGAGGCGCGTTGGCCGGCTTCGGCGCCATGGTGGTGGTCTGCATGTTCTGGCGGCTGTTCATGCACGACAAGAACCGGCACCACGATCCGTCCGCGGGTGCGCCGTCGTCGCATTACCTTCGGGACGCGTCGGCCACGATCTTCCTGGCCGTCTGGGTGCCGCTGTTCGCCTCGTTCGCCGCGCTGCTGGTCTACCACCCGAAGGAAGGCGCGGGGCGGGTGTTCTGCCTGATGGCGACCGTCGTCGCGTCCGACGTGGGCGGCTACGCCGTGGGGGTGCTGTTCGGAAAGCACCCGATGGTCCCGGCGATCAGCCCGAAGAAATCCTGGGAGGGCCTTGCCGGCTCGCTGGTCTGCGGTATCACCGCCGCGACGCTGTCCGTGACATTCCTGGCCGGCAAACCGTGGTGGATCGGCGCGCTGCTGGGCGTTCTCCTGGTGCTCACCTGCACACTCGGCGACCTGG
This sequence comes from Mycobacterium heidelbergense, assembly GCF_050205645.1. GTDB lineage: Bacteria > Actinomycetota > Actinomycetes > Mycobacteriales > Mycobacteriaceae > Mycobacterium > Mycobacterium heidelbergense_A. The sequence goes on from NZ_JBNMQT010000004.1 coordinate 46,551, forward strand.
TGGAGTCGCAGGTCAAGCGCGACCTCGGCATCAAGGACATGGGCCGGCTGCTTCCCGGTCACGGCGGCCTGATGGATCGCCTCGACGGTGTGCTCCCGTCGGCCGCCGCGGCCTGGGCCGTGCTCACGCTGGTTCCCTAGGTCATGGTCCAACAGCTGGTTTTCGACGAGCCCCGGCCGAGCAGGCCGCCGCGGCACCTGGCCGACCTCGACGCGGCGGGTCGCGCGTCGGCCGTCGCGGAGCTGGGCTTGCCGGCGTTTCGGGCCAAACAACTCGCGCACCAGTACTACGGCCGCCTGATCGCCGACCCGCGACAGATGACCGACCTCCCGGCGGCCGTGCGTGACCGCATCGCCGAGACGATGTTCCCGAAGCTGCTCACCGCGGTCACCGAGGTCACCTGTGATGCCGGCCAGACCCGAAAGACGTTGTGGCGGGCCATCGATGGCGCCACGATCGAGTCGGTTCTGATGCGCTATCCGCAGCGCAACACGGTGTGCATTTCGTCGCAGGCCGGCTGCGGCATGGCGTGTCCGTTCTGCGCGACGGGCCAGGGCGGGCTGACGCGCAACCTGTCGACCGGCGAGATCCTCGAGCAGGTGCGGGCGGGCGCGGCGGCGCTGCGCGACGACTTCGGCGACCAGCGGCTGTCGAACGTGGTCTTCATGGGCATGGGTGAGCCGCTGGCGAACTACGCGAGGGTGCTGGCCGCGGTGCGCCGCATCGTCGAGGCGCCGCCGCACGGTTTCGGCATCTCGGCCCGATCGGTGACGGTGTCGACGGTGGGTCTGGTGCCGGCGATCCGCAAGCTCGCCGACGAGGGGCTCGGGGTGACGCTGGCGTTGTCGCTGCACGCGCCCGACGACGAGCTGCGCGACACGTTGGTGCCCGTCAACAACCGCTGGAAGATCGGCGAGGCCCTCGACGCGGCCCGGCACTACGCCGACACCACCGGGCGGCGGGTATCGATCGAATACGCGCTGATCCGCGACGTCAACGATCAGCCCTGGCGAGCCGACCTGCTCGGCAAGCGGCTGCATCGGGCCCTCGGGCAGCTGGTGCATGTGAACCTCATTCCGCTCAACCCGACGCCGGGCAGCGATTGGGACGCCAGCCCCAAGGCCGCGGAGCGGGAGTTTGTCCGGCGGATCCGATCGAAGGGAGTGTCATGCACCGTGCGAGACACCCGGGGCCGGGAGATCAGCGCCGCGTGCGGTCAGCTTGCCGCGCAGCCTGAACCGCGCTGACGTCGAGCACGTCTTTAAGACATAAACCAGCAAATGAGGTGTGCCATGATTCGCCTGTTGTCCCCGCTCAGATTGTTTGCCGCAGCGGTTTTTGCCGCCGCATTGATATTCGGCCTGGCCGAGGCGCCGCACGCGAAGGCCGCCGACGAGCGCCTGCAATTCAGCGCCACAACGCTGAGCGGTGCGCCGTTCAACGGTGCCAGCCTGCAGGGTAGGCCGGCGGTGCTGTGGTTCTGGACGCCGTGGTGTCCGTTCTGCAACGCCGAAGCTCCCGGCGTCGGCCAGGTGGCGGCCGCCAATCCGGGGGTCGCCTTCGTCGGTATCGCCGCTCACTCCGATGTCGGCGCGATGCAGAATTTCGTGTCCAAGTACAACTTGAACTTCCCCAATCTCAATGACGCCGACGGTTCGATCTGGGCCCGGTACAACGTGCCCTGGCAGCCGGCCTACGTGTTCTATCGGGCCGACGGCAGCTCGACATTCGTCAACAACCCGACCGCGGCAATGCCACAGGACGAGCTGGCGGGCCGAGTGGCCGCGCTGACGCACTGACCCGGTGAACCAGGGCCTGCTAGGTCTGGCCTTCGCCGCCGGATTGGTTGCGGCCCTCAACCCGTGTGGGTTTGCCATGCTGCCCGCGTACCTACTTCTGGTGGTGCGCGGGCAGCACTCCAATGCGCCGCCGTCGGCGGGCGGGGCCTGGGCGCCGATCGGCCGCGCCGTGGCGGCCACCGCCGGGATGGCCCTCGGCTTCGTGACGGTGTTCGGCGTGTTCGGGGCGCTGACCATATCGGCGGCCGCGACGGTGCAGCGCTACCTGCCCTACGTGACGGTCGTGATCGGCGTTGTGCTTGTCGCCCTTGGGATTTGGCTGCTATCCGGTCGGGAGCTGACGGCGCTGACACCACGGCGGATGGGCCCGCGATGGGCGCCGAACGCGCGGCAGGGGTCGTGGCTGGTGGGCATGTACGGCTACGGCGTCAGCTATGCGATCGCCTCGCTGTCGTGCACCATTGGCCCGTTCCTTGCGGTCACCGGCGCGGGCTTTCGGGGCGGATCGATTGTCAACGGTGTGGCGATCTATGTGGCCTATGTCGCGGGCCTGACGGCGGTGGTCGGCGTGCTCGCCATCGCCGCGGCCCTGGGCGGTTCGGCGTTGGCCGACCGCGTGCGGCGAATCCTGCCGTTCGTCAACCGCATCGGTGGCGCGCTGCTGGTGGTTGTCGGCGTGTACGTGGCCTACTACGGCGTCTACGAGCTCCGGTTGTTCAACGGCCGGGCGGATCCGCACGACGCGGTGATCGGTGCGGCCGGGCGCCTGCAGGGTCTGCTGGCCGGCTGGGTGCACCAGCATGGCGGATGGCCGTGGGCTGCCGCGCTGTTGGTGCTGCTCGCCGGCGCGCTCGTCGGCGCCTGGTACCGGCGGGCGCGGCGCTGAAACCCTTTCCGAGCCCTACCTGATCCAGCCGCGCCGGCGGCCCCACAGGTCGCGCACCAGAACGACGAGCGTCAGTGCGGCAAACCCGATCAGGAACCAGTTCTCGACGTGGCCGACGTGATTGCCGCGCAGCATCGCGAGCAGGAACAGGACCGCGAACACCCCGACGCCCTGCCAGGTGCGGTGGTTGATCCGGCTCCACCCCCACGCCGCGGACGGCACCTCGGCGGGGTCGACGCCGTTGAAGTGCTCCACCTCGGTACTGGCCACGGCGATTCCCTTTCGGATCGGATCGGTTCAACCGAGATTCTGGCATACCCGCCGCGAGGCCCCGCGGCCATCGGGGCGCGGGGCACAATGAATGGGTGACCGACCCGGCAACCGAAGCAAACGCCCAGGGCCGCCTGCGGGTGCTGGTGTTGGGCTGTACCGGCTCGATCGGCACCCAGGCGCTGGAGGTCATCGCCGCCAATCCGGACCGTTTCGAGGTGGTCGGGCTGGCCGCCGGGGGCGCGAACGTGGACACGCTGCTGCGCCAGCGCGCCGAGACCGGGGTCACCAACGTCGCCATCGCCGACGAGGCCGCCGCCGAGAAGCTCGTCGACGTCCCCTTCCGCGGGCCCGAAGCGGTCACCCGGCTGGTCGAGGAGACCGAGGCCGACGTCGTGCTCAACGCGCTGGTCGGGGCGTTGGGTCTGCGTCCGACACTGGCAGCTCTGGCATCGGGCGCGCGCCTGGCACTGGCCAACAAGGAATCGCTGGTCGCCGGCGGGCCGCTGGTCGTGCGGGCGGCCCGACCGGGTCAGATCGTGCCCGTCGACTCCGAGCACTCCGCGCTGGCCCAGTGCCTACGCGGCGGCGACCCCGACGAGGTCGCCAAGCTGGTGCTGACCGCCTCCGGTGGGCCGTTTCGCGGCTGGGCCGCCGCCGACCTCGAGGCCGTCACACCCGAGCAGGCCGGCGCCCACCCGACCTGGTCGATGGGCCCGATGAACACCCTGAACTCCGCGTCGCTGGTCAACAAGGGGCTCGAACTCATCGAGACCCATCTGCTGTTCGGCATCCCCTACGACCGCATCGAGGTCGTGGTGCACCCCCAGTCGATCGTCCATTCGATGGTCACGTTCGTCGACGGCTCGACGATCGCCCAGGCCAGCCCCCCGGACATGAAGCTGCCCATTTCGCTGGCGTTGGGCTGGCCCCGGCGGGTCGGCGGCGCCGCGCCCGCCTGCGATTTCACCACCGCGTCGACCTGGGTATTCGAGCCGCTGGACAGCGACGTCTTCCCGGCCGTCGAGCTGGCCCGGCACGCCGGGGTGACCGGGGGCTGCATGACCGCCGTCTACAACGCGGCCAACGAAGAGGCCGCGGAGGCGTTCCTCGACGGCCGGATCGGCTTCCCCGCCATCGTGAGAACGATCGCCGATGTGCTACACGCCGCGGACCAATGGGCCCCCCACTTGGGCGAGGTACCCGCTACCGTGGATGACGTACTAGACGCGCAGCGCTGGGCACGTGAGCGAGCGCAGCGCGCAGTCAGAAAGGTCCTAGCAGCCCGATGATGTTCGCAATCGGCATTGCGCTGTTCGCGCTCGCCATCCTGATCTCGGTGGCCCTGCACGAATGCGGCCACATGTGGGTCGCGCGCGCCACCGGCATGAAGGTGCGCCGGTTTTTCGTCGGCTTCGGCCCCACATTGTGGTCGACGCGGCGCGGCGAAACCCAGTACGGCGTCAAGGCCGCTCCGCTGGGCGGCTTCTGCGACATCGCCGGGATGACCCCGGTCGAGGACCTGGCACCCGACGAGGCCGACCGCGCCATGTACAAGCAGGCGACCTGGAAGCGTGTCGCGGTGCTGTTCGCCGGCCCGGGCATGAACTTCGTCATCTGCCTGGTGCTGATCTACGGCATCGCACTGGTCTGGGGGCTGCCCAACCTGCACCCGCCCACCCGGGCCGTCGTCGGCGAAACCGCTTGTGTCGCACCGGAAACGGCGCCGGGCAAGGTCGGCGCCTGCACCGGGCCCGGGCCGGCGGCGCTGGCCGGCATTCGCCCCGGCGACGTCGTCGTCAAGGTCGGGGACACCCCGGTGGCCAACTTCGAGGACATGGCCGCGGCGGTGCGGAAATTGCACGGCACCGTTCCGGTCGTCGTCGAGCGTGCCGGCACCACGATCACCACCTACGTCGATGTCACGCCCACCCAACGCTTCTTGACCAATGGGCAGGGCAGTCAACCCCAGGCCTCGACGGTCGGCGCGATCGGGGTGGGCGCCGTCAAGTCCGCGCCGGCGCACTACGGCGTGATCTCGGCGATACCCGCCACCTTCACCTTCACCGGCGACCTCACCGCCGAGGTGGGGAAGGCGCTGCTCGCGATACCCACGAAAGTCGGTGCGCTGGTGCACGCCATCGGCGGCGGACAGCGTGACCCGCAGACACCGATGAGCGTCGTGGGTGCCAGCATCGTCGGCGGCGACACCGTCGACCACGGGCTGTGGGTGGCGTTCTGGTTCTTCCTGGCCCAGCTGAACCTCATCCTGGGCGCGATCAACCTGGTGCCGCTGCTGCCCTTCGACGGCGGCCACATCGCGATCGCGGTGTTCGAAAAGATCCGTAACAGCATCCGATCCGCCCGCGGCATGGTCGCGGCCGCGCCGGTGAACTATCTCAAGCTGATGCCCGCGACATACGTGGTCCTGGTGTTCGTGGTCGGCTACATGCTGCTGACGGTGACGGCCGATGTGGTGAACCCGATCCGGATCTTCCAGTAGAGAGAAGGCGTACAAAGTGACCGTTGGCCTGGGCATGCCGGACGCGCCGGCGCCCACGCTCGCCCCCCGGCGCAAGACGCGTCAACTGATGGTGGGCGACGTCGGGGTGGGCAGCGACAATCCGATTTCGGTGCAGTCGATGTGCACCACCAAGACCCATGACGTCAACACGACCCTGCAGCAGATCGCCGAGTTGACCGCGGCCGGCTGCGACATCGTCCGGGTGGCCTGCCCGCGTCAAGAGGATGCGGACGCGCTGGCCGAGATCGCCCGGCACAGCCAGATCCCGGTGATCGCCGACATCCACTTCCAGCCGAAGTACATCTTCGCCGCCATCGACGCGGGGTGTGCCGCGGTGCGGGTAAACCCGGGCAATATCAAGGAATTCGACGGCCGGGTGGGCGAGGTCGCCAAGGCCGCGGGCGCCGCGGGCATCCCGATCCGCATCGGGGTTAACGCCGGTTCGCTGGACAAGCGGTTCATGGAGAAGTACGGCAAGGCCACCCCCGAGGCACTGGTCGAGTCGGCGCTGTGGGAGGCCTCCCTGTTCGAGGAGCACGGCTTCGGCGACATCAAGATCAGCGTCAAGCACAACGATCCGGTCGTGATGGTCGCTGCGTACGAGCAGCTGGCCGCGCAGTGCGACTACCCGCTGCACCTCGGCGTCACCGAGGCCGGGCCAGCCTTCCAGGGCACCATCAAGTCCGCGGTCGCCTTCGGTGCGCTGCTGAGCCGCGGCATCGGCGACACCATCCGGGTGTCGCTGTCGGCGCCGCCCGTGGAGGAAGTCAAGGTCGGCATCCAGATTCTCGAGTCGCTGAACCTGCGGCCGCGCGGGCTGGAGATCGTGTCGTGCCCGTCGTGCGGGCGCGCGCAGGTCGACGTCTACACCCTGGCCAACGAAGTCACCGCCGGTTTGGACGGTCTCGACGTGCCGCTGCGGGTCGCCGTGATGGGCTGCGTCGTCAACGGGCCGGGCGAGGCCCGCGAAGCCGACCTCGGCGTCGCATCGGGAAATGGCAAGGGCCAGATCTTCGTTCGCGGCGAAGTGATCAAGACCGTGCCCGAAGCGCAGATCGTCGAGACGCTGATCGAAGAGGCGATGCGGCTCGCGTCCGAGAACAACAGCGATCACGGACCGGGCACAACATCGAGCGGTTCGCCTATTGTGACCGTAAGCTGATAGGGGCCTTGACGGCCTTCGGTCCGCACCACAGAGAGTTCGCCAGATGTCGGCTCCGCCCATCTTTCGCCTCATCGGCGACCGGCGGGTGTCCGTGGTGCGTGACGCCGCCGCGGTGTGGCGGGTCTTCGAAGAGGACCCGGTCGGGTCATGCATGGTGGCGGCGCGCGTGGCCGACCACGGCATCGACCCCAACTCGATCGGCGGCGAGCTGTGGACCCGCCGCGGCGTGGAGGAGTCGCTGTGCTTCGCCGGGGCCAACCTGATCCCGCTGCGCGGGGGGCCGGCCGACCTCGCCGCGTTCGCCGACGAGGCGATGAGCGGGACGCGGCGGTGTTCGTCGCTGGTCGGCAGGGCCGGCCTGGTAATGCCGATGTGGGAGCGGCTCGAGTCGGCGTGGGGTCCCGCGCGGGATGTGCGCGACCACCAACCGCTGATGGCGTTAACGACGCACCCGAGCTGCGAGCTCGATACCGAGGTACGCCAGGTCCGCCCGGAGGAACTGGACGCGTATCTGGTGGCCGCCGTCGACATGTTCATCGGCGAAGTGGGCGTCGACCCGCGGCTCGGTGACGGCGGTCGCGGCTACCGCCGTCGCGTGGCGAGCCTAATTGCGGCGGGACGCGCGTGGGCCCGCTTCGAGCACGGTGAGGTCGTCTTCAAGGCCGAAGTGGGATCGCAGTCCCCGGGCGTCGGCCAGATTCAGGGGGTCTGGGTGCACCCGGAATGGCGCGGTCGGGGGATAGGCACCGCCGGCACCGCAATGGTGGCCGCCGTGATCGTCGGCGGCGGGCGGATCGCCAGCCTGTACGTAAACAACTTCAACGCCGTGGCCCGTGCCGCCTACGCCCGAGTGGGCTTCGTCGAGGTCGGCACCTTCGCGACCGTGCTGCTGGACTAGCGCGACGCGGGCCGAGCGTGCGGCTGGCAGCACGCTCGGCATCCAACGTGCGGCTGGCCGCACGTTCGGCGAAGGGGCCGCGCCGATGCGCCCGTAACGGTCGGGTCTCGGTGTGTCGGCGCCGGTGTGGAGGCCATCGCTTTAACATCTGTACCGATGGCAACAAAAACCACACTGACATCATTGGTTTCAGGCCTGCTGCTCGTCGCCGTGATCGCCGTGTCGGGATGCACGCCGCGGCCCGACGGCCCGGGCCCGGCCGCCGAGCGGTTCTTCCGCGCGCTGGCCATCGGGGACACCGCGTCGGCCGCCCAGCTCAGCGACAACCCCAACGAAGCCCGCGAAGCGCTGAACGCCGCTTGGGCCGGACTGCAGGCAACGCACCTGGACGCGCAGGTGCTGTCCTCGAAGTACGCCGAAGACACCGGCACGGTCGACTACCGGTTCAGCTGGCACCTGCCCAAGAACCGGATCTGGACGTATGACGGCCAGCTGAAAATGGCTCGCGACGAGGGTCGCTGGGAGGTCCGCTGGGCCGCCAACGGGCTGCATCCCAAGCTGGGTGAGCATCAGACGTTCGCGTTGCGCGCCGACGCGCCGCGGCGCGCGTCGGTGAACGAACTCGGGGGCAGCGACGTGCTCGCGCCCGGCTACCTGTACCACTACACGCTGGACGCCACCCAGGCCGGGCCCGGCCTCATCGGGACGGCGCACGCGATCGTCGATGTGCTACGGCCCCTGAACGATTCGCTGACCGACCCGCAGTTGCTGGCCGAGCAAGCCAGCTCGGCGACCCAGCCGGTCGACCTGGTGACGCTGCAACCCGCCGACAACGACAAGATCTTCCCGCTGATCGGCAAGCTGCCCGGGATCGTGATCACGCCGCTGGCCGACATGCTGCCCACCGACCCGCATTTCGCGCCGGCCGTGGTCAGCCAGGTGAAGAAGGCAGTCATCGACCAGCTCAACGGGCAGGCGGGCTGGCGGGTGGTCAGCGTCAACCAGAACAACGTCGACGTCGCCGTGCTGCACGAGGTCGAGGGCACGCCAGCGCCGTCGGTGTCGATCACCCTGGATCGCGCGGTGCAGAACGCGGCCCAGCACGCGGTCGACACCCGCGGCGGCAAGGCGATGATGGTCGTGATCAAGCCGTCGACGGGGGAGATCCTCGCGATCGCGCAGAACGGCGCGGCCGACGCCGACGGCCTGATCGCCACCACCGGCCTGTTCCCGCCCGGGTCGACATTCAAGATGGTCACCGCTGGAGCGGCCATCGAGCGCGACATGGCCACCCCCAACACGATGCTGGGCTGCCCCGGCCGCATCGACATCGGGCACCGCACCATCCCTAACTACGGCGGCTTCGATCTCGGCGTGGTGCCGATGTCACGAGCGTTCGCCAGTTCGTGCAACACCACGTTCGCCGAGCTGAGCAGCAGGATGCCGCCCCGGGGCCTGACGCAGGCGGCCACCCGCTACGGGATCGGGCTCGACTACCAGGTGGACGGCATCACCACGGTCACCGGGTCGGTGCCGCCGACGGTGGACCTGGCCGAGCGCACCGAGGACGGGTTCGGCCAGGGCAAGGTGCTGGCCAGTCCGTTCGGCATGGCCCTGGTCGCGGCCACGGTCGCCGCCGGCAAAACGCCCGTGCCGCAGCTGATCGCCGGGCGGCAGACGGCGGTCGACGGCGACAACACCCCGATCAGCCCGAAGATGGTCGACGCGCTGCGCCCCATGATGCGGCTCGTCGTTACCAACGGCACCGCCAAGGAAATCGCCGGCTGTTGCGGCGAGGTGTACGGCAAGACCGGTGAGGCCGAGTTTCCGGGCGGATCGCATTCCTGGTTCGCCGGCTACCGCGGCGACCTGGCGTTCGCCTCGCTGATCGTCGGGGGCGGCAGCTCCGAATACGCGGTCCGGATGACCAAGGTGATGTTCGAGTCGCTGCCGCGGGACTTCCTCGCCTAATCCGACGGTGGCGACCCGTCCCCGGCAAGCGGGAGGTGCCCCCAGCGCCCGGCTGCGCCGCGCTTGCGATCGCCACCCGCGCCCGGTCCGCGCCGCCGCAACAGCGGTAAATTGCGAACATGACGGATACCGGCCCCGACACGGTGACGTTGCGTGTCTCCGACGCCGACCGCAACGGCACCATGCGGCGCCTGCACAACGCCGTCGCGCTCGGGCTGATCGACATCGGCGAGTTCGAGCAGCGCTCGTCGCGGGTGTCCTACGCGCGCACCCGGCATGAGCTCGACGAGCTGGTGGGCGACCTGCCCGGGCCGGGTGCCATCGTCACCTCCGCGGCCGACCGGGTGGAGCTGCGGGGCTGGGCCGGTTCCCTGAAGCGCCACGGCGAATGGATGGTGCCCACCCGCCTGGCGCTGGTGCGCCGCCTAGGATCGATCGACCTCGACCTCACCCGGGCGCGGTTCGCGGGGCCGGTGGTGGTCATCGAACTCGACATGAAGTTCGGCTCCCTGGACCTGCGGCTGCCCGAGGGCGCCAGCGCCTCGATCGACGACGTCGAGGTCTACGTGGGCACCGCCGCCGACCGGCGCCGGGACGCGCCGGCCGAGGGGTCGCCGCATGTGGTGCTGACCGGGCGGGTGACGTGCGGTTCGGTGATCATCCGCGGGCCGCGCCGTTCGCTGCTGCGGCGTCGCTAGCGAGCGTCGCCGCTATCGACGAAACAGCCCGGCCCCGGTGCGCGCCAGTCGATTCCAGCCCCGCGGGCGGCCGGCCAGCTTCAGTAGCAGCGGGGCGGAATCGAAGTAGGAAACCCGTTCGGCGATCAGGCCGTCGGTGAACGTGAAGCGATCGACCGCGTCCCACGCGATGGGCTTGCCGCCGTAGGTTCCGCTCAGCGTGAACGCGATGAACACCTCCCGCGCGCTGTGGCCGACGGTATGGACGTCGGCGTGGAGGTCGGGCACCAGGGCGAACAGGCGTTGAAACGCCGTCCGGCAGGCCCGCTTGCCGCGCAGCGTGCCCATCATCGGCTGCGTCAGCACGATGCCGTCGCTCCACAATGCTTCGTGTTTGGCGAGGTCGGGAGTGCGCCAGGTGTCGGCGAACCGCGCGGCGAAGCCGGCGGCAAACTCCTCGTCAACGTCGTCGGTGCGCATGACCGACTATGCTGCCAGCCCCCTCCGACTACGCTGGCTGCATGCCCGCTCGCACCGCGCTTTCCCCCGGAGTGTTGTCCCCGACGCTGCCGGTACCCAATCGCATCCCGCGTCCGGAATACGTCGGCAAGGCGACTGCCAAGGAGGGCACCGAGCCGTGGGTGCAGACGCCGGAGGTGATCGAGAAGATGCGCGTCGCCGGCCGGATCGCGGCCGGCGCGCTCGCCGAGGCGGGTAAGGCGGTCGCGCCCGGAGTGACGACCGACGAGCTGGACCGCATCGCGCACGAGTACATGGTCGACAACGGCGCCTACCCATCGACTCTGGGCTACAAGGGATTCCCGAAGTCGTGCTGCACGTCGCTCAACGAGGTCATCTGCCACGGCATCCCGGACTCGACGGTGATCGCCGACGGCGACATCGTGAACATCGATGTCACCGCCTACATCGACGGCGTGCACGGCGACACCAACGCGACCTTCCTGGCCGGCGACGTTTCCGAGGAACACCGGCTGCTCGTCGAGCGGACCAAAGAGGCCACGATGCGGGCGATCAACGCCGTCAAACCGGGGCGTGCGCTGTCGGTCGTCGGCCGCGTCATCGAGGCCTACGCAAATCGGTTCGGGTACAACGTGGTTCGTGACTTCACCGGGCACGGCATCGGCACCACGTTTCACAACGGCCTGGTGGTGCTGCACTACGACCAGCCCGCCGTCTCGACCATCATGCAGCCCGGAATGACCTTCACCATCGAACCGATGATCAACCTCGGCGGCCTGGACTACGAGATCTGGGACGACGGCTGGACCGTGGTCACCAAGGACCGCAAGTGGACCGCGCAGTTCGAGCACACCCTGCTGGTCACCGACGCCGGCGCCGAAATCCTGACCCAGGTGTAAGGACCCGTTGAACGGCGCTCTGCTCGTCGCGGGCACCAGCTCCGACGCCGGGAAATCCGTGGTGGTCGCGGGCCTGTGCCGGCTGCTGGCGCGCAAGGGCATCCGGGTCGCGCCGTTCAAGGCGCAGAACATGTCCAACAACTCGGTGGTCACCGCCGAAGGCGGCGAGATCGGCCGGGCCCAGGCGATCCAGGCGCGCGCGGCGGGGCTGGAGCCCAGCGTGCGGTTCAACCCGATCCTGCTCAAACCGGGCGGCGACCGCACGTCGCAGCTGGTGATCCGCGGGCAGGTGGCCCAATCCGTCAGCGCTGCCGGCTACATCGAACATCGCGACCGGCTCGTCGGCATCGTGCTCGACGAGTTGTCCTGTCTGCGCGACGAATTCGATGCGGTGATCTGTGAGGGCGCCGGTTCACCTGCCGAAATAAACCTGCGCGCAACGGATTTGGCCAACATGGGCCTGGCCAGGGCCGCAAACCTGCCGGTGATCCTGGTCGGCGACATCGACCGCGGCGGGTTGCTGGCCCATCTGTTCGGAACGGTCGCCGTGCTCGAACCCGAGGACCAGGCGCTGATCGCGGGCTTCGTCGTCAACAAATTCCGCGGCGACCCGGCGCTGCTGGAACCCGGGCTGCGGCAGCTGCTCGCCCTGACCGGCCGCCCGACCTACGGGGTGCTGCCCTACACCGACGAGCTCTGGCTGGACGCCGAGGACTCGCTGTCGGTGGTCGCGCACCGCGTCGTCGGCACGCCGGCGCCGCCCCATGGCAGCCGGTGGCTGCGGGTGGCCGCGGTGCGGCTGCCCCGGATCTCGAACTCCACCGACGTCGAGGCGCTGGCGTGCGAGCCCGGCGTGCTGGTGCACTGGGTCACCGATCCGGCAGACCTGGCCGACACCGACCTGGTCGTGCTGCCGGGCAGCAAGGCCACCGTCGCCGACCTGAGCTGGCTGAACGATCGGGGCCTGGCCGCCGCGATCACCCGGCACGCCGGGGCCGGCAAGCCGGTGCTGGGCATCTGCGGCGGCTTGCAGATGCTGTGCCGGCGCATCGACGACACGGTGGAATCCGGTGCCGGGGAAGTTCCCGGGCTCGGGCTGCTGGACGCCGACGTCGCGTTCGACCGGACCAAGACGCTGCGCCGCTGGCAACGGCCGCTGACCGGATACGAGATTCATCACGGGCGGCTGACCCGGTGCGCCGAGGACGCGTGGTTCTACGCAAATGCTGAGGCCGGCTCCCAACCACAGGGCATCGTGCGCGGCGCGGTCTTCGGCACCCACTGGCACGGCCTGCTCGACAACGACGACTTCCGGCGCGCGTGGCTGACCCGCGTTGCCGCCGCCGGGCGCGGCGGATTCGTGGTCTGCCCCGACACCAACGTCACCGCACGCCGCGACGCCCAACTGGATGTGATCGCCGGGCTGCTCGCGTCGCATCTCGACGTCGATGCCGTCCTCGGCCTGCTCGACGGCCCCCCGCCGCGGCGCGCGCACATCGCAAGCGCCTTGCGACCGTAACGAAGTACAAGCCTCGCGCACACCGGCCGATTCCCTGTAGCGTGCGGGAGTGCCCTCGATGATGACCACACTCGACGGGTTTCCCGTTCCTGTTGGCGTAGCCGGTCCCGACAAGGGCGTCGTCGTCGTCATACTCGGCGACGCACAGCGGGCGCCGGCCGCGTATGACGCCGTGTGCGAGCGCCTGCACACCGCTTCGCTGCGCACCGTCGTCGTCGGCCTGGATCCGCGGCTCACGCCCAAGTCGGTGGTCGGCATCCTCGACGCGCTGGGCATCGGGTGGGCCGTGGTGGTCGGCGACCGCGCCGGTGCCGACCTGGCTTGGGAACTTGCGGCGACGAAGTTGGGCCGGTTCACCGGCCTGGTGGTCATCGACCGCGGGCATCCGCGGGCGCCCGACCCCAGCGGGGTCATTCGTGACGAACATTGCCCGCCGGTGGAGATCGGCACCACGGTGCTGGTCAGCTCCCCGGGCGGGCGGTCGGTGGCCCGCAACAGCCAGCGCTTCGTGTATGCCGAATACCGCACGGTCGATCTGCTCGGGCGGCGCAACGCGCAGGAGTCGACCGCGCAGTTGGCCGCCGAGATCGTGTTGCGGGCCAGCACCTGGTAGCCGATCCGGATTCGCGCATGTTGTCCTTGGCCGCGCTGGACCAACTGGTCGGGATCGATGAGGTGGACACCGTCGTCGTGGCCTTCACCGATATGCAAGGCCGGCTCGTCGGCAAGCGGATCTCGGCCCGGCTCTTCCTCGACGAGGTTGCCGCCCACGGCGCCGAGTGCTGCAGCTACCTGCTCGCCGTCGACGTCGAAATGAACACCGTGCCCGGTTATGCGATGTCGAGCTGGGACACCGGATACGGCGACATGGTGATGATGCCCGACCTGACCACGCTGCGGCTGGTGCCCTGGCTGCCCGCCACGGCGCTGGTCATCGCCGATGTGTGCTGGGCCGACGGCAGCGCGGTCGCCGCCTCACCCCGCGCCGTGCTGCGCCGTCAGCTGGACCGGCTGGGGCAGCGCGGACTGGCCGCCGATGTCGCGACCGAGCTGGAGTTCATCGTGTTCGACCAGTCGTATCGCGAGGCCTGGGCCGGCGGCTACCGCGGGCTGACCCCGGCCAGCGATTACAACATCGACTACGCGATATTGGCGTCGTCGCGGATGGAGCCGCTGCTGCACGACATTCGGTCGGGCATGCAGGGGGCGGGCCTGCGCTTCGAGGCCGTCAAAGGCGAATGCAACAAGGGACAGCAGGAGATCGGCTTCCGCTACGACGAGGCGCTGGTGACCTGCGACAACCACGCCATCTATAAGAACGGCGCCAAGGAAATCGCCGACCAGCATTCCCAGAGCCTGACGTTCATGGCGAAATACGATGAGCGCGAAGGCAATAGCTGTCACATCCACCTCTCGCTGCGAGCTGACGACGGCCCTGAAAAAGGTAAAGCGGTGTTCGCCGACGACTCCGGGCCGCACGGCATGTCGTCGACGTTTCGCAGTTTCGTCGCCGGCCAGTTGGCCACACTGCGTGAACTCGCGCTGTTCTTCGCTCCGAACATCAACTCCTACAAGCGATTTGCCGACGGTAGTTTCGCGCCCACCGCGCTGGCGTGGGGGCTGGACAACCGCACCTGCGCGCTGCGGGTCGTCGGCCACGGTCGCAACATCCGGGTCGAATGCCGGGTCGCGGGCGGCGACGTCAACCAATACCTCGCGGTGGCGGCGCTGATAGCCGGTGGGCTGTCCGGCATCGAGCGAGGGCTGGAGCTACCCGAGCCGTGCGCGGGCAACGCCTACGAGGACCCGGACGCCCACCGGCTGCCCGCCACGCTGGCCGAGGCCGCCGCGCTGTTCGAGGCCTCGGCGCTGGCCCGCGAGGCGTTCGGCGACGACGTGGTCGCGCACTACCTCAACAACGCCCGCGTGGAGGTGGCGGCGTTCAACGCGGCGGTCACCGACTGGGAGAGGGTGCGCGGTTTTGAACGCCTCTAGACGACCCGCCTCCAGACGACCGGTCGTGGGCCTGACCACCTACCTGGAGCGGGTGCGGGCGGGAATCTGGGACGTACCGGCCGGCTATCTGCCCGCGGACTACTTCCAGGGCGTCGTCGATGCGGGCGGGGTCGCGGTGTTGCTGCCGCCGCAGCCGGCCGATGCCGACGCCGTCAGCGCGGCGCTGGACAGCCTGGACGCCTTGGTGATCACCGGCGGTTACGATCTCGACCCCGCCGCCTACGGGCAGCCGCCGCATCCGACCACCGACCAGCCGCGCACCGTGCGCGACGCTTGGGAGCTCGCACTGTTGCGGGGCGCGCTGGACCGAGGGCTCCCGGTGCTGGGGATCTGCCGCGGCGCGCAGGTGCTCAACGTCGCGTTCGGCGGCACGCTGCACCAGCACCTGCCCGATGTGCTCGGCCACGGTCGGCATCGGGCCGGCAACGCCGTGTTCACCACGCTGCCGGTGCGGACGGTGCCGGGGACGCGGCTGGCCGCGCTGATGGGGGAATCCACCGACGCGTCGTGCTATCACCATCAGGCCATCGACAAGGTGGGTCATCCGCTGGTGGTCAGCGCGTGGGACGCCGACGGCGTCGTCGAGGGATTGGAGCTGCCCGGCGATCACTTCGTCCTCGCGGTGCAATGGCATCCGGAGCAGACCCTGGGCGACCTGCGACTGTTCAAGGCGGTCGTCGACGCCGCGCGGTCCTACGCGGACGGCCGATGAGCACGGCGCAGCTGATCAACCCCGCCACCGAGGAAGTGCTGCGCTCGGTGCGGCACGCCGATGCCGCCGCCGTCGACGACGCGGTCGGCCGGGCGCGGGCGGCCCAGCGGCGCTGGGCACGGTTGTCGCCGGCGGAACGGGCGGCCGGCCTGCGCGCCTTCGCCGCGGTGGTCGACGCCCATCTCGACGAGCTGGCCGCGCTCGAGGTCGCCAATTCCGGTCACCCCATCGCGTCGGCCGAATGGGAAGCCGCCCATGTCCGCGACGTGCTGACGTACTATGCCGCCAGCCCGGAACGGTTGTCGGGCAAGCAGATTCCCGTGGCCGGGGGCCTCGACGTCACCTTCAACGAACCGCTGGGCGTGGTCGGGGTGATCACGCCCTGGAACTTCCCGATGATGATCGCATCGTGGGGCATCGCGCCGGCGCTGGCCGCGGGCAACGCCGTGCTGGTCAAGCCCGCGGAGTTGACGCCGCTGACCACCATCCGGCTCGGTGAGCTGGCGCTCGAGGCCGGGTTGGACGCGGATCTGCTGCAGGTGCTGCCCGGGAAGGGCGCGGTGGTCGGGGAGCGGTTCGTCGCCCATCCCGACATTCGCAAGATTGTGTTCACCGGGTCCACCGAGGTCGGCAAGAAGGTGATGGCCACCGCGGCCGCCCACGTCAAGCGGGTGACGCTGGAACTCGGCGGGAAAAGCGCGAACATCGTCTTCGCCGACTGCGACGTGGAGCGGGCCGCGGCGACCGCGCCGGCCGGGGTGTTCGACAACGCCGGCCAGGATTGCTGTGCCCGCAGCCGGATCCTGGTGCAGCGCAGCGTTTATGACCGGTTCATGGAGCTGCTCGAGCCCGCGGTGCAAGGCGTGGTGGTCGGGGACCCGACATCCCGCGACACCGAGATGGGTCCGCTGGTGTCGGCGGCGCACCGCGACAAGGTGGCCTCCTATGTGCCCGACGGGGCTCCCATCGCGTTTCGCGGCAGCGCCCCCACCGGGCGTGGATTCTGGTTTCCGCCAACGGTTCTGACCCCGCGGCCCACCGACCGCAGCGTCACCGACGAGATCTTCGGCCCGGTCGTCACCGTGCAGGCCTTCGACGACGAGCACGACGCCATCACGCTGGCCAACGACACGGCATACGGTCTGTCGGGATCGATCTGGACCGACGACCTGTCCCGCGCGCTGCGGGTGTCGCGCGCGGTCGAATCCGGCAACCTGTCGGTGAACTCGCACTCGTCGGTGCGCTACAACACGCCATTCGGGGGATTCAAGCAGTCGGGGCTGGGGCGTGAGCTCGGCCCGGACGCGCCACTGCACTTCACCGAAACCAAGAACGTGTTCATCGCGATCAAAGAGGAGGGCCAGTGATGCCGGTCGATCTCACCCGACGGCTGGCGGGCCGGGTGGCGGTGGTCACGGGCGGTGGCGGCGGCATCGGCCTGGCCGCGGCGCGCCGGATGCACGCCGAGGGCGCGACCATCGTGGTGGGCGACCTCGACCGTGACGCCGGCGCCGCTGCCGCCGAGGAGGTTTCGGGATTGTTTGTGGCCGTTGATGTTTCCGACGAGGAGGCCGTCAACGCCCTCTTCGACACCGCGGCGGAAACCTACGGCTCGGTCGACATCGCATTCAACAACGCGGGCATCTCGCCGCCCGAGGACGACCTGATCGAGAACACCGAGCTGCGTGCGTGGCAACGAGTCCAAGACGTCAACCTCACATCGGTGTACCTGTGCTGCCGGGCGGCGCTGCGCCACATGGTGCCCGCGGGCAGCGGTTCGATCATCAACACCGCGTCGTTCGTCGCGGTGCTGGGATCGGCGACATCGCAGATCTCCTATACCGCCTCCAAGGGCGGGGTGCTGGCGATGTCGCGGGAACTCGGCGTGCAATTCGCCCGGCAGGGCATTCGCGTCAACGCGCTGTGCCCGGGCCCGGTCAACACCCCGCTGCTGGCCGAGCTCTTCGCCAAGGATCCCGAGCGCGCCGCGCGCCGGCTGGTGCACGTGCCGCTGGGCCGCTTCGCCGAACCCGACGAAATCGCTTCCGCTGTAGCGTTTTTGGCCAGCGACGACGCGTCCTTCATCACCGCGTCGACGTTCTTGGTCGACGGCGGCATCAGCTCCGCCTACGTCACGCCGCTCTAGGCGGGATCGATGAGCTCGTTGAACTCGGCCACTGAGTGAATGCCCTCGACATAGTCGAAGGACCCTTCCTCCAGCACCTCACGCGCGGCTCGAACGACGGCGCTCAGCCCGGCGCGGCAAAACGAGGTGCCGATGCTCACCCTGCGCACGCCGAAGTCCTTGAGCTGGGCGAGGGTGAATCGGGTCGACCCGAAGCCGGCCACGTAGTTCAACGGTTTCGTGACGCTGCCGCACGCCAGGCGGATCGCCGATTCGTCGGGCAGGCCCGGCGCGTACAGCACGTCGGCGCCGGCGGCCTCGAATGCCCGCAGCCTCGACAGGGTGTCGTCGAGGTCGGGACGGCCCCGGATGAAGTTCTCCGAGCGAGCCGTCAACGTGAAGGGATAGGGCAGCGCGCGGGCTGCCTCCGCGGCGGCCTGTATTCGTTCGATCGCCAGTTCGCGGGCGAAGATGGGCTCGTCGGGGTCGTATGTCGCGTCTTCGATGGACGCCCCGGCCAGGCCGATCTCACCCGCCAGCCGGACCGTCTCCGCCACCGCCTCGGGCGATTCCCCGAAGCCGTTCTCCAGATCCGCCGTCACCGGCAGGGGCGTCGCGTCGATGATCGTGCGCACATGCTCGAGCGTCTCGTCCCGGCTGACCGCGCCGTCACCGTCGCGCCGGCCCAACGAGAACGCGAGGCCGGCACTGGTCGTCGCCAGGGCGTGGAATCCGAGGTTGGCGAACAATCGAGCGGTGCCGATGTCCCAGGGATTCGGGAGCACGAGCACCTCGCCGCCGGTGTGCAGTTGCCGGAATCGTTCGCCGCGTCGGGCCCGCTCGGTGCTATCCATACCTACGGTCTAGCACTGGTGCCCGACAGCTAGCCGGATGTGAAGGCGATTAACGGGATTGCCGTTTCGGCCTGTGTTGCGCCGCCGTGAAAACCGATGAGGCGAGCCGTTTCCACCGGTTCGTGCCCGGTGGCCAGCACCGCGGTATTGCCGGTGCAGACGACGACGACATCGCCGATTCGCGCCCAGTGCGCCGGGTTGACCGGGCCGAACATGCCCGTCGCCACCGCCTCCTCGCGGCTGTAGACCTGGGCCCAGCCGTCCAGCACTTCGCTCCAAGTGGACCGCACGCCCTCCGCCGCGCCGGGCTCGGTGTGCAGGTAGCGCACCCGCGGCTCGCCGGCGACCACCCGCACCCCCTCGCCCAGCCGCGGGTCGGTGTCGAGGTCGACGCGCGCTTCCGGCGGGACGTTGAGGCCGCCGTGGTCGGCGGTCACCAGCAGCGCCGCGTCGGGTGGCAGCGTCTCGACCAGGCGGGTCAGCAGCGCGTCGACCCGCACCGCCGCCTCGTGCCATTGGGGCGAGCCGATGCCGAACACGTGGGCCGCGGTGTCCAGGTCGGCGGTATAGCCGTAGACCAGCCCGGGCGCCGCCGCCAGCTCGTCGCCCAGCCGCCGGGCGTAGTCGTCGGACGGCTGTGTCGGCCGGAAGTCGGCACCGCCATACGCGGCGTCGGTGAGGCCGCTGCCCAGGAACGGCGCCGGCAGCACCGCCCGGGCGCTGACGCCGGATCGCTGCAGCCGCTCGAACCAGGTCGGCAGCGGCTGCCACTCGGTGTGCGGCGGGTCGTCGCGCCAGCGGATGTGGTTGAGCACCCGATCGGTGCCCGGGACGTTGAGCGTGAAGCCCAGGATGCCGTGCTCGCCCGGCTGCGCGCCGGTGCCCAGCGATACCAGGCTGCTCGGCGTGGTCGACGGGAAGGTGCAGGCGAGCTCGCTGAGCCGCCCGGTGCCGCCGGCGAGCACCGACGCGAGCAGCGGTGCGCTGCCGGCCAACTCCGGTAGCAGGTGCCAGCCCAGCCCGTCCACCAGCATGAGCGCGACGCGATCGACCGGGCCGACGGATTCGGTCAGACCCAACCGGTCGATCCCGCCGGGCGCCCCGAGCAGTGCGGCCGCGGAGGGCAGCACGTCGCAGATCGAACCGGGCACGACTACCCCCATCTCTCTATGCCCACTTTTCCTCGAGGCGGCCATACCGCCAGACGAGCACGGCCCCGGCCCAGGTGACCACGAACATGCCGACGACGACGAAGCCGACGGTGTTGAGGTCGAGGCTGCCCAGCCATTCCCAGAACGGGCCCCGCCACCCCAGCTGGCCGGCGAACAGACCGAGCAGTTCGATGCTGCCGATCAGCAGCGCGACGGCGACCGACAACCCGGTGATGGCGATGTTGTAGTAGATCTTGCGCGCCGGTCGCGAAAAGGCCCAGCCGTAGGCGAAGTTCATGAACGAGCCGTCGAGGGTGTCCAGCAGGCACATGCCGGCGGTGAACAACACCGGCAGGCACAGGATGGCGTACCAGGGCAGTCCGGCGGCCGCGCTGGTGCCCGCCAGCACCAGCAGCGCGATCTCGGTGGCGGTGTCGAACCCGAGGCCGAACAGCAATCCGACCGGGTACATGTGCGAGGACTTCGTGATGGACTTGGTGAAGCGGCCCAGCAGCCGGTTGAGCATCCCGCGGTTCTCCAGGTGCCGTTCGAGCTCCGCCGCGCCGCTGTCGGGGTCGTAGTCTCCGCGGCGCAACCGCGCGAACACCCGCACGATGCCGACCAGCACGATGACGTTGAGTATCGCGATCAGATACAGGAACACGCCCGACACGCCGGTGCCGATCAGCCCCGTGTAGTGGTGCAGCTTCGAGGAATCGTCCCCGACCGGCCCGGCGACGGCCCTCACCCCGGTCGCCAGCAGCAGCGCCAGCGCGAACACCACCGTGGAATGGCCCAGCGAGAAAAAGAATCCGACGGCGAGGGGACGATGGCCGTCGCTCATCAGCTTGCGGGTCGTGTTGTCGATCGCGGCGATGTGGTCGGCGTCGAACGCGTGCCGCATGCCAAGGGTGTACGCCGTAAGACCGACTCCGATGCCGAATGCCTTGCCGCCCAGACTAAATCGAGCCGGGTCGACGATTAACACCAGCGTGCCCCAACCCACCAGGTGCAGGGCGACGATCACCGCGAGCATCGATCCCAATCGCCACCATTCCGCGGGGGACAGAGCGCCGCGCACGATGGCCATGCCCGTCCTCAGCACAGGCCCAGTAGCGCGTTTTCGACCACCTCGGGCAGCGCGGGATGAATCCAGTACTGGCCGCGGGCCATTTCGGGGGCGGTGAGCCCGAAGCTCATCGCCTGGATCAGGGGCTGGATGATCGACGACGCCTGGTGGCCCATGATGTGCGCGCCCAGCAGGCATCCGCTGTTGCGCTCGGCGACGAGTTTGACTATGCCGGTGCTGTCTTCCATCGCCCAGCCGTAGGCGACGTCGCCGTAGTTCTGCACCGCGACCGACACGTCGAATCCGCGTGCGACCGCCTGGTTTTCGGTCAATCCGACCGATGCCAGCTGCGGGTCGGTGAACACCGCCGCCGGCACGTAGCGGTGATCGGTGACGGCCATCGACTCGGTGTCGTCCCAGTCGCACAGCAGGTTGCGCTGCACAACACGGGCCTCGTGGTTGGCGACGTGCTTGAGCTGATACGGCGACGAGACGTCGCCGAGAGCGAAAACCCCACGCGCGGAGGTCCGTTGGTATTCGTCGACCACCACCCGGCCGTTCTCGACGTCGACACCGGCCTGGCCGGCGTCCAGCAGATCGGCGTTGGACAACCGGCCGGTCGCCACCAGCAGCACGCCGGCGTTCAACTTGGAGCCGTCGTCGAGTTCCAGCTCGATTCCGGAACCACGGTTGAAAGCGGCGACGACGTTGCGGTGGGTGCGCAGTTCCCATTTGCTCGAGGCGATGCGGGTGAACCGTTCGCACAGGGTGTCGTCGAGGTGGCGCAGCAACGTGCCACCCCGGATCACCAGCGTCACCCGCACTCCGAGCGCGGAGAACACATGCGCGAATTCGGCTGCCACAAAGCCACTTCCGACGATCACCACGTGCTCGGGCAACTCGGGGATCCGCATCACGGTGTCGCTGGTGTGGTATTCGACGCCGGATGCGAGGATCGCGGGCGGCACGACGGGCCGCGAGCCCGCCGCGATCACCACCTGATCGGCGGCGAATTCCTCGCCCGCGTCCGTGCGCAACAAGTAGCGCCCGTCGGGCTGCACCGGCCCGAACCGGGTGTGCTGGTGGTACACGTCGACGTTGGGCGCGCTGCGGCGATAGTCCTCGCCGCTGATTGCGATCGGATCGATCCGTCCGAATACGCGTGAGACGATGTCGTCCCAGCGCACCCGGTCGATGTGGGCGTCGATGCCGTAGCGCGCCGCGCCGCGGATCTCATCGGCGACCCCGGCGGCGTAGACGAACATCTTCGTCGGGATGCACCCGACGTTCAGGCAAGTGCCCCCGAAGGTGCCCTGCTCGCAGATCGCCGCACGTTTGTTCGCATAGCGCTCATCGAGAATGCTGTTGCCCGAACCGGTTCCGATGATCGCGATGTCGTAAGTCTCCACGCTGTCACCCCTTCCCGGACGACGCCTGCGCGTCGGTGTTGTTGGTGTCGAGGTAGCGATCCAGCCACAGGTCCAATTGCCGGTAGGCGACCTGGCGCGGCTCCGGTAGCGATAAGAACACGTCGTGTTTGGCGTCGGTCACCGGAACGATGGTGGTGCGGTTGCCGATGCAGCCCGCCCACCGCGCGATCTGGGTGACGTCGAGGACCGCGTCGCCGCGCTGCATGGCCGCCGCATCGTTGGTTTCGCGCACGCTGTGATCGGAGCGCAGGATCAGATTGGGAACACCGACGTCGAGCCCGCGGTGCAGCCGCGCCTGGCCGCGGCGGACCGCGTGTAGCCACCCCAGGGTGATCGGGAAGCCGCCCAACGGTTTCCACGCCAGGTTGTAATCGAACTCGCCGGCATAGTCGCGGTGCAGGGTGGTGCCGTAACCACCTTCTGTGGGGGAACGGATCACCCCCTTGGCGCGCACTCGGGACAGGCCGGCGATCGCCGCGGAGGTGACGAACAACCGCAGGATCGCCGGGCCGTGCAGGTCGAGAAACGGGCTGTTGAGCACCAGGCCGCCGATGCCGGCGTGCGCCGCCGCGCCGCGTCGGCGCATCCGGTCCAGCCAGAGCGGCACGATGAGCCCGCCCAGGGAGTGGCCGTATAGCAGGACCCTCGCCCGCTCCTGCTGCTCGTTGATGACGGCCAGTGCCCGTTCGAGTTCGGCGTCGTAGGCGGCCAGGTCGGTGATGTAGTGCGGGGTCTGGCCCTCGCGATGCGAACGGCCGCACTTCTGCATGTCCAGCGCGTAGAACGCGAAACCCCGCTCGGCGAAGTGATCGGCCAGCGCGGTGTGGAAGAAGTAGTCGGTGTAGCCGTGCACCGCGAGCACCGCGTGATCGGCCCGGCCGGCCTCCGCCTCGGGGCCGCGCCGGATCAGGGTTGCGGCGATATCGCCCTCGCCGGCGGGATCGTGCCCCAGCGGGAGCGTGCGCTGCCAATACCCGGGCAAGACATCGGCCACCCAGCCAGTCACCCCGCCAGTCAACCCACCAGCCACGCGGCCAGCTTAAAGCGTGGTCAGAGCTTGTGCTGGAGCCGGCCGGGCGCACGTCGTTTGCCCGCAACCCCGGGATAACCTGGACCGGCACAGTCGAGGGAAGGACAGGCGATCGGGGTGTCGGACCTGGCCGCGACCGCGCACACCGACGTCGTGCTGGTGGGCGCGGGGATCATGAGCGCCACGTTGGGTGCGTTGCTGCGGCGGCTGGAGCCGAACTGGGCGATCACCCTGATCGAGCGGCTGGACGCCGCCGCCGCCGAAAGCAGCAGCCCGTGGAACAACGCGGGCACCGGCCATGCCGGGCTGTGCGAGATGAACTACACGCCCCAGCGCGCCGACGGCTCCATCGACATCTCCAAAGCGGTGGCCGTCAACGAGCAATTCCAGGTGACCCGCCAGTTCTGGGCGTATGCCGTCGAGAACGGCATGCTGGGCGACCCCGGCTTCGTCAACGCCGTCCCGCACGTGAGCTTCGTCCACGGCGCCGAGGGCGTGGACTACCTGCGCCGGCGTCAGCGGGCGCTGGCCGACAATCCGCTGTTCGCCGGCACGGAATTGATCACCGACGCCGGCGAGTTCACCCGCCGGCTGCCGTTCATGGCCGCCCAACGTGACTTTGCCGAGCCGATCGCGCTCAACTGGGCCGCCGCGGGCACCGACGTCGACTTCGGCGCGCTGGCCCGCCAGCTCATCGGCTTTTGCGTGCGGGGCGGCGCCACCGCGCTGTTCGGTCACGAGGTCCGCGACCTGCGCCGCCAATCCGACGGCAGCTGGACGCTGCTGGTCCGCAATCGCCGCACCGGCGAAAAACGCCGCTGCAACGCCAAATTCGTCTTCGTCGGCGCCGGTGGCGACGCCCTGCCGCTGCTGCAGAAGTCGGGCATCAAGGAGGTCAAGGGCTTCGCCGGATTCCCCATCGGCGGCCGGTTCCTGCGCGCCGGCAACCCGACGCTCGCCGCCGCCCACCAGGCCAAGGTGTACGGCGTTCCCGCGCCGGGGGCCCCGCCGCTCGGGGCGCTGCACCTGGACCTGCGGTTCGTCAACGGCAAGCCGTGGCTGGTGTTCGGGCCCTATGCCGGCTGGTCGCCGAAGTTCTTGAAGCACGGCCACTTCTCCGACCTGCCGCGGTCGATCAAGCCCGATAACGTGTTGTCGATGCTCGGTGTTGGCGTCACCCAACTGACGCTGATCAATTATCTGATCGCCCAGCTGCGGCTCTCCGGACCGGATCGGGTGCGCGCGCTGCGCGAATTCGCGCCCGGCGCGGTGGATTCGGACTGGGAGCTGACCACTGCGGGCCAGCGCGTGCAGGTGATCCGCCGGGACCGCCGCAAGGGCGGGGTGCTCGAGTTCGTCACCACCGTGCTGAGCGACGCCGACGGCACCATCGCGGGACTGCTCGGGGGTTCGCCGGGCGCATCGACGGCCGTGCCGGCCATGCTCGATGTGCTGCGGCGCTGCTTCGCCAACCGGTACCCATCGTGGCTGCCGACGCTCAAAGAGATGGTGCCGTCGCTGGGGTTCGAGCTATCCCGTGAGCCGGCGTTGTACGACGAGGTGTGGTCGTGGGGAACCAAGGTACTGCAGTTAGATTCCAGGGGGCGATCATGACGGTGGCGCTGCGCCGCAGTTGGGCCAAAGACCTTGACGCTGCGACTCTTTACGAGTTGCTCAAGCTTCGGGTGGAGGTCTTCGTCGTCGAGCAGGCGATCCCGTATCCGGAGCTGGATGGGCGCGACCTGCTCGCCGAGACCCGGCACTTCTGGCTGGAGACACCCGACGGGGAGGTGATCTGTACGCTGCGGCTGATGGAGGAGCACGCCGGCGGCGAGAAGGCGTTCCGGCTCGGCCGGCTGTGCACCAAGCGCACAGCGCGCGGCCAGGGCCACACCACCCGGCTGCTGGCAGCCGCGCTGGCCGAGGTGGGTGACTACCCGTGCCGGATCAACGCGCAGACCTATCTCGCGGACATGTATGCCCATCACGGATTCGTCCGCGACGGTGACGATTTCGTCGACGACGGTGTGCCGCACGTGCCGATGCTGCGGCCCGGCTGGCGTCCGGTGGCGCAGACATGAATTCAGACATGAAGCCCTATCCGTTCAGCGCGATCGTCGGGCATGACCAGCTGCGGCTCGCGCTGTTGTTGTGCGCCGTGCGGCCCGAGATCGGCGGGGCGCTGATCCGCGGCGAGAAGGGCACCGCCAAGTCGACCGCGGTGCGCGGCCTTGCCGCGCTGCTGTCCGCCGCGACCGGGAGTGGCGATGCCGGCGCAGGGGCCGGCCTGGTCGAAATGCCGCTCGGCGCAACGGAGGACCGGGTGATCGGTTCGCTGGATCTGCAGCGCGTGCTGCGCGACGGTGAGCACGCGTTCTCGCCGGGACTGCTGGCCCGCGCGCACGGTGGCGTGCTCTACGTCGACGAGGTCAACCTGCTGCACGATCACCTGGTCGACGTGCTGCTCGACGCCGCGGCGATGGGACGCGTGCACATCGAACGCGACGGCATCTCGCATTCGCACGAGGCCCGTTTCGTGCTGATCGGCACGATGAATCCCGAGGAGGGCGAACTGCGCCCGCAGCTGCTGGACCGCTTCGGTCTCACGGTCGACGTCCACGCGTCGCGTGACGTCGACGTGCGGGCGCAGGTCATCCGGCAGCGGATGGCGTATGAGGCCGACCCGGACGGGTTCGCAGAGCGCTATGCGGAGGCCGACGCGGAGCTGGCGCACCGGATCGCGGCTGCGCGTGCACTGATCGACGAGGTGGTGTTGCCGGACAACGAATTACGGCGCATCGCGGCGCTGTGCGCGGCGTTCGACGTCGACGGCATGCGGGCCGACCTGGTGGTGGCCCGCACCGCCGCCGCGCACGCCGCCTGGCGCGGCGCCAACACCGTCGAGGAGCAGGACATCCGGGTGGCGGCCGAACTGGCGCTGCCGCATCGGCGCCGCCGCGATCCCTTCGACGATCCGGGCATCGACCGCGACCAGCTGGACCAGGCCCTGGCGCAGGCGGGTAGCGACCCAGAACCCGAACCCGATCCCCCGGGCGGCGGCGGTCTGTCGGCCAATGATGCTGAACCGCAACCGAATTCACACGCCAAGCCGCAGCCGCCGAGCTCGATCGGCGACGACCCGCCGCGCCCGGCTTCGCCGCGCTTGCGATCGTCGACGAAGCCCAGCGCGCCGCCGGCGCAGACCTTCCGCACCCGGGCGCTGCGGGTGCCGGGCGTCGGCGAGGGCGCACCGGGCCGACGGTCGCGGGCCCGCAACGTCTCCGGCAGGGTGGTGGCGGCCGCAGACGGCGACGACACCGGTCCCGGGGCACACGGACTGCACCTGTTCGCCACCCTGCTGTCGGCGGCCGAGCGCGCGGGCGCGGGGCCGCTGCGGCCGGGCCCGGACGACGTGCGCCGGGCGATCCGCGAGGGCCGCGAGGGCAATCTGGTGATCTTCGTTGTCGACGCGTCCGGTTCGATGGCCGCCCGCGACCGGATGGCCGCGGTCAGCGGCGCCACGCTGTCGCTGCTGCGCGACGCCTATCAGCGCCGCGACAAGGTCGCGGTGATCACGTTCCGCGGCCAGGATGCGCGGCTGCTGCTGCCGCCGACGTCGTCGGCGCACATCGCGGGCCGGCGACTCGGCCGGTTCGACACCGGCGGCAGGACACCGTTGGCCGAGGGGCTGCAGGCCGCGCGCGAGCTGATCGTCCGGGAAAGGGCGCGCGACCGCGCGCGCCGTCCGCTGGTGGTGGTGCTCACCGACGGCCGTGCCAACGCCGGGCCGGATCCGTTGGGCCGCAGCCGAACCGCGGCGGCACGGTTGGTCGCCGAAGGCGCGGCCGCGGTGGTCGTGGACTGCGAGACGTCGCATGTGCGGCTGGGCTTGGCCGGGCAGCTCGCCGGTCGGCTGGGTGCGCCGGTGGTACGGCTGGAGCAGTTGCACGCCGATCATCTGGCGCGGGCCGTGCGCAGCGTCGCCTGAGAGGGGTAACCGCTTATGCCACAAGGCCGTCCGCTGCAGGTTCCAGACGATGGACTGACCACCCGGGCGCGGCGCAACGCGCCCATATTGGCCGTCCACACCGGCGACGGCAAGGGCAAGTCGACGGCGGCATTCGGAATGGCGTTGCGGGCGTGGAACGCCGGGCTCGACGTCGCGGTGTTCCAGTTCGTCAAGAGCGCCAAGTGGAAGGTGGGCGAGGAGGCGGCATTCCGTCAGCTCGCGCAGTTGCACGACCAGCGCGGCGTCGGGGGCGCCGTCGAATGGCACAAGATGGGTGCCGGGTGGTCCTGGTCGCGTAAGGCGGGCGGCGAATCCGACCACGCCGCCGCGGCCGCCGACGGCTGGGCGGAGATTTCGCGCAGGCTCGCCGCGCAGTGCCACGACTTCTACGTGCTCGACGAATTCACCTATCCGCTGAAGTGGGGCTGGGTCGACGTGGACCGGGTGGTGGAGGTCCTGGCGGCCCGGCCCGGCCAGCAGCATGTCGTGATCACCGGACGCGATGCCCCGCCGCGACTGGTCGAGGCCGCCGACCTGGTCACCGAGATGGGCAAGGTCAAACACCCGATGGACGCCGGGCGCAAGGGCCAAAAGGGCATCGAATGGTGAGCGTCCCCGCCGTCGTCGTCGCCGCCCCAGCGTCGGGCAGCGGAAAGACCACGGTCGCAACGGGTTTGATGGGCGCACTGCGCCGGGCCGGCCACACCGTCGCGCCGTTCAAGGTGGGCCCCGACTTCATCGACCCCGGCTACCACACGCTGGCCGCGGGGAGGCCCGGGCGCAACCTGGACCCGGTGCTGGTGGGCGAGCGGCTCATCGGTCCGCTCTACGCCCACGGCGCCGGTGGTGCGGACATCGCGGTGATCGAGGGCGTAATGGGACTCTTCGACGGGCGGATCGGGCCGGCCGCGACCACCCCGGCCGCTGGCTCCACCGCCCACGTCGCCGGTCTGCTGGGCGCCCCGGTGATCCTGGTGGTCGACGCACGCGGCCAGAGCCACAGCATTGCCGCTCTGCTGCACGGCTTTTCAACGTTCGATACCGCAACCCGCATCGCCGGTGTCATCCTCAACCGCGTCGGGTCGGCGCGACACGAGCAGGTGCTGCGCCAGGCATGCGAGCACGCCGGCGTCGATGTGCTCGGAGCGATTCCGCGCCTCACCGAATTGGAGCTTCCCACAAGGTATTTGGGGCTCGTCACCGCCGTCGAGTACGGGCGGCGTGCCCGGCAGGCGGTCGAGGCGATGACGGACTTGGTCGCGCGCCACGTCGATCTGGGCGCCGTGGCCGCGGCCGCGACCGCGCGCGTCAGCGATGCGCCGTGGGATCCCGCGGCGGCGGTGGGCGCGACTCCGGGAGGCCAGGCTGTCGTGGCAGTGGCGGCGGGCAGGGCGTTCAGCTTCGGCTACGCCGAACATGCCGAGCTGCTGCGCGCCGCCGGCGCCGACGTCGTCGAGTTCGACCCGCTGGTCGATCCGTTGCCCGACGGCACCGATGCGGTGCTGCTGCCCGGCGGCTTCCCCGAGCAATTCACCACGGAGCTGTCCGCCAACGACGTCGTCCGCCGGCAGATCAGCGAGCTCGCCGCCGCCGGCGCCCCGGTGCACGCCGAATGCGCCGGGCTGATCTATCTGGCCGACGAACTCGACGGGTATCCGATGTGTGGAGTGCTGGCGGGCTCGGCTCGGTTCACCCCGCAGCTGACGTTGGCGTATCGCGACGCGGTGGCCGTCGCGGATTCGTCGCTGTATTCGACCGGAGAGCGAGTGGTCGGCCACGAATTCCACCGAACCGCAGTCACATTCACCGACGGTTACCAGCCGGCGTGGGTGTATCGCGGTGAGGGCGTGGACACCGTGCGCGACGGCGTGCGAGAAGGGGCGGTGAGCGGCGGTGTGCACGCGTCGTACCTACACACCCATCCGGCGGCGGTGCCGGACGCGGTGGCGCGCTTCGTCGCGCACGCCGTGAGGGCCGAACGGCCATCGAGCACCCCTTGAGCCGATGGTGGCGACCCGCAGCGCCCGGCGTGACCGCCGCGCTCGCGATCGCCACTAGGCTTGGCGGGTGACCGAGAGCGCCTATCTGGTCGGATTGCGGCTGGCCGGTAAGAAGGTCGTTGTGGTCGGCGGGGGAACCGTCGCGCAGCGTCGTCTACCCTTGCTCATCGCGACCGGCGCCAACGTCCACGTCATCTCCCGCACAGTCACCCGCGCCGTCGAGGCGATGAGCGGAATCACCTTGTCGTTGCGCGAATACCGCGACGGGGACCTCGCCGGCGCCTGGTACGCCATCGCGGCCACGGACGACGCGCTCGTGAACGCCGCGGTGGTCGACGAGGCCGACCGGCGCCAGATCTTTTGCGTCCGCGCCGACATCGCGGTCGAGGGGACCGCGGTGACCCCGGCGTCCTTCAGTTACGCGGGGTTATCGGTCGGGGTGTTGGCCGGCGGCGAGCACCGCCGGTCCGCGGCGATCCGGTCGGCCATCCGCGAGGCGCTGCAGACCGGGGTGATCATCCCGGAAACCGCCGAAGAGAGCTCCGACGTCGTGCGCGGCGGGGTGGCGCTGATCGGTGGCGGTCCCGGCGACCCTGAACTGATCACCGTACGTGGCCGCCGGCTGCTCACCCAGGCCGACGTGGTCGTCGCCGACCGGCTGGCGCCGCCCGAGCTGCTCGCCGAACTACCGCCGCAGGTGGAAGTCATTGACGCCGCGAAGATTCCGTACGGCCGGGCCATGGCGCAGGACGCGATCAACGAGGTCATGATCGACCGGGCCCGGGCCGGCAACTTCGTGGTGCGCCTCAAGGGCGGCGACCCTTTTGTGTTCGCGCGTGGCTACGAAGAAGTGCTGGCGTGCGCCGACGCCGGGATTCCCGTCACGGTGGTGCCGGGTGTGACAAGCGCCATAGCGGTGCCCGCCTCGGTCGGCGTTCCCGTCACCCATCGGGCGGTAAATCACGAGTTCGTGGTGGTCAGCGGCCACCTGCCGCCCGGTCACCCCGAATCGTTAGTGAATTGGGATGCGCTGGCAGCAATGTCCGGCACGATCGTTTTGCTGATGGCGGTCGAACGCATCGAGCTCTTCGTCGACGCCCTGCTGGAAGGGGGGCGACCTGCGGAGACGCCGGTGCTGGTAGTACAGCATGGAACGACGGCCGCTCAGCAGACGTTGCGGTCGACTCTCGCCGACACGCCAGAGAAGATTCGCGCCGAGGGGATTCGACCTCCCGCGATCATCGTCATCGGCCCGGTGGCGGCGTTCGGCGTTTAAACAAATCTTAAGATTACTGTAAGGTAACCCGATATGACGGCTCTCAACGACAGTGAGCGCGCAGTCCACAATTGGACGGCCGCGCGCCCCGATCGTCCAGCCCCGATGCGCGCCACGCGTCCGGCGGAGACCGCCCCCACACGTATGAGCAGGTATTACCCCGCATGGCTGCCCTCTCGCCGTTTCATCGCAGCGGTTATCGCGATCGGTGGGATGCAGCTGTTGGCGACCATGGACAGCACCGTCGCCATCGTCGCGCTTCCTAAGATTCAAAACGAGCTCAGCCTGTCCGATGCCGGCCGTAGCTGGGTGATCACCGCCTACGTGCTCACCTTCGGCGGGCTGATGCTGCTCGGCGGGCGCCTCGGCGACACCATCGGGCGAAAGCGCACCTTCATCGTCGGCGTCACCCTGTTCACCATCTCCTCGGTGCTGTGCGCCGTGGCATGGGACGAGGCGACGATGGTCATCGCCCGGCTGCTGCAGGGCATCGGGTCGGCCATTGCATCGCCGACCGGTCTGGCGTTGGTCGCGACCACCTTCCCGAAGGGGCCGGCGCGCAACGCCGCGACGGCCGTGT
This sequence comes from Mycobacterium heidelbergense, assembly GCF_050205645.1. Taxonomy (GTDB): domain Bacteria; phylum Actinomycetota; class Actinomycetes; order Mycobacteriales; family Mycobacteriaceae; genus Mycobacterium; species Mycobacterium heidelbergense_A. The sequence goes on from NZ_JBNMQT010000004.1 coordinate 77,891, forward strand.
TCGCCGCGATGACCGCGATCGGATCCGTGATGGGTCTGGTGGTCGGCGGGGCGCTCACCGAGGTGTCGTGGCGGCTGGCGTTCATCGTGAACGTGCCGATCGGGCTGGTGATGATCTACCTGGCCCGCACCGCGCTGCGGGAAACCAACCGGGAGCGGATGAAGCTCGACGCCACCGGGGCGATGCTGGCCACGCTGGCGTGCACCGCCGCCGTTTACGCGTTCTCGATGGGTCCGGAAAAGGGATGGGTCTCACCCACCACCATCGGCTCGGGCGTGGTGGCTTTGGCCGCCGCCATCGCCTTCGCGATCGTTGAGCGCACCGCCGACAACCCCGTCGTGCCGTTCGACTTGTTCCGTGACCGCAACCGGCTGGTCACGTTCGTCGCGATCTTCCTCGCCGGCGGGCTCATGTTCAGCCTGACCGTGTCCATCGGTCTGTACGTGCAGGACATCCTGGGCTACAGCGCGCTGCGCGCGGGCGTCGGCTTCATTCCGTTCGTCATCGCGATGGGCATCGGCCTGGGCGTGTCTTCGCAACTGGTGTCGCGGTTTTCGCCCCGGGTGCTGACGATCGGCGGCGGGGTCCTGCTGTTCTGGGCGATGATCTACGGCTGGGCGTTCATGAACCGCGGCGTGCCCTACTTCCCCAACCTGGTGCTGCCCATCGTCGTCGGCGGAATCGGCATCGGCATGGCCGTCGTGCCGCTGACGCTGTCGGCGATCGCCGGCGTCGGATTCGACCGGATCGGCCCGGTGTCCGCGATCGCGCTGATGCTGCAGAGCCTGGGCGGCCCGCTGGTGCTGGCGGTCATTCAGGCCGTGATCACCTCGCGCACGCTGTACCTCGGCGGGACCACCGGCCCGGTGAAGTTCATGAACGACGCTCAGCTGCACGCGCTCGACCACGGCTACACCTACGGCCTGCTGTGGGTGGCCGGGGTGGCCGTCATCGTCGGCGGCGCGGCGCTGTTGATCGGCTACACCCCCGAGCAGGTCGCGCACGCCCAGGAAGTCAAGGACGCGATCGACGCCGGGGAACTCTGACGCAGGCTTTCCGTGTGCCTCTGAGGCGCCCTGACCGCACTTTCCGAGCCGTAAGCGCACACTCAGATTTCCTTCGCCGAAACCGCCGCCACTAGGCTTGCCCGCTGTGATCACCCGGATGTCCGAGTTGTTCCTGCGCACCCTGCGCGACGACCCTGCCGACGCCGAAGTGCCCAGCCACAAGCTGCTGGTTCGGGCGGGATACGTCCGGCCCGTCGCGCCGGGGCTGTACAGCTGGCTGCCGCTCGGGCTGCGGGTCCTGCGCAACATCGAACGCGTCGTCCGCGAAGAGATGAACGCGATTGGCGGGCAAGAGATTCTGTTCCCCGCCCTGCTGCCGCGCGCGCCGTACGAGACGACGAACCGCTGGACGGAGTACGGCGACAGCGTGTTCCGGGTGCGCGATCGCCGCGACAACGACTACATGCTGGGCCCCACCCATGAAGAGCTCTTCGCCCTGACCGTCAAGGGGGAGTACAGCTCCTACAAGGACTTTCCGCTCACCCTTTATCAAATCCAGAACAAATATCGCGACGAGGCGCGGCCGCGGGCCGGCATCCTGCGTGCCCGGGAATTCGTCATGAAGGACTCCTACTCCTTCGACATCGACGAGGCCGGGCTCAAGGCGTCCTACCACGCCCACCGGGAGGCCTACCAGCGCATCTTCGATCGGCTAAAGGTGCGCTACGTCATCGTGTCGGCGGTGTCCGGCGCCATGGGCGGCAGCGCCTCCGAGGAGTTCCTCGCCGAGAGCCCGGTGGGCGAGGACACCTTCGTGCGGTGCCTCGAGTCCGGTTATGCGGCCAACGTCGAGGCCGTCGTCACCGCCCGCCCGGACGCATTGCCCATCGAGGGGCTGCCCGAGGCGGTGGTGCACGACACGGGCGACACCCCGACCATCGCCACATTGGTGGCCTGGGCGAACGAGGCCGGCCTGGGCCGCACGGTGACCGCCGCCGACACGTTGAAGAACGTCCTGGTGAAAGTCCGCCAGCCCGGCGGCGACTGGGAGCTGCTGGCCATCGGCGTGCCCGGCGATCGCGAGGTCGACGACAAGCGGCTCAGCGCCGCCCTGGAGCCGGCCGAGTACACGTTGCTCGGCGACGACGATTTCGCCAAGTATCCCTTTCTGGTCAAGGGGTACATCGGGCCGAAGGCTTTGCGGGACAACGATGTTCGCTATCTCGTCGATCCGCGGGTGGTCGACGGCACCAGCTGGATCACCGGGGCCGACGAGCCGGGCCGCCACGTGGTCGGGTTGGTGGCCGGGCGCGACTTCACCGCCGACGGCACCATCGAGGCCGCCGAGGTGCGCGAGGGCGATCCGTCGCCCGACGGCGCCGGCCCGCTGGTCGCTGCGCGCGGCATCGAGATCGGCCACATCTTCCAGCTCGGCCGCAAATACACCGATGCCTTCACCGTCGACGTGCTCGGCGAGGACGGCAAGCCGGTGCGACTGATCATGGGCTCCTACGGCGTCGGGGTGTCGCGGCTGGTGGCCGTCGTCGCCGAGCAGCAGCACGACGAGCTGGGCCTGCGCTGGCCGGCGTCGATCGCGCCGTTCGACGTCCATCTCGTGATCGCCAACAAGGACGCCGAGGCCCGGGCCGGGGCCACGAGGCTGGCCGCCGATCTGGATCGGCTGGGGCTCGAGGTGCTGCTCGACGACCGCACCGCCTCGCCCGGCGTCAAGTTCAAGGACGCCGAACTGCTGGGCATGCCGTGGATCGTCGTGGTGGGGCGCGGCTGGGCGGACGGCGTGGTGGAGCTGCGGGACCGCTTGGGCGGGCAGACCCGCGAGCTGGCCGCCGGCACCTCGCTGGCCACCGACATCGTGACGGCTCTGAAGGGCTAGCCGCTCACCGTTATTCGTTGCCGCCGGGGAAACTCGTCGTGATGGGCCAGGCGTTCAATACCCGGTTCCACCGCGCGGCCAGGACCGTGCCCTGGGACAGGGCGGTCGCGGCGAACGCGCGGTCGTCGGCCGTCTCGGCGTGCTCGATGACGGCGCGCCACGCCGTCTGGCCGTCGGTTTCCATCCGCACGGCCAGCCGTGCCGCATCCGCCGGGCTGCCCACCAGCATCGGCAGCTGGTAGCCGGGGGCGGCGACCGGGGCGGTGACCTTGCGGGCGCTCAGCATGGCGATGACGTCGTCGCGGCGCTGGCGATGCTGCAGCAGCGCCTCCACCACCAGGTTGTTGACGCCGGGCGGCGACAGCGCGGACACGATGCCGTAGCCGTAGATCGTCGAATGTTCGACGGACAGCGCGTCGCACAGCGCCGCGTTGTCGGCGTCCTTGCCGGAGGTCATGGCGTCGGCCCCGCGGGCACCAGGGCCACCGTGTACGACGCCGTGCAGGACGCGGCGATGGAGCCGAGCAACCCGGCCCGGTAGCCCGATGACGAGGCCACCAACCGGCTCGCGCTCTCGGCCGATGCGCGCAGCGAGTTGACCACGTCCGCCAGCGGGGGCGGCGGTGGCGGCGGTGCGCCCGGCTCGGCCGGGGCGGGGGTGGGCGTTTCGCTCGACGAGGACGAGAGCTTGCCGGCCGCCCGGGCGATCTCGGTGGACAGGGCCCGGGCATGCGCGGCGCGCTGGGTGGCGACGACGGTCAGCGCGGCGGCGATCTGCGGCGGGTTGCCGACGGCCGCCGCGGCGGCGGTCGCGAGCGCGCTGTCGCGGCGGGCCTGGTCCAGCGGCCCGAGCAACTCCTCGACGGCGGGGGGCTTGGGCGGGGACTCGCCACAGGCGGACGCGGCCACCCCGAGCGCGGCGATTGCCGCGCCGCCGGCGAGCACACCCCGCCGGTTGGTGACGGGTACGGGCACAGAAACATCCTGCCATTGCTGAGTGCCATCGCTGGGGGGCGGCCACGCCAACAGGACCCTGACCGACCCACTACCTGACCCACTACCTGGCCCGCCACCTGACCATGCGATCCGCCCCGTCATGGGCGATTCCTGGCGTATCGTTGATAGCTGGTTCTGGTGGAACGCCCAACGTTCCGCCGGGACACCGGAAGCCGCCCCGGGCGACGACATCCGCCAGATGACCGGACAACTCAAGATGAGGAGCTCGCCGTGACCACCGGGCTACCTTCGCAGACGCAGGTGATCGAGCTACTCGGTGAAGAGTTCGCGCGCGCCGGCTATGAGATCGAAGACGTGGTCATCGATGCCCGCGCGCACCCGCCGCGGATCAGTGTGATCGCCGACGGTGACACCGCGCTCGACTTGGACACCATTGCCGCGCTCTCGCGCTCGGCGTCGGCTTTGCTGGACGGCTCGAACCTTCTCGAGGGCATCCGCGAGCGCTACGTCTTGGAGGTCAGCTCGCCGGGCGTGGACCGCCCCCTGACCAGCGCGAAGCACTTCCGCCGCGCGCGCGGGCGCAAGGTCGAACTGGCGCTGGCGGACGGATCGCGGCTGACCGGCCGCGTCGGTGAGACCCGCGATGACACGCTCGCGTTGGTGGTTCGCGACGGGCGCGGATGGGCGGTGCGGCCGATCCCGCTCGCCGAGATCGTGAAAGCCGTTGTCCAGGTTGAGTTTTCGCAGCCACCCCAGGCGGAGTTGGAACTGGCGACTGGGGCCCTCACGGGGCGGGCCGACAGGACGGAGGCCGGAGCATGAATATCGACATGGCCGCGCTGCACGCGATCGAGGTGGACCGGGGCATCTCGGTCAACGAATTGCTCGAGACGATCAAATCCGCGCTGCTCACCGCCTACCGCCACACTCAGGGTCACCAGAACGACGCGCGCATCGAGATCGACCGCAAAACCGGTGTCGTCAAGGTGATCGCCCGCGAGCTCGACGAGGACGGCAACCTCATCAGCGAATGGGACGACACCCCGGAGGGCTTCGGCCGCATCGCCGCCACGACCGCACGCCAGGTGATGCTGCAGCGATTCCGCGATGCCGAAAACGAGCGCACCTACGGCGAGTTCTCCACCCGGGAGGGCGAGATCGTCGCGGGGGTGATCCAGCGCGACAGCCGCGCGAATGCCCGCGGCCTGGTCGTCGTCCGGATGGGCACCGAAACCAAGGCATCCGAGGGCGTCATCCCGGCGGCCGAGCAGGTCCCCGGCGAGAGCTACGAGCACGGCAACCGGGTCCGCTGCTATGTCGTCGGCGTCACCCGGGGCGCCCGCGAGCCCCTGATCACGCTGTCGCGAACACATCCCAACCTGGTGCGCAAGCTGTTTTCGCTGGAGGTCCCCGAGATCGCCGACGGATCGGTCGAGATCGTGGCGGTGGCCCGCGAGGCCGGCCATCGCTCCAAGATCGCGGTGGCCTCCCGCGTGCCGGGCCTGAACGCCAAGGGCGCCTGCATCGGCCCGATGGGGCAGCGGGTCCGCAACGTGATGAGCGAGCTCTCCGGGGAGAAGATCGACATCATCGACTACGACGAGGACCCGGCCCGCTTCGTGGCCAACGCGTTGTCGCCGGCCAAGGTGGTCTCCGTCTCGGTGATCGACCAGAGCGCCCGGGCGGCCCGGGTGGTGGTGCCGGACTTCCAGTTGTCCCTGGCCATCGGCAAGGAGGGCCAGAACGCGCGGTTGGCCGCCCGGCTGACCGGGTGGCGCATCGACATCCGCGGCGATTCGCCGGGAAGTTCCGAGGGGCACGCGGAGAACCAGTCCGAACACGGCGCCGGCCATCCGGTGGCACACGACCGCTGACCTGTAACCGCCCCGGCGCGGGCGGTTCTGACCATTGATCCGGTGACGCTAGACTGAGCCGTGATCCAGCGCGAGCCTTCGGAGTCGGCGCGCGGACGCCCGGGTGGACCGGTGCGGACGTGTGTCGGGTGCCGAAAGCGAGAGCTGGCCGTCGAACTGCTTCGAGTGGTCGCCGTGTCGGCCGGGAACGGCGAATACGCCGTGATCGTTGACACGGGGAGTAGCCTGCCGGGGCGGGGTGCATGGCTGCATCCCGTACCGCAGTGCGTCCAGCAGGCGATTCGGCGGCGGGCTTTCACCAAGGCGCTGCGCATCGCCGGTTCACCGGACACGACCGCGGTGGTCGAGCACATAGCGGCGCTTCGTGCGCTCGGCTCACCCGGCACCAACAGAAGAGGCAGCAAAGAACATGAGCACACCGTGAAGTCCCGATGACAATGCGTCATAGCTAAACCCGAGGCGCGGCCGCCCCACGACTGTCGCCTCATAGACAGGAGAAGTAGTGGCAGGTAAGGCCCGCGTACACGAGTTGGCTAAGGAACTCGGTGTCACAAGCAAGGAAGTCCTCGCCCGGCTGAATGAACAGGGCGAATTCGTCAAATCCGCATCGTCGACCGTAGAGGCGCCAGTCGCTCGCCGGCTGCGCGAGTCTTTCGGCGGAGGCAAGCCCGCCGCGGAAAAGGCGCCGGCCAAGGCCGCCAAGGCCCCCGCCAAGGCCTCCGGCCAGGCGTTGGACCAGGCCCTCGACCAGGCGATCGACAAGTCCGCGGGCAACGGCGAAGCCACCGCGGCCCCCGCCCAGCCCGCCGCCAAGGCGTCCCCGGCCGCGGCGGCCGAGGCGACTGCGCCGCCCGCGCCGCCGTCGGGCCAGCCGAAACCGCCGGCCCCGGGCCAACCGGCGCCCCCTTCGGGGTTGACGCCGGGACCGCGTCCCGGTCCGGCGCCGAAGCCGGGCGTGCGCACCCCGCGCGTCGGCAACAACCCGTTCTCGTCGGCGCAACCCGTCGACCGTCCCATCCCGCGTCCCATGGCGCCTCGTCCCGGCGCGGCCCGGCCCGGTGCACCGCGCCCCGGCGCGTCGCCGGGCAGCATGCCGCCCCGCCCCGGCGGTGCCGGCGCACAGGGCCGTCCGGCGCGCGCCGGTGGGCCCCGTCCCGGCGGCCGGCCCGGTGGGCCCGGTGGCGGCCGCTCCGATGCCGGTGGCGGTAACTATCGCGGCGGCGGAGGCGGCGTCGGTGCCGCGCCCGGAGGCGGCGGTGGTTTTCGCGGCCGTCCCGGTGGCGGCGGTGGCCGTCCCGGACAGCGCGGCGGCGCGGCCGGCGCGTTCGGCCGTCCCGGCGGCGCGCCCCGGCGTGGTCGCAAGTCCAAGCGGGCGAAACGCGCCGAGTACGAGAACATGCAGGCGCCCGTCGTCGGCGGCGTGCGGTTGCCGCACGGCAACGGCGAGACGATCCGGTTGGCCCGCGGGGCCTCCCTGTCCGACTTCGCCGAAAAGATCGACGCCAATCCGGCCGCACTGGTGCAGGCGCTGTTCAACCTCGGCGAGATGGTGACGGCCACCCAGTCGGTGGGCGACGAGACCCTCGAGCTGCTGGGCAGCGAGATGAACTATGTCGTCCAGGTCGTGAGCCCCGAGGACGAGGACCGCGAGCTGCTGGAGTCGTTCGACCTGACATACGGGGAAGACGAAGGCACCGAGGAAGACCTGCAGACGCGTCCGCCGGTGGTGACCGTGATGGGTCACGTCGACCACGGTAAAACCCGGCTGCTGGACACGATTCGAAATGCGAGCGTCCGCGAGGCCGAGGCGGGTGGCATCACCCAGCACATCGGCGCCTACCAGGTTTCCGTCGACCTCGACGGCGCCGACCGGCTGATCACCTTCATCGACACCCCGGGTCACGAGGCGTTCACCGCCATGCGTGCCCGCGGCGCCAAGGCCACCGACATCGCGATCCTGGTGGTCGCCGCCGACGACGGCGTGATGCCGCAGACGGTGGAGGCCATCAACCACGCGCAGGCCGCCGACGTGCCGATCGTGGTGGCGGTCAACAAGATCGATAAGGAAGGCGCCGACCCGGCCAAGATCCGCGGGCAACTCACCGAATTCGGTTTGGTGCCAGAGGAATTCGGCGGCGACACGATGTTCGTGGACATCTCGGCGAAGGTGGGCACCAACATCGAGGCGCTGGAGGAGGCGGTGCTGCTGACCGCCGACGCCGCCCTGGACCTGCGGGCCAACCCCGACATGGAGGCCCAGGGTGTGGCGATCGAGGCACACCTGGACCGCGGCCGCGGGCCGGTGGCCACCGTGCTGGTGCAGCGCGGCACGCTGCGGGTCGGCGACTCCGTGGTGGCGGGCGATGCCTACGGCCGAGTCCGCCGCATGGTCGACGAGCACGGCGAGGACGTCGAGGAGGCGCTGCCGTCGCGGCCGGTGCAGGTCATCGGCTTCACGTCGGTGCCCGGCGCCGGTGACAACTTCCTCGTCGTCGACGAGGACCGCATCGCACGCCAGATCGCCGACCGGCGCAGCGCGCGCAAGCGCAACGCCCTGGCGGCGCGTTCCCGCAAGCGGATCAGCCTGGAGGACCTGGACTCGGCGCTGAAGGAAACCAGCCAGCTGAACCTGATCCTCAAGGGCGACAACGCCGGTACCGTCGAGGCGCTGGAGGAGGCCCTGATGGGCATCCAGGTCGACGACGAGGTGGAACTGCGCGTCATCGACCGCGGCGTCGGTGGCATCACCGAGACCAACGTCAACCTGGCGTCGGCGTCCGACGCGGTGATCATCGGCTTCAACGTCCGCGCCGAAGGCAAGGCGACGGAGCTGGCCAACCGCGAAGGCGTGGACATCCGGTACTACTCGGTGATCTACCAGGCGATCGACGAGATCGAGAAGGCCCTGCGCGGCATGCTCAAGCCGATCTACGAGGAGAACCAGCTGGGTCGCGCCGAGATCCGCGCGATCTTCCGGTCCTCGAAGGTCGGCGTCATCGCCGGCTGCCTGATCACCTCCGGCATCGTGCGCCGCAATGCCAAGGCCCGGTTGTTGCGCGACAACATCGTTGTCTCCGACAACCTGACGATCACGTCGCTGCGGCGGGAAAAGGACGACGTGACCGAGGTCCGCGACGGCTTCGAATGCGGTATGACTCTGGGTTACTCCGACATCAAGGAAGGCGACATCATCGAGTCCTACGAGCTCGTTCAAAAGGAACGGGCCTAATGGCCGACCCCGCTCGGGCGCGCCGGCTGGCCAAGCGGATCAATACGATCGTCGCGTCGGCGATCGAGTTCGAGATCAAGGATCCGGGGCTGGACGGGGTGACCATCGTCGACACGAAGGTCACGGCCGACCTGCACGATGCGACGGTGTTCTACACCGTGATGGGACGAACGCTGGACGACGAGCCGGATTACGCGGCCGCCGCGGCCGCGCTGGATCGGGCCAAGGGAGCCCTGCGCACCATGGTCGGGGCGGGAACCGGCGTGCGCTTCACTCCCACTTTGACGTTCACCCGGGACACGACGTCCGACACCGTGCGACGGATGGACGAGTTGTTGGCCCGTGCCCGCGCCGCGGACGCCGATCTGGCGCGGGTTCGGGTGGGCGCCAAGCCGGCGGGGGAGGCCGACCCGTACCGTGAAGCGGGGCTCGACGCTAAGGACACCGGTGACGACGATCAACACGAAAACTGAGCTGGCCGACGCCCCGGTTGCCGGGGTACGCGTCGACGCCGTCCGCGCCGCCGAATTGCTGTCGGCGGCGACGACGATCGCGGTGGTGTGCCACGTCCACCCCGACGCCGACACCATCGGTGCGGGGCTGGCGCTGGCCACGGTCCTGGATCGGTGCGGCAAAGAGGTCGAGGTCGGTTTCGCCGCGCCGGAGACGTTGCCGGAGTCGCTGCGGACGCTGCCCGGGTGCCACCTGCTGGTCCACCCCGACGCGATGCGACGCGATGTCGATTTGGTTGTGACAGTTGACGTTCCGAGCGCCAAACGGCTCGGTGCCCTGATCGACCTGGCTGGCCCGGACCAGCACCTGCTGGTGATCGATCACCACGCCTCCAACGACATGTTCGGCACCGCGAATTTCGTCGACCCGTCGGCGGACTCCACCACGTTGTTGGTTGCCGAACTCCTCGACGCGTGGGGCCAGCCGCTCGACACCGACGTCGCGCATTGCATCTACGCGGGACTGACGACCGACACCGGGTCCTTCCGCTGGGCCAGCGCCCGGGCCCATCGGCTGGCGGCCCGGCTGGTGGATGCCGGCGTGAATAACGCCGCGATATCCCGGGCGCTGATGGATACCCATCCGTTCGCGTGGCTGCCGATGCTGTCGCGGGTGCTGGATTCCGCGCAACTGATGCCCGACGCCGCGGGTGGCCGCGGCCTGGTCTACGTCGTCGTCGACAACTCCGAATGGGTCAACTCGCGCCCGGAGGAAGTCGAGAGCATCGTCGACATCGTGCGCACCACGCAGCAGGCCGAGGTGGCGGCGGTGTTCAAGGAGGTCGACCCGCAACACTGGTCGGTGTCGATGCGGGCGAAGGCCGACGTGGATCTGGCGGCCGTCGCGTCCGTGTTCGGCGGTGGCGGCCACCGCTTGGCCGCCGGCTATTCGACCACCGGCTCGATCGACGACGCCGTGGCCTCGCTGCGCACCGCCCTCGGCTGATTCGGGTTACAGCGCCCCGGTCTCACTTCGCCTTGGGCATGGCGTTGCCCCAAAAGGCGAGGACGGCGATGGCGAAGGCAACGAACACGATCGCCAGGCCGAGGGCCGGCCACTTCCACATCAGGGTCCGACGAGTGGTTCGACGAGTGGTTCGACGAACGCCGGAGACGACTGCCCCTATACCCGCCAGCAACGCGGCAAGAGCGACCCCGCCGACGATGACGCCCGCGCCGCTCCACATGTTGTGAACGAAGCGCGTCACCGCTGGGCTGTCGCAGTCATCACTGCAAATGGGCATCATCGTCCACAACAAACCCAGCGCCGCGGCGGCGAGCGCGAGCAGGCTGGCCCCTGCTTGCACCACGAAAAGGCTCACCGTCGCGGTTTTGTCGGCGGTCGATCGCTGCGGTGGAGGCGGCGCGAAGCTCGCACCGTAGGGCGGCTCGTGGAACGTCACGCGCCTAGCGCACCTGGGAGCGTCCGCGTTGCAGCACGGCCTCACGGTTCGCGGCGATGTCGTCACCGCTGGTCCGAAATTGCCTGGCCGCCATGGCTTCCAGCCACAGCCCGGCGCTCGTCTGCGAATCGTCGATCCGGTGATAGGACGCCAGCAGCGCCCGCACCGCGTTCTGGTTGTTGCCGACGATGCTCGCCGCCACCTCGCGCGCGGCGGCCAGCAGCGCCTCGTGCGGCACCACCTCGGTGACCAGCCCGGCCCGCAGCGCGTCCGCCGCCGACAGGTAGTCCCCGGTCATACTCATCCGCCGGGCCAGCCCGACCCCCACCTTCTGCGGCAACCGCACGCTCAAGCCCCAGGTGGGCAGCAGCCCCACCCGGGCGTGGGTGTCGGCGAAGCGCGCCTGCTCCGAGGCGATCACGATGTCGCAATACAGGACCAGCTCGAGCCCGCCGGTGACGGCGGCGCCGTTGATGGCGCCGATTACGGGCTTGGTCAGCGCCGGCCACCTCGGTGAAATGTCCGGAAGGGCCGACTCGCTACCCAGCTCCTTGAGGTCGAGTCCGGCGCAAAACACCGGATCGGTGCCGGTGACTATGATTACGTCGACGTCGTCATCGGTCTCGGCATCGGTCAGCGCAGCGAAGAACCGGTCCCGCAGCGCCGAGGACAGGGCATTGCGGGATTGCGGCCGGTTCAGCGTCAGCGTGCGCACCCGCTCGCCGGTGTCGATCAGCAGGATGTCGTCGGTCATGACATCACCGTAATCAGGGGCGGCGCCTATCGTTGAGCCATGTGCCGAAACATCACCGAACTGCGGGGTCTGCAGCCCGCGGCCACGGCCGAGGAGATCGCGGCGGCCGCCCGCCAGTACGTGCGCAAGGTCAGCGGCATCACACGCCCGTCGACCGCCAACGCCGAGGCGTTCGAGGCGGCGGTGGCCGAGGTCACCGAGACGACGACGCGGCTGCTGCGCGCCCTGCCGCCGCGGCGCCAGCCGCCCAAGACCGTTCCGCCGCTGCGCCGGCCCGAGGTGCTGGCGCGGCTCGGCGGCCCGGTATGACGCTGACCGCCACGGCACCCGCGCTCAAGGAGTGGAGCGCCGTCGTGCACGCGCTGCTGGACGGCCGGCAGCGCGTGCTGCTGCGCAAGGGCGGCATCGGCGAGAAGCGGTTCGAGGTCGCGGCCCAGGAATTCCTCTTCTTTCCGACCGTCGCGCACAGTCACGCGCAGCGGGTCCGGCCCGAACACCGCGACCTGCTCGAACCGGCGGCCGCCGACAGCACCGATGATCGCCTGCTGATCCGGGCCGCCGCGAAAGTCGTTGCCGCGCAAGAGGTCAACCGCCCCGACGGGCTGGCGGCAATCGAGGATCTGCACATCTGGACACCCGAATCGGTGCGCGCCGACCGGCTCGACTTCCGCCCGAAGCACAAGCTGGCCGTGTTGGTCGTGTCGGTCATCCCATTGGCCGAGCCGGTGCACATCGCCCGCAGCCCCGACTACGCGGGCTGCAAGAGCTGGGTGCAGCTGCCGGTGCGGCCGGATTTGGCGGCGGCGGTGTACGACCCCGTTTATGACGAAGCCGCGCTAGCCGATGTCGCCGTTCGGGTCCGCGACGCCGTTGGCTGACTCGGGGTTGGCTGACAGGTCGGGCGGGCCGACCGGAAGCAGCAGCCGCGAGCGTCCGTAGTGCACGGAGTGGACGGCCGGTTTCGACTGCCGAGCCGTCAACAGCGGTTCGTCGGTGCCGAGATTGCGCGCGTAGCGGGGAAACCAGCTGCCGGCGATCAGCAGGCGGATGCGTGAGCCGGCACGGAAACGGTGGGCGATGCCGTCGAGTTCGATCCTGACGGTCGTCGCGGCGTTGCCGGCCTGACTCAGGCGCCGGTAGCCGTCGCTGACGTTGCGGGATCGCCCCTTGGCTCCGATATCCCTGACCTCGCTCACCCGCACGAACAGGTCGACGTGCGGATTGTCCGAACTGTGCGCCAGTTCGACTACCGGGGTTCCGTACACGCACACATCGTGGGTGAGCGTCGCGCTGGTGAAGGCGAGCACGTCGTCGCGCAGGGCGAGCCGGCTGTCGTCGCGGTAGCCGCCGCTGCGCAACAACAGTGGGCCGCCGGTGGTGGGCGTCGGGTCGGCGGGGTCGGAGCGGAAGGTCGCCGGGGCTACCCCCGCCGGGTCGGTCGGCCCGGCCTCGTCCAGATAGCGCCCGGGCCGCAGATACAGCGCACGCTCGGCGGTTTGCGGCGGCCAGTCGGGCACGTTGCGCCAGCCCTGGCCGGTGACGTAGACGCGGACCCGGCTGGGGCGGCGCAGGCCGGGAGCGCCGCCCAGGTGGGCGTCCAGCCAGTCCAGCGAATCCGCGACCGTGGTACCCAGCGCCCTGCTGAGCTGCTGGGTGTGTGTCCAGGGTCCGACCGTCAGGGCGACGTCGACGCCGCGACGGCGCAGATGCTCGTAGTGGTGCAGGGTCTGCTTGACGAAGATGTCCTGCCAACCTCCCACCAGCAGCACCGGCACCTGGACCCGGTCCAGCGCCTCGGGGAACCGCAGCCGGTCCCAGAACGGGTCGTCGCGGTCGGGATGTTCGATCCACGATTCGAACCAGGGCGCGCCCGTGCCGAGCAGCGTCCGCGCCGCGGTGCCCATCGGCAGTTCACCCACCGCCCGGGCGATATTTCGCTGCGCCCGCAGCTGGCGGATGGCGGTCCCGATGCGCCCGGACCGCTCCTGGTGGGTGACCAGATCGCACCAGCCCAGGAATTCGTTGACCGTGAAAGACCCTGTGCCCCATACCGAGTCGTTGAAATCGTGCGGTCCCACAGTGATGACGGCCGCGGCCAGTTCGGGCGGCGGGTCGGACAACAGCGCCCATTGGGTGAATCCGAGATACGAGAGTCCGATTGTGGCGAATCGGCCTGTGAACCAAGGCTGTTCACGCAGCCATGCGACCGTGTCGGCGCCGTCGGCGGCCTCGTTGACCATCGGCTCGAATACTCCGCCCGACCCGAACGTCCCACGCACGCTTTGCAATACGACGTGATAGCCGCGTGCGGCATACAGCCGGGCGAAGACCAGCGAGAAGGGAAACCCGCGCCCGTAGGGTCCGCGGACCAGCACGGTGCCGGCGGGTGTGGCGGTCGTCGGCGCGTAGTGGTCGGCCGCCAGGCGGATCTCGTCGCGCATCGGGACTTCGACCCGATTCACGGTGTACCCGGTGGTTGCCGGGGGCAGGCCCAACAATCGGCCGACGGCGTTGCCGCCGGCCCGTCTGAGCGGGCCCAGTCCGGGCTCGGCGGGCCGGGTCCGTGTCGAAGTCACGACCCTCAGGTTAGGGGTCACCGGGCGGCCGGGCCGGCCGGGCTAGAACTTGTAGTACGGCACGAGGTCGTTGGCCCGCTGCAGGTTGGTGGAGGGGCAGTCGACCTCGGGGTTGGAGTACACCGTCGAGTAGAACAGCGCCTGCTGCAGCACCCCGTAGCTGGTCTTGAACGCCACCATGCAGGAGAAGTACCAGTAGCTGTTGTGATACGTCGGCTTCAGGACCCAGAACGTGGCGGCGCGGTGCCCGGCGATCGTGGTCTCCAGCGCGTCGGGCGGCAGCGACTGTTCGTATTGGCGCCAGATGATGGGCTCGACGGCCATCTGATAGTTGCCCGCGTCCAGGTGGCAGCGCAGCCCGTCCTCTGGCTCGGGCGGGGTGAAGGCCAGCCCGAGCCGCTGCAGGGCGTCGAACGGGATGTCCCGGCACGGATCGAACGGGCTCGGATCGGTGGTCGCCACGATCGGGCTCTTCATCGTGGTCTCCGGGGTCTCCAGCGGGGCCGCGGTCGAGCGCAGCTCGACGGCCTTGCCCGCGGCCGGCGCGGGCGGGCCGCTGTACCAGCCCGCGGTTCCCCCCAACGCCGCCGCGATCAGCGCAGCAACCGCTCCGATCAGTCGCACTCTGGTGAACACGACGCCCCCTGACGCCTCGGCGATCCCTTCGCGGGAGTGTACAAGTCGGGTCAGCAGCCTCACAGTGAAACGAGAACACGTTCTAATCCGCCGATCAAGGCCCTGGCCGAAACCCGCCCATTACACCGGGTTACACCGGGTCGTTAGGCTGGTTAGTCGTGGCAAGTCAGCAGTCGGGCAACGGGGGGCAGCCGACCGGTCAACCAACCTTGTGGGCGGTGTCGGATCTGCACACCGGTCACCTCGGCAACAAGCCCGTCACCGAATCGCTGCACCCATCGTCGCCGGAGGACTGGCTGATCGTCGCGGGAGACGTCGCCGAACGCACCGACGAGATCCGCTGGGCCCTTGACCTGCTGCGACGCCGCTTCGCCAAGGTGATCTGGGTGCCCGGCAATCATGAGCTGTGGACCACGAATCGCGATCCCGCGCAGGTCTTCGGCCGGGCGCGGTATGACTACCTGGTCCACATGTGCGACGAGCTGGGCGTGGTCACGCCCGAGCATCCGTTCCCGGTGTGGACCGAACGCGGCGGCCCCGCCACGATCGTGCCGATGTTCCTGCTCTACGACTACACCTTCTTGCCCGAGGGGGCGACGAGCAAAGCCGAGGGTCTGGCCATCGCGCGTGAGCGCAATGTGGTGGCCACCGACGAATTCCTGCTCTCACCGGAGCCCTATCCCACCCGCGACGCCTGGTGCCGGGAGCGGCTCGCCGCCACCCGCGCCCGCCTCGAACAGCTGGACTGGATGACACCGACCGTCCTGGTGAATCACTTCCCCCTGGTGCGCGATCCCTGCGACGCGTTGTTCTACCCGGAATTCTCGTTGTGGTGCGGAACCACCAAGACCGCCGATTGGCACACCCGCTACAACGCCGTCTGCTCCGTCTACGGGCACCTGCACATCCCGCGGACCACCTGGTACGACGACGTGCGCTTCGAGGAGGTGTCGGTCGGTTACCCCCGGGAGTGGCGGCGTCGCAAGCCGTACACCTGGCTGCGTCAGGTCCTGCCGGATCCGCAATACGCGCCCGGCTACCTCAACGACTTCGGCGGTCACTTCGTGATCACCCCCGAGATGCGCAAGCAGGCCACGCAATTCCGGGAACGGCTGCGGCAGCGGCAGTCGCGATGACCGAGCGGATGCTCGTGTCGTCGGTGCTGCCGGCGTCCGGGGACCTGGCATACGCGGAGGCATACTCCGATCCGCCGGGGCTGGCTCCGTTGCCCGAAGAAGAGCCGCTGATCGCCAGGTCGGTTGCCAAGCGGCGCAACGAGTTCATCACCGTCCGGCACTGCGCCCGGATCGCGCTGGGCGAGCTCGGGGTGCCGCCGGTGCCAATCCTCAAGGGCGACAAGGGACAACCGTGCTGGCCCGACGGCGTGGTGGGCAGCCTCACGCACTGCACGGGCTACCGCGGCGCGGTGGTGGGGCGCACCGCCTCGGTGCGTTCGGTGGGCATCGACGCCGAACCGCACGACGTTTTGCCGAACGGCGTGCTGGACGCCGTCACGCTGGAGGAGGAACGCCACGAGATTTCCGCCCTGCCCGAGGGGCTGCATTGGGATCGAATCCTGTTCTGCGCCAAGGAGGCAACGTACAAGGCCTGGTTCCCGTTGACCAAGCGCTGGCTCGGTTTCGAGGACGCCCACGTGGTGTTCGACGTCGATCCGGCCGGCGGCGGAACGGCCGGGGTGTTCGTGTCCAAGATCCTGATCGATCCCGCCGCGCTGTCGGGCCCGCCGCTGACTGCGCTGCGGGGCCGCTGGTCGGTCGAGCGTGGGCTGGTGCTGACCGCCATCGTGCTATGAGCGAACCGGGCC
Organism: Mycobacterium heidelbergense; assembly: GCF_050205645.1. Taxonomy (GTDB): domain Bacteria; phylum Actinomycetota; class Actinomycetes; order Mycobacteriales; family Mycobacteriaceae; genus Mycobacterium; species Mycobacterium heidelbergense_A. Next base: position 94,558 of record NZ_JBNMQT010000004.1, read on the forward strand.
TGGTGGTCATCGACAAGCCGGCCGGGATGACCAGCCACGACGTGGTCGGGCGGTGCCGCCGCATCTTTTCCACCCGCAGGGTGGGCCACGCGGGGACGCTGGACCCGATGGCCACCGGCGTGCTGGTGATCGGGGTCGACCGCGCCACCAAGATCCTTGGCCTGCTGACGGCCGCCTCGAAGTCGTACGAGGCCACCGTCCTCCTCGGCCAGACCACGTCCACCGAGGACGCCGAAGGTGAACTGCTGCAAAGTGTCTCGGCCGAGCGGGTGACCGGCGAGGCGATCGCGGCCGCGATCGCCGGGCTGCGCGGTGAGATTCAGCAGGTGCCGTCGGCGGTCAGCGCGATCAAGGTCGCAGGTCGCCGCGCCTACCGGTTGGTCCGCGAGGGCCGCGAGGTCGAGCTCGAGGCACGGCCGGTCCGCATCGACCGGCTCGAGGTGTCCGACGTTCGACGCCACGGCCCTCTCGTCGACGTCGACATCGAGGTCGACTGCTCGTCGGGCACCTACATCCGCGCACTGGCGCGCGATCTGGGTGCCGCGCTCGGTGTCGGCGGACACCTGACGTCGTTGCGGCGCACCCGCGTCGGCCGCTTCGCGCTGCAGGAGGCGCACTCACTCGACGACCTGGCCGAGCGGCCGCGGCTGAGCTGGACGCTCGACGAGGCGTGCCTGCTGATGTTTCCGCGCCGCGAGCTGTCCGCCGAGGAGGCCGAGGCGGCCGCCAACGGCCGGTCCCTTTCGCCGGCCGGTGTCGACGGCGTCTACGCCGCCACGGACCCCGACGGCCGGGTGATGGCGCTGCTGCGCGACGAGGGCTCGCGCACCAAGTCGGTGGTGGTGATACGGCCCGCGACGCTGTAGCTTGCCTCGCCGAGCCTGTAAATCTGCAGACAAAGTGCGAGTAGCGGCCTGCGAAATTACAGGCTCGGCGAGCCCCGGGCGACAGCTCGGCACGGGCAAGTTGCAAACTGAAAGCCTGGAGCGTTCGGAAGGGGACAACGATGTCCAAGAAGATGTCCAACAAGGTTTACGTCGTCGGCGTCGGCATGACGAAATTCGAGAAGCCGGGACGCCGCGAGGGCTGGGACTACCCGGACATGGCGCGGGAGTCCGGCACCAAGGCCCTCGAGGACGCCGGCGTCGACTACCGCGACATCGAGCAGGGGTATGTCGGCTACGTCGCGGGCGATTCGACGTCCGGGCAGCGGGCCCTCTACGAACTCGGCATGACGGGCATCCCGATCGTCAACGTCAACAACAACTGCTCGACCGGTTCGACGGCGCTTTACCTGGCCGCACAGGCCATCCGCGGCGGGATCGCGGACTGTGCCATGGCGCTGGGCTTCGAGAAGATGCAGCCCGGACCCCTGCAGGGCGGTGCCCAAGACCGGGAATCGCCGATGGGCAAGCACGTCAAGGCGTTGGCCGAGATCGACGAGTTCGCTTTTCCGGTGGCGCCGTGGATGTTCGGGGCGGCCGGCCGCGAGCACATGAAGAAGTACGGCACCACCGCCGAGCACTTCGCCAAGATTGGCCTGAAGAACCACAAGCACTCGGTCAACAACCCGTACGCGCAGTTCCAGGAGGAGTACACGCTCGACGACATCCTGGCGGCGAAGATGATCTCCGACCCGCTCACCAAACTGCAGTGCTCGCCGACCTCCGACGGATCGGCCGCGGTGGTGCTGGCCAGCGAGGAATACGTGGCCAACCACGGCCTTGCCGGGCAGGCGGTGGAGATCGTGGGACAGGCGATGACCACCGATTTCGAGTCCACCTTCGACGGCAGTGCCCGCAACATCATCGGCTACGACATGAATGTGCAAGCTGCCCAACGGGTTTACGACCAGTCCGGGCTCGGCCCCGAGGACTTCCAAGTGATCGAGCTGCATGACTGCTTTTCCGCCAACGAGCTGCTGCTCTACGAGGCGCTCGGCCTGTGCGGGGAGGGCGAGGCGGCCAAGCTGGTCGACGACAACCAGACCACCTACGGCGGCCGGTGGGTGGTGAACCCGTCGGGCGGACTGATCTCCAAGGGGCACCCGCTGGGTGCGACGGGGTTGGCGCAGTGTTCCGAGCTGACCTGGCAGCTGCGCGGGGCGGCCGACAAGCGTCAGGTCGACAACGTCACCGCCGCTTTGCAACACAACATCGGCCTGGGCGGCGCCGCCGTCGTCACCGCCTACCAGCGCGCCGAACGCTGAACCCATGATCGAGTGGTCCGACACGGACCTGATGGTCCGCGACGCCGTTCGCCAGTTCGTCGACAAGGAGATCCGGCCGCATCTGGACGAGCTGGAAACCGGCGCGATGTCGCCCTACCCGATCATGCGCAAGCTGTACAGCCAGTTCGGTCTCGACGTGATGGGCGCCGAGTCGGTCAAAAAGATGCTGGAGCGCGAGCGTGCCGAGCAGGATGGCGTTCAAGGCGAAAAGCAGGATAGCTCAAATGGTCTGAGCGGTGGCGGCGCCCAAGCATCGATGATGGCTGTGCTGGTGTCCGAACTCGCGAGGGTCAGCATCGGAGTGCTGAGCACAGCGACCGTCAGCATCGGCCTGGGTGCGGGGACCATCGCCAGCCGCGGGACGCTGGCCCAGAAGGAACGCTGGTTGCCCGACCTGATGTCGCTGAAGACGATCGCGGCGTGGGCCATCACCGAGCCCGACTCCGGCTCGGACGCGTTCGGCGGCATGAAGACCTACGTCAAGCGCGACGGCGAAGACTACATCCTCAACGGGCAGAAGACGTTCATCACCAATGGGCCCTACGCCGACGTCCTGGTGGTCTACGCCAAGCTCGACGAGGGCGACTCGTCCCCGGATAGCAAGGTCGACAAGCGGAACCGCCCCGTGCTGGTCTTCGTGCTCGACGCCGGGATGCCGGGCCTGACCCAGGGCAAGCCGTTCAAGAAGATGGGCATGATGTCCTCGCCGACGGGCGAGCTGTTCTTCGACAACGTCCGGCTGAGCCCGGACCGCCTGCTTGGCGAGAGTGAGCACGCCGGCGGGGACGGCCGCGACAGCGCTCGCGCCAACTTCACTGTCGAGCGGATCGGGATCGCGACGATGGCGTTGGGCATCATCAACGAATGCCACCGCCTGTGCGTGGATTACGCGAAGAGCCGAACGCTGTGGGGCAAGAACATCGGGCAGTTCCAGCTGATCCAGCTCAAGCTGGCCAAGATGGAGATCGCCCGAATGAACGTGCAGAACATGGTGTTTCAGTCCATCGAGCGGGAGCGGGCCGGTAAACCGCTGACGCTGGCCGAGGCGTCGGCGATCAAGCTGTACTCGTCGGAGGCGGCCACCGAGGTCGCGATGGAGGCCGTGCAGCTGTTCGGCGGCAACGGCTACATGGCCGAGTACCGGGTGGAGCAGCTGGCCCGCGACGCCAAGTCATTGATGATCTACGCCGGCAGCAACGAGGTTCAGGTCACCCACATCGCCAAGGGACTCTTGAGCTAAACCGGGGTCACCCAGATCGCCCGGGCCGCCGGGCTGCCCAGGTCGACGATGGCCTCGGCGCCGTCGGCGGATTCGATCGCCACCGAGATCATGCCGGCGAATTCGCGGCGGGTCAGCACCCGCACCCGGGAGTCGAGATTGATCCCGACGCTGTCGAAATAGCGCAGCATCTCCGGGTCGGAGTCGGAGATGCGGGCCACCGTGCCGGTGTCGCCGTCGCCGCACGCCCACAGCTGACGGGCCGGCGGCGTGGGCACCCGTCCGTCGGAGGCCGGGATCGGGTCGCCGTGCGGGTCGCGCTGCGGAAATCCCAGCTTGGCGTCGATGCGGGCCACCAACCGGTCCGACACCGCGTGTTCGAGCACCTCGGCCTCGTCGTGGACCTCGTCCCAGCTGTAGCCGAGCTCGTTGACCAGGAACGTCTCCAGCAGGCGGTGCCGGCGCACCATCTCCAGCGCCGCCCGCCGCCCCGCCTCGGTCAGGGTCACCGCGCCGTACTTCTCGTGGTCCACCAGGCCCTGCTCGGCGAGTTTGCGGATCGACTCCGACGCGGTGCTGGCGGAGACCCCGATCTTCTCGGCAAGCATTTTGGTGCTGACCTTTTGCGGCGCCCCCGCGGGGGACCACTCCTGGGCATTCCAGATGACCTTCAGATAGTCCTGGCCAACCGCGGTGAGACCGCCAGGCTCTTCGTCAGCCCTCACATCCGGAAGTTTAGGCAACCGTGCCTGATCTGGCGTGCTGTCGGGCCACGCGGAGCCGTAGGCTTGCGGTCGTGCAGCGGTGGCGGGGCCAGGACGAGATCCCCACGGACTGGGGCAGATGCGTGGTGACCATCGGAGTGTTCGACGGTGTGCACCGTGGCCATGCCGAACTGATCGCCCACGCGGTGAAGGCCGGCCGCGCCCGCAACGTGCCCGCGGTGCTCATGACGTTCGACCCCCACCCGATGGAAGTGGTCTATCCCGGCAGTCACCCCGCCCAGCTGACGACGCTGACCCGCCGCGCCGAGCTCGTCGAGGAGTTGGGCATCGACGTCTTCCTGGTGATGCCGTTCACGAGCGACTTCATGAAGCTCACGCCGGAGCGCTACGTCCACGAGTTGCTGGTGGAAAACCTGCACGTGGTCGAGGTCGTGGTGGGGGAGAACTTCACCTTCGGCAAGAAGGCCGCCGGCACCGTCGACACCCTGCGCAAGGCCGGTGAGCGATTCGGCTTCGCGGTCGAGTCGATGTCACTGCTCTCCGAGCACCACGACAGCGAGACCGTGACCTTTTCCTCCACGTACGTCCGGTCCTGCGTGGACGCGGGCGACATGGTGGCGGCCACCGAGGCACTGGGCCGCCCGCATCGCGTCGAGGGAGTCGTGGTCCGGGGCCACGGGCGGGGCGCCGAGCTCGGCTTTCCCACCGCGAACGTGGCGCCGCCGATGTACTCGGCCATCCCGGCCGACGGCGTGTACGCCGCCTGGTTCACCGTGCTCGGCCACGGACCGATGACCGGCACCGTCGTCCCCGGCGAGCGCTACCAGGCCGCGGTGTCCGTCGGCACCAACCCGACCTTCTCCGGACGCACCCGCACGGTGGAGGCGTTCGTCCTGGACACCACCGCCGACCTGTACGGGCAGTACGTGGCCCTGGACTTCGTCGCACGCATCCGGGCACAGCACAAGTTCGACTCGGTGGCCGACCTCGTCGCCGCGATGGACAAGGACACCGAGCGGGCGCGCGCCCTGCTCACGGTCTGACGATTCGGGCCGGGCGCTGTCCCTGCTCACGGGCTGATAAACTGCCGGACGACATCGGCGCGTGCTGCGGTTCGCGGTGGCCGCGCTCGAGAATCCATGATCGCGGACCAATTGATGGAGTTATTTCGTGGCGCTTACTGCCGAGCAGAAAAAAGAAATTCTCAGCCAGTACGGCTTGCATGACACCGACACCGGATCCCCGGAGGCGCAGATCGCGCTGCTGACCAAGCGGATCGCGGACCTGACCGAGCACCTCAAGGTGCACAAGCACGACCACCACTCGCGGCGGGGATTGCTGCTGCTGGTCGGGCGCCGGCGCCGGCTGATCAAGTACGTGTCGCAGATCGACGTCGAGCGGTACCGCTCGCTGATCGAGCGGCTGGGCCTGCGCCGCTGACCCCCGTGTAGAGTGGGAGCGTTCTGGGCCGACTCGGCCTGGGCAAACGGTGCGGTTCGCGCAGATCCGCGTGTGCCGTTCCAGCGTGCTAGTACGCATGTCACAAGAGAGCAGCCCGGTCTGTATCGGGCGGTCTTCGGTAGTGGCTGCCGGGCTCCCCGGATCTGGGGTAGGTCGGCCGCTTCGATCGATGGCCGTAGCCGCATTCAGACTTTTGTTCTCGGGTGGTGCGTGGGCGCGCGAAAAAGCTGAATACCCAGAGAGGCCGTACGGACAACGTCATGTCTGTAGCTGAAATTGAACAGGGCGTCTTCGAGGCGACCGCCACCATCGACAACGGGAGCTTCGGCACCCGCACCGTCCGCTTCGAGACCGGCAGGTTGGCCCAGCAGGCCGCCGGTGCCGTCGTCGCGTACCTGGACGAGGAAAACATGCTGCTGTCGGCGACCACCGCCAGCAAGGCTCCCAAGGAGCATTTCGACTTCTTCCCGCTGACGGTCGACGTCGAGGAGCGGATGTATGCCGCGGGCCGAATCCCCGGCTCGTTCTTCCGCCGTGAGGGCAGGCCCTCCACCGACGCGATCCTGACCTGCCGCCTCATCGACCGCCCTCTGCGCCCGTCGTTCGTCAATGGGCTGCGCAACGAGATCCAGGTCGTGGTGACGATCCTGAGCCTGGACCCCAACGACCTGTACGACGTGCTGGCGATCAATGCCGCGTCGGCCTCCACCCAGCTGAGCGGTCTGCCGTTCTCCGGCCCCATCGGGGGCGTGCGGGTGGCGCTGATCGACGGCACCTGGGTCGCCTTCCCCACGGTCGAGCAGCTCGAGCGGGCCGTCTTCGACATGGTGGTGGCCGGCCGCACGGTCGAAGGTGACGTGGCCATCATGATGGTCGAGGCCGAGGCCACCGAGAAGGTCATCGAGCTCGTCGAGGGCGGCGCCCAGGCGCCGACGGAAACCGTTGTGGCGCAAGGCCTGGAGGCCGCCAAGCCGTTCATCGCCGCGCTGTGTACCGCGCAGGAGGAACTGGCCGGGGCCGCCGCCAAGCCCGTCGCCGAGTACCCGACCTTCCCGGACTACCAGGAAGACGTCTACTACTCGGTGGCCTCCGTGGCCACCGACGAGCTGGCCAAGGCGTTGACCATCGGCGGCAAGGCCGAGCGCGACGCGCGCACCGACGAGCTCAAGGCCGAGGTGCTGGCTCGTCTCGCCGAGACCTACGAAGGCCGCGAAAAGGAGGTCAGCGCCGCGTTCCGCTCGCTGACCAAGAAGCTGGTGCGTCAGCGCATCCTCACCGACCACTTCCGCATCGACGGCCGGGGCATCACCGACATCCGCGCGCTCTCGGCCGAGGTCGCCGTCGTGCCCCGAGCGCACGGAAGCGCGCTGTTCGAGCGCGGTGAAACCCAGATCCTGGGCGTGACCACGCTGGACATGGTCAAGATGGCCCAGCAGATCGACTCGCTGGGACCCGAGACGTCCAAGCGCTACATGCACCACTACAACTTCCCGCCGTTCTCCACCGGCGAGACCGGCCGCGTCGGCTCGCCCAAGCGGCGCGAGATCGGGCACGGCGCCCTCGCCGAGCGGGCCCTGATTCCGGTGCTGCCCGGAGTCGAGGAATTCCCCTACGCGATCCGCCAGGTGTCCGAGGCGTTGGGCTCCAACGGCTCGACCTCGATGGGATCGGTCTGCGCCTCCACCCTGGCGCTGCTCAACGCCGGCGTGCCGCTCAAGGCGCCGGTGGCCGGTATCGCGATGGGCCTGGTCTCCGACGACGTCGACGTCGACGGCAAAACCGAGCGGCGCTTCGTCACCCTGACCGACATCCTCGGGGCGGAAGACGCGTTCGGCGACATGGACTTCAAGTGCGCCGGCACCAAGGACTTCGTCACCGCGCTGCAGCTGGACACCAAGCTCGACGGGATCCCGTCGCAGGTGCTCGCGGGTGCGCTGGCGCAGGCCAAGGACGCGCGGCTGACCATCCTCGAGGTCATGGCCGAGGCCATCGACGCCCCCGACGAGATGAGCCCGTATGCGCCGCGGGTGACCACCATCAAGGTTCCGGTCGACAAGATCGGTGAGGTCATCGGCCCGAAGGGCAAGGTCATCAACGCCATCACCGAGGAGACCGGCGCGCAGATCTCCATCGAGGACGACGGCACCGTGTTCGTCGGCGCCACCGACGGGCCCTCGGCGCAGGCCGCGATCGACAAGATCAACGCCATCGCCAACCCGCAGCTGCCGACGGTTGGGGAGCGATTCCTCGGAACCGTGGTCAAGACAACGGATTTCGGTGCGTTCGTGTCGCTGCTTCCGGGACGCGACGGCCTGGTGCACATCTCCAAGCTCGGCAAGGGCAAACGGATCGCGAAGGTCGAGGACGTCGTCAACGTCGGCGACAAGCTGCGGGTCGAGATCGCCGATATCGACAAGCGCGGCAAGATCTCGTTGGTCCTGGTGGCGGAAGACGCGGCTGAAAACGCGGCTGGAGAAAAGGCCGCACCCGCCGATGCCGGAGCTCCTCAGGAGACCGCGCCAGCCGATGCCGCCAGTTCCGTCTAGAAGGCCAGCAGCTGACCCTGCGGGCGCATTGCGCCGGGGTAGTCACTACGTCGAGACGACGAGCTCCGCGCCGCGCCGCACCACGCTGCCGGGCGGCCTGCGGGTGGTCACCGAATACCTGCCCGCGGTGCGTTCCGCGTCGGTCGGGGTCTGGGTCGGCGTCGGATCGCGCGACGAGGGTGCCAGCGTGGCCGGGGCGGCGCACTTCCTGGAGCATCTGCTGTTCAAGTCGACCCCGACCCGCAACGCCGTCGACATCGCGCAGGCGATGGACGCGGTCGGCGGGGAGCTGAACGCCTTCACCGCCAAGGAGCACACCTGCTACTACGCGCACGTGCTCGACAGCGATCTGGAGCTGGCCGTCGACCTCGTCGCCGACGTGGTGCTCAACGGCCGCTGCGCCGCCGACGACGTCGAGCTCGAACGCGACGTCGTCCTCGAGGAGATCGCGATGCGCGACGACGACCCCGAGGACGCGCTGGGCGACATGTTCCTGGCCTCGCTGTTCGGCGATCACCCGGTGGGCCGGCCGGTCATCGGCACCGCGCAATCGGTGTCGGCGATGACGCGCGGCCAGCTGCACTCGTTCCATACGCGGCGCTACACGCCGGAACGCATGGTCGTCGCCGTGGCCGGCAACGTGGACCACGACGAGGTGGTCGCGCTGGTGCGCGAACACTTCGGGCCTCGATTGGTCCGCGGGCGTCACCCCGTTGCACCCCGCAAGGGCTCGGGAAGAGTGAACGGTGGCGGCGGCGGATTGCTGCTGGGCCGCCGTGACGCCGAGCAGACCCATGTGTCCCTGGGCGTGCGCACGCCCGGGCGCGGTTGGGAGCACCGCTGGGCGCTCTCAGTGCTGCACACCGCCCTGGGCGGCGGGCTGAGTTCGCGGCTCTTCCAAGAGGTTCGAGAGTTGCGCGGGCTGGCCTACTCCGTCTACTCGGCACTGGACATCTTCGCCGACAGCGGCGCGCTCTCGGTGTATGCCGCCTGTTTGCCCGAGCGTTTCGCCGACGTCATGCGAGTGACAAGCGGGGTGCTCGAATCGGTGGCGCGCGACGGCATCACCGAAGCGGAATGCCGCATCGCCAAGGGCTCGTTGCGGGGCGGGATCGTGCTGGGCCTGGAGGATTCCAGCTCTCGGATGAGCCGCATCGGCCGCAGCGAACTGAACTACGGCAAGCACCGCAGCATCGAACACACCCTGCGCCAAATCGACGAGGTGACCGTCGAGGAGGTCAACGCGGTGGCGCACCGGCTGCTGCGCAAGCGCTATGGCGCTGCGGTTTTGGGTCCGTTTGCCTCGAAACGGTCGCTGCCCCAACAACTTCGGGCGATGGTAAATTAGCCCGATGGTACTGGTCGGCCAGCGGGTACTGGGCTTCTGGGACATCATGGTGCCCATCGTTGGCGCACCGATGGCCGGAGGCCCGGGCACACCGGCGTTGGCTGCGGCGGTGACCAACGCGGGCGGCCTCGGTTTCATACCCGGCGGGTACCTCAGTGCGGAGCAGTTCGCCGACGACATCGCCAAGGCGCGCGCCGCCACTACCGGTCCGCTCGGCGTCAACCTGTTTGTGCCCCAACCCAGCGTCGCCGACTGGGCCCAGCTCGAGTACTACGCAGACGAACTCGACGAGATCGCCGACAGTTACAACGTCGAGGTGGGTTACCCCCGATCAGGCGACGACGACGACTGGGAGCGCAAGCTCGAGGTGGTGGCCGATTTACGCCCGGAGCTGGTGTCATTCACCTTTGGTGTGCCGTCGCCGGATGTCATTCGCCGGCTCGGCGCGTTGGGGTTATTGGTCATGGTCACGGTGACGTCGGCCTACGAGGCCGGCGTGGCCCTCGCCGCGGGCGCCGACAGCCTGGTGGTCCAGGGCCCGGGCGCCGGCGGGCACCGCGGCACTTTCGCGCCGGACATGGAGCCCAATACCGAGTCGCTGCACGAGCTGCTCGCCCGGATCCGCAAGGCGCACGATGTCCCGCTCGTCGCGGCGGGCGGGCTGGGCACCGCCGAGGATGTCGCAGCGGTCCTGGATAGGGGAGCGGTGGCCGCGCAGGTGGGTACCGCGTTGCTGCTCAGCGACGAAGCCGGCACCCATGCCGCACACCGCTCTGCCTTGAAACATCCGCTCTTCACCGCCACCATCGTCACGCGCGCGTTCTCCGGCCGGTATGCGCGTAGTTTGGAGAATCAGTTCATCCGCTTGCTTGATCGTGTTGCGCCACTGGGTTATCCGGAGGTCAACCACATGACGGCGCCGATCCGGGCGGCGGCGGCCGAACGCGGGGACCCGAACGGGATGAACCTCTGGGCCGGAACCGGGTTCAAGGATGCCCGTCCCGGGCCCGCGGCCGACATCGTCGCCGCGCTCGTGGACTAGGTGGCCGGGCGGGGCCCGGCGAACACTGTCAGAGGAAGCTCGCCGGTTCGGTGAACGCCAAATCCAGGTCGGCGGCCACCCGCTCGGACAACAGCGCACCGTCATGCGTCGAAAGCCCTTTGGCCAGAGCGGGATCCGAGCGGCACGCCGCCCGCCAGCCCTGGTCGGCGAGCTTGAGCACATACGGCATCGTCGCGTTGGTCAGCGCGAAGGTCGAGGACTTCGGTACCGCGCTGGGCATGTTGGCCACACAGTAGAAGAGCGTGTCGTGCACGGCGAACGTCGGACAATCGTGGGTGGTGGGCCGGGAGTCCTCGAAGCAGCCGCCCTGGTCGATGGCGATGTCCACCAACACCGAACCCGGCTTCATATGTGCGACAAGCGAATTCGAGATCAGCGTGGGCGCTTTGGCGCCCGGCACCAGGACGGCGCCGATCACCAGGTCGGCCCCTTTGACGGCGCCTTCAAGCTCGTAGGCCGATGAGTAGCGGGTGCGGACCGCGACGCCGAACTCCGCGTCGAGCCGGCGAAGTCTGTCGATGTTGACGTCGAAGACCGTGACGGCCGCGCCCATGCCGCTGGCCACCCGCGCGGCGTTGTAGCCCGCGGTCCCGCCGCCGATCACCACGACGTCGGCCGGTTCGACGCCGGGCACGCCGCCCATCAGCACGCCTCGATGATGGGGAGGGCCGCCGTGGGTCCGCATCAGGTGATAGGCCCCGACCTGTGCGGAGAGCCGGCCCGCCACTTCGCTCATCGGCGCCAACAGCGGCAGCGCGCCGTCGGCGGATTGGACGGTCTCGTACGCGATCGAGGTCGTGCCGGACGACAGCAACGCCTCGGTGCAGGCGCGCGACGCGGCCAAATGCAAAAACGTGAACAGAGTCTGGCCGTGCCGCAGGCTGCCGTACTCGTCCGGCAGCGGTTCCTTGACCTTGAGTAGCAGATCGGCGTCGGACCACACTTGCTCGGCGGTCGTGATCAGCTGCGCGCCCGCCGCCTTGAAATCCGCGTCGGAGATCGCCGAGCCCTCGCCGGCGCCCGCCTGCACAAGCACCTCGTGGCCGCGGCGCGTCAGTTCGACCACGCCGGACGGGGTGAGGGCCACCCGGAACTCGTTGTTCTTGGTCTCGGTGACGACGCCGACGCGCATGCCTCAAGTGTGAAGAAAGTTCGGAGAGCCTTCAAACATGCTGACGATAATTCTATAAAGTGCGCATATGGTCGATAAGACAGCGAAACCGGCGGCTAGTGCGGACGATTCATCGAAGGATGTTCGGACTGTAGACCAGCCCGTCGATCTGGATGGCGTGGACCGCAGGATCCTGGGTTTGCTGCACGCCGATGCGCGCATCACCAACAACGCGCTTGCCGACGCGGTGGGAATCGCACCGTCGACGTGTCATGGCCGGGTGCGGCGGTTGATGGACCTAGGCGTCATCCGGGGTTTCTATACCGACATCGACCCGGTCGCGGTGGGCATGCCCCTGCAGGCGATGATCTCGGTCAGCCTGCAGTCCCACGCGCGTGGCAAGATCCGCAGCTTCATCGCCCAGATCCGCCGCAGGCGGCAGGTGATGGACGTCTATTTCCTCGCCGGCGCAGACGATTTCCTGTTGCACGTCGCGGCCCGCGACACCGAGGACCTGCGCTCGTTCGTGGTCGAAAACCTCAACGCGGACGCCGACGTCGCCGGCACCCAGACGTCGCTGATCTTCGAACATCTCCGTGGGGCGGCGCCCATCTAGGGCATATGATCCACGAATGAGTGAGCCCTGCGTGTCGGCCAGCGTCCAGATCAACGCCCATCCCGACCTGGTCTACGGCCTCATCACCGACCTGCCGACGCTGGCGTCGCTTGCCGAGGAGGCGGTGGCGATGGAATGGCTCAAGGGTGACGCCGTCCGCCCCGGTGCGGTGTTCGTCGGACACAACCAAAACGGCGGCAAGCGGTGGAGCACGAAGTGCACCGTCACCGCCGCCGAGCCGGGCCGCACCTTCGCGTTCGACGTGCGACACACCGTTTTCCCGATCGCGCGTTGGCAATACGACATCACCGACCTGGCGGCGCTTGATTTGGGCGCGTCGGGCGGCGGCTGCCGGGTCACCGAAAGCACCTGGGACCGCCGGCCCGGCTGGTTTGCCAAGCTCGCGGGCAGGGCCACCGGCGTGACCGACCGGGTGGCCGCCAACACCAAGCACATCGAGCTCACCCTGCAGCGCCTCAAGCAGCGCGCCGAGGGCGGGTAATCACGGGAGGGCGGTGGCACCGATGACAAGACGCGATCCCGCCGTAGCCGTCGTCGGGGCGGGCATGTCCGGCTTGTGCGTCGCAATTGCGTTGCTGCGCAGCGGGATTACCGATGTCACCATCTACGAGAAGGCCGACGAGGTGGGCGGCACCTGGCGCGAGAACACCTATCCCGGCCTGGTCTGCGACATACCCTCGCGGGTCTACCAGTACTCGTTCGCCCGCAAACCCGACTGGTCGCACCTGTTCTCGCCGGGCGGCGAAATCCAGTCCTATTTCTGTGCCATCGCGGATCGCTTCGGGCTGCGGGACCGGATTCGGTTCGGCACCGAAGTCACCCATGCCCGATTCGAGGACGGCCGCTGGGTGCTGCGCACTGGCTCTGGATCAGGGGCTGGGGAGGAATCCACGGTGGACTTCCTGATTTCGGCCACCGGCGTCCTGCATCACCCTCGGATGCCGTCGATCCCGGGCCTGGACGACTTCGGCGGAGACGTCTTCCATTCGGCGCGCTGGGATCACGACGTCACGTTGCGGGGCCGCCGAATCGCGGTGGTGGGCAACGGATCCACCGGCGTACAGCTCATCTGCGGCCTCGCCGGCGTGGCCGGTCACGTCATGATGTTCCAGCGCACCGCGCAATGGGTGCTGCGGCTGGCCAATCCCCGATACAGCAGGTTCACTGCGATTACCAGGCGGAAGATCCCGTGGCTCGACGGATTGGCGTACCGCGGGTACAGCCGCGCCTACGACTTCTTCTCCATCGGACTGATCAAGCCGGGCCTGCGCCGAAGGATCATGGCGGCGCTGTGCCGTGCCAGCCTCTGGGAGGTGCGCGATCCGGAACTGCGGCGGGCCCTGACTCCGGACTACACGCCGGCGTGCAAACGACTGGTGATGTCGAACGGCTTCTACCGGGCGATGCAGCGCGACGACGTCGAACTGGTCACCGCCGGCATCGACCACGTGGAGCCGCGGGGCATCGTCACCGACGACGGCGTGCTGCACGAGACCGACATCATCGTGTTCGCCACCGGATTCGACACGCATGCGTTCTTCCGGCCGATGGAGCTGATCGGCCGCGACGGCATCCGCGCCAACGACGTCTGGCGCGACGGTCCCAGGGCCTACCAAACGGTCGCCCTGTCGGGCTTTCCCAACTTCTTCATGATGCTCGGGCCGCACAGCCCGGTGGGAAACCTGGCGCTCACGACGGTGGCCGAATCACAGTCCGACCACATCCTGGGCTGGATCGAACGCTGGCGCCGCGGCGAATTCGACACGATCGAGCCGACCGCCTCGGCGACCGAGCGCTTCAACGCGAAGCTGCGCGCCGCGATGCCGGACACCGTGTGGACCACCGGCTGCAACAGCTGGTACCTCAACAAAGACGGGGTGCCCGAGGTCTGGCCCCTCACGCCGGCCGAACACCGCTCCATGTTGGCCAACCCCGATCCGAGTCAATACGAGTTGGCCTGAATCCCTAAACACAAAACCCGGTACCGGCGGTTTCGCATATCTGCGCGGAGTCTTTATACTTGGCCCACTGTATTTGCCCGCGGTATTTGCCCAGGCGTGCCTAAACGCCGAGGTAGGGGGTCCAAATGTTCACCGTCGACGACCAGGCCGCCGGTCCGCATGACGCATCGCTGGACCACGAGCGCCTCGTTCTCGAGGCTCGCGACGTCGAGTTCGACTGGGCGAAGCTGCCGCTTCACTACGTGCCCGGCGAGCCGTTTGCCACGCACGTCCTGGACGTGTTGCACCTGCTGTTGCCCGCGGGCGAGGAGTTCTTCGTCGACGTCTTCAAGCGGACGCTGCCGTTGATCAAAGACGACCAGCTGCGGCTGGATGTGCAGGGATTCATCGGTCAGGAGGCCGTGCATTCCCAAGCGCACTCCGGGGTGCTCGACCACTTCGCGGCCCGGGGCGTCGACGTGACGCCCTACACCGACCAGATCGGCTGGCTGTTCGGAAAGCTGCTGGGCGAACGGCCGCGGTGGAGCGCGCGGCGCCAGCACAGCTGGCTGCTGGAGCAGGTTTCCTTGGTGGCGGCGATCGAGCACTACACCGCGATTCTGGGTGAGTGGATTCTGAACGCCCCGGCGCACGATGCCATCGGCACGGACCCGACGATGCTGGACATGCTGCGATGGCACGGGGCCGAAGAGGTCGAGCACAAGGCGGTGGCCTTCGACACCATGAAGCACCTGCGGGCCGGATACTGGCGGCAGGTGCGCGCCCAGCTGGTGGTGACGCCGGCGATGCTGTGGATGTGGATTCGGGGCGTGCGGTTCATGTACTCGGTGGATCCGCAGCTGCCGCCCGGGACCAAACCGCGCTGGCGAGACTACTTCAGGGCGGCCCGGCGCGGCCTGGTCCCGGGGCCCATGCGATTCATCCGGGTCGTCGCTGACTACTACCGGCCGGGGTTCCACCCGTCGCAGCTCGGCGGGCTGGGACTCGCGGTCGACTATCTGGCCCGTTCGCCCGCCGCCCGCGCGTCGCACTGACCTATGAACACCCGCATCACTGGGTCCGACGGCGTCGAGCTGGCGGTACACGCCTACACCGAGATCGACCCGGCGCGCCCGACCATCCTGGCCATCCACGGCTATCCCGACAACCACCACGTGTGGGACCCGGTGGCCGAGGAGTTCGGCGCGCGATACCCGGGCCGCTACAACGTCGTGGCCTACGACGTGCGTGGAGCCGGCGAATCATCCCGTCCGCCAAAGCGATCCGGATATGCCTTCGCGCAGCTGGTGTCCGATATCGGCACGGTGATCGACAGCCTGGGAGTGCAGCAGGTCCACCTGCTGGCCCACGACTGGGGCTCGATTCAGGGCTGGGCCGCGGTCACGGACGACTCGGTGATGGGCAAGGTCGCATCGTTCACGTCGATCTCGGGCCCGCATCTGCGATACGCGGGCGCCTTCCTGCGATCCGGGCGCACGCCCCGGACGCTGGCTCAAGTGGCCAGGCAATTGGTGTCGTCGGGGTACATCGGTTTCTTCCTCAGTCCGGTTGTGCCGGAGTTGGCTTTTCGCTCGCGCCTGGGCGTGAAAGTCGTTGAAGCTCTGGAACGTATCGGCCGGTCGAGCACGCGGAGCCGACACCACAAGTCGCCGCGCTCCGTTGCCGACTATGTCAACGGGCTCAACCTGTACCGGGAGAACATGCCCGCGCCGTTCTTGTCGCCGGGACCGGAGCTGCCGAAGACCACGGTCGCCGTTCAGGTGCTGGTGCCGCGTAGGGACATCTTCGTGACGCCGGCCCTGCAGCGGTTCACAGGCGCGATTCCCGCTGGCGGACGGGTGATTTCGATCGAGGGCGGGCACTGGGTGGTGACCTCGCGTCCCGAGGTCATCGCCCGGCTGACCGCCGAGTGGGTCGACTGCACGGTGGGTCGCACCGTCAGTGGCTCGGCCGGCGAGCTGCGTGTGCGCGGCGGTCCGCGCGAGGTGGAAGGCAAGCTCGCCCTCGTCACCGGGGCGGGCGCCGGCATCGGCAGGGCCACCGCGGTGGAACTGGCCCGGCACGGCGCCCGCAAGGTCGTGATCGTCGACCGCGACTTCGCCGCGGCCCGTGAAACCGCGGACGCCGTTCGCGCGGCGTGCGCCGAGGCCGCGGTGTACCAGGCCGACGTCAGCGACGAATCCGCGATGAATAACCTTGCCGCACAAGTCCTCAACGAGCACGGCGTCGTCGACATCCTGGTGAACAACGCCGGCATCGGAATGGCCGGCCGGTTCCTGGAGACGACGTCGGCGAACTGGGACGACATCATCGGGGTCAACGTCCGCGGCGTCATCGCCGGCAGCAGGGCATTCGGCGCCCAGATGGTCGAGCGGGGCGAGGGCGGAACGATCATCAACGTGGCGTCGGCGGCGGCGTTCCTGCCGTCGAAATCGATGGTCGCCTACAGCACGACCAAGGCGGCGGTGCTGGCGTTCAGCGAATCGCTGCGTGCCGACCTCGCCGACGAGGGGATCACGGTGACGGCGGTGTGCCCGGGTTTCGTCAACACCAACATCGCCAAAAGCACCATCTACGCGGGCATGTCGGCCGAACAGCAGGCGCGCGCCCGGGACAAGGCCGATGCGGCCTACCGGCGGCGCAACTACACACCGGAAGCCACCGCCCGGGCGATCGTCAAGGCCGTCAGGCGCGGTCCGGCCGTGCTACCGATCGCCGCAGAGTCGAGGATCGGCTACGCGATGCGCCGCATCAGTCCGTCGATGGTCCGGCTGTTCGCGCGTTTCGACCTGCGACGGAAATAAAGCAAGAAATAGGTCCAGAGGTAGAAATTTTGACTGTGCAGGAAAGCATTTGGATGTCCAGGCCGGCCGACCTTTATGGCCGCCGCGACCGCGATCGGCTGGGCGCGGTGCTGTGGGGGATTCGCACGGTGATCGGCGGATTCGCCTCGGTCTCGCGATGGGAACCGTCGCGGGTCAAGCCGGTGCGGCGGTCGCAGGCCGCGGTGGTGACCAAACGCGAACTCGCCGCGCCGGACGTCGTGGCCCTGACGCTGGCCGATCCCGACGGCGGATTGCTGCCGTCCTGGACGCCGGGCGGGCACATCGACGTCCAGTTGCCTTCGGGCCGGCGCCGCCAGTACTCGTTGTGCGGGCCGCCCGGGCGGCGCACCGACTACCGCATCGCCGTTCGACGAATCGCCGACGGCGGCGGCGGTTCGATCGAGATGCATGACGCATACGACGTCGGTGACACGTTGGTGTTCGAAGGACCGCGTAACGCGTTCTATCTAGGCACGGCCGAGCGCGAGGTGTTGTTCGTGATCGGCGGCATCGGGGTGACCCCCATCTTGCCGATGCTGCAGGTGGCCCAGCAGCGCGGAATCGACTGGCGCGCCGTCTATGCCGGCAGCAGCCGCGAGTACATGCCGTTCCTGGACGAGGTGGTCGCGGTGGCGCCGGAGCGGGTCACCGTGTGGGCCGACGACGAGCACGGCGGGGTAGCCGGCGTGGACGACCTACTGGCCGGCGCCGGGCCGACGACGGCGGTCTACGTGTGCGGACCCAGCGGCATGCTCGAAGCGGTGCGCGTCGCCCGTAACGAACATGCCGATGCGCCACTGCATTACGAGCGGTTCAGCCCGCCGCCGGTGGTTGACGGCGTTCCCTTCGAGCTCCAGCTCGCGCGATCCAACCGGGTGCTGCGGGTGCCCGCGAATCGGTCCGCGCTGGACGTGATGCTCGACCACGATCCGACGACCGCCTACTCGTGCCAGCAGGGGTTCTGTGGGACCTGCAAGGTCAAAGTCCTTGCCGGCCAGGTCGATCACCGCGGCCGAACCGCGGTCGGCGACGACGAGATGGTGGTCTGCGTGTCGCGGGCAAAGGGCGATCGCCTGGTCATCGACGCCTGATGGGCAGCCTTTTACTCCCTGGGGGATCGATACAGCCGGTAGCCCACATGCGGCACGGGGACGTCGGGCAGTGGCTTCCAGACCAGGGTGCGGCCGTCGAGGCGGAAGTTCCTCCTCTCGTAGAATTCGCGTGCCTTGCAGTTCTTTTCGGCGCACCACAAGATCACGTCGCCGGAGCGATTCGCGCGCACCGCCGTGTCGAGCAGGCGGCCACCGATGCCGCGGCGCTGGCTTTCCTCCGCGGTGTAGAGGGCGTCGATTTGCAGGTCTTCGGGATTGACCTCGTCGGGTCCGAAGATGGTCATGCCGAGTGTCTTGCCGTCGGCCTCGGCGAGCCACATGGACCAGCCGGGTCGGCTGAGATCTTGCGGGTAATTCTCGGCGGCCCAGCGCCGCGGCGAGCCGAGTAGGTCGAGCAGGTGATCCGCGAGTATCCCGGACCACGACTGCCGCCACACGCGATAGTGCATCCGTGCGACGGGTGCGAAATCGGCCGGTGTGGCTTCACGGATCCTGATCATTCTGTGTTCATTTTCCCGTGGCGCCCTCCAAGTACGCAGCGAGGGCGTTGGTCAGACCCCGACGCGCCATGTCGAGGTCGGCGTACGACCCCAGCTGGCGCTCCGACACCAGGCCGCGCATCGCGCCGGGGATGAGGGCGGCCACCTCGCGTACCCGTTCAGGGTCGACGTCGAGACCGGCGAAGGCGTTCCGGCAGGTCTCCAGCCAGCTCTTGCCCCAGGAAAACAGCTCGGTGGCGGTTCGTGGGTAGAGACGCTCGAGCTCGTCGGGGTCACGGGGCAGCGCCGCCCGCAGATTCTCGATCGCGCGCGAATCCGCCGACGCCAGGCCACGGTAGAGCGTTTCGATGATGGCGCCGACACGCTCACGCAGTGGGGCGTCTGGCTGGACCGGCGCGGACAGCGTGGAGAAGGTCGCGGCCCGCCGCTCGGCGGTGCGATGCAGCACCGCGGCCCAGAAACCGTCGGTGTCGCCGAACTGGTACTGCACGGCGCCCCAGGTGGCGCCGATGTCCTTGGCGATGCGGTTGGCCGACACCGACCCCGGCTCGCCCGATGCCAGCGACCGCAGCGCGGCCTCCAGCATGCTCTCGCGGGTCGCGTTGCCACGCCGATTGGGGCGCCGACCGGCGGCTTTGGTTTCGGGCACCCGCGTAGCCTAACATTTTCATAGACGGTACTGTGATTCTGTGCGCGAAGGACAGCTCTGATGCCTAAACCGCCGCTATCGATGAAGCCGACCGGATGGTTCCAGGTCGCCTGGTCCGACGAGATCGGCGTCGGCGACGTCCACCGAATGAAGTACTTCGACCAGGAGATGGTCGCCTGGCGCGCCGAGTCCGGCGAGCTCACCGTGATGAACGCCTACTGCGAACACCTCGGCGCGCATCTCGGTTACGGCGGCAAGGTGGTCGGCGAGGTGCTGCAGTGCCCGTTCCACGGGTGGCAGTGGAGCCCGCAGGGGCGCAACGTGTGCATCCCGTATCAGGACCATCCCAACCGCGGCCGGCGCATCCGCACCTATCCGGTCGTCGAGCGCAACGAGTCGGTTTACATCTGGCACGACGCCGAGCGCCGCGAGCCCTATTTCGACGCGCCCGACGTGTTCGCCGCTTTCGGCGACGGCAGCAGTGCCGACGACTACTACCCACACCAGCGCATGTACCGCGAAAGCCTCGAGCTGCACCCGCAATACGTGCTGGAAAACGGCGTCGACTTCGCGCACTTCAAGTACGTGCACAACACGCCGATCGTGCCGGTCTTCACCCGGCACGACTTCGACGAGCCGGTCTCCTTCGTCGACTTCACCATCACCTTCGAGGGCGACGACGGCCAGAAGATCGAGGACGTCAAGAGTGGGGTGGAGGCCATCAACGGCGGCCTGGGAATCGCGGTGACCAAGAGCTGGGGCATGGTCGACAACCGCACCATCTCGGCGATCACACCGGTCGACGAGCGCACCTCCGACGTCCGGTTCATGGTCTACATCGGCCGCCCTAAGGCCGGCGCGGGCAGAGATCCGGCCCGGGCCGCGACCAAGGCGCAGGAATTCGGGCGCGAAGTGATCCGCCAATTCGAGCAGGACGTCGAAATCTGGCAGCATCAGCGCTATTCGGATCCACCCGCGCTGGCCACCGACGAATACCGCGGGTTCACCGCAATTCGCAAGTGGGCCAAGCAGTTCTATCCCGAGGCGATCACATCCCAGGAAGGCTCAATGCAATGAGTTCAGCACCCGCCCGACCGATTCGCGTCTTCCAGGTTGGCACCGGAAACGTCGGCTCGGAGATGATCAAACGGATCGCCACCCAGCCCGACCTGGAACTCGTTGGTGTGCACTGCTATTCGCCGAGCAAAGTCGGCAAGGACGCCGGCGAGCTGGCCGGCGTGGCGCCCAACGGCGTGACGGCCACCGGCACCGTCGACGAAATCATCGCGGCCAAGCCCGACGTGCTGACATTTCACGGCGTCTTTCCCGACGAGGACCTCTACGTCAAAGTGCTCGAGGCCGGCATCAATATCGTCACCACCGCCGACTGGATCACCGGCTGGCACCGCGACAAGAACCACCCGCACCCGTCGGGCAAGCCGGTGACCCGGCTGCTGGCGGAGGCGTGCGAGAAGGGTGGTGCGAGCTTCTATGGCACCGGGATGAACCCGGGGCTGAACCAGATTCTGGGCGTGGTGTGTTCGGCCGACGTCGCCGACATCGAGAACATCACCACCATCGAGTCCGTCGACGTGTCATGCCACCACTCCAAGGACACCTGGATCGAGGTCGGCTACGGGCAACCCGTCGACGATCCCGAAATCCCGTCGAAGCTGGAGAAGTACACGCGCGTCTTCGCCGACAGTGTCTTGATGATGGCGGACTGCTTCGATCTGCCGCTCGACGAGGTCAAGTTCAGCTACGAGTTGGGCGCCTGCACCAAGGACGTGGACCTGGGCTGGTACACGCTGCCCAAGGGCTCGCTGGGCGGCAACTATCTCAAATACCAGGGCATCGTCGACGGGGTGCCGCGGGTCGAGACGCACCTGGAATGGCAGATGACCCCGCACACCGATCCGAGCTGGAACATCAAGGGCTGCTACATCACCCAGATCAAAGGCGACCCTTGCGTCTACAACAAACACATGATTTTCCCCAAACCCGGTGTGGACCTGTCCAATCCCGACAACTTTGCCTCGATCGGCATGACGGTGACCGGGATGCCCGCGCTGTACTCGATCAAGTCGGTGGTGGCGGCGCAGCCGGGACTGATCACCAGTGCCGACCTGCCGCTGCGCGGCTTCGCGGGGCGGTTCAAGAGGTAGCACACGTCACGGGGTGTCAAGGGACTTCGTCGTCGTCATCGTCGAAGAGGCGCTCCGGGTGGTGGTAGTCGTTGGTGCGCGCGCCGCGGTCCAACTGCGGCGGCGGGATCCACGCGGTGCGACCGTCGGGGAGTTTCCTTGTCCGCCAGCCCTTTTCCATTAGCTTGTGGTCGGGCGTGCAGGTGAAGGTGAGCTTGTCGGCATCGGTCATGCCCCCGGCGGCCCAGTCGTCGACGTGGTGGACCTCGGACCAGTAACCGGGCACATCGCAGCCGGGGTGGGTGCAGCCGCGATCCTTCGCGTAGAGGACTATCCGCTGATCCGGTGACGCTATTCGTCTTGACCGGCCCAGGTACAACGGCCGACTCGAGTGCTCGTCGAACACCGCCAGGTAATGGTAGGCGTGGCGGGCCATCCGGATCACGTCGCGCATCGGCAGCAGCGTCCCGCCGCCCGTCACAGCCCGGCCCGCGCCCGAAGTCAGCTCCTGCAGCGTGGTCGACACGATGACGGTCACCGGCAAGCCGTTGTGCACACCGAGTTTCGGATCGCCCAGCCGGCCGCGCACCAGGGCGTTCAGCGCGTCGTGCTGGCGTTGGGCATGGCTGCGCAGGTCCCTGCCCGCCGACTCCTCGGGGGGTTCGCCGTCGACGCAAGGGGTTTGGTCGTCCGGATTGCACATCCCGGGCGCGGCGAACCGCGCCAGCCACGCGTCGAGGTTGGCGCGCAATTCCGGGGACGCAACCAGTTTCCCGAGGCTCATGCCGTCGGCGCGTTGACCGCACCATGTGAAGCCGCGCTGCCGCGCACGGTCGGAGTCGGAGAATTTTCCGTCCGGATTGATCCGCAGCGCACATTGGTGCGCCACTTTCTGAAGCTGGTCGGGCCGCAACTTCATCGCCTGGCGGGCCAGAAAGCGCTCGGCTTTGTCCACCGTTTCGACGGGTATGGCATCCGGCAGGTCAGCGACGAATGTCTGAATCACCCGCACGTGCTGACCGTCGAGCAGCCCCTCGCGCCACGCCTCGGCGGTGGCCGGCAGCTCGGGTGGCAACTCCTCGCCGGTGAGGGTCAGCCGCGGGGAAAGCTGTTTGGCGTCGCGGACCCGGCGGCAGGCTTCGGCGCAGCTGATCCGCAGCCAGTCGGCGACCACTTTGTGTACCGGACCGCCGATGTCTGCCGGATCCTCCTTCGCGAGGCCGCCGATCACGTCGTTGCTTACCGCCATCTGCCGTCGTCGAGCGGTCTCCATCCGCTCCAGCACGCACAGCCGGACCGCGGGGCTCAGGACGTCGAAGTTCAGGCGCCGGATCGCCGCGTCGGCGGCGTCTTGCGCTTCCAATGCGGCAGCCACTTCGGCCGGAAGCTCGATCGAACGCATGTTCGAATTTTAGCTCTACGGCCGCACTCGAGGCCAGCGAGAAGGCGCCCGTTGTGGATGAACGCCCAACTGTGGATAAACGCCGCCCGGTCAGCCGAGGCCCGAAAAGGCTTGCCGCCCAACCCCGATGCCACCAGGCCCGCCTGCCGGCGCACGCGGCGCCGCTGAAGTGCTCTTGCCCCCTAAACACGCGGGCAGTCCTGCGTTTTTCGCGGCAGCGACGCGGGTAACCACCCGTGGTGCGCGCGGGATTTGTAATTGCGGCAGCAGCGGTCGCCGTGGTCACGGCCGCATTCTCGTGTGCGACCGGTTCGGCCGACACCCCGTCCGACAGCCCACCGTTCCCGATCGGTCAGATGGGCGTGCCCGTGCATGCGCGGGCGGCGGGTGGCGCGACCGCCGACATCACTGTCAACAGTGCAACGTGGTTACCGCCCGGGTGCACGTCTCATTTCGCGACTCCGACGCCGGGCTCCGCATGCAACGTGGTGGAAATGACGATCACCGCGACGTCTCACCGGTTCTTCCAGTTCGACCAGCGCTATATATTCGCCGGATACGGCGGCGGCAATCAGCCATGGACCCATCCCGACGACGCGCCCCAGCCGTCGACGCTTGCGGTTGATTACCGGAGGCTCGACAAGATGCCCCCGCTGCAATCGGGCGGCCTTCACGACGGCCAGACCGCGCATGGATTCGTCGGCTTCGCCATGGCGACGGCCGGCGACCTGTACATCACGATGAACGATCCCCAGGAACGCGCTCCCTACGTCGTAGCGGGCTGGATCGTCCACACCTGATCGGCGCCAGAGACGCAAGCGCGGCGCAGAACCGCCCCGGTCTAGGGTGAAGACCATGC
Organism: Mycobacterium heidelbergense; assembly: GCF_050205645.1. GTDB lineage: Bacteria > Actinomycetota > Actinomycetes > Mycobacteriales > Mycobacteriaceae > Mycobacterium > Mycobacterium heidelbergense_A. The sequence goes on from NZ_JBNMQT010000004.1 coordinate 118,350, forward strand.
GGGTAGGCGTGCTGGGAGCCAAGGGCAAGGTCGGGTCGACGATGGTGGGGGCCGTGCAGGCCGCCGACGATCTCGCGCTGTCGGCCGAGGTGGACGCCGGTGACCCGCTGAGCCTGCTGACCGACGGCGGCACCGAGGTGGTCATCGACTTCACCCACCCGGACGTCGTGATGGACAACCTAAAGTTCGTGATCGACAACGGAATTCACGCCGTGGTCGGCACCACGGGCTTCACCGCGCAGCGCCTAGAACGGGTGGAGGCGTGGCTTGCCGATAGCCCCAACACGAGCGTGCTGATTGCACCCAACTTCGCGATCGGGGCGGTGCTTTCGATGCACTTCGCCAAGCAAGCCGCGCCGTTCTTCGACTCGGCCGAAGTCATCGAGCTGCATCACCCGCACAAGGCCGACGCCCCGTCGGGCACCGCGGCCCGAACCGCGAAGCTGATCGCCGAGGCCCGAAAAGGCTTGCCGCCCAACCCCGATGCCACCAGCACCAGCCTGCCCGGTGCGCGGGGCGCCGACGTCGACGGAATTCCGGTGCACTCGGTGCGGCTGGCCGGACTGGTCGCGCACCAGGAGGTGTTGTTCGGAACCGAGGGGGAGACGCTGACCATCCGCCACGACAGCCTGGACCGCACGTCGTTCGTGCCCGGCGTGCTGCTGGCGGTGCGCCGCGTCCGGGAACGCCCCGGCCTCACGGTAGGCATCGAGCCCCTGCTCAACCTGCAATAAGAACCTGCGATGACCAAGACGCTGCGCATCCAGCTGCTCATCGCGTTCTTGTGCGTCGCGCTGCTGGTGTACTTCGTGCTGCTGGGCCGCATGGCCGTCGCAATGATCGGCTCGGGTCGGGCCGCCGCCGTGGGCCTGGGGCTGGCGCTGCTGCTCATGCCGGTCGTTGGGCTGTGGGCGATGATCGCCACCCTGCGGGCAGGATTCGCGCACCAGAGGCTGGCCCGCCTGATCGCCCAGGACGGAATGGAACTCGACGCCAGCGCGCTTCCGCGACGGCCGTCGGGGCGCATCGAACGGGACGCGGCCGACGAGCTGTTCGCCGCCGTGCGCGCCGAGGTGGAAGGCAATCCCGACGATTGGCGGCGCTGGTACCGGCTGGCCAGGGCCTACGACTACGCCGGGGATCGCCGCCGCGCCCGCGAGGCCATGAAGACGGCCGTCAAGCTACAAAGCCAAATGCAGGCAAGCCGATGAGCAAGACGCTGCTGATCGTCCATCACACGCCGTCGCCGTTCACGCAGGCGATGTTCGAGGCCGTCCTGTCCGGAGCCACCGATCCCGAGATCGAGGGGGTGGACGTGGTGCGGCGACCCGCCCTCACCGTCGCGCCGGCCGACATGCTCGAGGCCGACGGCTATCTCCTCGGCTCCCCGGCCAATCTCGGCTACATGAGTGGTGCCCTCAAGCACGCGTTCGACGTCTGCTACTACCCGTGCCTCGATGCGACCCGTGGGCGCCCGTTCGGGCTGTACCTGCACGGTAACGAGGGCACCGAGGGAGCCGAACGCGCGGTGGAGGCGATTACCACCGGGCTCGGCTGGGTGAAAGCCGCCGAGCATGTGGTGGTGTCGAGCAAGCCGAGTAAGGACGACCTGGAGGCGTGCTGGAATCTCGGCGCGACGGTCGCCGCTCAGCTCATGGGGTAAGCAACGTAGCCAAGCGCGCCGGCGAGAACGGCGAACTTGATCAGGGCCGCGATCCGCGCGCGCCGCGCGTGAACACCAACCCGCCTGCGCTCAAGCACCTTCAGCAGCGAAACCCCCTCCACCGCGTCGCCGGCGACGGCGACACTCACCGCGGCCGGCAACACAGCCGGGTGCCCTCGCCGCCGGCGCGTGCGGTCGACGAGCAGCGCCGTGAGGATGCCATAGATCGTCATGTAGCCGAAGTCCAGCCACAGCGACAACCGCGCGGCGCGCTGACCGTCGGAACCCCACCGGGTCATGATGTCCTCGGCGCGAGATGCGCTGCCGGCCAGCTCAAATGGGATGATTCCCGGCCCGCCGTTGCGGCGCATTCGACGCTCCAGCACGAGCATTCCTGCCGTGTATCCCACGAAGCAAACGGTTGCCGCTGCCAGCCGATTGCCCCGTACGCGCTGGATCACCATGCTGTCTCCTATGCCGGCTGGAACGCCTCGGCCGGCTGGGCCAAAGCAAGCGCCGAGCTGGTGCCGATCGGCCCGTGCCGGTCGAACAGGGTCGCGGCGCCGGTGGCCACACCGGCTGTGCCGTAGTGACTTTGGGCCGCAAGACCGAGGTATTCACCGTCGGGCAATCGGCTCGCGGTGACGGTGTAGTCGGCATTGATGTAGCGCAATCCGCCTGTGCCCCAATGGGTGAGCGAGCTGGTGATGTCACCGACGAATGCCAGGCGGGTAAACGGCGTCAGGGGGTGGCCCTGCACCATCGGGCGGAACAGCCGCACCCAGGCGAACTTCTGCGAGTGGGACTGCTCCCACTCGCCCGCGGCGATACCGGGACTGCCCGCCAGGGTGGCGCCGTATCCCCAGATGAGAAACGGCATGTCGGCCGGGAAGCCGTCGGAGTCCGTCGGCAGCGGCGGCATCTCGACCGGCGACGACCAGACCCGCCCGTCGGGATGATCACCCCGCCGCAGAAACAGCGCGCTGGCCCGCGCGACCGTCGTCCCGCTCTGCACCAGCGCGGCGTCCACCAGCTTGATACGCCGGCCCTCCCGCTGCACCGACGTCTCAATCCGCACCGGTTCGAGCAACGCCGGACGCAACAGATCGACCGTGAAGCGGGCGGGTTGAAACTCGGGATCGATACCGGATCGCTCTATCGCCCAACCCAACAGGCCGCCGACGTTCTGGCCGCCCATCGCCGCGCCCCACGGTCCCCGCGTCAGCGCCCCCGGCAAATAGAACTCGCCATCGACAGTGAAGAAAGCCTCGGGCATGATGGCGGAATCCTCGGTCGTCACCAGTATCACGATAGGACACCGGATACCGGGCTAGGACAAGGACAGGGCATGCCTGCAGTGATCGAAATTCCCAGTGACCGCAACCCCTTCCCGAGCACCGGCGTCTCCCGCGATCCCGACGGCATCCCGCACTATGACCGCCTACCCGCCACGCTGCTCGACATGCTCGCCGAGCAGGTCGACAACCGCCCGAATAGCGAGGCCGTTGTCGAGCTCGGCGCCGGACGACTGACGTACCGGGAACTGTGGAACCGCGCGGCGCGGGTCGCCGGCGGTCTGCGGGCCGACGGGCTCGCCCCGGGTGACCGTGTCGCCGTGCGTTACCCGGCCGGCATCGATTGGGTGCTCGCGTTCTGGGGCATCGTGATGGCCGGGGGCGTTGCGGTGCCGGTCAATACGCGATCGGCGCAGCCCGAGGTCGAGTTCGTGCTGTCCGACTCGGGCGCCCGGATGGACCTCGCGCCCGACACCCCGCTGCCCGACGGGGACCCGCACGTGACCCACGGGCTCAGCCATACCGACACGGCCGCGCTGTTCTACACCTCGGGAACCACCGGCCACCCCAAGGGGGTGCCGACCACGCACGAGGCGTTCGTGACCAACACCGAGAACGCGATCCGGTGTCTCAAGCAGCCGAGGGATCTCGGCGAGGGTATGCGAACCCTGATCTCGGTGCCGCTGTTCCACGTGACCGGCTGCAACTCACAGCTTTTGGCCGCGGCCCGTCTCGGGGGAGCGTCGGTGATCATGCCCGCGCTCAACCTCGATGAACTGATCGCCACGCTGAGCGCCGAGCGAATCTCGGTCATGGTGACCGTTCCGGCGATCTACGCCTTGATGTTGCGGCACAAGGCCTTTCGAAGCGCCGACGTGTCCGGGGTCCGCTGGGTGGGATACGGCGGTGCGCCGATCGCCCCGTCGTTGGTGCGTGCGGTGAAGGAGGCGTTCGGCCAAGCCACGGTGTTCAACGGGTACGGCATGACCGAGACCGCCTCGCTGATGACGGTCCTGCCCGACGATGACGCGATCGAGCACGCCGACTCGGTCGGATACGCGGTGCCATCGGTGGATCTCGGCCTGGTCCCGTTCGGTGGCGACGAGCCCGGCGTGGGCGAGTTGGTGGTGCGCGGGGCCAATGTGACCAGCGGCTACTGGAACCGGCCCGAGGCCACGTCCGCCACGATCGTGGACGGCTGGTTGCACACCGGTGACGTGGTGCGGGTCGACGACGCGGGCCGGGTGCACATCGTCGACCGGCTCAAGGACATCATCAACCGCGGCGGCGAGAACGTCTCCAGCGTCGAGGTGGAAGCCGTGCTGCTGTCGGCGCCGAATGTCGCGGATGCCTGCGTGCTGGCGGTGCCCGACGAGGTCATGGGGGAGAAGGTCGGTGCGGTGCTGTTCGGCGACCAAGACCGGATCGACGTGACGGCCGTGCTCGATCACTGCCGCGCCCAGCTGTCCGACTTCAAGGTGCCGCAGTACGTGACGGTGGTGGACAGCGCGCTGCCCCGCAACGCCGGCGGCAAGCTGCTCAAGGGCAAGCTCCGCGAGCAGGTCCAGTGGGGCGACCCGCTGCGATGACGCTACTGATCGCCAACCGCGGCGAGATCGCGCTTCGCATCGTCCGCACCGCAACGGAATTGGGCCTGCAAACGGTTGCGGTCTATGCCGAGGACGACGCCGAGAGCCCGCATGTGCACGCGGCCGACGAGGCGATCGGCCTGTCCGGCGCCGGCCCGCACGCCTACCTCGATCACGCCGAGATACTGTCGGCCGCAAAAAAGTCCGGCGCCGCGCTGATTCATCCGGGCTACGGTTTCCTGAGCGAGAACGCCGCGTTCGCCCGCGCGTGCCGGGCGGCCGGATACACGTTCGTGGGCCCCGACGCCGACGTGCTCGAGCTGGCCGGCAACAAATCGACGGCCCGCGCCGCCGCGATCACCGCCGGGCTGCCGGTGCTGCCCGCAACCGACGGCCCGAGCACCGTCGAGGACATCCGGGCGTTTTTCGCCGCCCAGCCGGGCGGGATCATGATCAAGGCGCTCGCCGGCGGCGGCGGGCGGGGAATGCGCCAGGTGCGCAGCGCCGATCACATCGACGATGCGTATCGCCGGTGCGCCGCGGAGGCACAACTGGGCTTCGGCGATCCGGCGCTGTTCGCCGAGGCACTTCTCGACGCCGCGCGGCACATCGAGGTCCAGGTCGTGGGCGCACCGGCGGGGTACCAGACGCACGCGCTGGCACTCGGTGATCGCGACTGCAGCATCCAGCGTCGCTACCAAAAGCTCGTCGAAATCGCGCCCGCGCAAGGGCTTTCGGATGACCTGCGCCGTGAACTGCACCAAGCCGCCGTCCGGCTGTGCGCCAGGGTCGGCCTGCACGGCCTGGCCACGGTCGAGTTCTTGGTAACGGGGGAGCAGGTGGCTGGGACGGAATACGTCTTCCTCGAGATCAATCCCCGTATCCAGGTGGAACATACGATCACCGAGGAAACCACGGGGGTAGACCTGGTCGCGGTCCAGCTGGCCATCGCCCAGGGAGCGTCCTACTACCAGCTGGGCCTTCCGGCCGGAATCGCCTCCGACGGAACCGAAGTCATCGGCGAACCCGCCGCGCGGCGGGGCATCGCGATACAGGCGCGGGTCAACATGGAGACGTTTGCCGCCGACGGGTCCGTCGTCCCCGCGGCTGGCACCTTGACGGTGTTCTCGCCGCCAACCGGTCCGGGAGTTCGCGTCGACAGCTACGGCCGCCCGGGCCTGGTCACCAACACGCGGTACGACTCGCTGCTGGCCAAGGTCGTCGCCCATGTGCGGGGATCGTCGTTCGCCGCGGCGGTGCGCAAGGCCCGCACCGCCCTGGGCGAGTTCGGCGTCGAGGGCGTTCGCACCAACATCGAGTTTTTGCGAGAGTTGTTGTCCGACAGCGAAATCCAAACCGGTATCGTAACGACCGGTTTCCTCGACGAAAAGATGCCCGAATTGGCGGCCGCGGCTAGCACGCGCCAGCAGGAAACCCGTGTTGCCACCGTCGAGCTCTATCCGGGTGAGGAAGCGCTGCGCGCGCAGCTGGCCGGCACCGTGGTCGAGGTGGCCCCGGAGGGCGTGGAGTTCGCCCCCGGCGCCCAGCTTGTCGTCCTCGAGGCGATGAAGATGGAGCACGCGCTCGTCGCGCCGGACGCGCTGACCACCGTGCGCAGCTTGGTGACACCCGGCCAGGTCGTCGGCACCGGAGACCCGTTGCTGGTCTTCACCCGAACCGGAGCCGCAGGCGCCGGCGAGTCCGCCTCGGCCGCAATGGATCTCGATCGGCCCCGCGCCGACCTCGACGAGGTCCGCGAGCGCCACCTGCTCACCCTCGATGAGGGCCGGCAGGCCGCGGTTGCCAAGCGGCACAAGCAAGGCCGCCGCACCGCACGGGAGAACATCGCCGATCTGGTCGATGCAGGCAGCTTCGTCGAGTACGGCGCCTTGGCCATCGCCGCGCAGCGCAGCCGGCGCTCGGAAGAGGATCTGATCGCCAACACCCCGGCCGACGGCCTGGTCGCCGGCGTGGCGACCATCGGGGGAGCCGAGGCCGTCGTCGTGTCGTACGACTACACCGTGCTGGCCGGCACGCAGGGCATGCGCAACCACGCCAAGACCGACCGGGTCTTCGAGTTGGCTACCCGAAAGCGCTTGCCGGTGGTGCTTTTCGCCGAGGGCGGCGGTGGGCGACCCGGGGATACGGACGTCGGCGGCGCCGCCGGGCTGGACGTTCCGACCTTCCGGATGCTGGCCGGCCTGAGCGGCCGGGTGCCGCTGGTGGCGATCGTCTCCGGCCGGTGCTTCGCGGGCAACGCCGCGCTCGCGGGGGTATGCGACGTGATCATCGCGACCCCGGACGCGAACATCGGGATGGGCGGTCCCGCGATGATCGAGGGCGGCGGCCTCGGCGTGTACCCGCCGGAGGCGATCGGGCCGATCGACGTCCAGCGGCACAACGGCGTGGTAAGCCTGGTCGCCCGCGACGAGGCGCACGCGGTGTCGCTGGCCAAGCAGTATCTGTCGTACTTCCAGGGCAGCTCCCCGGAGTGGGAGGCGCCCGATCCGCGGCTGGCCCGGCATGTGGTGCCGCAGAACCGGTTACGCGCCTACGACGTGCACCGGGCGATCGAATCGATCGTCGACAAGGGATCGGTCCTGGAGCTGCGGCCCGACTACGGTGTCGGGATCGTCACCGCGCTGGTTCGTGTGGAGGGTGTGGCATACGGGTTGCTGGCCAACAGCAGTCACCATCTCGGCGGCGCGATCGACGCCGAGGCGGCCGACAAGGCCGGCGACTTCCTGGCGCTGTGCGACTCGTTCCGGTTGCCGGTGATCTCGCTCTGCGACACACCGGGATTCATGGTCGGGCCGGACGCGGAGAAGGACGCCGCGGTCCGGCGATTCGGCCGGATGTTCGTCCTCGGCGCCCGGCTGACCGTGCCGCTCGGCATGATCATCCTGCGCAAGGGTTATGGCCTGGGCGCGATGGCGATGGCCGGCGGCTCCTTCCGCGCGCCACAATTCACCGTGGCGTGGCCGACCGGAGAAATCGGCGGCATGGGGCTGGAGGGCGCCGTGCGGCTCGGCTTCAGCAAGGAGCTCGCCGCCCAAGCCGATCCGGTCGAGCGTCAGCAACTATTCGACAAGCTGGTAGCGGCCGCCTACGAGCATGGCAAAGCGCTGCGGTCGTCGACCACATTCGAACTCGACGACGTGATCGATCCTGCGGACTCCCGGGCCTGGATTACCAGGCTCCCGGGAGACCGAGAACCGAACGGTTATCGGTGACCGTTATCCGTGACCGGATCCGCAACCGACGCCCGGAAGGCATCCCTGCCCGCCCGGTACGCCGCCGGGTCCCGCGAACTGGCCGCCGGAGCCGCAGCCGACACCCGGCACGCAGCCCTGCCCGCCCGGACCGCCGCCGGGGCCCTGGTTCTGGCCACCGGAACCGCAGTTGCCGTTGGCGTCGCAGCCGCCGCCGCCCGGGTCGTCCTTGAACACAACGTGGGTGGGCGCCGGCCCCGTCGTCGCTGCTCCCACCGCAAAAACGTCAGCAGCTGCCGTCGGTGCCGCGGCGATCGCCGCGGCGACTGCCCCGGCTACCACCAGTGGTTTCATGAGAGTTAGTTTCGCTAACATGCGTCTCGCATACCACGTCGACACGTGTACAAAACATCGCGAACGAAAATTATTTGGTGCAGTACGAAGTGCAGTACGAAGCGCAATAGAAGTGCAGTAGAAGTGCAGTAGACAGAAGGCACATCACATGACCTCACTGGATTTGACCGGCCGCACCGCGATAGTCACGGGCGCTTCCCGCGGCATCGGGCTTGCGATTTCCCAGCAGCTGGCGGCCGCCGGCGCCAATGTCGTGCTCACGGCCCGAAAGCAGGAGGCCGCCGAGGCGGCCGCGGCGCAAGTCGGTGAGAAGGCCGTGGGCGTCGGCGCTCACGCGGTCGACGAGGACGCGGCCCGGCGCTGCGTCGACGTGACGTTGGAGCGCTTCGGCAGCGTCGACATCCTCATCAACAACGCGGGCACCAATCCCGCGTACGGCCCGCTGATCGACCAGGACCACGCCCGCTTCACCAAGATCTTCGACGTCAACCTTTGGGCGCCGCTGCTGTGGACCTCGCTCGTCGTCAAGTCGTGGATGGGCGAGCACGGCGGCGCGATCGTCAACACCGCGTCCATCGGCGGCCTGCATCAATCACCGGCCATGGGTATGTACAACGCCACCAAGGCCGCGTTGATCCACGTCACCAAGCAGCTGGCGCTGGAGCTTTCGCCGCGCGTGCGGGTCAATGCCATCGCGCCCGGTGTGGTGCGCACCAGGCTCGCCGAGGCGCTGTGGAAGGACCACGAGGATCCGCTGGCCTCGTCGATCGCGCTCGGGCGCATCGGTGAGCCAACCGATGTGGCCGGGGCGGTCGCCTTCCTGGTTTCCGACGCGGCGAGCTGGATCACCGGCGAGACGATGGTCATCGACGGCGGTCTGCTGCTCGGCCAGGTGTTCGGGTTCCGGCAATGAGCGCCCCGCCGCCAATGAATTACCAGGACGTCACTGACGTCACCGCCGACCTGGACGCGCGGGTGCAGGCGCTGTTGGACGAACACGACCCCGCCACCAGTGACCCGCGGGAATTCCTCGGCGCACAGTACGACGCGGGACTGGCCTGGGTGCACCTGCCGAAGGGTTTCGGCGGACTGGACTTACCGCGGAAAGCCCAGGAGTTCGTCGATGCCAAGCTGGCCGCCGCCGGCGCGCCAGTCGGCGGCACCGTCAAGAACTACATCGGCATGGGCATGGCAGCACCGACGATCGCGGCGTTCGGGACCGACGAACAGAAGCGAAAGTTCCTGCGCCCGTTGTTCACTGGGGAGCAGATCTACTGCCAGCTATTCAGCGAGCCGGGTGCCGGATCGGACCTGGCCGGGGTGGCCACGCGCGCGGTGCGCGACGGGGACGACTGGATTGTCAACGGGCAGAAGGTGTGGACATCGCAGGCGCAGCACGCGAACATGGCGATCCTGGTCACCCGCACCGACCCGACGGTACCCAAACACTTTGGCCTGACGTACTTCCTGTGCGACATGACGCAACCCGGCGTCGACGTCCGGCCGCTGCGCCAGATCACCGGCGAGGCGGAGTTCAACGAGGTGTTCCTCACCGACGTCCGGGTGCCGGATGCGAATCGGCTAGGCCCGGAGGGCGGCGGCTGGCGGGTTGCGACCACCACGCTCAACAACGAGCGGGTCGCGATCGGTACCCGCGCCGGTGTCCCGCGCGAAGGCGGCCACATCGGCAAGGTAACCAAAGCCTGGCGAGAAAAGCCCGAACTGCGCAACCCCGCGATGCACGACGAGCTGATGCGGTTGTGGGTCGACGCTGAAGTCCTTCGCCTGGCCGGTGAACGGCTGCGGCAGCAGGCCGTCGCCGGTCAGCCCGGTCCGGAAGGTGCCGGCATGAAGGTGGCCTTCGCCAAACTGGCGCAAGCCATTTCGGGTTTCGAGATCGAACTGCACGGCGAAGCGGGGCTGCGCTACGACGACTGGACCATGCGCCGACCCGAGACGGTCGACCTGGTCGGTCGCGAGCCCGGATATCGCTACCTGCGCGCGCGCGGCAACTCGATCGAGGGCGGCACCTCGGAGATCCTGCGCAACACCATCTCCGAGCGGATCCTCGGCCTGCCGGGCGAACACCGCGTCGACAAGGACGTCGCCTGGAAGGACCTGGACCGATGAGCACCGGCGACTTGCTGTACTCCGACACCGAGGACGCCCTGCGCGACAGCGTGCGCCACCTGTTCGCCGACCGCTGCCCGCCCGAGACGGTGGCCCGGGCATACGACCAAGCGCCGCAAGACTTTTCGGCCCTATGGCGGACGCTGGCCGCCGACCTCGGGGTGGCCGCGTTGCTGGTGCCCGAGTCCCTCGGCGGCGCCGGCGCGGGTGCCCGCGAGGCCGCCGTCGTCATGGAGGAGATCGGCCGGGCCGTCGCGCCGGTGCCGTTCCTGTCCAGCGCGGTGCTGGCCACGGTCGCGCTGTTGGGGGCCGGCGACACCGAGACGGTGCCCGAGCTTGCGCAGGGTTCGGTCACCGCGGCGCTGGCGGTGCCGCTGTCGACGGCCCCGGGCGATCCGATCGCCGGGGTCGGCCTCGGCGACGACGGGCTGCATGGGTCGGTCACCAGCGTCGCGGGCGCCGCCGAGGCCGATGTGCTGGTGGTGCCGGTTGCCGGTCCCGACGGGCTCGAACTGCACACCGCCTCCGCCGCCGCCGACGGCGTCGAGGTGTCGCCGCTGCTGGCCCTGGACATGACGAGACCCCTTGCGAACGTTCGGTTCTCGGCGGCGCCGTCCTCGCGGGTCGGGCCGGCCGACCGGGAGGCGGACGGGGCCGTGACTGAGGCGCTGCAGACCGGCGCGGCGCTGCTGGCGTCGGAGCAACTCGGGGTGGCGCAGTGGTGCTTCGACACCACGCTGGCTTATACCAAGCAGCGCAAGCAATTTGGCCGCGCCATCGGCTCCTATCAGGCGATCAAGCACCGGCTTGCCGATCTGTGGTTCGAGGTCGGTTCGGCGACGGCGGTGGCCCGCTACGCGGCGGACACCCGCGCCCGCGGCGACGAAGACGCGGGCATCGCCGCGGCCCTCGCGCAGGCCTACTGCAGCGGAATCGCGGTGCACGCCGCGGAGGAGTGCGTGCAGCTGCACGGCGGTATCGGGATGACGTGGGAGTATCCGGCGCACCTGTACCTCAAGCGGGCCAAGAGTGACCAGTTGGCTTTCGGCTCCGCCTATCGTCACCGGGCCCGACTGGGTGAGCTGGTGGACCTGCCGGCGGGCTAGCTCGCCCCGCTTCGGAAGACGCCCCGCGACGTTCGGGCCAACGCTTCATGCGGTAGTTCGAGGGCTTTACTGCACAGCCATAGTTCTTCGGTGAGGTCATGGAAGCTGACCAGCGCGACCGTGTCGTCACGGCGCCGCATGGCCGACTTGCTCATGCTGGCCCACACCGCGTGGCCCTCCTCGTGCCGCAGCTCGACCAGCCGCGGACCGTCGGTGCCAACGAGCGCGATCCAGCGGTCGTCCGCCGGCAGGCTCCGAAAGACGTCGTCGAAATTCGTCGGCAGCTCGTCGTTCGACGAATAGCCCACCATGTCGCAGAACGCCGCGTTGGCGAAGAGGATGGTTCCGGCCCGATCGACCGCCAGGGCCGGCGCCGGCAGCCGCTGCAAGACGACCAGCGCGGGCATATCCTGCAGCGTTTCGATGGGCAACCGGCCGGGCCGCTTCGGGCGCCGGCGCTCGATGCGTTCACCGCCCACAGTCGTGGGACCGTCCGTAGCCACGGCTCACTCCGTCAATACGCGGGCCCTGTCCCCGACGGGGTAGAGCTCCCTCCCAACCCATACCGCTGGCAGCAAATGCTAGGGTATCCCTGGCGGTGAAGTCCATATTTCTGCAGCCGGATTTGCTATTAGCCACGTGCATAATTGATTGCCGTGGGCCGCATGGTATCGCGTTGTTTTTGCTAGGGCACTTTATTAGCTGGCGCCGAATCCATTTGCTGGCGACACCTATTGTCGCTGTGTCGCAGCAAACATCTGGCCCCACCAGACCCCGGGGAGTTAGCGCGGTAGCGCCGAGGCGAACAGGTCCGTCATCGCCGCCCAGTGCCGTTCGTCGGCCGCGGGGGCATAGGGCGGGTTGTCCGGGACGGCGAAGCCATGAGCCGCCGAGTACCACTCGATGGTGTGGGCCACGCCGGCCGCCGTCAGCGCCTTGTCCAGCTGCTCGGCGTGATCGGCCGTGAACGATGCGTCGTTCTCGGCGCCACCGACATAGACAGTGGCGCTCATCCGGTCGGCCAGCAGGTGCGGGCTGTCCGCCGCGTCGCTCACCAAGCCGCCACCGTGGAAGGACGCCGCGGCCCCGACCCGGTCCGGAACGCGGCCGGCCACCACCAGCGACGTCCGCCCGCCCATGCAATAGCCGCACACTCCGAATCGCTCTCCGGACACCTCGGGGCGAGCGGCCAGGTAGTCGAAGAAGGCGCCGGCGTCGGCGGCCATCTTGTCCTGGGTGATGCTGCCGATCATCGAGAACAGGCGCCTGCGTTCCCGTTCGTCGGCGAACACGGTGGCCATGTCGAACGGGGCCCAATCGCCGTTGCGGTAGTACACATCCGGAAGCAGCACCGCGTAGCCGAACCCGGCGAGCTTGGCCGCCATTTGGTGGAAGGTGTCCCGGACGCCCCCGGCGTCCGGGAACATCACCACGCCGGGCCAGGGTCCCGGGCCGTCGGGCGTGAACAGGTGGACGGCGCAGCTGCCGTCTTCGGTGGTGACGGTGTCTTCAATGCTCGGCATGCCCTCCGTTCTACTCCGCGGGTCGAGACGTAATTTTTTGGCGTCGACCCGCCGCGCCCGGTCCCCCGCAAGCGGGAGGTGCCCCCACCGCGCGCTTGCGATCGCCGCTAAGCTGGCCGCGTGCCGATTCCAACGCCCTACGAGGACCTGCTGCGCGTGGTGCTCGAGCGGGGCGCGGCCAAATCGGATCGCACCGGCACCGGAACCCGCAGCCTGTTCGGTCAGCAGTTGCGCTACGACCTGTCGGCCGGCTTTCCGCTGCTGACCACCAAGAAGGTGCATTTCAAATCGGTGGTCTACGAGTTGCTGTGGTTCTTGCGCGGCGAGTCCAACGTCAACTGGCTGCACGAGCACGGGGTAACCATCTGGGACGAATGGGCTGACAGCACAGGCGATCTCGGCCCGATCTACGGTGTGCAGTGGCGATCTTGGCCCACCCCTACCGGTGAGCACATCGACCAGATCAGCGCCGCGCTGCACCTGCTGCGCACCGACCCGAACTCGCGGCGGATCATCGTGTCGGCCTGGAACGTCGGCGAAATCTCGCAGATGGCGCTGCCGCCGTGCCACGCGTTCTTCCAGTTCTACGTGGCCGACGGGAGGCTGAGCTGCCAGCTCTACCAACGCAGCGCGGACCTGTTTCTCGGTGTGCCGTTCAACATCGCCAGCTATGCGCTGCTGACCCACATGATGGCCGCCCAGGCCGGACTTGCGGTCGGCGAGTTCGTCTGGACGGGCGGCGACTGCCACATCTACGACAACCACGTCGAACAGGTGCGGCTGCAGCTCGGTCGCGAGCCCCGGCCGTACCCGGAACTCGTTCTGGCCAAAAGGGATTCGATCTTCGATTACACCTACGACGACGTCGTCGTGAAGAATTACGATCCGCATCCAGCGATCAAAGCTCCCGTCGCTGTATGACGCGCGCTGGCCTGGGCCTGGTGTGGGCCCAGTCGACGTCCGGTGTGATCGGGCGCGGCGGCGACATCCCCTGGCGGGTGCCCGAAGACCTGGTTCGCTTCAAACAGGTCACCATGGGCCACGCCGTGGTGATGGGCCGTCGCACCTGGGACTCGCTGCCGGCCAGGGTTCGGCCGTTGCCCGGCCGCAGAAATATCGTCTTGTCCCGCCAGAGCGACTTCAAATTGGACGGAGCCGAAGTCGTCGGTTCGCTGGACGCGGCGTGTGCCCTCGCAGACAGCGAGCCCGAGACGTGGGTGATCGGCGGGGCACAGATCTACCTGCTCGGGCTGCCTCATGCCACCCGCTGTGAGGTGACCGAGGTCGAGATCGATCTGCCCCGCGACGACGAGGACGCGCTGGCCCCGGTGCTCGACGACGAATGGGCGGCCCGCACGGGCGAGTGGAAGCTCAGCCGCACCGGGCTGCGCTACCGGTTTCACAGCTACTCTCGGCAATGAGTGCACGTGTCCGCGCCCATGGGCTGACCTGACATACTCGACCGGGGGTCGGTCTGACCGTGTTTCCAGGAGTTTTCAGGAGGGGAATTGGCAGTGATAACCGAACCCGCAAAGACATTCACCCGCATGTTCCGCGGCTACGACCCGGCCGCCGTCGACGCCCACATCGAGGTGCTGACCACCAAGCAGAAGCTGCTACTCGACGACGTCGAGAGCCTGCGGGCCCGGCTGCGGGAATCCGGCGACGAAACGGCCGCGCTGCGCAAGGAGGTCGCCGTCCTCACCGACACCTCACCCTCGCCGCACGCGATGCAAAAGCGGATGGCGAAGATGCTGCGGCGCGCGGTCGACGAGGTTTCCGAGATGCAGGCCGAGGCGAAGACCGAGGCGGAAGCGCTGATCGCGGCGGCGGAGGCGGAGGCCGAGGCCACGCGGCGACGGCGCGACGAGATGCTCGCCGACATGGCTGCGCAGCAAAAAGCCCTGGAAGCCGAATACCAGGAAACCAAGGAAAAGCTCGAGGCCGAACTGGCCACCCTGCGCGACGACGCCGAGCGGGCGCGCGAGCAGCTCCTCGCCGACGCGAAGCAGCGAGCCGACCGGGATCGTGACGAGGCCCGGCGGGCCGTGGACGTGGCGAGTCAGCAACGGATCAAGATCCTGGAGCACCTGATGGGGGTCTACCGCGATCTGGAAGCGGTTCCGGGAGCGCTCGAGGCGGCGTACCAAGAACGGGACAACCCGTCGGAGGGGAGCCCAGAGACAAGCCACGAGACGAGCTCCGTGGTGCCGCTGGACGGGAAGGTCGGCGCGGGGTCAACCCACTAGAGGCGCGGCCAGTATTCTCGGCGCCGTGTCTCCCAGGCTGACGGGCGCCCAAGCCCGGCGGATAGCCGTTGCGGCCCAAGGATTTAACGAGCCGCCGCCCCGCGGCGCGATCACCCGGGCGCATCTGAAGCGTCTGATATCGAGAATCCAAGTGCTGCAACTGGATTCGGTGTCGGTCGCGGTGCGCGCCCATTATGCGCCGGTGTTCAGCCGACTCGGCCCCTACGACCGCGACGTGCTGGACCGCGCGGCGTGGGGCCCGCGTTCATCACGATTGCTGGCCGAATACTGGGCCCACGAGGCCGCGCTGATGGCCGTCGAAGACTGGCCGCTGCTGCGCTGGCGGATGCGTCAGTATCGGCATGGCCGCTGGGGCCCCCACCGGTTTCTCGAGGCGTTGCAGGCCAATCCGCAACTCGCCGACGACGTCGTCGCCGCGGTTGCGGAGCTGGGGCCCAGCACCGCCGGGCAGATCGAGGCGCATCTGGCCTCTGTGTACCTCGCGCCGCGCCGCAAGAAGGGCACCTGGTGGACTCGCAGCGACACGAAGTGGGTGGCCGAGGCACTGTTTTCCGCCGGGGTGCTCACCACCGCCACCCGGGTCGGCTTCGCCCGCCACTACGACCTGGTGGAACGGGTGCTGCCGCCGGAGGTGCTGGCGCGCGAGGTCGACGACGACGAGGCCGTCCGCGAGCTCACGCTGCGTGCCGCCACCGCGCTGGGTGTGGCCGCCGAGACAGACCTGCGCGACTACTTCCGGCTGTCCGCGCAGCAGGTCAAGCCCGCGATCGCCGACCTGCTGGCCGCTGGCGAGATCGAGCGGGTCGACGTCGACGGCTGGTCCGCGCCGGCGTACCTGCGGGCGGGCCGGTCGGTGCCGCGCCATGACCGCGGCACCGCGCTGCTGTGCCCGTTCGACCCGTTGATCTTCTTCCGGCCCCGGGTCGAGCGGCTGTTCGGCTTCCACTACCGCATCGAGATCTACACGCCGGCGGCCAAGCGCCAGTTCGGCTATTACGTGTGGCCGTTGCTGCTGGACGGCCGGCTCGTCGCGCGGGTCGACCTCAAGGCCGACCGCGCCGCGGATGCGCTGCGCGTGGTGGGCGCGTTCGCCGAGCCCGACGTGGCGCGCGGGCGCGTTGCCGCGGCGCTTGCCGGCGAACTTCGGTCCATGGCCTCGTGGCTGGGCCTGGGCGGGTTCAGCGTGTCCACCCGGGGCAACCTGGCCGGCGACCTGCGCTCGGCTTCCAAGCGGGTCGGCTGATGGCCCGGCTAAGGTGAGCGCCGTGGCCGAGACCGCGCCGCTGCGCGTGCAACTGATCGCCAAGACCGAATTCCTGGCGCCCCCCGACGTGCCATGGACCACCGACGCCGACGGCGGCGCCGCGCTGGTCGAGTTCGCCGGGCGAGCCTGCTACCAGAGCTGGTCCAAGCCCAACCCGAAGACCGCGACCAACGCCGGCTACATCAAGCACATCATCGACGTCGGCCACTTTTCGGTGCTCGAACACGCGAGCGTCTCGTTCTACATCACCGGCATCTCGCGGTCGTGTACGCACGAGCTGATCAGGCACCGGCACTTCTCGTACTCGCAGCTCTCGCAGCGCTACGTCCCGGAAAAGGAGTCGCGGGTCGTCGTGCCGCCGGGCATGGAGGACGATCCGGAACTCCAGCGGATCCTCGCCGCCGCGGCCGATGCTGGCCGGGCCACCTACGCCGACCTGCTGGCCAGGCTGGAGGCCAAGTTCGCAACGGGCCAGCCCACCGAAAAGATGGGAGCCCTGCGCCGCAAGCAGGCGCGTCAGGCCGCGCGCGCGGTGCTGCCCAACGCCACCGAAACCCGCATCGTGGTGACCGGGAACTACCGCGCCTGGCGGCATTTCATCGCCATGCGGGCCAGCGAGCACGCCGACGTCGAAATCCGCCGGCTGGCCATCGAGTGTCTGCGCCAGCTCGCCGCCGTCGCGCCCGCTGTGTTCGCCGACTTCGAGGTCTCCACCCTCTCCGACGGCTCCGAGGTCGCCACCAGCCCGCTGGCGACCGAAGCGTGAAGGGTGAAGCCTGAAGCGGCGCACGGGGACACAACCGGGCCGGTAGGTGCTAAAAAGCTTGCCGCCGCCAGGTAGCCTGAACACCGTGAGTACCGTCGGATTCGACGCCCCGGCACGCCTGGGAACTCTGCTAACAGCGATGGTCACGCCCTTCGGCGCCGACGGCTCGCTCGACACGATCGCGGCGGCGCGGCTGGCGAACCGCCTGGTGGACGCGGGGTGCGACGGCCTGGTGATTTCCGGTACCACCGGCGAGTCGCCGACCACCACCGACGACGAGAAGCGCGAGCTGTTGCGAGTCGTGCTGGAGGCCGTGGGAGACCGCGCCCGTGTGATCACCGGCGCCGGCACCTACGACACCGCGCACAGCATCCGCCTAGCCAAGGCCGCCGCGGCCGAAGGCGCCCATGGCCTTCTCGTGGTCACCCCGTACTACTCGAAGCCGCCGCAGTCCGGGCTGCACGCACACTTCACCGCCGTCGCCGACGCGACCGACCTGCCGGTGCTTCTCTACGACATTCCCCCGCGCTCGGTGGTTCCGATCGAGCCCGACACCCTCCGCGCGCTGGCCGCGCACCCGAACATCGTCGGCGTCAAAGACGCCAAGGGCGACCTGCACAGCGGCGGTCAGATCATCGCCGAGACGGGGCTGGCCTACTACTCCGGCGACGACGCACTGAACCTGCCCTGGCTGGCAATGGGTGCCACCGGCTTCATCAGCGTGATCTCGCACGTCGCGGCGGGCCAACTGCGAGAGTTGTTGTCCGCCTTCAACTCCGGAGACGTCGCCACCGCTCGCAAGATCAACGTCCTGGTCGCCCCGCTCTGCGATGCCATGAGCCGGCTGGGCGGGGTGACGCTGTCCAAGGCCGGCCTGCGCCTGCAGGGTTTCGACGTCGGCGATCCGCGACTGCCACAGATGGCGGCAACACCGGAACAGAGCGAGGCGCTCGCCGCCGATATGCGGGCGGCATCGGTGCTCCGATGAGTGCTCCGATGAGCGAGAAGTGAGGGTGGCCCGCAAGTGGATGTAGACCTCAGCCCACCAGGTCCGCTGACCACGGGTGGGCTGCGGGTCACCGCGCTGGGCGGCATCAGCGAAATCGGCCGCAACATGACGGTTTTCGAGCACCTGGGCCGACTGCTGATCATCGACTGCGGCGTGATGTTTCCCACCCACGACGAGCCCGGCGTCGACCTGATCCTGCCGGACCTGCGCCACATCGAAGACCGGCTCGACGACATCGAGGCGCTGGTGCTGACCCATGCGCACGAAGACCACATCGGCGCGATCCCTTTTCTGCTCAAGCTGCGGCCCGACATCCCCGTCGTCGGCTCGAAGTTCACGCTGGCGCTGGTCGCCGCAAAATGCCGCGAGCACCGCATCAAGCCGGCCTTCGTCGAGGTCAAAGAGGGGCAAAGCACCCGGCACGGGGTCTTCGAGTGCGAATACTTCGCCGTCAACCACTCCATCCCCGACGCGCTGGCCATCGCGGTCTACACCGGCGCGGGAACCGTCCTGCACACCGGCGACATCAAGCTCGACCAGCTGCCGCTGGACGGCCGCCCCACCGACCTTCCCGGCATGTCCCGGCTCGGCGACGCGGGCGTGGACCTTTTCTTGTGTGACTCGACCAACTCCGAGATACCCGGCGTCGGGCCGTCGGAAAGCGAAGTCGGTCCGACCCTGCACCGCCTGATCAGGGGCGCCGACGGGCGGGTCATCGTGGCCTGTTTCGCCTCCAACGTGGATCGGGTGCAACAGATCATCGACGCCGCGGTGGCCCTTGGGCGGCGGGTGTCGTTCGTCGGGCGATCCATGGTGCGCAACATGGGCATCGCCCGCGAGCTGGGCTTCCTGCGGGTGGACGATTCCGACGTAATCGACATCTCCGCTGCCGAGATGATGGCGCCCGACCAGGTTGTGCTGATCACCACCGGCACCCAGGGCGAGCCGATGTCGGCGTTGTCGCGGATGTCACGCGGCGAGCATCGCAGCATCACGCTGACCGCCGGTGACCTGATCATCCTGTCGTCGTCGCTGATCCCGGGCAACGAGGAAGCCGTCTACGGTGTCATCGACTCGCTGGCCAAGATCGGGGCCCGGGTGGTCACCAATCAGCAAGTGCGAGTTCATGTTTCGGGCCATGCCTACGCCGGCGAGCTGTTGTTCCTGTACAACGGGGTGCGGCCGCGCAACGTGATGCCGGTCCACGGCACCTGGCGCATGCTGCGCGCCAATGCCAAGCTGGCGGCGCGCGCCGGCGTGCCGCCGGAGTCGATCCTGTTGGCCGAGAACGGCGTCAGCGTCGACCTGGTGGCGGGCAAGGCTTCCATCGCGGGCGCGGTGCCGGTGGGCCAGATGTTCGTCGACGGTCTGATCACCGGCGATGTCGGCGACATCACCCTGGGCGAACGGCTCATTCTGTCTTCGGGTTTCGTCGCCGTGACTGTGGTGGTCAAGCGCGGCACGGGGCGTCCGGTGGCGGCGCCGCAACTACATTCGCGCGGATTCTCCGAGGATCCCAAGGCACTCGAGCCCGCCGCCCGCAAGGTGGAGGCGGAGCTGGAATCGCTGGTTGCCGCCGACGTGACCGACCCGACCCGCATCGCGCAGGCGGTGCGCCGCACCGTCGGCAAATGGGTGGGCGAAACCTATCGCCGCCAGCCGATGATCGTGCCGACCGTCATCGAGGTCTAGCGGCGCCCGCGAAATATACCCGCGAAACATAACCGCGAAATATAAACTGCTGCGGCGTTCCTCGGCGTGTCGTCGCAGACGTTTATGTGTCGCGGCTGGATCTTCTCCGTCTAGAGCTTCTCCGCGTACACCGACCACTCCAGCTGTGATGCCGGGAGCTTGCGGCCGGTGGGCTCCACGTAGCGCTGGACGAATTCGTCCGGCCCGGCCTGCTCCACCAGCCGCCACCCGTATTCGCCTATGAACGCGGCGACGTCGTCGGGCTGCAGACCGAAGTGCCAAAGCTGATGACGCTCGCGGACATTGCGGTACAGCGTCCGGGTGCCGTACAGGTTCGTCCCGTCGATGAAGTCCCGCCGGACATAGGTGAACACGAATCGGCTGCCCGGCGCCGCCGCGCGCAGTCCCTCGAGGGTTCGCCGGACACCGTCTTCGGTGAGGTACTGGGTGACGCCCTCGCAGATGAAGAAGGCACGGTAATCCGTGCGATAGCCGTGCTCGGCCAACGACGTGAGCAGGTCATCGCGCTCGAAGTCCAGTGCCACCAACCGAACCGACAGCGGCGGCTCGCCAAGCACCCGCCGGACCGTCTTGGCCTTGCGGGCGATGTTGACCGGCAGGTCCACCTCGAAGACCGGCATCCGCACCCGCCGCGTCAGCCGGTAGGGGCGGGTGTCCAATCCGGCGCCGAGGATGACGACGGCGTCGATGGCCTGGTTGTCACTGAGCGCTTCGGCAAGCTTGTCGGCGATGAAACGCTTGCGGCAGGCCATGTTCACCCACAACCCGGGGCCGGTGAACTCCGATCCACGGATCATCAGGCGGCGGATCGGGGCGGCGCGGGTGGCGGCGACGAGCCAGCGCAGCGGAGCCGGCAGGAATAGGCCCGCGAGATCGTCGTCGACCAGCCGCTGCCCGGGCAGTTCGTTCTGTTCCACGGCCGCCAATACCATCGGGCCGAAGGCGGTCTGCGCCACGGGGTTTCGCGCCATGACTATCGCTTGTTCAAGTAGCCGGCATCTACCGGCAACGCGACGCCGGTGAGGTAGCGAGCCTGATCGGACACCAGCCACGCCACCGCGTCGGCGATGTCGGCGGGCGCCAACACCTGCACCGGCAGCGCATTGCCCATGTCCGGCGGTGAATCGGACTGCGCGACGAGGTCGGCGAGCCACCGCCGGGTGTGCTCGTTGTTGATCATCGGGGTGTCGACACCGGACGGATGTATCGAGTTAACCCGGATATTGTGGCGGGCAAGCAAATTGGCGTATACACGCATCAACCCGACCATACCGTGTTTGGCCGCGGCGTAGCCGATGGAGCCGGGGTCGGCACTGCCGATGCCGGCGAGGCCGGCGGCCGAACTGATCAGCACGATCGAACCGCCGCTGCCCTGGGAGATCATCGTCGGTATCGCGGCCTCAACGGTGTGGTGCACGCCGGTGAGGTTGACATCGATGACGTCGCGCCAGCCGTCGCCGCCGGACTGCATGGGGGCGATGCCGGCGTTGGCCACCACGATGTCGAGGCGGCCGAACTCGTCAAGGCCGGCCTGCACTGCGGCCGAAAGCGATTCGCGATCGCGGACATCGCCCTGTCTGGCGACGATGCGCGCCCCGATGTCCTCGACGAGCTTGACGGTGTCCGCCAGATCCTGCGGGGTGGCCAGCGGATAGGGGACACTGTCGATCTGCGCGCACAGGTCTACCGCGATCACATTCGCGCCGTCGGCGGCCAGCCGTACCGCATGCGCGCGGCCCTGACCGCGCGCGGCGCCGGTGATGAGCGCGACCCTGCCCGTCAGTGGGCCCTCCAGGGGCCGGCCCGCGCCGGTCACTTGCGCAGTTGCCCTTTGTCCGGATCGCCCGCGGGCACCGGCTGCAGCATCTTGATGTCCGGCGCCCCGGCCAGGTGCTCGCCGGCCGCCGCGAACATCTTGCCGATGGCGGGGGCGGTGCTGTGCGCCTTGAGCGCCTCGGGGTCGGCCCATTGCTCGACGAACACGAACGTCTCACCCGTTTCGTGCAGCGAGTACAACTGGCAGCCCGGCTCGTCGTGCACCTCTTCGACGGCGCTGGTGAGGATGTCGCGGACGGTGTCGACCGATTCGGGTTTGACGGTCATGGTGGCGACGACGACGACGGGCATGCTAGGGCCTCCTGGGCAGGGCGGGGAGCGGCGTGACTTTGATCACCGTTCGTCACCCTACCCACGCGTTCCGGGGGCCGCTGCGGCGCCCGAGGGAGCGGATCGGAGAGGATCGCCGTTACCAGTGTGGCGGGTGGTGCAGATGATGTCTTTACGACTACCCTGGCCACCATGGCTAGTAAGACCGCGGCCCGCTCACGAAGCCGAACGAGCAGGTCAAAGGCCCCTTCGCGGGGCAGGTCCCGAAGTGCGCGACCAGCCGCACCCCGCCGGCGGCCGGGTAGACCCGCCAAACGGCGCAACCCGTCGGTGCTGGTCGCCGCGGGGCTGACCTGCGGCCGGGCCATGCGCGCCACCTGGTTGATGGCGGCGCGCGGCACCGGCGGCGCGGCGCGGTCGATTGGGCGGGCCCGCGACATCGACGCGGGGCATCGCCGTGACGGCATCGCGCTGGTTCTGCTCGGTCTGGCCGTCGTCGTCGCCGCCAGCTCGTGGTTCGACGCCGCCCGGCCGATCGGCGCGTGGGTCGACGTGGTGCTCCGGACGTTCATCGGGTCGGCCGTCCTGGCGCTGCCGGTGGTCCTGGGCGGCGTCGCGGTGGCGCTGATGCGCACCCAGCCCAACCCCGATGCGCGGCCCAGGCTGATACTCGGCGCGAGTCTGATCGCCCTGTCGGTCCTCGGCCTGCGCCACCTGTGGTCCGGCTCCCCGCAGGATCCCGAATTGCGCAGGCGCGCAGCGGGATTCATCGGCTTCGCCATCGGTGGTCCGTTGTCGGACGGCCTGACGGCCTGGATCGCCGCGCCGCTGTTGTTCATCGGCTTCATGTTCGGCCTGTTGCTCCTGACCGGGACCACCATCCGCGAATTGCCCGACATGATTCGGGCCACGTTCGGCACCCGGCTGATCGACGACGACGGTGACTACGACGAGTCCGCCTATGACTACGCCGACGAGTTCGACGACCAGTTCGACAACGACGAGCCACCGTTCGACCCAGAAGCACAGGCATGGTCGTCGGAGGGCGCCGGCGACGACGTGTACGACGAAACCCCCACGGTGCCCGAACCGGCCTTCGAACCCGCCAAAGCGCGCGCCCGCCGCGGCTCCCGCAAGCAGCCCCAGGTCACCGACCGCGTCGTCGAGGGCCCCTACACGCTGCCGTCCCTGGACCTGCTGGTCACCGGCGATCCCCCCAAAAAGCGCAGCGCGGCCAACAACCAGATGGCCACCGCGATCGGCGAGGTGCTCACGCAGTTCAAGGTCGACGCGGCCGTCACCGGCTGCACCCGCGGCCCCACCGTGACGCGCTACGAGGTCGAGCTGGGCCCCGGCGTCAAGGTGGAGAAGATCACCGCGCTGCAGAAGAACATCGCCTACGCCGTGGCCACCGAGAGCGTCCGCATGCTGGCGCCGATCCCCGGCAAGTCGGCCGTCGGCATCGAGGTGCCCAACACCGATCGCGAAATGGTGCGCCTGGCCGACGTGCTCACCGCGCCGTCGACCCGCCGCGACCACCACCCGCTGGTGATCGGGCTGGGCAAGGACATCGAGGGCGATTTCATCTCGGCCAACCTGGCCAAGATGCCGCACCTGCTGGTGGCCGGCTCCACGGGTTCCGGCAAGTCGAGCTTCGTCAACTCCATGCTGGTATCGCTGTTGACCCGGGCCACCCCGGAGGAGGTCAGGATGATCCTGATCGACCCGAAGATGGTGGAACTGACGCCGTACGAAGGCATTCCGCATCTGATCACCCCGATCATCACGCAGCCGAAGAAGGCCGCGGCCGCGCTGGCGTGGCTGGTCGAGGAGATGGAACAGCGCTACCAGGACATGCAGGCGTCGCGGGTGCGTCACATCGACGACTTCAACGCCAAGGTGCGATCGGGTGCCATCACGACGCCGCTGGGCAGCCAGCGGGAGTACCGCCCGTACCCGTATGTCGTGGCGATCGTCGACGAGCTGGCCGACCTGATGATGACGTCGCCGCGCGACGTCGAGGACGCTATCGTGCGGATCACCCAGAAGGCCCGGGCCGCGGGCATCCACCTGGTGCTGGCCACCCAGCGGCCGTCGGTGGACGTGGTGACCGGGCTCATCAAGACCAACGTGCCGGCCCGGCTGTCGTTCGCGACGTCGTCGCTCACCGACAGCCGGGTGATCCTGGACCAGGCGGGCGCGGAGAAGCTGATCGGGATGGGCGACGGCCTGTTCCTGCCGATGGGCGCCAGCAAGCCCCTGCGGTTGCAGGGGGCGTACATCACCGACGAGGAGATCCACGCCGTCGTCGCCGCCTGCAAGGATCAGGCCGAACCCGAATACACCGACGGGGTGACCACGGCCAAGCCCACCAGCGAGCGCACCGACGTCGACCCGGACATCGGCGACGACATGGACGTGTTCCTGCAGGCCGTCGAGCTGGTGGTGTCCAGCCAATTCGGCTCCACCTCGATGCTGCAGCGCAAGCTGCGCGTCGGCTTCGCCAAGGCGGGCCGCCTGATGGACCTGATGGAGACGCGCGGCATCGTGGGGCCCAGCGAGGGATCCAAGGCGCGTGACGTGCTGGTCAAGCCCGACGAGCTGGCGGCGACGTTGACCGCGATCCGGGGCTCCGCGGGCGGATCCGACCTCCAAGACGAGTGAGCCCGGCGAGTAATCAGAGCAGCAGCAGCATCCGGGTATTGCCCAGGATGTTCGGCTTGACGTAGCTCAGGTCCAGGAATTCGGCGACACCGATGTCGTAGGAGCGGCACATCTCCTCGAACACCTCGGCGGTGACCGGCGTGCCCTCGATCTCGCTGAACCCGTGCTTGCCGAAGAACTCGGTTTCGAAGGTCAGCACGAACAGCCGCTGCAACTGCAGTTCGCGGGCGACTTCGAGCAGCCGGTTGACGATCGCGTGGCCGACGCCGCGCCCGGTCGCCGCCGGGTCGACGGCGACGGTGCGGATCTCGCCGAGGTCGGACCACAACACGTGCAGCGCCCCGCAACCCACCACCTCTCCCGCGAGTTCGGCCACCCAGAACTCCTGAACGGCCTCGTAGAGCGTCACCAGGTTCTTTTCCAGCAGGATCTTTCCTGAGTAGGTGTCGACGAGTTGTTTGATCGCGGGCACATCGGATGTTCGCGCGCGCCGGACCACCGGTTGGCGATCCTGTTGGCTTTCGGTCACGGGTCAACAGTATTGACATTGGGGACGCCTGCGCTGGTCAACCGTTATTCTGTTGCCGTGTCGGGGCAGCCGCAAACACCTCCGTTGGTGCGGCGTGCCCGGATCGCCAATCTCGCGAACATCCTCACGTTGTTGCGGCTGGTGCTGGTCCCGATCTTTTTGCTCGCGCTGTTCGCCGGGGATGGCCACCAAATCGTCGGGCGCATAGTCGCTTTCGTGATTTTCACGATCGCCATGATCACCGACCGGCTGGACGGCCTGCTGGCCCGCAACTACGGTATGGCGACCGAATTCGGCGCGTTCGTCGATCCGGTCGCCGACAAGACGCTGATCGGGTCGGCGGTGATCGGATTGTCGATGCTTGGGGACCTCCCGTGGTGGGTCACCGTGGTCATCCTGACTCGCGAGGTCGGGGTGACCCTGTTGCGGTTGGCGGTGATTCGTCGCGGCGTCATTCCGGCCAGCTGGGGCGGCAAGGTCAAGACCGTGGTGCAGGCGCTGGCGATCGGGTTGTTCGTGCTACCGCTCTCGGGACCGTTCCTGGTGGTGGCTTCAGTGGTGATGGCGGCGGCGATCGTGCTCACCGTGGTGACGGGCATCGACTACGTGGCGTCGACCGTCAGGGCAGTTCGCCAGACGACGGGCTGAGCGGGAACTGATTGGGAACTAGGCCACCGGTGCCGGCGTTGACCTAGTGAGCTCGTGTCGAGCAGGCCTGACTGGAATGAACCGGGACAAAGGAGAGCGGGAATGCCGCCATTGGTGCGCGAGGTCATCGGCGACGTGTTGCGCCTGGCCCGGACGACGCAGGGACGGACGTTGCGCGAGGTGTCAGATGCGGCTCGGGTGAGCCTCGGGTACCTGTCCGAAGTGGAGCGCGGCCGCAAGGAGCCCTCCAGCGAGCTGCTCAACGCGATCTGCGATGCGTTGGAGGTCCCGCTGTCGACGGTCCTCACCGACGCCGGGGAGCGGATGGCGGGCGAGGAACGCGCCGTGCACAGCGAGCCGACTGGTGAGCCGACCGCCGTGGCAAGCGGTTCCACCATCGACCCCGGCACCAAGGTCGTCATTCCGCCGGTGGCGTCTCTGGCGGTGGCCTGAGCTCGCCACTAAATTGAGCGGCAGGGTGAGCACGAGCCCAGCAGGGCTCTACCCAAGGCCCACCGGGCCCACAAGTAGCGAAGGCGGAGCTAAGCAATGGCCAATCCGTTCGTCAAAGCGTGGAAGTACGTCATGGCGTTGTTCAACGCGAAAATTGACGAGCACGCCGACCCCAAAGTCCAGATTCAGCAGGCCATCGAGGAAGCGCAGCGCACCCATCAGGCCCTGACGCAGCAGGCCGCCCAGGTGATCGGCAACCAGCGTCAGCTGGAGATGCGGCTCAACCGGCAGCTGGCGGACATCGAAAAACTGCAGGTCAATGTGCGCCAGGCCCTGACCCTGGCCGACCAGGCCACGTCGTCCGGAGACACCGCCAAGGCCACCGAGTACAACAACGCGGCCGAGGCGTTCGCGGCCCAGCTGGTGACCGCCGAGCAGAGCGTCGAAGACCTCAAGACGCTGCACGACCAGGCGCTGCAGGCGGCGGCACAGGCCAAGAAGGCCGTCGAACAGAACTCGATGGTGCTGCAGCAGAAGATCGCCGAACGCACCAAGCTGCTCAGCCAGCTCGAGCAGGCGAAGATGCAGGAGCAGGTCAGCGCGTCGCTGCGGTCGATGAGCGAGATCGCCGCCCCCGGCAACACGCCGAGCCTCGAAGAGGTACGCGACAAGATCGAACGCCGCTACGCCAACGCGGTGGGCGCGGCCGAGCTTGCGCAGGGTTCCGTGCAGGGGCGGATGCTCGAAGTCGAGCAGGCCGGTGTGCAGATGGCCGGTCACTCCCGGCTGGAGCAGATCCGCGCGTCGATGCGTGGCGAAGCCCTGCCGACGGGCTCGACTGCCGCGCCGGAAGCCAGCCCGGCCACTCCCGCCCCCGCCGAGACCGGCGGGCAAGCCGCCGAGAAGCCCTTCGGTCAGTCCTAAACCCGGAAGGGTCCCACGATGTCGGTGAACGCGACCGGGCGCGGCTCCTGGCGCGCGTTGTTGCAGTGGGGGCTGGACACCGCCGCCGACCTTTCCGACCTGGTGGCCCGGAAGATCAGCGCCGCCGCGGACCCACGCGCCCGGCTGCTGCGACGCCGCCGCCGCGCGCTGCGGTGGGGCTTGATATTCGCCGCCGGCTGCGTGTTCTGGGCGGTGGTGACGGCCGTCCTCGCGGCCTGGGGCTGGTTCGCGTTGCTGCTGGAGATCACCGGGGCCATCGCGGTCGTTCTGGTGATTCCGGCGACGTTGTTGCTGCTTCGCTACCGCTGGCTGCGATCCGAGCCACTGCCGGCGAGCCGGCCCGCCAACGCCCGCAGGCTGCCGCCGCCCGGTTCGGCCGCGCGACCGGCGATGTACGCGCTGGGCGCCTCGGAACGCGGGTTCTTCTCGCTGCTGGGTGTGATCGAGCGGGGCGCCATGTTGCCCGCGGACGAAATCCGCGACCTGACCGCGGCGGCGAACAAGACCTCGGCGGCGATGGCTTCCACCGCGGCCGAGGTGGTGTCCATGGAGCGGGCGGTGCACTATTCGGAGTCGTCACGCTCGTATCTGGTGCCCACCATCAATGCGTTCACCGCGCAGCTGAGCGCCGGCGTCCGTCAATACAATGAAATGGTCACCGCCGCAGCGCAATTGGTGTCGTTCGCCAACGGCGATTCCGGGGGAGTGCTGGCCGCGTCGCAGCAACGCTACCGGGACGAGTTGGTCGGCGCGACGGATCGTCTCCACGGCTGGGCGCAGGCGTTCGACGAACTCGGCGGACTGCAGCGCCGCTAGTCTTCCGGTCGCGGGCCGTAGCGTTCGATGTAGGCCTGGTGGATGTGGGCGTCGCGGGCTCGGGCGCGTTCGTCGACGAGCCCGGGATCAAGGCCGTGCACCGCCAGCATGTGCCGGCGCCACACCTTGTTGAGCGCGTGCGAGAAATACACGAACGGAATGAGGATCGGCAGCGTCATGCTCAGATGGACGTCGAGCGTCGTCGGGATGAACCAGAACGGTATGAGCACCAACACCGCCGGCACCGCGACGCGGATCATCATCCGCGCGACGGCGCCCTTGCCGGCCAGGTCGTTGCGCACCCAATCCCGCATCGAGTCGGGTAGTCGGCGCCCGTAGCAGTAGCGGATGTACTGCAGGGCGTTGGGCTTGGAGCGGACGCTGTCGTTGGCCATGGCCTCAGAACGATGCTTTGAGCGACGGTATTACCAGCGCGACCAGCCCCCGCGCCGTGGCCTTGAGCATGTCGAAGAAGTCAAAGTAGTCGCGCCACAGGGTGATTCGCCCGTCGTGCACCTCGAACACGCCGCAGACCCAGAACTGAAGCCGCAGCGGACCGAAGATCAGCGCGTCGCTACGTTCGGTGAGCACCGCGGCCCCGTCGGCGGCGATGCGGTGGATCTTCACCTCGAACGCGGCGCGCCCGTCCATTTGCCGGAACAGCTTCATCGCTCTGGCGCGGCCATGGATCGTTGGCAGTCCGACGTTCTCGTAGACGAGATTGTCGTCCAACGACGCCTCCGCGGTCTCGTAATCCGCGTCCTGCAAGGCATTCAGGAAACCTTCGACCGTCCTGGTGTTCGCGACGGCCGTCCCAGTCGGCTCGGTCATGGCTGCCAGCGTAGGCGAGTCGGCGCGTCCGGCGCTGTGGCAGGGTAGGGCTGATGCGCGTCGCCGTCGTCGCCGGGCCGGATCCCGGGCACTCGTTTCCGGCGATTGCGCTGTGCCTGCGCTTCCGCGAGGCCGGCGACGAGCCCACCCTGTTCACCGGTGAGGAATGGATCGCCACCGCCCGCGGCGCCGGGATCGACGCGGTCGCGCTGGACGGGCTCGCCGCCACCGACGACGACGTCGACGCCGGGGCCAGAATCCATGGGCGCGCGGCGCGGATGGCAGAGCTCAACGTGCCCGCCCTGCGCGAGCTGGCGCCCGACCTGGTGGTATCCGATGTCATCACCGCGGGCGGCGGCATGGCCGCCGAGCTGTTGGACATTCCGTGGGTCGAGCTCAACCCGCATCCGCTATACCTGCCGTCCAAGGGTTTGCCGCCGATAGGCAGCGGGCTCGCGCCGGGCACCGGCATCCGCGGCCGGCTGCGCGACGCCACGATGCGCGCGCTGACCGCGCGCTCCTGGCGGGCCGGGGTCAAGCAGCGCGCCGCCGTCCGGTTGCAGATCGGGCTGCCCGCCGTCGATCCCGGGCCGCTGCGACGGCTGATCGCCACGCTGCCCGCGCTGGAGGTGCCTCGTCCGGACTGGCCGGACGAGGCCGTGGTGGTCGGCCCGTTGCACTTCGAGCCGACCGACCGGGTGCTCGAGGTCCCGGCGGGCTCCGGGCCGGTGGTGGTGGTCGCGCCGTCGACCGCGGCGACCGGGACCGCCGGGTTGACCGACGTCGCGCTGCGCCACCTGACGCCGGGCGACACGCTGCCGGCGGGGTCGCGGTTGGTGGTGTCGCGGCTGGGCGGACCGGATCTGGCCGTGCCTCGGTGGGCGGTGGTGGGGCTGGGACGCCAGGCCGAGCTGTTGACGCACGCCGACGTGGTGATCTGCGGTGGCGGTCACGGGATGGTGGCCAAGACGCTGCTCGCCGGGGTGCCCCTGGTGGTGGTTCCCGGCGGGGGAGACCAGTGGGAGATGGCCAATCGGGTGGTGCGTCAGGGCAGCGCGCGGCTGGTCCGGCCGCTGACCGCCGACGCGCTGGTGGCCGCGACGAAGGACGTGCTGTCCACGCCCCGCTACCGCGTGGCCGCCCGCGCGGCCGCCGCCGGCATCGACGAGGTCGCCGACCCGGTGCGGGTGTGCCACGAAGCGCTGGCTCTCGCGGGGTGATGCGCCGGCCGCCCAGTATGTTGGCTGGCGTGCGGCTGACGGAGTTCAACGAACGGGTTGTGTTGCGCTTCGGCGCCGCGTACGGCGCATCGGTGCTGATGGATCACGTGTTGACCGGGTTCGACGGCCGCACCGCGGCCCAGGCCATCGAGGATGGCGTCGATCCGCGCGACATCTGGCGGGCGTTGTGCGTCGACTTCGACGTGCCCCGCGACCAGTGGTGAAGTTCCCCGCTTACTCGTGAGCGAGGGTGCGTCCAGGGCGCCCTACTCGCACACTCGCCGCCGCGAACGCACACTCGGCGTGTCTACCTTGAATCGAACAGGTGTTCGGCTAATGTGTGAGCGTTCGGAGATGTCGACTTGTCAGTGGCCATCTCTAGTGTCACGGCCAACCGACCGATACCGGTCACCGAACACACCGACTATAGGAGAGGCACCATGACGCAAGCCCCCGACCGCGAGAAGGCTCTCGACCTGGCGATGGCCCAGATCGAAAAGAGCTACGGCAAAGGCTCGGTGATGCGTCTCGGCGACGAGACGCGTCAGCCGATCTCGATCATCCCGACCGGATCCATCGCACTGGACGTGGCCCTGGGCATCGGCGGCCTGCCACGTGGCAGGGTCGTGGAGATCTACGGCCCGGAGTCCTCGGGTAAGACCACCGTCGCACTGCACGCGGTGGCCAACGCCCAGGCCGCCGGCGGCGTCGCGGCGTTCATCGACGCCGAGCACGCCCTGGATCCCGACTACGCCAAGAAGCTCGGCGTCGACACCGATTCGCTGCTGGTCAGCCAGCCCGATACCGGTGAGCAGGCGCTGGAGATCGCCGACATGCTGATCCGCTCCGGCGCGCTGGACATCCTGGTCATCGACTCGGTCGCGGCCCTGGTGCCGCGCGCGGAACTCGAAGGCGAGATGGGCGACAGCCACGTCGGGTTGCAGGCCCGGCTGATGAGCCAGGCGCTGCGGAAAATGACTGGCGCGCTGAACAATTCGGGAACCACGGCGATCTTCATCAACCAGCTCCGCGAGAAGATCGGGGTGATGTTCGGCAGTCCCGAAACCACCACGGGTGGAAAGGCTTTGAAGTTCTACGCGTCGGTGCGCATGGACGTGCGCCGGATCGAGACGCTCAAGGACGGCACCAATGCGGTCGGTAACCGCACCCGGGTCAAGGTCGTCAAGAACAAGGTGGCGCCGCCGTTCAAGCAGGCCGAGTTCGACATCCTCTACGGCCGGGGGATCAGCCGGGAGGGTTCGCTGATCGACATGGGTGTGGATCAGGGCTTCATCCGCAAATCCGGCTCCTGGTTCACCTACGAGGGCGAGCAGCTCGGCCAGGGTAAGGAGAACGTCCGCACCTTCCTGATGGAAAATGCCGACATTGCCAACGAGATCGAGAAGAAGATCAAAGAAAAGCTCGGCATTGGCGCGGTCGTGACCGATGACCCCACCGGTGATGTCCTCCCCGCTCCCGTCGACTTCTGAGCCCTCTCGCGAGGAGCAGGCGCGGGCGTTGTGCCTGCGCCTGCTCACCGCGAGGTCGCGTACGCGGGCCGAGCTGTCCGGCCAGCTGGCCAGACGCGGATATCCCGACGACGTCAGCGCTCGGGTGTTGGACCGGCTGGCGAGCGTCGGCCTGGTCGACGACACTGACTTCGCCCGGCAGTGGGTGCATTCCCGGCGGACCAACACGGGCAAGAGCAAGCGCGCGCTGGCCGCCGAGCTGCACACCAAGGGCGTCGACAACGACGTGATCACCGCGGTGCTGGCCGGCATCGACACCGGCGCCGAACGCGATCGGGCCGAGCAGCTGGTGCGGGCCAGGCTGCGGCGGGAGACGCTGGGCGACGACGACACAAGCGACGACACAAAGGTGAGCCGCAGGCTGGTCGGGATGCTGGCGCGGCGTGGCTACAACCAGAACCTGGCCTGCGAGGTCGTCTTTGCCGAGCTGGCCGCCGAACGGGAACGCCGGCGGGTGTAGCTGCGGATTAATCCGGTGGGAGCGGTCGCCGTACCATGGCCCCGTGACTTCGACGGTGGCTCCGGGGCGTACCTACCAGGTGCGCACCTACGGCTGTCAGATGAACGTCCACGATTCCGAACGGCTGGCCGGGCTGCTCGAGGCCGCCGGCTACCGGCGCGCGGCCGACGGAGCCGACGCCGACGTGGTGGTGTTCAACACCTGCGCCGTGCGCGAGAACGCCGACAACAAGCTGTATGGCAACCTGAGCCATTTGGCGCCGCGCAAACGTGGCAATCCCGATATGCAGATCGCGGTCGGCGGCTGCCTAGCCCAAAAGGACCGGGACGCCGTGCTGCGCAAGGCCCCATGGGTCGATGTCGTCTTCGGCACGCACAACATCGGATCCTTGCCCACGCTGCTCGACCGCGCCCGGCACAACAAGGTTGCCCAGGTGGAGATCGCCGAGGCGCTGCAGCAGTTTCCGTCATCGCTGCCCAGCGCCCGCGAATCCGCCTACGCCGCTTGGGTTTCCATCTCCGTCGGGTGCAACAATAGCTGCACCTTCTGCATCGTCCCCTCGCTGCGCGGCAAGGAGGTCGACCGCAGTCCGGACGACATCCTTGCCGAGGTGAGGTCGCTGGTGGACGACGGCGTGCTCGAAGTCACGCTGCTCGGCCAGAACGTCAACGCCTATGGGGTTTCCTTCGCCGACCCCGAGCTGCCGCGGAATCGTGGCGCCTTCGCCGAGCTGCTGCGCGCCTGCGGAGAAATCGACGGGCTGGAACGCGTCCGGTTCACCTCCCCGCATCCGGCCGAATTCACCGACGACGTCATCGAGGCGATGGCGCAGACGCCCAACGTATGCCCGGCGCTACACATGCCGCTGCAGTCCGGATCCGACCGCGTGCTGCGCGCGATGCGGCGCTCGTACCGGGCCGAGCGTTATCTCGGCATCATCGACCGGGTTCGGGCGGCGATGCCGCACGCGGCCATCACCACCGACCTGATCGTCGGATTTCCCGGCGAGACCGAAGAGGATTTCGCGGCCACACTCGATGTGGTGCGGCAGGCACGGTTCGCGGCTGCGTTCACGTTCCAGTACTCCAAGCGGCCCGGCACGCCGGCCGCCGAACTCGACGGCCAGATCCCGAAACACGTTGTGCAGGAACGCTACGAGCGCCTCGTCGAGCTGCAGGAGCAGATCTCGCTGGAGGGCAACCGCGCGCTGATCGGGCAGACCGTCGAGTTGCTCGTGGCCACCGGCGAAGGACGCAAGGACACGCTGACGTCGCGCATGACCGGACGCGCCCGCGACGGCCGCCTGGTGCACTTTTCCGCCGACACCGCGGTGCGGCCCGGCG
The DNA here is from genome assembly GCF_050205645.1 of Mycobacterium heidelbergense. Lineage (GTDB taxonomy): Bacteria > Actinomycetota > Actinomycetes > Mycobacteriales > Mycobacteriaceae > Mycobacterium > Mycobacterium heidelbergense_A. The sequence goes on from NZ_JBNMQT010000004.1 coordinate 151,788, forward strand.
ACATCGTCACCACGGCGATCACCGGGGCCGCACCCCACCACCTCGTCGCGGACGCCGGGGTGCTGACGCACCGCCGCACGCGGGCCGGCGACTCCGCGGGACAACGCCCGCGCGGCGTCGGTCTCGGCATGCCCGGTGTGGGTCCGTCCGCCGCACCCGTCGAACCTCTTGGATGCGCCTTGTGATGAAAAAAGAGCAGAGAAAAGAAGAGAAGAAGGAACACACCGACATCGACGCCCTGCGTGCCGAAATCGAGGCCGCCGAACGCCGCGTCGCGCGTGAGATCGAGCCCGGCCCAAGGGCATTCGTCGTCGCCATCCTGGTGTTCGTGCTGCTGGGTTCGTTCATCCTGCCGCACACCGGCGCCGTGCGGGGCTGGGATGTGCTGTTTTCCAGCCACGGTGCGGGTGCGGCCGCGCTCGGCCTGCCGTTGCGGGTGTTCGCCTGGCTGGCGCTGGTGTTCGGCGTCGGATTCTCGACGCTGGCATTGCTGACCCGGCGCTGGGCGCTGGCGTGGATCGCGCTGGCGGGCACGGGGATCGCCAGTGCCGCCGGTCTGCTGGCGGTGTGGTCACGCCAGACCGTGGCCGCCGGCCATCCCGGCCCGGGTGTGGGCCTGATCGTGGCTTGGATCACGGTGATTCTGTTGACGTTTCACTGGGCCCGGGTGGTGTGGGCGCGCACCATCGTGCAACTCGCGGCCGAGGAGCAACGGCGCCGGATCGTGGCGCAGCAGCAGTCGAAGACGCTGCTGGACAGCCTCGACAAAAACGCCCCCGAAACCGACGCCTCCGACAAACGTGACGGTCCCTAGGTCCGCCGCGTCAGTGCCTCGGCAGCCGCGTCGGCCCACTGCCGCCACTGCGCGGCGTTGACTTTGGCCTCCTCGGCTTCTTTGGTGCGGCCCGCCGCCTCGGCCTTGCGCGCCTGCTGTTCGTATTGCTCGGCACGGGTCGCGAACTGCTCGGCGCGGGCCTGCGCCTGGGGATCGGACCAATCCGATTCACCGGCGTCGCGCACCTTTTTCTCGACCGCCCGCAGCCGCCGCTCCAACTCGGCGGACCGCTCTCGGGGGACTCGGCCGATCGCGTCCCATTTCTCCGCGATCGATCGCAGCGCCGCCCGGGCGGCGTCGTGATTGCTCGTGTCGATCTTCTCCGCCTCGGCCAGCAGCGCCTCCTTGGCGGCGGCATTGGCCCGTAACTCCGAATCCTTTTCCGCCGCAGCGGCATTGCGCGCGGTGAAAAACGTGTCCTGGGCGGCTTTGAAACGGCGCCACAGGGCGTCGTCGACGTCCCTGCTGGCCCGGCCCGCCGCCTTCCATTCGGAGAGCAGCTTGCGGAATTCCGCGCTCGTCGCGGTCCAGTCCGTCGAATCGGAGAGCTCTTCGGCCCGTTCGCAGAGCCGCTCCTTGGATTCCCGAACCCCCGATCGCTCGCGGTCCAGCTCGGCGAAGTGAGCACCCCGGCGCCGGTTGAAGGCTTCGCGGGCCGCGGAGTAGCGCTTCCACAGCGCGTCGTCGACCTTTCGGTCCAGGCCGCTGATCGTCTTCCACTCGTCCAGGATCGCTCGCAGCCGATCGCCGGCGATCTTCCAGTGGGTCGAGTTGGCGGCCAGGTCCTCCGCCTCGGCTGCCAGCGCCTCCTTGCGGGCGGTCTGAGCGGCGCGATGCTCCTCGCGGCGCGACTTATCGGCGGCCGCCGCCGCCCCGGCGTGCTCGAGCAGCGTCGTCAGCCGGCTCGCTAGCGCGTCGATGTCACCCAGCACGCACGCGGTCGGCAGCGTCTCGGCCAGTTCGGATGCGTGGGCCTTGATCTTGCGGGCATCGCCGGTGCCCGACGCCAGCCGCTCCTCCATCAGCGTGATCTCGGTGGCGAGGTCATCGAACCGCCGGCCGAAGTGGGCGAACGCGGCCTCGCGGTCGCCGGCCTGCCAGGAGCCGACGATACGTTCGCCCGCCGCGCTGATCAGCCAGACGGTGCCGTCGTCATCGACGCGGCCGAACTGGTGTGGATCGCTCGATGGAGGCACGGCGACCGGGTGGATCGCGGGCCGCGAAGTCGGGCGCGGACCGGGCCGAGGTCCCGGACGCGGCGACGGCTTGGGTGAATCGTTGCCGCGGGGCTCGTCAGCCGTCATCGCTCGTCACCTGCCCTTTGCCACCACCGCGCGGTTGGTGTTCCGCGCGCCTGCCGCGCGTAGCGGCACCCATACTCCCTAAGCGCTTCCCACAGTATTCAAGCAGCTTGGTGGACCATGCGCGGCCACCTTGGCCGCCCTCTATGGTGATGGCTGGCGATAAATATTGATGCGGTCGCCGCGCCGCGTTGTGTCCGAGATGGCGTCCCCGTCGAACTACAGTCGAACTACAGTAGTCGAGAACCCGTATGAAACTGCACGTGTACGGAAAGCTTTGGGGGGAGCGCTGGTGAGGGGGTTCCCATGTCCAAAGTGGACATCGCTGCACTGATTGCCTTGTGTGCGGCGCTGGCCTCCGCGATCGGCGACGTCATCCGGCAGCGATCCGCACACGAAATCACCGACAAACACGTCGGGCACCTCGAGTTGTTCCGTATGTCGTTGCGCGACAAACGGTGGTGGTTGGGCGGCCTGGCGGCGATCGTCAACTACAGCCTGCAGGCCGGGGCCCTGGCGTGGGGGTCGGTGGTCTTGGTGACCTCGCTACAGGTGACCGCGCTGCTGTTTGCCCTGCCGATCTATGCGCGGCTGACCGGGCACCGGGTCACCCGCTGGGAGTGGATCTGGGCGATCGTGCTGGCCGGTTCTTTGGCGGTGGTCATCATCGTGGGCGACCCGACAGTCGGCCAGCAGCGGGGGGCGCTGTCCCAGTGGATCATCGTGGCCCTGGTAATGGGTCCCGTCCTCGTGTTGTGTTTGCTCGGGGCGCGCATCTGGTCCGGTCGCCCGACCGCGGCCGTGCTGCTGGCCCTGGTGGCGGGTTCGTCGTTGGCGTTGTTCGCAGTGCTGACCAAGGGCCTTGTCGAACTGCTCGAAGAAGGCTTGGGCGCCGCCGTGACTTCGCCCGAGTTCTTTCCGTGGCTGGTGCTGATGTTGGCCGGGATGATTTTCCAGCAGTCGGCCTTCCGTGCCGGGGCGTTGACCGCGTCGTTGCCGACGATGACCGTGGCCAAGCCGCTGGTGGGCGGCGCACTCGGGGTCTTTCTTCTCGGCGAGACGTTCGACGCCCACGGGCCCCAGGCGATCGTGCTGGTCTTGGCGGTGGCCATGGTGATCGTCGCGACGGTAGCGCTGGCCCGCGGGGAGGCCGCGTCGATCGCGGCGGAGACGGGGCGCGACCTCAAACGCACCGCGCCTGCGGCGCAGGACGAACCCCCGCGCAGCGACTCGGCCCCGTCGGAGGAAAGCCGCACGATCACCTGACGCAGTCCGCCGTCGTCGATCCGTCCGTTAGTTTGGTGGCGTGCTGAGCGCCATCGCGATCATTCCCTCGGCGCCGGTGCTCGTACCGCAGCTCGCTGGAACGGCCGCCGCCGAGATGGCAGACGTGTCCTCGGCGGTCCTTGCCGCGGCCGCCCTGCTGCCGCCGCGCTGGATCGTCGTCGGGACGGGCCGAGCGGACGACGTCCTCGGTCCCGACGGCGTCGGTACCTTCGCGGGTTTCGGCGCCGACGTGCGCGTCCGGCTGTCGCCCCAAACCGCGGCCGAGCCACCGGCCGAGATGCCTATCGAGATGCCCCTGTGCGCGTTGCTTGCCGCCTGCGTCCGCGAGCAGGTCCGGCCCGAGGCCAGCGCGCGGGTCCACGTCTACCGCGACCATGACGCCGACACCGCCCTGACGTATGGCCGACAACTACGCGCCGCGATCGACCGGACGCCCGACCCGGTGGGCGTGTTGGTCGTCGCCGACGGCGCCAACACCCTGACACCGAGCGCGCCCGGCGGCTACCACCCCGGCAACGCCGACGCCCAGCTGGCCCTCGACGACGCGCTGGCAAACGGCGACGCCGCCGCATTGACCCGGCTGCCGCCCGAGATCCAGGGCCGGGTCGCCTTCCAGGTGCTGGCCGGGCTGGTCGAACCGGGACCGCGATCGGCCAAGGAGCTCTACCGGGGAGCGCCCTACGGTGTGGGCTACTTCGTCGGCGCCTGGCAGCCGTGAGCCAAGCCGTGCGACCGCTCGCGATCATCGGCCCCACCGGTACCGGCAAGTCGCAGCTGGCGCTCGACGTCGCCGAGCGCCTCGGCGGCGAGGTCGCCGTGGAGATCGTCAACGCCGACGCGATGCAGCTCTATCGCGGCATGGACATCGGAACCGCCAAGCTGCCCGTCGAGGCCCGCCGCGGCATCCCGCACCACCAGCTCGACGTGCTCGACGTCACCGAGACCGCGACCGTCGCCCGCTACCAGCGGGCCGCCGCCGCCGACCTCGACGCGATCGCCGCCCGGGGCGCGCTGCCGGTGGTGGTCGGCGGCTCGATGCTCTACATCCAATCGCTGCTCGACGACTGGTCGTTCCCCGCGACCGATCCCGCGGTACGCGCGCGCTGGGAGCGACGACTCGCCGAGGAGGGGGTGGGGCCCCTGCACGCCGAGCTGGCCCGGCGCGACCCGGCGGCGGCCGCCGCGATCCTGCCCACCGACGGCCGGCGCACCGTACGGGCGCTCGAAGTGGTGGAGCTCACCGGGCGGCCTTTCGCCGCGTCCGCGCCGCGCATCGGCACTCCGCGCTGGGGCACCGTCATCGTCGGATTAGACTGCGAGACAACGCTTCTCGACGAGAGATTGGCGCGCCGAACCGACACGATGTTCGAGCAAGGCCTGGTCGACGAGGTACGCGCGCTGCTGACACAGGGCCTGCGCGACGGCGTCACCGCCTCGCGTGCGCTGGGCTACGCCCAGGTGCTCGCCGCGCTGGACGCCGGCTCCAAAACTGGAGAAACACCCGACCTACTGCGCGAGGCGCGCGAGCAGACCTACGTCGGCACCCGCCGGTACGTGCGGCGGCAGCGCTCCTGGTTTCGCCGGGACCACCGGGTGCACTGGCTCGAGTCTGAAAAAGGGGAAGCCGACCGTCGGCGTCTCGTCGAAGAAGCGGTGCGGGCGTGGCGGCACGTATCCTGAGCTGGTGATCCGCGCCGACGACGATGATGCCGGCTCGGATATTTCAAGCCGGGATAGAGGAGCGGCGCACTTGATCTTCGCCAAGGGGCACGGCACGCAGAACGATTTCGTGCTGCTGCCCGACGTCGGCGCCGAACTGGCGCTCACCCCGGCGTCGGTGGCCGCGTTGTGCGACCGGCGCCGCGGATTGGGCGCTGACGGCGTGCTGCGGATCACCACCGCCGACGCGGCGGTGGCCGCCGGGGTGCTCGAGCGATTACCCGACGGCGTCGGGTCCAGCGACTGGTACATGGACTACCGCAACGCCGACGGATCGATCGCCCAGATGTGCGGCAACGGTGTGCGAGTCTTCGCGCACTACCTGCGGGTCAGCGGTCTGGAGTCGCGCGACGAGTTCGTCGTCGGGTCGCTGGCCGGCCCGCGGCCCGTGACCCTGCACCGCGCCGACGCGACCGACGCCGACGTCACCGTCGACATGGGCAAGGCCAACCGGCTGGGCAGCGGCGGGGACGCATTTGCCGCCGTCGTCGGAGGCAGGCGATTCAGCGGGTTGGCGGTCGACGTGGGCAACCCGCACTTGGCGTGCGTGGATCGGCGGCTGAGTCCCGACGAGCTCGCGGCCCTGGACGTGGCGGCGCCGGTGCAGTTCGACCGCGCGCAATTCCCCGCCGGCGTCAACGTCGAAGTCCTCACCCCGGCCGTCGACGGGGTGACACACATGCGGGTCCACGAGCGCGGGGTGGGCGAAACCCGATCCTGCGGCACGGGAACGGTCGCCGCCGCGGTCGCCGCGCTGGCCGATGCCGGCGCCGACACCGGGACGCTGACCGTGCGGGTGCCGGGCGGCGACATCACGGTCACCATCACCGACGCCACCAGCTACCTGCGCGGGCCGTCGGTGCTGGTGGCGCGCGGCGAGATCAGCGAGGAATGGTGGCGCGCACAGCAGCGTTAAATCGGGTGCGCGCAACCGATTTAGCGTGCACTATTGCTAATTGCCTATGACTCATCCCGAAACTCCCTTCCACGATCAGCCGGATCCAGAACCCAGCGCGGGCGAGCTCGCCCTCGAAGACCGATCGGCGCTGCGCCGCGTCGCCGGGCTGTCGACCGAACTCGCCGACATCTCCGAGGTCGAGTACCGCCAGCTACGCCTCGAGCGTGTGGTGCTGGTCGGCGTGTGGACGCAGGGGAGCGCGGCCGACAACCAGGCGAGCCTGGCCGAGCTGGCCGCCCTGGCAGAGACCGCCGGCTCGCTGGTGCTCGAAGGCCTCATCCAGCGCCGCGACAAACCCGATCCGTCCACCTACATCGGCTCGGGCAAGGCGCAGGAATTGCGCGAGGTCGTCCTGGCAACCGGCGCCGACACCGTCATCTGCGACGGTGAACTGTCGCCGGCGCAGCTGACCGCCTTGGAGAAGGCGGTCAAGGTCAAGGTCATCGACCGCACCGCGCTGATCCTCGACATCTTCGCCCAGCACGCCACCAGCCGGGAAGGCAAGGCGCAGGTGTCGCTGGCCCAGATGGAGTACATGCTGCCGCGGTTGCGCGGCTGGGGTGAGTCGATGTCTCGGCAGGCCGGTGGTCGCGCCGGCGGCAGCGGCGGCGGCGTGGGCCTGCGCGGTCCCGGTGAGACCAAGATCGAGACCGACCGGCGCCGCATCCGCGAGCGGATGTCCAAGCTGCGCCGTGAGATCAAGGACATGAAGCAGGCTCGCGACACCCAGCGCAGCCGTCGGCTCGGCAGCGACATCCCGTCGATCGCCATCGTCGGATACACCAACGCGGGCAAGTCCAGCCTGCTCAACGCGCTGACCGGGGCCGGAGTGCTGGTCGAGGACGCGTTGTTCGCCACGCTGGAGCCCACCACCCGGCGCGCGGAGTTCGACCCCGGAACCAAATGGGCTCGGCCGTTCGTGCTGACCGACACGGTCGGGTTCGTGAGGCACCTGCCCACCCAGCTGGTCGAGGCGTTTCGCTCCACGCTGGAGGAGGTGGTGGACGCCGACCTGCTGGTGCACGTGGTCGACGGCTCCGACGTCAACCCGTTCGCCCAGATCGATGCGGTGCGGCAGGTGATTTCGGAAGTCTTTACCGACTACACGGGCGACCGCGGGGTTAATAGCGGCGACGCGCCGCATGAGCTCCTGGTGGTGAACAAGGTGGACGCCGCCAGCGATCTGATGCTGGCCAAGCTTCGCCACGGGCTGCCCGGGGCGCTGTTCGTGTCCGCACGCACCGGCGACGGCATCGACGCCCTGCGCCGCCGGATCGCCGAACTCGCGGCGCCCAGCGACACCGCCGTCGACGTCGTGATCCCCTACGACCGCGGCGACCTGGTGGCCCGGGTACACGCCGACGGCCGGGTACAGCAGGCCGAGCACAACTCGCAGGGCACTCGCCTGGTGGCCCGTGTGCCGGTCGCGCTGGCCGCGAGCCTGCGCGAGTTCTCCGCGAAGTAAGCCCCGGCTGGGTCGGGCCGCCCAGCCGCCGACCAACCGTCTGGTTGGTATATCTTGGGCGGCAGAGTCCCCGTCGCCGGAGGTCAGTTATGAGCGGTGCCATCAAGTACCAGCGCACTCTTTTCGAGCCCGAGCACGATTTGTTCCGCGAGTCCTACCGCGCCTTCCTCGATCGCCACGTCGCGCCGTATCACGACGAATGGGAGAAGGCCAAGATCGTCGACCGGGAAGTGTGGCTCGAGGCGGGCAAACAGGGCTTTCTCGGTATGGCCGTGCCGGAGGAGTACGGCGGCGGCGGAAACCCCGACTTCCGGTACAACACGATCGTCACCGAGGAGACCACCGCCGGGCGCTACAGCGGCATCGGATTCGGCCTGCAAAACGACGTGGTGGCGCCGTACCTATTGCGCCTGGCTACCGAAGAGCAGAAGCAGCGCTGGCTGCCCAAGTTCTGCAGCGGGGAGTTGATCACGGCGATCGCGATGACCGAGCCGGGGACCGGCAGCGACCTACAGGGCATCAAGACCCGTGCTGTCAAGCACGGCGATCACTACGTGCTCAACGGCTCAAAGACGTTCATCACCAACGGGATCAACTCGGATCTGGTGATCGTGGTGGCGCAGACGGATCCCGACATGGGGGCGCAGGGCTTTTCGCTGCTCGTGGTCGAGCGCGGCATGAAGGGCTTCGAACGCGGCCGCCACCTGGACAAGATCGGGTTGGACGCGCAGGACACCGCCGAGTTGTCATTCACCGACGTACATGTTCCGGCCGAAAACCTCCTCGGCGAGGAGGGCAAGGGGTTCATCTACCTCATGCAGAATCTGCCGCAGGAACGGATCTCGATCGCGATCATGGCGGCCGCCGCGATGGAAGCCGTGCTGAACAACACGGTGCAATACACCAAGGAGCGCAAGGCTTTTGGCAAACCGATCGGCAGTTTCCAGAACAGTCGTTTCGTGCTGGCCGAGCTGGCGACCGAGGCCACGGTGGTGCGCGTCATGGTCGACGAGTTCATCCGGCTGCACCTCGAGGAGAAGCTGACGGCCGAACAGGCCGCGATGGCCAAGTGGTACTCCACCGAGAAGCAGGTGCACTTGATCGACCGTTGCCTGCAGCTGCACGGCGGATACGGCTACATGCGCGAATACCCGGTCGCGCGTGCCTATCTCGATGCCCGGGTTCAGACGATCTACGGAGGCACGACCGAGATCATGAAGGAGATCATCGGCCGCGGCCTCGGTGTCTAGCCCCGGAGGCGGCCCGTCGGCGCATTGTGCGGAACGCAATCGCGTTGGCGGCCAACGAAATGTGACCGCGCGGCAAATTGATCTATTTCGCATATCGCCGTTTTGGCCGGGTAGATTCCGGACCAATTGACGGCCTCGCGTACCGTCGGCACATGCGTTTGGATGCTGGCCGGTCGCGACATGGGACCCGTCATGCATCATTTCGACATCGGAGTGGTATCCGTTTTCCCAAAATTCGTGATTTGGCTTCGCATTTTCTGCTCGCTGGAGCAAAGTTATGCGAGCCCGGCGATAATGCGTACCGCCGCGGGTTAGTCACTCGCGGTGGGGGTACCACCCGCTCGCAGGGTCTGCAGGATGCGGGCATGGCCACAAACCGGGGCCTATCCGTCGGCTGGGAGGCTTGGTGAACGGGCAGGGAGGTCGATTGCGCAGGCTATTCGGGCGCGCGCTGATCAGCATGGCGGCCGCCGTGGTGGCTGCGGCATTCCTGGCACCCGGAGCCTCGGCATCCCCGATCGGCGACGCCGAGGCGGCCATGATGGCCGCGTGGGAGAAGGCCGGCGGCGACGGTTCACCGCTGGGCGCCCGGAAGGGCGACGTCTACCCGGTCGGTGATGGATTCGTCCTGGACTTCGACGGCGGCAAGATGTTCTACACCACCGACACCGGTGCCAAGTTTGTGTACGGGCCGATCCTGGACAAATACGAGACGCTCGGCGGTCCGGTCAACAGCGATCTGGGATTCCCGACCATCAACGAAGTTCCCGGCCTCGCGGGACCCGACAGCCGGGTGGCGACCTTCTCCGCCAGCGACAAGCCCGTGATTTTTTGGACGGCCGAGCACGGCGCGTTCGTGGTGCGCGGCGCGATGAACGCCGCGTGGGACAAACTCGGCAGTTCCGGCGGCGTCCTCGGCGCACCGGCCGGCGATGAAACCTACGACGGCGAGGTCACTTCGCAGAAGTTCACCGGCGGCCAAATCTCGTGGAACCGCAAAACCAAGGACTTCACCACCACTCCGCCGGCATTGGCCGACCAACTCAAGGGGCTGCAGGTGGCGATCGATCCCACCGCGGCCATCAACATGGCCTGGCGTGCCGCGGGCGGCACCTCCGGCCCGCTGGGCGCCAAGCAGGGCGGGCAATATCCCATCGGCGGTGACGGAATCGCCCAGAATTTTGCCGGCGGCAAGGTGTTTTTCAGCCCGGCCACCGGCGCAAGCGCTCTCGAGAGCGACATTCTGGCCAAGTACGAGTCGGCGGGCGGGCCCGTCGGCAGCGACCTGGGGTTCCCGATCGCCAACGAGTCCGACGGCGGCATCCCCTCCAGCCGGAGCTGCACGTTCGCCGCGGCGGACAAGCCGGTGATCTTCTGGACACGCGAGCACGGCGCGTTCGTCGTCCGCGGTGCGATGAAGGCCGCGTGGGACAAGCTTCGCGGTGCCGCCGGCAAGCTGGGTGCGCCGGTCGGCGATCAAACTGTGGACGGCGACTTGATCTCCCAGAAGTTCGCCGGCGGCAAGATCTCGTGGAACCGCGCGAAGAACACGTTCTCCACCGACCCGTCCAATCTGGCGCCGTTGCTGTCCGGCCTGCAGGTGTCGGGGCAGAACCAGCCGAGCGGCGCGGCGATGCCGCCCCACGCCAACAAGTTCGCCTGGCATTCGTGGTATCTGCTGGTCGTCATTCCGCTCGCGATAGTGCTTGCGCTGCTGGCGTTTCTGCCGTTCGGGTTGCGCCGGCGTCGCGCCCGCCGGGAGGCCGCGGCGGCTGCCGCCGCCTACGAGCACGACCGCGACGTCGACCTCGGCGGCTACGACGCCGTCGCCGACGGGCATTGGGGCCACGACTACGCCCACGATTACGCGCCAGCGGACGCCCACGAGCACGCCGATGCCGCCACCGATCACTTCCTGTTCGGCGAGCCACAGCCGACCGAAGAGGCGGGCGCCGAGGCCGACTCGCGGGTCAGCTGGTCGCGTGGCGACGAGGCCGCCGCGGAATACGGCGGCGAATGGCCGTCGGCGCCCGAGGAGGACGCGGACCGGTCGGGGATCGAGTCGGGGATCGAGTCGGGGATCGAAGAGGAAGACCCCGACGCGGTGGACACCGATTCCATTCCCGTCGTGTCGGAGGACGTTCTCGCCGAACCCGGCTATCCCGTAGCCACCCCCGAGGCCGGCTATCCCGTAGCCGCACCTGAGGCCGGCTACCCCGAGGCCGCTTATCCGGAGGACGCCTATCCGGAAGAGGGCTATCCCAAAGACGACGAAGCGGCCTACCTCGACGTTGACGAAGCCGCCTATCCCGAGGCCGACGAAGCCGAATATCCGGACGTGGCCGTTCCGCATACCCCAGCGGATGCCGCCCATCCTGACGACGCCTACCCCGCCGCGGCGCCGGAGTCGGTCGAGGATGTCGTGTATCCCGACGTCGCGGTCGCGCACACCGCCCCTGATGTCGCGGCACCGGACGTCGTCCCCGGCGCCGCGCCGAGGCCCGGGCGGCATGCGGCCGCCGACGCCGAAGAGGTCTCGGGCCCGGCCGGACGCCCGACCATCCACCTGCCGTTGGACGACCCGTATCAGATGCCCGACGGATACCCCATCAAGGCCAGCGCTCGCTTCGGCTTGTACTACACCCCGGAGAGCGAGCTCTACCAGGACACGCTCGCCGAAATCTGGTTGTCCAGCGAAGAAGTCGCCCAGGCCAACGGTTTCACGAAGGCCGACTGACGCCGGCCGCTAAATCTTGCGGATCACCGTGACGACCTTGCCGAGCACGGTCGCGTCGTTGCCGGGGATGGGATCGAATGCGGGGTTGTGCGGCATCAGCCACACCTGACCGCCCGCGCGCTTGAACGTCTTGACCGTGGCCTCACCGTCAAGCATGGCGGCGACGATGTCGCCGTTGTCGGCGACGTTCTGCTGTCGCACCACGACCCAGTCTCCGTCACAGATCGCGGCTTCGACCATGGAGTCGCCGACCACCTTGAGCAGGAACAGGGCGCCCTCGCCGACCAACTCGCGGGGGAGCGGGAAGACGTCCTCGACCGCCTCTTCGGCCAGGATCGGGCCGCCGGCGGCGATGCGCCCGAGCACGGGGACGAAGGTGGGTTCGGGCAGCGCGTCCGAGCCGGCGACTTCGGTGACGGGCACCGCCGCCGCCGGGACGTCGTCGACACCGCGGACGTCGACGGCCCGGGGCCGGTTCGGGTCGCGACGCAGGTACCCCTTGCGCTCCAGGGTGCGCAGCTGGTGAGCCACCGACGACGTCGACGTCAGACCGACGGCATCACCGATTTCCCGGATGCTCGGCGGATAACCGCGGCTGGTCACCGACTCGCGAATGACCTTGAGGATGGTGCGCTGCCGCTCGGTAAGCGATGGATCCACGGAATGCAACCGGCCGGCCGCGCCGGCGGCGGAAGTGTCGTTGCTGTCGCTCATGGCACTGAATGTAGCCGCACGGCGGTCAAGAATCAAACATGTGTTCGACTGGCGTGTCGCGACTGTCGACGATAGGGGTCCGACGACCCTACGGCCGGTGGATCAAGGCCCTAAAACGGGTGAATCACACGCGTGTAACTTTCGGGCAGACCGGGTACTTCTCCTGCATGTGAGGGGTGGTGGCCGACGATCGGCGACGAACTTGTCGGTGCCGGGGTCTAACGTTTCGCTCGTCCGACACGCTTCGCTCAAATGTTCGGGTTTCGAACACACGAGCGACTATAGTCGAACACACGAGCGAGGATTTAGTTGACCGGAGGAACGGACATGACAGTCATCCACACAGTCTCGCCGCGGACCAGCGGCACCCGGCGCCCGGCCAGTGGGCTGGTCGACTGTCCCCGCTACGACGGGGAACGCCTGGTGCGCTCCCGCCGTCCGCGCTCGTCACGGCCGGCCGGCGCGCCCATGCGCTATCACGGCACCGGCGTCGCGATGTCGGTCGCGCCGCATCGCAAGCGTCCTGTCACGCTGCTGACGACGGTCGCGCTTTCCCTGCTCGCCGGGGTGATCACCCTGTGGCTGGGGCTGGTCGCGAACCTCGGGCAGCTGGCCAACGGCGACTCCGGCCCTAAAGCCGCCGCGGTGCCCGACAGGCTGGCCGTCGTGCGGGTCGAAGCCGGAGAGTCCCTGCAGGACGTCGCGCACCGGGTGGCGCCGGACGCGCCGGCTCGCCAGGTGGCCGACCGCATCCGCGAACTCAACGACCTGACCTCGCCCACGCTGGACGCCGGCCAGACGCTGATCGCGCCGGTCGGCTGACGGCGTGGCGGTCTATTGCGAAAACCGCTCTACGCCAAGGCTGCTCGGCCCCCGCGGTGATGGGCGGATTCTTCTCGCGGCGGTGATGGCCCCGGTGGGCGGCGCGCGGGTACGCTCGGAGTGTTCTGCGAGGTATCCGCACGGCGAAGGAGCGGTCATGCACTGTCCCTTTTGCCGGCATCCCGATTCCCGGGTGATCGATTCGCGGGAAACCGATGAAGGCCAGGCGATTCGACGCCGACGGTCCTGTCCCGAGTGCGGGCGGCGGTTCACCACCGTGGAAACCGCGGTCCTGGCCGTGGTCAAACGCAGTGGCGTGACCGAGCCGTTCAGCCGCGAGAAGGTCATCAAAGGCGTTCGCCGCGCGTGCCAGGGCCGGCAGGTCGACGAGGATGCGCTGAACCTACTGGCCCAGCAGGTGGAAGACACCGTGCGCGCGGCGGGGTCGCCCGAGGTCCCGAGCCACGAGGTCGGCCTGGCGATCCTGGGCCCGTTGCGCGACCTCGACGAGGTGGCCTACCTGCGATTCGCGTCGGTGTATCGGTCGTTCTCGTCGGCGGAGGATTTCGAGCGCGAGATCGAAGCGCTGCGCGCGCACCGCCAAGTGCCGACGGATCCGGAACCAGCCACTCGCTAGGCTGGTTTCATGCCTGCCGACTTGCATCCCGACGTCGCGGCGCTGGCGCCCCTGCTCGGTACCTGGGCCGGTCGAGGCGCGGGAGAATACCCGACGATCCAGCCCTTCGAGTATCTCGAGGAAGTCGTGTTCTCCCATGTGGGCAAACCATTTCTGGCGTATGCGCAGAAGACGAAAGCGGTGGCCGACGGCAAACCCCTGCACGCCGAGACCGGATACCTTCGGGTGCCGCAACCGGGTCACGTCGAGCTGGTTCTGGCGCACCCGAGCGGCATCACCGAAATCGAGGTGGGCACGTATTCGGTGACCGGCGAACGCATCGAGGTGGAGTTGTCCACGACCGACGTCGGATTGGCCCCGACCGCCAAAGAGGTGTCTGCGCTTGGCCGTTCGTTGCGCATCGACGGAGACGAGCTGTCGTACTCGGTGCGGATGGGCGCAGTCGGCCAACCGATGCAGCATCACCTCGCCGCGGTGTTGCACCGCAAGGCCTGAGCGGTCCCGGCGGCAGCCGGAGCTCAGTTCAGCTGTGTCACACCGTCATTGACGACGCGCCCGGCCACCCGAACCCAGCCCTCGGGGCTCCAGGTTGTCTCGATCATCGAGCCCTTGCCCTGCGTGATGCGCAGGTCGCGGCTGAGGTGGTCGGTGATCCGTATCGCCGCGGACCCGGTCGCTTCGTCTTCCGCCACCCCCAGATTCGCGGCGAACATGCGGGCGCGCAGCGATCCGGCGGATCGATCGATCCACGCCCACAGGTAGTGGGCGGTGTCGTCCGGATAATCGGCGGGGTCGGCGGCGAGCAGGTCCTCGACCGCATCGAATTCGTGCACGAACAATTCGGGGGCCCACTCCGAGCGTGCACTGATGACCGTGAGCTCGTCCTGGTAGGCGACCTGCACGAGACCGGCCGGCACCCGCAGCGTGTTGATCGGCATGCCGTTGTCGCGCAGCCACCACGACAGGCCGACGGTCGGATGTCCCGCGAACGGAATTTCGGTTCGCGGCGTGTAGATCGTGGCGTGCGCGGTGGGGGAGCCGGCGGCGGGCAGATCGACGAATATCGTTTCGCTGTAGCCTAATTGGGCGGCCAGCCGCTGCCGGTCACCGGCGTCGACCTGACCCGCATCGACCACGCCGAGCGGATTGCCGAAGTTGCGGTCCGGATCGGTGAACACGCGCAGCACCGTGACGTCGATACCCATGGCCCGACTGTACGACCCTGGACAATGCCGCGATTATCAGGTGGCGCTGCGTTCGTCGGAGCCCATGGCGTTGAGGACCGCGACGCGGGTGTCGGCCGGGCCCGAGACGGTTTGCGCGCCGCTGCCCGTGCGGAGCAACTGGCGAAGCGCTGCCTGGTCGTATTCGGCGGGCTCGGTGGTGTCGATGAAGCGCTGGACGACGTCGATGAAGCGGGCCGGGTCGTCGTGGAAGGGGAAATGGCCGGAGCGCTGGAAGATCTCCAGCCGGGAGCCGGGCATCGCGGCGTGTGCCATGCGGGCGTGGCGGACGGGGACCACCACGTCGCGGCTGCCCCAGATGATCTGCACTGGGATGGCCTCGGTCAAATAACATCGGTCCAGCATGGTGACGATCTGCCCACGCCAATCCACGACGGCCCGCAGAGTGCGGCTGAACGCCGCCGACGCCATCGGTTCGGGTAGATCGTCCAGTATCCGCAGCACGTTGGGCAGGTCGCGGCCCAGGTCGGTCGACCCGATCGCCAGGCCCGCCAGGCGCCCCGCCAGCTGAACCGCCGGCAGCACCAGGGGCAGCCGCAACAGGGCCAGCGCCTCGCTGCCCATCGGCAACGAGGCGAGCCGGAAGACGACGTTGACGTCCTTGGTGACGCCGCCCGCGGCGACCAGGATCAGCCGGTCGACCAGATGCGGGAACTGGTAGGCGAATTGCATCGCCACCCCGCCGCCCAGCGAATGGCCCACGATGGTGACGCGCTCGATGTCGAGGACGGACAACAGGTCGCGCATCCCGTTGGCGTAGGCGGCGACCGAGTAATCGGCGCGCGGCTTGTCGGACTGCCCGTGGCCCAGCAGGTCCGGGGCGATCACGGTGAAACGCTGGGCGAGCTTGGCCTGCACCGTATTCCAGGTGGTGGAGTTGTCGCCGATGCCGTGGATCAGCAGCAGGGCCGGGCCCGAGCCGGCGATCCGGAAAGCCCGCTTGTAGCCATGGATGGTTCGGAACTGCAGGGTTGGCGCGGTCACTTCCCGCACCGGGCGAAGATTGCTCTTTCGCTTCCGCTCAGTCATCCGCCCACCTCGTTGTCGGGCCAGTTCTGAGCGTTAGCCCGAGTCGTCGTCCTCGGACTTCTTCTCGGCCTGCTGGGCCAGGAATCGCTCAAACTCTGCGCCAATCTCCTCGCCGCTAGGCAGGTCCTCGTCGCGAGTCAGTAACGACCTGTTTGCCTGAGCGTCGATGAAGGCATCGTACTGGCGCTCGAGCGCGGCCACCACTTGGGCGACCTCCGCGCTGGCCTGCACCTGCTCGTCGATTTTGGCGCGGATTTCCACGGCCGCTTCGGTCAGCTCCGACAGCGGCAGGTCCAGTGATCCGGACTTGGCCACCTGCTCGAGCAGCGCCTGGGCGGCCGCGGGGTAGTCGGTTTGCGTCAGGTAGTGCGGCACGTGCACGGTGAACCCGACGACCTCGTGGCCGTGCTGGGCCATCCGATACTCGAGCAGGTTGGACGCGCTGCCCGGGACCTGGATCTCGGAGATCCACGGCTGGAATTCGGCGATCAGTTCCTTGTCGTTGGAGTGCGCGGTCAGCGTGATCGGCCGTGTGTGCGGTACCGCCATCGGGACGGTGCCCAGGCCGATCGTGCGGCGCACGCCCAGCCGCTCGGCCAGCAGGCGCACCGCGGTGACGAAACGCTCCCACTTCAGATCCGGTTCCATGCCGGCCAGCAACAGGAATGGGGTGCCGACGCTGTCCCGCAACGCGTACAAGCTCAGCTCTGGATCGTCGTAATTGGTGAAGTGGTCGGTCTTGAAGGTCATCAGCGGACGCCGGGAGCGGTAGTCCAGCAGTTCATCGATCGCGAAAGACGCGACCAGCTCGGTGTCCAGGGCCCCCTTCAGGTGCCCAGCGGCCAGGCGTATCGCGTGACCGGCGTCGGAGAACCCTTCCAGAGCGTGGACCAGCACGGGGCCGCGGCCGTCGGACGTCGACAGCTGGGGTGCCGGGAACTCGAGCTCGTACATGCCGGGCTGCCCTGGCTGATAGAGCCCGTCGTCCCGGTTTTGATCGTGGGCCATCGGGGTTGCCTCCTTTCGGGGGTTTCTCCAGGGTGCCCTAAACCAGTGTCCCCCAAATCGATGGGCACCAATTGCTGCAACGCACGGGTGCTGGATCTTAATCTGTGCGGTACCGTGCGGCCCGCACCGAGCAGGCAAAACTCTCAACACACCGTGTCCGCGTTGATTGTGTCTGCGAGCGCGTGGTCAGGCATGATTGCACTCAAATGCGCGTGCCGAGGGTGTTGCTGTGTGCGGTGATCGGGGTGGCGGCGTTGCTGACGTCGTGCGACCGGCCCGCCGATCATGCGCGCCCCACCATCACCGTCCCCGTGGCCACCGGCCCGTTGGTGCAGCGGATGAGCCAGCCGCAGCAGAAGGCGGTCGCGGGCCCGGTTGACCCGGACAGGCGCGTGGGCGCGATCTTCATCGACAATGGGCCGCTGCACGTCTGCACGGGTTCCGTCGTGCATTCGGCGGGCGGGAACCTGATGATCACGGCGGCGCACTGTTTGGCCGGAGCCGCCAAGATCACCTTCGCGCCCGGCCTCGTCGGCGATGCCCAGCCCGCCGCGGTGTGGAAGGCCGACGCCGTCTATCTGGACCCGCGCTGGACGGCCGGCAAGGATCCGCACGCCGATTACGCGATCGCGCGGGTCAGCAACGACGCCGGCACCTCGGTCGAATCACATGTGGGCCTGGCGCTCACGCTGGGCACCGCGCCGCCGCCCGGCAGCCACGTCACGGTGATGGGGTATCCGGCCGGGGTGGGCGGCTCGCCGATCGGCTGTCAGACCAGCACGTCGGTCAACGACGCCGGGTTCCCCTCAGTGGTGTGCGAAGGGCTGGTGGACGGCACCAGCGGCGCGCCGTGGGTCAGCGGCACCACCCTCACCGGGCTGATCGGTGGCTTCGAGCGCGGCGGGTGCGCCGCGAACGTGTCGTACTCGGCCCCGTTCGACGCTCAAACCGCGCAGTTGCTGGCCCGCGCCGAAGCCGGCGGGCCCGGCGATCCCGTGCCGAACGACCTCGACGACAGCTGCTGACCTAGCGGCGGAACTGGGACAGCGCGCGCATCTTGTTCGTCACGTCGAGCGCGGCGACCTTGTAGGCCTCCGAGAACGTCGGGTAGTTGAACACCGCGTCGACCAGGTAGTCGACGGTGCCGCCGCATCCCATCACGGCCTGCCCGATGTGCACCATCTCGGTCGCACTGGTGCCGAAGATGTGGACCCCCAACAGTTTTCGGTCATCGGTCGACACCAGCAGCTTGAGCATGCCGTAGGAGTCCCCGGCGATCTGGCCGCGGGCCAGCTCCTTGTAGCGGGCGACGCCGACCTCGTAGGGCACCGCGTCCTTGGTCAGTTCCACCTCGGTGGCCCCGACGTAGGAGATCTCGGGAATCGAGTAAATGCCGATCGGCTGCAGGTCGGTGATGCCGTCGCAGGCTTCGCCGAACGCGTGGTAGGCGGCCAGCCGTCCCTGCTCCATCGAGGTCGCGGCCAGCGCGGGGAAGCCGATGACATCGCCGACGGCGTAGATGTGGTCGACCTTGGTCTTGAACTTGTCGTCGACCCAGATCCGCCCGCGGCCCTCCACCTCGAGGCCGGCGTTGTGCAGATCGAGGTGGTCGGTCTGGCCCTGTCGTCCCGCGGAGTACATGACCGTCTCGGCGGGAATCTGCTTGCCGCTGGCCAGCGTCGTGACGGTGCCGGCCGAGCCGACGTCGACGGCGGTCACCTCCTCGCCGAAGCGGAACGTCACCGCGAGGTCGCGCAGGTGGAACTTCAGCGCCTCGACCACCTCCGGGTCGCAGAAATCCAGCATGTCGTCCCGCTTTTCCACGACGGTGACCTTGGTGCCCAGCGCGGCGAACATCGAGGCGTACTCGATGCCGATCACGCCGGCGCCGACGACGACCATCGAGGCGGGCAGGGATTTGAGGTCGAGGATCCCGTCGGAGTCGAGCACCCGTTCCTCGTCGAACTCGACGCCAGACGGTCGCGCGGGGCGGGTGCCGGTGGCGATGACGATGAATTCCCCACTGACGGTAGTCATTTCCCTGCGGCCCGGGTCTTCGACGACGATCGTGTGCGGATCGATGAATCGGCCATGCCCGAGCAGCAAGTCGATTCGGTTGCGCATCAACTGGTTGCGCACCACGTCGACTTCCTTGCCGATCACGTGCTGGGTCCGCGCCAGCAGGTCGGCCGGCGTGATCCGGTCCTTCACGCGGTAGCTCGCGCCGTAGAGCTCGCGCTGATTCATCCCGGTGAGGTAAAGCACGGCCTCCCGCAACGTCTTTGACGGGATCGTGCCGGTGTTGACGCAGACACCGCCGAGCATGCGCCCGCGCTCGATGATCGCCACGGATTTCCCGAGTTTGGCCGACGCGATGGCGGCCTTCTGGCCGCCCGGTCCCGAACCGATGACGACGATGTCGTACTCCTGCATCGAACCCATGAGATAGACGATAAGGCCCACAGTCGCGACTTTCTCCACAGACGGCGGGCCCGGTCACCGGGCGCGAGCACGGCCTGACGGTGGCGGCCGTCAGCGTGGGCCCATGACGACGCATCGAGCAGATTTCAACCTCAACCATCCCGGCGCGCTAATCGCCGCGCTACCGGCCGTTCTCGGCTTCGTTCCGGAGAATTCACTGGTCCTGGTGTCGGTGGGCGACGGCGAACTGGGGTCGGTGCTGCGGGTCGACCTCGGTCCGGAACTCGTCGAACGGATGGGGCATCTCGCCGAGGTCGCCGCCGCGGCCGGGCCCGAGGCCGCGATCGCGGTGATCGTCGAGGCCGAGGGCGCCGACTGCCCGGGGTGCAACGAGGAGTACCGGCAGCTGAGCACCGCGCTCACGAAGGCGCTGGCACGACACGACATCGAGCTGTGGGCGGTGCACGTGGTGGATCGGGTGGCCGCGGGCGGGCGCTGGCACTGTGTGGACGGCTGCGGTTCGGGCGGCGCGGTCGACGACCCGTCGGCGTCGCCGTTGGCGGCCGCGGCGGTGCTCGACGGTCGGCGGCTCTATCGCCGCCGCGCCGACCTGCAGGCCGTCGTCGCGGCCGACGAGCGGGCGCAGCGCCCCGAATTGGCGGTCGCGGTGACCGAGCGGGCAGCCGCGCGCGAGGCCGTGCAGGGCGCGGACCCCGCGGTCCGCTGCCGTCGCGACGTGCGCAGCGCGATGGCCGCCGGCGCCCGGGTCGCCGGCGGTCAAACGCTCTCCGACGCCGAGGTGGCGGAATTGGGCTGCGCGCTGAGCGACCCGCAGGTGCGCGACATCATGTATGCCCTTGCGGTCGGCCAGAAGGCCGGGGACGCCGAGTCGTTGTGGGCCGCCCTGGCACGCGCCCTGCCGCTGCCGTGGCGCGTCGAGGCGCTGGTGTTGCTCGCGTTCAGCGCGTACGCGCGCGGCGACGGGCCGCTCGCCGGCGTGTCGTTGGATGCCGCGCTGCGCTGCGCACCGGAGCATCGGATGGCGGGCATGCTCGACACCGCGCTGCAGTCCGGTCTGCGGCCCGAGCAGATCCGCGAGCTGGCGGTAACCGGGTATCGCTTGGCCAAGCGGCTCGGCGTGCGGTTGCCGCCGCGGCGCGCATTCCGCCGGCGCGCGGGCTAGCCGCGTGAATAAGGGTGTGGCTCAGACCTTTTCGACCTTGACGGCGTGCGCCATCTCGTGCGGCAGGGTGACGTTTTCGTGGCCAGGTATCAGGATGGTCACCCCGCCGCCGGCGGGGCTGGTCTCGACGGTCACTCGCGCGTTGGGCACCACGCCGGCGTCCTTGAGCCGCGTGATCAAGTCGATGTCGCCCTGGACATGCTCGGTGAGCTGTCGGACGACCACCGCCACCGGCGAACCGGCCGGCAATTCGGTCAACCGGACCAGGTCCGCGTCCTCGGCCCTGGAATCCGGGCCCACACCCAGGTCCAAGAGGCCGGGAATGGGGTTGCCGAACGGGGAGGTGGTCGGGTGGTTGAGCACCTTGACCAGTCGGCGTTCGACGTCCTCGCTCATGACGTGCTCCCACCGGCACGCCTCGGCGTGCACCTCTTCCCACGGCAAACCGATGACGTCGACGAGCAGCCGCTCGGCGAGGCGGTGTTTGCGCATCACGGCAATGGCCAGCGCCCTGCCCTTGTCGGTGAGCTCCAGGTGGCGGTCGCCCGCCACGTGCAGTAGTCCGTCGCGCTCCATGCGGGAGACGGTCTGGCTGACGGTCGGCCCACTCTGGTCGAGCCGTTCGGCGATCCGGGCGCGCAGCGGCGTCACGCCCTCTTCCTCGAGGTCGTAGATAGTGCGCAGATACATCTCGGTGGTATCGACCAGCTCGTTCATTCAGCACCCTCCGTTGACGCTGAGTCTACTTGGCCAGCTGCGCGAATGGGTCTAACGCGTCCTAGGCAAGCAGTATGCCCGCCGCTGATGCGGCGGGCATACTGTCTGCTACCTGGTTCTGGGTTAGCGGTGCTAGCTCGCGTACGACCGTAGCCGATCGGCGCGCTCGCCGTTGCGCAGTTTGGCCATCACGTCCCGCTCGATCTGACGCACCCGCTCGCGGGACAGACCGAACAGTTTGCCGATCTGGTCCAGGGTCCGCGGTTGGCCATCGTCCAGGCCGAAGCGCAACCGGATCACCTGGTGCTCACGCTCGTCGAGCGTGGCCAGCACGCTGCGGATGTCGGTGTGCAACAGCTCGGCGATAACCGCGTTCTCGGCGGACATCGCCTCGGCGTCCTCGATGAAATCACCGAGCGGGGCTTCTTCTTCGGAGCCCACCGGCATGTCCAGGCTCACCGGGTCGCGGCTGTGCTCGAGCAGATCGTTGATCTTTTCGACCGGAATCCCGGATTCCGCGGCCAGCTCCTCGTCGGTGGCTTCCCGGCCCAGGTTCTGGTGCATCTCGCGTTTGATCCGCGCCAGCTTGTTGACCTGCTCGACCAGGTGAACCGGCAGCCGAATGGTGCGGCTCTGGTCGGCCATGCCGCGGGTGATGGCCTGGCGGATCCACCAGGTGGCGTACGTCGAGAACTTGAATCCCTTTGTGTAGTCGAACTTCTCCATCGCGCGGATCAGACCCAGGTTCCCCTCCTGAATGAGATCCAGCAGCGGCATGCCCCGGCCCGTGTAACGCTTGGCGAGCGAAACCACCAGGCGCAGATTCGCTTCCAGCAGGTGACGGCGCGCGGCCTCGCCGTCGCGTGCGACGGCCGCCAGTTCGCGTTTGCGGTTCTCGCCAAGGCGCTTACGCGTTTGCAGCAGATGCTCGGCGTAAAGCCCAGCCTCGATGCGCTTGGCCAGTTCAACCTCGCCGGCGGCGTTGAGCAACGCGGTCTTACCAATACCGTTCAGATAAACGCGCACTAGATCCGCTGCGGGGCTTTGAGCGTCTAGATCGCCGTCAATCCTGGTAGTGGTGGCGTTCGCCATAGCGACCTCCCGATTGGCTTGTACTGTCACGTCGTTTAACGACAGACCCGCCTTTGGAGTTCCCGCCGATTCGGCATCTCACACGACTTGACGTGCAGAAATGTGTCGCAGACCTGAGAATGTCCTGAGAAGCGGCGTTCCGGGGGACGGGTCGGCTTCGAAGCCGGACGGGAACCTATGCCGAACCTGTGTCGTCGCCCGGCCCCTGGTGCGGCAGCGGTTGCCGGCGAGCCTCGATCGCGGGCCGCTCGGCCGTCGGGAACAACGGGGTGCGGCGCCGCTCGTTGTCGAACCGCCGGGGCTCGTTGGCGCGCCGCGGCGGGCGGTCGTTGGCGATCAGCACGGCCATCCACGGCAGCGGCACCGACGCGGCGACGATCAGCAGTGAGATCAGGCCGTTGTGCCAGGCGCCGTATGCCAGCGCGGCGAAGATGAGCGCCGGAACCCGGAACGCCATCAGCGTCAGGTATTTACGTACTCGCGCGCGATGCTGCTCTTCGTACGACGGTTCGGCGGCGGTAATGAGCACCGGCCGGCCCTTGTGGCCGTCGAAGTCATCGAACCTGTCGTCGTCGAACCCCTGATCGGAGCCGCGCTTCATTCCTCCACTGTCCCACACGCGATCCATTCCGGCTTGGCCGGTTTTTCAGCCGGCAGTGCACAATGAGGGGTATGCAGACCCAGACGATCGAACGCACCGAGACCGACGAACGCGTCGACGACGGGACCGGCAGCGATACCCCCAAATACTTCCATTACGTCAAGAAGGACAAGATCGCCGAGAGCGCGGTCATGGGCAACCACGTGGTGGCCTTGTGCGGTGAAGTGTTTCCCGTCACGCGGGCGGCGAAGCCGGGCTCACCGGTGTGCCCGGACTGCAAGCAGATCTACGACCAGCTCAAGAAGGGCTGATCAGGCCGGCGGTTCCGCCGCGGCGGCGTCGTGCTGCGATGGTGAATCGTTGTTGGAATCCCTGACGGCCCGCGTGCGCGCCAGCAGCCAGTTGCGTAGCCGGTGGGCGTGCGTCGCCGGCGCCGGAAACTCCTCCTGAATGGCGGCGTTGAGTTCGGCCCCCAGCATGATGGCGAAGCCGCCGAAGAACGCGAACAGCAGGAACGCGATCGGCGTGGACAGCGCGCCGTACGTGTAGCCGGTGCTGGTGATCCACCTCAGGTAGAACCGCAGGCCCAGCGTGGCGGTCACGAAGAACGCCGTCGCCAGCACGGCGCCGAACATCAGCCGGTGAGTCGGCAGCGGAACCGGCAGCGATACCCGATACAGGAGCACGACGCCGACCACCAGGCCGAGAATCAGCGCGGGGTAGTACCCGTAGCGCAGCACGTTGGCCAAGGTGAACGGGATGTGCTCGCTCACCTTGCGCGGCCCTATCACCATGACCGGCGCGGCAATTACCGCGAACACCAGCATCACGACGTAGAGGAACAGCGCGAAGAATCGCTGCCGCACCGGGTGGCGCAGCGGAGTCTGGTCGTGCGCCTCCACCACCGCGTCGACATAGGACGAAATCGCCGACGATCCCGCCCACAGCGAGATCACGAAACCCAGCGACACCACCTCGCCCCGCGCGTTGGCGGTGACGTCGCGGATGGTGGGCACGATGATCTCGTTGACGACACTCGACGAGAAAAAGCTGTGGGTCGTGGAGATGATGCTTTTTTCAATGGACGGCAAGGTGTCCCGGCCGAAGAGCGGCGCCACATAGGCCAAGCTGCCCAGCATTCCCAACAGCAGCGGCGGCAGCGAGAGCGCTGACCAAAAGCCGGCCTGTGCCGACTCGGAAAAGATCGAGTCGTCCCAGCTCTTGGATAGGGTCCGGAGACTGATTCGCCAGATGTGGTGGCGGGACGGCCTTGCGATCTGATCGCTCATAGGAGTCCAGCATTACCGATCACCGCGCCCGCCCTCCACATTGCGGGTGGGTGAGTTGGGCGGGCGGGTGAGCTCGGCAGATCTAGTTGCCGCTGACCTCCAGCACGGCCGACAGCTCGGTGAGCTTCGCTTCGTGCTCGTTGGCGTGGTGCTGGCAGAAGAGAAGCTCAGCTCCGGAAGGCAGCTTGGCGCGTACCCGAGCCGCGGCACCGCAGCGGTCGCAGCGGTCTGCTCTAGTCAGCTCGGGACTGGTCAAAGTTGCGTTCATGGCTTCTCCCGTTCCTTCGTATATTCACTGTCTCAGACGTTCGCGGTTTTCGCGTTGTTCCCCGATCGTTATCGGGTGTGTCGTTTCTCACGGGCTTTGCGGCCTGCGTTTAGGCATTCGCTCTAAGGTGACCGAACGTGACATTCGCTCCCGGCGTGTTGGTGCATTTGTGCGGTACACAAGCGTGGGCGGACGCCCGCGTGCGCGGCGAGATTCACCCGGCGGCGCCCGGCTCGGACGCCGGGGAGCGGTTCATCCATCTCTCAACGCCCGACCAGGTGCATCTGCCGGCCAACCGGCGCTACCGCGGCCGCGACGACCTGGTGCTGCTGCATATCGATCCGGCCCGGTTGGACGCACCGGTGCGTTGGGAGCCGGGGGTGTCGACGGATCCTCGGTCGATGTTGTTCCCGCACCTGTACGGCCCGCTCCCGGTAGCGGCTGTGACCCGCGTCACGGCTTACGCGCCGGGGCCCGACGGCACGTTCCCGGCGCTCGGCGGGGGTCAGGGCGCGGAGTCGGCCGGGGAGTCCACGTAGGCGTCGGCTTCGATCTCCACCAGCAGCTCGGGGGCGATGAGCGCCGCGACCTCGATCATCGTCGCCGCGGGACGCACCTCACCGAAGACTTCCGCGTGCACCGCCGCAACCTCGCGCCAGCGGGCGATGTCGGTGACATAGATGCGCGTCCGGATCACGTCGGTGAGCTCGGCCCCGGCCTGCTGGAGCGCAAACTCGATGCGGCGCAACACCTCTCGCGTCTGGCCCGCGATGTCGCCGGCCGGCCCGGGTGCGGTTGTCCCGGCCACCGCCACGTGGGGGCCGACGCGAACGGCGCGCGAGTAGCCGACCACCGACTCGAATTCGGAGCCGGACGAGACGACTTTTCGGTCGGCTGACATGTGGTCACCCTAGCCCACCAAAGAGCCGACGAAACATGTTGGACGGCAGGCGATTAAGCTCGGCGGCACGGGCCGTCCGGCGGAGGGAGCGGTCATGACCACACCCGGCATCTCCGAGGACGCGCTGCTCGCGCAGGAGGCGTGCTTCGCGCGGGCATTCGCCGAGGGCGATCCGGCGATCGCGCGGGACCTCTATCAACCCGACGTGGTGTATGTGAGCCCGACGGTGCGTCTCTTCGACTGGCCCGCCGAGATCGAAGGCATCGAGCGCACGCTCGAGTTCATCGCGCTCACCATCCGTGGCTGCTCGGCCATCCGCTACGAGGCGACCGAGCACGCGGTCGCGCCCGGCGGGGACATCGCCTTCGTGCGCGTGCGGTTCGATTGGGATTCGGGTGGGCAACGCCTGCGTTCGACGTATGTGGTCCTCTACCGCTACAGCGACGGCCTGATCGCACGTCAGGAGCTCTATTACGACCCCAGCGGGGCGCTGCAGCGGCTCACCTAGCCGGATGCGCGACGGCCGGGAGTCTGGGACACTCGACGGGTCATGAAACTTCGCTCAGCAGTGGCAAGCGCCGTCGTCCTGATCGGCCTCGCCGCCCCGGCCTACGCCGACGACGGCGACGGCGACGGCGGGGACGTCGGCACCGACAGAGCGTTCCTCGCGGAACTCCAGCAGGCCGGTCTGACCTACCAGGACCCGAATAGCGCGGTGGCCGCCGGGAAATCGGTCTGCCAGCTCGTCGACGAGGGAAAGTCGACCGCGGAGATCATCACCGAACTGCGTAACCGCAACCCGTCGTTCCAGGGGACGAGCGCCGCGAAGTTCACCGCGCTCGCGGCCGCCGCTTGTCCCCAGTACATGACCGGCGGCGGCCTGACTGACGGCGCCGGCGCGCGCTAGCTGCGCGACTTTCGCTGTGCTGCACGAAAAGTGACGTAGCCTGGGTCAGGAAAGGAGTCCACGCATGCCCACACTGTCGTTGACCAGACTTGCCTTGGCGGTTGGTGGTCTGACGCTGGCGTTGACCGCCGGCGTCGGCGTCGCGTCCGCGGATCCCGATCTGGGTCCGGCCGTCAACACCACCTGCACCTATGACCAGCTCGTGGCCGCGCTGAATGCGCAAGACCCGACGATCGCCGCCTTTTTCAATTCGTCACCGCAGATGCAGTCTGGGCTGCGTGACTTTCTCGCCGCGCCACCCGATCGGCGGAGGCAAATCGCCCACGACATCGTGAACGGTCCACATGCCGGGCCGTACATCCCAGTTCTGCAGCGGACCTTCGCTACCTGCAACAACTTCTGAGCGAAGCTCAGGCGAGCTCAGTCGAGCTCAGTCGAGGTAGTCGCGCAACACCTGAGAACGGCTGGGGTGGCGCAACTTTGACATCGTCTTGGATTCGATCTGGCGGATGCGTTCGCGGGTCACGCCGTATACCTGCCCGATCTCGTCCAGGGTCCGCGGCTGGCCGTCGGTGAGGCCGAAGCGCAGCCGTACTACGCCGGCCTCGCGTTCGGACAGCGTCTCCAGCACCGACTGCAGCTGGTCTTGCAGCAGCGTGAACGACACCGCGTCGACGGCCACCACCGCCTCGCTGTCTTCGATGAAGTCACCCAGCTGGCTGTCGCCCTCGTCGCCGATGGTCTGGTCCAGCGAAATGGGCTCGCGCGCGTATTGCTGGATTTCCAGCACCTTTTCGGGCGTGATGTCCATCTCCTTGGCCAGCTCTTCGGGCGTGGGCTCGCGGCCCAGGTCCTGCAGCAGCTCGCGCTGGATGCGGCCCAGCTTGTTGATCACCTCGACCATGTGCACCGGGATACGGATGGTGCGGGCCTGATCGGCCATGGCACGGGTGATGGCCTGACGGATCCACCACGTCGCGTAGGTGGAGAACTTGTAGCCCTTGGTGTAGTCGAACTTCTCGACCGCGCGGATCAGGCCCAGGTTGCCCTCCTGGATCAGGTCGAGAAACGCCATGCCGCGACCGGTGTAGCGCTTGGCCAGTGAAACCACCAGCCGCAGATTGGCTTCCAGCAGATGGTTCTTCGCGCGGTCGCCGTCGCGGCAGATCCACATCATGTCGCGGCGCTGGGCGGCGGGCAGCTTGTCGCCGCGCTCGGCCAGCTCGGTCATCAGCTGAGTGGCGTACAGGCCGGCCTCGATCCGCTTGGCCAGCTCCACCTCTTCCTCCGCGTTGAGCAGCGCCACCTTGCCGATCTGCTTCAGGTACGCGCGAACCGAGTCCGCCGACGCGGTGAGTTCGGCGTCCTTGCGGGCCTGGCGCAATGCCTCGGATTCGTCTTCGTCCCAGACGAAATCACCGGAGGCCTTGTCCTTTTCGGTGGGCTCGGCGATCTCCTCGTCCTCTTCGGCGGCGGGTTCGCCGGCGGCCGCGGCGGGGGCGGCGTCACCTTCCGCGGCCGGTTCCAGCTCGGCGTCGGGCGCGACGTCTTCCTCCAGGTCGTCGAGGTTGAGGTCGGCGGCGTCGATGTCGATGTCCTCGCCGGGCTCGATGTCGGGTTCGCCATCGAAGTCTTCGGTGGCGTCGGAGTCGACGGCTTCCAGATCGGTTTCCGGATCCTCCGCGGCGGCTTTTTTGGAGGACGCCTTCGTCCCGCGTCCCGACGGCGCCTTGGCCGGCGCGCTCTTGGCAGCCGCGCGGGTCTTCTTCGCGGCGCCGGTCGCCGCCGCGGGCTCGGCGGTCGCGGCGGACTTGGCGCTCCGCGATGCCGTCTTGGTGGCGCGTTTTGCCGGCGCGGAGCCATTGGCGGCCTTTGCCGCCGAGCGCTTGGCGGGGGACTTGGTGGCGGTGCGTTTCGCCGGCGCTTCAGTCGCCGTGCTGGTCTTGGTCGCTGCCACGTACACCCCTTCGGTTGGGCTCACTTCCGGTGGGTCTGGGCATGGTGGACCGAAAGTGTCTGCTATGTCGAATGTCGGCGTTGATCTCGGCGTGAGTACTGGCACGCTATCGGTCGGGCGGTCGCCGGTGACCATTGTAACGACAGTGCGCGCTTGTACCGGCCCACCGGGCGAAATTCAGTGCGTCACGTCCGAGGTGGACGCCATCGCCGCGCCGACGATGCCGGCGGTGTTGAGCAGGGCCGCGGCCACCACCGGGGTGCGGTTTGTCAGCAGCGGCAGCCATTTGTCGGCCTTGCGACTGATGCCGCCGCCCGCGATGAACAGGTCGGGCCACATCGCGTTCTCGATGGCGACCAGCACCCTGGTCACCTGCTTGGCCCACTTCTCGTAGCTCCAGTCGTTGCGCTCCTTGACCGACGACGCCGCCCGTTGCTCGGCCTCCTTGCCGCCGACCTCGAGGTGGCCGAACTCGGTGTTGGGTATCAGCGTCCCGTTGTGGATGACCGCCGATCCGATTCCGGTGCCGAACGTCAGCAGCACCACCAAGCCGGAGTTGTCTTTGCCCGCCCCATACCGCTCTTCCGCGAGGCCGGCCGCGTCGGCGTCGTTGAGAACCGTGACCTCCTGGCCGTTGAGCTCGGCCGCGATGATGTCGCGCGCGTTGGTCCCGATCCATGACTTGTCCACGTTGGCCGCCGTGTGGACGATGCCGTGGGTGACGACGCCGGGGTAGGTCACCCCGAGCGGGCCGGTCCAGCCGAACTCGTTGACGACCGCCGCGATGGTCTTGGCGACGGCCGGGGGCGTGGCCGGTTGGGGAGTCAACAGCTTGAACCGGTCGCCGACCAGCTGGCCGGTGTCCATGTCGACGATCCCGCCCTTGATTCCGCTGCCGCCGACGTCGATGCCGAATCCACGACGTTGCGGTGTGCCACCGGCCCCGTCGGTGCCGGGCGTGTCCGTGGTCGAGTCGGTGCTGGTCATCGAATCTCCTCGGCAAGACTTGCGCTGTGAGCTCACCTTAGCCCCGCCGCGGCAGGGCCGACTGTGATGCGATAGGTGGGTGACGCGGTATGACGGCGACCCCGCGCCGCTGCGTTCCGTCGCCGAGACCCTGGCCGCCGAGGCCGCCGAGTTCGTGCGCGCTCGCCGCGCCGAGGTGTTCGGCGCGGCGGCCGGCGCCCCCGACAGCGGCGCGGTGCGCTCGAAGAGCACCCCGACCGATCCGGTAACGGTGGTCGACACCGAAACCGAACGGCTGTTGCGCGACCGGTTGGCCCAATTACGGCCTGGAGAGCCGATTCTGGGGGAGGAGGGCGGCGGGCCGACCGGTTCGGCGGCGACCTCCGAGACGGTCACCTGGGTGCTGGACCCCATCGATGGGACGGTGAATTTCGTCTACGGCATCCCGGCCTATGCGGTGTCGGTCGCGGTTCAGGTCGACGGTGTGTCGGTGGCGGGAGCCGTCGCGGACGTCGTCGCCGGGCGGGTGTACTCGGCGGCGAGCGGCCTCGGCGCCCACGTCACCGACGGGCGCGGGACGCGCGAGTTGCGGTGCAGCACCGTCGACGACTTGTCGATGGCGTTGCTGGGCACCGGTTTCGGGTATTCGAGGCGGCGCCGCGCCACCCAGGCGACGCTCTTGGCGCGGATGCTGCCGGTGGTCCGCGACGTGCGCCGGATCGGTTCCGCCGCACTGGATTTGTGCATGGTCGCGGCCGGCCGGTTGGACGCGTTTTACGAGCACGGGCTGCAGGTGTGGGACTCCGCCGCGGGTGCGCTGATCGCCGCCGAAGCGGGAGCTCGTGTGCTGCTGCCGGCGCCGAACGGATCGGTCGGCGGCACCGGCTTGGTGGTCGCGGCCGCCCCCGGCATCGCCGACGAGCTGCTGGCAGCGCTCGAGCGGTTCGACGGCCTGGAACCGATCCCGGACTGATAGCGCCGGGGAATTCAGCAGCTGCTGGCGTGAATCTTTTGTAGCAGCGCGGGATCCGATGCCTCGGCGGCGCCCGGGCGCAGGCCGGCGAGCACGGTGTCGATGTCGTCGTTGTGCGCGAGCCCGGAGAAGTCGGTGCCGACGGCGAGGTCGACGGTTTCGTCGGCGCGGTTGTCGTTGAACAGTTCCGTGCACGGCGCCACCAGCCACACCGCCGCCGCGGCGGCCTGCCCGGCCGTCCCGAACCGGATCTGGCCCGGGCAATTCAGCCGGGTGCCCGCGTAAAGCGGGTCGTTGGCGGCCGTCGGCGCGGCGAAGCCCAGATCCTTCAGCGCGCCGGCCACGTCGGCGGCCTGCCCGCCCCGGCCGCTGGCGTTGAGGACGCGGACCTTGGTGTCGGTGAGCTTGGCGGGTGTGACGTCCGCCATGGCGGAGCGCGACATCTGCTCACCGAGCTGCGGCGTCGCGGATCCCTCCTTCTGCGGAGGCGGATTGCACACCGCGACCTCGTGCACCTTGGCGGGCCGGGTCAGCGCGATGGTCCATGCCACACCCATCACCACAACCAGGAAAATCAGCACCACGATCGCGGGGCGGGGATTGCGTCGCCGAAAGGGCCGACCGTGCTTGTCAAAGGCGGTACCCTCGGTGATTTGTGCGACCACAGGTGCACTCTAGCGGCACCCCAAACGCACTGTTTAGAGGCGAACACAAGGGTCAATCCAGGGGTGTGACGTAAATCACAACTTAATGGGCCGTGATCCGGGCACGAATCATTTGGTGGATGCGTTCGACGCTGGTACAAAGCGTTCCTTGGGTAACGCGGGAACGCGGGCATAGAGGGGATAGGACGATGCCTACCGACTATGACGCTCCACGGCGCACCGAGACGGACGACGTCTCGGAGGATTCGCTGGAGGAGCTCAAAGCACGACGGAACGAAGCGGCGTCGGCCGTGGTCGACGTAGACGAATCCGAATCCGCCGAGTCTTTCGAACTGCCTGGCGCCGACCTCTCCGGTGAAGAGCTGTCGGTTCGCGTTATTCCGAAGCAGGCCGACGAGTTCACCTGCTCGAGCTGCTTTTTGGTGCAACACCGCAGCCGGCTCGCCAGCGAGAAGAACGGCGTGATGATCTGTACCGACTGCGCGGCCTGAGCCGGGTCAGCTTCGCAATGCCGACAGCACCCGCTCCGGGTGACGGCAGCTCACCAGCCAGTACGGCGTCGGGTCGTCTGGGTCATCGAGGACCAGGAGGATCAGCGGGCCAACCCACGCCCGGTGCACCACGTAGGCCGCGGGATCGAGCTGGCGCCCCAGCGCCGCCGATTTCGCCGAGCGCGCTATCTCCGCGGACCGGGCGATCACGGTGACCGGCAGATGCGCGTCGCCCGCCCACATTTCGACCCCGTCCCCGACTTCCGAGCCGGCGGTGACTTTGATCTCGACGCGGCCCAGCCACAACAGCACCGCGGCCGCCACCGCGAACAGGGCGACGAAAGGAAGCCACGGGGGTAGGGAGCGAATGCCGAGGTTGACTTCGAAAGCGATGAGCCCGGCCAGGCCGAAACCCGGTGGCCACCACCACCATGGGACCCACAGCCGTTCGCGATATCGCACGCTGTGTGGTGCGACGCGCGTACCAGACACGCGGTCAAGGGTAATCTGTGGCCCCGTGTCGACCACTTTGGCTGTTGTCCGTCTCGATCCCGAGCTTCCGCTGCCCAGCCGCGCCCACGACGGCGACGCGGGCGTCGATCTGTTCAGCGCCGAAGACGTCAGGCTGGAACCCGGACACCGGGCCCTGGTGCGAACCGGTGTCGCGGTCGCCATCCCGCACGGAATGGTCGGGTTGGTGCATCCGCGCTCGGGATTGGCTGCGCGCGTGGGGCTTTCGATCGTCAACAGCCCGGGCACCATCGACGCGGGCTATCGCGGCGAGATCAAGGTTGCGTTGATCAACCTCGACCCGGCCGAGCCCATCCTGGTGCATCGCGGCGACCGTATCGCCCAGTTGCTGGTGCAACGGGTCGAGTTAGTCGATTTGGTGGAGGTCTCGTCGTTCGACGAGGCCGGGCTGGCCGGAACATCCCGTGGCGACGGCGGTCACGGTTCCTCTGGCGGACATGCGAGTTTGTGATGGCACTGGGTAGACGTTCTGACAAGGACGACATCGAACCGACGGCGGCCGAGGACGTCGAGGCGC
Source organism: Mycobacterium heidelbergense (assembly GCF_050205645.1). Lineage (GTDB taxonomy): Bacteria > Actinomycetota > Actinomycetes > Mycobacteriales > Mycobacteriaceae > Mycobacterium > Mycobacterium heidelbergense_A. Next base: position 184,273 of record NZ_JBNMQT010000004.1, read on the forward strand.
CGGACGACACGGACGAAGAGCTCGAGGGCCCGTTCGACATCGAGGACTTCGACGATCCGGCGGTCGCCGAGCTGGCCCGACTCGATCTGGGCTCGGTGCTCATTCCGATGCCGGACGGCGGCCAGCTGCAGGTCGAGTTGACCGAGACCGGTGTCCCGAGCGCGGTGTGGGTCGTGACGTCCAACGGCCGTTTCACCATCGCCGCCTACGCGGCGCCCAAGACGGGCGGGCTGTGGCGCGAAGTGGCCGGCGAGCTCGCCGACTCGCTGCGCAAGGACTCGGCCCAAGTCAGCATCAAGGACGGCCCGTGGGGCCGGGAGGTGGTCGGCGTCGCCTCGGGTGTGGTGCGCTTCATCGGCGTCGACGGCTACCGCTGGATGATCCGCTGCGTCGTCAACGGGGCGCCCGAGACCATCGAGGCGTTGGAGCAGGAGGCGCGGGCGGCGTTGGCGGACACCGTGGTTCGCCGCGGCGACACACCCCTTCCGGTGCGGACGCCCCTGCCGGTGCAGTTGCCCGAGCCGATGGTCGAGCAGCTGCGGGCGGCGGCGGCCCAGCAGGCCGCGGAACAAACCGACGCCCAGCAGCCGCCCGGCGAGCCCGCCGCACGCCGCAGCGCCGAGGGCTCGGCCATGCAGCAGTTGCGCACCACCACCGGCGGCTAGAGGTCTCCCAAGGCGGCGAGGCAGGCCGCGCCCAGTGCCGCGGCGTCCTCGCCGATCTGATCGAGCGTCACCGTCCGCAGTGCCGCGCGCGGCGCGGCGCGGGTCCAGTCCAGACCGACTTGCAGCGGGTGAATGGGATCGTCGACCGCCGCGGCGACCCCCAGCGGCGCGGCCAGCCCGGCCAGCTCCGCGCAGCTGGGCGCGACGTAAGCCGCGGCTTCCTCCATCGCGTCGGGCAATTGCGGCCACTGGGCCCGCCACGAGCGGGCCAGCTCGTCGGCGAGCCAGGGCGGGCTGGAGGCCCGCATCTGCGTGGTGGTCGCCGCCAACCCGTCGGCTCGCAGCTGCGCCGCCGAATGCCGCGCCGCAAGAGCCGCCGGGGCCGCTCCTGGAGCGCCGGCCCAGGCCGGCAGCGCGGCCAGGACGGCAACCGTGCGATCGGGATGCGCGAGCGCCCACGCCGCCGCCACCGCGGCGCCGATCGACACGCCGCCGACGGCGACCGGGCCGTCGCACGCGGCGGCGTCAAGCGCGGACAGATAGCCGTCGACCAACCGGTCCGGGCGCGGCGCCGGGGTCACCAGCAACGCGCCGACCTCGCGCAACGGCCCGGAAAATGCCCGGTAGACGTAGTCGTCGTCGGATCCGGTGCCCGGCAACAACACCGTCGTGACACCGCGCAGATCGACAGCCACCCCTCGATAGTGCCCGGCGCCGACGGGCGCCCAAAATCCGGTTTGGTTCGGTTGGCGCCGGGGAACCAAGAGGTCTACGGTGTCCGTTGGCATAGAGCAAGCGCCGAGGCTTTTACAGCATTGTCAGGAGTGGCCATGGGGGCCCAGGGATATCTACGCCGGCTCACCCGTCGATTGACGGAGGACCCGGAACAACTCGACTCCGAGGAGTTGTCCGACGAGGTGGCAAGCACCGGCGCGCAGCGCGTGATCGATTGCGAGCGGGGCCAGGAAGTCACGATGGTGGGCACGCTGCGCAGCGTGGAATGCAACGGTAAGGCCTGCGCGGGAGGGGTCCGCGCCGAATTGTTCGACGGCACCGACACCGTCACGCTGGTGTGGTTGGGGCAGCGCCGGATACCGGGCATCGACTCGGGCCGCACGCTGCGGGTGCGGGGCCGGCTGGGCAAGCTGGAGAACGGCACCAAGGCCATCTACAACCCGCACTACGAAATTCAGCGGTGAGCATTCCCGGCGAAACCGGCAGTCGCACCACACTGGAACGGCTGCTGGCACAGGCGGGCGGGGTGAGTGGTGTCATCTACTCGTCGCTGCCGGTTGTGACTTTCGTAACGGCTTCTTCCTTATTCGGCCTGCTGCCCGCGATCGCGTCCGCGCTGGGCGTGGCCACGCTGGTCTTGCTGTGGCGGCTGATCCGGCGCGAATCCCCGAACCCGGCGTTCTCCGGATTCTTCGGCGTCGCCTTCTGCGCGCTCGTCGCCTACCTGATGGGGGAGTCGAAAGGCTACTTCCTGCTGGGCATTTGGGGATCGCTGTTGTGGGCGGTGGTGTTCGCGGTGTCCATCCTGATCCGCCGCCCGGTGGCCGGTTACCTGTGGACCTGGGCAAGCGGCCGCGACCACGGCTGGCGCGGTGTTCCCCGGGCCGTGTACGCGTTCGACATCGCCACCCTGGGCTGGATGCTGGTGTTCGCCGCCCGATACGTTGTTCAGCAGCAGCTCTACGACGCCGGTCGGACCGGTTGGCTGGGCGTGGCGCGGATCGGGATGGGCTGGCCGCTGACCATACTCGCCGGGCTGCTCACCTACGCGGCGGTCAAGGCCGCTCAGCGAGCGATATCCGCGGCCGGTAAGGCGGGCGACCCCGCCGCTTCGGTCGAGGCGGACCCCGGCGTCGACTAGGGCGTGCGGTCAGAACAGGTTCCTCGTATCACCGTCGGCGAGCGCCTGGATGAACATCACCGCGTAGTTCGGGAACCGCGGCCCGGAGCGGCGGCCCAATGGGTCGCTGGTGACCTGCTGGCCCCAACGACCCCAGAACCCTCTCTCGTTGTCGTCGTCCGGCCACCACCGTTGAGTCGGGCGATCAACGACCGAGCCGATCGATGTGTCGCCTTGCGCCCGCCATGACTCGACATCGTTGCCCGCATCCGGAACGCGCAATCCGGCCGGCAGTAGCGTCTTGCCGTCACCGGCGGACGGTATCTGGTCAGAGTTCGGGGCGTCATCGCTGGCTGGTGTATCACCCACACCGAACGGACGGTTATAAATCGCGAGGGCCTCGATTTCGGCTGCGGCCCACCCTTGGACGAAGAAGCCAGTGACAAGACCCCCAATGAATTTCGCAATGATCGCCGCGAGCTCTTCCGTATCACGATCACTCGCGTCGTCGTCATCGGCCGGCGGCGGTGATACGGGTCCAGGTCCGTCCATGATGCCGCAATTGCGCGGCGCCTCGTTGGCGCTGAACGGGTCGACCTCAACTTCGCCCCCTTGGATGTAGAGGCTGTGCGAACCGAGCGACACATGCACCCGCGGATGCCCGTCGGTGGTGGCGGGTTGTCCCGACTTCCACTGCTCGACCTTGATGACGGTGCGATTCTCCTCGTCGAACTGATGAGGCCGATACTCGAGCTGTCCACCTCCTACGTCAACAGCTTTCGGTCGGGAACCGGTTAGTCCCAAGAACTTTGGGGTATAGCCCGCTGGGTCGTCGCCCTCGCCTTCGAGCAGAATCGCTATGCAGTGCCAATCGCCGGCGTGGCACGCGACCTCCTGCGCCTCGACGGCACTACACGTGTCGGCGCCCACCGACTGTACGTGCGCCGGAAACAGCAGGTAGTAGCAGAGCAGCTTCGGGTTCGCGCGTAAGGCAAGGGTTTTCGTCAGGTTGACGTCGGATCCGATGATGTTTTTGAGCCGGGAAGCGGTGAAAACCTCGGCCTGGTAGCGGAATCGGCTGGCTTCGAACTCGTTTTTGAAGAGGTCATCGATCTTGTCGCGGTTGGCGTAGACATTCTCGCTGTCCTCCGTCACCGCGGGTTCGGCCGTTTCGGTCTTGTCCTTCCAAGCACCGATCTCGAGGAATCGGTTGTCCTTGCCCTTCCCGAGGATCTCGTCGAACTTATACGTGAGCCCCGGACCCGGCACGGCGGACAGATGACCGGCCTCGACCTGCGGCTTGCGGGGGAACGCGGTGCCGGGCGCGCCGCCCCAGGTCGACTTGTCGTCGAACGGGGCTGTGCTCGTCCACAGTGCGCAGTGTTCGACGAAGCTCTTTGCATCGACCGGGAAGAACTTCTCGTCGGGGTGGAAGAACAGCACCGGTTCGAACCGCTTGATCAACTGCTCGTCGGGGGTTAGCTCGTGGGGCGGTCCTGGGCTACCTTTGTCGGCCTTCGCCTTGACTTCGAGTGCGATGGCCGCTGCGTTTTCCGCTGCGGGCCAAGTCCAGCTCACACCGGACACCGCGGGACTTGCGTCCTGGGTTTGCAGACTCGTGCCCCTGCCCAGGAACTGCTCCGGATTCAGCTCGTCGATCTCGGTGAACCCCGCCCCGGGCGTGACCGGCCGGGTGGGATCGGCGGCCAATTCGAGTGCGATCCCGCCCACGGCGACGTTGTGGGCCGGGTCGGCCGACTGTGAAAGGGCGGCAGTCAACGTCGTGCCGTTACCCGTGGCCGTGACGGACCCGACGACCGCCGAGGCGCCGCCATCGCCGGCGTCGGCTCCGCTGTATTCGAAGAGCGACCATGCGCAGTAATCCTGGGTCTGGCCGCCGAAATCGATCGTCAGCCCACCCTCAGCCGGGGTGCTGCCCAGTGCGCGGAACGCGGTCAGCCGCCGATCGTTCTGGGTGCCGAAGGACACCGTCTGGATGCGAACCCAGACCAGACCGTTGCCGCTGATGGTCGGAACGGTCGGGGTGCCGCCGATCAGTCCGGCCGACGCATTGGTGACGAACAGCAACACGAGGGCATTTGCCTCCGGCCGGACACTCGAGGTTTGAAAGCTATCGGCGTCGTCGGTGCTGGAGTCCGCCGTCAGTTTCCTGCGCTGCATCGGAAGTCCTTGTGTCGAAGTCGTTTTCGGCTAGAACGTAACGCCGCCGATCAAGTAGTCGGTGAAGTCGGGATCGCAGTCGATGGGCGGCAGCTTGTCGAGGATGCGTTGTACGCAAGGATCACCGAGCAGCGCTCTGACTTCGTCGTTGTCGGTGGGATCAATGCCCAACCTACGCAAGAACGCGAGGAAATCGGCCATCACGGAGGGGATTTCGCGGATGCGCCCTTCCGACCACAGTTGTGCATATCGGTCGCCGGATTGGACCCATTCGGGTGAGTTGAACACACCGTGCTGCACGAGCGTGTTCTTGCTGGACTCCATCGCGGCTTTGAGCAGCGAGATGAACACCGCTGCGCATTCAGGCTCGCCGCGCATCACCTCTTTCAGCTTGCGAAACCAGTCCGCCCAGCAGCGCGCGACGCTGTCGTCGACGGGACGGCTGGTGAAATCGTCGTTGATGTGATGCGGGTTGACACGCCATACCTTGACGTCGTCGATGCGCCCGGCGAACGGCCTGTCGTATACGCCGCCGGGCGCCCGACGATTTCCGATCGTCACACGTTGCCCGGCCGGCGCGAGGTAGCCGAACGTCTTGAACTCCCGGATGGTCGCACCGTTGAGCGTGAACTCGGCGCGGGCCACACCGTCGTACGTGTAGCCCACGGTGATCCATTCACCGACCGGGACGACGTCTCCTGCGTCTCCCGTCTTGTACCCGCCGCCCCCGCCGGACGCGACGCTGAAACCCGCTGCCATATCGCCGTCGAAGAGACTCAAACCGAAACAGTCACTGCCGATCAGCGGACCGCCCGAGAACTCGTCGCAGATGCAGACGACCTCGACGCGAACGCCCGACATCGGCCGCCACACGCTTGTCACCGGTACGTCGATGTGGCTGTTCGGGCTCCGGTGCGTCACGACGGCTCCTGAACCTTCCGACGCCCCATCCCGCAGGAAGTCGCCGTCGGGAATGTGGACGGCGACTCCGTGACTGCCTCTGCGTGGCGACTGGTCGAAGACGACGCCGGGTGCACCGGTGTAGCTGTGGTGAAGGATCAGTTCCCAAAGTTCAGCCATGATTGCCTTCGCTGTCATCGCCCGCCCCAACCAGGATTTGACGCTACTGCAAACTTTCGCTCGGGGACGCGAATCGGCGGTGGTCCGCCAATTTGATGTCCGCTAGTCGGCCGGCGGGGCGGCGGGCAGCAGCAGCTTGCGCAGGTCTTCCTCCACCTCCGTGACCGCGACGAAGAGCAGTTCGTCGCCGCCCTCCAGCGGCTCGTCGGCCTCCGGCACGATGACCCGCGGCCCGCGCAGGATCGTCACCAGCGCGGCATCCCGGGGCAGCTGCAACCGCCGCACCGGCTTGCCGCCCCACGGTGTGTCGTCGGGCAGGGTGATCTCGACCAGGTTCGCCTGACCCTTGCGGAACTCCATCAACCGCACCAGATCGCCGACGGCGACGGCCTCCTCGATCAGCGAGGCCAGCATCCGCGGGGTGGACACCGCCACGTCCACGCCCCAGGCGTCGGTGAACAGCCATTCATTGCGGGGATCGTTGACCCGGGCCACCACGCGGGGCACCGCGAACTCGGTCTTGGCCAGCAGGCTGAGCACCACGTTGACCTTGTCGTCGCCGGTCGCGGCGACCACGACGTCGAAATCCTCCAGGTGGGCCGACTCCAGCAGGCTCAGCTCGCAGGCGTCGCCCAGCCGCCAGTGCGCGGCCGGGATGGCGTCGACGTCGACGTGTTCGGGGTTGCGCTCGATCAGCGTCACGTCGTGCCCGTTGCCGATCAGCTCGCGGGTGACCGAGCGGCCCACGGCGCCCGCGCCGGCGACGACTACCTTCATCGGCCCGCTCCCGCTTCGAGGTCCTCACCGGGCGGCAACGCGGCGATGGCCACCGCCTCGGCGGCGCGGCCGGATATCGCGGCGATGTAGACCTGATCGCCGGCCTGGATGATGGTCTTGGGCTCCGGTAACACGCCGGTTCCGAACCGGATCAGGAACGCGACCCGCGCGCCGGTGGCCTGCTCCAGATCGGTGGCCCGATGTCCCACCCAGTCCTCGTGCAAGACCACCTCAGAGACGACGACCGTGCCGGTCGGATCGCGCCATTTGGCGGTCTCGCTCTCCCGGGTCAGCGCGTTGAGCAGCCGATCGGTGGTCCACGGCACGGTGGCGATCGTCGGGATGCCGAGGCGTTCGTAGACCTCGGCGCGTTTGGCGTCGTAGATCCGGGCGACGACCCGGTTGACGCCGAACGTCTCGCGGGCCAACCGGGCCGAGATGATATTGGAGTTGTCGCCGGACGACACCGCGGCGAAGGCGTCGGCCTCCTCGATGCCGGCCCTCAGCAGGACATCCCGGTCGAACCCCTGGCCCAGGACGCGCTCCCCGGCGAACTCCGGGCTCAGCCGGTTGAAGGCGGCGCTGTCGCGGTCGATGACCGCGACGTCGTGGCCGATCCGGGACAGGCCGTCGGCCAGTGACGAGCCCACCCGGCCGCAGCCCATCACAACCACCCGCACTTGAGGTCCTCTCGGCTGGGTCTGCATGCGTTACTTCTCGCCTAGGGAACGCTACCGGCAAACCCGGGTGGGCTTACCCTTGGCTCTCGTGTCCAAACTTTCAACAGCCGCGCGCCGGTTGCTGATCGGCCGGCCGTTTCGCAGCGACCGGCTGAGTCACACGCTACTGCCCAAGCGGATCGCCCTGCCGGTGTTCGCCTCCGACGCCCTGTCCTCGGTGGCGTATGCACCCGAGGAGGTCTTCCTCATGCTCTCGGTGGCCGGCGTGACCGCCTACGCGCTGACGCCGTGGATCGGCCTTGCGGTGGCCGCGGTCATGTTGGTCGTGGTGGCCAGCTACCGGCAGAACGTGCATGCCTACCCGTCGGGCGGTGGCGACTACGAGGTGGTCACCACCAACCTCGGCGACACCGCCGGCCTCGTGGTGGCCAGCGCCCTGATGGTGGATTACGTTCTCACCGTTGCCGTTTCGACGGCGTCGGCGATGTCGAACATCGGTTCGGCGATCCCGATCGTGGCCCACCACAGGGTGCTCTTCTGCGTGGCCGCCATCCTGCTCGTGATGGCCCTGAACCTGCGCGGCGTTCGCGAGTCCGGGCTCGCTTTCGCGATCCCGACCTACGCGTTCATCATCGGCGTCCTCGTCATGATCGGCTGGGGTCTGTTCCGGATCTTCGTGCTGGGCAATCCGCTGCGGGCCGAGTCCGCCGGTTTCCAGATGCACGCCGAGCACGGCCAGATCGTCGGGTTCGCTTTGGCGTTCCTGGTGGCGCGGTCGTTCTCCTCCGGGTGCGCGGCGCTGACCGGTGTCGAGGCCATCAGCAACGGGGTGCCCGCGTTCCAGAAACCCAAGTCGCGCAACGCGGCGACGACCCTGCTGATGCTCGGCGGGATCGCGGTGACCCTGCTGATGGGCATCATCGTGTTGGCCCAGCAGATCGGGGTCAAGCTCGTCGAGGATCCCGCAAGGCAGCTGACCGGCGCGCCGCCGAACTACTACCAGAAGACGTTGGTCACGCAGCTGGCCGAAACGGTGTTCGGCAGCTTTCACATCGGGTTTCTGCTCATTGCCACGGTGACCGCGCTGATCCTGGTGCTGGCGGCCAACACCGCCTTCAATGGGTTCCCCGTGCTCGGCTCGATTCTGGCGCAGCACAGCTACCTGCCGCGCCAATTGCACACCCGCGGAGACAGATTGGCGTTCTCCAACGGAATCCTGTTCCTGTCCGGGGCGGCGCTGTTGGCGATCGTCGCGTTCCGCGGCGAGGTCACCGCGCTGATCCAGCTGTACATCGTCGGCGTGTTCATTTCGTTCACGCTGAGCCAGATCGGCATGGTTCGGCACTGGACCCGGCTGCTGCGCACCGAGACCGATCCGCGCGTCCGGCGCAAGATGATGCGGTCGCGGATCGTCAACACGGTCGGATTGCTGTCCACCGGCGCCGTGTTGTTGGTCGTCCTCGTCACGAAGTTCGTCGCCGGGGCGTGGATCGCCCTGTTCGCGATGAGCCTGCTGTTCATCATCATGAAAATGATTCACCGCCACTACCACACCGTCGGCCGGGAGCTGGAGGAGCAGGCGGCCGCCCAACACGACGTGGTGTTGCCCAGCCGCAACCACGCGCTGGTGCTGGTGTCGAAGTTGCACCTGCCCACCCTGCGCGCGCTGGCCTACGCGCGTGCGACTCGCCCGGATGTGCTCGAGGCGCTGACGGTCAGCGTCGATGACGCGGAAACCCGCGACCTGGTGCACAAGTGGGAGGACAGCGAAATCAGTGTGCCGCTGAAGGTGATCGCCTCTCCCTATCGTGAAATCACCCGTCCCGTACTCGATTACGTCAAACGGGTCAGCAAGGAGTCGCCGCGGACGGTGGTCACCGTGTTCATCCCCGAGTATGTGGTGGGCCACTGGTGGGAGCAGGTGCTGCACAACCAGAGCGCGCTGCGCCTCAAGGGCCGGCTGCTGTTCATGCCCAACGTCATGGTCACTTCCGTTCCCTGGCAACTGACTTCGTCCGAGCGGCTCAAGGCGTTTCAACCGCACGCGGCACCCGGCGACGCTCGTCGCGGAATCTTCGATTGAGCACCGAAGGCCAGCGCGCCGAACTCACGCTGGACACCGGAGCCCCCGCCAACGGCGGCAGCTGCGTGGCGCACCACGAAGGGCGGGTGGTGTTCGTCCGCTATGCGCTGCCCGGCGAGCGGGTTCGGGTGCGCGTCACGGCGGATCGCGGATCGTATTGGCACGCAGAGGTTGTCGAGGTGATCGAGCCATCGGCCGACCGGATCGAGTCACTGTGCCCGATCGCCGGGGTGGACGGCGCCGGCTGCTGCGATCTGGCGTTCACCCGCCCGGAGGCGGCCCGCGCGCTCAAGGCGCACGTCGTGGCCAATCAGCTCCAGCGCCTCGGCGGATACAGCTGGAGCGGTGAGGCCCAACCGCTCTCGGAGCGCGGCCCCACCGGTTGGCGCACCCGGGTCCGGCTCGAGGTTGGCGCAGATTGTCGCCCCGGCTTCCACCGCTACCACAGCGACGAGCTGGTGACCGACCTGCGCTGCGCGCAGCTGCCCGCCGGGATGCTGGACGGTCTGAGTGAGCCCGACTGGCCGCCCGGCGCCCAGCTGCAGGTGGCCGTCGACGACGACGGCGAGCGCCATGTGGTGTGCACGGTGCGGCAGGGCAAGCGGACCGCGACCAACGTGGTGCAGGGTAGTTACGAGGCGGTGCAGCGGGTGGGTGCGCGGAGCTGGCGGGTGCCGGTCACGGCGTTCTGGCAGGCGCACCGGGACGCGGCGGGGGTCTACAGCGGCCTGGTCACCGACTGGGCGCAACCCGCCGCCGGCATGACGGTATGGGATCTCTACGGCGGCGCGGGCGTCTTCGCCGCGGCGCTGGCCGACGCGGTGGGGGAGTCCGGGCGGGTGCTGACGGTCGACACCTCCCGCGCGGGGACGCGGGCCGCCCGGGCCGCGCTGGCCGACCTGCCCCAGGTCGACGTCGTCACCGATTCGGTGCGCCGCGCGCTGACCGCACAACGCTCCGGCGCCTCAACAGCAGATGTCGCGGTGCTGGATCCGCCGCGGTCGGGCGCCGGGCGCGAGGTCGTCGACCTGCTGGCCGCCGCCGCGGTGCGCCGGGTGGTGCACATCGGCTGTGAGGCAGCGTCTTTCGCGCGCGATATCGGGCTGTACCTCGGCCACGGTTACCGCGTGGAGAAGATCACCGTGTTCGACGCTTTCCCGTTGACCCATCACAGCGAATGCGTGGCGCTGCTGACGCGCGGCTAGCTCAGCACGAAATACCGCAACCACAGATATAGCGCGGCCAGTGCGGCGGAGATCGCGGTGACGACCGCGCCCTTGCGGGTGAATTCCCAGAAGGAAATCGGATTGTCCCCGCGCGCGGCGATTCCCAAGACGATGACATTGGCGCTGGCGCCCACGGCGGTGAGGTTGCCGCCGAAATCGGTGCCTATCGCAAGGGCCCACCACAAGACACCCGGATTGATGTGGTCCCCCAGCGCCGGCACCAAACCCGCGACGATCGGTGCCATCGTCGCGGCGTACGGCACGTTGTTGACGAATCCACTGATCACTAGCGACGCGGCGAGGATCACCACGGTCGCTATCAATGTGTTGCCGCCGGTCGCGGTTATCGCCAGATGTGCCAGGTTCTTGACGACGCCCGTCTTCACCAAAGCCCCGACCATGATGAATAGCCCGGCAAAGAACAGCAGCGTTTCCCATTCGACGCTGGACAGGTAGTCGGAATGCTCCAGCTTGGAGACCACGATCAGGATGCCGGCGCCCAACAACGCCACGATGGAAGGCTCCATATGCACCCACGAGTGGGCAATGAACGCCGCGAACACCGCCACCAACACGACGCCGCAGGCGATGAGCAGCCTGCGATCGCGAATGGCCTCCTTCTCTTCCAACAACATGACCTCGGCGACCCGGTCGGGGTCGACCGTGAACGAACCGCGAAACAGGCGAGGTAGCAACGCGATTAGGACCGCCATCACGATGATCACGATCGGTGCCAGGTGAATCAGGAAGTCGTTGAACGTGAGCCCGGCCTTGCTGGCGATGATGATGTTCGGCGGGTCGCCGATCAACGTCGCCGTGCCGCCGATGTTCGACGCGAACGCTTCAGCCATCAAAAACGGCGCGGCATTGATCGCCAGACGGTCACACACCAAGAGGGTTACCGGGGCGATCAGCAACACCGTGGTGACGTTGTCCAGCAGGGCCGACGCGATCGCGGTGACCAGCACCAGCAGGATCATGACGCGCAACGGAGAACCACGGGCTCGTTTGGCGGACCAGATCGCGACGTACTCGAATACGCCGGTCTGGCGTAGCACGCTGACGATGATCATCATGCCTAGAAGCAAAAAGATGACGTCCCAATCGATTCCGGTCTCGTGGGAATAGAAGACGTCAGCGGAATTGATGATTGGCAAGGTGACCACGATCGCGGCTCCGACCAACGCCACCAGTGTCTTGTTGACCCGGTCGCTGGCGATCAGCGCATAGGCCACGACGAACACGACGACCGCGATGACGCTCATCGAATGTCCTGTTTGCTCAAGGGCTTGGGGGTATCAGTGTTTCAGTGCCGCGGCCAGTAAACGCGATGCCGTAATGACACCGACCAACGTCTTGTCTTTGACCACCGCGATCAGCGGGCTGCGCAGCCGCGCCATCATCGCGGCGACTTCGATGATGGTGTCGTCCGCGTCGGCGAACGGGACGTCGGTCAGGTGGTCCGGCAGGACGTCGCGCACCGTCTTGCCGCCCAGCTTCTCCGCGGCACGGTCGGCCATGGATTCGTTGAGCACGCCGGCCAGCGAGGGGTCGTCCTGCACGTAGCGGGGCACGATGAACCGCACCACTTGGGACGCCGGCAACACCGCGAAGGGTTTTCCGGCGGCATCGGTCACGACGATCCCGGGCAGGCGGTGCTCGGCGAGCAGGCGGGCGGCGTCCAGCGCGCCGGAGTCGACTGTGACGACCGGGAAGTCCTCGGTGAGTTCCGCGGCGCGCATAGTGCAGACAATACGTCGGGGCGCCGCGGCGAGAACTAGTGATCCAGCGGCCGCTGCGTAGACTAACGGGATGCTGGAACAGATCCGCGGGCCCGCTGATCTGCAGCACCTTTCCCAACAGCAGCTCCGCGATCTGGCCGGCGAGATTCGCGAGTTCCTGATACACAAGGTCGCTGCCACCGGGGGGCACTTGGGGCCGAACCTGGGCGTCGTCGAGCTGACCCTGGCCCTGCACCGGGTGTTCGACTCGCCGCACGACCCGATCATCTTCGACACCGGCCACCAGGCCTACGTCCACAAGATGCTGACTGGGCGCTGCCACGACTTCGAGACCCTGCGCAAGAAGGGCGGGCTGTCGGGGTATCCATCGCGCGCCGAGAGTGAACACGACTGGGTGGAGTCCAGCCACGCCAGCGCCGCGTTGTCGTACGCCGACGGCCTGGCCAAGGCGTTCGAGTTGTCCGGGCACCGCAACCGGCACGTGGTCGCCGTGGTCGGCGACGGCGCGCTCACCGGGGGCATGTGCTGGGAGGCGCTGAACAACATCGCCGCGACACGGCGTCCGGTGATCATCGTGGTCAACGACAACGGCCGCAGCTACGCGCCCACCATCGGCGGTGTCGCCGACCACCTGGCCTCGCTGCGGCTGCAGCCGGCCTATGAACAGATGCTGGAAAAGGGCCGCGACGTGGTGCGCTCGATGCCGCTTTTCGGCAAGATCGCCTATCGCTTCATGCATAGCGTCAAGGCCGGCATCAAGGACTCGCTGTCGCCGCAGCTGCTGTTCACCGACCTCGGGCTGAAGTACGTCGGCCCGGTCGACGGTCACGACGAGCGCGCGGTGGAGGCGGCGCTGCGCCATGCCCGCGGCTTCGGGGGCCCGGTGATCGTGCACGTCGTGACCCGCAAGGGCATGGGGTACGCCCCGGCCGAAGCCGACGAGGCCGAGCAGATGCACTCGACCGTCCCGATCGACCCGGCAACGGGACGGGTCACCAAGATCGCCGGCCCGGGCTGGACCAAGGTCTTCGCCGACGCGCTGATCGAGTACGCCAAGCAGCGGCGCGACGTCGTGGCGATCACCGCGGCGATGCCCGGCCCCACCGGGCTGACGGCGTTCGGGCAACGCTTCCCGGACCGGTTGTTCGACGTCGGCATCGCCGAGCAGCACGCGATGACGTCGGCGGCCGGGCTCGCGATGGGCGGCATGCACCCCGTGGTCGCGATTTATTCGACGTTCCTGAACCGGGCCTTCGACCAGATCATGATGGACGTGGCGCTGCACAGGCTGCCGGTCACCATGGTGCTGGACCGGGCCGGGATCACCGGTTCGGACGGCGCCAGCCACAACGGCATGTGGGATTTGTCGATGCTGGGCATCGTTCCCGGCATGCGGGTGGCCGCGCCCCGCGACGCCACCCGGTTGCGTGAGGAACTCGGTGAGGCGCTCGACGTCGGCGACGGGCCCACGGCGATCCGGTTCCCCAAAGGCGATGTGGGCGAAGACATTCCGGCCCTGGAGCGCCGATCAGGCGTCGACGTTCTCGCCGTGCCGGCCGCAGGGTCGAACCACGACGTGTTGTTGGTGGCCGTCGGCGCCTTCGCGCCGATGGCGCTGGAGGTGGCCAAGCGGTTACACAACCAGGGGATCGGCGTGACGGTGATCGACCCGCGTTGGGTGCTGCCCGTGTCCGACGGTGTCCTCGAGCTGGCGGCGCAGCACAAGCTGGTCGTCACGTGTGAGGACAACGGCGTCAACGGCGGTGTGGGTTCGGCGGTTTCGGCCGCGTTGCGGCGGGCGGACATCGACGTCCCGTGCCGTGACGTCGGATTGCCGCAGGAGTTCTACGAGCACGCCTCGCGGGGCGAGGTGCTGGCCGATCTGGGGCTGACCGACCAGGACGTGGCCCGCCGCATCACCGGTTGGGTTGCCGCGCTGGGCAGCTCGCTGACCGAAGCCGAGATCCGCGAGCACCTCGACTAAGCGCCGGCACCGCCCGGGTCCGCCGGCGGCCGCAGGGCCTCCGCTAGCGCGGGGTCCACGAGCTCGCGCTGCCAGGTCCGGGCGTGGCCGGCGCACAGGAACCCGTCGACGGCGTCGAGCGGGTCGGCCGCGCCCTGCTGGATGTCCTGCCAGTCCCAGCACAGTCGTCGCACCAGGTCGGGTGAGACCAGGTTCTCGGTGGGAACGTGGACGCGCTCCGAGACCTCCGACAGTGCCGCCCGGGCCGCCTCCAGCCGGGCGGCGGCCTCGGGTTTGCGTCGGCTCCAGCGCGCCGGCGGGGGTGGCCCGTTGGGTGGCTCGACGTCGTCGTCGGGATTTCGGTTTTCCCGGGCCGCCTCCAGCGCCGCCAGCCACGTCGCGGCGCTGCGCCGCTGGTTGCGCCCGCCGAACACGGGCAGGGCCACCAGGTCGTCGACCGTCTTCGGATCGGCGAGGGCGGCGTCGATGATGGCCGAGTCCGGCAGGATGCGCCGGGGCGCGATGTCGCGGCGCGCGGCGATGCGGTCGCGGGTGGTCCACAGTTCGCGAACCGCGGCCAGGGCGCGCGGGTCACGCACCCGATGGATCCCCGAGGTGCGCCGCCAGCGGTCGCGTCGCGACGCCGGCGTCTCCCTGAGGCCTTCGCTGCGCAGGTAGTCGAATTCCTGTGCGGCCCAATCGGTTTTGCCCTCTTGGGCCAAGACGTCGGCGATCGATGCGCGCAGTTCGATGAGCAGTTCCACGTCGAGCGCGGCGTAGTTCAGCCATTCGGCGGGCAGCGGTCGCTTGGACCAGTCGGCCGCGCCGTGGCCCTTGGCCAGCCCCAGGCCCAGCAACCGCTGCACCATCGTCGCCAGGTTCACCCGCTCGAAGCCGGCCAGCCGCCCGGCCAGCTCGGTGTCGTACAGCGCCGGCGGCCGCATCCCGACCTCGGCCAGGCACGGCAGATCCTGATCGGCGGCGTGCAGGATCCACTCGTCGCTTGCGAGCACCTCGGCGACGGGGCGCAGCGCGGCCACCGGGTCCGCGCCGTGGCTGACCGGGTCGATGAGCACGGTGCCGGCCCCGGCCCGCCGGACCTGAATCAAGTAGGCGCGATTGGAGTAGCGGAAACCCGACGCGCGCTCGGCGTCGACGGCGAACGGCCCGCGACCGGCCTCCAGGCGCCGCGCGGCCGCCTTGATCTCGGCGACGGTGACGGAAAGGTCGGGGAGCCCGTCGGTGGGGTGCAGCAGCGGCGTGGGGGTGGGTTCGGTGCCGCCGGGCGCATCGGCCGGGGGTTCGCCCATGTCAGGCGCGTGACCGGGAGCCCAGGTCGGTGACTCCGGTCGGTGGTAGGCCCGCGGCGTGCTCCAGCACATCGCAGAATGCCTCGACGTGGACTCCGACCCCCGGGTCGGTCGCCGTCCAGGATGCCCGCAGCTCCAGCTGGTGGGCGCGCGGCGGTCCGGAGATGTCGCCGTAGCGAACCGACGTGGTGGCGGTGACGGTGCCGCCGAGGGCCGTGACGTTGTCGGTGTGGGATTCCAGCGCATCGACCAGCCAGCTCCACGCCACCTCCGGCAGCAGGGGATCGACGGCCTCGCTGGGGTCCAGGTCGGCCTGGATGTAGGCGACGAGGCGGATAGTGCCGTCCCACGCGTCGGCGCCGTCCGGGTCGTACAACAGGATCAGCCGGCCAAAGGCGTCGCCCTCGGAGCGCTCGGGGACAACCTCGAGGTCGGGGTGCTTGACCTCGGCCCCCAGCGCGTAGCTGAAGGGCGCCAGGCGCTGCGGCGGCCGAATGGGGCCCAGCTCGATTTCCGCCCGCGCGGTCACGGCGTTCATCGCCGCCACCGCCTCGCGGAATGGGGCCGGTTCAGCAGAGGTCACAGCGTTTGACGGTAGACCTACCCCTCGACACGCCGAAACAGGCGCGCCGATTCCCGCGCGCGTCGCGACCAACCCGTTACCAGCCCGCATTGCGCCTGCTCAGCCGCCAGTTCCGCCGGAAAATCGCGCCGGACGCTTCTCGCGATGCGCGGCGAGGCCTTCCCGCACGTCGGGGCCGCTGAAACTGAGAAATTCCAGGCCAAGCGACGTTTCGAAGGTGGGAGCGAACATGCGGTACCAATGGTTGAGGCTGTGTTTGGTCCAGCGAATCGCGTGTTGGGCGCCCTGCGCCAGGTTCTCGGCGAGGCGGGTCGCGGTCGGCAGGACATCGTCGTCGTCGACGCAGGTGGAGACCAGGCCGATGCGTTCGGCCTCCTCGCCGAGCAGGGTCTCGCAGGTGAGCAGGTAGTACTTCGCCTTGGCCATGCCGACCAGCAGCGGCCAGCAGATCGCGGCGTGGTCGCCGGCCGCTACCCCGAGTTTGGTGTGCCCGTCGATGATTTTCGCGGTCCGGCCCGCCACCGAGATGTCGGCGAGCAACGCCACCACCAGGCCGGCGCCGACGGCCGGGCCGCGGATCGCCGAGACCACCGGCTTGTCGAAGTTGACCATGTTGAGCACCAGATCGCGGGCCTCCCGCATGATGCGGATCCGGCCCTCGAATTCGCCCATGGTTTCCTCGATCAGGTCGAAGCTGCCGCCCGACGAGAACGCCTTGCCCTCACCGCGGACCAGCACGACGCGCACGTCGGGGTCGCGGTCGATCACCGGCCAGATGTCGGCGAGGTCGCGGTGCATCTGCGGCCCGACCGAATTCAGCCCGGGTGCGTCGAGAACCAGCGTCAGCACCCCGTTCTCGCCGGTTTCGCACCGAAGGCTGGGGAAGTCCCCGTAGTTGACTGGCATCGGCTTGATGTTACGCAAGCGAATGCCGGGCCTCGTGGCAGCATTGAGGCCAATGAAGGACCCCGACCACCCCGCGCGCGCTCGTCGCGAGCTTCCCGAGTCGCCGTACCTGGCCGCCGTCACCGGGCGCAAACCCAACCGGGTGCCGGTGTGGTTCATGCGGCAGGCCGGCCGCTCGCTGCCCGAATACCGGGCGCTGCGCGAGCGACACAGCATGCTGGCGGCCTGTTTCGAGCCCGAGGTGGCCTGCGAGATCACCCTGCAGCCGATACGCCGCTACGGCGTCGACGCGGCGATCCTGTTCTCCGACATCGTGGTGCCGCTGCGCGCGGCGGGTGTCGATCTGGACATCGTCACCGACGTCGGCCCGGTGATCGCGCACCCGGTGCGCACCGACGCCGACATCGCCGCCATGAAACCGCTTGAGCCACAAGCGATTCAGCCGGTGTGTGACGCGGTGTCGCTGCTGGTTGACGCGCTGGGCGACGTTCCGCTGATCGGTTTCGCCGGCGCGCCGTTCACGTTGGCGTCCTATCTGGTCGAGGGTGGCCCGAGCCGCAACCACCCCCGCACCAAGGCGATGATGCTGGCCGAACCCACGAGCTGGCACGCATTGATGTCGAAGCTGACCGATCTGACCATCGCCTTCCTGCGCGGCCAGATCGATGCCGGGGTGGACGCGATCCAGGTGTTCGACTCGTGGGCGGGCACCCTGTCGCTGGCCGACTACCGCCAATACGTGCTACCGCACAGCTCGCGGGTGTTCGCCACCCTGTCCGAATGCGGCGTGCCGATGACGCACTTCGGGGTCGGAACCGCCGAGTTGCTGGGCGCGATGTCGGCGGCCGGGGCAAACGCCGTCGGGGTGGACTGGCGAACCGCGCTGGCCGACGCCGCCACCCGCGTCGAACCCGGCACCGCGCTGCAGGGCAACCTTGATCCGGTGGTGCTGCTGGCCGGCTGGCCGGTGACCGAACGCGCCGCACGGGCCGTCGTCGACGACGGGCGCCGGGCCGTCGACGCGGGCGCCGCGGGCCACGTGTTCAACCTCGGTCACGGGGTGCTGCCGGAGACCGACCCCGGCGTACTGACCGAGCTGGTGGCGCTGGTCCACTCGCTATGACGCGCTCGTATTGTGTTGTGGGCGGCGGGATTTCGGGACTGACCGCGGCCTACCGGCTGCGCGCGGCGGCCGGTGATGACGCGGCGATCACGCTGTTCGATCCGGCCGAGAACCTCGGCGGGGTGCTGCGCACCGAGCTGGTGGCCGGACGGCCGATGGACGTGGGGGCCGAAGCGTTCGTGCGGCGCCGGCCCGAGATGCCGGCGCTGCTGGCTGAGCTGGGCCTGTCGGGGCGCCAGCTGACCACCACCGGCGCCCGGCCCTTGATCTACAGCGCCCACGAGCTGCACCCGCTGCCGACGGCCGCGGTCGTCGGGATCCCATCGTCGGGGTCCTCGCTGGCCGGGCTGGTCGACGACGCCACCGTCGCGCGCATCGACGCCGAACCTGACCACCCCCTCGGATGGCAACCGGGCGGCGACCCCGCGGTGGCCGAATTGGTCGGCGACCGGTTCGGCCAACAGACCGTGGCCCGGTCGGTGGACCCGCTGCTGGGCGGGGTGTACGCGGGCTCGGCGGCGACGATCGGGCTGCGCGCGGCGGCGCCGACCGTGGCGGCGGCGCTGGACCGCGGCGCGACCAGCCTGACCGACGCGGTCCGGCAGGGGTTGCCGCCGGCGAGCGACGCGCCCGTGTTCGGCGCGCTCGACGGCGGCTATCGGGTGCTGATCGACGAGCTGGTCGAGCGCGCCCGGCCGCGGTGGGTCCGAGCCGGGGTGGACCGGTTCGAACGGGCCGGCCGTGGCTGGGCCCTGCTCGACGACACCGGCGCTTCCTGGCACGCCGACGCGGTGATCCTCGCGGTTCCGGCGCCGCGGGCGGCGCGTCTGCTGGCCGAGGTCGCCCCGCGCAGCGGCGTCGCCGCGGGCCGGATCGGCAGCGCGTCGTCGGCGGTGGTGGCGCTGGCGGTGCCGGGCAGCACGCCGCTTCCCGAGTGCTCTGGGGTGCTGGTCGCCAGCGGCGAGCGCCTGCACGCCAAGGCGCTGACGCTGTCGTCGCGCAAGTGGGGGATCGCGGGCGACACGCAGTTCCTGCGCCTGTCGTTCGGTCGCTACGGCGACAACCTGGCCTCCAGCGCGTCGGACGAGCAGCTGCTGTCCTGGGCGGTGAGCGACCTGGCCGCCGTGTTCGGCCTGGACGTCGAGCCGCTCGAAGCCCGGGTGCGGCGCTGGATCGACGCGATGCCGCAGTACGGGCCGGGCCACGCCGACGTGGTCGCCGAAGTGCGCGCCGGGCTGCCGCCGACGCTCGCGGTGGCCGGCGGTTACCTCGACGGGATCGGCGTGCCGGCGTGCATCGGCGCGGCGGGCCGCGCGGCCGAGCGCGTCATCAGGGCCGTCGAGGCCGCGGATGCGGAAGTGGCACGATAGGTTTCATGGCCAAACCCGACGGCAGACTGGATTATGCCGCCCTGAATTCGCAGCTTCGCTACCTGATGTTCTCGGTGTTCTCGGTGCGCCCCGGCGAGCTGGGCGAGCAGCGCGACGCCGTGATCGATGACGCGTCGACGTTTTTCAAGCTGCAGGAAGAACGCGGCGTCGTGGTGCGCGGCCTCTACGACGTGTCGGGTCTGCGGGCCGACGCCGATTTCATGATCTGGACGCACGCCGAACGCGTCGAAGCGCTGCAGGCGACCTACGCCGACTTCCGGCGCACCACCACCCTGGGGCGCGCCTGCTCGCCGGTGTGGAGCAGCGTGGCGCTGCACCGCCCCGCCGAGTTCAACAAGAGCCACATCCCGGCGTTCCTGGCCGGCGAGGAGCCCGGCGCGTACATCTGCGTGTATCCGTTCGTGCGGTCCTACGAGTGGTACCTGCTGCCCGACGAGGAGCGCCGCCGCATGCTCGCCGAGCACGGCATGGCCGCCCGCGAGTACAAGGACGTCCGGGCCAACACGGTGCCGGCGTTCGCGCTCGGCGACTACGAATGGATCCTGGCGTTCGAGGCGCCCGAGCTGGATCGCATCGTCGACCTGATGCGGGAGCTGCGGGCCACCGACGCGCGACGCCATACCCGTGCGGAGACACCGTTTTTCACTGGCCCGCGGGTGCCCGTCGAGCAACTGGTGAACGCGCTGCCATGACAACACAATTCGACCCCACCGATCCGACCCGTTTCGAGCAGATGTACCGCGACGAGCGGCTGTCGCACGGCCTGCCCACCGCCACGCCGTGGGACATCGGCGGCCCGCAACCGGTGGTGCAGCAGCTCGTCGCGCTGGGCGCGGTCAAAGGCGAGGTGCTCGACCCGGGCACCGGCCCGGGCCATCACGCGATCTACTACGCCTCCAAGGGCTACTCGGCGACCGGGATCGACGGGTCGGAAGGCGCGCTGGAGCGGGCCCGCGAGAACGCGCGGAAGGCCGGGGTGTCGGTGAACTTCGAGCTGGCCGACGCGACCAAGCTCGACGGGTTCGATGGCCGCTTCGACACCGTCATCGACTGCGCCTTCTACCACACCTTCAGCACGGATCCGGAGCTGCAGCAGTCCTACGTGCAGGCGCTGCGCCGGGCCACCAAGCCCGGGGCGCGGCTCTACATGTTCGAGTTCGGTGAGCACGACGTCAACGGCTTCAAGATGATGCGGTCGTTGTCCGAGAACGATTTTCGTGACGTGCTGCCCCTCGGTGGTTGGGAGATCACGTACCTGGGCACGACCACCTACCAGATCAACATCAGCGCCGAGACCATCGAGCTGATGGCCGCGCGCAACCCCGACATGGCCGAACAGGCGCAGACGCTGATGGAGCGGTTCCGGGCGATGGAGCCGTGGCTGCAGGGCGGCCGGGTGCACGCGCCGTTCTGGGAATGCCACGCCACCCGCGCGGACTGACGCAGGTCCTACGCTCGCACCCGCTAGGGCCGCGACACATAAACGTCTGCGACGACACGCCGACATACGTCGCAATGGTTTATGTCTGGCGGAGCCTGGTTGCCAGTAGGTGCGTCTTTCGGTCATGGACGACGGGTTTGTTGGCAGCGAGGCCGTGCGGCAGGGGCGGCTGAGTCCTTACCAATTGCGCACCCGATTCCGTGCGATCTATCCCGACGTCTATCTGGCGGAGGGCGTGACGCCGACGCTGCGAACACGTTCGACGGCGGCGTGGCTGTGGTCCGACCGGGGCGGCGTTCTGGCAGGGCTCGCCGCCGCGGCCTTGCATGGCTCGAATTGGATCGACGACGACGAGCCGATCGAGCTGATCTGGCGTAACCAGCACGCTCCGGTTGGCGTGATCACCCGCAATCGGCGCGTCGAGCCGGATGAGATCACCCGGGTCGCGGGCCTGTCGGTGACCACCCTCGCGCGGACAGCATTTGACTTGGCAAGGCGACTGCCGACGAACGAGGCTGTGGCGCGGCTCGATGCGTTGATGCGAGCGACCCCGTTCTGCATCGAGGATGTGGGGCTGCTGGCCAAGCGGTACCCGCGTGCGCGGGGCCTGCGGCGGCTACGCGCGACGCTTCCGCTCGTCGATCCGGGCGCTGCGTCGCCCAAAGAAACCTGGCTGCGTCTCCTGCTGATCGGTGCGGGGTTGCCGGTTCCGGAGACTCAGATACCGGTGAATGAGAACTGGCGAACGGTCGGCGTGCTCGATATGGGCTGGGAGAAGTACAAAGTGGCCGCCGAGTATGACGGCGACCAACACCGCGCCGATCGCCGCCAATACGTGCGAGACCAATGGCGACTACGCAATCTCGAACGGCTGGGCTGGATCGTCGTCCGGGTGATCGCCGAGGACAAACCTCAGGATGTGGTGCGTCGCGTGCGCGACGCGCTCATCCGTCGCGGATGCCGCGAGACATAAACCGTTGCGGTGCGCTTCGGCGAGTCGTCGCAACTGGTTATGTGTCGCGGAAGGGGATGGAACGCTAGGCGCTCGCCGGGACCAGGCGCAGCGAGATCGAGTTGATGCAGTACCGCTGATCCGTGGGCGTGGGATAACCCTCGCCGGCGAACACGTGGCCCAGGTGGCTGTGGCAGTTCGCGCACAGCACCTCGGTGCGCGTCGTGCCCATCGAATGATCGGGGCGCAGGACCACCGCGTCGGAGTTGGCCGGGTCGAAGAACGACGGCCAGCCGCAGTGCGACTCGAATTTCTCTGTGCTGCGGAACAATTCGGCCCCACACGCCCGGCACTGGTAAACACCCTCTGTTTTGGTGTCGGTGTACTCACCGGTGAACGGCCGCTCGGTACCGGCGCGACGGAGCACCTGAAACTCCTCCGGCGTGAGCTTCTTGCGCCACTCGTCGTCGGTCAGCTGCAGCTTCGGGCTAGTCATGCATCCACGCTAGCTCGGATGGCGCTGACCCGCTGCGCCCGGCTCCGCCGCGCTTGCGATCAGCGCGGCGTGCTCGCGCTTGGCCGTCAGCCACGCCGGATCGATCCCGTTGTCCAGCCGGTCCTCGGCCTTGGCGTCCGAATACCGGAAGTACAGGATCGTAAACGTCACGATCAGCAGCAGCGACCAGCCGTAGGTGATCTTCAGGTATTCCAGGGCGCGGCCGTATCTCATCCAGTTGAACAGCAGCCAGCGGTCCAGCGTCATGAAGCCGTAGATCCCCAGCCATGCCGGCCAGTTGCGGATCACCGAGTTGGGCAACACGACCGTCATCAGGAACGGGAACAGCATCATCGAGTAGTAGCCCTGGGCCAGCGACAGCACCAGGAACGACCACAGCAGCAGCACGCCTGTCGACGTGGTGAACCAGAACAGCGGGTCGCGGGTGCGGTAGTAGCGGAGCAGCCACAGGGCGCCAATCGCGATCAGCGTGAACAAGATTCGCAGGAACACGATCAGCCAGGTGGGCAGCCCGAAGTACACGCCGTTGCCCTCGATCGAGCTGTTGAAGTAGTCGCGGGTGCCCATGATGTAAGGCACCGTGCGGGTGACGAAGTCCATTGGGTCGCTCACCAACGGCCAGGCGGCCAGGTTGATGACGACGGGAACCGCGAACGCCGGCACCAGCGTTCGCCACTGCCGGTTCAGCAACGGCAGCAACAGCAGCGGCCCCAGCACGGGTTTGAGCGTCAGGGTCAGGCCGATCGCCAATCCGGCCCACCACTGTCGGCTCACCCTGCCGTCCAGCAGCCAGCGCAGGAACAGCATCTCGGCCAGCAACACGCACCCGTTGATGTTGGTGAACACCAGCGTGTTGGTCACGGTCTCGGTGCAGAACATCGCCAGCAGCAGGGCGGGGGCGGCCACCGAGGACAGCGTGAACTTGAACAGCCGCAGCAACAGGTACCAGGCGATCAGGATGGCGATCGTGTTGATCAGGATGAACAGGTAGCGCGACGGCGCGAACGGCAGGTATCCGAACGGCGCCATCAGCAGCGTGCCGCCGGGGGGATACAGATAGTGCGGGTCGACGTAGTCGAAGTGTTCGTTGTAGATGTCCCAGCCGCGCCGGAAGTTCAGCACCGCGCGGTAGACCGGCTTGAAATCGTCGGTGATGTTGCCGTTGGTGGTGACCACGATGCTGCGATGCAGCACCGACAGGATGGCCACCGGCCACAGCGCCGACCGCAATATCGTCGCCGTACTCGGTGCGCCGGTGCGGGGTCGAAAGGCGTCCAGGAGCGCGGTCACCAGCGCACCGTACACCGGGGGTAGGGGGCCAAGTATCAGGCGGGGCAGTAGGTGTCGGTTCCGGGCAGTTTGCCGCTGTTGAGATAGCCGATCAGCGGCGGCACCGCGCACGGCGAGTAGATGCTGGCGCCGTGGCCGATGCCCTGCCACATCACCCGCTTGCTGGCCGCGTTGGCGTTGATGATCGTGGCGGCGGTCGCGGCGACCCCTTCGCTGCCCACGATCGGGTCGTTCTGCACACCGGACAGCAGGACGTCGACCTTGAGCTTCTTCGGCGGCGCGGGCGGCGAACCGGTGGGCCAGTGCACGCATTTGACCAAGTTGAGCGCGGCGACCGTGCCGAACTGCGGGTAGAGCTTGCCCCACGCGACGACCAGTTCGCGAACCCGATCCGGGGTCGGCCGGTTGATCGCGTCGCTGCAGGAGTTGACGAACTGGCCGTCGGAGTCCTGGGTAGCGTCGGCGTGGTTGATCAAGCTGTTCAGCTGGTTGGCGTCGCCGGACCGCGCCGCGGACAACGCGTTGGCCAGGCTGGTGGTGGCGCCCACGCGGCCGCCCGACGGGAAGCCCAATGCGACGGTGACGGCGTTGGCGACCTGTGCCACGGACGCGCCGCCGGGCCCCTTGCCCGCGCGGGCATCGGCCAGCAGCGCGCTGACGGCGCCCTTGGGATCGGCGCCGAGCGCGCAATTCACCGCAATGCACTGGGCGGCGAACGCGTCGAGTGCGGCCTGCTGGCCCTTGACCTGTTGTTCGGCGGCCGCTTCGGCGTTGACGCCCAAGGCAATTGGCGAATCGAGGATCAACCGCGCGACCTTGTCGGGCCGCGACGCGGCGTAGGCCAGCGCCACCTGGGCGCCGTTGCCGATGCCGACCAGGGCGACGGCGGGCACGTCCCACAGGCTGCGCAGCCGCTCGATGTCCGAGGCGGCGTGTGCGTTGTCGTAGGCGTTGTCGCCGGGCGCGATGGCGTCGGTGCAGTTGGTGGTGGCGGTGTTGGCGATGTCGGACAGGTTGGCGACCGGGTCGTCGCCGGTCTGGAATTGCGCCTGATCGCGCATGGCCGTGCGGGCGGAGTGATCCCGGCAGTCGATCGGGTTCGACATGCCGATGCCGCGGCGGTCCACGGCGACGATCGGGTGGGTCTGCAGCACGTCGGCGCCCGCCTGGGAGAGCCAGACCGGCAACTGCGCGGAGGACGCGAGGTCGGAGCCGGTGGTGAAGACGAGGGGCCCGGCGTCCTTCGGGGTCTGGCTCGTCCGCGCGCGGACCACGCCGATTGTCACCGTCCCGGACCCGCCGTTGACGGGGTCGAGGTCGGCGTCGTAGTTCGCGCAGTCGAGTTGGATCCCGGCCGGGGGTCGCAGCGCCGCGTCGTTGAAAAGCTGTGACGTGCAGTCGTGCCAGGACAAGTCGTTCTTGGGCGCGGCGATCGGCGGGGGACCGGCCGGCGGCGGCTTGGTCGTGGCCGCGCCCTGCGGGCGGGCACCGGAATTCGTGGCGAACCGCGGGTCGGCGCCCAGGCCCGGGACGCAGCCGGCCACCGCGACGCTCGCCGCGACCAGGATCGCCGCGGACGCCAGCTGCCGACTCATGCCGACCACAGTAGCTAGACCTTCACGTAGCGGGTGTACAGGTAGCCGGCGTCGTCGCTGAGAACATGCGCGCAGCGCATCGGGGTGAGCACCTGGCCCGGGCCGGTGGCGATGCGCCGTGCCAGGCCGCCGACGACGTAGGGCGCGATGGTCAGGCACAGTTCGTCGAGCAGGTGGCGCTGGACGAACGCGCCGAGCAGCATCGGTCCGCCCTCGGTCAGGACGTGGCGCATGCCGCGCGCCCCGAGGATCGCCAGCAGGGCGGCCTCGTCGACCTTGTCCGGATCGCGGCCCGAGCAGTCGATGACCTCGGCAAGACCGGAGAGCCGGCGGCGTGTCGCATCGGCGGCCGCCGTGCAGGTGAGCACCAGCGGCGGTACTTCGGTGCGGGTGAACACGCCCATGTCCCGGTCGAGGTGGCCCGACTTCGTCACGATCGCCAGTCGCGGGACTTCGCTTTGCCCGCGGGCCTGCCGGCGCTGGCGTTGGACCGCGCCCAGATGCGCCCCGGAGTATCCCTCGATCCGTACGGTGCCCGCGCCGACCACGATGACGTCGGCGAGCTCGCGAAGCAGGTGGAAGATGAATCGGTCGCCGGGCCCGGCCATGGTTCCGGTTTTGCCGTCGGCGGTGGCGCCGCCGTCCAGGCTGGTGATGAAGTTCGCCCGCACCCATGTCCCGTCGGGATAGGCGTAGAGCTGGGGGAGTTCGCCGTCGTCGAGTTCGCGCGCCGTGCCGAGCAGCGTCAGCGGCGGCGCCTCAGGAAGGGGCATGGGCTCGATTGCAGCACGCCGCTACAGTTCCTGCATGCACGGGTCCGCTTCCGGCCGGGTGGCTCAGCTGGTGGATCGGCATCCCACCGTGTCGCCCGAGCGGCTGATCGCCCAATTGCGCCCGCCGCCAACGTTCGCCGACGTGAGCTTCGCGACGTACCGCCCCGATCCGGCCGAACCCACCCAGGCGGCGGCCGTCGTGGCCTGCCGGGATTTCTGCGGGGAGGCGGTGCAGCGCCGGACCGGCCGCCGAAAGCTGTTCGGCAGGCGGGCGGTATTGCCCGGCGTCGGGCTGTATCTGGACGGCGGTTTCGGCGTGGGCAAGACTCACCTGCTGGCCTCGGCCTACTACGAATTGCCGGGCCCCAAGGCGTTCGCGACATTTGGGGAGCTGACCCAGCTGGCCGGGGTGTTCGGCTTCGCCGAATGCATCGACCTGCTGGCCGACTATACGGCGGTGTGCATCGACGAGTTCGAACTCGACGACCCGGGCAACACCACCCTGATCTCGCGGATGCTCTCGTCGTTGGTCGAGCGGGGCGTGTCGGTGGCCGCCACCTCCAACACCCTGCCCGAGCAACTCGGTGAGGGCCGCTTTGCCGCCCAGGACTTTCTGCGTGAAATCAACACGCTGGCAAGGATTTTCACCACGGTGCGGATCGAGGGCCCGGACTACCGGCACCGCGATCTGCCCCCGGCGCCGGCGCCGCTGCCGGACGATCAGGTCGCCGCGCGTGCCGCGGTGGTCGAGGGCGCGACGCTCGACGACTTCGACGCGCTGTGCGCGCACCTCGCGACCATGCATCCGTCGCGGTATCTGACCCTCATCGAGGGTGTGACGGCGGTGTTTTTGACCGGCGTGCACGGCATCGACGACCAGAACGTCGCGCTGAGGCTGGTGTCGCTGACCGATCGCCTGTACGACGCCGGCGTCCCGGTGGTGGCGTCCGGGGCGAAGCTGGACACCATCTTCAGCGAGGAGATGCTGGCCGGCGGGTACCGAAAGAAGTATTTGCGGGCGACGTCACGGCTTTTGGCGCTGACCGCCGCGGTCAACGCGCCTCGCGGGTCATGACGAAGTCGTCCTCGGTGCCGTCGCCCACGTGAAACTTCCTGGTGCCGCTGACTTCGAAACCGCTCCTGGCGTAAAAGCGTTGTGCGCGTTGGTTTTTCTGGTTGACTCCCAGCCAGACGCGGCGCACGCCCCAGTCGGCGGCCAGTGCCAGCGCGCGCTCCATCAGCGCCGTCGAGACCCCGGTGCCGTGCAACTCCGGGAGGACGTAGATCTTCGACAGCTCGGCGGCCTCAACGCCGCGAACGAGCATGGCGTACCCGATGATTCGGCCGTTGCGCGCGGCGGTGAGTACGGCATGTTGCGGGTCGGCCAGGTATTCCGCGAAGCGGGCGGCCGACAGGTGGGTGTCGATGAACGACGCGATGTTCTCCGGCGCCAGCGACGGCGGACACGCCAGCGGGAAGGTGCGCGCGGCGACCGCGGCCAGCTCGTCGGCATCGACGTCGTCCGTCGTGGCGAGGTGAACCTCGAGCGTCAGAGGTTCCACTGCGCGAGATGCTGGCCCGTCTTCTTGTCCAGCAGTACGACATTGGAGACCGGATCGCGGTAGGCGTCCCAGTACACCCCGCCCCGCACGATCGCCCCGTTGGGCGCATTCGTGAGCACGTTGTCCAGCGCGTCGGGTGCGTCGGTGGCACGCGGCTTGTAGGCGTCGGCGAATGGCGTCACCCCGTCGAAGCTGAACACGGTCGCCATGATGAACGGGTTGGGCACCCGGATCGCGCGGACCGTTACATCGGCGCGGTTAGGGGTGCTGCCGGGGAAGCTTTTGATCGGAACCCCGCTGCGGGTGTAGCCGAATCCGGGCGGCGGGTCGCAGGGCGCGACGCTGCTGACGGTGACGTCGGCGATGTAGGTGTCGGTGGCCACCCGAAGCGTGTCGCCGATGTGTCCGATCGGTGCGTCTTGAGCCCGCGCGGGCGGAGCCGCAATCCCGGCGGCGGTGAGGCCCGCGGCGGCAACGAGGAAGGCGGACAGGGCGATCAGCCAGCGATGCATCCTCGCATGATTGCACAGGCGCTATGGCGAAGGGGAGGGGTACTTGCCGCTGGCCAGTGCTTCGAGCACCGCCGCGGCATCGTCATCAACCCGGCCTTTGTCGACGCCGGCGGAGTGCAGCGGGCCGGCGCCGTCCTCGAGCTCGAGCAGGGCCAGCAACAGGTGTTCGGTGCCGATGTAGTTGTGGCCCAGCCGAAGTGCCTCCCGGAAGGTCAGTTCGAGCACCTTGCGCGCCGGGCCGCTGAACGGGATGAGTTTGGGAGGCTCACCGGTGGACGGGGGAAGCGTTATGGCGGCCCGGAGCGCTTCGACGTCGACCTGTTGCCGCTGCAGCAGCTGCACGGCCAGCCCGGCCGGATCGGCCAGCACGCCGAGCAGCAGATGGTCGGGGGTGATCTCGGCGTTCGCCGCCTGGTGCGCGGCGTTCTGGGCCGCGACGACGGCGTTGCGGGCCCGCGGCGTGAAGCGCCCGAAACCCTGTTCGGGATCCAGGGTGGTGGCCTCGGCCCGGGGGACGAACCGCTTCTGCGCGGCCTGCTTGGTGACGCCCATGCTCTTGCCGATGTCCGTCCAGGACGCCCCGGACCGGCGCGCCTGGTCGACGAAGTGCCCGATCAGGTGGTCGGCGATCTCACCCAAATGCTCGGCCGCCAGCACGGCGTCGGCCAGTTGATCCAGCGCATCGTTATGTACCTGCTTGATCGCGTTGATCATCTCGTCGAGGCGGACGGGATACGCGATGGGTGTGGAATCGGGCATGTCGTCAACGGTAGGTTGACGCCTCCGTGATGTCAACCGAGGGTTGACGGTTAATGGTTTGTTACACGTAGTGCGGGCCGGTACCTGCGCTGAGACAATGCTGACTCATGAAACTACTTCTGACCCTGGCAGGTTTTGCCGCCGTGATCGGCCTGGCCGTGCCCGCGCACGCCGATAGCACCGACGACGCGTTCATCACCTCGCTCAAAGCCGCCGGCATCTCCTACTCCGACGCGGATGCGGCGGTGGGGGCCGGAAAATGGGTGTGCGACAAGGTAAACGGGGGCACGGACGTGTCGTCCGTCGTCAAGACGCTCGCAACCAAGAACGCCTCGCTGAACCCGGACAAAGCCACCAAGTTCGCGGCCATCGCCGAGAACGCGTACTGCCCGGATGCCCTCTCGGCCAGCAGCTCGAGCCCGAGCTCTGACACCCCCGCGCCTGACACCCCGTCGTAGGAGTCAATCTTCGGTCGGCGCCGCCTCGCCCTCGTCGGGTGCCGTGGTTGGCGCGCGGCGGCCGCCCGGCGCCCGGCCGAGTTCCAGCGGGCCCAGCCCGGGAAGGGTGCGCGGGGGCGTCGGAACCGATCGTCGCCTCCGCCAGTGGCCAGCCCGCGAAAGCCGCCAGTCGGCCGCCCATCTCCACTCGTAGACCTCGGGCGTGCTCAGATTCCACGCCAGTGCCGCCATCCTCAGGCCGGTGCCGCGGGCTTCCATCCACGAGGCGATCACCCAGACCCTGTCGAGGTCGTCATCGGGAATTTCAAAACCCCACGACAGTTCTTCGTCGTCGCAGCCCATCGACGGGCGTATCGCGGGTTTGGGCGTCGAGACGTCGAACCGATTGCCGCCCGCTTCGAGGTCGAGCCCCACTTCGTAACGCACGGTCGGCCCCGCCATCCGCAGCCTCACCTCGAGCCGGGCCTGGCCCCGGCGGCGGGGCGTGAGCCGATCGATAACCATCACGACGCCTTTGGCGCGCGGGTTTTTGTGCTGTGTCCCTAGTCGATTCGCGAGGGCAATCAGCCCGAGCACAGCGATGATGCCGACAAAGACGTCGAGAACGATGATGGCCGCCACGTCGTCCTAGATAACACCATCCGCCCACCGGCTCGGCATTCGCCCGGGGTGCACGCCGGCGCGGCCTCTGCCAGAATCGGGGAGCTATGAGACGTCTGCCGATGCTGTTGAGCGTCGCCACCATGATCGCGATGGCCGCGCCGGCGCACGCGGACAACACGGTCAATGGCAACGATCAAGCCTTCCTCGCCGCGCTTAACCAAGCCGGGCTGACTTATCAGGACCCCGACCGCGCGGTGGCGGCCGGCAAAAAGGTGTGCGATCTGGTCACCGGGGGAATGGCCGCCGTGGACGTCGTCAAGAACCTGGAGCAATACAACCCCGGGTTCGCGGGCGACGGTGCCGCGAAGTTCACGGGCATCGCGGCAGAGGCGTACTGCCCCGCCGCCCTCGCCCGCGCGCGTCAGGACGCATCGCTCGCGGCCTTGGGGCGCTGACGGGCGTCCATCCGGTGTCTGGTGGATCCTCGGTGATGTTGTCGGGGTGCCGTTCGTGCTGCTGTTGATGCGCGCGCTGTCCCGCGACGAGAAAGCACACGCGGTGCGGGTCGACGCCGAACTGGACTCGGCGGCCGCGGCTAGCGGTTCCACGTAAATGGCTGCGGCGCAGTGCTTTACGCGGCTCGATGCGGGGGCCCGGGCGGGCCCCCGCATCGACGGTGGTGGCTGTTAGGTCGAGGTGACGTATTGCGGGCAGTAGGCCGCGGCGGCGTCGACGGCGAACGTCTTGGCGCCCTTGGCGCTCAGGCCGGTGGACTGGGCCACCGCGCTGATGACCTCCTGGCTCGAGTGGCCGTTGTCGAGGGCTTTGCAGACGGCGTGGCCGTCGTTGATGGCGCGCGCCGCGGTGGGCGGCGTGATCCCGTCGGCTTGCAGCTGCGCGAGGAAGGCGTCGTCGACGGTGGTGGCGCCGGCGGTGCCGGCGAAGCCGAGTGCGGCGAGGCCGAGTGCGGCGGCGGTCAGGGTGGCGCGGGCGGCGGGGGCTGCGAAACGGCGAGTGAACATCGGGGTACTCCTTGTGCTGATGTGTGTTGTGGGGGGCGCTGTTTTGCGTTGACAACAGAATCGGCACAGGGCCTTTATGGTTTCTCAATAAATTCTTGACGAACTCGATAGGAGAGCATCGTCCGAGGTCAAACGGCCTGGGCGTGTTTTCGGCCTGTGAGCCACTTGTATCTCAATAGTGACGACTGCATCTATAGTCACGTTTGCACCGTTGGTAACATGAAACGGCTGGCGTCTCCGGCCCGCACCGATCATGCCGGCGACCGCCTTGTCGCTCGGGCGGCAAACGCAGACACCCAATACGAGCCGCTACGCAAACCTGGGGCGGTTGACTGCGTCCGGATTCAACACCGAAACGGGAGAAAAGTGGATAGCACTACCGAATTGATCATGCTTGCGGAAGCCGTTGTGCGGGGGAACAACATCGACCCCGGGCGATTGTGCAGGGCTGCCATCGCAGTCGCGGACAATCCGCCGGAGGACCAGGAGCTGGCCCGCTTCGCCGATCTCTTGATCGACGCATCGTTTGGATGGGCGCGGTTCAATGGCTCGCGGCTGAGATTGGCGACCGCCGTCCGGGCCTACGCGCTCGCGGCATCACTCATGGTTGCCGACTGACTTCGAGCGTTACCGCCAGCCGGCCGGCAGGTCGACGATGTGATTGGGGCAGAGGTCGTGGGCGGCCTCGGACATGACAACCCGTGCGGTCTCGGCCGACATCTTCGCACGCAACAGCATGAAGGCGTATTCGGCTGGCGCATAACCTAATTGAGCGCCCTCCGGATCGTCCATCAGCTGGCAGGCCTCCTTCTCCTGGTCGCTGTCGCCCCGGGCGATGCCGGCGCAAAACAATGAGACGAAGCCGAGGAGCCCGCCGGCGACGATTTTCGTTGTGATCCCCACTGTGCCCTCTGCTTTACCACCGGATTCCGTTGCACCAACCAGTTAATCGGACGATTCGCGGATGTCAACCGTGCGTACGCCTTTGTCCAACAACGCTTCTCATCGGGCGCTTCCTCCCAAATGGCCGTTTACCTAGGGCATTCTCGGCGATACTATGCGTGAATGCGATTCACCAATGTCGCCGCGGCGGCCGTCCTGTTAATCGTCCCGGTCGTGCTAATGGGGGCGCCGTCTGCCAGCGCTGATATGAGCGGTTACCGGCGTTGCGTGGGAACCATTACGGAAATCCCGCTGAGCGAACCCAACCCACAAAGTCAGCAGCTCGCCGGACTGGTCCGGATGGATCTCAAAGCCGGTGTTTCCCCTGCCGCGGAAGCTCGGAAATTGGAGCAGACCGGATTCGACTCGCGGGTCGCCAACGGGATCGTGCAATGTGTCATGCAGGAGAACCCGTAGGAGACCGCGGCGAATTTCAGTCGTCGATGTGCGTCGGCGGGTCAGCGAAGCCGAGACCCGAAGGCTGCTGGCCGGGGCCCATCGGATCGCAACGCCTTTCGGGTACTTGGTAGGAACTCATGCCGTTGAGAACCCAGTGGGTAGCTACCACGCAACGTTGCCAGGTGCCGTCAGGCTGGACGGGTCCATCGCACTTGCTGATAACGGGTCCTCCATATTGGCAGCCGGCATTGGCCGGCGGCGCAGCGGCGACCAGCCCTCCGGCCATCAGTGCGGCGCCCAGGCCGGCGATAAAGACGGACATCCCCCGCGACGTGATCGTGAATGCAGTCATGGCGTCTCCCTCTGACTACTGCGACTCGATCATTGCACCGCGGCGGGGCTGGCATAACCTCTTTCCCGGTCCCGGCGGATTCGGGCAGGTTGGGCCGTGAGGCCCTAGTCGGCCAGCCGCTCCAAATAGGGGAGCGCCACAGCCCGCGTCAGCCCCTCGCGCACACGCCCGCGCCTCGGCCGCCAACGCGTCGAGGCTCGTCGACGCCTTTACGACGAATCGACGCCCGCCCGCGTCGGCCTCGTAAACCGCGTTGGTGGTGAAGGAATCGACCCGGATAACGCGCTCGGGCTGACAGCCAAGCTGACGCGCCACGAAATCCACGACCGCCCGCTCCAGTGGGTTCATGATGAATGCATAATTTTGATCTTGACCGGAAAACTCGGTTTGAGCTGCAGCATGTTATCAGTTTGTTGACTCCATTTATAGGCCGGCGCATTCGGTGCTTTATAGGCGCCGACACTCGACCTCAAAACGGCGAAAATGTTCTTCCGCGTTGTGGCTTGCGGCGGTAACATCAAACGTTGTTACACAGGTGTTCAACCCGAGATGAAAGGCGCATCCGATGAACGCTAAGAGCAGCAAGCGGCGGATGTTGAAAGCTGGCGCGGCGGCCGTGGCATTGGTCGCAGTGATGTTGGGATCGACGGGGTGCACGATAACTGGTTGCAGCGGTTCGATACCCGGAACAGTAACCTGCGCCTAAATCACTTCTGCTGACCCACAACGGCGCTGCTTGCGTGGCGCCGTTGTGGGTCACAGTATGCAAGGTCAGTCGGCCGCACGGTGCGGTGCCGAGCGCCGGATTGGCCAAGTTGCGCCGAACAGTACCCGGCGCATTCGTGGTTCTATCGGGCGCATAAATTGCTGTTCACACCCGCCGCCACGATAAAGTCTTGCCAAGGGTGCGGGCGGGCCTTCGTCAAACGCTAGTTGTGTGCCGTCGATTTTCTGTTCGCGCGCCAGGGATCCCGAGCGAGTACGCGACGCCCGAC
Source organism: Mycobacterium heidelbergense (assembly GCF_050205645.1). GTDB lineage: Bacteria > Actinomycetota > Actinomycetes > Mycobacteriales > Mycobacteriaceae > Mycobacterium > Mycobacterium heidelbergense_A. The sequence continues at coordinate 218,010 of NZ_JBNMQT010000004.1, forward strand.
AGGAGATCAATGCAGGAGCGATGTGCAAAAGTCGACGTCAACTTGTCTTGGCATCTGATCTGGCTGTTCGCGCTCTTAGAAGGCGTCACGGTTCCTTTAGTGCCGTTATTTTTGGAAAGTGGGCCTAACGTAAAATCGACGTCCCACCCCGTATCGTTTGCAACCAGAATGGCGATCATCGGCGTATATGGACTAGCCATAGGATTCGTCGGGGCATTCATAATTTCTCTGTTGCTGAATTACGTCGCCTTCCGCAGGTTAAAGATTAGGCTTAACGGTGCGGTTATTGTGCGAGTGACCCGTCCAATCGCTATCGGACTGTGGGGCGGCTTGTTGCTGGCGCTTATTTTTTGGATACAGCAATGCATGGGCGCCTTCTTGGTGTTTTCCTTGACGGTGAATCTGATGCTGCTCGGATTTGTCTCGGCGGCGGGTGCCATCATCATTACTACCTGCGTTTACTTGCTGGTGGCGAAAGCCGCGCCGCGCCTGGGAATCCAGCTAGATACCACCGAACAGCGTCTGGCGTTGACCGGAGTTCCAATTCTTTCGTTTGCTGTGTTGGTAGGACTTTATGAAGGATTGGCCGCACCGATCCTCCACCAATGGGAATCGGCGCCCCAGCACAAGGTGTTGATTGCACTCCTAGTGGGGCTTGCGGGAGGTGCGCTGAGCAGTTTGATAGTTGTGGCGTTAGCTCACATGAGCGTGATCAAGAAACACATGTGGCTGGGTTTTTCCCAAATGAGTGAATAGGGCGATGGTGTCTGTGGTGCGCGATACTGGGATTGAACCAGTGACCTCTTCCGTGTCAGGGAAGCGCTCTCCCGCTGAGCTAATCGCGCTGGGAGTCGAACTTTGGAGGTGGAGACGGGAATCGAACCCGTGTGCACGGCTTTGCAGGCCGTTGCCTCACCACTCGGCCACTCCACCGCTGGGATTGATGCCACTTGCACCTTCGAGCGGATGACGGGATTCGAACCCGCGACCCTCACCTTGGCAAGGTGATGCGCTACCAACTGCGCTACATCCGCGCGCAACGGACGAGATCGTCGCCCGGTGCGAAGCACGACGATAGTCCACGTAAGCGGGCCCACACAAATCTCTTGACGCGGGCCGTGTCCAGGCTATCGCGCGACCCCCGCGGGCGCAGCTGGCGTCCCGCGATGTCCCGGTCGTGCTACCCTTCGACGTCGTTCGCCTCTCGGCGCCGGTCCCGTGGCTCAGTGGGAGAGCGTCCGCTTCACACGCGGAAGGTCGCTGGTTCGATCCCAGCCGGGACCACCCTGCTGACCTGCACGAACATGGCTTGTGTACTCCATGATCGGTTGGATTCGCCCGGTTCTTGTCCGGTGAAGGTCGTGTCGTCGCACCCTGGTTTGGTACAGGTTTAGTTCGGTTTGGTACACGCACGATCCTTGGCGTACAAGACAATCCGTTGCCACGGCGAGCCATTGCCCGCGGCGGCAGCCGACACGCCTCGCCCAGACGCCGGTGCAACCATTATCGAGATTCAATCACCGACACCGTGTTGTCGCCGCCGTTGGTGACGTAAACGGTGTGGCTGCCCGGATCCACCGCCACCCCGCCCGGGTGCTTGCCGACGGGCACGGTGGCGGTGACGGTGCGGGTCGAGGCGTCGATCACCGACACCGTGTTGTCGGCGTTGTTGGTGACGTAGATGGTGTGGGTGCCTGGATCCACCGCCACCTCGTCCGGGTGCTTGCCGACGGGCACGGTGGCGGTGACGGTGCGGGTCGAGGCGTCGATCATCGACACGGTCCCGTCGCCCCCGTTGGTGACGTAGACGAGGTGGGTGCCCGGGTCCACTGCCAGGTGGGCCGGGTGCGTGCCGACGGGCACGGTGGCGACGACCGTACGCGTCGAGCCATCGATCACGGCCACCGTGTTGTCGAATTGGTTGGCGACGTAGACGGCGTGGCTGCCCGGATCCACCGCCACCCCGACCGGGTGCGTGCCGGCAGGCACGGTGGCGGCGACGGTGCGCGTCGAGCCGTCGATCACCGACACCGGGATCTCGGGGCCGGCGCTGGTGACGTAGACGGTGTCGCTGCCCGGATCCACCGCCACCCCCATCGGATGGTCGCCGACCGGCACGGTGGCGGTGACGGTGCGCGTCGAAGCGTCGATCACGGCCACCGTGTTGTCGAATTGGTTGGCGACGTAGACGGTGTGGGTGCCCGGATCCACCGCCACCCCGACCGGGCCCGGACCCTTGCCGACGGGCACGGTGGCGGTGACGGTGCGTTTCGAGCCGTCGATCACCGCCACCGTGGCGTCGTCGACGTTGGTGACGTAGACGGTGTGGGTACCCGGGTCCACCGCCACCTCCGACGCCCACTTGCCGACGGGCACGGTGGCGGTAACCCGGTAGCTCGGAGGCGTCTTACTGCATCCGGTGACGCCCATGGCGGCAACGGCGAGCAGCACGAGCGCGGCGATGGGGGCATTTCGGCGGTGCTGCCCCAGCCGCGGTGTAGGTGCGGTGCGGTCGACATCGGTGCTGGGCAACTGTTGCTTGCGCTGACCGGCGCTGGCCGGGGATAGCTGCGTGGCGGCATGGAGTTGGGCCACTTGGCCCGGTATGCGCTGGTTTCCAAACATGGTGGGGTTGTCCTTATCGGAGGCGGATCGACAAGGCGCCGTCAGCCGAGCTGGTATGAGTCGCGCGACACCCTGAAGAAGTGACCGGTGCTGGAATCGGTGCACGTCATTCCCGAGGGCTCGCTGTCGCAGGTGATCGGCTGCGCGGAAAGTGAGTCGCCGTAGTTCAGTGTTTGTAGGCCGCGGTTGAACACCGTGTCGAGGTGGCAGCCCAGTTTGGGCGCCTCGCTCTGGACGACACCGAATTCGTCACCCCAACTTCCGGGGCATCCGGTTGGGCGTGGCGGTACCGGATAGGTGTAATCACGGATTTGGCAGACGACGCCGGCTTTGCCGCCGGAGAGGGTCAATAGATGGCAGCCGATGTCGCCCGACGGCGATTGAAACCAGTAGTCGGGGCCGGCATGCGCGATTGCCGGGAGAGCGATGATCGCCGCTGCCGTCGCCGAGGCGGTCAGCGCGAGTTTCGTGATCTTGCTCGTGTTCAACATTTTCATCTGCTTGTTCCTTCTCTTACTGGGCTGCTGGTGGCGCGAAGGGTGGGTCAAGGTTGGCCGCTTCTGAATCTGGGGTGTTGTGGCCAGTCACGTAGAGGTTGCGGTAGGCGCCTTGCTTGTTTCTTGCTTGGTTCTTGTGCCGGTTCGCTGTGGGTCGGCCCCTGTCGCGCCTGCCTGCCTCCGACGGAGCCTAGAGACGGTCAAACGCATTGCAGCGCAGGCAGATAGCGAACCAGCACTTCGACCCATCAGCCCGCCGCCAGCTTCACCACCTCAGCGTTATCGCGGTCGGTGACGTAGACGGCGCCCGACGCGTCCACCGCCACCCCCCAAGGCTCGCCGAGGCCGGCGAACGGCAGCACAGTTTGGGTGTTCGACCCGGCCGCGAGCTTCAGGACCCGCTTGTTGGCGGAGTCGGCGACGTAGACGGCGCCCGCCGTGTCCACCGCTATGCCGTGCGCGCCGTCGGCTCGGCTGAGGCCAGTGAACGGCAGGACCGTTGGCGTGTTCGACCCGGCCGCCAGCTTCAGGACCTTGTCGAAGTCGACGACGTAAACATCGCCGGTGCTGTCCACCGCAATCCCCCAAGGGTCGCCGAGGCCGGTGAACGGCAGGACGGTTGTCGTGTTCGACCCGGCGGCCAACTTCAGCACCCGATGTTTGCTGTAATCGGTGACGAATACATCGCCCGCGGTGTCGACCGCTACAGCCCGGGGGGCGACGCCTGAAAACGGCAGCACGGTCTGGGTATTGGAGCCTGGCGCCAACTTCAACACTCGATTGGTTTTGTTGTCGACGACGTACGTGTTGCCGGCGGTGTCGACCGCCACGCTCTCGGGGAAGCCGAGGCCGGTGAACCTCAGGTCGGTTTGGGTGTTGGACCCGGCGGCAAGCTTGATTACCCCGTTGCGGTGGTCGCCCGAGGTGTTGTTGACGACATAGACGCTGCCGGCGGTGTCCACCGCGAGGGCCCAGAGATCGTCGAGGCCGGTGAACGGCAGCACCGTCTGTCGGCACGCCGGCGGCGCCGTTGACTGCGCCGACGAGAGCTTCACGACTCTGTTGTTTTGGGCGTCGACCACATACACATTTCCGGCGGTGTCGACCGCCGCACTCTCGGGGCCGGTGAGGCCGGTGAATGGCAGCACGTTCTGGGTGCACGATCCGGCCGCCAAAGTCACCGCGGCGTTGTTGAAATAGTCTGTGACAGAAACCCTTCCGACGGTGTCGACCGCCACCCCGATGGGGCCTTTGAGGCCGTCGAATGGCAGTACGGCCTGGGTGGGCGACCCGGCGGCCAGCTTCACCACCCGCTTGCGGCCGAAGTCGGCGACGTAGACGGTGCCGGCGCCGTCCACCGCGACACCGCGCGGGAGGCCGAGTTGGGTGAATGGCAGCACCGTCTGGGTGGTCTTCCCGGCGGCCAACTCGACCACCCGAGCATTGAGGTAGTCGGCGACGTAAACGGCGCCGGCCGCATCCACTGCCACCCCATCCGGGCCGTTGAGGCCCGTGAACGGCAACACCGTCTGGGTGTTGGACCCGGCCGGCAGCTTCACCACCCGGTTGTTGTGGTCGTCAGTGACGTAGACGGCGCCGGCGGCGTCCACCGCCACACTGTCGGGGTAGTTGAGCCCGGTGAACGGCAGCACGGTCGGGGTGTTCGACCCGGGTGCCAACTTCACCACTCGTTTGTTGCCGCTGTCGGCGACATACACCGCGCCGTTGGTATCCACCGCGACGCCGGCGGGGTGGTTGAGACCGCGCAGCGGCAGCACGGTTTGTTGCGGCGCCGGCGTCGACCGCGGCGACGAGTGGCACGCTGCCACGCCGATGACGGCAACGGCGAGGGCGAGGGCGACGATCGTGGCGTTTCGGCGTTGCCGCCCCAGCCGCTGGCGCGGTCGCACGCTACTTCTCGCCCGGGTAAGGCACCGCGCTGATGACCGCGCCGCCGTTGAGCGGCGGTCCCAGCAGAACATTGGTGGTGCCGGCGGCGGGGTCGTACTCGAGCAGCGACTCGGCGGGTCCGCAACCGGCGACCGTCGCTTTGAGGTCGAGGTTCCCGCCGTGGACGCCGATCACGTAGACGCTGTGACTCGGATCGACGTTGGGAACCGCCACCTTGGACACCGTGCCATCGGGGTTGAGCTTGCCGAGGTGGATGGCACCGCATCCACCCGCGTACTGGACAAAGGTGCCGGCCGGCAGTTGCCATGCGCTTATGTCGCCGGTGTCGTGCGACGCCGGATCGGTGATCGGCGCAGTCAACGGGGTCGGTGCTGAACCGTCGATGGGGACCAGCCAGAGCCGTCCGCGCTGGTTTGCGCCACTGCAGCTGGCGAGGACAGTTTTCGCGTCGGCGTCCCACCATCGCACCGGTGAGCAGCTTCCTCCCGTCGACGACAGTTCCTTACCTACTGTTCCGTCGTTGCCCATCAGAGCAAGGCCTGAGGAGGTACCCAGCACCAGCTGCGTGCCGTCCGGGGTTGAGAGGTACTGACCGTTGAAGGCGCTCGGGAGCTTGTCGGTCGGATAGGTCAGCTGCGGATTGCCGGCCAGGTCGACCCGCATCAGTTTTTTGTCCACTGTCAGCAGCAGCGCCTTGCCTTCGGGGCGCGTGAAGCGAGGGGCGACGGACGAGCCATCAACGGTGAACGTGGTGCGGGTGCCGTTGTGCAGGTCGAGCTCGGTGATAACCGTCGATTTTCCGGGGCCCGCGGAGGCCCAAAGGGCGTGGCTGCCGTCGCCCGACCACTCGACCCCGTTGGGTCCAGCCTTCGGCGGGAAGGTGGTGATCGCGTACCGACCGCCCGCCGGGTCGACGAGGTACAGGGTGACGGGGACCGTGCCGGGGGCCGGCGAGCCCGGAGGCGGCGACACGCCGGGAGGCACGCTCACCGCCGGGCTCCATGTGGCGAGCATCCAGCCCGGACCGACTTGCGACCAGGGCACGTCGCCGATCGATTTTTCGACACCATGGGCCGCCATCTCTGCAGCCGCGGTCGGCATGGATGTCGTGGGGTTACCCGCCGCTTGGTGCGATGCGGTCGCATCGTTCGACGAGCACCCAGCCGCCAGAACCGCGGCCAGCGCGACGAGGCCTGCGCGCCGTCGCCATTTCCTCCCCGGGACCGATGCGCCGTCGGCACCGGACCCCGGGGCTTCGTGGCCGCCGGTGGAGTGGCGCGAACTCGTAATCATTTCGGTTCCTTTCCCGCGAGCGGTAAGTGGTCGGGAGCAGTCACCGTTCACGGCTGCTCTGGCAATTGCGGCAATGATGTCGCTCATACCTTGCGTGATTCTTGCGGGGTTCTTGTGCGCGCCGCCGCGAGGTAGGTACGCGCTCGTCACCGAGTGACCGGCGATGGAGGGTTCCCTGTCGGAAGCGCTGTCACAGTGTCCGGTTTGTGTTTCACGCAGCCCACGCCCCCTCCGCGAAGCCAGGAACCCGCGCGACAATGGGCGCGAGACCAAACCCGGCGGTAAGGATGGTGGACGATGGTTGGCAATCAAGAGGGGATCGGCACCCTGAAACTCGAATGCCCGCAAATGCACACCGTGGGCAGGATTCTCAAGGAGGCCCCGCACCAGTCGGTCGTCTACGACCCGGGAGCGCAGGTGGGGCCGCGGCGGTTCTGGCCGGATGAGCAGGACCAGCCGGAGTTCAAGACGAATTGCCGCTTTTGTGAGAAACCGGTGGGCGAGGCGACGACCACGCTTCAGGGCAAACTCCGCACCCTGATTGACAGCGCATCCGAGACAACCGACACGGTCACGCTGCAGTACCAGTAGCCCGGGGCAAGCGCGGCGGCGCCTACTGTAATCGCTACAGTAGCGAGCCTACGGCGCGATGCGGCACCGATGGCGGCGCCGCGTGAGAGGAGTCCCGTGGCGCAGAATTCGACACCGCAGAACAGCCCCCGCGCCCCCGAAGGGGATTGGCTGGGCACCCCATATCTATCGTTCGACCGCCACGGGCCGATCGCCGTGTGCACGATCGATCGCCCGGAAGCGCGCAACGCGATGACACCGGCGATGTACTTCGGAATCCGTTATGCGGTAGGCCGTCTCAACGAGGACGCGGATCTGGCCGGGCTGCTGATCACCGGAACCGGAGACGTCTTCGCGCCCGGCGGCGACATGGGCGGCGGGGGCGCAACCGACAACTGGATCACATTCGGATCGGCGCTGGGCATGGACGTCACGCCGTTCGACGCGGTTCGCACCTCGGGCAAGCCCATCGTGTCGGCGGTCAACGGGCTGTGCCAGGGCGGTGGCATGCAGATCGCGTTGTGCAGCGACCTATCCGTGGTCAGCGAGCGGGCGACCTTCCGGGTGCCCGAGCTATTCCGCGGCTACGCCGACACCTACTACAGCCAGATGCTGGCGCGGCTCATCGGCCCCGTACGCACCCGCGACCTCATGTTCACGGGGCGAGTGCTGTCCGCGGCCGAGGCCCTCGACTGGGGCCTGGTAACCCGCGTCGTGCCCCACGAGGATCTGATCGAAACGTCCAAAGACCTGCTCGCGCAGGCGTGCCGGACCGCGCCACGCGCCCGCGGTGTCATCAAGTCCAGCATCGACAACTACCTGGGCCTCTACGACCGCATCGGCATGACCGCCAGCCTCGGCGACGCCGAGGCGCGAGAAGGCTTCCGCGCCTTCAAGGAACGCCGCTCACCCGACTGGGTGCATCCCGAACTGCGCGTCGAGGGACGGCTATGATCCCTCATACCTTTCGCGTGCGGTCCTTCCAATAGGGTTCGCGCAGCTGGGTTTTGAGGATCTTTCCGCTCGCGTTGCGGGGCAGCTCCGGCATGAACTCGACGGTGCGCGGGCATTTGTAGGCGGCCAGATGCCGGCGGCAGAACTCGACGATCTCGCCGGCGTCGACGTCGTCGGTGGTCACGACGATCGCCTTGACGGATTCGCCCCAGTAGTCGTCGGGAACGCCGATGATCGCGGCGTCGACGACGGCGGGATGCTTGATGAGCACGCTCTCCACCTCGGGGCCATACACGTTCTCACCGCCGGTGATGATCATGTCCTTGAGCCGGTCCTCGATGTAGACGTAGCCCTCGGCGTCGAGGCGTCCGATGTCGCCGGTGCGCACCCAATCGTCGGCGGTGATCGTCTCGGCGGTGGCCTCCGGACGGTTCAGGTATCCGGTCATGTTCTGGTTGCTTCGCACCCAGATTTCGCCCGGCTCACCGGCGGGCAACCGCTCGCCCGTGTCGGGATCGACGACCTGAATCTCGGTGCCCAGCACGGCCTTTCCCGCCGACAGCTGCAGGCCGGGCCGGGCCGCGTCGCGGTGGTCCGCGTCAGACAACGCGGTGACCGCACCGCACAATTCGGTCTGCCCGTACACCTGCACGAATTTCGTGTCCGGCCACGTCGCGAGCGCCCGATGCAGCAGGGGCAGCGGCATGGGTGCGGCGCCGTACACCAGGTGGCTCAGGCCCGAGAGCGTCGCGCTCGCCGCCGCGCCGGCGTCCAGGAACCGGGCGATCACCGGGGGCACGAAGAAGGCGTGGGTCGCGCCGGCCCGCACCGCCGCGATCAAGGCCGCCGCATCGGGTTCGCGGGTCATGATCGTCGGCACACCGGCGCGGATGCCGAACAGCGCGTAGCCGATGCCCCCGACGTGGAAGAGCGGCATGGCCACGAGGTTTGCGTCCCCTTCGCCGAACGGAAACGCCGGTGCGAGGTTCGCCGAATGGTTGACCAGCGCCCGCTGGCTCAGCAACACGCCCTTCGGCCGTCCCGTGGTGCCCGAGCTGTAGATCACCAATGCGGTCTCGCCGCCGTCGAGCTCGGTGTCGGCCGGCGCGGGTGACGCTGCGGCGAGCAAGGATTCGTACTCGTCGGCGTCACCGCCCACCACCACGACGCGCTCCAGCCCCGCGACCCGAGGGGCGATCGACTCGACCGTCGGGCGCAGTTCGGCCCCGACGAACAGCAGCCGGGCGCCGCAGTCGTCCAGCACGTGGAGGAGCTCGTCTCCGATCACGCGCCAGTTGACGACGGTGGTGACGGCGCCGATCGACGCGGCGGCGAAGAGCACCTCCAGGCAGGCCGGGTGATTCTTGTCCAGGAACGCCACCGCCTGGCCGCGCCGCACACCGGCGGCCCGCAGCGCGCCGGCAACCCGACGAATCCGGGACGCCCAGTCGGCCCACGACCATTGCAATTCCCCATACCGGATCGCGATGTCGTCCGGCCGGCGCCGCGCGTGCTCCTCGACGAATCCGGCAAGGGTCTCCGCGGTGCTGGTCGTGGTATCGGCTGGCGGCATCCTATGAGTGTGCACTGAGGGCTTTGGGTGTGCGGTGCGGGCGCCCTGGACGCACGCTCGATTCGGCGAGGCGTCGGTGTGCCAACATGACTGCCATGGTGAGTAGTGATCGCGCCCGTTCTCGCACGTTCGTCGTCACCGGCGCTGCCTCGGGCATCGGCCTGGCCACCGCGCGGCGCCTGCTGGCCGAGGGCGGCAGCGTCGTCGGCGCGGACCTGGCGTCCCCGCCCGACCTCGGCCCCGAATTCCGGTTCGTGACGGCCGACGTGAGCGACGAGACCGCGATCGCCGCCGTGCTGGAGGCGGTGCCCGACCGCCTGGACGGGGTCTTCCACGCCGCCGGTGTCGCGGGCGGCGGCCCGGTCCATCTGCTCGACCGTGCCGAATGGGACCGGGTGATCGGGATCAACCTCACCGGCACGTTTCTGGTGGCCAAGGCCGCGCTGGCGCGGATGATCGAGCAGGACCGCGTCGACGGCGAGCGGGGCTCGATCGTGACCGTCGCCAGCATCGAGGGCTTGGAGGGCACGGCCGGCGGCAGCTCGTACAACGCGGCCAAGGGCGGCGTCGTGTTGCTCACCAAGAACATCGCGCTCGACTACGGCCCCAGCGGCATCCGGGCCAACGCGATCTGTCCTGGATTCATCGAAACACCAATGGCCCAAAGCGTTTTCGGCCTGCCCGGGATGGAGGGCCCGCTGGCCTCCATCACCGAGGAGCACGCCCTGCAGCGGCTCGGCCAACCGGAAGAGGTCGCGGCGATGGCGGCTTTCCTGCTGTCACCCGACGCCTCCTTCGTCAGCGGCCAGGCCATTGCCGTGGACGGCGGCTACACGGCAGGTCGCGATCACGGCGTCGTCAAACTCTTCGGCCTCCCCGAATAGCGCCTTAAGATTCGCCCATGGTCACTCCTGACGAGGCGATCGAGGCGATCCGAAGCACCGGCGGCGCGCAGCCGGGCTGCCGGGCGTTGCACGCCAAAGGCACGCTGTACCGCGGCACCTTCACCGCGACACCCGACGGGGCCGTACTGTCCCGCGCCAAGCATCTCGATGGCTCGACGGTCCCGGCGCTGATTCGCTTCTCCAACGGATCGGGAAACCCGACGCAGCCCGACAACTCGCCGGGCGTGCGCGGAATGGCGGTGAAGTTCACTCTGCCCGACGGCTCCACGACGGACGTCTCGACTCAGACCGCGCGGCTGTTCGTGTCGAGCACACCGGACGGCTTCGTCGACCTGCTGAAGGCGATGCGGCCCGGCCTGACCACGCCGCTCCGCATGGCCCGGTACTTCCTCACCCACCCCCGGCTGCTCGGCGCGCTGCCGGTGCTGCGCGACGCGAGCAAGGTCCCGGCAAGCTACGCCACCACCGAATACCACGGGCTGCACGCCTTCCGCTGGATCGGCGCCGACGGAAGCGCGAGATTCGTTCGCTACCACCTGATCCCGGCGGCGGGGGCGGCACACCTCTCCGGATCTGCCGCCCCGGGCCGAGACTTTCTCACCGACGAGCTGGCCGCCCGCCTGGCCGGCGGGCCGGTGCGGTTCGACTTTCGCGTTCAGATCGGCGGGCCGAAGGACTCCACGGTGGACCCCTCGGCGCCGTGGCAGAGCACCGAGACGGTCACCGTCGGCACCCTCGAGATCACCGGTCCGGACACCGAACGCGAACGCGGCGAAGACATCGTGGTGTTCGACCCGATGCGCGTCACCGACGGCATCGAACCCTCCGACGACCCGGTGCTGCGATTCCGCACGCTCGCGTACTCCGCGTCGGTCAAGCTACGCACCGGCGTCGATCGCGGTCCCGAAGCACCGCCCGACTGACGCAGACTAAGCTCGTCGGGAGTGCTGCTCTCCCATGTGCTGTTGATCGCCCTGGCCGGGTTTGGCGCCGGTGCCATCAATGCGCTCGTCGGATCGGGCACGCTGATCACGTTCCCGACGCTCGTCGCCCTCGGCTACCCGCCGGTCACGTCCACCATGTCGAACGCGGTCGGTTTGGTGGCGGGCAGCGTGTCGGGCACCTGGGGTTATCGCGCCGAGCTGCGCGGCCAATGGAATCGGCTGGCCTGGCAGATCCCCGCATCGCTGTCGGGCGCGATGGTGGGCGCCTTCCTGCTCCTGCATCTGCCCACGACGGTGTTCGCCCGGGTCGTGCCGGTGCTGCTGGTGCTGGCCCTGATCCTGGTAGTGATCGGGCCGCGGATCCAGTCGTGGGCGCGCCGGCGCGCCGAGGGAGAGGGCCGCTCGCCCGAGCACATCACCCCGGCGCGAAAGGCCGTGCTGGTGCTCGCCACCTTCGGCGTCGGGGTCTACGGCGGCTATTTCACTGCGGCGCAGGGCATCCTGCTGGTCGGCGTGATGGGCGCGCTGCTCCCGGAGTCGGTGCAGCGGATGAATGCGGCCAAGAACCTCCTGACGCTGGTGGTGAATCTTGTTGCGGCGATGAGTTATACGCTGGTGGCCTTCGACCGCATCAGCTGGCCGGTCGCCGGGATCATCGCGGCGGGCTCGCTGATCGGAGGATTCCTCGGCGCGCGCTATGGGCGCCGGCTGTCGCCAAATGCGTTGCGCTCCACCATCGTCGTGGTGGGCCTCATCGGCCTGTATCGGCTGCTGACCGTATAGCGGTGCCGTTCAGCTCAGCGTGGCGTCCGCGGCCGCCGCGATGACGTCCATCACCTCGCGGCGTTTTCGCCAAGCCCGCAACTGCCGCATCGCCCCGTTGCCCTGTGCGGCGATACGGTCGAGTTCCGCTGTGACGTGGTCGTATTCACCGAGCGCCTCCAGCGCCGGTCGCAACCGTTGCACCAGGCTATGCAGCTGTTCACGGGCCGGCACCGCCCCGCGGCCGCCGACCAGATCGAGCGCCTGGCCCGACAATCCGTCGTGGGCGGCCTTCCAGTACGCCGCCCGCAGCGCCGCGGGTTGGAGACGCCCAACGTCGTCGCCCCGGCCGCGCGCGTGCACCGCCGTCATCACCGCGGCCCGGATCAGGGTGGCGAGCAGCACGGTCTCGGCGACCGTCGCCGGCACGTCGGCCACCCGGACCTCGATGGTCGGGAAGTTCTCCGATGCGCGCACGTCCCAATAGATCATCTTGCGATCGAGGATCACGCCGCTGTCGATCAGCATGTCCACGGTGCGGTCGTAATCCTCGGGGGCCGGGAAGAACGGCGGCGGCCCGGCGACGGGCCAGCGTCGCCACAGGACGCTGCGCCAGCTCGCGTAGCCGCTGTCGGCGTTGCGATACAGCGCGGAATTGGCCGACAACGCCAGCAGCGATGGAAGCCACGGGCGCAGCCAGTTGCTGACGTGGATGGCCGTCGCCCGGTCGGGCACCTCCACGTGGACGTGACATCCGCAGATCCCCTGCTCGTGGGCGATCATGCCGAACTGCTCGCCGATTCGCCGGTATCGCTCGGTGTCCGTGACGGGAAACTCATGCGGCGTGGCCGGCGGCAGCCCCAGGGCCAGCAGCCGAACCCCGGCGGCCTCGGCGGCCTGCGCCGCGGTGCGCCGCAGCCGGATGAGTTCCTCGCCGAGTTGCGCACTGCCGCTCGCCACGCCGGAGGTCGTTTCGATCTGGCAGCTGCTCAGCTTCAGCTGCAGTGTGACGCCGCGGAGCTCGGCTTCGTGCGCCACCGCCGCGTTGCGGGGCGCGGGCTCGCCGGTGCGCGGGTCGACGAGGAGGAATTCCTCCTCAACACCGAAGGTGGGCCTGAAACTGGGAAGATCGCTCATCCAGTCTCCGAGGCCGCGAAGGAAAGCGACTGTGGCCCAATGTCTTTGACGAAAACCAGCTTACCAGCGAGCGGGCATCGCCAGCGCGGAGTCCTTTGTCGGGTAGATGGGTAGCAGCCCGCCCAGCCCGCACGCGTCGATGATTCGGGCGACAATGGGCTGGCGGCTGACCACGCGTAGTTCGATGCCGCGGCGATGACATTGTTGCGCCTGGTCGGCGAGCACCGCGAACGCGCAGCAGCCCATGAAGTCGATGCCGGTGACGTCGACCACGAGGGGGCCGGGCGGCGTCGCCACCTTGGCCGCCTCGGTGACCAGGTGGCGCCACGTGCGCTCGTTGCAGGCGTCGATCTCACCGCCCGCGTTGATCAGCACCGCGCCGTCGCACCGATCGGTGGTGGCCCGCAGCCTGCTGTGGGGATCGCCCAGCTCATAGACCAGCCGGGTGCTCAGCATCAGATGGGGGTGCGATATCGGTTCTGCAATGACCGGACTCATGATGGACTCCCTTCCACCGGCGCGGGGCGCCGGGATGGATGCCCGTCCTGCAGTCTGAAGACAGACTTTCGCGGATCGCGAATCTCATTTGTATAACGAGACAGGGCGGTCTGTCTACTGGCTGGCCTTAAGAGTATGGTGAGGCGGGTCATGACAACGCCTGATGTCGCGACGCCAGCCACCCCGCCTCGTGAACGCATCGTTAACGCCGCATACGAGCTGTTCAGCAGGCGGGGGATTCGTGCGGTAGGCACCGACCAGGTGATCGAGCGGGCCGGCGTGGCGAAGGCGACGCTGTACCGGCATTTCGCGACGAAGAACGATCTCGTGCTGGCCGTGCTGCAGCGCCGCGAGGAGGTCTGGACGCACGGCTTGATCGAGGCGCAGTCACGCGAGCGCGGCACCACGCCGGAGGAACAGCTGCTCGCGATCTTCGACGTCATGCACGACTGGTTTCAGCTCCGCGACGGCTATGAGGGCTGCTCGTTCATCAACGTGTTGCTCGAATTGGGGGCGGATCACCCGGCCGGGCAGGCCAGCGTCGCGCACATCGACAACGTCCGCGACATCGTCCGCCAACGCGCCGTGGCCGCGGGCCTGTCCGACGTCGAGGACTTCGCGTGGTCCTGGCACATCCTGATGAAGGGCGCCATCATTCTCGCGGCCGTCGGCGATCTCAATGCCGCCCAGCGCGCCCAGAAGATGGCCCGCGCCCTGATCGAGCAGCACCGCACGCCGACGGTGGACGAGGGGGCCGGCTAGCCGGGCATCAAGCGGCGTCGGCGGCGGTCGCGGACTTATTGCGCTCGTGCTCGGCTTCGAGTTCGGCGATCGCGCGGGATGTGCGCTCCCGCAACAGGATTGCCGCGATGCCGCCCGCAACCACGGCGACGACGAGCGCGATCCAGGAGAATCGCTCCAGCCATCGTTCGGCGGCCATCCCGGCGAAATAGACCAGGGCGGTGGTGCCGCCGGCCCAGCAGATGCCGCCGGAGACGTTGGCCGCCAGGAAGCGGGGGTAAGGCATCTTCAGCGCCCCGGCCAGTGGCCCGGCGAAGATCCGCAGCAGCGCGATGAAGCGGCCGAAGAAGACCGCCCGAACTCCCCAGCGGTTGAACAACTTTTCGGCGAGCGCCACGTGCCCGGGACCGAAGTGTTTGGGAAAACGCCGGCCGAGCTTGTCGAACAGCGGCAGGCCGAACCGGCGCCCGATGCTGTAGCCGATCGAGTCGCCGACGACCGCGCCGATCACGGCGGCCGCGCCGACGCCGATCGGGTTGACGGCCAGGTCGTGATGCGAGGACATCAGGGCGGCGCTCACGAGCACGATCTCGCCGGGAAGGGGCACGCCCAGGCTCTCGATCCCGACCACACCGCCGACCACGAGGTAGACCGCGAGCGGCGGGATCGACTGCAGCAAAGCCTGAACATTCATGGGTCAAGGATGCCTGACGGGCGCTCGATCCGCGCCGCAATGCCGTCGGCGCGGACCGGTTCCAGGCGCGGACGCTTCGGAACTCGCCCGTCGGCCGACGACAGACCGCGCATGCGCCGCCAAATCCATGGGAAGAAACTGTCCTGTGCCCAGCGCAGGTGGCCATACGCGCCGGCGGTGACCGAGCGCCGCATGGGGCTGAGGCTGGCCGCGGCCCAGTCGTGATTGCTGTCGGGCAGCCCGAGGGCTTCGGCGGCCGCGGCGGCAAACAGGATGTGCCCGTGGGTGGACGCGTGCACGCGATCGATGCTCCAGGTCTGCAGGTCGCGCATCGAGGGCGCGCTGTACAGGTCGACGAGCCTGAACCCGTAGCGGTCGGCCGCGGCGCGGATGGCGTTGTTGATGCGGGCGAGCCGCGGGCCCACCACCCGGCCGAGGGGGAGGAACTGTGCGACGTTCGGGAACGTCGTCGTCACCACCGTCGCCCCCGACCCGGCTAACGCGGCGTAGACGCGGTCGAGGTCGGCGAGGGCGCGGCCGAACGATCGTCCCGGCTGGATGACGTCGTTCATCCCGGCGCAGACCGTGATCAGATCGGGCCGCATCCCCAGTGCCGGCGGGACCTGCTCCCGCAGGACGTCCGCCACCAGCTTGCCGCGGATCGCGAGGTTGGCGTACTGCAGACCCGGATAGAGCGAATCGAGCATCGCGGCGAGCCGGTCCGCGAATCCCAGCACACCGACGGTGTCGTCGCCGTCCCATAAGCCCTCGGTCTGGCTGTCACCGATGGCGACGTATCGGCTGTAGCCGGTCGGATTGACCCCGCGCACGACGCCGAGACTAACGGCTACCCACCGTCGTCGCGTGGCCCCGACCGAGGGTGCCGACTGCGAAGGTCGGCAGCTGGTCGTCGGCCGCCGCTACGGCAAATAGCGAAGCGGCTGCGTAAAAGGCGTCCTCGGTCATCAGCCCACGCCGGGCCAGCGCTACGCGGTCCACCGGGGTGCCCCACCGGGCGCCGAAGAGGTGTTTGAGTTGTGTCGGATCGGGCCGGTGAAGGTTCAAGTGCGGCTTCCTGAGTGCCAATTCGTCACGCCTGGCCACCGCCCGCGCGGCCAGTTCGCGCCATTCGGGCTGCCTCGGATCATCGCGCAGCAGATCGAGGAAGTGCTGGATGGCCGGCAGCGAGCGGCTGAAAAACAGCGTGCGCGTGACGATCCGGGCCGATATTGCAATCGGATCGGCACCCAGCGTTTCCCGCTCCTCGGCGGTGAGCCATTGCTCGCTGACCATTTCGGGAAAGCCCGACTCATCGATGATGCCGGCGGCCAGCGCGTAGCGATGCGCCACGGTCTGCAGGGCCGCCAGCGTTTGTTCGTCGGTGTCGCACGGCGCACCGGCGGTCAGCTCGGTGACGGCCGCAGCGGCACGCTCCGTCACGCTGCCCGGCTCGGCGGGATGCCCGGACGTCCAGTACCAGGCGGCGACCTGCTCGAGCGCGGGGAGATACGCCCAGTCGTCAGTCGCGCACACACTCACCAGCGACAGCACCTCGTCATCGCGAATATTCACGATCGACTCGTCGCCGTTTTCGGCCGCTATGATGACGGCCGTCGGCGGTGCCCAACGCTGCCGCCACCGGTGCGACCAAACCGTTGGAGGCGGGCCCGGCGCAGCGGTACCGCCACCGGGCCCACGGGCAATCTCGCGCAGCGCGAGCAGCGCATCGGCATGTTTGACGTCGACCCGCATCGACCGCAGCCGCTTGGCCAGCTCTCGGCTTTCCGGGGCGTGCACCGCGTCCAGCAGCCGGTCCCAGGTGCGCATTGTGAACGGTGTGCTGCGCGCTTCGTCGATGAGTCGATCGGACAACGATGCGGCCAGCACTCCGGATTCGACTGCGGCCCTGAGGGTTTGACGGAGGTTGACCAGCGCATCGACAAAGACCGGATATCCGTCCTCGGCATCGCCGTGCACCATGCCTACCTCGTCGTCGGCCTCCAGCCATCCATCCCGGTAGCCCTCGAAGACCCAGCCGTAGCCTTCCATGCCAAAGTCGTGCAGTTCCGCCGCGCGCAACGCGCCCATGCTGGACGAACCGACAACCCGCACGCCGTCGTCGATCAGGGTGAGCAGTTCTTTATGGCGGACGGAGGCCGACTGAAAGAAAAGTCCGTCGACGATCAGCAGCGTATCGCCCGGCCGCAACCCGTACCCGAGAGCATGTCCGAACGAAATAGGTTGCACTACTTCAGCTTTAGGCACCACGGTCCGGATGTCGTCGACGCTGATGGTGGGTCCGGCTGTCACGACGATGCGCGCGGAAGTTGTCATGCCGGGGCCTGCAGCGGGGTGCGCATCGGCGAGACGATCGAGGCCATCAGGCCGGGGGCGATGACCTTGACGACGGGGACGCATCCGCCGGGGAAGTCGCACACCACGGCCAGCGGCTCGGTGCCCGATCGGGTGGCCACCGCGGTTGCCGCCGACGCCGTCAGCTCGGCCAGCGAGTCGGTGCCCTCGATCTGCCACGGCTTCGGTTCCGCGCTGGGCATCGACCGCATGGACCGCGCAGCGGCGCCGTAGGTGTGCAGGCGCGCAAAGCGGTGGTAGATGGCCGCGGGCAGATCCTCGCGCGCTCCGCTGATGGCGGTCAGCCGGGATTGCGCGGCTTCGGTGATCGCCCGTGACAATGCCACGTTTGGGTCGTGGTGCAGCCCGCTGCCGCTGAACGGCACCTCCACCGCCGGCGACGTCAGTTCCGCTGCGAAGCAGAAGAAACCGTCCCAGGTGTCGAGCCGGGCGATCTGCAGTTCGCTGCCCGCCTGGTGAACCTTTTCGACCAATTGGGCGCAGTCGGAGGCGGCCACGTCGTCGAGCGGCACCTGGAACAACGTCGACCCCGGTTCGGCGGTGGCAAGGCTATGCCGTTCCATAACCTCGTACAAAGCGTGCAGGGTCGCCTCGTCGTAACTGTTGCCCGAAGCTAAACCTGTGGTGTCCATCGCGAACATCGGCGGTCCCCAGGAATCGGTGACCGCCACGTTCACCAGGACGGCTAACCACGGCACCCAGGTCTGACGGCCGGTTAGCAATGTCGTTGCGATCATCCAATCGAGCTTGACGCCGGGATGGTAGAGACTGCCCCAGGGACGGTTGAGGTCGGCGGGATCGTAGGTCAGCTGCGCGGCGAGATCCGTTGTGGGCGTCCGTAATAGGTCGGGCTTGACGTTCTCGACGTGCCAATTCTCCAACGACTCCATGACCGCGGAGACCTGCGCGGCGCGATAGGTGGTGGCCTTGCCCTGACTGACCGTCAACGTCAGCGATGCCGGTCGCACCGCCTGCACGGTCGGAATACCGATGTCGTCGAGCCAGGTGAGGTCGGCTACGCGGGTGATGCCGGCGGGTGCCAGCAGAGGTTGGACGGCAGACCAAGTTTGATCGGGGGAGATGATGCGATGGGTGCCCGAGCGGTATGCGATTCTCGCTGAATCAGGGTGGCCTAAAACACGAGCCGGCCAGTGCGACCAATCCGGGCCGACCAAGTCGTGGGCCGATTCGGCGGATCGGGTCGATCGGTGAATGTCGTGAGTGTCGAATCCCGACAATTCCGACATAGCGTCACGGTACTTAGTCGGCGCGCCGGCGGTGAGCGTTTTGATAATGGCGGGAGTCCTATCTCGTCAGGGCGTGAGACGAGACTCCCGCCAGGTTCATCAGGCGGCCGCCTCGTCGGCGTGGAACGCAGGAGCCGTGAACGCGGTCTCGGTCTCGCAGAAGAGAAGCTCGTGGGACATATGATCACCCCCCTCCTTTCGTATGCCAGTGGCGCGTCTCAGCAAGTTTTTCCGTTTCCGGGCCTCGGCGGTATCCGACGATTGGCTAGCGCTCGGGGTAATTTCGACTACGCCGTTTGGGGGACAGGGCTGTCCCCCGATCGGGACAGGAGTCCGCGGCCATTCGCGCGGGGTGCACGGTCGGTATCATTCGCGTGACACAGTGCCCGTCAGTGTCGAGCCAAGGGACGAAGGTGACCCGACCTGCCGAGAACTCGCTTGAACTGACGCGAGGACAGCGCGACATTTGGCTGTCTCAGGAAACGGGTGATTCGGCGACAGGCTGGCAGGCCGGCTATTTCGTGGTGATCAGCGGTGTGGTCGAGCGTGGCTTGCTTGAACGGGCGATCCGGCATGTGGTTGCCGAGGCGGAGCCACTGAGAGTCGGCATTTTCGAGGTCGACGGACAAATCGTTCAGACAGCCACCGATTATCCGGACGTCGAGGTTCCCTTCTACGACCTGAGCGGCGCGCGGGAACCCTTTCAGGAGGCCCGCAAGCTGGCGTCGTCCATTCAACGCGACCCGATGCGGTGGGGCGGGCCGCTGTTCAGATTCGCATTGTTTCGCACGCTGCCCGATGAATTTTGCTTGTTCATTTGTATCCACCACATCGTCATCGATGGATTTGGCTCCGTCCTTTTCGCAAATCGCATCGCGCTGGTCTACTCGGCCTTTGCCGCCGGGGCACCGGTTCCGGCTCCCTCTTTTGGCTCGCTGTACGACCTGGTTGCCTGCGAATCGGAATATGAGGCATCCGGCAGTTATCAAGAGGATCTCGCGTTTTGGACCGAGAATCTTCCCCCGCAGAACGATCGGGCGGATTATCGCTTGCCGCGGGCGGGCGACGAGCATCATGCGGTCACCGCGTCTATGCCGGTGCCGTTGGATGTTGCGGTGGTCGAACGGGCGCAGCGCCTGGCTGACGCGTTGGGCGTTCGTCGATCGGCGGTGCTTACCGCGGCGTGCGCGCTTTTGGTACCGGGTTGGGGCGCCGGGGGATCCGAGGTGGTACTCGACTTCCCGGTGAGCAGGCGAACAACTCGAAAGTCGAAGGCGATTCCGGGGATGGTTGCCGGGATTGTGCCGCTGGTGTTGACGGCGTCGCCGACCTCTTCAGTTGCGGGCCTATGTCAGCATGTGGAGGCTCGGATACGCGAAGTTCTGCGGCATCAGCGTTTTCCGGTGCAGGAATTGCTGAACAGCGCCGCGCACCGGAGCGCAGCCGCGACACGGGGCAGGGTCGCGGTCAATTTCTTTCCGTCGACAACGATCCTGCCTTTCGGCGGTGCGCCGGCATCGTTGGTCTACACCAATTTCGGGCGCGCGGACCGATTCGGGCTGTTCTTCATCAAAGATGGCGACCGGCTGTCTCTGAGCACCGCGGGTGCGGATCCGCCGTCTCCAGATTTCGAGGGCCCCGCGTTGGCCAACCGCCTGGAAAAGTTGCTCACGGCCATGACCTCCGATCCGGGACGGTTGTCCTCGATCGCACTGCTCGACGAGCCCGTGCGTGCCCGACTCGATGCATGGGGCAACCGCGCCGCATTGACGAGCCCGGCACCCTCAATCTCGACCGTGCCGGGACTGTTTGCCGCCCACGCTGCGCGCACCCCGGAGGCGGCCGCGCTGGCATGCGGCGGCGTGGTCTTGACCTATCGGCAGCTCGACAATGCCAGCAGTCGGCTCGCATCCCGGTTGACCGGGGTCGGGGTAGGCCGCGGTGACGTGGTGGCCCTACTGCTACCACGCAGCAACGAGGCCATCGTCGCGATCCTGGGAGTGCTGAAAGCTGGAGCCGCTTACCTACCCATCGACCCGGATCACCCCGACGCCCGCATCGCGTTCCTGCTGCGGGACACCGCACCGGCAGCGGCGCTGACCACTCACCAGCTGGCCCACCGGCTCGAAGGCCATGACCCGGTGGTCATCGACGTTGATGATTCCCCCGACACCGCGGCGGGCGCCCCACCCGCCGCGGCCTTGCCGACACCGGCCGCCGAGGACATCGCCTACATTCTCTACACCTCGGGCACGACCGGGGCGCCCAAGGGAGTGGCGATCACCCATCACAACATCACCCAACTGATCGGCGCGCCGGCACCGTTCAACAGCCAGACGAGCCGAGCGATAACCCAATGCCATTCCTACGCTTTCGACTTCTCGGTGTGGGAAATCTGGGGCGCGCTCCTCAACGGTGGATGCCTGGTGGTGGTCCCCGAACAGGTGACGCGGTCGCTGGACGACTTTCACGCGCTGCTCGTGGCCGAACAAGTCACCGCCCTGACGCAGACGCCCTCGGCTGCGGCGGCGCTGTCGACAGACGGCCTGGCGGATACGACATTGGTGGTGGGCGGCGAGCCCTGCACCTCCGACGTCGTGGATCGCTGGGCGCCCGGGCGGGCGATGATCAACGCCTACGGACCCACCGAAACCACGGTATGCGTGTCCATCAGCGACCCGTTGCAACCAGGTTGCGGGGTGCCACCGATCGGCCGCCCGCTGCCGGGAACGGCGTTGTTCGTCTTGGACCAGTGGTTGCGCAGGGTGCCTGTTGGTCTGGTGGGAGAGTTGTATGTCGCGGGCGCCCAGGTGGGCCACGGATATTGGCGCCGCCCTGCCTTGACGGCCTCGCGCTTCGTGGCGTGTCCGTTCGGCGGGGACGGGGCGCGAATGTATCGCACCGGTGACCTCGCGAGCTGGAGTTCCGACGGGCAACTGCATTACGCGGGCCGGGCGGATGACCAGGTCAAGATTCGCGGTTACCGCATCGAGCCCGGTGAAATCACCGCCGCGCTGGCGCGGTTGCCGGGGGTAGGGCAGGCGGCGGTGATCGCCCGCGAGGACCGACCCGGGGACAAACGCCTCGTCGGCTACATCACCGGTGCGGCCGACCCGGCCACCGTTCGAACGGAACTGGGCGCCCGCTTGCCCCACTACCTGGTGCCGGCGGCGATCATGACGCTCGAGCGGTTACCGCTGACCGTCAATGGCAAACTCGACACCGCCGCGTTGCCCGCCCCCGAGTACACCGCCGCCGAGTACCGGCCTCCGAGCACCCCGGTCGAGGAAATCCTGGCCGGTCTCTACGCCCACGTCCTCGGGCTGGAACGGGTGGGTGTCGATCAATCATTCTTCGATCTGGGTGGGGACTCACTGCTGGCCATGCGCGTCACCGCGGCGCTCAACGCCACTTTGGACGCCCGCTTGTCCGTGCGGGCTCTGTTTGATGCGCCCACGATCGCCCAGCTGGCGCCCCTTGTCTCGGCCGGTTCGACTCCGTCGACCCCATTGGTTCCGGTGGTGCGGCCCGCGGCGGTGCCGTTGTCGCAGGCCCAACACCGGATGTGGACGGTCACTCAACTGCAGGGACCGTCTCCGGTCTTCAACATCGCGTGGGCGCTTAGGCTTCGGGGCCCCCTCGAGGTCGAGGCGCTGCGGCAGGCCCTCGTTGACGTGGTGAACCGCCATGAAATCCTGCGCACCGTCTATCCGGCCCTCGAGGGCACACCCCGACAAGTCGTCGTTCCTCCCGAACGGGCGGACTTCGGCTGGCAGGTCGTTGATGCCACCGCGTGGTCCCCGTGGCGGCTCCAGCAGGCCGTCGCCGCCCATGCTCGTCACGAATTCGACCTGGCCACCCGGATCCCGTTGTTCGCCCGGTTGCATCGCGTGGCCGACGACGAACACCTGCTGGCCATTGCCGTGCACCACATCGCCGCCGACGGCTGGTCGGTGGCCCCGCTATCGGCCGACCTCGACACTGCGTACCGCTGTCGATGCGCCGGACACGCCCCTACGTGGGCGCCGCTGGCGATCCAATACATCGACTTCACGCTGTGGCAGCGCGCCCATCTAGGGGACCCGGCCGATCCGCACAGCATCATCGCCACCCAGCTCAAGTTTTGGGAAGAGACTCTCGCGGGGATGCCCCTGGGCCTGGAGCTAGGCTCCGCCCGGCCGGACGAAGCGGTGGCCGACAACCACGGCGATATCGTGGCCATAGAGTGGTCGGCGGCGTTGCACCGCAAGATAATCCGCGTGGCACGCCAGCATCACGCCAGCAGCTTCATGGTTGTTCACGCGGGCTTCGCCGCGCTGCTGTCCAAACTCACCGCCAACACCGACATCCCTGTGGGAATCGCGGTGGCTGGCCGCGGCCACCCGGCGCTGGACGATTTGGTCGGAGTCTTCGTCAACACCGTCGTGCTACGCGTCGGAGTGGCCGATGACGACACCTTCGCGAAACTGCTGGCTCAAGTTCGTGCGCGCGGCCTGCAGGCGTTCGACCGCCAGGACCTGCCCTACGGACTCCTCGTCGACCGGATCAGCGCCGCGCGCTCAGTGCCGCCCCGCCCCTTGATCCAAACGATGCTGGCCTGGCAAAACAACAAGCCCGCCGCGCGGGTGCTGGGCGATCTGGATGTCACGTGGGATCCGGTCCACACGGGGACAGCGCGGATGAACTTCTTGCTGTCGCTCACCGAAGAGTTCGCCGACGGCGGCGAGCCCGCCGGAATCAGCGGCGTCGTGGAATACCGCACCGCGGTTTTCACCCCCACGGCGGTCAAAACCCTGATCGACCAGTTGGAGAAGTTGTTGGGGACGCTGACCGCCGATCCGCAATTGCGGCTATCGTCGATCGATTTGTGAGGAGAGCCGGGCCGGAGAGTCGTGGGGGAATTGGGACGGACGCGGCGTGGCGGACGGGCTACCGTGAGTTCATGTCCGGGAAGGGCGCGCCGCAGTACCCGATCGAGTCGGTCGACAACGCGCTCAAGCTGCTGCTGCTGTTGGGTGAGCAGCCGCAGATCCGGTTGAGCGAGGCGACGCGCTACCTGGGGGTGGCGTCCTCGACTGCGCACCGGCTGCTGGCGATGCTGGCCTATCGCGGGTTCGTCCGCCAAGACCCGGTGTCCAAGGCGTACCTGCCCGGCCCGTCGTTGACCGGTGTGGCGTTTGCGATCTTCGGCCGCATCGACATTCAGCGATCGGCCATGCCGATCATGCGCAGCCTCAGCGAACAACTGCGGGAAACCATTCACCTCGGAATGCTCGACGGCGCCGGCGTTCGTTTCGTCGCCGCGGTCGAGGGTCCCGCCGCGGTGCGGGTGGCGTCGCGGCTGGGGCGCACCCTGCCGGCCCACTGCACCTCGACGGGCAAGGTCCTGCTGGCCCAGTTGTCCCAGCCGGAATTGCGTCAACTGCTGCCCGATGAACCGTTGCAGCGCATCACCTCTCGCTCGATCGGCAGCCGCACCGAGTTGGAGGCAGAGCTTGGCCGCATCCGCGAGCGCGGCTACGCGGTCAATCGTGAGGAGAGCGAGGAAGGCGTCGCGTCGGTCGCGGTGCCCATCCCGACCCGGGCTCCCGGCCTGCGCATCGCGCTCAACGCCGCCGCCCCGCAGCAGCGGCTGCGCAGCTCGCAATACTCATCGGTGGCCGCCGCACTTACCAAGGCGGCCAAGGAGATTGGCGATCAGCTCGGCTGATGCCCTAAGCGGGCCAACTCGTGGCGCCAGGCCGCCTCGGCGGTGAACTCGGCTCCCAGGTCCGGCAGCTCGTCCCAGTCGGCGTCGTCGATGTCGGCCAGGGCGCCGCCGGCCGTGCGCACCCGCAACGACATCCGGGCCAGGGCATCCACGCTGATCGCCTGCAGCACCGCCTGTTCCACGGTGGCCGCGGCGCTGGTGATCCCGTGTCCGCGGCAGATCACCACCGGCCGGCCACGCATGGCCGCCACCATTTCCTTGCCCAGCGACGAATTCCGGATCAGCACGGCGCGTTCGTAGACGGGCACGCCGCCACGGGCCAGCCACGCGCCGGGAATGTCGTAGGCCCCGTAGATCGGCCGGATCTCGATGCCGGCGAGGTCGGCTGCGACGACGGCGGACGGGTGCAGGTGTGCGACGGCCCGGTATTCCGGGTGGGCCAGCAGGGTTTCGACGTGGATCGGCAGCTCGTTGGGCACGCGGTAGCCGTCGAGTTCGCCTGTGGCGCCGGCGGTTCCGTCGAACATGATGAGCCGGACGTCGGACGCCCGGGTGAAGGCCACCCCGGTGTCGGTGTCGCTGCGGCACCGAATCAGCAGGCGTTCGTCGTCGATCCGCAGGCTCAGATGGCCGAGGATGCCGTCGACCAGCCCGCGGGCGGCGGCGACCCGGCAGCCTTGGGCCACCAGGGCGCGCTGCTCGTCAAGGGGGGTCATCGTGGCGCGCCCAACCCGAATCCGCCGTCGGGGTGGATCGTTTCGCCGGTGATGCCGCGGGATCGGTCGGACGCCAGGAACACGTAACTCCACGCGTGGTCCCGGCCGTCGAGCGCAACGTTGAGCGGGGTGCGCGCGGCCAGGTCGCGGGCGCGGTTGGGGGTGTCGTCGAGGCGCACCGCGTCCAGTCCCAGGCTGGACGGACCGCGTAGGTCGGTGTTGAGCGTGCCGCCCGGAGCCACCCCGTTGACGCGAATCCCGGGCGCCAGCTCGTGCGCCAGGACCGAAACCAGCCCGCGCACGGCGAACTTCGACGACACGTACAGCACGCCGCCGCGTCCGGGGTGGAACGACGACGCCGACTCGGTGAGGATGATCGAGGATCCGCTCCCCGCCTGCAGCGCCGGGACCGCGGCCTTGACCGAGCGCAGATGGCTGAGCACATTGGTGCGGAAGATTTCGTCGAACGCGGGGGCAAGTCCGTCGGCGTCGAGGTCGGCAATTCCCTTGTAGAAATCGAAGATTCCGACGCAGTTCACCAGGGTGTCCAGCCCACCGAACGCGTCGGCCGCCGCGGCGACGGCGCGCTCGTTGGCCTCGCGGGTGACGGCGTCGCCTTCGATGACCGGGAGGCCCGGCGATTCTCGTCGCAACGCCGCGCATTTTCCGGAGTCACGTTCCAGCACAGCGACTTTGGCGCCCTCGGCGCAAAACGCGTCGACGACGGCGCGGCCGATTCCCGAACCGGCGCCCACCACCAGCGCTCGCTTGTCCTCGAGCCAGGCCGTCATCGTTGCCCCTCGTCGGGCAGCAGCGGGCCATCGGGATTGCCGACCATGGCCGTCAGCGTACGGGTGTTCTGCCGCGTGAGCGCCTCGACCTCGAGCGCGTCCAGGCTGATCGACCGCCCGGTCTTGGGCGCGCTGATCAGCAGCCGCGACCCGTTGCGCGTATCGACCCGGCGCACCACGACCTCGGTGAATTCGTTGGCAATCGTGATGGGCTCGTCGCTCACAGGAACACCGCCAGGTTTTGCATCCGCAGCACCGATTCGTCGACAAAGATCTTGCGGCGGGCCAGCTTCCAGTCATCGCCACACCTGCGCAGGACGTCCTCGCGGCCGCACGACACCAGTGCGCTCTCGTTGACGTCGCCGCGGCTACGAAAGAGCAGTTCGGCCGACTCGACGAACAACTCCGCATCCTCGTCGCCCTCGAAGGTGCGCACATTGGTGACGAAATGCCGCAGCCGCGACGGCGGATCCTCAGTCCAGGCGTGCTCGGTGGCGAAGCGCGCGACCCGCTGGCGCAGCGAGTACTTGTCCTCGTCGAAATGGGCCATCCCCGGTCCCCTTTCCGGGGCGGCGTCGAACCCGGCGCCGCGTGCCGTCGTGACCCGGACCGGCATCACATAGCGCACGTCGTCGGTCAGCGTGTCCAGCCACGCGTCGTAGTCCTGGGCATCCAGCAGATAGGCCTCGTCGACCAGGAACTGATGGGCTTGCAGATGGCGAATGTCGTTGAACGGCAGGGCTTTTCTCATGACAGGTAATCCGCCCACAACCTGAGCAACTCGCGCTGGTTGTTCTCGTTGTAGCCGACTTGCGCGCGGCCCGGCCCGTGGAACGACTCGGCCGTCAGCGGCTCGATCACCGGACGGTCGTCGGGCAGCAGGCCCATCCGGCTGTTCAGCAGCAGGCGGCGCGCCATCGAACCGCCCGCGGTGGTAGTCAGCGACACCCAGTTCTCCACGTCGTCTTGTTCGAACATGCCGGTCGAACCGAAGCACATCAAATACGCCTTGTACGAGTCCCGTTTGTACCGCGGGGGAGCCGCGGAGTCCACCGCGAACCACGAGCACACCTCAGTTTCGTTCTCGCTGATCGGCTGCCACAGCCGGATCGAGATGAACGGCAAAACCGCTTCGCTGCCGGGCAATTTCGGCCAGTTGTGCACGAAACTCAGGTTCGGAAAGCAGGTCGCCGCGGAGATCATAAATCCGTCCTCGCCGACCACCCGCTGTTGCCGCGGCGTCCAGGTGTCCTTGATGCGGTCGATCATCTCGTCGGGATAGCCGATGTAGCGCATCCGCTCCTCGAAACCCCCCGGCGGGAGCTTGTAGGTGGTGCCGCCGCCGCGGTGCGCCCAGTAGGTGGCGCCGTCCTTGCGCTTCTGTGCCTTCGGCTCGCGGAACAAGCCGATCTCGACGATCGACGCGTGCGTGTGCGGCGTGTGGTACATGTCGCCGGCGAAGTTCTCGGCGCCGATCTTCCAGTTGGCCTTGATCCGCCATCGTTGCGGCCCCCGCAGCTCGAGGCCGCCGCTGCTCTGTTTGGTGTAGTAGTCCAGGTAGAACCTGAAGTCGCCGAGGAAGTCCTCGAGCGGCTCGGCGTGGGGATCCAGGCTGATGAACAACAGCCCGTTGTAGCCGGCCAGGTTCGGTGCCGGCAGCAGGGTCTGGTTTTTGGCGAACCCCTCATCGCCCCCGTATGCCTCGCGATGGAACGGCAAGCCGGTGAGCCGGCCGTCGTTGCGGTAGGTCCAGCCGTGGTACGGGCAGCGGAAGTTGGAGGCGTTGCCCATCTCGGCGCGGCAGACCTGCATGCCGCGGTGCAGGCACATATTGAACAAGGCGCGCACCTCGCCGTTCGCACAGCGGGTGATGATGAAGGAATCGTCGAGAACCCGGCGCACCACGTAGTCGCCCTCCTGCGGGATCTCCGACTCGTGCGCCACGAACGTCCACGCCCGGCCGAACAGCCGTTGTTTCTCCAGCTCGAACAGCTGCCTGTCGTTGTATATGTGCGCGGGGATCATCCCCTGGCGGACGTTCTCGAGGACAGCGAATAGATCGCTGGGCTGATCTGCCATCCGGCGGCTCACTCTGTTCTACAGAAATATCTTCTGGTCAATAGAATCCTGCAAACCGGCCCGACCGGTCAATCCCGAAGGGGCCTTTGAGCTAATTCACAGGTGCCGCACAAGCGACGGCCGGCTGGTCGCCGCTACGGTGGTTCCGGGCGTCAATCGCCGATTTTGCGTATCCATACGTCGCATAGCTCTGCATGTGAGGAAGGACGGGGTAGCCATGGTTGGTCGGTCACGGGATGGCCGATTGCGGAATGTCGGACCACGGGTGTTGTCCGCCATCGGGCGTCAAGAGTGGCTGGATCGGCCGAGCTATCGGTTGGAACACCTGCTCAGCTTCGCCTACAACGGGCTGGGCCGGGCCCGCAACACCGTCACCAACGCGCTCAACGGCGTGTGGCTCGGGCACCCGGTCCACCCGCCGCTGGCGTCGCTGACCAGCGGGGCGCTCGGCACGACGGTGGCGCTGGACGCCCTCAGCCTGCTGCCGGGCCAGCCGGCCACCGAGGTCCGCGACGCCTCGCGGTTCGCCTCCCGCGCGCTCGGCGTCGGAATCCTGGCGAGCATCGGCTCGGCCATCACGGGCGCCACCGATTGGCAGCACACCCACGAGGGGGACCGCCGGGTGGGGCTGGTGCACGGCGTGGTGAACATGGTGGCGACCGCGCTGTACGCGCAGTCCTGGTGGGACCGCCGCCGCGGGCGCCATGGCCGCGGGATTGTGCTGACCGCGCTGGGCTACGGCCTCACGGTCGGCGGCAGCTACCTGGGCGGGGCCCTGGTGTTCGACTCCGGTATCGGGATCGACCAGTCGGGCGAACGGCTGCGCACCACCGAATGGACCCCCGTAATGCCGGCGGGCTCGTTGAACGGAAAGCCGGTGCGGGTCGAGGTCGACGGGGTGGGGCTGGTGGTCTGTCAGACCGAGCCCGGCGAGGTGTCGGCGTTCGGTGAATTCTGCCCGCACCTGGCCGCCCCGATGGCCGACGGCTGGGTCGATCGCGGCCGGATCGTGTGCCCCTGGCACGGCTCGTGGTTTGCGGCCGAGTCGGGCGAGGTTTTGCGTGGCCCGTCGGCGGCCCCGCTGCCGTGTTACCAGGCGAGGTTGGTCAACGGAATGGTCGAAGTGCGTGCCGAGGAGGTAGCGAAGTGAACGCATACGAAGTGTTGAAGGATCACCACGTCGTGATCAAGGGGCTCGGTCGCAAGATCAGCGAAGCGCCGGTGAACAGCGAAGAGCGCCATGCCCTTTTCGACGAGCTGCTGATCGAACTCGACATTCACTTCCGCATCGAGGACGACTTGTACTACCCGGCGCTGGGGGCGGCCACCAAGCTGATCGCGGTCGCCCACGCCGAGCATCGGCAGGTGATCGACCAGCTGTCGGTGCTGCTGAAGACCCCGCAGACCGCGCCGCGCTACGAGCAGGAGTGGAACTCCTTCAAGACGGTGCTGGAGGCGCACGCCGACGAGGAGGAGCGCGACATGATTCCCGCTCCACCCGAGGTGAAGATCACCGACCCCGAACTCGAGGAGCTTGGCACCAAGATGGCCGCCAAGATCGGCCAATACCGCGGCTCGGCGCTGCACAAGTTGCGCACCAAGGGGCGCGCCGCGCTGGTGCGCGCTCTGTAGCTCACGGCCGCAGCGCGGGTAGCGTCACGGCTCATGAACGCCGAGCGCGCCGCGTCGCAGGCCGACATCACCGCGGAGATCGCGTGCCTCGCGGCCGGCTACCGGCGCGCGGGCGGAGCCGGGCCGCAGCCGCGCCTGGACTACCCGCCCTACCGCAGCAGCGCCCTGCGCCACCCGAAACACCCTCTGCTGGTTGTCGATCCCGAGGCGGTCGAACGCGCGGCGCCGTGCTTCGGCCCCCAGGACGTCGACCCCCTCGACGCCGACCTGACGGCCCGCCACCCGGGCGAGCCGATCGGCGAGCGCGTCATCGTGAGCGGGCGGGTCCTCGACGATTCCGGCGCGCCGGTGGCCGGCCAGCTGGTCGAGATCTGGCAGGCCAACGCCGCCGGCCGCTATCATCACCAGCTCGACCAGCACCCCGCGCCGCTCGACCCGAACTTCACCGGCGCCGGGCGCTGCCTGACCGGGGCCGACGGGTCATACCGCTTCCTCACCGTCAAGCCCGGACCCTATCCCTGGCGCAACCACCGCAATGCCTGGCGCCCGGCGCACATCCACTTCTCGGTCTTCGGCACCGCGTTCACCCAGCGCCTGGTCACCCAGATGTATTTCCCCGGTGACCCGTTGTTCGATCTGGACCCGATTTTGCAGTCCATCCTGGATCCCGCTGCGCGCCAACGGTTGATCGCGCGTTACGGCCACGACCTCACCGAGCCGGAATTCGCGACGGGGTACCGGTGGGACATCGTGGTCTGCGGGAGTCGCCGAACCTGGACCGATGACGATGCTTGAATCTGGGCCTGAATTGGCTTGTACCCCAGGGCAAACCGTCGGGCCGTTCTTCGGCATGGCCTTGCCGTACCCCGGGGGCAGCGACCTGGTCGACGCGGCGCATCCGCAGGCCGTGCGGTTACACGGCACCGTGTACGACGGCGCCGGCGCCGCGGTCCCGGACGCGCTGGTCGAACTCTGGCAGGCCGACGGCGCCGGCCGAATCCCGCGCCGGGCCGGCTCGCTGCGGCGTGACGGGACCGGGTTCACCGGATGGGGGCGTGGGGCCACCGACGCGGCGGGGCACTACGCGTTCACCACCCTGGCGCCCGGCTCGGCGAGCGGCGGGCGGCCACCGTTCTTCGCGCTCGCCGTCTTCGCCCGGGGGCTGTTGGACCGCTTGTTCACCCGCGCCTACCTGCCCGCCGCGGACTTGGACGCCGATCCGCTGTTGAGTGCGGTCGACCCCGGCCGGCGGGCCAGCCTGCTGTGCGTGGCCGAAAGTGATTCCGGCCGAACCGGTTACCGCTTCGACATTCACTTGCAGGGCCCGAACGAGACGGTTTTTCTGGCATACGAGGGCGGCCGATGACGAATCTGCTGTGGCCGGGTGACCATCGGGCCGGCGAGTACATGACGGACTGGGCGCTGCTGCAGTCGATGGTGGCGACGGAATCCGCTTGGTTGGCCGCCCTTGCCGCCGCCGGCCTGGCACCCGCCGAGTGCGCGAACCTGGACCTGGCACATCTGGTGAATCCCACCGATTGCGAGCTGCTCGCCTTCACCGCCGAGGACGGCGGCAACCCGGTCATCGGCCTGGTCGAGCTGCTGCGGCAGCGGGCCGTCCCGGCGATCGGGCCGTGGATCCACCGCGGGCTCACCAGCCAGGACGTGCTGGACACCGGCCTGATGCTGGCCGTGCGGGCTGCCGCGGATGCCGTCATAGCGCAGCTCACCCAACAGATTTCGGCGCTGTCGACATTGGCGCAAAGTCATCGGGCCACCCCGATGGTGGCCCGAACCCTCACCCAGCACGCCGCGCCCACCACGTTCGGCGCGAAGGCGGCCGGCTGGCTGGGCGGCGTGCTCGACGCGTGCGAGGGGCTGCGCGCGCTGGCCACCCCGATCCAGTTCGGCGGCGCCGCCGGGACGCGGGCCGCCACAACGGAATTGGTGACACTGCTTACCGACACGGACGAGCCGGCGGCCGTCTCGGATCGCCTGGCGCAGGTGACGGCCAGCGCGCTCGGCCTAGACGTCCGGGCGCCCTGGCACACGACGCGAACACCGGTCACCGCGGCCGGCGACGCCCTCGTCGGCTGCACCGACTGCTGGGGCCGCATCGCCTCGGACGTCCTCACCCTGGGCCGCCCGGAGATCGCCGAACTCAGCGAACCGGACAGCGACAAGCGGGGCGGGTCCTCGTCGATGCCGCACAAGCGCAATCCGGTGCTGTCCATCCTGATACGGCGGTCCGCCCTGTCGGCGCCGCCGTTGGCGGCGACCCTGCACACCGCCGCCGCGCTGGCCAACGACGAACGCCCGGACGGCTCGTGGCACGCCGAATGGGACACGCTGCGGACCCTGGCGCGGCGGGCAGTGGTCGCGGGCTCCCAGTCCGTTGAGCTGCTCGCCGCCCTGCAGGTTCACCCCGCCCGGATGGCCGAAAACCTGGGCGCCGCAGACGTTCTCGGGGAACAGCGGGCCATCGCCGAACTGGCCGGGAAGCCGCCGTCGCCGACCTACTTCGGTGCCGTCGACCGGTTGATCGACGACACCGTGGCCCGCGCCGAGCGGATGCTACGGGGCGGTTGACGCCTTACCGTCTTGGTAGATGCTGGCCAGCCAGATGTGCGCCAGAGTGTCGATCACCCGGTCCTCCGGAATCGCGCTCTCCTCGTTGGTGAACGTCGCCGCCATCACCCGTTCGCTCAACATGTTCAGCGCAACCGAAAGGTCTTCGGCCGGAACGAGCTGCGGGGCGGCGCCGCGCCGGCGCTCGGCCTCGATCGCCGCCGTGGTGGACCAGATCCACCTGTGCATGAGCGTCGACCACGCCTGCCGCACCTCGGGGTTGGTCGCCTTGGCGGCCGCGCCCGCGACCGCGACCGCACGATGCGATCCGGACACCTCGAAGAACGCCTCGATGCGGGCCCGCCACACGGCCACCGGGTCGCCGGGCAATCTGCCGGCCAGCGCCGTGACGGCCGTGTGCGCCCGCGTGTTCACCTGGTCCAGCAGCGACAGCAACACCGCGTTCTTCGACGGGAAGTAAAAGTAGAAGGTGGGACGAGAGATGCCCGCGCTCTTCGCCAGGTCGTCCACGGAGAAGTCGGCGAGGGGTCGCTGCGCAAGGAGTCGCTCGGCGGCGGCCAGAATCGCGCGCTCGCGGTCGTCGCCGACGAGGCGGGTGGGGCGGCGGCCCCGGGGGGCGTGCACGTATTGGGTTCGCGTCGGGAGGTCGCGCACAGCTAACAACGCTCATCGAAGCGCCGTCGATTGTCAACGAAACGGTTGATTAACAGCTACGGTCCGTTGATCAGTCCCAACGCCGCGACGAACACCGACGCCCGTACGGCCGACCAGGTGGACGATCGCGCGCAGGGCAAACTACGAGCCCGCTGTCTGTTCATCAGACCGCCTGCCGCGCAAGGGGTTCCAGCACCAACGCCTGGCGGCGCTGGTGCACGGTGAGGTATCGGAGCCCGTCGGGGCCCGCGGCGAACTGGCGTCGCGAACGCCGGGGCAACCACAGCAGCGCACCGGGGGACAGGTCGATCGCGCCCGTTTCGGTGGTCAGCCGGCCGCTGCCGGACAGCACATGGATCAAGACGTCGAGATCGGGTCCGGCATGCGAATCGATCGTGCCCCCCGCGGGGAGCCCGATGACGTTCGAGTCGAGATCGCGCTCCCGGGCCTGCAACTTCCAGACCGCCCCGGACGCATCGGCATCGGCCGTTAACTCGGTGGTGTTGGCCAGAATTCGGGGGAGCGGCGTGGAGGTGAGCTTGCTGATCCGGATCCGCCACACCTGGGGCCCCCGTTCGACGTACTCCCAGCGGTAGCTGCCCGGTAGGTCGGCCTCGAATTCGTCGCGCAGGTGCTTGGGATCGTGGTTGTTCACCAGGACGAACGACTCGCCGACCGCGAGCGCGGCGTAGGTCGCGAAGATCGTCGGGTGCTTGTCCGGCTTGCGCAACGCGCGGACGTCAAGTTCGTTGTCGGCCATGCACTCTCCCGTTTCGTATGGTTTTCACAACTTGTCTTGTGTAAACTCTAGCGCATGACCTACGTGATCGGAAAGCCATGCATCGACGTGATGGATCGGGCCTGCGTGGACGAGTGCCCGGTGGACTGCATCTACGAAGGCGGCCGGGCGCTCTACATCCATCCCGACGAATGCGTGGACTGTGGCGCGTGCGAGCCGGTTTGTCCCGTCGATGCGATTTACTACGAGGACGATCTGCCCGAGGAGCTCAAACCCTACTTGGCCGACAACGAAGCGTTCTTTACCGAAACCCTGCCGGGCCGCGACGCCCCGCTGGGCTCCCCGGGCGGGGCTGCCAAGATAGGTCCACTCGGCGTCGACACACCCCTGGTGGCCGCGCAGCCGGGAGCCGACGACTCTGAAGGAGCGTGAGCCACCGTTGAGCGCGCAGGTCATGGTCTCCGAATCCGTTGGTCGCCGCCGGGAGGTGCTGCGGGTGCTGCGGGCGTCGCAGGATCCGATGAGCATCGTCGCGATCGCTGACGTGCTGGGCGTGCATCCCAACACCGTCCGCTTCCACCTCGACAGCCTGGTCGGCGACGGCCAGGTGGAGCAGGTCGAGCCGGGCCGCAAAGGGCCGGGCCGGCCGCCGCTGATGTTCGCCGCGGTCCGGCAGATGGATCGCGGCGGCACGCGGCACTATCGATTGCTCGCCGAGCTCCTGACCGCGGCGTTCGCCGCCGAACGCGATCCGCGCGCCAAGGCGCTGGCCGCCGGGCGGGCGTGGGGGCGCAAGCTGGAATCCCTGCCGACGGATGCCACCAACGCCGAGGACGCCATCGACCACCTCGTCGACGTGCTCGACGATCTCGGCTTCGCGCCCGAGCGCCGCGCGGCCGGCGGGGAGCAACAGGTCGGGCTGCGGCACTGCCCGTTTCTGGAAGTCGCCGAGAACCGAACCAACGTGATCTGCCCGGTCCATCTCGGCATCATGCAGGGCGCCATGGAATCCTGGGGAGCCCAGGTCGCCGTCGAGCGGCTCGACGAATTCGTCGAACCGGATCTGTGCCTGGCGCACCTGAAGCTCGTCGCGAAGTGAGCACCGGCTCGGCGATCGCCGTCGCGATCACCTTCGTCTGGCTCGGCATGGTGCTGGCCATCTCGTTCCTGGAAGCCCCGCTGAAGTTCCGCGCGCCCAACGTCACCTTGCAAATCGGGCTGGGCATCGGGCGCCTGGTCTTCCGCGCCCTCAACACCGTCGAGGTCGGCTTCGCCCTCGTCATCCTCGCGATCGTGGTCGCCGGGCCGACGCCGACGCGCACCGCAGTGGCCTTCTTCGTCGCCTTTGCCGCCCTGGCCATCCAGCTCGTCGCGGTGCGTCCGCGGCTTACCAACCGTTCCGACCGGGTGCTCGCCGGCTCGGAGGGGCCGCGCTCCCGCGGTCACTACGCCTACGTCGGCCTCGAGGTGGTGAAGGTGGTTGGCTTGATCGCGGCGGGGATACTCCTACTTACCGCCTGACAAAATCCGTCCCGAAGCCCGCTCCCGATCCGCGAAGGACTCGCCATGGAATCCATATCGTTGACCAGCCTGGCCGCCGAAAAGTTGTCCGAGGCCCAGAAGTCACACAGCGGGCGGGCCGCACACACCATCCACGGCGGCCACACCCACGAACTCCGGCAAACCGTGCTGGCCCTGCTTGCCGGACATGATCTGTCCGAGCACGACAGCCCGGGCGAGGCCACGCTGCAGGTGCTGCAGGGTCACGTGCGCCTGACCGCCGGCGGCGACGCCTGGGAGGGCAAGGGCGGCGACTACGTGGCGATTCCGGCGGAACGCCACGCCCTGCACGCGGTCGAGGACTCGGTCGTCATGCTGACGGTGCTCAAGAGCATTCCGTCGCTCACCCATTAGCCCGGATGCTGTCGACGCCCTGGTCGAGCAGCTTCGGCCTGCGGGTGCCCATCGTCAACGCGCCGATGGGCGGGGTGGCCGGCGGCCGACTGGCCGCCGCAGTGACCGCCGCCGGCGGTCTGGGCATGGTGGGCATGGGCAGCGTCGCGACGCGTGAGTCGCTGCACGCCGAGTTGCGGCACGTGCGGGGCGCGTTCGGAATCGGCCTGGTGGATTGGGTGATGCGCAACGAGGCGGGGCTGCTGGAGGATGCCCTTGCCGCGCGGCCCGCGCTGCTGTCGGTCAGCTTCGGTACCGACTGGTCGTGGGTCGGCAAGGCTCGCGACGCCGGAATCGCCACCGCCACACAGGTATACGACGCCGAGGGAGCCCGTCAGGCGGCCGGCGCCGGGGTCGACGTCCTGGTCGCGCGGGGCGCCGAGGGCGGCGGCCACGGCGACGTGAAGCTCGCGACGCTGCCGTTGCTCGACACCGTCTTGGATGCGGTGTCGGTGCCGGTGCTCGCCGGCGGCGGGATCGCCTCGCCCCGCAGCCTGGCCGCCGTGCTGGCCGCCGGCGCCAGCGGCGCGTGGGTGGGCACCCGCCTGGCCGCGTGCCCGGAAGCGTTGACCGGCGACGGCAGCCGCCGGGCGCTGATCGCGGCCGGCGCCACCGACACCGCGATCACCCGCGTCTTCGACGTCGCCAAGGGCCTGCCGTGGCCGGCCCGGTTCCCGTCGCGCGTGTTGGCCAACGACTTCGTCGCCCGCTGGACCGGCAAAGAGGAGGTGCTCGATCGGTCGGCCTGCGACGAGCTGGCCGCGGCGACCGCCGCCGACGATCGCAGCATCGCGCCGGTCGACGCCGGTCAGAGTGTGAGCATGATCGGCGACGACGCGTCGGTGGGCGAGGTCATCGAGCGGATGTGCGCGGGGGCCGAGAGCCTGCTCACCGCCTGGGGTCGGCGGGCCTAAGCACCACGCAGCACCGGTCCGTCCCCGGCTGCAGGCGGACGTCGGGACCGTGCGGCGCGAGCGCCGCGGCCACGCCGGTGATCAGCGCGTGATTCATGTGGCAGGCCAGCTCGGTCTGCTCCCGGGCCAGCGCGTGGAACGGGCAGTTGGCGAGCCGCACCGTCCCATCCGAGGCGTTCGGCTCGTACCCGTACTTGCTGAGCAGCTTGACCGTGCGCTCGAGTGCCGCCGCGGCATTCGCCGGTGGCCTGGTGGTGGCGGCGATCGTCCGGCCATAGTCGCGGGCGACCCGGTTCAGCACCTCGACGACCGGCTGCCCGGTGTCGCCGGATTGCGCGATGGCCTGGGCCATCAGCCGCCCGGCCAGCTCGTACTCGCGCTGCGGAAGGCTGACCGCGATGTCGCGGCGGGCCCGGCGATACAGCTTTGAGGTTCGTCCCGCGCCGGGGCCGGACCGGCCCGTCAAGCGCGCGTACTCCGTTTCGAGCAGTCCCTCGGCGGTTAACCGGTCCAGATGGAATTTGGCCTGGTGGTGGGGAATGCCGAGGGCGTCGGCGGCCTGGTCGCGATTTACCGGTCCGGGCTGCGCGCACACGAATTGATACAGCCGGCGGCGCACGGGATCGGCCAGCGCGCCGATGCCCGCGGCGTCGCGCTCAAGCCCGTCGTCCACTGTCATCGCCCATTTCTAAGAGACAAAATACTTGACGCTACAGTGTACCTACTCTAACGTTCGAATTACTATCTGTTAGAAATGGAGGCAACTTATGACCACCAATCAAGTCGCTGCCGGCCCTGCCCTGGGCGATCGATTGAAGGATCCGGCCTATTCCGCGTACTTCGCGCTTCGCACCGTGTTCACGATCGCGCCGATACTGTTCGGGCTGGACAAGTTCTTCAACCTGCTGACCCACCCGCATCACTGGAGCATGTATCTGGCGCCCTGGATCGACAATCTGGTGCCCGGGACCGCCGATCAGCTGATGTATGTGGTGGGCGTGATCGAAATCGCGGCCGGTGTGCTGGTCGCCATCGCGCCGAGAATAGGCGCCTGGGTGGTCGCGGCCTGGCTGGCCGGCATCATCGTCGACCTGCTGACCCTGTCCGGCTTCTACGACATCGCGCTGCGCGACTTCGGCTTGCTGGTCGGCGCCGTCGCGCTGGGCCGGCTGGCGCAGGCCGTGCACATCGGCAGCATTGGAGTCCGCACCGCAGGCGGTGTCGGGGCGCGGTGACCGCGCCGGTCACACTCCGCGCAGGTAACGCCTCGCGATGATCCGCTGGGCCACCGACACCAGCGGCCGGCCAGCCTTGCTCCACCAGGTCGCGGGCCGGGAGAACGCCGACACCTCCGCGAACACCGCGGAGGTGGCCGGGTCGTGGCTCACCACGAAGCGTTCCTCGCCGGACTCCGGGTGACCCGGCAGCGTGCCGTAGGCGAACCCGCGGATGTCCGGTTCGTCGATGACGTAGACGACGCGGCACGGCGCGGGCAGAAAGCCCATGCGCACCAACACCACGGTGTCGACCTCGGCGACCTCCGAGCTGGCGCGCACCCGCAGGCCGGCCCCGCGCTGCATGCCCCAGCGCATGACCGCGTCGGCCGCCCGCTCGAAACGTTGCCTGCCCGTGCCGATCTGGCGCTGCGTATGAAGGTGGCCGTATCCGGCGGGCAGCTCGCCGGCCGCGGTCGCGCCCACCTCCGAGTACGTCAGCGGAAGTTCTTCTAGCGCTTGTAGGTCCACGCCCTCAGCTTGCCACGCCGGGACGCGCGGTCACGCCGTCGGCGTACGGTCGTAGGGGTGACTGCGCAAAACTCCAAGACCCCAAGAGCTCTAGCCCAAGCGTCCGGAACGTTCACCATCGGCGGCGATCTCACCGTCAACCGACTGGGTTTCGGCGCCATGCGCCTGACGGGTCAGGGCGTGTGGGGCCCGCCCGCCGACCGTGACGAATGCGTGCGGGTGTTGCGGCGTGCCGTCGAACTCGGGGTGAACTTCATCGACACGGCCGACTCCTACGGGCCCTACATATCCGAGGACATCATTCACGAGGCGTTGTATCCCTACTCGTCTCATGGGGGGCTGGTGATCGCGACCAAGGCGGGGCTGCTGCGCACCGGCCCGGACGTGTGGATCCCGCTCGGCAATCCGAGCTATCTGCGCCAGGAAGCCGAGATGAGCCTGCGCCGACTCGGCGTCGACACCATCGACCTGTTCCAGCTGCACCGCATCGACCGCAACTTCCCGTTGGCCGACCAGGTAGGCGAGCTGCTCAACCTGAAAAACGAAGGCAAGATCCGCCATATCGGACTGTCGGAGATCGACGCCGATCAGCTCAAGGAAGCCCAGCAGGTCACGCAGATCGTGTCGGTGCAGAACATGTACAACCTGTCGTCGCGGGGCGCCGAACCGCTGCTGGATTACGTGACCGGGCAGGGCATCGGCTTCATCCCGTGGTTCCCGCTGGCCGCCGGCCCGCTGGCCGCGCCGGACGGCCCGCTGCAACGCATCGCCGCCGACCATGACGCGACGCCGTCGCAGCTGGCGCTGGCCTGGTTGCTGAAACGGTCGCCGGTGATGTTGCCGATTCCGGGCACGTCGAAGGTGGCGCACCTGGAGGAGAACGTTGCCGCCGCCGAGATCACCCTGTCCGACGACGAGTTCGAGACCCTGGCGGCTGCCGCAGCGCAGTAACGGGCCACCCAATACGGTGTCCTGGTGGGCGGCGACCATCAGAAACACCCCGGCGGGGGATTCAATCCGCCCGAACCGACGACCAAGGGCGGGCCCGACTACGGCCGCTTCGTCGACGCGGTACGCAAACTGCAGGACCACGCCCGCGCCGTCGACGCGCCCGACGAGGTGATCGCCGAGGCGGCGGACCAACTGGAGAAGGTGTCGGCGCTGCTGGCTCCGTTCGACGGCGACGAATGGCGCTCGCCGTCGGGCCGCCGGATGGATCTGCCGATGCGGGGCAACGTTCTGACGGTGCCAATGTCGGCGCGCAAGGGCGAGGACGGCCGGATCCACGGCTGGGCCCGCTTCGCCCGATTTCATCTGGGCCGCAACGGCGCCGTGCACGGCGGAGCGTTGGGACTGCTGTTCGACACCGTGCTCGGGTTGACGTCGGCGGTGCTCACCGGCGGTCCCTATCAGCGCACCGCCTACCTCAAGATCGACTACCGCCACATCGTGCCGATCGAAAAGGAACTACAGATCGATGCCGGGGTCGACCGGGTGGACGGGCGCAAGATCTTCGTGTCGGGCCGGTTAAGCGACGGCGACACCCTGCTGACCGAAGCCGACGCCCTGTTCGTGCGGCTCAAGCCTGGGCAGCCCTGACAGCCCCACCCCGATAGCATTGCAACGATCACGCACGTCAACCCAAGCCTTGGAGACCCAACCCGATGAGTGCCCCCGCAAACCCAGCCCCAGCAGCCCCGATCCGGGTGCCTGCCGGGACGACCGCGGCCGCCGCGGTCGGCGAGGCGGGCTTGCCGCGCCGGGGAACGCCCGACGCGATCGTGGTGGTGCGCGACGCCGAAGGGAAGTTGCGCGACTTGAGTTGGGCGCCCGACTCCGACGCCGAGGTCATCCCGGTGGCGGCCAACACCGACGAGGGTCGCAGCGTCCTCCGGCATTCCACCGCGCATGTGTTGGCGCAGGCCGTGCAGGACCTGTTCCCGCAAGCCAAGTTGGGGATCGGGCCGCCCATCACCGACGGCTTCTACTACGACTTCGACGTGGCCGAGCCGTTCACGCCGGAGGACCTGGAGGCGCTGGAAAAGCGGATGCGCCAGATCGTCAAGGACGGCCAGCTGTTTTCCCGGCGGGTGTACGAGTCCAAGGAGCAAGCGCGCGAGGAGTTGGTCGACGAGCCCTACAAGCTCGAACTCGTCGACGACAAGTCGGGTGATCCCGACGTCATGGAGGTCGGCGGCGACGAACTCACCGCCTATGACAACCTCAATCCCCGCACCCGCGAAAGGGTTTGGGGCGACCTTTGCCGTGGCCCGCACATCCCCACCACCAAGCACATCCCGGCGTTCAAGCTGACCAGAAGCTCGGCCGCCTACTGGCGCGGCGACCAGGAAAACGCCAGCCTGCAACGGATCTACGGCACGGCGTGGGAGTCGCAGGAGGCGCTCGAGCATCACCTGACGTTGATCGAGGAGGCCCAGCGCCGCGATCACCGCAAGCTGGGCGCCGAGCTGGACCTGTTCAGCTTTCCCGACGAAATTGGTTCCGGCCTAGCGGTTTTCCACCCCAAGGGCGGCATCGTGCGCAGGGAGCTGGAGGAGTATTCGCGGCGCAAGCACATCGAGGCGGGCTACGAGTTCGTCAACACCCCACACATCACCAAGGCGCAGCTTTTCCACACCTCGGGCCACCTGGACTGGTACGCCGACGGCATGTTCCCGCCGATGCACCTGGACGCCGAGTACAACGACGACGGAACGGTGCGCAAGCCGGGTCAGGACTACTACCTCAAGCCGATGAACTGCCCGATGCATACGCTGATCTTCGGTTCGCGCGGGCGCTCCTACCGCGAACTTCCGTTGCGGCTCTTCGAGTTCGGCACGGTGTACCGCTACGAAAAGTCCGGTGTGGTGCACGGGCTGACCCGGGCCCGCGGGTTCACCATGGACGACGCGCACATCTTCTGCACCCGCGAACAACTGCACGACGAGCTGGCGTCGCTGTTGCGCTTCGTGCTCGAGCTGCTCGGCGACTACGGGCTGGAGGACTTCTATCTGGAGTTGTCCACAAAGGACCCCGACAAGTTCGTCGGCTCCGAACAGGTGTGGGAGGAGGCCACCGCCACGCTGGCCGACGTCGCCCGGGAATCGGGCCTCGAACTGGTTCCCGATCCCGGCGGCGCCGCGTTCTACGGACCGAAGATCTCGGTGCAGGCCCGCGACGCGCTGGGCCGCAGCTGGCAGATGTCGACCATCCAGGTGGATTTCAACTTCCCCGAGCGCTTCGAGCTGGAGTACACCGCAGCCGACGGGAGCCGCAGGCGCCCGGTGATGATCCACCGCGCGCTGTTCGGGTCGATCGAGCGGTTCTTCGGCATCCTCACCGAGCATTACGCAGGCGCGTTCCCGGCGTGGCTGGCGCCCGTCCAGGTGGTCGGCATCCCGGTTGCCGACGAGCACATCGCTTACTTGGAAGAGGTTGCCGCCCAACTGAAATCGCACGGGGTGCGGGTCGAGGTGGACGGCAGCGACGACCGGATGGCCAAGAAGATCGTCCACCACACCGGCCAGCGGGTGCCGTTCATGCTGCTGGCCGGTGACCGCGACGTGCAGGCCGACGCGGTCAGCTTCCGCTTCGGCGACCGCACGCAGATCAACGGCGTGCCCCGCGACAGCGCGGTCGATGCGATCGTCAAGTGGATCGCCGATCGCGAGAATGCCGCTCCCAGCGCCGAATTGGTGAAAGTGGTCGGGCCGTGAGCGATCACGAGGAGTCGGCGCGCACCGAGCGTGCCGACAAGACCATTCTCGACACCGGCGTCGGCGAAAGCGATCATCTGCAGCGGTTGTGGACGCCGTACCGGATGACCTATCTCGCCGAGGCGCCGATGAAGCGCGACCCCAACTCTTCGGCCGACACCGAGCAGCCCTTCACCGACATCCCGCGGCTGTCCGACGAGGACGGCCTGGTGGTCGCCCGGGGCGAACTCGTCTACGCCGTGCTCAATCTCTACCCGTACAACCCAGGGCACCTGATGGTGGTGCCGTACCGGCGGGTCTCCGAGCTCGAAGACCTGACGGACGCGGAGAGCGCGGAGCTGATGGCGTTCACCCAGAAGGCAATTCGCGTCATCAAGAACGTGTCGCACCCGCACGGCTTCAACGTCGGGATGAACCTGGGCACATCGGCGGGTGGCTCGCTGGCCGAGCACCTGCACGTTCACGTGGTGCCGCGGTGGGGCGGCGACGCGAACTTCATCACGATCGTCGGCGGCGCCAAGGTGATCCCGCAGTTATTGCGCGAGACGCGCCAGCTGCTCGCCACGGAGTGGGCCCGGCAAGCATGAGTCGCTCATGAGTAAGGTGCACTTCCTGTCGCGGGCCGCGTTCACGCGGATCAGCACCCCGACGGCGCGGGCGTGTCTGCGGATGGGTCTGACGCCGGACGTCGTCACCATCCTGGGCACCGTCGTTGCGGTGGCGGGCGCGCTGGCGCTGTTCCCGATCGGCAGGTTGTTCGCCGGCACGCTGGTGGTCTGGTTCTTCGTCCTGTTCGACATGCTCGACGGCGCGATGGCCCGCGAGCGCGGCGGCGGCACCCGCTTCGGCGCGGTGCTCGACGCGACGTGCGACCGCATCAGCGACGGCGCGGTGTTCTGCGGGCTGCTGTGGTGGATCGCGTTCGGCCTGCACGACAAGCTGCTGGTGGTCGCGACCCTGATCTGCCTGGTCACCTCGCAGGTGATCCCCTACATCAAGGCCCGGGCCGAAGCCAGCGGGCTGCGCGGCGACGGCGGCATCATCGAACGACCGGAGCGGTTGATCATCGTGCTGGTCGGCGCCGGGCTGTCGGATCTTCCGGTGTACCCGTTGCCGTGGGCGCTGCCGGTGGCGATGTGGCTGCTGGCCGCGGCCAGCCTCGTCACGTGCGTGCAGCGACTGCACAGGGCGCGCAGTTCGCCCGGCGCGACCGATCCCATTCCACCCGGAACGAGCCAGCCGTGATCGCCACCCCCGCCGGCCTGAAAGTCTTCGACCTGCCCCGCAGGTTCGCCGGCCGCCTGATGGGCCGCCACGCGAGCGACTGGGCCTACGCCGCCGGCTGGATGGCGGTGCGGACGGTGCCGGAATTCGCCGCGCGCACCGCATTCGACACCGGGGCGCGCTACGCGGCCCGCAACGGCGGGCCGGACCAGCTGCGCAAGAACCTGGCCCGCGTCATCGGCGTACCGCCGGCCGACGTGCCCGACGAGCTGATGCGCGCCTCGCTGGCCTCCTATGCCCGCTACTGGCGCGAGGCGTTCCGCCTGCCGACCATGGATCTGCCCGCGTTGGCGCGCCGGCTGCACGATTCGGTTCGGGGTGTCGACAACCTGGAAAAGGCGCTGGCCGCGGGCCGCGGGGTGGTCATGGCGCTGCCGCACAGCGGCAACTGGGACATGGCCGGCGTCTGGCTGGCCCAGACCTTCGGCACCTTCACCACCGTCGCCGAGCGCCTCGAACCCGAGTCCCTCTACAACCGCTTCATCGCCTACCGCGAAACCCTCGGCTTCGAAGTGCTGCCGCTCTCCGGTGGCGAACGGCCCCCCTTCGAGGTGCTGTGCGAACGGCTGCGGGACAACCGGGCCGTGTGCCTGATGGCCGAGCGCGACCTCACCCGCAGCGGCGTCGAAGTCGAATTCTTCGGCGAAGCCACCCGGATGCCCGCGGGGTCGGCGAAGCTCGCCATCGCGACCGGCGCGGCCCTGTTGCCCGTGCATTGCTGGTTCGAGGACAGTGACGTTCAAGGCTGGGCCATCTCGATACACCCGGCGCTGGACTGCAGCAGCGGCGACGTGCGCGTCATCACCCAGGCGCTGGCCGACCAGTTCGCCGCGAACATCGCCGCCTACCCGGCCGACTGGCACATGATGCAGCCGCAATGGCTAGCCGATCTGTCCG
Source organism: Mycobacterium heidelbergense (assembly GCF_050205645.1). Classification (GTDB taxonomy): domain Bacteria; phylum Actinomycetota; class Actinomycetes; order Mycobacteriales; family Mycobacteriaceae; genus Mycobacterium; species Mycobacterium heidelbergense_A. The sequence continues at coordinate 262,153 of NZ_JBNMQT010000004.1, forward strand.
ATGCCCGGCGGGCCCGCCTGAAGGAACCCTGATGCGCATCGGGATGGTCTGTCCCTACTCGTTCGACGTACCGGGCGGGGTGCAGTCGCACGTCTTGCAGCTCGCCGAGGTGATGGTCGCTCGCGGGCACGAGGTCAGCGTGTTGGCGCCGGCTTCGCCGCACGTGTCGCTGCCCGACTACGTCGTCTCCGCCGGCCGGGCCATCCCGATTCCCTACAACGGTTCGGTGGCGCGGCTGCAGTTCAGTCCGGCCGTCCACGGCAGGGTCCGAAAATGGCTCACCCAAGGCGAATTCGACGTGCTGCACCTGCACGAGCCGAATGCGCCGAGCCTGTCGATGTGGGCGCTGCGGGTCGCCGAGGGCCCGATCGTGGCGACGTTTCACACCTCGACCACCAAATCGCTGACGCTGTCCGTGTTTCAGGGTGTGCTGCGGCCCTGGCACGAGAAGATCGTCGGCCGCATCGCGGTGTCCGATGTGGCGCGGCGCTGGCAGATGGAGGCGCTGGGCTCCGACGCGGTGGAGATTCCCAACGGCGTCGACGTCGATTCCCTGGCCCATGCGGCGCCGCTGGACGGCTATCCGCGGCCGGGCAAGACGGTGCTGTTCCTGGGCCGCTACGACGAGCCCCGCAAGGGCATGTCGGTGCTGCTCGACGCGCTGCCCCGGGTCGCCGCGCGGTTTCCCGACGTGCAGCTGCTGATCGTCGGCCACGGCGACGAGGACGAATTGCGGGAACAGGCAGGCGAATTGGCGCAGCACATGCGTTTCCTCGGGCTGGTGGACGACGCCGGCAAGGCCGCGGCGATGCGCAGCGCCGACGTCTACTGCGCACCCAACACCGGCGGCGAGAGCTTCGGCATCGTGCTCGTGGAGGCGATGGCCGCGGGCACCCCGGTGGTGGCCAGCGACCTCGACGCGTTCCGACGTGTGCTGCGCGACGGCGAGGTCGGCAGCCTGGTGCCGGTGGGTCCCCCAGAGTTACAGGCCGGCGCACTGGCGGACGCGCTGATCGAGGTACTGGACGACGACGTGGCGCGCCAGCGCTACGTGGCGGCCGCGTCCGACGCGGTCCGCCGCTACGACTGGTCCGTGGTGGCCAGCCAGATCATGCGGGTGTACGAGACGGTGGCCGGGTCGGGCGCCAAAGTCCAGGTGGCCAGCTGATGATCTGGCTGGTCGTCGCCGCCGTCGCACTGGTCGTGGTGCTGGCAGTATGCGGCGCCTGGGCCTATCAGCGGGCCACCCGCTTGGACCGGTTGAACGTGCGGTACGACCTGTCCTGGCAGGCGCTCGACGGCGCGCTGGCGCGGCGCGCGGTGGTGGCCCGCGCGGTCGCGATCGACGCCTACGGCGGCGCGCCGGAAGGCAGGCGCCTGGCGGCCCTGGCCGACGCCGCGGAACGCGCGCCGCGGCACGCGCGGGAGAACGCGGAAAACGAGCTCTCGGCCGCGCTGGCGATGGTGGATCCGGCGTCGCTGCCCGCGGGCCTGATCGCCGAGCTCGCCGATGCCGAGGCCCGCCTGCTGCTGGCCCGCCGCTTCCACAACGACGCGGTCCGCGACACCCTCGCACTGGCCGAGCGGCGCATGGTGCGCGCCTTGCGGCTCGGTGGAACGGCCGCGCTGCCAAGCTATTTCGAGGTCGTGGAACGCCCCCACGCGTTGGCGCACAGCCACCACGGCGCGCCCAGCCACCGCACCTCGGCGCGGGTGGTGCTGCTCGACGAAACGGGCGCGGTGCTGCTGCTGTGCGGTTCGGATCCGGCGATCACCGACGGCAGCGCGCCGCGGTGGTGGTTCACCGTCGGCGGCGAGGTGCGCCCCGGCGAACGGCTGGCCGAGGCCGCCGCGCGGGAGCTCACCGAGGAAACCGGCCTGCGGGTCGCGGCGGCCGACATGGTCGGACCGATCTGGCGGCGCGACGAGGTGTTCGAGTTCAACGGCACGCTGATCGGCAGCGAGGAGTTCTACCTGGTGCACCGCACGCGGCGGTTCGAGCCGTCCCTTGCGGGACGCACCGAGCTGGAACGCCGCTACATCCACGGCGCGCGGTGGTGTGATGCGAACGACATCGCGGAGTTGACCGCGGCCGGCGAACAGGTCTACCCGCTGCAACTCGGCGAACTGCTGCCCGCGGCCCTCCGGCTGGCGGACGACGCCCGCAACCCCGGCGTGCTCGAGTCGATCCGCTGATCACGACAAAACCCGCTTGTCGCTGACCACTAGAGTGGAAGCGCAATGTCTGACGAAAAGAAGAAGCCAGTGGAGTCGAATCAGGCCACCGGAACGGCCCGGGTCAAGCGCGGTATGGCCGAGATGCTCAAGGGCGGCGTCATCATGGACGTCGTCACCCCGGAGCAGGCCCGCATCGCCGAGGGCGCCGGCGCCGTCGCGGTGATGGCGCTGGAGCGGGTGCCCGCCGACATCCGCGCCCAGGGCGGGGTGTCGCGGATGAGCGACCCCGACATGATCGAGGGCATCATCGCCGCGGTCACCATCCCGGTGATGGCCAAGGCTCGCATCGGGCATTTCGTCGAGGCGCAGATCCTGCAGAGCCTCGGCGTCGACTACGTCGACGAGTCGGAGGTGCTGACCCCCGCCGACTACACGCATCACATCGACAAGTGGAAGTTCACCGTGCCGTTCGTGTGCGGGGCGACCAACCTCGGTGAGGCGCTGCGGCGCATCAACGAGGGCGCGGCCATGATCCGCTCCAAGGGCGAAGCCGGTACGGGGGACGTCTCCAACGCGACCACCCACATGCGGGCCATCGGCGGCGAAATCCGCCGGCTGACGTCGCTGTCCGAAGACGAGTTGTACGTCGCGGCAAAGGAATTGCAGGCGCCTTACGAACTCGTCGTCGAGGTGGCCCGCGCGGGCAAGCTGCCGGTCACGCTGTTCACCGCGGGTGGGATCGCCACTCCCGCCGACGCGGCCATGATGATGCAGCTCGGCGCCGAGGGCGTGTTCGTCGGCTCGGGCATCTTCAAGTCCGGCGATCCCGCGGCGCGCGCCGCCGCGATCGTCAAGGCAACCACCTTCTTCGACGACCCCGACGTGCTGGCCAAGGTGTCGCGCGGCCTGGGCGAGCCGATGGTCGGCATCAACGTGGAGCAGATCGCGCAGCCGCACCGCCTCGCCGAACGCGGCTGGTAAAAACGTTCCGTGGCGATCGAAGAGATCCTTGATCTCGAGCAACTCGAGGTCAACATCTACCGCGGCAGCGTGTTCAGCCCGGAATCCGGATTCCTGCAACGCACCTTCGGCGGTCACGTCGCCGGCCAGTCGTTGGTGTCGGCGGTGCGCACCGTCGACCCGCAATACCAAGTCCACTCGCTGCACGGCTACTTCCTGCGGCCCGGGGACGCCCTGGCGCGCACGGTTTTCATCGTCGAGCGCACCCGCGACGGCGGCTCGTTTGCCACCAGGCGCGTCAACGCCATCCAGCACGGCGAGATTATTTTCAGCATGGGGGCGTCGTTCCAGACCGATCAGGAAGGCATCCACCACCAGGACCCCATGCCGGCCGCGCCGCCCCCCGACGGGCTGCCCGGCCTGAACTCGATCAAGGTCTTCGACGACGCCGGGTTCAAGCAGTTCGAGGAGTGGGACGTCTGCATCGTGCCGCGCGAGCGCCTGCAGCTCTTGCCGGGCAAGGCCGCGCAACAGCAGGTGTGGTTTCGCCACCGTGACCCGCTGCCCGACGACCCGGTGCTACACATCTGCGCGCTGGCCTACATGAGCGACCTCACGCTGCTGGGCTCGGCGCAGGTCACCCACCTCGACGTGCGCGAGCACCTGCAGGTGGCGTCGCTCGACCACGCGATGTGGTTCATGCGGGCGTTCCGGGCCGACGAGTGGCTGCTCTACGACCAGAGCTCGCCGTCGGCCAGCGGCGGTCGCGCGCTCACCCAGGGCAAGATCTTCACCCAGACCGGCGAGATGGTCGCGGCCGTCATGCAGGAGGGGCTGACCCGCTACAAACGCGGATTCCGGCCCTCCGAACAGTGAGCGGGCAGTGAGCGCACCCCGGATCGGCGTGCTGGCGCTGCAGGGCGACACCCGCGAGCACCTCGCCGCGCTGCGCGAAGCCGGCGCCGACTCCATGCCGGTTCGCCGGCGCAGCGAGCTCGAGGCGATCGACGGGTTGGTCATCCCTGGCGGCGAATCCACCACCATGAGCCACCTGCTGCTCGACCTCGACCTGCTCGAGCCGCTGCGGGCGCGGCTGGCCGACGGCCTGCCCGCCTACGGCGCGTGCGCCGGCATGATCCTGCTGGCCAGCGAGATCCTCGACGCCGGCGCGGGCGGACGCGAGGCGCTGCCGCTGCGCGCGATAGATATGACGGTGCGGCGCAACGCTTTTGGACGCCAGGTCGATTCGTTCGAGGGCGATATCGCGTTCGCCGGCCTCGACGGCCCGGTGCGGGCGGTGTTCATCCGCGCCCCGTGGGTCGAGCGGGCCGGTGACGGCGTGCAGGTGCTGGCCCGGGCCGCGGAGCACGTTGTCGCGGTGCGGCAGGACCGGATGCTGGCGACGGCCTTTCACCCCGAGATGACCGGCGATCGCCGCATCCACCAACTGTTCGTCGACATCGTCAACGGAGCGGCCTGAAGCCCCGTCTGTCACTTGAGTCACCCCGAGGGTCGCGGCCAAGCATTTGCCCGCCTCACAGCGACAATCCGGATGACTGGGGATCGGGCCTGGTCACCGGAGATTCCCCGGGTCTGTCGCTGCGAGGCGGGCACATCCACTATCCCTCCCGTTCTGTGACAGGTGGGGACGGTGAGTCGATAGGGGCAGCGTCGGGTATCGACGCAATCCGTACACGTAGACTCGTTGATCGGATTTCAAGCAACAGAAGAGGTACGACGCACCGATGAGCGGCCATTCCAAGTGGGCCACCACCAAGCACAAGAAGGCCGTCATCGACGCCCGCCGCGGCAAGATGTTCGCGCGGTTGATCAAGAACATCGAGGTCGCGGCCCGCGTCGGTGGCGGTGACCCCGCGGGCAACCCGACCCTGTACGACGCCATCCAGAAGGCGAAGAAGAGCTCGGTGCCCAACGACAACATCGAGAAGGCCCGCAAGCGCGGGGCCGGCGAGGAAGCCGGCGGCGCCGACTGGCAGACGATCACGTACGAGGGCTACGCGCCCAACGGAGTGGCGGTGCTGGTCGAGTGCCTGACCGACAATCGCAACCGCGCCGCCAGCGAGGTACGCGTGGCGATGACGCGCAACGGCGGAACGATGGCCGATCCGGGATCGGTGGCCTACCTTTTCACCCGCAAGGGCGTGGTCACCCTCGAGAAGAACGGCCTCACTGAAGACGACCTGCTGGCCGCGGTGCTCGACGCCGGCGCGGAAGACGTCACCGATCTGGGCGACAGCTTCGAGATCATCACCGAGCCCACGGATCTGGTCGCCGTGCGAACCGCCTTGCAGGAGGCCGGGATTGACTACGACTCCGCCGAGGCCGGGTTCCAGCCGTCGGTAACCGTTCCATTGGACGCCGACGGCGCGCAGAAGGTCATCCGGCTGGTCGACGCGCTCGAGGACAGCGACGACGTCCAGGACGTCTACACCAACGCCGACATCCCCGACGAGATCCTGGCCCAGATCGAGGAGTAACCGGCAAGGGGTAGATCGATGACCGATTCGCCGACACCCGCCGTGAATCATCACGCCGACCACCCGGGTTTCGCCGGGCCGATCGGTCTGGTGGCCAGCCTCGGCATGCTCGTCATGGGCCGCCGTTACGCGGGGCTGGCCGTCGACCTGGCATCGGTATCGGACGCCGACCGTGTCGTCGACGTGGGCTGCGGCCCGGGCAACGCGCTACGGGCCGCCGCGCGGCGGGGCGCCACCGGCGTCGGTATTGACCCGTCCCCGTTGATGTTGCGACTCGCCTGCGCGGTGACGCGCGATCACCCGAACGTCTCCTGGTCGCTGGGTGGCGCCGAGGAGCTGCCGGTGGCCGCCGGCTGGGCAACCGTCGCGTGGTCGCTGAAGACCGTGCACCACTGGAAGGACGTCACCGCCGGGCTCGCCGAACTACGGCGCGTGCTGGCGTCGCGGGGGCGTCTCCTGGTGATGGAGCGCCGGGTGCAGCCCGGGGCCACGGGCCTGGCGAGCCACGGCTGGACCGAGCAACAGGTCGAGTCCTTCGCCGCCCAGTGCCGCGCGGCGGGCTTCTCAGACGTGCGCATCGACCAGCATCCGGCAGGTCGGGCGACCGCATGGGTGGTGCGAGCGGTAGCGCCCTAGTCGTAGCCGTGGCGCATGTCGTCGACGATGCGCGGGTTCTCCAGCGTCGAGGGATCCAGCGCGCGGGGCCGGACGTCGCCCGGGAACACGGTCGCGGCCGCAAGCACCTGCGGGTTGAGGAAGCGCAGCGGCGGCGCATCGGCCGGCAGGGTGGCGCTCGGCGGGATCTCGCCGCGGCGCGCCAGCGCGAACCCCCAGTCGCCGAACGTGGGCACGTGCACGTGGTAGGGCGTGACGGCGTAGCCGGCGGCGTGGATCGTCGACACCGTGCGCCAGAACGCCGTCGGTGTGGAGAACGGGCTGCCGGCCTGCACGACCACCAGGCCGTCCGGCGCCAGCGCATGCGCGGCGAGCGAATAGAACTCGGTCGAATACAGCCGCCCCAGCACCGGTGTGTCCGGGTCGGGCAGGTCGATGATGATCGCGTCGAAGCCCTGCGGCGGGCGCAGCTCGGGGTGCGGCGCCCGAAGCCAGCGCATCGCGTCGTCGATCGCGACGGCCACGCGGGGGTTGTCCAGCGCCCCGCCGTTGGCGTCCCGCAAGGTGGTGCGCGCCAATTCGATCATCGCGGGGTCGAGCTCGACCTGCACGATCTTGCCGACGCCGGGTTGGCGCAGCAGTTCCCGCGCCGCCAGGCCGTCGCCGCCGCCCAACACCAGCACCGACCGGGCGCCTTTGACATCACCGCCGAGCGCGGGATAGACGAGGCTTTCGGTGTAGCGGTATTCGTCCCGGGTGGAAAACTGCAAACCCCCGTCGAGGTACAGGCGGGTGTCGTTGTCGCGGCGGGTGATCACGATCTCCTGGTAGGCGGTGTGCCGGTAGGCGATGATCGGGTCGGCGTAGAGCCGTTGCCGGCTGGTGGTCTCGATGTCGTGCGACCGCACCAGCAGGGTGACCAGCACCCCGAGCGCCGCGGCGAGCGCGCACAGCGCCGTCGCCAGCTGCCGGGCGGAGACCACCCGGCGCAGCAAGAACATCGCCACCACGGCGGCCGCGACCAGGTTGATGATGCCGGTCGCCGCGGCCCCGCGGATCATCCCCAGATGCGGTAGCAGCAGGAACGGCCAGACCAGTCCACCCACCAACGCGCCCAGGTAATCCGCGGCGTTCAGGTTGGCCAGCGTCCGGCCGGCATCGGTGGCTAGATCTTGAGAGGCCCTTCGCCTCTGCTGCAGCAGCGTCATCAGCAGCGGCACCTCGGCGCCGACCAGGCCGCCGATCAGGGCGGTGCTCACCGCCAGCACCCACGTCGACCCGTCGACGAACGCGAACACCACGTAGAGCGCCGCCGCGGACAGCCCGCCGATGATCCCCAGCGCCGCCTCGACGGCGATGAAGGTGATGGCCGCGTGCCTCAACAGCGGCTTGATCGCCAGGGCGCCCGCACCCAGCGCCGCGATGTATCCCGCGACGATCAGCGAGGTGGCGACGACGCCGCCGCCGTTCAGGCTCGCCGACAGCGTCAGCAGCGCCAGCTCGTACACGATGCCGCACGCCGCGCACGCCGCGACGGCGGCCAGCAGCACGGAGCGCCACCGCCGCGACGAATCCGTGGCCGCGGGCGCCGACAACTCGACGGAGGTCATGACACCGCCGCCGCGGTCACCCCTCCCACCGCCAGCAGTATCAGCGCCACCGCGAACGCACCGGGATGCAGCTCCGGCTCGTCGACGTGCTCGTGGAAACTACCCGGTATCAGCAGGTGCATCGCCAGCAGCGCTATCCCCAGCAGGACCACGCCCACCAACCCGTACACCGCCACCCCGACGAGTCCCTGGCCCAGCTGGCTGTAGCTGTTGGTGATGGCGCTGATGATCACGGTGGCGAGCGCGATGTACATCGCGCCCGCGACGACGACGGCGTTGGGGCGACGATCGATGAACACCAGTTGGCGCAGCTTTCCCGGGGTCAGCCAGTCGACCATGTAAAAGCCGACGAGCAGCACGGCCATGCCCACTCCGAAGTACAGGATGGTCGCGACTACGCCCTTGAAGATTGGATTGAGGTTGACGTTCCCGATCTCGACGGCGAGGTACATCCTTGTCTCCTTTGGGTTTTGGCGTTACTTGGTTCCGCCCGGGCCGCCGGCGGTCCCTCCGGCACCGCCTGCGGGGGACCCGGGGCTGAACCCGGGGCCGAGGAAGATGAACGCCCCGTGGCTGTATCCGCCGCCCAAGCCTTCGACGCGAATGCTGCACGGGTACTTGCCGTCCGGGCCGACGATCACGATGTTGTTGCTGTAGCGCAGGTATTCGCTCTTGTCGTTGTCGGCCCGAGCGTCGGGCGCCTGATAGTCGGCGAGCGTGTCGGCGACCTCCTCGGGCGACCCGCTGCACTGGTAGCGCGTCCCGTTAGCGTCCGTGGCGTACGCGTGATAATGGTCGGCGATATACGACCCAATGTCCTTGTTCAGCAACACGATTCCGAATACCAGCGACGCGATGGCAGCGACGGCCAGGCCGCCGGAAAGCCAGAACAGGCCCTTGCGGCTCACGGGTGCCACCGGCTCGCCGTGTGCACCACCATGCCGCCGGACCCCGCCGGGCGGAGCGGGTAGAGGTGCCATGTCTGCCAGCGCCAGCCGGCGCCGTCGGGTTCGGCGGCCAGCGCGGTCAGGGCGGCGTCGTCGCCGGGAAACGTGCCGCCCAGCCATCCGTTTTCGGTCGCGCAGCGGTCGCGAAGTTCTTGCGCGAGTTCGCGAAACGCCGACTCATCGCGGGTGTCGGTCCGCGACTCGATGCGGTAGCCCGGCGCGTCGGCGTGCCCGGGCAGCCCGCCGCCGTGACTGCGGGCGGTGCAGGACACCTGCTCGGAGAACCGGCTGCCGGCCTGCTCGACGGTGACGACGTGCGAGGCGCCGAGGACGCCGAGCAGCAGGGTGCCGCCGCCGGGATGGGTGAGCGCGTGGCTGGCCAGCGGATCCGGCGCGGGGGCGTTGAGCGCCAGTCCGAGCCTGTTCCCGGACACGTCCGCCGGAGTCACGGCGAGCTGATGAAGCGGCACCGACCTGAATCCTTCGGGCCTACGGGGAGGGGGCTGGGGGCGCGGGGTAGACGGTGAGCTCGGCGGCCGACACGGACCGCCCCGTGGATACCTCCCACGGCGTGTCCGGGGCCCAGCGTTCGAAGGAGAGCAGCGCGCTCTCGTCGGCGTTCGCGCAGTCGACGAATTCCATCTCACCGCCGGCCGGCAGGCCCGTCGTGCCTTCGGTGGTGTACGAGGCGCGACCGCGCTCCGACTCGTGGAAGGTCACCCCGTCGACCACGTACTGGTCGCCGGGCCGCAGCGAAACGTCCTTGCGGGTCACCCACATCACCAGCTCCAGGCGCCCGTCGTCCTCCTCGACGCTGAACCACAGCGGTTGGTCACCGCCTTCCAGCAGGTGCTCCCACCACACGAACGGGCCCTCGCGGAAGGTGACCGACCCGCGGACCACGTAGTCGACGCCGCCGTAGCTGACGATGGCGCCGGGGCCCAGGCTGCGCGGTCCGAACTGCGGCATCGCGTCGGAGGAAAGCGGGTCCTGGCGCCCGCCCCGCGCGGCCGGCTGCTTGGGCCGCCGCAACGCCACGATGAGCACCACGATGGACGCGACGAACAACACCGCGGCTATCACGACCAGCAGTGTTCCCACGCATACCCTTCCGTGCCCGCGGCGGTCGAGCGAATGTGGGCTTTAAGTTAACAGCTTTCGCTGGGTCCGGCGCCGCATTACGACCCGGTGATCGGCGCCGCGTGTCCTACCCGGCGCGGTCGGTTTCGCCCGTTAGGCTATCGAACAGCTGTTCGGTACGCGATATAGGGGAGCGGGCGCATGCGCGTGATGGGCGTCGATCCGGGGCTGACCCGATGCGGGCTGTCGATGGTGGAAAGCGGGCGCGGCCGAGACGTCGTCGCGCTGGACGTCGACGTGGTGCGCACCCCGGCGGATGCGCCGCTGGCCAAACGATTGCTGGCCATCAGCGAGGCCGTGGACCACTGGCTGGACACGCACCGGCCGGACGTCGTGGCCATCGAGCGGGTGTTCTCCCAGCACAACGTGATGACCGTGATGGGCACGGCTCAGGCCGGCGGGGTCATCGCGCTGGCCGCCGCCAAACGCGGCATCGACGTGCACTTCCATACGCCCAGCGAGGTCAAGGCCGCGGTCACCGGCAACGGATCCGCCGACAAGGCGCAGGTCACCGCCATGGTCACGAGAATCCTTGCGCTGCAAGCCAAACCGACACCGGCCGACGCGGCCGATGCGCTGGCGCTGGCGATCTGCCATTGCTGGCGGGCGCCGATGATCGCCCGGATGGCGGCGGCCGAGGCGCTGGCCGCGCGGCAGCGCCGCGCCTACCTCGCGAAAGTGAAGGCCGCCCGATGATCGCGTCGGTGCGCGGTGAGGTGCTCGAGGTGGCCCTCGATCACACGGTGATCGAGGCCGCGGGCGTCGGCTACCGGATCAACGCGACGCCGTCGACGCTGGCGACGCTGCGCCACGGCAGCGAGGCCCGGCTGATCACGGCGATGATCGTGCGTGAGGACTCGCAGACGCTGTACGGGTTCGCCGACTCCGAGACCCGCGACCTGTTCCTGACGCTGCTGTCGGTGTCGGGCGTCGGGCCGCGGCTGGCGATGGCGACGCTGGCCGTGCACGACGCCGCGGCGCTGCGGGAGGCGTTGGCCGACGGCGACGTCGCCGCGCTGACGAGGGTGCCGGGCATCGGCAAGCGCGGCGCCGAGCGGATGGTGCTGGAATTGCGCGACAAGATCGGCGCCGTCCCCGGATCGGCGCCCGCGCCGGCGGTCAACGGCCACGCGGTGCGGGGTCCCGTGGTGGAGGCCCTGGTCGGCCTGGGTTTTGCGGCCAAACAAGCGGAGGAGGCCACCGACAGCGTGCTGGCCGGCGATCACGACGCGACGACGTCGTCGGCTCTGCGCGCGGCGCTGTCGTTGCTGGGTAAGGCCCGATGAGCGCAGACGACGACTTCACCGACCCGGAGGTCCGGGAGGTTTCGCCCGCGCTCGCGTTCGGCGAGGGCGACATCGACGTCAGCCTGCGGCCCCGCACGCTGAACGAGTTCATCGGCCAGCCGCGCGTGCGCGAGCAGCTGCAGCTGGTCATCGAGGGGGCCAAGAACCGCGGCGGCACGCCGGATCACATCCTGTTGTCCGGGCCGCCGGGCCTGGGCAAGACGTCGCTGGCCATGATCATCGCCGCCGAGCTGGGCTCCGCGCTGCGGGTGACGTCGGGACCCGCGCTGGAACGCGCGGGCGATCTGGCCGCGATGCTGTCCAACCTCGTCGAGCACGACGTGCTGTTCATCGACGAGATCCACCGCATCGCGCGGCCCGCCGAGGAGATGCTCTACCTGGCGATGGAGGACTTCCGGGTCGACGTGGTGGTCGGGAAAGGCCCTGGGGCGACGTCGATTCCGCTGGAGGTCGCGCCCTTTACCCTGGTCGGCGCGACCACCCGGTCCGGCGCGCTGACCGGCCCGCTGCGCGACCGCTTCGGCTTCACCGCGCACATGGACTTCTACGAGCCCGCCGAGCTGGAACGGGTGCTGGCCCGGTCCGCCGGAATCTTGGGCATCGAACTGGGCGCGGAGGCCGGCTCGGAGATCGCGCGGCGCTCGCGCGGCACGCCGCGCATCGCCAACCGGCTGCTGCGCCGGGTGCGGGACTTCGCCGAGGTACGCGCCGACGGCGTGATCACCCGCGACGTCGCCAAGTCCGCGCTCGAGGTGTACGACGTCGACGAGCTCGGCCTGGACCGGCTGGACCGGGCGGTGCTGTCGGCGCTGACCCGCAGCTTCGGCGGCGGCCCGGTCGGCGTTTCGACGCTCGCGGTGGCGGTCGGCGAGGAGGCCACCACCGTCGAAGAGGTGTGCGAGCCGTTCCTGGTCCGCGCCGGCATGATCGCGCGCACCCCGCGGGGCCGCGTCGCCACCGCGCAGGCCTGGACACACCTGGGCTTGACCCCGCCGGCCGGGGTCACCGGGCTGGGGCAGCCGGGGCTGTTCGACTAGCTCGCCACCGGCGGCTTGGCATTTCGCGTTCAAATCGTGACCTTCGCGCCCTGCGGTCACCACAACGCCCGCTGGCATGGGCTTTTCGGCGGCCGCGGGCGCGCGATCCGGTCACATCCGCCACAGCAAACGCAGGCGCGGCCCGCGCGCCGGTTACATCGCGGAACCGTCGGGTACCCGAACGGACAGCAGTAATGCCTGTTGAAGGAGATTCTGATGAGGCACACGAACGCTGACTACGAACGCCCCCGCGCGCTGTACATGCCACGCAGCCGCGGCGCGTTGACCGGGCTGCTCCTGATCCTCTTGGGCGCCTGGGGTGCATTGGTTCCTTTCTTCGGACCGAACATCGATTGGGCGTACATGACCGACCCGGCATGGACGTGGACGACGGCAAAAGGCTGGCTGGAGGTGCTCCCCGGCGCGGCCGCCGCGGTGGGCGGCTTGCTGGTGCTCTTCTCCGGTAACCGCGCCAGCGCCGTGTTCGGCGGCTGGCTGGCGGTCTGCGCCGGCGCGTGGTTCGTGGTCGGCCGCGCCTTCGCATCGACCCTGAGCATCGGGGACGTCGGCCAACCGGCGGCGGCGACCGACCTGAAGCGCGCCCTGCTCGAGGTCACCTATTTCACCGGTCTGGGCGCGTTGATCGTGTTCCTGGGTGGCGCCGCCGTGGCGCGACTGGCGGTCCGGCACGCGCGCGACGTCGTCGTGAACGAACCGGCGCCTGTGGCCGGGGCCGAGGCCCCGGCGGGTGAACCGGTTGCGGCCGAGCCCGACGGACACCGCGGGCGTGGCCTTTTCCACCGTCACGACGGGGGTGGGCTATTCCGCCGGCACCACCACGTCGGCGCCTAGCGCCCTCACCGGCGAACCCGCGAGGCTAGTCCGCGCGACACCAGGTCGGTAGTGTTCATCGGCGATGATCACTGCCGCCTTGGTGTTCGCGGGTCTGGCCGCCGTGTTGCACGTCTACATCTTCACGATGGAGTCGCTGACCTGGACCTCGCCGCGCACCAGGGCCACCTTCGGGACGACGGCTGAGGAAGCCGAGACCACCAAGCTGCTCGCATTCAACCAGGGTTTCTACAACCTGTTCCTTGCGGTCGTCACCGGCATCGGCATTGCCGCGATTGCCATGGGGCACAATGCCGTTGGAGCCGCACTGGTTTTCGCGGGCGTCGGCTCCATGGCCGCGGCCGCGCTCGTCTTAGTGCTCTCCTCACCGGACAAGGCCCGCGCCGCGTTGACGCAGGGCGCTTTTCCGGTGATCGCTGTGGTGCTGCTCACACTCGGCCTGACGCGCTAGTACGAACACTCCAGCGCGGCGGATTGTGCGGTTATTTCGCGTCGACGCTGGGTATCCAGGCACCTGCTGAAGTAGCCCGGCGACAATTGAGGAGAGCTAATGAAACACCCATTAAACGGCCACCCATTGTGGATGCCGCGCTCGCGCGGCGCAGTGAGCGGATTGCTCCTGGTCGTCCTGGGTGCATGGGGTGCGTTGATACCGTTCGTCGGTCCACGCTTCAACTTCGCCTACACGCCCGACCAAGATTGGGCATGGACCTCGGCCCGGGGATGGCTCGAGGTGCTACCGGGGGGCGCCACCGTGCTGGCCGGCCTGCTGCTGATCTTCTCCGGAAACCGCATCACCGCGATCGTCGGCGGCTGGTTGGCGGCCGTGGCCGGCGCATGGTTCGTGATCGGGGGACAGGTCGCCCCGCTCCTGGGGATCGGGTCCGCCGGTGATCCGATTGCCGCGACCGACCGCAAGCGGGCCGCGCTCGAGGTTTCGTACTTCTCCGGCCTGGGCGCGCTGATCGTTTTCATCAGCGGCATCGCCCTGGCGCGCCTGGCCGTGCGGCTGGCGAGCGACGTCGAGGCCTTCATGGACCCCGCGGAAACCGCGGAGCCGGTCTCGGTGCCCGCCGGCGAACCGGTGTACATGTCCGGGCTGGAGGAGCCCGCGCCCGAGGTGTCCTCGGGTGCGCTCACCAAGCCGCGGGCCGCCGCGGACGCGCCGAAGCCCAAGGGCTGGCGCCGGCAGCGAGCGGGCACGGAGGCCGGTGCGGCCAACGCATACCTGCGCTGGCCGCATCCCCAGAGCTAACCCGAGCGGGCGTTAGAGCAGCCCGAGCAGTCGCAGGTCGCTGACGTACTTCGCGATGATCGGCGGCGTGATGTGCGGAATGTCTTTGTCCGGGCCCACTTTCGCGTCCTGGACCGCCGCGCGGAACCGATCGGTCGGCGCCATCGAGCCGTTGATCGGCTTGTCGGGCTTCTGGTAGTTGTGCAATAGCGGCAAGAGCGAGGCGTTGCGCTGCTTTTCGGGCAGGGCGCGCAGCGCGGTCTCGAACCGCTGCAACCACTCTGCGTAGTCGCCGATGCGCTGAATGGCGCACCCGGCATCGATCAGCCAGTCGACGAACTCGTCGAACCCGATGCCGTCGTCGTAGGGGTTCATCACGTGGTACGTCGCGAACCGGTCCGAGCTCTGGGCGCCCAGCGTCGAGATGGCCTCGGCGATGAACTCGACGGGCAGGCCGTCGTAGTGCGCGCGCTGCCGGTTGCCCTCGGCCCCGAGCTCGTAGAACGAGGCGGGAGCGATGCCCGTTGCCACCAGGCTCAGGATCGTCCGGGTGAACATGTCCGGCACGTTGAGCTGACCGGCGTAGGTGGTGTCGGCGAGGATCATGTCGCAGCGGAACACCGCGACGGGCAGGCCGCACAGGTCGTGCGCCTCGCGCAGCAACACCTCGCCGGCCCACTTGCTGTTGCCGTAGCCGTTGGCGTAGCTGTCGCTGATCCGTCGCGTCGCGCTGATGGCCCGGATGTCGGCGTCCTCGGTGAACTTCCCCGGCTCGATCTGGTCGCCCACGCCGATCGTCGACACGTACGTGTACGGCTTTTGCTTGCCGGTCAACGCGATTCGGAGCAGCTCCGCGGTGCCCAGCGCGTTCGGGCCGAACAGCTCGCTGTACGGCAGCACGTGGTTGACCAGTGCCGCGGGGTCGACGATCAGGTCGACGGTGTCGGCCAGCCGCTGCCACGTCGCCGGATCCAGGCCGAGGTTGGCCTCGCCCTTGTCGCCCGCGACGACCTCCAGGTGGTCGGCCGCCAGCTTGCGGTAGTGGGCCAGCAGTGTCGGGTCGGAATCGAAGGTCTTGTCCAGCCGGGCCCGCGCGTCCTCGTCGGACTTGGCCCGCACCAGCGCGATCACCTTGCCGCCGACGAGGTCCATCCGCTCCAGCCATTCCAGCGCCAGATAACGCCCGAGGAACCCGGTCGCCCCGGTCAGCAGGACGGTGCGCACCTCGGCGCTGGGCCGCGGCAGCGTCGGCGCGGCGGCCAGCGTCGCCGCGTCGATGAACTTGTCGAGGGTGAGGTCACTGGCGTACACCTCGGTCGTGTCGCGGCCATGCACCGTGGCGAAACTGGGCCGCTTCGTGCCCTGCCGCTCGCCCTCGATGTAGTCGGCGATGGCCTGCAGGTCGCTGGCCGGGCTGACGATGACACCCACCGGCACGTCGATGTCGAAAATCTCGCGCAGCAGGTTACCGAATGTCAACGCGGACAACGAGTCTCCACCCAAGTCGGTGAAGTGCGCGCCGGGCGACAGGTCGGAGGTCGCCGCGCCGAGCAGCGCCGCGGCGGCCCGGCTCACGGTCTGCAGGACCGGGGCGTCGGCCCCGCTGCGGCGCAGTTCACTCAGCTCGTTGGCCTGGCCCTCGGCCAGTTCGGCGTAGAGCTCTTCCAGCCGCTCGCCGTAGTGTTGCTTCAGCTTCGGCCACGCCAGCTTACGGATGCCGGTGAGCAGACCGTTCTCGAGCGTGAAAGGCGTTGTCTCGATGAGGAAGTCGCGCGGCACCTCGTAGGACTGCAGGCCGGCCTCCTTCGCGACGGCCTGTAGCGAGTCGGCGATCTGCGGCTTGAGTGCCGCTAGCCCCTTTTCGGCGTTTCGCCGCAACGCTTCTTCGGTGGGAACCACCACCGCCAACAGGTAGGGGTGGGCGCTGTTGCCGTAGACGTAGATCTGGCGGACCAGCGGGCTGTTGCCGAAGACCGCCTCCAGCTTCGCGACGGTGACGAACTCACCCTGCGCGAGCTTGAGCACATTGTTGCGGCGATCGACATACACCAGGCGGTTGGGCGCGACCTCGGCGACGACGTCTCCGGTGCGGTAGTAGCCGTCGGCGTCGAACACATCGGCGGTCACCTGGGGCCGCTTGTAGTAGCCGGGGAACATGTTCTCGGTCTTGAGCACCAGTTCGCCGCGCGGGTAGGGCCGGTCGGTGGCGAAGTAGCCAAGATCCGGGACGTCGACGAGCTTGTAGTCGACGACCGGCGGGCGCTGCACCTCGCCGTCGAACAACACCATGCCGGCCTCGGTGGAGCCGTAGCCGTCGAGCAGATGCATCTCCAGCAGGGCCTCGACCCACGCCTTGAGCTCGGGGGAGGTGGGCGCCGAGCCAGTCATCGCGAAGATGAACCGACCGCCCAGCAGGTGCTGGCGCAAGTCCTCCATGACCTCGGCCTCGTCGAGCCCGCGGTCGACCTGGCGCTGGTATTCGCCGTAGATGGTCTCCCAGATCCGCGGCACGAAGTTCATCTCGGTGGGCCGCACCAGGGTGAGATCGTCGAGCAGCGTCGACAGATCGCTCTTGGCCGCGAAGTACGCGGTGCCGCCGTTCCCGAGGGTGCCGTAGAGGATGCCACGCCCCATGACGTGGCTCATCGGCATGAAGTTCAGGGTGATGGACGCCGCGGTGGGCCCGAACCAGTTCCTCTTCGAGCGGGCGAACATCTTGACCACGTTGCTTTGCGGGTACATCGCGCCCTTGGGTGCGCCGGTACTGCCGGAGGTGTAGACCAGCAACGCCAGCGGGTCGTCGTCGTCGGGCGCGGTGACCGGCCCGGCGGGCAGGTCCTTGCCGCGGGCGAGCACGTCGTCCAGCGTCTCCACGATCGTGTCCGCGAGCCGGGTGCGTGCCGCCGCCACCGCGTCGCGGTGGTCGTCGACCTCGGGGCGGTAGTCGAACACGACGAGCCTGGCGGGTGCGGGGCCGGTGGTGACGAGCTCGACGGCGTCGGTCAGCTGGTCGACGCTCGCCGCGATGACGGTGGGCTCGGTCTCGGCCACGATCGGCTGCAACTGGCTGAGCGCCGCGCTGGTCTGCAGCGGTACCGACACCGCGCCGATCTGGCCCAACGCCATGTCGATGGTGGTGTAGTCCACGCCGGTGAAGCCGAGCACGCAGACTCGGTCGCCGGCCCGCACCGAATCGGTGGACCAGGCGCGTGCCAACGCGCCGACCCGGTCGCCGAGCTCGCGGTAGGTGATGGTGTCGAAGTGGTTGCGCAGCTCGGCGACGGTGCGCCCGCTCGCCGGGTCCGTGACGAACTCGACGGCGCGGCGGCCCAGTGCCGGCCGGTCGGCGTAACCCTCCACCAGGGTCGCAACGATTTGCGGCAGTCGCAGCCCCGGCTGCTCCAACGCGGCCGCGACGGCGGGGTCCGGTCGGGCGGCGGCGAACTGTGGATCGTTGGCGGTCAGGTCTTCGACGCGGCGGGCAAGCCACTCTTCACGGGTAATAGTCGACATAACAGTTCCCCTGTACTGACTGAGAAATGGTCTGTGCGCGACGTTGCGCTGACCGACATAACGTTAGCTAAACTAAAGGTATTCCACAATGACCGTGGCGGACATGTGAGATGTCCCACCGAGGGGCTACAGCTCGCCCAGGATCCGGACGACGATCTCGAGCCCTTCGGTCAGCAGCTCATCGCTGATGTTCAGCGGCGGCAGCAGCCGGATGATGTTGCCGAACATGCCACAGGTCAACACGATGACGCCGGCGGCGTGGACGGCGGTGGCCAGCCTGTCGGTCAGCTCGGCGTCGGGATCGGCGGTGCCGGATTTCACCAGCTCGATGGCGATCATGGCGCCGCGGCCGCGCACGTCGCCGATCCGGTCGTCGCGGGCCTGCAGGCGTAGCAGCGGTTCGGTCATCAGTCGTTCCAGCTGCCGGGCGCGCTCGATCAGGCCGTCGCTCTCGATGGTCTCGATGGTGGCCAACGCCGCCGCACAGGCGACGGGATTGCCGCCGAAGGTGCCGCCCAGGCCGCCCACGTGCGGGGCGTCCATGATCTCGGCGCGCCCGGTCACGGCCGACAGCGGAAACCCGTCGGCGATGGCCTTGGCGGTGACGATCAGGTCGGGCTCCAGACCATTCGGGCCCTCGTGCTCGCAGGCGAACATCGCTCCGGTGCGGGCGAAGCCGGTCTGCACCTCGTCGGCGATGAACACCACGTCGTTGTCGCGGCACCATTCGAGCAGGGCCGGCAGGAAGCCCTCGGCCGGGACGATGAAACCGCCCTCGCCCTGGATCGGTTCGATGAGGACGGCGGCCAGATTTTTCGCGCCCACCTGCTTGTCGATGACGCTGATGGCGCGCTGCGCCGCCCGCTCGCCATCGGTGGCAAGGTCCTTGTCGAGCAGCCCGTCCCGGTAGGGATAGGACAGCGGCGCCCGGTAGACCTCCGGCGCGAACGGACCGAATCCGCTCTTGTAGGGCATCGACTTGGCGGTCAGCGCCAGCGCCATGTTGGTGCGCCCGTGGTAGGCGTGGTCGAAGGCGACCACCGCGGGCTTGCGGGTGTAGGAGCGGGCGATCTTGACGGAGTTTTCGACCGCCTCGGCACCCGAGTTGAACAGCACCGAGCGCTTCTCGCCGGATCCCGGGGTGATCCGGTTGAGTTGTTCGGCGACGGCGACGTACTGCTCGTAGGGCGTCACCATGAAGCACGTGTGGGTGAACTCGGCGACCTGTGCCCGCACGGCGTCGACGACGCGCGGCGACGAGTTGCCGATCGTGGTGACGGCGATGCCCGAACCCAGGTCGATGAGCCGGTTCCCGTCGACGTCCTCGACGATGCCGCCGCCGGCACGCGCGGCGAACACCGGCATGGTGACGCCGACACCCCGCGGCACGGCGGCGGCGCGCCGTTTGGTCAGTTCCAGCGATGCCGGACCGGGGATTTCGGTGACCAGCTGGCGAGTCTGCTCGAGGCTGGCCACGACGTCCTCCTCACCGCGGCGCGAGTGTCACGTCGCGAACAAAAGCGTATCTGGTCAGCCAGACCTCGGCCGACCTGTGAGCCGCCAGCCGAGACGGGCACACTGGACCCTTACGAGAGAAATACCGAGACGAAAGACAGGTTGATGGAGAGTTTGGTCTTGTTCTTGCCGTTCCTGCTCATCATGGGCGGCTTCATGTACTTCGCATCGCGGCGGCAGCGACGCGCGATGCAAGCCACGATCGACCTGCACGAGTCATTGGAACCCGGCGACCGGGTGCACACCACGTCCGGCCTGCAGGCCACCGTCGTCGCCATCGCCGACGACACCGTCGACCTCGAGATCGCGCCCGGCATCGTGACCACCTGGATGAAGCTGGCCGTCCGGGACCGGATCGAGCCGGAGGACGCCGAAGACTACGACGAAGACGACGAGGACTCCGCCGACGATCACCGGGTGACCGAGGATTCCTAGGACGCCACGTAGGCTCTGTCGGGGTAGAAACCGATTCGCAAGGAGATATGAAGGAACGTGGCATCGTCTTCGGCGCCGGTGCACCCCGCCCGCTACCTGTCGGTCTTCTTGTTGTTGGTCGTCGGCGTCTATCTGCTCGTATTTCTCACCGGCGACAAGCGGGCCGCTCCCAAGCTCGGCATTGACCTGCAGGGCGGCACCCGCGTCACGCTGACGGCACGCACCCCCGACGGTTCGCGCCCGAGCCGGGAGGCGTTGGCGCAGGCGCAGCAGATCATCAGCGCGCGCGTCAACGGGCTGGGCGTTTCCGGCTCGGAGGTCGTCGTCGACGGCGACAACCTGGTCATCACGGTGCCCGGGAACGACGGGAACGAGGCCCGCAACCTGGGTCAGACCGCGAGGCTCTACATCCGGCCGGTGCTCAACGCGGTGCCGGCGCAGGGCGCCCAACCCAAGCAGCCCCAGCCCGGCGGTATGCCGCCCGGGGCCCCGCCCGCCGGAACGCCGCCGGCGCCCGGCCAGCCGTCCCCCCCGGGACAGCCGGGCGCGGTACCGCCGCCCGCCGCCCCGGCGCCCGGGCAGCCCGGTGCCCAGCCGCGGCCATACCC